>NZ_QEKH01000027.1 GCF_003096415.1 Victivallis vadensis | reverse complement strand
TTCAATGCCGAAAAAATCAGAGCCCGAGATTTATGGCATTTGACTGTTCGGATTAGCAGGAAATTGTTGGCACATTCCATCAATTGCTGTATCAATCAGAAATATGGGAATCCGCTTCTACAATTTGAACGGATTTTTTGTTAAAAAACTTGCACACGGCGTTAATAATGGTGTTGCCGGCTGAATCGACGAAATACTGGAAGTTCAGCATCGGCGCGGCACGCAGTTCCGGGCGGCTCCGGCCGGCGGCGTGGCCGTCGAAGTAGTCCACATTGGCGGAATCGCCGTGAACGAGGCCGACGCCGATGTCGTCGGGATTGTTGTCCGGCATCACGATCCAGCCGCCCGCCGGCGGTTTCAGCGAAGCGCGCATCGTATCCATCAGCAGCGGCATTGCGCTCGGATGTTTCAGCCGGGTGGTCTTTACAAACTGGTTGCCGTCCTGTTTGAACCAGAAAACGCCCCAATGTGCCCGCCGCTCCGTTGCCGATTCATGGTTGATCCGACCGGTGGCCAGACCGTAGAGCATCCCGTATGTATAGGTCCAGGTGCTGTTCAGGTTCTCCTTTGTGTAGGGTACGGCACTGCAGACCAGCAGCTTGCGGTCGATCATCCCCGGTGAAGCCTTGTAATCCATCGCTCCGCTGTTCGAGCCGTTATGTGTGAAAATCGTAATCCAGTTCTCTGTGCCTCCGCCCCATTTCAGTTCTTTCGGTATGATGTCGTCATTGGACATCGCGTACTGCTGCATCAGCAGTCCCACCTGTTTGTGATTGTTCAGGCAGCTGGCTTTTTTCGCCTGGTCGCGTGCCTTGTTCAAGGCCGGCAGCAGCATCGCCGCAAGGATCGCGATGATCGCAATTACCACCAACAGCTCGATCAGCGTAAAATTCCGGCGCATACTGCCGGGCATGTTAGTGTGCCGGGCGCGTTTTCCTCGCTGCATTTCCTTGTCCTTTACCTTGTTACGCATTTTTACCTCCGCCATAAGTCGGTTGTGTTTCTTTTAAAGGCCATTACTTAAAGGCCACTACAGGCAACAAACTGGGCGTTACGTCTTATGCGGATGGCTCCGGAGGGCCAATCGCCCTCCGGACCTCCCCGCTCGCCTCGGGACTCCCGTTGACTTGCGAAGCACTCCCATTCGCGGGCGCGGCTTTGCCGCTTACTTGTCGGGCTGCGCCCGCCAACCCTTCATCGTTCGCTGCGCTCACTACGCCAGGGGGGCTTCGCTCTCTACGTTCGGCTTCGTCACTATCGTTCCTCGTTATTTTGCTGCCGCAAAATAATTCCCTCACATTCGTTCGCGGCGCTGACCGCGCTTATCGTGCGCCGCGTAAAAGACGGCGTGGTCTTACTTATGCGCCGCGTAAATGGTCTTGGAGACCAACCAAGGCTCGCCTGTACCAGTAGCCGCACGCCCCCCGAAGGGGCATTGGCGTGCGCACCCGGCAGCGGCACCTTGCCGCCACCTTGCCGCCCGCTTAACATACTCGGCATTATACGAAATTGCCGTGCCTGCATTGGCAGATTTCACACTTCAATCAACCTCGGAAGCCGCCGCTTCACACCTTGCCGCCCACTTGCGTCCTGGCTGCGCACGAGTTGCGGACAATCAACTCCGGAACAATGGTCAGCGGTTCCGGCACCGGCTGTTCCCGGTCGATGGCGTGCATCAACACTTTCACCGTATGGGCGGCAATCACATCGATCGGGAGCCGCAGGCTGGTCAGCGACGGAAACGTCAGCGAAGCGAGCGGCGAATCATCATGGCCGATCACCGACATCCGTTCCGGCAGGGGATAATTCCGTGCAATGGCCCACTGCAGCAGCCCGGAAGCGACCGCATCGTTTCCGGCGAGCACGGCGGTGGCGTCGCTGGCGAAAAGAGCTTCGGCAACTTCAAGCCCGGCCTGCAGCGTCGCCGCCGGAGTCCGGAAAACCAGCCCGGAATCCCCGAACTGCTCCCGATAGGCGATCAGGCAGGGGTCCTCCCCGGCCCCGCCGCGGCGTTCGGCGGGAATCATCGCAATCCTGCGGTGTCCAAGTCCGGCCAGATAGTCGAGCGCCTGCCGCGTCCCCGCCGCGAAATCGATGGTCAACGGCGCTTCCCGGTGCCGCAGGTAGGTGATCAGCGGCACGCCGTGGGCCAGCTCTCTCGCCTCGCCTTCCGCCAGCCCCGGCAGGTTGTTCAGGATGCCATCCACCATGCAGTTGGAAAATTTCGACAGCAGGAGCCGGCCGTTCTCCACCTCGCCCGCCGAACAGAGCACCATCTGCATCGAGTAACGCGCCAGCTCCCTGCCCAGCTCTTCCAGCAGTGCGGTGGTATGCGGATTGTTCAGCGAATCGACCACCACGCCCACCAGCCCGGTCCGGTGCGTATTCATCACCCGCGCCGCGAAGTTCGGCCGGTAGCCCAGCTCCCGGACCGCCTCCAGCACCTGACGTTTCACCGCGCTGCTGATCCGGCGCTTGCCGGAGAGCGCGTGCGAAACCGTGCTCTTGGAGACACCGAGGTGATTGGCTACATCCGCGATCGTGACACTGTTTCCCATCTGCCGCCGTTCCGTTTCATCAAACTGGTTTGATTGCTTACTATAAGTATGTCAAACCGGTTTGATTTTGTCAAGGGCAATTCTGAAAAAAACAGAAAAAAATAACCGGAATCAATCGGCAGAGGCCTGATTTCTTCCGGTTTTTCAGAAAATCGGCGGCAGTCAGCCGTCGGAACGGACATCGCCGATATCGTCGGCGTCGCAGAAAATCATCGCCAGCCGGTCAAGCCCCATCGCGCAGCCGGAGCTTTGCGGCAGGCCACGGTCGAGGGCGGCGAAAAACTCCACGGCTGCCGGGTAAGGGTGCATGCCGTGCGCGGCGCGAAACTCCAGCGCCGCCCGGAAGCGGGCTTTCTGCTCGGCCGCATCGGTCAGCTCGCCGAACGCATTGGCCAGCTCGATCCCTTCGATATACAGCTCCCACCGTTCGGCGACGGCAGGATTGTCGGCGCGCAGCCGCGCGAGGGAAGCGCGGCCGGCGGGATAATCGGTCAGGAAAGTCAACCGCCCCCGGCCCAGCTCCGGCTCGATTTTCGTGACCATCAGCTCGTCGAACCGGTCCTGCCGCTCCGCTTCCTGCGTGGAAACGCCGGCATAGCGCCGGAATGCCTCCTCGACGGTGATGAACTCATGGCTGCCGAGGTCGACTTCACGCCCCCGGTAAACGACGGATTCTCCGCCGAGCACCCGGCGGGCGGCTTCGGCGACGAATCCGGCGGTGAACTGCGCCTGTTCCCGGTATTCCATGCCCCGCGCGTAAAATTCCAGCATCGTGAACTCCTCGCGATGCCTGCGGCCATGTTCGTCCGCCCGGAAGCAGGAGCCGATCTGGAAAATCCGCTCGAATCCGTCCGCCAGCATCACCTTCATCGCCAGTTCCGGGCTGGTGCGCAGAAAGTCCCCTTCCGCGCGCACCGATTCGATGAACTCCTCCGGCGCGGGCGCGTGGATTTTGACCGGGGTTTCCACCTCGATGAAATCCCGGTCGTAGAAATACTCCCGGATCGCCCGGAACAACGCCGAGCGCCGGGTCAGGTTCGCGATCTTATCCACGGCAGTGTTATTTGCCCTGCTCCTGCAGGTGGTTCAGCGCGGCGGCGACGCCCGCATAGTAACCGATGTCGCGGCGAAGCTCGGAGGAGACGATTTCGCACGCCTCCATCGGCTCTTTCCAGCAGAACTGCGGCAGGTATTTTTTGATCGGATCGGTATAGAGGTCGCCGACCGCCCACGCGAGGGTGCCCAGCACCAGCTTCTGCGGGTTGAAGGTGTTGATGTAGATGCCGAACGCCTGCGCGTTGCGGCGGCTCATCTCATCCCACAATGCACAGGCGTAGGCGTCGCCGGCGCGGACCGCCTTCTCCAGCGGAACCATGTCGATATCCTCGACCTTGCCGTTGACCAGCTGCATGATCATGCTGTCGGGCTTGTCCTTGAGTTCCTCCTGCATCCGCTGCGCCAGGGCGCGGCCGCCGGAATAGGCCTCGTAGCACCCCTTCATGCCGCAGTTGCACTGCCGCCCGTCGAGTTCGACGCAGATGTGGCCGAGTTCACCGGCGCTGAGGGTTTTGCCGTTGCCGCGCACCAGGCGGCCGGAGGCGATGATGCCGCCGCCGATGCCGGTGCTCATGGTCAGGTAGATCATGTCGGTGCAGCCGCGCCCCGCGCCGAAGAACCACTCAGCAAGGGCTCCGCAGTTCGCGTCGTTTTCAAAGCAGCCGTCCATCTTGAGGTTGTCCTTCAAGTACTGCAGGATCGGCACGTTGCGCCAGTGCTTGTTGTTGGTCGGGGCGGTCATGATCCCGTTGACCGGGTCCGCCGGGAACGGCGCGGAGATGCCGAAGGCGGCGACGTCCCCGAGCTTGACTCCGGCTTCGCCGGCAAGCCGCTGCGCGGTCGAGACCAGCTGGGGCAGCACGTCCTCCGGATAGGTGTTCACATTTTCGATGCGTCCCTTCGCGAGAATTTTGCCTTCCCCGGAACCGAGGCCGATGCCGATCTTAGTTCCGCCGATGTCGAATCCGAGCACGAGTTTCTGCTGCGCCATTTTTTTCTCCGTATGTTGGTTTTTGTTGAGAAATGTACTTGTAGAATATAATCCCGGTATTATATTTTATAAAGTGTATTTTTCAACTTTCGCGGAGTTTTTATCTGATGTTCATCCAACTCATTCTTGCGGCTTCGACCCCCGGCGTCTATTATGCCTACACCAACAGCGACGGCGTCGGCAAGGGCATCGTCGTGCTGCTGTTGATCGGCTCGGTCTTCACCTGGTCGGTGATGATCGACAAAGGGATGGCGCTTTACCGCGCCCGGCAGTGTTCCAACCGTTTTCTCGCGCGCTTCCGGGCCAACAAGAAGAACATCGCGACGCCGCAGCTGGTGCGCGAGGGAAGCGCCGACCCCGGCCCGATCGGAGCGATCTACTCCGCCGGCGTCGAACGGCTGCTCGAATTCTACGAAAGCGACTCCCGCAGCCAGCAGTATTCGACCGCAATCAGCACCAGGCCCTCGCGCCTCTCCGACGCGCAGTACAACGCGATCGAAGCGGTGCTGGAGCGCGAAGTCTCCAGCCAGATCCAGCAGCTTGAAACCCGGATCGGCTTTCTGGCCACGCTGGTCAGCGTCAGCCCGTTCTGCGGCCTTTTCGGCACGGTCTGGGGCGTGATGCTCGCCTTCTGCGGCATCGCGGCGGCGGGCAAATCGGACTTCACCGCGCTGGCTCCCGGCGTGGCGGGCGCGCTGCTGACCACGGTGGCGGGCCTGATCGTCGCGATTCCGTCGCTGGTCGGCTACAACCTGCTGACCGCGACGATCCGCACGCTGACCATCACGATGGACAACTTCACCGAGGAGTTCATGGTGCGGATCAAACTTGAACAGCTCGAACTCGACCAGGCGGAACGCGAGGAAAAAGAGGCCAAAGCCGAGCAGCAGAGTGCGGCCCAGCCGCCGGTGCACCCGGTTCCGGCGCAGCCCCAGCCGGTCCGCGCCTATGTGCCGCCCCGTCCCCAGCCGCAGCCGGTCTACCAGCAACCCGCGAGGCCGCAGCCGGTCACGGTGCCGATGCCGGCACAGCCCGCCCCGGTGCAGCAGCCGGCCCCCGCGGTGGTGATGCCGCCCGTCCAGCAGCCGGCGCCGCCGCAGGCGTATCCGGCGGAAGCTCCGGCGCAGTCGCCGATGCCGGGAACGGGCCCGGCCAACCCGATGGAGTAGAAGATCATGCGCAACCGCAGGAAAATGCGCTCCCAGATGGATGCGATCGACCAGATCAACGTCACGCCGCTGCTCGACCTGACGTTCCTGCTGCTGATCGTCTTCATGATCACGATGCCGCTGATGGAGTACGGCACTTCCATCAAACCGCCCGAGATGAATGCGGAAAAGCTGCCGGACGACAACTTCAAAAGCGTGACGCTGACCAACAAGGGCACGATCATGTTCGGCGACAGCGTCGTCACGCAGGAGGAGCTGATCGAACACCTCCGCCAGCTCAAAGTTGCCGAGCCCAAGACTTCGCTGCTGCTGCGCGCCGACGGTTCGCGCACCTACAAGGATGTGATCGAACTGATGGCGGCGATCCGCCGCAGCGGTTTTGAAGATGTGACACTGGTAACCGCACAGGAAGGCAGATGAGCCGACTCTCCCCACCGCGCCCCGGTTCATCCGGAAAACATCTGCCGCCGGTTCCCACCGGGCGGCAGTGGAAGATTTTTGTGCCGGTGTCGCTGCTTCATGTGCTGCTGATCTTCGGACCGCTGGCCTATCTCGGCTGGCGCGGCGCCCATCAGGAGGAGAACGCTTTCCGGGTCAAGATCGGCGGAGCTGAACTGTCCCATGACTGGAACGTCGGCAAGCCGGAACGGCTCCGTCCCGGCGCCAACCCGGGCCGACTGCCCGATCCGCCCCCGACAGAACCCGACACGCCGGAGCCGCCCCCGCAGGAACCGGCGCGTCCCGACGAACCCGGCATCGACGTCGTGCGGCTTCAGCAACAGCGTGAAGCCCGGAAGCGGGCCGCCGCCGAAGCGGCAAAAAAGAAGGCCGCCGCCGAGGCTGCGAAAAAGAAAGCCGCCGCCGAAGCTGCCAGAAAAAAAGCCGCTGAAGCCGCGAAAAAGAAAGCCGCCGAAGCTGCCAGGAAACGGGCCGCCGAAGCTGCCAGAAAGAAAGCTGCCGCTGAAGCCGCGAAACGGAAAGCCGCTGCCGAGGCCGCGCGTAAAAAAGCAGAAGCGGAGGCACGGCGCAGGCGGGAACTTGAAGGCGTATACAATCCCAACCGGACCGGGCCGATCGGCGACGGTTCGGGGCGCAACACCAACCAGAACGTTCCGATCGGTTCACAGGACCGGGGGCAGGCTTACGGCAAGCCCGACTACCGGACGCCCGGAGGAGGCGCTTCTTCCGAGATTCCGGACAGCTACTTCAACGGCCTGAAACGCTATTTCGACGCCCGCTGGCAGCAGCCGCCGCGCTCTCTGCTCGGCAACAACGATCCCAAAGTGGTCGTGGAACTGACCGTTTCGGACACTGGTAAGGTTCTCGCCTCGCGAATCATCTCCAGAAGCGGCATCAACGCGATGGACGAATCGGTAAAACGGCTGCTGGACAACCTCGACCTCGTCCCCCGGCCCCCGTCGCAGGTCACGTTCCAGCTGGTGCTGAAAGTGGAATGACCGGGCAGGCTCATCATCCGGCAATGAGATCCGGGAAAATCACAATCAGGGACGTGGCCGAAGCGGCAGGCTGTTCGCCCGGCACGGTTTCATTTGTGATCAACCGTTCCCGCCCCATCAGCGCCCCGGTCCGCCGCCGTGTGCTCGACGCCATCGAGCGGCTGCATTATACCCCCTACGGCAGACGGAAAGCGCCGGAGCGCCGGAAGATCGTTTTGCTGGCCGACGAGATGGCCTCCCATGTCGTGGATATCTTCAGCAGAGAGATCACCCGGCGCGGTTTCCTGCCGGAGACCTGTTACATTTACGGCGATTACGGAGAGACCCGGGATATTCTGTCTGCGATCGGCAAAAACTCCGGCGCGGCGGGAATCCTCAATCTGCTGCCGCAGCTTTCCAGCGTGGACCTCCTGAAATGGTGCAAGGGGATTCCTTCGGTGATCTACATCCGCAACGGCAGCATGCTTTCCGCCGTGACCGTCAATTTCAAACAGGGAATGCAGCTGGCCCTGCGCCATCTGGCCCGGCTGGCACACCGGAAAGCGGCTTTTCTCTACTATACGGCCTCCAAAGATTCCTGCATGCTGGACTGGATCTCCGGTTTTGAGGAGGACAGGACGCCCGGAATCAGCCGGATCGCTTTCCCCTGCGACCACCGGAATCCCCGTGAACTCTGCGACGGACTTGACCGCCTGTATGCGGAAGGGGCGACCGCCTTTATCGCTTCCACGATGGACTACGCGGTCGCGGTCCTGCAATGGTCTTACCGGAAGCGGCTGCGCATCCCGGAGGACCTTTCACTGCTGGTGTTCGAGGACTCTGAAATCGCTTCCCGGCAGTGTGTTCCGCTTACCGCCGTACAACTGCCGCTGGCGGAGCTGGCTTACCACACCGTTTCTCTGCTTCTGGCGCAGATCGACGACAGGCCGGTCCCGCCGCCCTGCCGCTTCAACATGCGGCTCCGGGAAGCGGCCTCCACCGGTCCGGCTCCTGAATTAAAAATTGATTAAACAAAATCAGTTTCTCCGCTTTTTTCCCGTTTCTCTCTTGTTTCCCTCCTTCTGTAACGGTATAATTATAATGAACATCACGAGATTATCCCGTAAAACGAAAGGACTTCGTCATGAGAAACCGCATCTTTTATCAGGCCGTTTTCCGATACGGCGGAATACGCCGTTTTACCCTTATCGAGCTGCTCGTCGTGATCGCCATTATCGCGATCCTCGCGGCGATGCTGCTGCCCTCGCTGAACAAAGCGCGGGAACGCGCCCGGAGCATCTCCTGCATCAACAACCTGAAACAGTTGGGAACCTCGCTGCAGTTGTATGCCGGGGACTACCGCGATTTCGTCCCCACCGCGTGGTCCCCGGATAAAATCATGCTGACGGAGCCGAACGGACAGGTCACCTCCAAGAAACCGACTTTCGTAGAACGGCTCTCACCTTATTTCAGGCAGTTGAAAGTGATCCAATGCCCCTCCGACCGGGATGAATTCGAGTCGCTCGGCAATAACTGGCGAACCAATTATACGGTCTGCTGGCGGCTGGGGTACGACAGCGCCAGGCCGGTCCGGCGCCTGAACAAATGCCTCCAGCCCGGCCGGGCCGCCATCCTGATCGACGGGCAGAACAAAACGCGCTACACCATGGCGTTCGGCTCCAATATGAGCCGCCCGGACAACCGCCATTCGGGCCACTGGAACCTTCTGCTGGCGGACGGCCATGCCCGGACAAGCCCGCAGCAGACGTGGGCCGGCGTATTCACCCTGAACGGCAAGGTCGAACCCTCCAACGCCGAAGCGTGCGCGATGTACAATTACCAGTATCCCGGCGTCGACGGCGATCCGATCTGGCCGAAGTGAAAATTCAACAAGGATGTCATTCAAAATGAAAAAAACGATTCCACTGCTTCTGATCGCCCTCTGCGGTCTGTCCGGCGCGCTCCGCGCCGATTCCAATCTGCTCACCAACGGCTCGTTTGAAGACGGGCTGAAAGACTGGCGGGTCGACAAACCCGGCAAGCCGGTCGCCGAAGCCGTCGTCGTCGACGAGGCGGCGGAGGGCAAACAGGCGCTGAAGCTGCAGTTCACCGGCAAACGCCGGAGCAATGTCTACCTTACGGTATGGCGTTCCGTCAAACTTCAGCCGCTGACGCGCTACCGGTTCTCCTTCCGCGCGAAAACGCCGGACTCCGGCTCCTTCTGGGCGGGCGTCGAATACAAGCCGATGGTCACGGTAAAAGGAAACCAGCCGGACTGGAAAGAGTACTCCTTTGAATTTTCCAGCGGAGAAAAAAATTCGGCACACCTGCGCTTCCTGGTGGACAGCCAGGCCGACTCCATCCTGATCGACGATGTCCGGCTGGAAAAAGCGCCTTCCGCGCCGACTGCGGAAATGACCGCCTCACTGCTGGCGTTCGGCGCCAGGCCGGACGGCTCCGAAGACGCCGCCCCCGCTTTCCGCAAAGCGGTCGAGGCAGGCGCGAAAACCATCCTGATCCCGGCAGGAACCTTCGCGGTCGGCGAACTGGCGCTGCCCGACTCGGTCAGCCTCCGGGGAGTCGGAGAAGAGTCACGGCTGATCCCGTTCGGCGAAAAGCCGAAATTCGTGATCCGCGGCGGCAGCAACGCCATGTTTTCGGATTTCAGCGTCGACCTCGGCGGCAAAAAGGTGCAGGCGCTTTTCTTCCTGCGCGCCCGGAACGTCACGGTCAGCCGGGTATTCATCCGCAACAGCACCGCGTTCGGCATCAATTTCGACCATGTCGACAACGCCCAGATCGAAAACTGCGTGATCCGCGACACCCACACCGGAATCATGCAGACGTACTGCTCCAACGTCCGCACCATGCGCAACACCGTCACCGGCAGCATCAAGCACGGCATCCAGTTCTGGAGCCAGGATCACTGGCGCCCCGAAGCGCGCACCCGCAACCTCTGGTTCTGCGACAACTACGTGAAGAATTCCCCGACCGGCGACGGCGGCATCTGGGGCGTCGGCGTGATCGGCGTCGTAATGTCCGGCAATATCGTCGAATGCGCCAGAGATGTCGGCCTCGACCTGGAGTGGTGCGAAGACGCGGTGATTTCCGGCAACGTGACCCGCGATACGGAACACGGCGGCATTTCGCTTTTCTTCTCCTGCCGCAATGTGACGATCACCGGCAACACCGTCGTCAACAACCGCGTCTACGACAAGGAACCGGGCGGCTACTGGGTCCGGGCCGGCATCTGGCTCACCTACCCCAATACCGGAACCTTCAAGAACGACACCGGCCATGAGAACATCACCATCGCGGGCAACACCATCGTCAACGGTCCCGGCCCGCGCCGCCCGATCTGGGTCGGCAGCGGCAGAAACATCCTGATCCGAAACAACAACATCGATCGCGGCATGATCTATCACGGCGGCAAACACGGCGCTGCCGACGCCCCGATCAACGCTTACGACAGCCGCAAAGATTACCGCATCGACGCCTCCGGGGCGATCGCTCCGTTCTGATTTGCCCCTTTTCCGGTCGCCTGTTGTCCGCGCGCGGCGTAGCAGTAGACGCAGCCGTGGCGGCAGGTGCCGTAAACGCCGATATCGACGCTTTGCGCGCAGCCGCAGCAGGAACGCTGGCCGGAGGCGCGCCGCAGCTTCAATTCCCGGCCGCAGACTTGCGACAGCCAGTCGCGATCGATACAGCTGCCGGGCCGGACGCCGGTTCCGGCGAGGTCGAGCGGTTCGGCACACGCTTCGACCGGAATTCCGCGGCGGGCGGCGGACTCCGCGAACCGGCCCGCCAGTTCCCGCTTCACCGCATCATCCGGATCATATGCGCCCAACAGCGCCAGTGCTTTCCGGCAGCGCGGATAGAAATCCACAAAGCTGACCACACTTTTGCAACAGCAACGGCCGAGCGCTCCGGCCAGCCGGTCGAAACACTCCGCGTGACGTTCCGGCGTCATTTCGGGAGTGAAGATCACCGGATCGTAACGCCAGACCAGCCGGTCGCGGCCGATCCGGTCCGCCAGCCGGCGGAAAGTCGCAATCCGGTCGGCCGGCGGCGGCACACCCGGTTCGATCATCGCGCCGTAATTGTTCAGGGTGAACAGAAAAACATAATGGTAGCCGAGCGCATCCAGTTCGTCGAGTTTCGGAAGCAGCGGCGCAGGGTCCTTGGTCCAGAATACGATGCAGTCCACCGTTTCCGGCGACAGCGCGATCCGGCTCTCCTGTGCCGGGTTGCGCGGATTGCGCACCGGTACGGAACCGGCCCGGAGCCGATTCAGCAGCCATTCCCCGAAAAACGCGGGGATATCGGTGCGGCGGCTTGCACTCAGGATCATCCGCGCTTTCCCCGGCTCAGGCTTCCGCTCGGAATCAGTTTGATCGAACTGCACACCCCCGGCCCCAGCAGCTCGTCGATCCGCTTCTGGATCAGGTCGAGCGAAGGAGCCAGTTCACGGATCAGCGAGCTGTGCCGCACCTCAAGGCTGAGGACGCCGTCGCGCAGCCGGGCGGGTTTCGCGTAGACGGCGAGCTGTTCGCCGACGATCTCCCGCCAGCGGCTTTCCAGCGTGATGAACACACCGACCTCCGGCGCGGCCAGACATTCGCATTCATGCTGAATGATCAGATTGATATCGGTCGGCTGGCAGGTGTGGGCGGCCATCTCCGTTTTAGCGTACTCCTTGCCGTACCACTCCTTGAGCAGCAGATAGCGTTCGTTGAGCTTGCGGCGCTCCTGGGAACGGGTCATGCGGCACCCTCCTCCCGGAACTCAGATGTTGATGTCCACGCCGATCATCATGACCGGCAGCAGCAGGGTGTGGAGTACGAGTTTCCCGGGCGCGATCGCCCCCTTGATCGTATAAACCAGCCCCGAGGTGAACCCGCCGAACGGCGCCCCGACCGTCATCTTCAGAAATCCGTAGGGCAGATAGAAAATCTCAAACATATCCTTGCCCATTTTCCCCATGCACCTGACCGTATTCAGCGCGCTCCGCACCAGATAGGGCCTGGCGGCGTCGGCCACCTTCAGCGCAATGGGGGCCAGAATGGCCAGCGTAACCGGATCGATCGCCTGCGCCTTCGGAGCCGGAAACAGCAGCGTCAGTATCAGGACCAGCAATGAAATTTTGATATATCTGTTCATAATAATCTCGAATATAGCCTTTCGGACCCGCCGTGTCAACCCGGTTTCAACGGGTTGAATCAAAATAATCAGAAATCGCCGCCAGCATCGTCTCCGCCGCATGCGGTTTCGCCAATGCCCGCGCGCGCTCCGCCCGATGCCTCCAGCCTTCCGGAGCGTCGAGGAAATCCCGGAACAACTCCGTCGCGCGCCTTGCCGTGAAGTCAGTGTTATCGACCAGCACCGCCGCATCCGCATCGGCCAGATACCGGGCGTTATCGGCCTGATGGCCTTCCGCCGCATAGGGATACGGGATCAGCACCGCCGCCTTGCCGAACAGCGCCAGCTCCGCGACCGTGCTGCCGCCCGAGCGCGAAAGCACCAGATCGGCGGCGCCGAGAAACAGCCCCATTTTTTCGCTGGCGGGCAGCAGCAGCAGCGGAAACTTCGCATCCCGGTAGGCCTCGCGCGTCTCCTCCAGCTTATCCGGCCCCGCCAGATGAAGCACCTGAAAGCGGCCGGCATCCAAACTCCGCAGCGCCTCCGGCGCAATCCGGTTGAAGACGCTCGCCCCCTGGCTGCCGCCGAAAATCAGCACCGTCGGCAAATCCGGCTTCAGGCCCGCATCGAACGCCCTGTTCAATCCGGCGACCGCCTCCTCTTTGGAGATTCCGGCTTCCGCCTCCAGCTCGGGGCGGACCGGCATTCCGGTCACAACGGTGCGCTTCGCCTTGGAAGTTCCGCCGTTCACCGGCGGAAATGCGGTCGCCAATACCTTCGCCTGTCTGCTCAACAGCCGGTTCGCCTTGCCGATCCGGGCATTGCCGTCATGCAGGAAACAGGGAATCCCCCGCAGCCGGGCGGCAAAAATCGCCGGGAATGATGCGAAAGAGCCCATCCCCAACAGCGCCTGAGGCCGGAACTTCCCCAGCTCGCGGTACGCTCCGGTCACGCCTCCGGCCAGCCCCGCCGCAAACTGGCGGGCGTGCTTCGGCGACGGCATCCGGGGCAGCACCACCGCGGGCACTCCATAGGATTCGGCGATTTCGCGCTGCTTCTCGGAATTGACGCCGGAGAGCAGCAGCAGCACCTCGCCGTCCTGCCTCTGAAAGACGCGCGCAATGCTCAGACCGGGATAGAAATGCCCTCCGGTTCCGCCGCAGGTGATGGCCAGACAGGTCAGTTTCATCTTCACTCCCCGTCGCGGTATTGCCGGAACCACGGCAGGAAGGAGAGCTTCCGCCGCAGGGAGTTCCGGTATCGTTCGTTATAGCCGGGTTCGGCGGTGTCGGCGGCGATCGAAACCAGAATGCCGACCGCGATCAGCGTCGCCATCATATTGCTGCCGCCGTAACTGATGAACGGCGCTGGCATCCCCTTGGTCGGAGCCACGCCGATTACCACGGTCATATTGATCGCCGCCTGCAGCACGATGCCGAGCGTCAGCGCGAAACCGAGCAGCATCCCGAGCCGCGAATGCGACCGCAGGCTGATTTTCAGCGCGCAGACCGCGAACACCGCATAGGCGACGATCACGGCCAGCATCGCGATCAGCCCCAGTTCCTCGCCGACGATCGCGAGAATGAAGTCGGTATGGGCTTCCGGCAGGTATTTCGCCTTCAGGCGGCTCTCCATGAAGCCGATGCCGTTCCAGCCGCCGGAGCCGAAGGCCAGCAGCGAATTCCACAGCTGGTAGCCGGAGGTGCTCTGCACCTCCTCCGGCCGCAGGAACGAAGTCACCCGCGCCACCCGGGTCGGGTCGTGAAAGAAGATGTAAGTGCCGATCAGCACCGCAAAGGCGATCGGCACGAGGATATACCGCTTCCAGAGCCCGGCGGCCAGCAGCGTCAGCGTCGCCATCGAGCCGACCAGCACGGTGGTGCCGAGGTCGCGTCCGGCCAGAATGCCGAGAATCACCAATCCGGTGACGCCCGCCAGCGGCAGGATGCCGCGCCGGTTGTTCCACTCGTTGAAGGTGCGCATATTGTCCGCGCAGTATTTCGCGACGAACAGCGCCACCGCGATCTTCGCGAACTCGGAAGGCTGCAGGCTCATCTCCAGCCCCGGCAGCCGGAAGCGGATCCAGCGGTTCGCGCCGTTCACGGCGGGAAAGCAGAGCGCCGCCATCAGCAATATGAACGACAGCGCCATCCAGACCACCGACGCATTCGCGAGCTTGCGGTAACCGATCAGGAACGCCGCGCCGCCGCCGAACACCCCCGCTCCCACCCAGATCAGCTGGTTGCGGAAGAATTTCAACCCGGCGGTGTTGAAGCTGGCCGAATAGAGCATGGTCAATCCTCCCACCACCAGCGCAGCCGCCACGATCAGCAGCCAGTAGGCCATGTTCATGGCTCCGGTCGTATCCTGGTCGGGATCGGTCACCAGCGAGAGTTCGTCATTCAGAAACGGCTTGACCACGGCTTCGTCCCCTTATTCGAAATAGAGCCTGGCTCCGGCGGCGACTTCGCGCAGGTTGTGCGCCTTCACGTATTCGGCCGCATCCGCGTCGTCGCAGACCGCGCGCGGCGAAACCTCGATTTCGGCGGCGACCTTGCCTTCGGCGTCGCGGGCGACCTTGACTCCGGCCGCTTCGAGGCGGCGCGCGTCGCGGTCGATCAGCATCGCGCGGCAGCTCTCGACCGAATCCACGCCGGTCGGGTTCTTGGTCGGCGCGAAGAGGTCCTCGCGTTTGCCTTCGAGCACCATGGTTCTGGAGGCGAGCGGCATCGCGTCGAAGATGAAGGATTCCAGCTTCACCGCGTTGGGTTCGGCGGGTTTGACCGGATTGCCGGCTTCATCGACGAACGGCACCTTCTTGTCGGCGCGGTGCCACGGCAGTTTCAGGCTGCCGCCGGCGGTCAGTTTTTCGACGAAAGCGCGCGAGATCATGTGAATCGCCGGGCTGCCCGCGATGAACCGGAGCGTGCCGTCCGGATTGCGGCTTTCGGCGAGTTCCGCCGGGAGGTCGCTGTATTCGATGATCTCCAGATGGCCGTTGGTCACGCAGAAGTTGCCGAGCTTTTCAAACGGGCCGGTCTTGGCCAGCATGATCGCGCTCATTTCGGATTTTTCCAGATCGTGCATGCCGAGGAAGAAAGGATTCACCACCGGAATCAGCGGGTTGTCCACCTGGAAGTAGGAGATGCAGTCGGTCTTTTCCGCCTCCATCCGGGCCAGCGCGCCGGATTTGCGCAGCGCGAGCAGCGTGCCGCCGTGACCGTTCGGAGAGAGCGACAGCGAATCCTTTTCCGCCAGCAGCAGCTTGCCGTCGTAGCCGATCGCGGGCATGGTGCCCTGCGTGAAAAAGAACACCTGCTCCGGAGCCAGCCCGAAAAACGCATGCTCCTTGAAAAACGCCTCGGTCGCCTCGCGGTTCAGCAGACTGGTCATAATATACCACGTGAGCCGGCAGCCGAACTTTTCACCGGTGCGCAGAATGGATTCGGCGAAATACTGGAACAGCGTCTTGCCGGTCACCGGCGCGATCGGATAGGTCCCCTTCGGGCCGTCGAAGCCGAGCCGCGTCCCCTGTCCGCCCGCGACGGTCAGGCAGCAGACCCGTCCCGCCCGCAGCAGTTCTTCGCCGCGGGCCTGCGCCTTCGCGTAAAGCGCCTTTTGCTCCTCGTCGCGCGGAACCAGCGGGAAATAGGGGGCCGGGCCGAGATCCTCCGGGATCTGCGTTTTCGGCCGCAGCAGCACATACTCTTTGATCAGCTTTTCCAGTTCGGCGAAATCGATGTCGTCGAGCTGACCGGCCAGCCTGGCCTGCTGATCGGCGTCGAGCTGCGACCAGAAGCGCAGCAGCTGCTGTTGTCCGGCGGCGGCGAGTTTCGCGTGAAGTTCCTGATATCGGTCCATTATATCCATGCTCCTGTTGATTGAATTGCCATTGGCTGTCTGAAACAGCGAAAGGGTTATTTTACAATATAGCGCATTTTCGCCGCCGCCGCCACATCTTTCCGGAAAAAATCGGCCGATTTCCGCCGCCCCCTCCCGGTCCCGGAAACTTTTCTCCGGGAGGCGATTGGCATTTTCCGCAAAACGGTATATTGTAACGGTAAACGCGGTCCGTCCGCACGGATCGCGAGAGGATCAATCAAGAGGAGAATCCATATCATGAAAAAACGTTTCCTGAACACCCTGCTTGCCGGCGCCGCCGGGCTGACGCTGGCCGCCGGAGCCACCGAACTTTCACCGGCCGCGGCGGAAAAAGCGCTTTTCGACTCGACGGCCCGTCATCTCGACTTCGGGGGCGACTACTACAATTATCTCAGCATCGACGGGATGCCCGGACAATTCGAGGAATTGCTTGTCTCCATGCTCACCGCGTCCGGCGAGGCGGATTCCGCCGAAGTCGCCGACGTCGTCAAACTGGTCAGCGGCCTGCTGAATTTCGAGGCGGTGCAGGCGTTCGGTTCCAGCAGCATCATCGCGGCGGACGCCCCGGGCGTCTACGTGAACAAATCCTTCATCCGCCTGTCGGAAGCGCAGCCGAAAGGGGTGTTGTTCGATCTGGCCGGGCGTGAAAACCGCAAACTGGCGGGATTGAAGATGATTCCGGCCAACACCCGGCTGGCGTTCGGCCTCCACCTCGATCCCGGCCCGGCGTGGAAAACCTTGTCCGCGGCGCTTGCCGGTTCGCAGAACGAGGAAGTGAAGAATCTTCCGGCAGAAGCGGCCCGGCAGGCCGAACAGACGCTCGGCTGCAAATTCGACGACTTCCTCGCGGGACTCACCGGAGAGGCGTTCTTCCTGCTCACCAGCGACGGGACACTCCCGGATATCCAGCCCAAACTGCTGCTGATCCTGCCCGACGGCAAGGGGCTTCTCGCCCAGTTGCTCCTGAAACACGCCGATGACCTGGAGCTTCAAAAAGAGTCGGACACTCTATATACCATTCAGGCCCCCGGCCTGCCGCCCTTTGTCAAGCCGCGGCTGATCCTGGAAAAGGGGCGCATCGTGCTCGCCAGCTCCGCCGACATCTACGACCTTGTCCGTGCCGCCGACGGCGGCGCGGCAACGGCCCCGGAACTTGCTCCGTATTTCAGGAACATGCCCGGCGACGGACTCGGTTTCCTCTATTTGAATGTCCCGGCGTCACTGGTTCAGAGTGCGATTCAGCTCGGCGCGATCGCATCCGAATCCGAAGAGCTGGCCGCCCTCCAACCGGCGCTTGCGAAAATCCCCGGCCTGACCGTATTCAGCGTCAGCCGCAAGGAAGCGGAGGGCTACGCGGGAGTGATGCGCTCCAACCTCTCCGCCGCGCAGCTTCAGGTCGCCGCGCCGATGCTGGTCTATTCCGGCATGCTGCTGCCCGCGTTGAATCAGGCGCGTGAAAAAGCCCGGCGGATCAGTTGCGTCAACAACGTCAAGCAGGTCATGCTCGGCCTGACCATGTACGCCAACGATCATGACAGCCGATTTCCCGCCGACAACGGAGCGGCGGGCCTGAACACGCTGGTCAAAGACGACTATCTGACCGATTTCACCTGCTACATCTGCCCCTCGGCGACGGACGACAAGGGTTCCGGGAACCTCACGGAAGATACCTGCAGCTACATCTATCTCGGCGGAACCGATCTTGCCAAAGAACAGGCTCCCTCCAAGCTTCCGGTTGTTTTCGATAAACCGGGCAACCACCGCAAAGGCGTCAGTGTCGGCTTTGCGGACGGGCATGTGGAGCAGATCGACCTGCCCCGCTATCATTCGCCGGAACAGGTGATCGACTATCTGGTCCAGAATCGGGGACTCCCGGAGGAAACCGGCAAAGTCCTCAAACAGAAGCTTCAGAAATGGAATGCAGCCCAGACGGAATAACGAATCCGGCGGCCCGGATCATCGCGAACACGACGGTTCGTCCGCCGCATTCCCGATTTTCCGGCCGGAACTCTCCATCCGCCAAAATTACGAGTTTTTTCATCAAAAGATGTTGACTATGGGCGGTTTTGGCGTAATATTATTTAAATTGACAGCGGAAAAACTTTTTCAACATTATAATCATATTTACAGAGTCAGGGAGATTCAGAAATGACCAAGCGTGATTTGGTGGTTAAGATTGCCAGAGAAACCGGATTTATTCAGAACGACGTGGCCGAAGTGGTCCAGAAGACCCTTGACTATATCGCCCAGGACCTGATCGAAGGGCACACCATCGAGCTGCGGAACTTCGGCGTTTTCGAAATCAAAGTCCGCAAGAGCCGCAAGGGACGCAACCCGAACCAGCCCAAGAACGAGGTGATCATCCCGGAACGCGCCGTGGTCAAGTTCCGCGCCGGCAAGGAGCTCAAGGAAGCGGTCGAGCAGCTTGATCCGACTCAGTTCAAGTAAGCCGGTGTGCCGATGAGCGGCTGTCACGCCTGACGGAAACGATTTTCGTCGGGCGTGGTTTGTTTTTTTAACAGGATTTACGGGTTTTCAGAAATGGCGACATTTGCCCCACCGCCGGGTACGGCGGACATTTTTCCGGAGGAGGCCAGACGCTGGCGGAACCTCGAAGCCGCCGCCGGGACGGTCTTTTCAAGATACGGTTACGGCGAGCTGCGCACTCCGATTTTCGAGTACACCGAAGTGTTCCAGCGCGGCCTCGGCGACGAAACCGAAGTCGTGCAGAAAGAGATGTACACCTTCCTCGACCGCGGCGGACGCAGCCTGACGCTGCGCCCCGAAGGAACCGCCGGCGTGATGCGCGCCTTGTCCAACACCGACGTGCTGAACGGCGTCGAACAGCGGGTCTACTACCACGGCCCGATGTTCCGCGGCGAGCGCCCGGCGGCCGGACGGCGGCGGCAGTTCCACCAGATCGGCGTCGAAAACGTCGGCCGGATCGCCCCTCTCATCGACGCCGAATGCATCGCGATGCTGATGGAGTTCCTGCGTGAAATCGGCATTCCGGATGCGAAGCTCTCGATCAACACCCGCGGCGTGATGCCCGACCGCGGCCCTGCCGGACAGCTGCTGCGCGACTACTTCGGCAGCCGCATCCACGAGATGTGCGACGACTGCAAGGCGCGGCTGGAGCGCAACGTATGGCGCATTCTCGACTGCAAGCAGGAAGCCTGCCGCAAATTCGTCGCCGACGCACCCGACTATGTCGCCAGCTTCAGCGCCGAATCCCGCGCCTATTTCGACGAAGTCAAGGCGGCGCTGACCGCGCTCGGCGTGGAATATACGGTCGATCCGCTGCTGGTGCGCGGGCTGGACTATTATGTGCACACCGTGTTCGAGGTCACCCATACCGGCCTCGGCGCGCAGACCGCGATCGCCGGCGGCGGCCGCTACGAACTTTTCCTGCCCGGCCAGAACCGTCCGGTGCAGGGCGTCGGCTTCGCGGCAGGCATGGAGCGGCTGTTGATGGTGCAGGACGCGCTCAAAGTGAATCCGGCAAAAGAAGAACCGACTCCGGTTTATCTGGTCGGACTCGGCGCCGCGGCCCGCATGGCGAACCTCAAACTCGCCGGCGAGCTCCGCCGCGCGGGCATGAAGGTCGCGCTGGAGCTGGAGGAACGCTCCTTCAAGGCGCAGCTGCGCAGCGCGAACAAGGCCGGAGCCTCCTTCACGGTCGTACGCGGCGAAGCGGAACTTGAGAAGAAGATCGCGATGGTCAAGACCATGGCCGACGGCAGCCAGTCCGAGGTGCCGGAAGCCGGGCTTTTCGACACCCTGCTGAAACTTACCCGGCAGTCGGCCGGATCGAATATCTAACTTTTTCAACCAGAAATGGAACGATAACCATGCTGAAACAAAAGAACCTGATCTTTATCGGCGCTCCCGGCGCCGGCAAAGGCACCATCTCCGGCATCCTGCTGGCCAAGTACCCCTTCGCGCACATCTCCACCGGCGACATCCTGCGCGACGAAATCAAACGCGACACCCAGCTGGGCCGCGAAGCCTCCGTGCTGATGAAGGCCGGCAAGCTCGTGCCGGACGAAGTGGTCGCCGGAATGGTCCGCGCCCGCCTCGCGCAGCCCGATTGTCAGAAGGGCTTCATCCTCGACGGTTTTCCGCGCACCATCCACCAGGCCGACCTGCTGGGCGAAGCCCTCAGGGAGCTGAACAACCCGCTCGACCGGGTGATCTACTTCAAGGTCGATGACGAGCTGCTGCTGCAGCGGCTGACCGCCCGCCAGAACTGCAGGAAGTGCGGTGAAATCTACAACAAGCTCTTCATGCCCTCCAAGGTCGAAGGCGTCTGCGACAAGTGCGGCGGCGAACTCTTCCAGCGCCCGGACGATTCGCTCGAAACCGCGAAATCCCGTCTGGAAGTCTTCTACAAACAGACCCAGCCGCTGATCGATTACTACGAAAAGCAGGGGCTGCTGCTGACCGTCACCGAGACCGACAAGGACAAAATCGTTGCCGCGCTCGAACAGGAGCTCGCGTAAACCATGTCGCGCGATCAGGTCATTCATACGGAAGATGAGATCCGCCGGATCCGCCGCGCCGCCGAAGTGACGGCCGGCGTCCGCGACTCGCTGGCCCGACTGGCCCGCCCCGGAATGACTACTTTTGACCTCGACCAGCTCGCGGCGGAACTGATCCGCGAGACCGGCGGCAAAAGCGCGTTCCTCGGTTACCACGGTTTCCCCGGCAACATCTGCATTTCGGTCAACGACGAGGTTGTGCACGGCATCGGCCGTCCCGACCGGATCCTGCTCGACACCGACATCGTCAGCATCGACGTCGGCGTTGAACTCGACGGAGCGATCGGCGACACTGCCCGGACCATTTCGTTCCGGGAACTGCCCGACGACCTCGCCCGGCTGTTCAAGGGCACCCAGGAATCGCTGATGAACGGCATCGCCCAGGCCCGCGCCGGGCACTACGTGCGCCACATCAGCCAGGCGGTGGAGACGACCGCGAAGAAATACCGTCTCGGTGTGGTTCAGGAATATGTGGGGCACGGCTGCGGCACCCGGATGCACGAGCCTCCCGAAGTCCCCAATTTCGTCGGCTACGGCCGCGGCGCCCGGCTGGCGCCCGGCATGGTTCTGTGCATCGAGCCGATGCTGAATCTCGGAACCGCCCGGGTCACGACCGACCCGCAGGATCACTGGACGGTCAGGACGCGCGACGGCGCCTGTTCCGCCCATTTCGAACATATGGTGCTGATAACTGATAACGAACCGGAGATTTTAACGTGGCCAAAGACGATGTGATTCGCGTGGAAGGAACTGTCAAGGAACTCCTTCCCAATACGATGTTCAAAGTGGAAATTCAGACCGGGCATATGGTGACCGCCCACATTTCCGGGAAAATGCGCATGAATTTCATCCGCATCCTGCCCGGCGACTCGGTGACGCTGGAGATGTCCCCCTACGATTTGACCAAGGGACGTATTGTATTCCGCAAAAAATAATGACTGTTTCATACTCTGACAGGGAGATTGTATTTTCAAATGAAGATTCTGGTAATCAACGCCGGCAGCAGCTCGATGAAGTTCACGCTGTATTCGATGGAAAACGAACAGATTCTGGCCAAGGGACTTTTCGAGCGTCTCGGCTACGATAAGCCGAACATGGTCTACAAACGTCCCGACGGCTATAAGTTCGAGGCCGAAATTCCGGTCAAAAACCACGTCGAGGCGTTGAAGAAGATCTGTGAAAAGCTCGTCGATCCCGAAGACGGCGTGCTCAAGAGCCTCAGCGAAATCACCGCGATCGGCCACCGTGTGCTGCACGGAGGCGAAAAGATCACCGCTCCGGTGAAGATCGACGACAAGGCCAAGGAGATCATCCGCGAATGCTTCCCGCTCGGCCCGCTGCACAACCCGGCCAACCTCGCCGGCATCGAAGCGTGTGAGGAAGAGATGCCCGGCGTGCCGAACGTCGGCGTTTTCGACACCCAGTTCCACATGACCATGCCGCCGGAAGCGTACCTGTATGCGATTCCCTACGACTTCTACAAGAAATACGGCATCCGCAAATACGGCTTCCACGGCACCAGCCACCACTATGTGACGCTGGCGACCGCCAAATTCCTGAACCAGAAGGTCGAAGACACCACCATCATCACCTGCCATCTCGGCAACGGCTGCAGCATGGCCGCGGTGAAGAACGGCAAGGTGATCGACACCACGATGGGCCTGACTCCGCTGGAAGGGCTGATGATGGGAACCCGCTGCGGCGACCTCGACCCGGCCGCGGTGATCCGCCTGGTGGACCTCGGCCACACCACCGCCGAAGTGGATAAGATCCTGAACAAGCAGTCCGGCCTGTACGGCGTCGGCGACATCAACTCCGGCGATATGCGCGACATGCTTGCCGCCGCAGAAAAAGGCAGCGAACGCGCCGAGCTCGCGCTCAAGATGTTCGCCCGCCGCATCGTGAAATACATCGGCGCCTACTATGTGCTGCTCGACGGGCCGCAGGCGATCTCCTTCACCGGCGGCGTCGGGGAATTCTCGGTTCCGATGCGCAAGCGCATCATGGACCAGCTCGGTTCGCTCGGCCTCAAGCTGGACGACGGCCGCAACGCCGAATGTTTCGGCAAAGCCGGCGTGATCTCCACCGACGACAGCAGCTGGAAGGCGATCGTGATGCCGACCGACGAAGAACTGATGATCGCGCGCAGCGTCGTCGACACGCTGCACCTCAAGTAATCTTTTAACATAAGGATAACGAAGAAATGTCCATCCTGAATACGCTCGTCGAACGCGCCCGCAAAGGCGCCAAGGTCATCGTCCTGCCGGAAGGCCAGGACGCCCGCGTGGTCGCCGCCGCCAACAAGGCGGTCGACGAGAAGGTCGTCACCAAGGCGATCGTGCTCGGCAGCGAAGCCGAAATCGCCGAAGCCTGCGCCAAGGCCGGCGTCACCGAACGCAAGTTCGAATGCGTCGACTACCTGAACAGCCCGCTCTACAACGATTTCGTCGCGGAGTTCACCGAAATGCGCAAGGCCAAGGGCATGACCCCGGAAAAGGCCGCCAAGACCATGCAGAGCCGGATCTATTTCGGCGCGATGATGTGCCGCCGCGGCCTCGCGGACGGCCTGGTGGCGGGCAGCATCGCCTCCACCGCGGACATGCTCCGCGCCGCGTTCCACTGCATCGGCACCGCGCCGGGCATGAAGATCGCCAGCAGCACTTTCGTGATGGACCTGAAGACCCCGGCCCCGGCCGGAGACGATGTGCTGCTTTTCGCCGACTGTGGCGTGAATCCGAATCCGGATGCGAACCAGCTGGTCGACATCGCGCTCGCGACCTCCAATACCTATCGCGCATTGCTCGGCAAGACTCCGAAAGTCGCGTTCCTGTCCTTCTCGACCAAGGGCAGCGCCGACCATGAAATCCTGAACAAGGTCAAGGAAGCGGCCGCGATGATGCAGCAGAAGATCGCCGACGAAAAGCTCGACATCCTCTGCGACGGCGAACTGCAGGCCGACGCGGCGCTGGTTCCCTCCGTCGCCGCCGCCAAAGCGCCGGGCAGCCCGGTCGCGGGCGCGGCCAACGTGCTGATCTTCCCGGACCTCAACGCGGGCAACATCGGTTATAAGCTCGTGCAGCGCCTCGCGCACGCCGACGCCTACGGCCCGGTGCTGCAGGGACTCGCGAAGCCGCTGAACGACCTGTCGCGCGGCTGCAACAGCGACGACATTTTCGGCCAGATCGTGATCACGGTCTGCCAGACGATGAAGTAACTTTCCCGCCGGGACTTTGCCTCCGGCGGCCGGGGGCGCTTCGCCCCCCGGTACTCGGCACCGGCACCTTGCCGGTCGGGGTCAAGGGGCGAAGCGCCCTTGTCGTCGAAGACACCTGTGCGCTATGCGCCCAGCTACCGGTGCCTGATTGAAAATCAGGCCGCGTAGCGCACAAGGTCTGCAAACCGCAGGGGTGCAGACCCGCCTGCCTTCAAAACGGCAGGCTTCCCCCTCGACCTGCCTCCGGAGGCCGAGGGGCGAAACGCCCTGCCCGGCAGCATAGCTTCTCTCACGGCCTTTAAAAAAACTTTTTCAAGGAGGCAGGACAATGCGATTGGAATATTACTCCGGCACTGAAGCATTCGGCAACGATGTCCTTGACCCGCTGCTCCGGCACGAGGAACAGAATAACCTGCTGATCAGTTTCGCCCGCAATGACCGCAAGGCGGAAACCTCCGGCTGGCTGCTCGCAACCGTCAAAGACAATGCCGGAAGCGTCCTGCTGACCGCCGCCTGCACTCCGCCTTTCAATCTTGTGCTCGCGGAAACGGACAACCGCCCCTGCCCCGCCGCAGTAAAGCTGCTGGCCTCGGAGCTTAAAACGATGCGGCGGATGTTTCCCGGCGTGCTGGCCGAACAGACACTGGCCCGGCGCTTTGCGGAGGAATTCGCCGGAACCGGGCGCTACCGCATCAACCACTCCATGACCGTGATGCGGCTGGACCATGTCGCCAACCACACTCCAAGCCCCGGGGCAGCCCGGCCGCTGCGGGAGGAGGACCTGTTCTTCGTCCCCTACTGGTGCCGGGCATTCGCCGAGGAAGCACATGTCGGGCAGCCCGGCCTCGACGCCAGCATTGAACAGACGCGGAAACGAATCGGAGCCGATACGTTCTATTTGTGGGAGGACCGCATTCCGGTGTCGCAGGCCTGCCATGCCCGCTCCACGATGCACGGCGCCGCGATCAGCGCGGTCTACACGCCGCCTCCCTACCGGGGGCGCGGCTATGCGTCATCGCTGGTTGCCGAACTCTCCCGAGTCCTGCTGGAGCGGGGCAACCGCTTCTGCTGCCTTTTCGCCGATACGGCCAACCCGGTCTCCTGCGGCATCTACCGCAGGATCGGCTACGTCGACCGGTGCATCGTCGAAGAACTGCAGTGGCTCCCCTGATCAGAAGCCGAGGAACACCGTGCGCAGTTCGCCGGGACGGTAAACGATGTGCAGATTGCCGTCGTCGTCGCAGAACAGCGACTTCACCGAACGGTTGAAACGCAGAAAATTACGATCCTGCCGGCGTTTTCCCAGCTCCTTCAACGCGATGTCGCGGACCAGCCAGGTCGGCAGCGGAATGCGCCCGGCCCGGAACTTCGAAAAGTTGAAGTCGATTTCGTCCCCCTCCTTCTCGATCTCCACTTCCATCGACAGCCGGATCACACCGCCGAACAGAATCCTCCAGCCGGTATCCACCGGCACCACGAAATCGAACCGCCGGTTCGCGAATTTCACCTCATAGTAGCGCGGCGGCAGCGCGGTGCTGGCCGTAAAGCCGCTGGTCAGCACGAAGCCGTTGTCGCTCAACCGGATCAGCGACGCAACATCGGCAGGCGTCAGGATCAGTTCGGACTCCTTCGGCTTGCCCTTGATCACCTCCCCGGAAATCCGGGCCAGCAGGCGGCTCTGCAGCGCCGCATCCTCCACGGCCGGCGGCGTCGGCGGAATGTCGCGCATCGGACTGAAAATCAACGCCGCCAGAATCAGCAGCAGACCGATCAACGCCGCAAACGCAATCAGCAGCCAGCCTTTCCAGCCGATTCCGGCCTTCCTTTTCACGCTTTTCTTTTTCACCGGAGCCGCTTTGCGGGCGGTTCCGGCCGTTTTTCTTACCGCCATATCATTCCCTCATTGCCCCCGGCCGCCGGAGGCATCCCCTATTGCACCGGGGCAGTGAACACCGCCGGGCGAATGTAGACCAGGTCGGTCAGGCCGTTGTCGAATTTCCGGTAGCCGCAGGCGGCCAGCGCGGCGATGTCCAGTTCTTCGACCGGTTTGACTTTCGCGGCGGTTCCATCGTCCAGCAGCAGTTGGATCGCCGGAAGCTCCACGGAGAGCGCCACCAGATGCCGGTCCGGGCAGGTGCGGAAAAACTCCGCCGCCTGCTCTTTGTTCAACACCCGCGATTCGCCGGTCGGCACCAGCTCGCCGCCGAAGTTCTCGACCTCAAAATAGATCAGCTCACGGTTACGGCCGTCAAAAAGGCAGCCGATCCGGGCGCCATGGGCAGTTTCGAGCCGGGCGGCCAGCGCCACAGCGGTCGGCACGCAGCGGGTGCGCACCCCCTCTTTGCCGAAGGTCCAGCCCGCCGCCAGCGCGGCGGCAAGGCGCAACCCGGTGAAGCTGCCGGGACCGGAGCCGACCGTCCAATCCGAAACCTCCGCCAGCTCCACACCATTGGCGGCGAGCTGCTGCGCGACGAAGTCGGCCAGCTCCGCCGAATCGCGGCCCCGCATCGGGCGCGACGCGGCGCAAAGGAGTTCCTGATCCTTCATCAGGGCGAATCCGGCGCTGCGGCCGGAGAGATCGATTGCCGCGGCATAACGGGCATTCATTTTGCACTGCACTCCCCGAGGATCTGAACGGCCAGCTCCTCCGTTGTAAGTTTACGGCGTTCGGAAACCACTTTCCCGCCCGACACGACGATTTCGCCCGGCATCGGACGAAGGTTGTAGACGCCGCCCATCGAGTAGCAGTAAGCCCCGGCATTGCCGACCGCCAGAATATCGTATTCCCGGATTTCCGGGAGTTCGCGCTGTTCGGCGAAACGGTCGCCGGTTTCACAGATATTGCCGCACACGTCGTACACAACCGGCTTGCCGGCGGGATTGCTGAGGTTCCGGATCTGGTGATATGCGCCGTACAATACCGGACGGATCAGCTGCGGAAAGCCGGAATCACAACCAGCGATCACCCGGGTGCGGTTGCACTTGATCGTATTCACCTCGGTCAGCAGATGTCCCGCTTCGGCGACCATGTACTTGCCCGGTTCGAACAGCATATCGAGTCTGCGCCCGTAACGTTCGGTGAACGCGGTGAAACGGCGGGCGATTTCGGCCCCCATCGCGACGTAGTCCACCCGGCGCTCCTCCGGCTTGTACGGCACCTTGAAGCCGCCGCCGAAGTCGAGAAATTCAAGGTTGGGGAAGTTCTCCGGCGTCGCAATCGCCATTAAGTTGTCCATGCTCTGATACACCGATTCCGCGTGCTGCAGGCCGCTGCCGGTGTGCTCGTGCAGGCCGATCACCCTGAGATTGCCCTCTTTGACCAGCGCCTTGACCTCTTCGACCGATTCGAGCAGGATGCCGAACTTGGTCAGGTCGCCGCCGGTCATGGTCTTTTCATTGTCGCCGTCGCAGACGTCCGGATTGAAGCGCAGACAGAGCTTCATGCCGGGATGCTGCTTGGCGATCTTGCGCAGGCGGGAGAGCGAACCGATGTTCATCACCACGTCCATCGCCAGCACCTGTTCAAATTCGGCATCGGTCATATTGTTGGCGGTATAGATGATCCGCTCGCGCGGGAAACCGAGTTTCAGCGCGTAGACCACCTCGCCGGGGCTGACGGTGTCGAGTCCGGCCCCGGCGTCGCGCAGCAGCGTCAGCAATCCGGGATTGTAGTTGGCTTTCAGCGCGTAATGGATCTTCAGCCGGTCATACGGGATGAATTTGAACAGATCCCGGTAGCGCTCCACCACCAGGTCGCCGTCGTACACATACAGCGGCGTGCCGTATTCCTTCGCAAATTCCAGCAGGGATTCGTCGCTTATCATACGCAATAACTCCTTCGCTCAATAGGTTGCAATCACAGCGAGCAGTTCCAGCGGCTCCTCGCTGGTGCAGCGGATCGCATGGCCGTCGCCGTTGCCGGTCAGCAGCGTGTCGCCGACGCCGAGCTGCACCACCTCGCCGTTGTCGTCGGCTTCGGCCGTGCCGCGGATCACCACGAAAATCTCCTCCTCGGCGTCGTGCGGATGAAAGCCGATCGAACCGCCCGGCGGAATGGTCAGCTTGGCGCACATCCGCGTATGGGAGCGCATTTCGGTTTTGGGTTCCCAGAAATGTTCGATTGTAACGGTGCCTTTGCCGCCGCGCATCTCTTCGCGCTGTTCGGTACGGTATTCTCCACTGCGTCTGATCATGATTGCTTCTTCCTCTCCGTTTCACGCGGAAAGGCCCAGCTTCGGACCAATTTCCCGAACGCTGCGCCTTTCCCCCTTGTATGACTGTTTCAACCGGGCGTTACGCTTTGAGCCGCCCGAAAATGTTGCCGTATTTCTGTTCGTTCAGCGCCTCGACATAGGCGCTGATCTTGGTTTCCGTGCTGCACGGGTCGATCGTGGTGTCCACGCAGTCGCCGTCGAGCACCAGCAGCGGAACCGCCGCCTTGTTCAGCTCCTCGCGCAGATGCTTGATGAAGGAGCTGTCCGCCATCGAGCAGCGGCCGAAGCCGTGGTTGTACAGGATGCAGCCGTTGTAGTGAACCTTCGGCGCATTCTCCACAATCGTTTCGACCCGCAGCGCGGGATCCATGAAGCCGACGGTCAGGATCTTGCGCGCCAGCGACCGGTACGGGTCCTTCGGGTCAAGCGGCTCCCAGCCGACGAAGTTGACCTCCTCGAACACGATCGGCGCCTTGCACTTGACTTCGATGTAATCCAGCAGCGAACTGTCGTAGAACGGCGGCAGATGCAGCCACAGCAGCCGGTGGGTGTCCTCAAGCTTCACCGAGTCGCCGATCTCGTCGCGGATCGCCCGCAACTCCTCGAACAGCGTTTTCTGGATCGCGGTCAGTTCGGGCCTTCCCCAGAGCTGGCTGAAAATCGTCGCGAAATAGATCGCCTGCCCGCCCCGGATCAGCGGCGGGCTGCTGTGGCGCAACTCATTGCAGAGCAGAGAGTAGTGCCGCGCCTCGTTGGAGTGCTCGCACGCTTCGGCCAGCTTCGCCGGATCCATCTTAAGGCCCAGGGATTTCTCCATCAGCCGCACCGAACGCTCCAGCTCCTCGGCGAGATGTTCAAGGGTAATATCCCCTTCGGCCTCGCCGACCGCCGGAGTCTGCAGCGAAAAGAACTTGTCGCTCGCGCCGTAGGTGCGCGCCAGGTCGCGGAAAATCCGCTCCCCCTGCTGGCACGGCTGCGAAGTCGAAACGCCGAACGCCGGAGCCGGAAGCTGCACTCCTTCGAGCACCCGCAAAAAGGAGCAGGTTTCGCCGGAGAAGCCCTTGCAGGCCGCCTTGTCGAACGCCTTTTTGACCTTGTGCTGGCTGCGGGCGAAGAGCGCCGCATAGGTTTCAAGCGTCAGGGAACGCACCCCGAGCGCATTCAGCACTTCGGTCGGGAAGAACAGATTCCGCCAGACCAGCGGCTCCTTGCCGTGGCCGAGGAAATCACGGCGGGTCGCCTTGGCGCGCAGGTCCACCGAAGCGAGGTGCCGGGTCGCGGGCGGCAGGCCGGCTTCGGGATCGAGCTTGCCTTTGAGTTCCGAGAACTGCAGCGCGAGACAGGCGGCGCCGAGCGCCCCCATCACTCCGTGAAACTCCGGGATGATGATGTTGTTGCCGGTGATTTCCTTAAGGTAGTAGGCGACCGCGCGGTTGTACGCGACGCCGCCCTGGAATACGATATCCCCTTTGTAGCCGAGGAAAAGTTCGCCGACGCCGGACATGATCGTGCGCGCCTGCGCCCGGCAGGCCCCGCCGATGATGTCCCCCATCGGGAACCGGTTTTTGAATTTGTTGATGCTGGTCGCCGAAAGCACCGCACAGACCGAGGAAAACTCAAGATTGCTGTCGTAGTTGGCGCGGTCGGCCATCTCTTCGACCGGCACATTCAGCTTCACCGCGACGCTGTCCAGAAAAGCGCCGGTGCCGGCGGCGCAGATGCCGCTCATCTTGTAGTTCCACATTTTCATGCGGTCGTTGAAGACCATCGCCTTGCTGTCCTGCCCGCCCACGTCGAGGATCGCCTTGCAGTCGGGATAATAGTGGCGGGCGCCCGCCACATGCGCGGTTACTTCGCTAACCCGGAAATCATAAGGGACGAAATCCGCGGTATCCTCGACGATCTGGCTGCCGGTCACCACCGTGCAGTCAATCTGCTCCATCCCGGTCAATCCCGCGTCGAGCAGGAACCTGTCGACCGTCTGACGCAACTGGCCGAAGTTGCACGCACCGCATTTGGCGCAGACCCCGGCGCAGCGCACCCGGCCGGTATCAACCGGCTTCGTCCGCTGGTACAACGTCTGGCGGACCTTGCCGCGCTCGTTCATCAACACGGCTTTGAATGTGGTGGAGCCGATATCGATACCCAGATACAATTTTTCCATAAACAGAAAACCAGTTCGGTAATGAACCGCCTCCCTGCTGCCTGCCGGGAAAAGACGGTTCCTGTTGTTGAATTATTCATTTTTCGTAATGATTACTATACACCCGCTTCGGACTTTTTTCCAATATCGGCCGCTAAAAACTGGAAAATACCGGGAAACGGGAGTATCTTAATAAGTTTTATTGTAGTAAAATGAGGATTTTCATGAAGAAGAGCTTTGAAGACAGACTGATAGAACTCTCCGGCCCCGCAGAACTGAAAGCGGCCAAACAGCTGCTGAAGCAGGACCGCCTGGCCGGAGCATGGCATGACCGGGAGCAGTGGCTGTGCGGCCGGTTCCGCCTTCCGGGCGTCACCGTCGACACCCGGCTCCGGACCGGCGAAAATTCCGCCTGCGAATGCACCTGCCGTTCAAAGAAGCTCAAAGACGGCAAACTCTGCGAGCATGCGGTGGCGCTGACCATGTACGCCGGCCGGTTCCACACCCCGCAGCCGGATACGCTCCGCAACGAAGCCGCCACCTATTACGGCGGCCTCAAGCAGGAGAGCCTGCCGAACCTGATCGAACGCGCCCGGATTCCGGTGGCGCGGCTGAACATCGAAGCGGTTTCCGCGTTTCCGCACGTGCCGAGCAAATGGGAGAATGCGACGCTCGCGGTCAAGCTGCGCACCGCCGACCGCGAATACCTCGGCAACCTGAACAACCTGCGTCAGCTCTATTTCGACAAATCATTGACCGTCACGCTGAAGCTGGAACACTTCTCGCTGCACGAGCAGCAGATCATCCGTTTCCTGGCAATCAACGGCGAAGCGGAAAATTCGCAGATTCTGCTGAATGCGGAGCTGACCGCCGAATTTTTCCACTGCCTCGTGAACTTCCCGCGCTTCACCCGGGACGGCAGGCGACTGCTCGTGCGCGGCGAATTTGCCGAAGCGGTGCTGCTGTGCAAACAATCCGGGCGGGGCAAACCGGTGCTGTCGCCCGGCATCCGGGTCAACGGCGCGGGGCTGCCGACCGCCGGAGCCAAGGTGATCACCGGCAAGGCAGGGTGCTGGATCGGTCGCGAGGGGGAGTATTTCTTTATTCCGGCGACCTGCGAAATCAGCTGGCTGCGCAACTTCTTCCGTTCCGGCGCCCAGAATCCGCCGGAGGGGACCAGCGTCGAGGAATTCCTGAAAAACTTCCCGCTGCCGGTGGTGCCGGTGGACACGCTCGAACTCGCGACCCGCGACGCCGGCATCCTGCTTGACGGGAAGCTCTCCGGCGCCAACGAGTTCACGCTGGAGGTGAACTACCTCTATGAAACCGATTACGGCCACGCGCTGCAGAAACCCGGCTCCGGCTACCTGGTCCGCGAAGGCAAGAATTTCTGGAAACGCGACGAAAACGCCGAACGCCGCTTCGACACCGAGCTTGCACTGTTCGGCTTCGACTTCGACGGCGACACGCCCGCATTGCACGGCGCGGAGCGCATCGGCACCTTCCTCGACCGCGCCCTGCCCGAAATCATGGTCGCGCACCCCCGCCTGGCGCTCGGCGGCAGGCTCGCGGCAATGATCCGCGGCTCCTCCGGCCTGCCGGAGCTGGAGTTCCAGTGCCGCCTCTCTCTGACCAAACCGGACGCCTATGTGGTCAGCTACACGCTGACCGGCGCCGGAGTTCCGGCCGATTGGAAGCTGTGTGCCGAAACCGTGAAGCAGGGCGGCGACTTCGTGGTGCTGCCGCGCGCCGGCATGATCAAGATACCGCGGCCGCTGGCGGCTTTCTTCCCGGCGGCGGCCAACGTGATCCGCAGCCTCGATCCCGAGGGGCGCACCTTTGAGGTGCCGTTCTACGCGGCGAACTATTTCACGCATCTGGTCCGCGAGATTCCGGGCGCGCTGGTGCCGGAAATCGCGGCAGGGCCGGAGGCGGCCGCCCGCAGCTTCGACGCGGCTCCCGACTACAGATTCGAAGGCGAACTGCGCGGCTACCAGTCCGAAGGCGTCAAGTACATGCAGTGGATGACCGACCGGAATTTCAACGTGATCCTCGCCGACGAAATGGGGCTGGGCAAAACCGTGCAGCTGCTCGCGCTGCTCGCGTCGCGCAAGCTCAGAAGTTCACCGCCCGCCCTGATCGTCTGTCCGGCGTCGCTGGTTGCGAACTGGGAGCGCGAGGCGCATAAATTCGTGCCTGGCTTCCGGGTGGCGGCTCCGGCCGGACACGACCGTGCCGATATGTTCAAGGAGGTCAACGAGTATGATCTGGTGATCCTCTCCTATGCTGCGGCACGGCTCAGCGCCGACAAACTCAAGCACTGCAATTTCAGCTTTCTGGTGCTGGACGAAGCGCAGCATATCAAAAATCCCGGCTCCTCCAACGCGAAAAACTGCAAAAGCATCGCGGCCGCCCACCGGATCGTGCTTTCCGGCACGCCGCTGGAAAACTCACCCGAGGACCTGTGGAGCATCATGGATTTCCTGCAGCCGGGGATGCTCGGCACGCTGCCCGCTTTCCGGCGCGCCTATTCGAACCTGCGCGAAGACCCCGCCCTGCAGCAGGACCTCGCCGCCCGGATCGGCCCCTTCATCAAACGCCGCACCAAGGCGCAGGTGGCGACCGATCTGCCGCCGAAATCCGAACTTGCGCTCTACTGCGAAATGGAACCCGCCCAGCGCGACCTCTACGAAAAGGTCCGCAAGGAGGGGCTTGCCCAGCTTGCGAAATACAAAGAGGGCGACGCCCGCGGCAACGCGACCGTATTCACCACGCTGCTGCGGCTGCGGCAGATCTGCTGCCATCCGGCGCTGCTGCCGGACGGCAAGGGGGACGGGATTCCGTCGGCCAAAACCGACCTGCTCTTCGAGCTGCTGCACGAAAACATCGACAGCAATCACAAGATGCTGCTGTTCAGCCAGTTCACCAGCCTGCTCGCGTTGACGGTAAAAGAGCTGAACGCCGAAGGCATTCCCTTCGAATACCTCGACGGCTCCACCCGGAACCGGCAGGAGCGGGTCGATCACTTCAACAATTCACCGGAGATTCCTCTTTTTCTGCTCAGCCTGAAAGCGGGCGGCACCGGTCTCAACCTGACCAGCGCCGACACGGTGATCATCTACGATCCGTGGTGGAATCCGGCGGTCGAGCTTCAGGCCGCCGACCGGACCCACCGGATCGGCCAGACCCGCGCGGTCAGTTCGGTCAAGCTGGTGGTCAAGGACTCGATCGAGGAAAAGATTCTCGAACTGCAGGAACGCAAGCGTGAAATCTTCGACTCCGTGATCGACAATCCGGATGCGATGGGAGTCAATCTCTCCATTGACGAGCTGAAATATCTGCTTGACTGACCCGGAAACGACTGTTTTCCGGCCGGATTCATGAAAAACTTGCCTGCGGAACTTGAAAAACTCCGCAGTAAAGTGTATATAGTAGGGTTACGGAAAATTCGGCCCTTTTCAAGACCGGGCCGGACCCTTTCACTTTTCAACCAGGAACCGGCCGGAGCCGGGAGATTTTTCGATAAGGAAGCTGATGTTATGAAACGCAAGCCGTTGAGCAAGGTGCCGATCTACGCCCGGGAAGCCTACAACAAAGCCCTGAGCAGTGCCGTCGCAGACCCCGGATACGCGATGGAAACCCTGCGGGACCTGGTCAAATCGATTCCCGACTTCGGCGTCGCGCGCGACAAGCTGCGCGAGCTCGAATGCAACAAGGCGATGCGGCAGAATCCGCTGGCCAAGGCGTTCTGGGTTTTCCTGTCGGTCTTCACTTTTCCATTCATCAAGCTCAAGGCGGTCAAAGACCCCTTCGCAGCGATGGCGATGTGCGAAGGGCCGCTTGCCAAATGTGTCGACAATCCGCTGATCCTGACCGCGTTGGCCGATGCTGCGGAAGATGCCGACGCCGCTTTCGCTTCGGCGGAAGCGCTGTCGATCATCCACCGTTTCCACCCGAACAACGACGGCAACAACCGCCGCCTCGTCGAAGCGCTGCAGCGCAACGGCCAGGCCCGCGAAGCGTTGAAAATCTTTCAGGACCTCGCCAAAAAGAATCCGAAGGACCTCGGCATGCAGGGTGAATTGCGCAGCGCGCTCGCGCTGGCCAGCATCGAACGCGGCAACTGGGAGGAGGAAGGCACCACCCAGAGCAAATCCGCCGACAGTCAGGCCGCCGTCACCCAGCAGTTGATCGACGGCACCATTCACGACGCCGACCAGGCGAAAGTGCTGATCGAAAAATTCACCAAAGACCTCGAAGAAAACGATTCGATGGACATCCGGCGCAAGCTGGCCGACGCTTATATGGTTGCCGAAAACTATGAAGCCGCGATCAATGAGATGAAAATCGTCGCCAAAAAGCTCGGCGCCCTCGACCCCGCGCTGGACAAGCAGATCGAGAAAGCCTATATGATGCAGCTCGACCAGGCGATTGCGACCCTCAAGGCCGATCCCGACTCCTATGAAAATGCGGAAGCTCAGATTGAGGACCTCGAAAAAGAGAAGCTTTCCTACCGGCTCCGCAAATCCGAAGCCCGCTCCAAGGCCTATCCGAATGATCCCAACCTCCATTTCGACCTCGGCGTCTGTTATTTTGAAAACGGCGATTACGAACCCTCCCTGACGGAATTTGAACACGCGATGCGCACCCACCAGAAGCGGGTGATCGGAGCGACCTATTCCGCCAAAGCGCTGATTCGACTGAACCGCGCCGAAGAAGCGATTGCAATGCTTGAAAAAGAGTTTGAAACCATGAGCCGCCTCGACCGCTTCCGGAACGACGCGCTCTATGCGCTCGGCCTCGCCTACGAAGCGGTCGGGCGCGGCGGAGACGCGCTGGCCAAATACCGGGAAATCGCCCAGAAAAAACCGAAATTTGAAGATATCGCCGCGAGAATCGAGAGGCTGGAAGCCGAAACCAAGTGAAAACGCGTTTTTTGCTGATAATATTTGAATCGCACTATTGATTTTCCGGAATGATGGATTAAATTTTTTTGTGACAAGTTGCATATTCAGCTGAAATAAGGTGAAGAAAGGGTTTACGATGGCCGAGGATGATATCAAAATAAACGCGGGTATGGACGACGGTGACGATACCAAAACCCGGAAAACCGTACGGCTGAAGCCTTCCGCAACGACTCCGGCCTCGATCAAGCTGCCGACTCCGGGAGCGCCGATCGCCGACCCGCTGACCGGCCGCGATACCGATACCGGTAATCTGGAAATCCTGGAAGACACCCAGACGCGCCGTACCGTCAAACTCAAACCGATTGCGCCGCAGCGGGTTGTCAATCAACCGATCAAACTTCAGGGCTCCGAGGTTCCTCCCGCCGCATCGGCTGCACCTGCCGCCGGTGCAGCAGTCGATGGAGAAAATACCCAGACCCGGAAAACGGTGGTGCTTCGCCCTTCCGCCGTAACTCCCGCCAGTGTGAAATTACCCGGCGCCGATCCCAATTCCGGCACCAATACCCAGACCCGGAAAACCCTGGTGCTGCGTCCTTCCGCCGTGCCCCCCTCCAGCGTCAAGGTAGGCGGCCAACCAGCCGCCCCCGCGGCGCCGGCGGCCCCCGCACCGAAAACTTTCGCCGCTCCCAAGACTTCCGAGGAAGCCGCAGAGAACGACGAAACCATCCGGATCAGTCGTCCGGTCAAGGCCAAAGCGCCGGTCGATCCGAGTAAAAAGACCGTAATGCTGCCGAACCAGCCGGGTGCCGTCCCGGTCGACAACAGCACCAACAAAACGGTGGTGATGCCGACCGACCTTTCCCCGGCTGTCGAAGAAGACGACAAGTCGACCGTAAAGCTGCCGCAGCCGAAGAAACCGGCCGCCCCCCCGGCTCCGCCTTCCGGGCTGAACCTGAAGCGCGATCCGGAGCCGCCCAAAGCTCCGGAACCGGCCAAGGAGCTGAACGTGAAGGACGAAAAAGCTCCGGAACCGGCTCCGGCGCCCGCCGCCAAACCGGCCGCGATGATCTACGAAGACGCGCCGCGTCCCTCGATGGCTTATCTGATTCTGGCCGCGCTCTCTTTCGTGCTGCTGATCGGCACCACCGCCATCACCACGGTCGAATATCTGAATCTCTGCCAGAATCAGAATATTGAGCTGCCGGGATTGCCGCAGGTGAAGTAGCAGCGAACTGTTCTTTCCGGCGCGTCCGTTCCCACGGTCGCGCCTTTTTTTATCCACTGGGAAGGAGTACAACCATGAGCAAAAAAATTCTATTCGTAATCGCAGGTCCCCGCCTGAAAGGCGCCAGCGCCTTTGCCGCACGAACCGCCGCCGAAGGAGCCGGCCAGGCCGGAGCCGATGTGGAAATCGTGGAACTGCCCAAACTGACCCACATTCAATCCATGGGGTGCATCAGCTGCATGCGCTGTCAGATTTCCCGGGAATACCGGTGCGCCCTCAATGACGACCTCGCCCGCCTCGTGGCGCGCTTTCCCGAATTCGACGTAATCGTATTCTCCACCCCGGTCTTCTTCTTTTCAATGCCCGCCCAAATCAAGGGGCTCATCGACCGCACCTTCTCACTCGTCAAAAATGTCGGCGGTCAAGTTGCGACTCCGCTGGCAAACGTCCAGCTCGCGTTGATCGTCACCTCCGGCGGCGGCCGGGAAGACAGCGGCGTTCAGACCATCTACGACGCTTTCCGCTACTATCAGGAATACGCAAACCTCAAGCCGCTCAAATATCTCTACTTCGGCAACACCCCCGACGATCCCGCCAGATTCGCCGCCGATTCCCAGGCAAAAGCCCAGGCACACAGCTTTGGACTTACCCTCGCCCGTTAGCCGGAATTTCGCCCTTGCCCGCCGAAGGCGAAATTCCGGCTCAAGAAACTTGCACACGGCGTAAATTAAACTCCTCGTTTATCCACGACAGACTGTTTTGCGCCATGGCGCGAATTGGGGGGGAAGAACACTATTTCTTCAGGGTCTTTTTGATTTCGGCAGGCAGATAGAGCCAGTTTTTGGCATCGGTTTTACCGGCGGAGCCGTGAAAGTTGTCATAATCGGCCATCACAGGCATGGAAAAATCGAGGATTTTCAGGGTTTTCTCATCCATTCTCTGTCCATTGGCCAGAGTGTTCCAGTCATAACTGCCGTTGGAACGCGACGCGGCATCGGCGTCGGAGGGACAGCGGAAGATGCCTTCGCTGTCCGACAGATAGGGGAGCAATACCTCACGGATTGCGGGACCGGCATTCGGCTCCTGCGAGCCGGCGCAGGTCGGCAGGCAGAAGCGGTTGGCGGGACCGTACATCTCCAGGCCGGTCCCGATCTGCTTGAGGTTGCTCTGGCAGGCGGAACGCCGCGCCGCCTCGCGTACCAGATTGGTTGCGGGGAAAAGCAGTCCGGCCAGAATGGCGACAATGCCGACTGTGATCAGGAGCTCAAGCAGCGTAAACGGATGTTTCATCGTGGTTTCTCCAGCATCTTTTTCCAAGTTTTGAATGTCGGCCCGAGCAGTTCCCGATCCTGCGGGGAGAGCACGTTGGTCGCAGTGTTTACGGCGTTGTCAAACGCGGCACGGCCGCCCTCGTCGCTCATCAGGAGCGCGAGGGCTTTTTCCTGCTTTTCGCGCGGCATCCGGCGGAAGTAGGCGAGAGTTTTTTCCGCATCCTCCCGCAGCAGGCGGGCGCGTTCCTGTTTCTGCTCCGGAGGGAGTGCTGCGAATTCCTGCAAAGTCCGGTTCACCGCGCCCGCCATCGCGTCCACCATCGCCGCATGGCGTTTGTCCGCGGGGATCTGCTGTGCGCTGCTGAAGCTTCGCCGCAGGTTGTCGAGCCGCGCCAGCATCGACTGGTCCGGATCGAACGCCTTGTCGAAATTCCGCTTGATCCGCTGCTCCGGCGGCAATGCCGCCTCCTCGGCGGCTTCCGCCGCAAAATACCGGATTGTCGCGCCCGCGATCAATAAAAGAAGCAGAGCGGCGGAACCGGCGGCGATCCAGATTTTCTTCTTCCCGGATTTCACTTTGTAATACCTTACGCGTACCGACGATGAATTGATCATAACAATATATTATATTCTGAAAACGCGGCAATTCAAGAGGGTAATTATTATTTTCCGAAAAGAAAAAACGGGGTTTCCGCCGAAAATCGGTAAAAAATCGAAAAAAATATCCGTAACTGCTTGCAATTTATTGGAGATAGGACTAAATTAAAGAATTTATGGAAGCCGGACGCATCGAATCCGCGATCGTTCCGGGGGTAACGGACAATCAACAATCAACCAAAACAAGAACACAAAACAACATGGCAGAAGAAACCAAATTCGAGGAAAGTTTCCTGGACTTTTCCAACATCCCGAGCTCGATGGATGAGCTGCTGCAGTCCAGCGAAAGCACCAACGCTTTCACCAAGGGCAAGATCGTCGAAGGCAAGATCGTCGCAAAACGCCCCGACGGTGCGTTGGTAGACATCGGCTACAAGGCCGAGGGATTCGTGCCCGCCTCCGAGTTTCTGAAGTTCGACGAAGCGAATATCGGCGACAAGATCGATGTTTACCTCGAAGAGATCGAAAACCGCAACAATATGCCGGAGATCAGCCTTGAAAAGGCTTATTCGATCAAGGCCTGGAACCGCATCACCACCGAATACGGCGAAGGTCATGTTGTCAAGGGGTTCATGCGTCACCGCGTCAAGGGCGGCATCATGGTCGATGTCGAAGGCTTCCCGGCCTTCCTGCCCGGCTCGCAGCTCGATGTGGGCCCGGTGCACAATATGGATGACTACATCGGCAAGGAATTCGATGTCAAGATCATCAAGATCAATCTCGACCGCCGCAATATCGTGGTTTCCCGCCGCGAACTGCTTGAGGAGACCCTCAAGGATCAGCGCAGCAAGCTGCTCGGAGAAATGAAGGTCGACGAACTCCGCAAGGGCGTGGTCAAGAACATCACCGATTTCGGCGCGTTCATCGACCTCGGCGGCGTGGACGGTCTGCTGCATATCACCGACATCAGCTGGGGCCGGATTTCGCATCCGTCCGAAGTGCTCAAGGTCGGCGAAGAGATCGAAGTGGTCATCATCGGCATCGACAAGGAAAAAGAGCGCGTCTCCCTCGGCCTCAAGCAGAAGACCCGCAATCCGTGGGACGATGTCGTCTCCAAGTATCCGAAAGGCAGCAAGATCAACGGCAAGGTGGTCAATATCATGCCGTACGGCGCTTTCGTGGAAATCGAAACCGGCGTCGAGGGCCTGATCCACGTCTCCGAAATGAGCTGGACCAAGCGTGTCAGCAAGGCGAGCGACGTTCTCAGCATCGGTGAGGAAGTCGAAGCCGTCGTGCTCGATATCGACCGCGACAGCCGCAAGATTTCTCTCGGCCTGCGCCAGAAAGAGCGCAATCCGTGGGAAGTGCTGGCCGAGAAGTATCCGGTTGGCCGCCGCATCACCGGCAAAGTTCGCAATATGACCAGCTACGGTGCGTTCGTCGAAATCGAAAACGACATCGACGGCATGATCCACGTCTCCGATATGAGCTGGACCCGCAAGATCAACAATCCGAACGAGGTCCTGAAACCGGGACAGGAAGTCGAAGCGATCATTCTGGACATCAATCCGGAACAGCAGCGCATCTCCCTCGGCCTCAAGCAGGCCGAAACCGATCCCTGGGCGAACATCAACGATCTCTATAAGGTCGGCGATGTCGTGAAGGGCAAGGTCACCAAGATCGCGGCGTTCGGCGCTTTCGTCGAACTGACCAACAAGATCGACGGCCTGATCCACATCTCCCAGTTGAGCCGTGATCGCGTCGAAAAGGTCAAGGACGTGCTGAACGTCGGCGACGAAGTCGAGGCGCGCGTGATCAAGGTCGATACCGACGAGCGTCGTATCGGTCTCTCCATCAAGGCTGTCGGCGAAAACTTCTCGCCGGAAGACCTGAAGGCGGCGGAAGAAGAGTACACCGCCGCGCTGAAGCCGGGCGAAGCCATGGTCGACATGGGCGAAGTCTTCAGCAGCGAAGCGATGGCCGGCCTGAAGCTGGACTAATCGATTCCAATTCCAAACGCCGGCGGATTCTGCATCCGCCGGCGTTTTTTTGCTTCCGGGCAAATAAGAATTGAAGAATGGTTTCGTCTTATCCGGTTGAAGTTGTGCCGGACTTTTCCGGGGCGGTGCTTGAAAATCAGGTTTGCGACTGGTATTGTAAAACAACCGATGCCGGAGTTTTTTCCGGTGAGGAAGGGGGAGTATGGAAGAAATCGTGATACTTGCCGGCGTTGCCGTGCTGATCGTGCTGGTTGCCGCAATATGCGCATTTTTCCGGATGCTTTATGTGCAGGAACGGAACCACCGGATACTTCAGGAGGTGCTGATGCACCTCCGGGAACTCCGGGCGGCGGGAAAAGCTGCGGCAGCCCCTCCCATGCCCCGATCGCATGAAGATGAAAAGGTGCGTAAACCGCAGGATGATACTTCCGGGGCCGACGCCGTTTCGATGTCGACTCCGGTGCCGCCGGAGGAGAAGCCGGTGCAGCTTGAGCCGGAGAAAGAAGCGGTTGCCTTTGCGGCGGAAGCAGCCGGAGAGGAACCGGTGATACCGCTGAGAGTTGAACCGGAGAAAAAGACGGTTCCCGTTTCGGAACGCTCCGCATTTACGCCGCTCCCTCCTGCAGAACCGGGCTTTGAGACCCGGGCGGAAGAGGCGATTGCGCGCATCTGGAACTGGATCACGGTCGGAGAGGAGTTCCGCCCGAAGAACGTCGCGGCCGAATATGCGGTGGCGACCACCTGGCTGGTTCGCGGCGGGATTCTGGCGCTGCTGGCCGGAATCGCGCTCTTTCTGCGATATGCCTATGCCCGGAACCTGGTTCCGCCGGAGGCCCGGGTTTTTATTGTGGTGCTGGCCGGATCGGGCATGGTCGCGGCGGGCATCCGGCTCGCCCGCCGGAAATACCACCTGATCGGCATGGGGCTGCTGGGAGGCGGCTTCGGCACGCTTTATTTCGCGGTCTATGCATTGATGACGCTGTATAAGCTGTGCGGCGCCGGAACCGCGTTCGGGCTTTCGATTCTGGTCACGGCGGCGGCGATGGTGCTGGCGGTGCGGATGAATGTGCTGCTGGTGGCGCTGGTCGGCGTGCTCGGCGGCTATGCCGCGCCGGTGCTGTTTTCGACCGGGGAGAAAAATCTCGCCGGGCTTTTCCTCTATCTGCTGCTGCTCGGGGCGGGGGTGCTGTTCACCGCCCGGAAGCGCAACTGGAAACTGCTGAACTCGGTCAGCTTCTGGTTTACCGTGCTGCTGTTCGGCGGAGCGCTGGCGCGCTTTTACCGGGAGCAGGAGGATTATCCGGTCGTAATGCTCTTTCTGGCGCTGTTTTATTTGCTCTTTTCGATGCTGCCGGTGGTCTACAATCTGCTCAACCGGGTCAGGATTTCCGTTTTCGAGCTGCTGCAGGTCTCCGCGAACGGGCTGCTGTTCCTGATTGCCGGGGTGTTGCTGACCCGCGGCCGGTATGACTCGGCGACGGCGGCGCTGGTGCCGCTCGGCATGGCGGCGTTCTACACGTTGCTGCTGTGGGCCGGATTGTTCCGCCGTCTGAACGACCGGCCGCTGCTCTACACGTGGCTGACGCTGGGAGCGGCTTCACTGGCGACGGCTTTCCCGCTGGCGCTGGGCCGGAATTTCCTGGTGGCGGCGTGGGCGGCGCAGGGCGTGGCGATGATCTGGATTGCGGTCCGGGTGAAGTCGCTGTTCCTGCGGTTCCTGGGGGACGTGTTCTTTCTCCTGGCGGCTTTGCGCTGGATGCTTTTCGAGCTGAAACCGGATTTCCTGCATCCATCTGCATATGATTTCGACACCTTTTCCGGGCGGCTGCTGACGCTCGGCGCGCTGACCGCCGCCGCATTCTTCGCAGGGCGGCTGCTGCATTCCGGCGGAGAGGACGAACAAAGGAGCGGAAACTGCTTCCTCTCTTTCGGCGTGGCGGGGCTTTTTCTCTATCTGACCGCCGAAACGTGGTGGCTGCTCCGCTTTGAACTGCCGTCGGCGGAGGCGGGCGGCGTTTCGGTGCTGTGGGGGCTGTTCGCGCTGGCGGCGGTGGCGGTCGGCGTGGTGCGGCGGCTCCGTCCGCTGCGGCGGCTGGGACTGATCCTGTTTCTGGTCACGGTGATCAAGATTTTCTTCTACGATCTGGCGCGGGTGGATTCCTTCTACCGGATCATCGCATTCATCCTGCTCGGCGTCGCGCTGCTGGCAGGAGCATTCATCTACATCAAATTCCGAGACCGCTTCGAAGCGGCGGCCGGGGAGAATCCGAAATGAGCAAGCTGAAGCTATGGCTGTTTACGGCGCTGGCGGGGATCGGCCTGATCCTCTCCGCCGCGGAGCAAGATCGATATGAACTGCGGTTTCAAAAGAGCGTCGCTCCCGCCGGAGGGGCGGGGGAGGTCGGCCGGCTGCGGTTCGACTCCGAGCTGTACGACGCGGTCGGCGACCTCAAGGCGGAGCTGCGCTTTTACGATGGTCAAGGGAGGGAAGTGCCGTTCCGGGTGCGCAAGGCAGTCACGGAGCCGGAACGCCGGAACACGTTCGATGAGGTCCCGTCGCGGATCATCGCGCTGGACCAGCAGGGCAATACCGGCATCTTCACGGTGGAAAATCCGTCCGGGGCCGCGATCGGCATGCTCCGGGTCGACACCGCCGACCGGGATTTCGACAAGACCCTGACCGTCGAGGCCGGAGATGACGGAAAGAACTGGCGCAGGGTAGCCGGGCCGCAGCCGTTTTACGACTATTCCAGCCGGGGACCGCTGCGGAATGTCCGGATCGGGTTCCCGGCGGTGAAGGCGCGGTATTTCCGGGTGCTGATCGGTTCCTATGTCGAAAATGAACCGTTGCCGAGTTCACGCGTGATCACCGGCAGCGGCGAACCGCGCACGGAACGGATCTGGATGGAGCGTCGGCTCAAGGTCGATGCGGTCGCGCTGCTGAAACCGGTCGAGGGGACCGTCCGTGCCGGCAGAGAGAAGCTGTTCGCCTATGCGCTTGAGCCGCAGGGGAAACGCCGGGAGGAAAACGGCTGGACCGTACTGACTTTCCGCAGTTCGCGCGAACCGCTGGCCGAGCTGGAAATCCGTTCGTCCACTCCCGATTACGTGCGCGAAGCGGTGGTGTTCGGCAGCACCGACGGGCGGAAATTCGTGCGGCTCGCGGCCGCGCCGCTTTTCCGGCTGCGGTTCGACCCGGCGCAGCCAGATTCCGCGCCGGTGAAGCTGGCTGAAACCCGCTACCCGTTCTACCGGGTCGAAATCCGCAACGACGACAACCGCCCGCTTGAAGATATCACGGTGCAGGCGCGCGGCCCCGGCTATTTCGCGGAGTTCCTGACCCGGGACAGGCCTGCCGAGCTTCGTTACGGCGGCGACGTGCCGGTTCCGAAGTACGACCTCCCGGCAGTGCTGGATCGGATGCAGAACCCGGCTGTGCAGGAGTGGAAAGCCGGGCCGGGGAAGGCCAATCCGGAGTTCCGCGCCGGCCGGATCAACCTGTACCGCTGGCTGCCCGGCGCGGCGCTGGTGATTCTGGGCACCGTACTCTGCTGGGCGCTGTGGCGCGGCATCAAAACCATCGAGCAACCCTGATCGGAGATTGCCTCCGTTTCGACCAGATAACAGAAATAAGGAAAGAAAGACATGTTCCGCAACTCTCTCTTCGCCGCGGCGCTGGCCGCAGGTTCCCTGCTGTGGGCGGGAACCTACCGTTTCGACGTGAAAACTGACCGTCCCGCCGTGGATTACAAAACCGGCGAGCCGATGGTCTTTACCGTGCAGCTGCTGGAAGACGGCAAGCCGGTGGAAGGCAAGAAGATCGAATGGGTCCGGGCGGGCGACGACCGCAAGGTGGAAAAAGGCGAAGCCGTTTCCGGCGCTCCGGTGACCGTCACCACCAAAAGTGAAAAGCCCGGCTTCGTGCGGCTGTCGCTTTCTGCGAAGGACGCCGACGGCAGGCCGCTGCGCAACGGCACGCGCAGCGTCGGCTATACCGCCGGAGCCGCCGCCGACACCGATCAATTTGAAGTCGCGCAGGAACCGGCCGACTTCGACGCGTTCTGGGCGAAGCAGAAAGCCCGCGTCGCGGCGGTTCCGATGAAGGAGCTGGAACGGGTTCCGGTCGAGCTTGCCAACAAGCAGACCAAAGACAAGGTCGTCTGCTATGATGTCAAGGTTTCGTGTCCCGGCGGCAAGCCGATGTCCGGTTACCTCTGCATGCCGAAGGATGCCAAGCCGAAATCGCTGCCGGCCAAAGTTGTTTATTTCGGCTACGGAGTTTATCCGATCAGCAAAAACGACGGCGCGGCCCGCAATCAGATCGTGTTGAGTGTGAACGCCCACGGCTTCCTGAACGGCCAGCCTAGAGAGTATTATGAGAACCTGAAAAACGGCGAACTGAAGGGATACGCCTTCAACGAAAAAGAAAACCAGGACCCGGAAACCACCTACTTCAACGGCATGATGCTCCGTTTGATCCGTTCGCTGGAATACGTGAAGAGCCTGCCGGAATGGAACGGCAAAGACCTCACCGTCGAAGGCCACAGCCAGGGCGGTATGCAGGCCGCAATCGCGGCGGGACTGGACAAAGACGTGACCATGGCAATTCCGAACCAGCCGTGGATGTGCGACATGGGCGGCGCCGCGCTGGGGCACCTGCGCGGCAACTGGCACATCAAGCCGACCGCGGCGCTCTTCTACTACGATCCGGTATTCCACATCCGGCGGTATGACGGCCGGCTCAAGGTTCTGGCCGGACTCGGAGATTATGTCTGCCCGCCTTCCGGCATGGCGGCGCTCTACAACAACGCCAAAGGCCCGAAAGAGATCGTCTATACGCAGGGCGCGGGCCATACCGGCAACGCGAAGGGTGAAAAGTTCATCCATAAATCCCCATCCGTTCAAAACAACGGCAGATAAACCTTTCCGATACCGGGCATCGGGAGATTTCGCTCCCTTGGAGCGAGCAGGGGCGAAGCGCCCTTGTCGCTGCGATCAGCAGCGAAATCCCGATCCGTGAATTCACAGGGAACTGTGTTTTTTCTCCAGGGCGGCTTTGACTTCCGCCATCCGGGCGGCATTGAGTTTGTAGCCGCACATCAGCAATGTTGCGACCACCATGCCGGAAGCAGGGACCACGACCGCGAGAATGCGCATCAGGAAAACGGTTCCGTCCGGCTGATCCGCGCCGAACCGGACTTCGAAACCGGTGCAGACCAGCAGCAGCCCGGAGAGCGCCGGCGCGACGGTCAGCCCGACTTTGGTGAACCAGCCGTAAATCGCGCCGAACATCGCCTCGCGCCGGGCGTCGTGTTCGAGTTCGTCCACGTCGCACACGTCGGCCAGCATCGAATCGCACAACATCAATACGCAACTGATTCCGGGGCCGTACAGCACCGACGGGATCACCTGCAGCGCGGCCAGCGAGGAGAGCTTCCACAGCGTGCCGCTCAACCCGATATAGACTGATGCGTCCTTTCTCACGCCGCTGAAGATATCGTATTTCCGGCGGCCTCCCACGGCTGATCCGCGAAGTTCAGCCACACCTTGCTGCCGTCCGCAAACTCCTCGCAGAACCGCCGGATCTCCTTTTTCGGCAGCAACGCCGCTTCACCGGAGGTCAGCGCGCGGCCGGCCGGGGCATAATAGACGATACCGGTCACCGGCTGACCGCTCAAACGTTTCACCAGCCGCCGCTTCTGGTAGTAATTGGTCGCGGCGGGCATGATCTCATGCTTGATCTTGTCGTCCATTGTCGGCGCGACCTCCAGCAAAGAGTACAGCGCATATTCCGGCGCGGACAGCGGGCAGTTCCGCCAGCCGGCCACGTAGCCGCGCTCCACCGCTCGAAATATCCCGCACCATGATAAATTGCCAGCGGCCGGATCTTCAGCAGCAGGAAATCCAGTATCAGGCCCGAATTACGGCTCGCCTGTCCCACCATCGAATCGACGTTGCCGCTGTGAATCCAGCTGGTCAGCGCATAGGATTCGCCGAAAACCGGGCCGCCGTAGATTTCGCGCGCCATCCGCCACAGCCGGTTGGTCGGCACCAGCGTTCCGCGCATCATCCCCGCTCCCGGCACGCCGGGGCGGAAATCCACCCGCCACCACGGCAAATGGGTGCTGTGTATGTCGGAAACAGCCGCCGGAAACGACTTCGGCCCTGATCCGCTTCATCACCGGTTCGGCGTACTTGCGGATTTTCGACGGCGCCAGCTCCTTCGCATCGGCCCACGCGTTCTGCGGCTGGCCGTTCTCCTTGAGCAGCAGGCCGCATTCAATGCTGGAGCAATATCGAGAGCTTTGACCGCGACATGCCCTGGCGCTTCCCGCCGATCAAATGGGAAAAATTCCTGTGGAAGCTCGAATCCGCCGCAGCAGCAGGAATCACCGAAGGAATCACCTTCGAGTTTTCACACTTCATGAGTCCGAACAGCATGTATCCTTCCGCCGCCGCACTCTACCGGCGCTACCGCGAATATTGCGGCCTGCAATAACCTCATTCAAGCGTATCGGCCCCGGCATCAGAGAGCGGAAATCGCACCTTCGATCTCTTCAACCAATCCGGAACCGGCGGCGACATCTCCGGCCTCTCCGGCCTCCTGGAGCTTCAAGCCGAGCACACGCACCGGCTCGGCGCCGATATTGGCGGAAAACCCTTTGATGGTATGGCCGATACGACGCATTTCCGCCGCGTCGGAGGCCTCGATTGCGGCATGTGCTTTGCCGATATATTCGGTTATGGTCGAGCGGTAATCGTCGATCAGCTCGCCGGCGAACTCTTCATCCAGTCCCATGTTGTCACGGATATAAGCGACAATCATCTCTTTCATTGAAACCCCCCTTCCGGTTCAAAGGACGGGAACAGCTTCCGCCCGAGACCGGACGACTGAAGATGTTCTCATTGATAATCGCTAATATATCCCGCCCGGCGGTGTTTTTCAAGGTTGACGGAAAAATCCCGGCGTGTCACCTCCGTCCATCCGCCGGAAACGACACGCCGGCAGGGGAAGTCTCCACATGCAGGTATTTTGCGTAACTTCTCCAGACACTCTCCGGCAGCGCCGCGCCGACGCGCCGTTCTTCCCCGGCGGCGTTCTTCCGCCGCACCGCCCGGGGCAGTTCCGCCTCCAGCCGTCCCGCCGGCTTTCCGTCATACCACTGCGAATTGACATCGAAGCTGCCGGGAACTTCGCCCGGCAAAAGCAGCTTTCCCGCCACCCGGAAGCCCCTGTCGCCGAAGTACAAATTACCGCTGAGCATCACGCGTTTTTCCATTCCGGCGGGAATATCCATCAATGCGGTCCCCATTCCGCCGATCAGCGAATGCTCGATGCTCAGCGTGCCGCGGTTGTCCTCCGCTCCCCGGTTCAGGATTCCGGCGTTCAGCAGCGTGCACTGCCGGAACGACGCCGAACCGTGCCGCAGGAACATCAGCGGCACGGCGTCTCCGTTTCCGATGATCACGCAGTTGTCGAAGAACATCCGCGAATCGTTGTTCTGCCACACCTGTTCGAACGGCCGGTTGTGCACGACGAGGCAGCTTGAATAGGTGTGGGCACTGTGGTCGTTCGCCGCCACGCCGCCCTCAAAGACATTGTTCATAAAGACGCAGCGCGCATAGCTCGAATTGGACCAGTGCACGTCGCAGCTTCCCGAACTCGCGCACCGCACCGCGACGCAATCCTCGTACAGCACGACGCTGGTGCCGTGGCACGAAAAGCCCTGCCCGCAGTTGTCGATCGCCACACAGTTGCGGTAATGCACTCCGCGCGGGTCGCCTGCCGCGTCGAAACCGTCATTCCAAGACAGGATCACCGTGAAATTTTCCACCCGGACATGATCCGCCAGCACGTAAAAACCGGCATTGGCGGGCAGTTCCACGGTCAGCTCCGCGATCGTTCTTCCCTCCGGCGGCCTGAAAAAGAGCTTGCGCTGCCTGCGGCTCCACCAGAAACCTCCGGGTGTTTTCTCCATTTCGGCGCGCGTCAGGCAGTTGGCCGCCGCCTTGCCGTCCACGAAGAAAATCCGGCTCTCCGGCAGCCAGTAATCCTGCTTCGCATAATGCTTGTACATATTGCTCATCGGCCAGAAGGGCAGTTCGTACACGCCGTTCCCGGCCTCCTTCCAGCGGTCGGCGGGGACCGCGGACAATCCGGAAATCACCGCCCCGTTGCCGTCGATCACCATCGGTTGCTCCGCCGTACCGCCGAGCCGGATATCCAGGCTTCTGCCGACCGCTCCCGGATAGGGGCGGCGGTAGGGCTTGCCGCCGTTCGGGGCGACTTCCAGCCGGTCGGAACGCTTCAGCAGCGCCAGCCCCCTTTCGATCGACGCGACCGGCCGTTCCGCCGAACCGTCGTTGGCGTCGTCCCCTTTGACATTGTCCACATGGACCGTCGCCGCCGTCAGGCCGGCAGCGGCGAAAAGAGCCAGAATCCCGGCGATATGTTTCACGGTTTCACCTCGTTGTTTTCGATCGTGGAGTCTTTTGAACCGAATTGTCCGATGGGCTGTTTTTCATAGCGGATGCCGTAATTGCCGCCGATATCCGGGTTGTTTCCCCAATTCACGCCGGAAATCACATTGCCGCGCACCGTCGCACCGTCGGAAGCCAGCAGGTAGATTCCGGCGAGCGAACAGTTCCCGATGCGGTTGTTTTCGATCACGACGTTGCGGTTGCCCGGATAAAACGGGGCCTTGCCGCCCTCGTTGCGCACGAACGTGCAGATCGCGCCGAGCGAGTAGCCGAACCGCGAATACGCCGAGCCGCCGAGGTCGACCGATTCGATCCGGTTGTTGCGGACCGTGACGCCGTTCACCCAACCGCCCTCCTGCCAGTAGGCGTATTCGGGACCGATCGAAATCGCACTGCTTTCCAGCCGTTCGATGCGGTTGTTTTCAATCAGGCCGCAGTACGCCATGATCCGCAGGCCGCGGGCGCGGTGGTCGTGAAAATAGTTGTTCCGGATCACGAAGCCGGGTGAATTGATCGCCGGGAAGTCAACCAGCGTCCCCGGCTCCGGCAGCGGCCCGTCCACCGTAATGCGGTAGGTGATGTAGTCGGGAATTTCCGCCGCCATATAAACCTGCTTCAGGTCGAGGCCGGGAACATCCTCCGCGATTTCCACCTTGCGCACCTTCGCCGTGCCGAGCACAGCGAAATTCTCCTTCGCCAGCAGCCGCACCTCGTCGCCGGGCAGGATCAGTTCCGTATATTCGGAGGGGCGGTAGCCGATCACCGCCAGAAAACTCTCCTTCTCGCGGCGCACCACCCGCAGCGGCGAACCGTGCAGATTCACCGAATCGTCGCCGATGAATTCGATTTCGCAATTCTCGATCAGCGGCCCCTGCCGGGAAGTCGCGTAATTGATGCCGTCCGCCGACAGCGACAGCAGCCGCGCTTCGGCCGCCCCGGCAGGCATCGGTCCGCGGATCATCCGGCAGTTGCGGATTTCGTGCCGCCCTCTGGTGCGCCGCGCGAAGATGCCGCCGCCCGGCGACGAATAAAAGGTCAGGTTCTCGAACTTCAGCAAGTCGGACATGCCGCGGATCTTCATGATGCAGCCGGGGCGGTAGTTCAGCACCACGAAGTCGCCGACCTCCAGATTGGGCTGAAGCTGCGCCATCAGCAACTCCCCCTCATCCGGCGAAACGGCGCGGTTGCGTTCGCAATGGCTCCAGACTGCGTCATACTTCATCGTGCGGCTTTTGCGGTCGAACAGTTGCGGATGCGGCACCAGATAGCGTTTCTCCAGCCGGGGATAGCCGTCGTGCAGCCGGTAGCGGACCACCTTTTTCCCGCGGTCGATCGCGGTGACCGTCCCCTGCGTGAACGGCAGCGGATCGTAGTCCACCGCAAAATCCCGCATCGTCACATTGCTGCAACCGTTCAGGAAAAAGAGATCGGAGAGGTTGGTACAGACCAATTTCGTATCGCGCCCCCCCCGGATGGTCAGGTCCCGGAACTCCCTGCCCAGCTCCACCATTCCCCGGCAGCGCACTTCGCCGTCGGGCAGCACGATCTCCCGTTCCCCCGCGCGGTAACGGCTGCGGATAAAATTTCCCAGATCGAACTCCGCCGCTCCCAGCGACAGTGCGGCGACCGCCGCGACCACCATACTCGTCCACCTCATTACGGCACCTCCGGTCTCATCACGAGTTCATATTGCGTCATCCCCTTGCGGATCGGCTTCACGCTGCCGTCCATCATCGCGACATTCTTATAGCCGGAGTGCCGGAAGTCGGCCAGCACGGTCGTGTTGTCCTCGAACTGTCCCCGGTCGACCACATGGATTTCGCTCTCCTTCTTCTCCGCCGGAGAATCGAGTTTGTAGCCGCAATCCATCAGGAAATAGACCCGCGACGGCGCGAAGCCCGGCACCCGCGCATCCGGCATCGCCGCGTACACATTGGAGTAAACCTGTCTGGTCTTGGTCATTTTCAGATTGGTGGTCGCCAGATAAAAGCTGTTCGGCGCGTAGCTGAAGGTATTGGGGCCGCGGTCGCTCTGGGCCGGACAGAGCCACGGTTTGCCTGCCATGAATTCGTGCATGTCGTCCCACGATTCAAACGGAACCGCCGTTTTCCCCAGATACGGCCGCAGGGTCGGAGCCATATATTGTTCATTGAAGCCGATCGTCGCCGAAGTCGTCCGGCCCGGACAGAAATATTCGTAATCCGACGCATACAGCGTCTGCGCCGTGAAAATCTGTTTGAGATTGTTGATGCAGGTCGCCGCATATCCCCGCGCCCGCGCCTGATTCAGCGCCGGCAGCAGCATCGAAGCCAGAATCGCGATGATCGCTATGACAACGAGCAGCTCAATAAGGGTAAATTTCCGCCGCATAATCTCCGGTATGTCAAGCGGGCGGGTGTGTTTTTCTTGTTGCATTTGCTTTCCCTTTAGCTCATTACGCATTTTACCTCCGCTGTAAGTCGGTCGTTTTTCTTTTAAAGGCCATTACAGGCAACAACTCAAATGTCATATTTCCTTGTCCGGCCCGATGTCGGCCGATATCAACCTTGGAGTGCGAAGATTTATCTCCGCTCTCAAGTCGCGCGTGATCATGCAGTCACTCATACGTTTAGCTACCTTTCCATGCCATTACAGGCCACAAACTGGGTGCCGGTCATTTGCGGATGGCTCCGGAGGGCCTTTTCAAGGCCTGCCCGCCTGCGGCGTGCACGATCGCCCGTCCGGACCTCCCCGCTCGCCTCTGGACTCCCGCTGACTTGCGAAGCACTCCCGTTCGCGGGCGCGGCTTCGCCGCTTACTTGCCGGGCTGCGCCCGTCAACTCCTCAACATTCGCTGCGCTCACTACGCCGGAGGGGCTTCGCTCACTACGTTCGGCGTCGTCACTATCGTTCCTCGTTACTTGCTGCCGCAAGTAATGCCCTCACATTCGTTCGCGGCGCTGACCGCGCTTGTTGTGCGCCGCGTAAAAGGCGGCATAACCTTACTTATGTACCGAGTAAATGGCCACTTGGCCTACTATACTGCATAAATGGCTTTGCAGACCAACCAATACCTGCCAGTGCCAGCCGCCGCGCGACCCCGAAGGGCGTAGAGCGCGCACCCGGCAGCGGCACCTTGCCGCCAGACGCCGCGGACCCCGAAGGGTGTAGAGCGCGCACTCGGCAGCGGCACCTTGCCGCCAGACGCCGCGGACCCCGAAGGGTGTAGAGCGCGCACTCGGCAGGCACCTTGCCGCCTGCTTAACATACTGTGCAGTATGCGGAATGTCACGCGCCCGGGCCCCTTTCCCCGTTCCTAAAACCAACGCCTGTCAAGGTGGTCGCGTTCCGCCTCCAGCAGTTCCGCCATAATATGTTTCGCATCGCTCAGGTTGTTCACCAGCGGATCCGTCGCCAGCGCCCGCAGCAGAATCCGCCGGTCGCAGCTCACCGCCGCCTCCACCGTCAGTTCGTGCGTATCCAGCACCTGCTGGGTCAGCCCCAGCAGGCCGCGCGGCATATCCCCGACCGGGCGCGGACGCGGCCCCTTCATGTCAAGGTCGCACAGCAGTTCCAGGAACGCATCGTCCGGCAGGTTGCCGACCGCTCCCTGGTTCGGCGAATTGATGTAAAACTTCTTGCCGAGGTTGCCCCACATCGATTCGATGATGTCCGTGGCGTGGTCGCCGCGTCCCTTCGCGAAAAATTCCCCGATCGGAGTGGTTCCGTCCGCGATCTTCTCCGTCTCGCTCCACGCTTCGGCCATCTCCTCAGCCCGGTTGTAGCCGTCGAAACAGACGATCGGCTCCGGCGTGACCGGCGTGACTCCGTAGCCCTGATAGAACGGCACATACTCCTTGGTATGGCTCACCGCCGTCGGAAACGCGCCGTACAGATCCATCAGTTCCAGCGCGTAATTCATATTGAGGCGCGGCTTCGCCTTGGAGGTCGGGCGCGTTTCGTATTCGCGCTTCGCCTCCCGCTCCACGAAACTGCGCAGCACCGGCATGTAGTCTTTGCCGTCGTAGAAGCAGCGCAGAATCCAGGTGCAGTGATTGACTCCGGCGATCTGCAGGTCGAATTTCTCATCCACCTCCGGCGGAGCCGCCTGCGTCCCCTCCGGCAGGATGCCGAGCTGGCGCAGGTACATCGCCCGCACATAGGGCATGTGGTTGCCGTCGCACAGCGCGAAGCTCTTCACATCGGCGGCGTGGCGCATCAGCGCAATGCCCATCACCGAAGTCGGATTGATGAAGTTGATCAGCCACGCTTCCGGCGCAAGGCGGCGCACATCGTCCGCGATCCGCAGGATTTCCGGCAGCTCCCGCAGCGCCCGGAAGATGCCGCCGGGACCGATCGTGTCGCTCGAACACATCGTAACGCCGTACTTCTTTGAAATGCGCGTGTCGAGTTCCCGGTAGTAGGCGTTGCGATATGAGAACGAAAGCACCACGAAGTCCGCTCCCTTCATCACCTCCAGCCGGTCGGTCGAACCCTCCAGCGTCAGCGGCGCCCCCGCAGCTTCCTTGGCCCGGCGGGCGATTTTCATCATCGTCTCCAGCACCGCCGGATCGGTGTCGACCAGCGCCAGCGTGCCGTTCCGCAGGATCGGGCTGGTAATCATGTTGTAAATGACCGGCTTCCCGAAAAAGTAGCTTCCCGCTCCCAGTACCACAACCTTCGGTCCTCTGTCCATATTCCGTAGCTCTCCTTGATTTTTTTGGAATTTCCTGATCCCTGTATGGATAATTTTACCACAAACCATTTGAAATCCCAAGGGTAAGGATGTATTATGTTTCGTAATTCTGTCGCATCATTCAGGAAAAAGAGAAAAATGGAACTCTACCGACCGTATTCGACCGGAACCATTCACGCCCCAGTCCGCGTCCGTTCGACCGGGCACTACACAGTGCCGAAGGGATGGAGCGACCCGCCGCTGGTCAAGCCGATCCTCGAACTCTACTGGTGCGTCTCCGGCTGCGGCAGATTCGGCTCCGGGGCTTCCGGCTGGCTGCTGAATGAAAATCAGGTCTGCTTCTACTTTCCCGGCGACCGTCACGAGATCACCGCCGAATCCGCGTCGTTCGATTACTGGTGGCTGACCATCGATGGTCCGAATGTTCCCTTCCTGATCGACAGCTTTCGGCTGGAACGCCCTTCCCGCCCCGTTGCCCCCTGTCCGGAAGAGCTGTTCCTGAAACTCGCCCGCGAAATACGCGATCTCGGCCGCGACGGCGAATACCGCGCCGGCGCCACCGCCTACGAAATCCTGACCCGCGCGATGCTGCCGCCCTCCGGCGAAGAGAGCGGCCTTATCCTGCGCTTCAAGCAGCTGGTCGAAGAACGTTACGACGATCCCGCCTTGTCGGTACGGAGTCTGAGCGCGGCCCTCGGCGTCCACCGCTCCACCCTGACCCGGCTGGTCACCCGCCACTGCGGCATGCCGCCACAGGAGTACCTGACCGGTTTCCGGCTTCAGATCGCGATGCAAATGCTCCATGAAAGCGCCGTTTCCGTCAAGGAGATCGCCGAAGCCACCGGATTCAGCGATCAGAACTATTTCGGCAAAGTTTTTCTGAAGCGTCTCGGCAAAACACCTACCCAGATGCGCCGTCTCTGATCCGCATTTTGATCCGCATTTTCGCAATTTTTTTCAATTCTCCTATTGACATCCGTTCCTGAATGTGGTATAATTAAACTAAGCGGTTAGCTAACCATTCCAAAACAGTTCAACCAACAAGAAGGAAATCATGTCCAATCCGGTTCGCCTGATCGACATCGCGCAGTTGGCGGGAGTGTCGAAGGTTACAGTCTCGAAGGTGTTGAATCCAAGCCCGGGCAATCACACCAAAGTCAGTGAGGCTACGGCGGAGAAGATCCGCAAAGTCGCCGAATCGCTGAACTACCGGCCGAACCTCGCCGCGCGGCAACTGGCGGGCGGCTGGAGCAAGCTGCTCGGCGTGCTGATCGATGCAAACAGTGCCCCCGGCGAACTTCAGCGCGTCTCGTTTGCCGCCCGCGCCGCGGAACAACACGGCTACCGCTTGGTGATCGGCCAGTGTCATAACGACCTCGCCAACATCCGCGCCTATCTGGACGACTTCGCGTCGCGCGGTGCGGACGGAGTCATCATCCACTCCAACGCCTTTCCCGGCCTGAACGCCGACATCCTGAAAGCCGCCGCCAAGCTCAGCCATGTGATCTATTATGACCAGCCGGTCTGTGATGACGGCACGTTGGATTTCATACACGTGGATTTCGGCGATGGCGTCCGGCAGCTGGTGGACCATCTGTACGGGCGCGGACGGCGCAGGCTCGTCTATTTCGCCCCCTATCTCCGGTTCCCCTGCGGCAAGCACCGTTCCCAGCGCGAACGCGAACAGGGATTCACGGAGGGAATGAAAGCGCACGGCCTGCCGTTCGATCCCGATTTCGCATATCGTTATTTATACGACGAGATGCCTCCGGTGCCGGAACTGGTCGGGGCCGCCGCACAAATGATTCGCATCGAACGTCCCGACGCAGTGATCGCCCGCAACGACGACTATGCTGCAATCGTGTTGCGTGCTCTGTGGAAGCTCGGGATGCGCTGTCCGGACGACGTGGCGGTGGCCGGTTACGACAACCTGCAATTTTCCGAATACCTGACTCCCGCCCTGACCACAGTCGACAACGAACTGGCAGAAACCTCCCGCCTGATCGTCGACTCTCTGATCGGCCGGATCGAAAAGAAACTCCCTCCGGAACAACCCGTCCGTCTTTACCGTTCTCCCAAACTGATCATACGCGAAACCACCTAGGAGAAGACCATCATGAAAAAATATTTCACACTGATTGAATTGTTAATTGCAATTGCGATGATCGCAATTCTCGCCTCCATGCTGCTGCCCGCGCTGAACAAGGCGCGGGACCGGGCTGCCCAGACCGCCTGTCTCGGCAATCTGCGGCAATTGAGCGTGATGGTGTTGCAGTACGCCGATCAGTCCAACGGACACGCTCCGACCAACGAACCCTCTAAAAGCGGCGGGCAGTGGTACGGTATGAACTATCTGAACAAGCTCGAAAAAGGCGGTCTGCTGAACCTCGGCATCGGTTACTCCAAGGGGAAATGGGAAGCGGCCAACTATTACCGGTGCGGTTTCGTGCGGTGTACGAAGAGTCCCCTCTATCTGACGGATACCCGCGTGATCGAGGAGAATACCTATCACTCTTCCACCTACTGCATCAACGACGCCGTCGCCGGCAACATGGCCAAAGTACCCGGCATCGAAAAGTACAATAAACTCAGCAACATCCCCAAGCCGTCACGCTGGCTGCTGCTGGCGGAACGCAACAAAAACGACGGTCACTACTTCCGCTACACCACCAATTTCGGCGGTTCCTATACGCCCTATTATCCGCATGGGAACGGAATCGGTATGTTTTCCTTCACCGATGGACACATCCGCTCCATTTCCTATGCGCAGTTCCAGCGTGAACTGAAAAACAAAGAAATTTTCAAATATGAATGACCGAAGGAGTCTGACCATGAAAATTCTGTTATCGGGCATCGCCGCCCTGTTGTGCATCACCGCCGCCGCCGCGCCGGTCAGGCTGGAACAGGATGCGTCGGGAAACTGGCGGCTGTTCGCCGACGGCAAACCGTTTCAGGTCCGCGGCGTCGGCCGGTTCGACCAGCCGGAGCTGGCCCGGCGGTGCGGCGTGAATACGTTGCGCACCTACAGCAGCAATGATCCGGAGCGGGCGCTCCGGGAGATGGATGCGGCGCAGCGGAGCGGTTTCAAGGTAATCCGCGGAATCTGGCTTCAGCGCGAAAGCAAGAATTTCAGCTACAAGAATCCGGTCCACCTTCAGGAACAGCGGGAAAATATTCGCCGACAGGTTCGGGCGCTGCGTCACCATCCTGCGTTGCTCTGCTGGGGGCTCGGCAACGAAGCCGAAGGCCCCCGTACCACGGAGCTGCATCCGGAGTACTGGAAGGAATTGAATATACTCGCCGGAATCCTCAAAGAGGAAGATCCCGACCATCCGGTGATGAATGTAATCGCCGGCAACGCAGTCTGGAAGATGAAAGCGATCAAAGAGCTTGCTCCCGCCATCGACATCATCGGCATCAACACCTACGCCGGAGCCGTGATTTCGGCAAAACGGCTCGACGAAGCCGGCTGGCAGGGGCCGTGGATGCTGACCGAATTCGGGCCGCGCGGCCATTGGGAAGTGCCGCAAACCGCCTGGGGAGTTCCGCTCGAACCGGGCGGCAAAGCCAAAGCCGACAACTACGAGCGCGGTTACCGCGCCGCCGTCGCCGATGCGAAACGCTGTCTCGGCATGATCGCCTTCGTCTGGTCAAGCAAACAGGAAGTCACCGGTACCTGGTACGGCATGTTCCTCGAAACCGGCGAGAAAACCCCGGCTGTCGACCGGATCGCCAAGCTTTACTCCGGGAAACCGCTGCCGAACCGGAGTCCGAATATCGACCGGATCGTCTGCGGTCTGGACCGGAAGAAGGTCGCTCCCGGCCAGACCTTTCAGGCACGGGCGTTTATCATCGATCCGGAAAACGATCCGGTCACCTGTGAGTGGAAAGTAATCCGCGAAAGTGGCGTGAAGTGGGCTGAAGGCAACCGCGAACCGGTTCCGCCGACCATCGAAGGTTGTTTTCCGGCCGGAAACACCGGCGGCGAAGTCACGGTTGTTACTCCGGAAAAACCGGGAGCCTACCGTCTCTTCCTCTTTGTCCGCGACGGTCAGGGCGGCGGCACCTCCTGCAATCTCCCCTTCCTCGTGGAACAAAATGATAAAAAGAAGATCTGAACACTCCCCCCCAAAGCAGCCACGCCACGTTCGCGTGCAGAAGTCTCCACGGGCAACGTGCCGGTGTGTATGCTTGCCTCCCGACACGAAGCGTCCTTGGAGTGTGGAGATGAATCTCCGCACTCCAAAGTTGTAATGAAACCGCCGGAAGTGAGTCGCGGGGAAGCCATGCCGCATTCGCGGCAGGCGGGTCTGCCCGCCCTAACGGGCGGCAGACCTTGTGCGCTATGCGCACAAAGTGTCTCCGACGGCCAACGCTTTCGCCGTTGGATCACGACCGGCAACGTGCCGGTGCGGAGTTCTGCCGATAGACCAAATAAACTTATAGATAACGACCGGGGGGGCGCCACCGGCCACCGGAGGCAATGTTCCGGGCGGGGGGACAATGGTTATTCGGTCAGGTGGACCAGTGAGAATTTGCGGCCGCTCCGGGCAGCGTGTTTTTTCCAGAATTCGCTTTTGTCCGGATTCGGGGAGGTGCCGATTCCTTTCCGGTAGCAAAGCGCGAGCATGTTCATCGCGTCGGCGGAACCACCGTCGGCGGCCTTCCGAAAGGACTGAAACGCCAGTTTAGCATTTTTCGCAGTGCCGGTTCCCTGAAAGTAACACATTCCGACCAGATAGTCGGCGGCGGGTGAACGGCGAACGAGGCTCAACTGCCGGAAGGCTTCGGCGGGATCGGCCTGGGTGCCGATGCCGCGCAGGTACATCACGCCGATCAGCAGCCGGGCTTCGTTGTGGTAGGAGTCGGCGGCGTTTCGGAAGCAGCGGAACGCCTCTTCGCGGTTCTTTTCCACTCCTTTGCCGGTCAGGCAACAGAGGCCGAGCGAGAAGTAGCCCAGGCCGCGGCAGAGCCGGGATTCGCTTTGGATGCTTTTCCGGAAGAGTTCGACCGCCTTGGCGTAATCCTTGGTCGTTCCCTTGCCGTGATAGTAGCAGCGGCCCAGATAGTACTGGCCGAGGGAAAGCCCGGCATTGGCGGCTTTGGAGTAGTATTCGAAAGCCAGCTTCGGATTTTTTTCCACGCCGGTGCCGTTTTCATAGCAGAAACCGACCGACATCAGCGCGTCGGCGTTGCCTTGTTCCGCGGCTTTGCGGAAGCATTCGAGCGCCCTGGCGTAATCCTGCGGGGTTCCCAGACCGACATAATGACAGTTCCCGAGGCGGAAGAGCGCTTCGGTATGTCCCTGTTTGGCGGCCTGCTCGTATGCCTCGCGCGCTTTGGCGGGTTCCTTCGGAGTGCCGAAACCGAATTCATAGCAGTGGCCAAGCCGGTATTGGGCGTCGGCGTTGCCGCGTGCGGCAGCCTGCTTAAAAAACGGAAACGCGGCCTCCCGGTCCTGTACGGAACCGTTGAGTCCTTCAAAAAGATTCAGGCCGAGCCGGTACTCCTGCTGCCCCGGTTCTTCCGCCGGAAGCTGCAGTGTGCCGCACAAAATCGCAAGTATGAAAAAGAAACGCATGATCCACCTTTGTTTTCAGAAAAAACAGCACGGGGAAAGAGGCGATGCAACCGGGATGGTGAAACTTCTCCGGAATTTCCGGCGGTACTGTTTCTCTTTTCTCCAGCTTAGTATAGCAGGGAAGTTGTGAACTTGCAAAGAAAAATAAAAATTTTTTCAATGGCGGCGGGAACCGGTCAGCCGCCGGCTCCCCTTCGACAGATCCGATAGAACACCGGCACCAGAAACACGCCGAAAAGCACCGCACAGGTCATGCCGCCCACCACCGCCGCGCCGATCGAACGCTGGCTCGCCGCCCCCGGTCCGGATGCATACAGCAGCGGCAGCGTCCCAAGCACGAAAGCGGCCCCGGTCATCACGATCGCGCGGAACCGCAGCTTGGCGGCTTCCACCGCCGCCGCGGAAGCATCGGCTCCTTCCCGGCTGCGCTGCAACGCGAAATCCACGATCAGGATCGAACTTTTGCAGGACATCGCAAACAGCAGCACCACGCCGATCTGCGTGTAGATGTTGTCGGCGATCCCGGTCAGCATCAGCAGCGCGGCCGCGCCGAGCAGCGACGGAAACACCGCGAGGATCACCGAAAACGGCAGCACCCAGCTCTCATACAGCGCCGCCAAAAAGAGATAGATGAACAGCAGCGCCAGCGCGAAAACCGGCAGCGCCTGATTGCCCGCGAGCTTCTGCTGGTAGGACATGTCGGTCCAGGCGTGATCGATGCCGGGCGGCAGCGTCCGCGCGGCGATCGCTTCAAGTTCGGACATCGCTTCGCCGGAACTGACGCCCGGCGCCGGACTGCCCTGCAGTTCCGCCGACAGAAAGAGGTTGTAGCGGCTCAGGAATTCCGGCGCGGTATGGAGCGAGAGCCTGATCAGTGAATCCAGCGGCACCATCGTATTGCCGGAACCGGGCACGTGGAGGCGGCGGATCTTCTCCATGGTATCGCGCGCCCCCGGTTCGGCCTGAAGCTCCACCTTGTACACCTGTCCGAAGCGGTTGAAGTCATTGATGTAGTTGACGCCGAGCGTGCCTTCCAGCGTCGAGTAGATCGACTGCAGATCCACGCCGAGCCGCAGGGCCTTTTCCCGGTCGATCTCCAGTTTCAGGTAGGGGCAGTTCAGGTTGAAGGTGGTGAAGACATTGGTGAATTTCGGATTTGCCATCACCTCTTCCAGCATCGCATCAAGCGCCGCGCCGAGCGCGTCGGGATCGGAGCCGGCGGTGTTTTCCAGCACGAAATTGAAACCGCCCGCCGTGCCGATTCCGGGAATCGGCGGCGGCTCGAACACCATCGTGAACGCCTCCGGCACCAGAAACGAAGCCCGCTCCGCCTCCCTGACCAGCTTCGCGGCGGAGAGGCCGCGCTTCAGCCTCCGGTCCCACGGTTCGAGCACCACCACCAGGAACGCGTTGTTCGCGGCGGGGGTGCGGTTCAGGATATTGAAGCCGGGAGCGGCCAATACGTCGCGCACGCCGGGCAGCTTTTTGAAGATAGCCGAAAGCTCCGCGACCTTCTCCTCAGTCCGCTCCAGCGAGGAACCGGGCGGCAGCCGGATTCCGGCGAAGAACACCCCCTGATCCTCCTCCGGGATGAAGCCGCCGGGAACCCGGTGGAACGTCCATACCGCCGCTCCCGTCAGCACGAGGTAGACCGCCAGCACCGGCAAAAACCGCCGCACCGCGGCGGCAACGCCGCCGCCGTAGCGCTTCGAGATCGCGCCGAAGCCCGCATTGAACCAGCGGAACAGGAAGAACCGGCTTTCAACCATATCCGGCTTCAGCAGCAGCGCCGCCAGCGCCGGACTCAGCGTCAGCGCGTTCACCGCCGACAGCAGCACCGCAGTCGAGATGGTCACGCCGAACTGCCGGTAAAGCTCGCCGGTGATGCCGGAGAGAAAGCAGATCGGCACGAACATCGCCAGCAGCACCAGAGTGGTCGCGATGATCGCGCCGGTGATCTGCCGCATCGACCTTGAGGCGGCTTCCCGGGGGGCGAGTTTCTCTTCGACCATCAGCCGGTGCACGTTTTCGATCACGATGATCGCGTCGTCCACCACAATCCCGATCGCCAGCACAAGGCCGAAAAGAGTCACCATGTTGATCGAATATCCGAGCAGCCGCAGCCCGGCGAAAGTGCCGAGGATGCTGACCGGGATCGCCAGCGTCGGCACCAGCGCCATGCGCCAGTTCTGCAGGAAAAGCAGCGTGACCAGCGCGACCAGCACGACGGCGGTCGCCAGCGTGACCGCCACATCGCGGACCGAAGCGCGGATGAACTCGGTCGAATCATACTGAAAGCCGCACGCGAGGTCGGGTGGAAACGATTGCGACAGCTCGGCGATCGCGGCGCGGCACGCATCCGAAATCGCGATGCCGTTCGCGTCGCTCTGCTGGTAGACCAGCAGCATCACGGCGGGCTGGTTGTTCAGTGAGGCGGCGGTGGAGTAGCTTTCGCCGCCGAGCTCGATCCGGGCGACGTCGCCGAGCCTGACCTGCGGACCGCCGGGTGTGCTGCGCACCACGATGTCGCGGAACTGCGCCGGATCTGTCAGGCGTCCCCGGGTGCGCACCGTGTATTTCAACGGTTCGCCGGGCAGGTTCGGAGCCGCACCGACGGCGCCGGAGGAGACCAGCAGGTTCTGATTCTGCACCGCCCGCACCACTTCGCTGACCGGCAGGTTCATCGCGGCGAGCTTGTCGGTGTCCAGCCAGAAGCGCATCGCGTAGTCGCTGCCGCCGAAAATCTGGATGTTCGCGACTCCCGGAATCCGGCTCAGCCGTTTTTTCAGCTGGATCGTCGCGTAGTTGCTCAGGAACAGCGTATCATAGCTGCGGTTCGGCGAGTAGAGGGTCATCGCCATTAAGATATTGCCGGACTGTTCCTGCACGATCACGCCCTCGCGCTGCACGGTTTCGGGCAGCTGCGGCAGCGCCCAGTTCACCCGGTCCTGCGTATCCTGCGTGTTGGCGCGGCCGTCGGAGCCGATCCGGAAGGTCGCGGTGATGCTGACCGAACCGGAGTTGGAACCGGTCGAGGAGAGGTAGATCAGGTCGCGCACGCCGTTGACCTGCGTTTCGATCGGCTCGATCACGCTGTCGAGCAGCTCCTGCGCGCTCGCTCCGGGGTAGGTGGTGGTGATGCTGACCTGCGGCGGCGTCACATTCGGATACTGTGCGACCGGCAGCGCGAAGATCGCCAGTGCTCCCACCAGCGAAATCACGATCGCGATCACGACCGCGAGGTAAGGATGGTCGATGAAAGTATCCGAATTCATCGCGTGGCCTCCCCGAGTACACGGACCGGAACGCCGGGCCGCAGCAGCGGATTCCCGGCGGCGACGGCCCGGTCGCCCGGTTTCAGGCCGGACTTTGCGATAAAGAGGTTGCCGAGCCGTGCGCCGAGTTCCACCGGGCGGACCGCGAGCCGGCTGTCCGGACCGACCACGTAGACGAAGGTCTGCGTCTGGTTATAGTGCAACGCGGCCGGATCGACCAGCGCGACCGGTTCCGTTGCGGGTTCCTCCAGCCGCACCCGCACGAATTCGCCGGGCACCAGCAGCCGGGCGGCGTTGGGGAACCGGGCCTGCAGCCGGATCGACGCGGTTTCGGGATCCATCCGGTTCTCCCAGAAGGAGATTTTGCCGGCCTCCGGATAGAGAGTGCCGTCCCTTTGCAGCACCCGCACGATAAGCTCCGGCGCTTTGCCCTGCTGCAGTTCGGCGGTCAGCTTCGGCAGCGCGAAAGCGTCACTGACTGAAAATTCCACCCGGACCGGGTCGATCTGGGCCAGTGTCGCCAGCGTGCCGGAGGGGGCCTGAAGGTAATTGCCGACATCTTTGGAGGTCAGGCCGATCCAACCGTCGAACGGGGCGGTGATCCGGGTGTAGGAGTAATTCAGCTTCGCCTGTCTGAGTTCCGCCTCGGCGGCCAGTACGGCGGCTTCGGCTTCGAGTTTGGCGGCTTTCGCGGAGTCGAAGCGGTCCGGCGACGCGATCTTTTCCCCGTAGAGCTGCTGAATACGGCCGAATTCCGATGCGGCGTTGTCGCGGCGCGCCTTCATCATATCGAGTTGCGCCTGCGCATTTTCCTGCGCAATCCGGTATTGGGCGGGTTCGATCAGGTAAAGCAGCTCGCCCTTTTTCACGAAGCTCCCCTCCCGGAACGGTCGTTCCTGCAGAAAACCGCTGATCCGGGCCACCAGGTCGACGGTGCGGAAAGGCTTCACCTGCGCCACCGCCTCATAGGAAGGACGGTAGTTCCCCGAAGTGACCGGCAGCACCCTGACCGGCATCGGCGTTTCGCTCTTCGGCGTTTCCGCCGGACGGTCGCAGCCGGCGGCCAGCAGCAAAACCGCAGCCGTAAAAATTTCAATTCTCATAATCGTTTCTCCTCTTATCTATAAAAATAGCTTTAAAATGATTTTTATCAACTTTGATTGGATAAATATAATATTCAAAAGTTGATAAAATTCCAAAATCGAGTATCGTAAAAGAGAGGAGAAATGATTATGAAAACTTGCTGTCTGCTTTATGCCGCGGCGGGAGCCGTGCTGCTGGGGGGCTGTCTGCCGAAGCCGGTTTCCACACTGGTGGACCAGACCAGCTTCACGCTGCGGGAGAAGGAACCGGCCGATGAAATGTTCCACAGCATCGATGAACTGAGCCGGGAGGAGGCGGTCCGGATCGCCCTGAAGAACAATCCGACCTATCTGGAGGCGGGACAGTCGATCACCGCCGCCCGGATGCGGCTCTACCAGGCGCTCGGCGGCTATTCGCCGGTGATTTCGGCGGCCACCGCGGTCGGCGACCAGCTCTACGACAGCTCCGGCGCGCCGGAACTGGAGTCGGGCAATGCGTTCTACTCCTATACGATGGTGCAGGCGAGCTTCCTGATCTTCGACGGACTGGCGCGGGAGTTCCAGGTGGAGGCGGCGCGCCACAGCCTCGCCGGCGAGGAAGCATTGCAGGAAAACGCCCGGCGGCTGTTGACGCAGGCGGTTTCCAATGCGTTCGACGACATTCTGCTCGCCGCAGCGCAGCGGAAGATCGCCGATTCCGACTTTGAATTTCAGAGTAAAATGCTGGAGGACACCCGCTTACGGGAAAAGGCCGGAACCGCGAACCGCAGCGATGTGCTGAATTTCGCCGGCAGGCGCAACCGCGCCGCCGCCCGGCAGGTCACCGCCTCCTATCAGCATGAGGTCGGCCGCTATGTACTGGCGGTGCTGCTCGGCTACCCGGACGGCACGCTGCCGGAGGGACTGAAGTTCACGCAGGAAAAGCCGGACGAAGCCGCGCCGCTGCCGGTCGGCGCGGCACTGGACGCCGCCCTCGCGAACCGTCCCGATCTGAAGAACTTCCGCGAACAGCTCCGCGTCAGCGAATACCAGCTCTACAGCCGCTACAGTGCCTTTTCGCCGCGGATTTCGGCGTTCGCGAACTACAGCTACAGTTCCAATTCGACCCGCAACAGCGGCAACAATCCGAACGGATTCGCGAATTTCTATGTGGAGGGCAACTCCTTCAACTACGGCGCAATGGCGGAGTTGACGATTTTCAACGGTCTGATCCGCTACAACCGGCTGCGCGAGAGCCGGGCACAGCTGGCGATCATGCAGTACAAAGGCGCGGAGGCGTGGTTACGCATCGTCGCCGACGTACGCAACGCCCACGCGAACGTACAGCACAACCGCGAACTCGCCGCACTGAACCGCGAAAACCGCGACATCATGCGCGAACAACGCGACCTGGTCGCCAAATCCTATCTGGCGGGTGAAGCCGAGATCACCCGGCTCAATGAAGCGCAGAATAATTTCGTGGCCGCCGAGGAGGAGTATGTACAGTCACTGGTGAACCTCTCCAAAGCCCGCGCCCAGCTGGCCGCCGCTGTCGGCGGAGTTCATTCAATACAATGAATGATCCGTTTCCGCCGCCCGGAAGTCACCGGGATTTGAAAAACCGTTCGGCGGTCGGATTGCCGGTTTTGCAGGCGGCAACCAGATCGTCGAGACGGGCGGTGGCGAGCCCGACGCAGGTGTCGGCGGCTCCGTAATAGATTTTGACGGTGCCGTCCGGCTCTGGGATCGCGTTGCAGGTGAAGGTCACGTTGGCAACCCGTCCGAGCATTTCATAAGGCGACTCCGGCCACAACACCGGCAGGCCGCCCCGGGCGATGATCCGGGCGGGGTTTTCGAGGTCGAGGAGCATGACGCCGAGCCGGTAGATATAGCCGTTGCAGGTGCGGTCGACGCCGTGATAGACGGCGAGCCAGCCTTCGGGGGTGCGGATCGGGACGGCTCCGCCGCCGATCTTGTGGGAGTCCCAGCAGCCGGGGCGGGGAACCATCAGAATCTGCGAATCGCTCCAGGTGGAGAGGTCGTCGGAATAGCTGATGCACATATCCGAAGGTTCGCATTCGTCGTCGCCCATCGGACGGTCGAAGCGGACGTAACGGCCCCGGATCTTTTCCGGGAACAGTACGGAATTGCGGTTGTTCCGGCCGGTTTCGGCCTGTTCGACGCGGTCGAAGCGGATGAAGTCACGCGTCCTGACCATGCCGGTGCGCACGCCGAAGCCGGGGCGCTGGCTCGCGTAGAGGATCAGGTATTCGCCGTCGATTTCAGTGATGCGCGGGTCGTAGATGCACGCTTCGGGAATACCGTCGGAAAACCCGGGCCACTGTACGGGAGCCGGATCGGGCGTGAAATGAATCCCGTCTTTGCTCCGCGCCAGCCAGAACACGATCGGCGTGGCGGCGGTCGCGGCGTCGGCCATCAGCAGATATTCGCCGTTGAACTTCACCGCGCCGGGGTTGAATACATACATGATATCATCGGGAAACGCAGCCGCCGTCAGCACGGGGTTGCCGGAAAATTTTTGAAACAGCATGACCGGAATCCTCAATCTTTCCAGAAGTAGCCCGCTTTGTCGGCGGCGTTTTTGTTGAGCGGAATTTCCAGCCGGCGCATCGCAACGACGTGGCCGTCGGCGAACAGGATGTTCGCTCCCTGATTGCCGAGGTGCCGCCAGGCGCCGCCGGCGGAAACCATATTGCCGTATTTGGGATCGGCGTTATCCTCCCGGGCGTCGGCGCGCGGGTACGGCCAGCTGCCGCGCTGGTCGGTGTCGAAAACCGTCGCCCGGCGGCTGGGCGACTTGATCTTGCTGGTCTTGGTCGGCCAGCCCCAGATCGTCGCGAAACGCGAATTGATCGCATAGTGGCAGGTCTTGGCGGAGAGATCGTACGGCGACTCCGAACTCGGACAGCCGAAGATGCCGATCGGCTTGCGGATGTTGCTGGTCAGCTTTTCCAGATGGCACTGATCGGCAAGGGCAACATTGGGCTGGTAGTAGGGCATCAGCATATCCTGCCATTTACCCTTGTCCTTGCCGCCGTCAAGATTTCCGTAGGCCTGCGGAGAAATGCTGTTGTACTGGTCGAGGTACAATTGCATATAAGTACCGATCTGCTTGAGATTGTTGGTGCATTTGATGTCGCGCGCCTTATCGCGCGCTTTGTTCAGCGCCGGAAGCAGCATCGCCGCGAGAATCGCTATAATCGCTATCACGACGAGCAGCTCAATCAAGGTAAAAAAGCGTTTCATGGTTCTCTCCTTTATCTATGATTACGGAAGCAATTCAAGTTCAAACCGGGTCATTGAGTGGGGTGGAAACGTCCAGTCGAAACCGTCGGGGCGGACCGGGACGGCGCGCCGGGCCGGAGTGAAATAATCAATGCTCTCCGGCTTCTCCTGATACAGCTCGAAGCCCGTGCCGGATTTCAGCCGTCCGCCGGTCACGGCAACCGGCACGGTCATCGGCCTCTCCGGGTCTTTGTTGAATACGATCAGATGCAGCGTGCGCCCGTCTGCGGATTTTCCGGCCAGCGCGGCCAATGCGGGATAGGCCGGTTCGGTCGGGGAGTGGAACTCCTCCGCGACAAGATTGCGGATCTCAAGTTTGCCGGAGAGACCGGAGGGACGCTCCACCCGCAGCAGCAGTTCCGTGGAGGGACAGGCCGGCAGCGCGGGCAGTTCGAACCAATACTCATGGAATTTCCCGTCCGCGGCGATCGGGTCGGAGGCGCTCGCCGAATTGGTCACATTCCAGCCGCGGGTGTCGGCGAGACCGAGCGCGACCGTGCCGCGCCCTTTGCCTTCGGGGGTGAACCGGGCTTCAAACCGGAGCTTCGTCTTGTAACCGGTGCCGAACGGCGACTCCTGCGGGCGCGGCAGTACCGCGAACGGCAGGTAGCTTTCCCGGTTCACCTCATCCAGCCGGAAAGTCAGCGCGTTCTTTCCCGCCGCCGCCGGCTTGATCCGGTACTTCGGGAGGTATTTGCCGAAGTCGAAACGGAAGGTATCACGAGATGCAAACCGGCGCTCCGGCTGCGGCCGGTCGCCCCGGGACTCCCAGAGTCCGCCCAGCGGAGCGGCGGCGAGGCGCGGGTTGTCCGCGACGACCGCCTCCACCAGTTGCCTGCCGCCGAACTTGCCCCACTCCTCGAAGAATGGCAAAGTCGCATAACGGCGGGTCACCTCCCCGGATTCGTCGGGAGTCCTGAACAGCCCCCATGCGCCGTTCAGCAGATGCCAGTAGTTGGCGAAAAGCATATTCTCCTGCTGCCACAGGCGGATCTCGTCGGCGCACATCAGCCCCGCCATAAAGCTGAACCGGTGGGGGAAAGGTTTGCTTTTACTGGAACCCACATTGTATTCAGTGACGGCGGTCGGCAGGTCGCGCCCGGCCAGTTCCCGGATATTCCTGCGGTAACAGCCGATCCGGGCGGCAAGCTGGTCGGGATAGGCCAGCACGGCGCGCAGCGCCTCCTCCGGCCCGGAATTCAGGATGGCCGGCCCGTAGAAGTGGAGCACCACGTAGTCGGCAACCGCACCGGCTCCGGCCAGCACCTTCCGGTTCCACTCGCAATCCCAGTTGATGCCGCTGCCGGGAGCCATCACGATGCCGAGTTTTACGGAGGGATCGGCCCGGCGGATCGCGGCGGCGGATTTCACCGCGTAGTCGGCGTACTCCTCCGGCGTGAATTTCCGGCGCGGAACACCGTTGTGGTTGCCGTGACCGGACTCGTTGCCGAGTTCAAAGTATCTGACGCCGTAAGGCTCCGGGTGTCCCCAGAGCGCGCGCTTCTGCGCCCAGGGGTGTTCCGGGGTGGCGGGAGCGTTCAGGTATTCGACGAACTCCGCGAAATGGGCGGGCAGTTCCGCGGCGGGCAGCGCGTAGTCGGTCAGCGTGATCACCGGCTCCTGATTCAGCCGGCGGCACAGTTCGAGGAACTGATCGACGCCGAATTTCCACTGCGGCCGCTCCGAAAGCGGCCCGACCGCATCCTTCCAGTTGAAATTATGCACGAGACATCCGCCTGGATAGCGCAACATGCCGGAATTCAGCGATTCGGCCAGTCCGAACGAACCGTCGGCCGGCTGCTGTGCAGTCGGATTCCAGAGCCCCTGACCGTACTTGACGCCCTGAAGCGGCCACTTGGCGGCGCCGACCGGGGGGCCGAAGATGCCGCGGGTGTCCGCCGCCTCCAGATTCTGGCCGAGAATCAGCGGATTGAAGCGGCCGGTTTCACGGGAGAGATCGATTTGCAGGGTCGCCGCTGCAAGCCGCGTGAACAGCAGCACGGCTCCGAGAATAAGACTGATACGCACAAGCATAAATATTTTCCTTACTTTGAAGATGTTGCAACCACCCGCCCGGCGGCTGATCTTGGATTCATTCATTCCGTTTGGCGACGCTGGAGCGGGCGACCAGTGAGCAGTTGAGCACCTCGTGCTCGGGGACGGCAAGGCCGCGGATCAGGTTGATCAGCATCCGGACCGCCGTCTCGCCGAGTTCGCGGGTCGGCTGCCGGATCGCGCTGACCGGCACCGGCATATACAGCAACTCGTTGTTCTCCTCGAACGACAGCAGCGACAGCTCCTCCGGCACCCGGATCCCGACCGCCGCCGCCCCCGCGATCAGCTTCTGCGACATCAGGCTGTTGGTGGAAAAAAGCGCGGTCGGCCGTTCCTGCATATTCGCAAGCGCGGAGATCACGCCGGAAACCGAATCATTCAGCGAACGGTATTCGCGAATCATCACCTGCTCCGGCGCTCCCCCCAGTTCCCGAAGTGTTTCGAGGAAACCGGCGGTACGCTGCGCCTGGCAGATGTCGCTGCGGCTCATGGTCACGATGCCGAAGCGGCGATGGCCCCGGCTCCACAGATAGTTGGCCGCGTCGCGTCCTGCCGAAACGTTGTCGGCGCAGACGCTGTAACGCAATCCGGTTTCGGCCAGATTGCCGATGCAGACCACCGGGATCGGCAGTTTCGCGAGCTGTTCCGAAACCGTATAGAGCATATCGAATTCCGGGATCAGCAGCCCCTTCAGCCGGTGCTCCCGGACCAGGCTTTCGATGTAATCGATGCTCAACCGCTTCGAACTCAACGCGATAAACTGTGCGGAAAAATCTTCGGCGGTCAGCGTCTCCATAATCGCGGTGGCCAGCGTCGCGTTGTAGCTGGAATTCAGGAAATCGCGGTAGGCGAACATCACGATTCCGACACTCTCCGGCGCCGCGCTTTCAAAACCGGTCAGCACCGGCCCGGCGGACCGCAGCTCCTCGATGGCCCGCCGGACGGTTTCGACCGTCGTGGAGCGGTGGCAGTGTTTTCCGCTCAGGATGCGCGAGACCGTCGCGGTGCTGACGCGGGCCCGGTCGGCCACTTCCTTGATGGTGGTATGTTCCAGAATCACAATTCTTCTCTCCGTGTCTTATGGAATCAGGTTCACACTTTTATTATGACCGAAAATTACAGGGATGTCAACATTTTTTCCGGAAAAACGGAACAGCTTTTTTACAAAAGTTTGTTATTGTCCCAAATTTTGTGAAACACACTTGTAGTTTCCAACGCCGATAACGACGTTGCCGATAATTTGCATACGTTTTTGCCAGTAGTCCTCC
>NZ_QEKH01000026.1 GCF_003096415.1 Victivallis vadensis | reverse complement strand
TTGGGCGAGGTGGAGCTGGTGGAGCGCCGCGCGGCGAACCAGCTCAAGCGCGAACCGGTGGCGGCGTTCCGCTACGATGCGAAGCGCAACCCGATAAGCGCATGCCTGTTGACCCAAACTGGCAAACGGCAAATCGAGACTCGTATCCGTTATAACACGTATAATCAGCCGACTAATATAACTAATGGTCAAACTAGTGCTACGGCGATATATAATCGGAATGGTTATTTGAGCCAACTTGGAGACTCATTTGAACAATTCACCAGCTTTGAATATGACCTATAGTGGGAAAATAGAAGTAAATTGGTCCTGTTATATCGAATTTCAAAAGAGTAAGGCTGTTCAAAAAGGATAATTATGAATAAATCGCAAATATTTTCCCAGAGATAAAGTTGATTACAGTCTGTCCGCTGGGAAATGGTCCGGCGGACAGACGCTCCGGGAGTACGCTGCGGTTTCTTTTCCGGAATCGCGGCGGAACGTAAAGGGAGGTAGCGCTCATACTCGGGTGTGCCGGAGTCCTGCCTGTTTCTGTCTGGCGCGCGGCCTGCCCCCGGAGACGCCGCGCTGTTTCCACGTTGCTTCCACTCCGGCCTGCGTCGGGACCTTGCCGAATGTGTTCCTGAAAACACCCGGAGTGCACCGCTTGCTGCATCCGTTCTATTCGGTGGCGGCTGTCGGACCGGGAGCGACAGAGCGGTAGCGGGCGGGCTGAGAACCGATCCGCATTTTGAATGTAAACTGCATGGGTACGGCCGCGATGGCCGGAAAGGGCCGGCGGAGCGCCGCGCGGTCCGGGCATTTGGGGAAAACGGCGGAAGAAAACCGGATTTGTTTTGAAATTTCCGCTCCACTCTGATATATTACCGGAAAACAGAGGACTATCAGGTGGAAGAGATCACAATCGCAGGCGCCGGCAGTATTTCCGTGCTGATCTATCTGCTGTGCCAGCTTCCCGCGATTGCGGGGGCGCTGCTGCTGGCGCGGTATTTCCGGTGCCGGAACCGGTTTGAATACCTCGCCGCCGCCGGGCTGCTGTTCACGGCGGTGATGATCGCGATTCCCGGAGTGCTCGGAATGGCCGGCCTGCTGACTCCGTCCGGCGTCATGTTCGCCTCATGGGGATTCGGGGCGGCGGCCTTTCTCGCGAAGCCGAAGCGTCCTGCCGCCGGGCTGCCGTTTCAGCCTTTCACTCCGGCGGAACTGCTGCTGACGGCGGTGGCGTGGGGATTTCTGGTCTGCCAGTGGCGGGCGTTCAGCCTGGTGCCGACGGTGGGGACGGATTCGCAACTCTATCATATTTTTTATCCGGCAACGTGGTTGCGGACCGGAAGCATCGAACGGATGACTCAGCATGGGATGATGACCGCAACTTATCCGTTTTACGGAGAGTTGATTTACGCGTGGCAGATGGCCCCTCTGCTCCATGACTTTTTCGCCCGCAGCTTCCAGTTTTATTTTCTGGGGCTGGCGTGGATCACGCTGGCCGCAGGGGCGCTGGCGGCGGGCTTCCGCAGGATCGAGGCGCTGGCGGCCGGATTGCTGCTGGTGTTCGCCGGAGTGGTGTTCCGCAACGCCTCGGTATCGAACACGGACCTGATGACCGGAGCCATGCTGCTCGGCGGCGTGATGTGGTTCGTAATCGCCGCCCGCCGGAACAGTTGCGGCGCTTTTTTGCTGGCCGGGCTCTCGTTCGGAATTGCCGCCGGTATGAAGTATCTGGGATTGATGCTCGCCCCGCCCGCTTTTCTGCTGGGGGCGCTGGTGATCTGGTTCGGGAGGCCGCAGTGCCGCCGGAATCTGTGGAGCGCTTTCGCGGCTGCGGCCGTGGCCGGAAGCCCCTGCTTTATCGTAAACTGGATCACCTACGGCAATCCGGTGTTTCCGGCGCGAATCGGCATCGGAAGCTGGAATCTGTTTGAGCATTTCATGACGGTTCAGGCTCCGGCGATCGGCTGGCGGTGGGCGGCCTGGGGGTTCTTTGTGAATGAACAGGAGAACAACGTTTCCTTCGGCACCGCTTTGCTGGTGGTTTCCGCCGTGGCCGCCGGGGGAATTGCTGCCGGTTGCCTCCGCCGGTGTTTCCGGCGGACGGCGGCGGGAGCGGTCGCCGCCGGTTTCGTTTTGCTGCTGTTGCTTCAACTGGCGATTTATCCGACGATGACCCAGCCGCGCCAGATCGTGCCGCTGGTGATGCTGGCGATGTTTCCGGCGGCGGTTCTGTTCCGGGCGGCGCGGGGGCGTGCGTGGATTGTGGCCGTCGCCGCATTGGTGTTGGCGGGCGCGGAGAGCTTCCGCCAGTATGCGTATGGAAGCAAAGGCGTTGAGCTGCTGGTTCACATCGCGGTTTGTTTCGTGATTTTCGGGGTGCCGGCGCGGATTGCGAAACCGAAGTATCTGTGGGGAGCCGCTGTTCTGTTCGCCGTGGTGTTGGTGCCGGATGCCGGTCTGCGGCTGGTGCGCTCCGATGCCGTCGCGTCGCAGCTGCGGATTGCGCTGCTGTCGCCCGAGGATGAAACCGCCCGGCTGGAGATCCGGCGGCGGACCGGCGGCGAACCCTGCGTGATCGCCTATATCGGAGTGAACTACTATCTTTTCTCCGGGGATGAGTTTGAAAACCGGGTCATCGCGGTTCCGGTTTCGGAGTCGGGCAGGGAACTGCTCAGCGATTACCGGACCTTTGAAGAGATGCGCACGCCGGGCAGTTTTGAAGCATGGCTGGCGCGGCTGCGCCGGGAGGGCGTCCGCTTTGTGATCTGTGACCTCCGGCTTCCGCCGGCACCCGGCGCGGAGCAGGAGGCGGAGTGGGCGCGCAGTCACCCCGAGTGGTTTACGCCGGTGATTTACCGGAACGGCTTTTACTGTTTCGAGCTGAAGACGGAGGCTGACCATGAATGACGTTCAGGGGTTGACGCTCGCCCGGCTGCGCGGCGAAATCCGGCGGGTGGTCTTTGAAAACGAGGACACTCAGTTCGCGGTGCTGAAAGTGGTGGACGACTCCGGGCTGGAACACGCCGCGACCGGCCCGATGGCCGGGCTGGCCGCCGGGCAGTACCTTGAAATGGAGGGCTACTGGGAGCGCCATCCCGAGTTCGGCCGCCAGTTCCGGGCCGAATCCTACCAGATCCGGCTGCCCAACACCGCCGACGGCATCAAACGGTTCCTGAGCGGCGGCGCGATTCCGGGGATCGGCAAAAAGACCGCGAGCCTGATCGTCGACTATTTCGGCGACCAGACGCTCGTGGTGCTGGACAATTTCGCCAAGCGGCTGGAGGAGGTCCCCGGCATCGGCAAAAAGAAGGCCGCGGCGGTGGTCAAAGGGTGGCGCGAATCCGCCGGCCGCCGCGAAAGTTTCATTTTCCTGCAGGGACTCGGGATCACCCCCGCCTATTGCGCCCGGCTGTTCAAGCGGTACGGCGACGCGGCTCCGCAGGTCGTGCGCAAGAATCCCTACCGGCTGGCCGAGGAGGTGGACGGCATCGGTTTCTTAAAGGCCGACGAGATCGCCCGGAACCTCGGCATCGCTCCCGATTCGATCGACCGGCTGGCGGCGGCGGCGGTGTTCAGCGTGAATACGCTGGTCGGAAACGGCCATGTCTGCCTGCCGCTGGCCGAGCTGGTCCGCCAGACCTCCGAACTGGCCAAACAACCGCCCGCGCAGGCCGAAGCGGGCATCGAAGCGGCCATCGAACGGCGGCTGCTGCGGAAGCTGGACGATATGATCTACACCCCGCAGCTGGCCCGGGCCGAAACCGAACTGCCGGAGCTGGTCGCTTCGCTGGCGCTGGTCAAAAAGTTCGCCGGGCAGCGGATGCACCCCGTTCCCGGGGACAACGGGATCGTGCTGAACCAAGAGCAGCAGCGGGCGGTCGACGAGGTCTCCCTTGTGCCGCTGTCGATCATCACCGGCGGTCCCGGCGTCGGCAAAACCACTGTGGTCGGCGAAATCGTCCGCCGGGCGGAGGCCGCCGGACTGCGCATCGGGCTGGCAGCCCCGACCGGACGGGCCGCCAAGCGGCTTTCGGATTCGACCGGGCTGACGGCCAAAACGCTGCACCGGCTGCTGCAGTTCGACCCCAACAGCAACCGGTTCCAGATGGATTCTTCCTCCCCGCTGGAGGTGGATCTGCTGATCGTCGACGAGGTTTCGATGCTGGATATCCTGCTGGCGCTGGCGCTGTTCCGGGCGGTCAGGCCGGGGACGAGCGTGGTGCTGGTCGGCGACGCCGACCAGTTGCCGTCGGTCGGGCCGGGGACGGTGCTGGCCGGCTTTCTGGAGTCGGAGTGGTTTCAGGTGACCCGGCTGGTGCAGATTTTCCGGCAGGCCGAGAACAGCCACATCATCACCAACGCCCACCGGGTGAACCGGGGACTGCTGCCGGAAAAGCCGCAGCCCGGCAGTCAGGCGCTCTCCGATTTCTACTGGATCGAGCAGGACGATCCCGACAAGGCGCTGGCGGTGATCGAGAAGATGGTGGCCGAACGGATTCCGGCGCGGTTCCACTTCGATCCGGTGGACGACGTGCAGATCCTGACCCCGATGAACCGCGGCAGCTGCGGCACCGTCGCGATCAATGAGCGGCTTCAGGCGCTGCTGAATCCCGGCGACAAGCCGGAGTTCCGGTTCGGGGACCGGGTCTACCGCGCCGGCGACAAGCTGATGCAGACCGCCAACAACTATGAAAAGAACGTGTTCAACGGCGACCTCGGCCGGCTCGGACGCATCAGCTTGAAGGACAAGACCTTCACGGTGATCTTCGAAGGCTCCCGGCTGGTGGAGTACAATTTCGACGAGGCCGACCAGCTCACCCGCGCCTATGCGATCACCGTGCATAAGTCGCAGGGCAGCGAGTTTCCGGTGGTGATCCTGCCGTTCCTGAGCCAGCACTATATGATGCTGCAGCGCAATCTGCTCTACACCGCGATGACCCGGGCGCGCAAGCTGCTGATTCTGGTCGGCAGCCGCCGGGCGGTGCAGATGGCGGTGGACAACGCCCGGCTGGAGCCGCGTTTTTCGCTGCTGACGCAACGGCTCGCGGCGCTGCGGCGGAAACTGCGCGAGGTGTTCCCGGGACAGGTGGACGGGGCCTCCTGACGGATTTTTTGCAAAGGCGGTTTGAGTTACTTCCCGGAAAGTGCTATATTACCGGGATGAACGTGATTTACAACACTTTTGGAAGAAAGCCATGGCAAAACTCGAACTGATCCGCAACTTCTGCATCATCGCGCATATCGACCACGGCAAATCCACGCTGGCCGACCGGCTGCTGGAGTTGACCGGGACCGTTGCCGCGCGCGATCTTCAGGAGCAGCTGCTGGACGGGATGGATCTGGAGCGCGAGCGGGGCATCACCATCAAGTCCCATCCGGTCCGGATGCATTACAAGCATGAAGACGGCAACACCTACGAATTGAATCTGATCGACACGCCCGGACATGTCGATTTCGCGTATGAAGTGTCGCGCTCTCTCGGCGCGTGCGAAGGGGCGATCCTGCTGATCGACGCGACGCAGGGCGTGCAGGCCCAGACCGTCGCGAACGTGAATCTGGCGATCCGTCAGAATCTGAAGATCATCCCCGTGATCAACAAGATCGACCTGCCCGCGTCGAACCTGCCGCTCTGCTACGAGCAGATGGAGGAGATTCTGGCGCTGCCGCGCGAGGAGGCGCTTTCGGTTTCCGGCAAGACCGGCGAGGGCGTACCGGAGCTGCTGAGGGCGGTGATCGAACGGATTCCTCATCCTGTGCTGCTGGATGAACGCGGTGCTTCCGCGCTGATCTTCGACTCCAACTACGACGCCTACCGCGGCGTGGTGAACTACGTGCGGGTCAAGAACGGCAGTTTCAAGCGCGGCACGAAGATCCGCCTGTTCAACAACGGGATCGAGAGTGAAGTCAAGGAGGTCGGATTTTTCGGCCCGGAGATGCGGGCGGATGAGGAGCTGGCTGCCGGTTCGGTGGGCTACCTGATCCCGAACCTGAAAAGCCCCGCCGACACCAAAATGGGCGACACCATCACCGACATCAAGGATCCGTGCGACAAGCCGCTGCCCGGATTCAAGGAGGTGCGGCCGATGGTGTTTTCGGGCATTTACCCGATTGACACCGCCGACTACGAGCAGCTCAAGGCGAGCATGGCGAAGCTGCAGCTCAACGACGCGGCGTTCATGTATCAGGCCGAAACTTCGGCGGCGCTGGGCTTCGGCTTCCGCTGCGGCTTCCTCGGGCTGCTGCACATGGAGATCATCCAGGAGCGGCTGCGGCGCGAATACAACATGGACATCATCGCGACCTATCCGTCGGTGATCTACCACGTCTATATGAAGTCCGGCGAGATGATTCAGGTGGACAACCCGGTTTTCATGCCAGATCCCTCCGGCATCGAGCGGATCGAGGAGCCGATCATCGACTGCCACATCATGATTCCGACCGAATATATCGGCGACGTGATGAATCTGGTGATGAGCAAGCGCGGCATCTGCACGAATACCAATTCGATCGACGCGAACCACGTGATCATCACGGCGCGGCTTCCGATGCACGAAATCCTGATCGACTTCCACGACAAGCTCAAGTCGATCACGCGCGGTTACGGCAGCATGGATTACGAACCGGCGGGATATCAGGCCGGAAAACTGGTCAAAATGGATATTCTGGTCAACGGTGAACCGGTGGACGCATTCAGTTCGATCGTCCACGTGGATATGGCGTACAGCCGGGGACGGCAGCTTGCGGAGCGGTTGCGCGACGTAATCCCGCCGCAGATGTTCACGATTGCGATTCAGGCCGCGGTCGGCGGCAAGGTGATCGCCCGCGAGAGTATTAAGCAGCTGCGCAAGAACGTGCTGGCCAAGTGCTACGGCGGCGATATCAGCCGCAAGCGCAAGCTGCTGGAAAAGCAGAAGGAGGGCAAGAAGCGGATGAAGCTGATCGGCCAGGTCAACATCCCGCAGGAGGCCTTTGTCGCGGTGCTGAAGAATTCCGACGTCAACTGATTTAACCGGGAGCGATTGCGATCATGTTCGGGTTCCTGAAAAAGCGCAGAGAAGCGAAAAAACTCGCGAAGTTCCTGACCGAAGTGAGAGTGCGCCGCCATGCCGACGACGACCTGCTTTCGGCGGAGCAGCGCGCCGGACTCGACGCATTGATCGCCGAAACGGCGCAGGTCCGGCCGGCGGACGCGGCGGCGTTTCTGGAGACGGCGGTGCCGAAATACCACCGGATCGCCCCGCTGTACCGCCACTTCCAGATCCGGGCGTTTCTGGATCTGCTGCTGGTGGTCGGGGCGGTGGCGTTCGGCATCCGGGGGCTGTTTTTCCAGCCGTTCCGGATTCCGACCAGCAGTATGCAGCCGACGCTGTACGGCATCCACTTTCTGGACCGGGAGAACGCATCCAACCCGGTGCTGGGCAAGTTGCCGAATCCGCTCAACTGGCTGCTCTTTTCCGCCCGTCCGGCGAAGCTGGAGATTCAGTCGCCCGGCGAGCTTGACCTGAATTCGCTGACCAGTCAGGGCAATTTTCTCTCCGATTCCACCGGTTTCCGGATCGGCGGCACCCGGTATTCGCTGCCCGGCGACATCCGCAAGGTCGAGGAGTACAGCAACCTCGAAGCCGGGAAAAGCTACGCGAAGGGCGACCTGCTCTGCGACGGTTTCCTGTCGCTGGGGGATCATCTGTTCGTCGAACGGTTCAGCATCTACCTGGCCCCGCTGAAACGGGGCGACGTGATCGTGTTCAACACGGACGGGCTGACCGTGGACGGCCGCCGGCTCGCCGATGCGAGCGGCTTCTACTACATCAAACGGCTGGTCGGCCTGCCCGGCGACACGTTGAAAATCGTCGGCAACCAGCTCTATGTGAAGCCGCAGGGAGCGAAGGTGTTCAAAAAGATTCAGGAGATCGCGCCCGCGTTTGAAAAAATCTACTCCGGCAAGGGGGGCTATCAGGGCCACCTGAACCACATGGGCAGATATCTGGCGACGCCCGGCGAGGAGTTCAAGCTCGGGCCGGACCGGTATTTCATGATGGGGGACAATTCCAGCTTCAGCCTCGACAGCCGCTTTTTCGGCGCGGTTCCGCGCGAGAATCTGGTCGGCAAGGCGTGGATCGTTTTCTGGCCCTTTACCCGTCGCTGGGGCTGGGTCGACCGGCAGGGGCCGATCGATGCGCCGACCGGCGAACCGGAGCGCGGCACCTTCAAAGTGATGTACCGTCAATAACCTTACAATACAATAAAGAGGACAGGGAACCATGAAACATCTTTCACTTACCGCCGGACAGATCGCCGAAATGGTCAAAGGCACCCTCAAGGGAGCTGCCGACCGGGTCATCACCAGCGTTTCGGGCATCAAGGATGCCAAAGCCGACCAGCTCTCTTTCGTCGGCAACAAGAAATACCAGCATCAGCTCGAAAGCACGGAGGCCGGCGTCGTACTGGTCTGCGCCGATCTGGCCGGGGAATCCACTGAAAACCGTTCGCTGATCGTCTGTGAAAACGTCGACCACGCCTTTGCGACGGTGGTCGGCATGTTCGCCGAGGAACCGCCGGCGTGGGAAGCCGGCGTCCACCCCTCCGCCGTGGTCGCCGCGGACGTGAAGTTCGGCGAGGGCGTCTCTGTCGGCGCGAACGCCGTGATCGAAGCCGGGGCTGAAATCGGCAACGGCGTGCGGATCGGCGCGGGCTGCTACATCGGCCATCAGGTCAAAATCGGCGACGGCACCATGCTTTATCCGAATGTGACCGTGATGTACCGCTGCACCATCGGCCGCAAGTGCATCCTGCACCCCGGCGTGGTGATCGGCGGCGACGGTTTCGGCTTTATTCCGGGCAAGCAGGGATTGGTCAAGGTGCCGCAGACGGGCATCGTGCAGATCGACGACGATGTCGAAATCGGTGCGAACACCACCGTCGACCGCGCCCGGTTCGGCAAGACCTGGATCAAAAGCAATGTGAAAATCGACAATCAGGTGATGATCGCGCACAACGTGGTGATCGGCGAAAGCTCGATTCTCGTCGCCCAGTGCGGCATCGCCGGCAGCGCCGAAATCGGCCGCGGCGTGGTCCTCGCCGCGAAGGCGGGCGTGAACGGCCATATCACCCTCGGCGACGGTGTGCAGGTCGCTGGGACCAGCGGCGTGGTCAAGAGCCTTCCCGCCGGTGCGATTGCGCTCGGAACCCCGGCGGAATCCCAGCGCGAATTCATGGCCCGCTTCACGCTGCCGAGCCGCTTCGAGAAGCTGAATACGAAGTTCAAGGAACTGACCAGAGAGGTCGAAGAGCTCAAAGCTGCGCTCAAGAAGTAACAGAGGGGGAGTGCCTCCGGCGGTCCGGGGCGCTTCGCCCCCGGGACCCCCGACCGGCAAGGTGCCGGTGCCGGATACGGTTTCGAGTTTTTTGCTACGCAAAAATCTCAAAAACGAGGTTTATAATGGGTTGAATTGCCTTGTCGGAGTGACGGCGGCGGTATCTTGCTGCCGTCATGCGCCTGTTTTTTAAACGGCAAATTTTTCTCCTGCGCCTCGTCTTTGAAGGCAGAATGATGACTTTGGAGTGCGGAACTTCAGTTCCGCTTTTCAATCGCATTTCGGTCTTTACCGGGATGGATATTTCGTATTGTCGCTGGTCCGAAAACGATCTGCGAGCTGATATTTTTCGATCGACGGCATCATGCCGGACTGAAAAGCGGAACTGAAGTTCCGCACTTCAACGTGGCCGGTGTGATGGAGTACTGCTGGAAAATGAAACGATTCTGCCTTACAACTTTATTCCTCCTGTTTTTCCTCGGCGCATACGCCGCCGAGGAAAAAGCCGACCCGTTGCGGGAAAAGGCGCAGCAGGGGGATGTGGAAGCGCAGTTGAAACTGGGCGACGAATTTTTCTTCGGCCGGAACCGGCCGCGCAATCCGACGGTGGCGGCCTACTGGTTCCGGCAGGCCGCGGAGCAGGGAAGCGCGGCGGGGCTGTACAACCTCGGCGTCTGTCAGGAACAGGGATGGGGAATCGGCCGCAGCCGGGCTTCGGCTTATCTTTCATTTGAAAAGGCGGCGCAGGCCGGTCTGCCTGCGGCGAGGATGCGCCGGGCGATCCTGCTGTTTCGCGGAGTTGCGCCGGAAAAGACCGATTCGGGGGAGTTGCCGGGAGTCACCGCCTCTCCCGTAAAGGCGGCGGAGCTGCTGCGCGAACTGATCCGGGAGGGGGTCGCTCCGGCCCGGTTTGAGCTGGCGAACCTGTTCTTTTCAGAGGCGGGGCTGCGGCGGGAACATGCGAATGAGATCCGGGAACTGCTGGAAAAAGCCTGTGAACCGGCCGAGGCGGACCCGGCGGCGCTGCTGCTGCTTTCCGACTGCTACCGGGACGGCATCGGCGGCCTGATCGATTTGAAATGCTCCGCCGACTGCCTGGAGCGGGCGGTCGGTCAGGGCAGCCCGGAGGGGATGGCCCGGTATGCGGAGCTGCTTGATTACGGACTGGGGCGTCCGATCGACCGGCAACGGGCGTTCGAGCTGTCGAAACAGGCGGCGGAGGCGGGTTCGCCGCGCGGCCAACTGCGGCTCGGCGATTACTATTTGCAGGGAGAGTTCATCACCCATGATCCGGTCGCGGCGGTGGAGTGCTTCCGCAAGGCGGCGGAGCAGGGGTATCCTCCGGCCTTCCTGAAATTGGGCAACGCCTATTCCGAGGGGATCGGTGTGGAAAAAGACCTGGAACGGGCGTTTGAGGAGTACGGCAAGGCGGCCCGCGCGGGCGATGCGGCGGCACAGTACCGTTTCGGGCGCTGTTATCTCGACGGAACCGGCGTCGCCGCCGATCCGGCCGGGGCGGTGTTCTGGTTCAGGAACGCGGTGGGGCGCGGCAATCTGGATGCGATGCGTGAACTCGGACTCTGCCTCTTGACCGGTCGCGGCGTGAAAGTTAACCGCCCTGAAGGCGCCCGGCTGCTTCAGGCCGCTGCGGCGGCGGGGGACGCCGAGGCCCGCGAGCTGCTGAGCCGTCAATAATCCGTCACTTGTCCGTCATTTTTATAAGAATTTGGAGAATAGCAGGTTGTAATTTTACCAGTTGATCAGCGGCAAATAGGGGATCGGGCTGTTCTGCGAATAGTTCAGCAAGCCGATCTGGAAGCCCTTTCCGGCTTTCTGGTTGATCAGGCCGATCTGGAAGGCGCACTCTTTCCCGGCGAGGTTTTCGAGGCCGATCTGCGTCAGCACACCGTCCGTTTCCGGAGAAATTTCGGCTTCTTTGAGTTCACTCTCTTTCAGGACCATGCCGGATACGTTGAAAGGGGCGATCTGGAGCCCGCTGCCTTCCGCGGTCAGTGCGGCCAGTCCGGAAACCTGAACGCCGCGAAGCTGCCGGGTCATCGCTCCCATCCCGGCAACCTGAATTCCCGCCATATCGGTACAGGCTGCCACCAGTCCGCCGGTCTGGAGGCCGCGCGTGGCCAGCGATCCGCTCGCCAATATGCCGATCTGTCCGGTGGCTGTTCCCTCTGGGGCCTGATTCACCATCGCAATCTGCAGGCCGGTCTGGTTGCGCGTATTGCCGAACCAGCCGATATGGATTCCGTAGATGTCGCAATGTTCGTACTCCTCGCCGAGCAGGCTGAAGATCAGGCCGCCCCGGAAGGACGGTTCGCTTTCCGCCGGCCGGCCGGAGAGGATCAGTCCGGCGTCGCCGTTTTGCCCGTTTATGATGACCGGGAAGAAAATTCCGGTCGCGGGGGGCAGGCAGATGATGGTCTCATCGTTTTTCGTTTCCGGCGTTTGTTCCGCGGTTTCCGAGGGGGCGGGGGCCTCTGTCACTGTCGTTTCCGGCTCCCGGGGGGCCGCCGCCAGCGCCAGCCCGGCCAGCGCGGCGATCAGGATCATACTTTTTTTCAGCATCGTCGATTCTCCTCAAGATTGATGTTCTGAATGTACATTATCCCCGGAACCGTTTTTTTCAAGTTTGCATTTTCAATGGAAAGCCATTACATTGAATAGCGAGGTGAAATCATGGCGGACACGGAATCCATCAAAGAGCTGTTTCTGCGGCGGCTGCAGAAGGTGTTGTCGATCGTCAGCCTTGCAACGGTTGTGCTGCTGCTGCTCCAGGTGACGACCGGAATCGCGGGGCCGGAGTGGTTCCGGCTCTATCTCTTTCCGGTGCTGCTCTCCGCCGCGGTCGGCTACCTGACCAACTACATCGCGATCGAAATGCTGTTCAAGCCCTATGAGCGCCGGGAGTTCCACTGGATCCGGCTGGCGACTTTCGGGCTGTGGCGGCAGGGGATGGTGCCGGCCAACAAGGATAAGATCGGCCGGGTGCTGGGTGAGGAGATCCCGCAGCGGCTGCTGAACCCGGAGGCGATTTCAGCCGAGCTTTGCGAAACCGCCGCCGACTTCACCTCCAACCCCGCTTTCATCGAACGGATCCGGAAATCGGTGCAGGTTCTGCTGAACCACCATAAGGAGCGGATCGCCGCCTTTCTGGTTCCGCAGATCCAAAGCTCGCTGAAAGAGGCGCTCCGGGAAAACTTCACCGCCGCCAATCTCCAGCTTTTCTGGGACCGGGTGCTGGCGCGTTGGCTGGACCGTCCCGAGAACCGCCAGCTGCTTTCCGCCGGAATCGTCTCCGGGCTCAAAGCCAAATCGCCGGAGCTTTGCGAACTGCTGCGCCGGACGATGCACGACGGCGTGCGCGACTATGTGAATACGCGGCTGCCGTTCCTGCCGCGTTCCGGCGAATTCGCCGCCGGGTTCGTCGCCTATCTGGACTGGGACGACATCCGGCGGCAGGTCGAACGCAAACTGGAGGACCCCTCGCTGCAGGAGTTGATCGGCTCCGAGCTGGCGCATCAGTCGGAACGTTTCCGGGCATGGATCGCCTCGCCCGAATCCGAACCGCAGATCGAAGGCTTCCTGAACGGCACCCGGGTGAAGCTGGAACATTTCCTGCGCGACTACCTGCAGCGCGTCATTCCGGCGACCGCCGACCAGATTCTGAACTCCGAAGCGCTGTGGGACTGGGTGAAGAATGAACTCCTGCCGCAGGTTCAGCAGCATCTCAACTACTGGCTCCGGAACAACGGCAAGCGGCTGGTGATCGAAAAGCTCGATCTCTCCAGGCGGATCGAAAATTCGATCCGCGAACAGGATGTCCGCGAATTTCACGCGATGATCAACGCCGTCGCCGCCGAACATCTCGGCGCGATTCAGGTGCTCGGTTACGTGCTCGGCTTCGTGATCGGCCTCTTTCAGGTCGTCGCGGGCTTCCGTTGAATGTTGTGACGATTCGCCGGGGGGGAAGCCTGCCGTTTTGAAGGCAGGCGGGTCTTACGGCCTTGCGGCCTCCAGACCTTGTGCGCATAGCGCACAAGTTGCCTCCGGCGGGCAAGGCGCTTCGCCCTTGCAACCCGACCGGGTAGCACCCGGTGGCATATACCGCCGCCAGACCTGATAAACTGATAGATGATAACCGGGAGGCGAAGCGCCCCCGGCCGCCGGAGGCATCTCCCGGTCAGTTCCAGGAGGTGAAGTGGCGTTTGACGACTTCCGCGGCGGGTTTGGCGCGGCGGTATTCGTCGAAGGTTCCCTTGTTGTTGAAGGCGCGGGGACGGCCGAGCGCGCGCGGCGCCGCATAGGTGCGGCCGTCGCAGAACTGCCACAGTGCGAGACCGTTCAGGCGCGGATGCGATGCGAAGTAACGGCAGACCTCGTCGAGGTAGTCGGCCTGATAGCCCTCCGACCAGAAGGAGTTCAGGGGATCGCGCCAGCCGTAGATGGCTCCCGCGCCGATTTCGCTGAGGATCACCGGCTTGTCGATGCGGTCGGGCGTGGCGAGCTTCGAGAGGATCAGGTCCAGTTCTTCGGCGATGCGGCTGAGCGGACGCGGCGCGCCGTCGGGATCGTCGTACCAGCCGGGATAGGTGTTGAAGCTGATCACGTCGTAGGCGTCGAGGCAGCGGCTCTCCTTGATGTGCATGGTGGCCATGGTCAGCGGGCGGCTGCGGTCTTCCTCACGGATCACGGCGGCGAGTTCGCGCATCAGAGATTCGCCGGTTTCGTGGTTGTCGCCGCCTTCGTTCATGAAGCCCCACAGGATCACCGACGGGTGGTTACAGCTGTTGCAGACCATCCGGCGGGTCTGGATTTTCTGGAGTTCGCGGAATTTCGGGTCCTGCTGGACTTCGAGCCGGTCGCCCCAGCCGAGGGATTCCTCCCAGACCAGCATCCCGAGCTGGTCGCACAGGTCGAGGAACCGCTGGCTCTGCGGATAGTGGCAGCCGCGCACGAAGTTGCAGCCGAGGTCGCGCATCAACTGCAGGTCGGCGATCTGCAGTTCGGGCGGCATGGCCGGGCCGAACTGGGGATGGGCGTCGTGGCGGTTGTAGCCGTAGAGGCGGAGCGGCTCGCCGTTCAGCAGGATCTGCCCTCTGGCGGCGGTGACGGTGCGGATGCCGAAGCGTTCGACGATCGCGTCGGAGGAGGATTCCAGCCGGACCGTGTGCAGCTGCGGAGCTGCCGGAGTCCAGAGCTGCCCTCCCGGAACGGCCAGTTCCAGTTCGAAGCGGTCGCCGTGCCAGACCGGTTCCACCGGTTGCGGTTCCGCGCCGTCGAAGCCGAGCCGCAGCGGTGTGGAACCGCCGGCCATACGCCCTTCGAGACGTACCCGGCGCGCCGCCGGATCGACGGTGGTGACCCGAACCCGATCGAACCGGGAGCCCTGCGGCAACGTGAAGAGTTCCAGCGAACGGTAAATGCCGCCGTACCCGTAGAAGTCGTAGAAGACCGAGAAAAGCGGCGAATCCTGAAAATTCAGCCGGTTGTCGATCAGCAGGACCAGCCGGTGCGTACCGGCCGGACCGGATTCAAATTTGTATTCCACCTGGGAATAAGGAAGCTCGTCGATGCCGATTTCAGTATTGTCCCACAGGATGCGGCCGCGCAGGCCGAGCGCGCCGAGGCGCAGCAGCAGCAGAGATTCGTCGGCAAGTTCGACGGTGATCCGGTAGGCGGCGACGCCCCGTTTGCCCGCGTAACGCGGGGAGGCGTCGAAACAGCCCGGCACCGGCATCAGGTCGTCGTACCGGATTGCGGCGGCATCGATCTTCTCCAGCGACGGCACCCCGTCGCCGAGGAACGCGAACTCATGAATTCCATCGAGATTCAGCAGCGTCCGGGCAGGATAATGAGGATAAGCGGTGGTTGACATGATGGCAGCTCCTTATCATAATTGGTTGTTTATACGAATAAGCGAATCGGCATAAAACTGGCCCCGCCGGTGAAGCGGGGCTTATTTTGTTTACTCCGCGTCAATGCGGGTCACGAGTCCCTTCAGGTAGAAGCCTTCGGGAACGGCGAGCGAGACCGGATGGTCGGGGGCCTGTTCGAGATGGCGGACCAGCCGGGCGCGGACGCCGGCGTCGAGCGCCGCATCGGCGGTGATCTTCTGGAACAACTCCGGCGTCATCAGCCCGGAACAGGAGAAGTTGAAGAGCAGCCCGCCCGGATTCAGCAGCCGGTAGCCGAGCCGTGCAATGTCCTGATAGGCGCGGCAGCCGCGCACCAGCGCCTTCTGCGATTCGATGAATTTCGGCGGGTCGAGAATCACCAAGTCGAATTTGCGGCCCTCCTCGACGAGCCTGCGCAGCTCGGTGAACACGTCGGCGGTGCGGTTTTCATAGCGTTCCGGCTTGATCCTGTTCATTTCGAGGTTGTGGGCGGCCTGCTTCAGCGCGGGGGCGGAGGAGTCGATGTTGATCACATGTTCGGCTCCCGCCAGCAGCGCGGAAACCGCGAAAGCGCCGGTGTAGCTGAAAGCGTTCAATACGGTGCGGCCGTCCGCATAAGCGGCCACCACGGCGCGGGCGCACCGCTGGTCGAAATAGAAACCGCTCTTCTGCCCGTGGCGGACGTCGACCGCGAACCGGGCGCCGTTCTCCTCGATGATGACCGGATTCGGCGGCTGGGCGCCGTACAGCAGGCCGCTGCGTTCGGCAAGCCCCTCCTTGGCGCGGACGCTGACGTCGGAACGCTCATAGATGGAAGCCGCGCCGGTGATTTCGGCCAGCAGTTTCACGATGGTGTCGCGGTGGAATTCGATACCGGCGGAGGTGATCTGGATCACCAGCACTCCGGCGTAGCGGTCTACGACCAGTCCCGGCAGTCCGTCGGCTTCGGAGTTGATCAGCCGGCAGCCCCCTTTCGGATCGTCGAGCTTCAGGAAGTGGCGGTATTCCACGGCGGCCTTGATCCGGCGGGCGAAAAACGCCTCGTCGATCTGTTCGTCGCGGTCGAAGGTCCAGACCCGGGCGATCAGCTGGGAATCGGGGGAATAGGCGGCACGGGCCAGAAAGTTGTTTTTGGCGTCGAAAACTTCAACGGTTTCGCCCGGAGCCGCTTCGCCGGGGTAGTCGGCGACCGCGCCGGAGAAGATCCAGACGTGGCGGCGCAACAGGGATTTTTCACGGCCGGGATTGAGTTTCAGGAATTTGTTTTCCAATGGATTGCCTCAGTATGTAATGAATATGGTTATTTCAGCTGCCGGATCTCTTCGATGAATTCGTCGACGTCCTGGAATTTGCGGTAGACCGATGCGAAGCGAACGTAGGCGACCTGATCGGTGCCGCGGAGCCGCTCCATGACCCGGCGGCCGATTTCGCTGCTGGCGACCTCTTTGTCGAAATCCCGCAGCAGCGAGGTGGCGACCTCCTCGACGGCCTTGTCGACATCGTCCGGAGTGACCGGGCGCTTGTAGCAGGCGTTCGCGATGCCGCGGCGCAGCTTGTCGCGGTCGAATTCCTCCCGGTCGCCGGTCCGCTTGACCACCTTCAACTCTTCGGGGATGATTCCCTCGATGGTGGTGTAACGGTAACCGCAGGAGAGGCATTCGCGGCGGCGGCGGACGCCCGCGCCCTCTTTGACCGCCCGGGAATCGACGACCTTGTCATCCAGGCAAGCACATTTCGGACAACGCATGGATCACTCCTCCTGATGAATCAGTTCAAGGAACGCGAACGGGTCGATCACCATGCCGGCGAAAGCGGGAGCCTTCTCCCACTGACCGGCGAGGTATTGCACATTCCGGGTGAAATCGGTCCAGTCCCGGCGGCGGAGAGCGCCGGCGGTCACCGAAGTATGGTTGGCCAGGCTGAGCTGCACAATCACACTCTCTTTCTGCCGGGTCTCCTGCAGTTCGAGGTTGACCGCCTGAACCGCTTCGCTCGCCTTGTTGCCGCTGTTCTGGAGCAACACCCGGGTGCGTCCCGGCGCGATCGCGAGGAAGTCGCCGACCTTGCCGACGGAAATCTTTCCTTCGGCGGCCAGTTGGTGGTAGAAGTCGGGCACGCCGACGGTCAGCGGCAGGTCTCCGAGCAGGACGGCGATCTCCCGGAGCTGGTTGAAAGTGTATTTCATCAGCATGTCGTTGTCCAGCCCCGGACCGAAGGTTTTCGGGCTCCAGGCGTACATCAGGTGTTTGGGCCGGTTGACGTTGGCGGTGGTGAATTCATGCGGGGCGACGACGACGGTAAGGCCCGCGATCCGGTCGGTTTCTGGGAGACCGTTGTTGAAATCGACGATTTTCTCCGCCATCTCCGGCAGGGTGGTCTTTTCCGGGATCAGGGGGCGCACCAGCGAACCGCCGCGAAAGACGCGGAAATAAGCGTCCTGCCGGATCACCAGGTCGACCGGCAGCCGGGCGCGTCCGGCCGCGGCGAGGAAATTCTCCAGCCGGCCGTCCAGATCGGACTTGAGCGGGATGTGGTAATAGACGTGGTTGAAACCGAAACCGCGCAGCCGGGCGACCAGCGCATCCGGGTCGGCGTCATCGTCGACGGTCATCAGCTCCGGATGGAGCGCCACGCCGGACAAGGCAAGCGAAACGGTGGCGGTCCTGAACTCCTCCGCCCGTTTCCGCATGGTTTCGGAATCGGCTTTCCGGCTGGAGTCGAAGTAGCGGGTTTTGATTTCGCGTGAAGCGCAGCCGGCCAGCAGCAACAGGCCGAACAGCGTCGTCAACACAGCCGGAATCAAATTTTTCAAAAAAAACATCAGATTTCTCCATATTATGTATTGAAATAAAGTACATTACAAAGTTTATTAATTCAACCCCCGATTTCCGGCGCGTGTCCAAAAATCGCGAATTCTGCCGGGTGAACAGGGGCGAACGGCAACCATTTAGCGTGAGACTGTGAAATATGAGCATTGAAAACCTGCGGACCGGAATCGATGAAATCGACTCCGAGATCATCCGTCTGCTGAACCGGCGCTGTGAACTGGCCCGGCAGATCGGAGCCTGGAAGCATGAAAACAACCTGCCGATCTACGTGCCGGAACGCGAACAGCAACTGCTGGACCGCCTGGCCGATCACAACCCCGGCCCCCTCGACCGGGACTCCCTGATCGCGATCTACCGCGAAATCATGTCCGCCGCAATCAAACTTGAACAGCCGATGAATATCGCATTTCTGGGGCCGGAGGGTACTTTTTCGCATCAGGCGGTGCTGGAAAAATTCGGCCGCGGCGTGACCTGCCAGCCGGTTCCGACCATCGCCGACGTGTTCAGCGCCGTCGAAGCCGGGCGCGCCGACTACGGCATGGTGCCGGTAGAAAATACCACCGAGGGTGTGGTCAACCCGACCCTCGACTCCCTGACGGAGGCGAACGTCAGAATCGTGGCTGAGTTCAACCTGCCGGTCCATCTCTTGCTCTACAGCGCCAGTCCGTTGTCGGAAATCCGCTGCGTGTACAGCCATCAGCAGCCGCTCGGCCAGTGCCGTGAATATCTCCGGGCCAATTTGCCCAACGCGACCCTGATCGAAGTGACCAGCACCACCCGCGCCGTCGAGCTCGCCGAGCGGGAGCGCGATGCCGCCGCAATCTCCGGCAAACTCGCCGGGGACAACACCGACCTGCCGGTCGTCGCGGAAAACATCGAGGACAATCTGCGCAATATCACCCGGTTCCTGGTGATCGGCAAGCAGGAAAACAAACCGACCGGGGATGACAAGACCAGCATGTGTTTTGCGTTCCACGACCGGGCGGGGGCGCTGTACGATGCGTTGCGTCCGTTCCGCAACCATAACATTTCGATGACCATGATCGAGAGCCGCCCGTTGAAGAGCGGCCACTGGGAGTACAACTTTTTCGTCGATATCCGCGGCCACATCAGCGATCCTGAAGTCGCGGCGGCGTGCGCCGAACTCAAGTCGGATTGCTCGTTCTTCAAGGTGTTCGGCAGCTATCCGCGCATTCAGAACTGAGCTGGCGGCGTGGAGTCTTTTGAGTGGAGCTGTTTGGACGGCGGAGTGGTTTTGAGGCGCGGGAGGCGGGGAAGCCTGCGGTTTGCCGACCTTGTGCGCTACGCAGCCTGATTTCCAATCAGGCTCCGGTAGCTGGGCGCTTCGCGGCGGTGAGGTACCGCTGCCGTGACTGTCTCCGGCGGGCAAGGCGCTTCGCCCTTGCAACCCGACCGGGGGGCACCCGGTGGCAAGTACCGCCCATAGAGTAAACTCAAACCATTATAAAGTAACCCCGGTTTTGAATTTTTACGCAGTAAAAATTCAAAACCGTACCCGGCGCCGGCACCTTGCCGGTCGGGGGGCCGGGGGGCGGAGCGCCCCCGGTGGGGTCCGGGGCAACGCCCCGGCCGCCGGAAGCAAATTGTGCAAAGCAGGAGGAGCGGGAGATGCCGATTCGGGATCAGCAGAAGGTGAGGCGCGCGGCGGCGGCCGGGCGTTTCTATGAAGGAGACGCGTTGAGCCTGCGCCGCCGCATGGCGGAGACGGAGGCGGGATTGCCGCCGGAAGTCCCGGCCGGGAAGACGGTGCGCGGTTGTGTGCTGCCGCATGCGGGTTACATGTTTTCACTGGGAGTGGCGATGGAGACGCTGCGGGCGGCGCGGCATTGCGGCTGTTCGAAGGTGGTGCTGCTCGGGCCGTCGCATTACGTCGGCTTTCGCGGTATCGCTGCTGCCACTTTCACGAGCTGGCGGACGCCGTTCGGCGACCTGTCCACCGCAACGGATCTGCTCGATGTGCTGGAGGCGGAACGCAATCCGCTGGTGATGGTGAACGATGACGCCCACATCAACGAACATTCGCTGGAAGTGCAGTTTCCGCTGATTCAATATTTTTTCGATGCGCCGGTGGTGCTGCCGCTGGTGGTGGGCGGGATTTCGGCGGAGGATGCGCAGAGCCTCGGAGCGGCGCTGGCGAAGCTGGATGCGCCCGATGTGCTGTGGCTGATCAGTTCGGACTTTACCCATTACGGCAGGAAATTCCGTTATACGCCGTTCGGTGAGAGTGCTGATCCGGCGGAACTGAACCGGCTGGACCGCGAGGCGGCGGAGCTGATCGCGGCGCGGGACCTGACGGGATTCGTGAAGTTTCTGGGGCGTACCGGTGCGACGATCTGCGGCGCGCACCCGATCGCGATCTATCTGGCGATGCTGGACCGGCTTGATCCGGAGAGGACGGTCCGGGGACGCGTGGCGGCGATGGCCGATTCGGGCGCGGTCAGCGGCGACTACCGCACGGTGGTCGACTATGCGGGAATTGTGTTTGAAAAGGCGTGACAATTCCTTTGTTACAATTTCTGTATTTCTTGATTTTCAACGGTTACGGCTGTATATTTGTAAGATGTGCAATTTTTGAATATACAGGAGTGAACAGCCGAATATGAGCAGCGAATCCAGACGTTGGGCGATCAGGGACATTGCAGCCGACCCCGAACCGTGCCGGGTGAATTTCCAGGCGGCGGAGCGCCCCGAGGAAAGCTACGGCGAAGATGTGTTCAACCTGGCGTCCATGAAGGAGTTCCTGCCGAGCGCGGTCTATGAGAAGCTGTTGAAAACCGTCCGGGAACGCGCGCCGCTGGACGCCGCGATCGCCGGGGACGTCGCCCACGCGATGAAGGAGTGGGCGATCGCGAAGGGCGCGACCCATTACACCCACTGGTTCCAGCCGCTGACCGGCGGAACCGCCGAAAAGCACGACGCGTTTCTGGAGCCGGAAGGCGAAGGGGCGATTCTGAAATTTTCCGGCAAGAATCTGGTGGTGGGCGAATCCGACGCGTCGAGTTTCCCGTCGGGCGGGCTGCGTTCGACCTTCGAGGCGCGCGGCTATACCGCGTGGGATCCGACCAGCCCGGCTTTCATCAAGAAGAATAAATTCGGCGCGACGCTCTGCATCCCGACCGCGTTCTGCAGTTATACCGGCGAGGCGCTGGACAAAAAGACGCCGCTGCTGCGTTCGATCAAGGCGCTGTCGGAACAGATCGAACGGCTGCTGAAGGTGTTCGGCGTCGAAGACGGCGGTACGCCGGAGGTCACGCTCGGGGCCGAGCAGGAGTATTTTCTGGTGGACCGGCGGCTCTACACCTGCCGTCCCGACCTGATCCAGACCGGGCGCACGCTGTTCGGTGCGCCGCCTCCGAAACACCAGCAGCTCGACGACCACTACTACGGCGCGATCAAGCCGCGGGTGCTGGCGTTTATGACCGAGGTGGACCAGACGCTGTGGCGGCTGGGGATTCCGGCCAAGACCCGCCACAACGAGGCGGCTCCGGCGCAGTTTGAAATCGCGTCGGTGTTCGAGGAGCTGAATCTCGCCTGCGACCATAACATGCTGGTGATGGATGTGTTGCGCGAAACCGCCGATCGGCACGGTTTCGTCTGCCTGATGCACGAGAAGCCGTTCGACGGAGTCAACGGCTCGGGCAAGCACAACAACTGGTCGTTCGGCACGAATAAGATCAATCTGCTGAATCCGGGCAAGGATCCGCTGCGCAACGCGATGTTCCTGACCACGATCGCGGCGGTGATCCAGGCGATCGACCGGCACGGCGAGCTGCTGCGCATGGCGACCGCGAATTCCGGCAACAGTTACCGGCTGGGCGCGAATGAAGCGCCGCCGCCGATCATTTCGATCTATCTGGGCGATCAGCTGACGGCGGTGATCGACGAACTGGAATCCGGTTCGGCCGGTCCGGCGAAAAAGGGGCACGCGATGCAGATCTGCGTGGATACGCTGCCGCCGCTGCCGCAGGACGCGACCGACCGGAACCGCACCAGCCCGTTCGCGTATACCGGCAATAAGTTTGAATTCCGTTCGCCGGGTTCGAGCCAGTCCTGTTCGGGACCGAATGTGATCCTGAATACGATCGTGGCGGAATCGCTCGACGAGATTCTTTCCGAGTTGGAGCAGGTGCCGGAGGAGAAGTTCAGCGACGCATTGCAGGCATTGCTGAAGCGGGTGTTGAAGGCGCACCGGCGGATCATCTTCAACGGCGACAACTACTGCACCGACTGGGTGGCGGAGGCGGAGCGGCGGGGGCTGCCGATCCTGCGTTCGGTGCCGGAGGCGCTCAAGACGATCCTGAAGCCGGAGAGCGTGGCGATGTTCCGCAAGTACGGCGTGTTCACGGAGGCGGAGCTGAGGTCGCGCTATGAGGTTTACTACGAGGATTTCAAGACGCGCAGCCGGATCGAGGGCGAACTGGCGCTGATCATGGCGCGGACCGTGATCAACCCGGCGGTGGTCAGGCACCTGAAACAGATCGGGGCCGCCGCCGGAGCGGCGACGGTTCCGGCATTGGATGCGGAGCTGGAAGTGGCCGGTTCGCTGTACGGGGAGCTGACGAAAGCGGAAGCGGCGTTGGAAGAGGTGTTGCCGACGGGAGACCCGGAGCTGATCCGGGCAAGACAGGCGGAGCTGCGCAAGCTGGTGGACCGGCTGGAAAAGGTGGTGGACGACGAATTGTGGCCGCTGCCGAAGTACCGCGAACTCCTTTTCATCTATTGAAGAACAACAGGGAACAGCCGCGCGGCGTTTCCGAATGAACATCCGGTAACCCGGGAGGGAAGGAATGACGCACTTCAAATTCTTTGCGATTGCCGGGGATATCGCCCATCTCGCCGCCTGGGGCGTCTGGGTGATTCTTTCCTTTACCGTGTTGAAGCTCAAGGAAATCAATCCTGCCGCGCAGGGAACCGGATTGCTCCATTTGTATGTTCCCGCCGCAATCGTGATACTGTTGCTGACGGCCGACCTGATCCGGATTGCGGGAACCGAAAACAAGGTCCGGATCGCATGGCCGAACCTGCTGGTCAAAATCATTTCGGTTCTGGCGCTGTGCTATTCGCTGTGGTGGCTGATGGCTCCCGCGCTGCGGCAGATCTGGGGCGTGACGGAGTGACGGTATGCACGTGCAGACCCATATTCTGAGCGGCTGGCTGGCCGGCAATCTGGTTCCTGCCTTCGGGCCGCGCGAACGGTTTTTCTGCATGCTTGCCGCTTCGCTTTCCGATCTTGACGGCCTGTCGCTGCTGGGCGGCTGGGAGTGTTATTATGACTATCATCATGTCCTGGCGCACAACCTGCCGTTTGCGGTGGTGCTGGCCGGGGGGCTGGCGTTCTTTTCGCAGTCGCGCGTGACGGCATTCATCGTTTACTTCCTGCTGGCGCACCTGCATTTGCTGCTGGACCTTTTCGGTTCCGGGGAGGGGTGGTATTTTGAATACCTGTGGCCGTTCAGCCGACTGCGGGTCGGCACCGGATATGCGTGGGAGTTTTACTCCTGGCAGAATCTGACGGCCGGCGCGCTGCTGATTGTGCTGACGGTTCTGGTGGTTTACTGGAAAAAGCGGACGTTTTTGGAATATCCGATGCCGAAACTGGATCGCGAGCTGGTCGCATGGTTCGAGGCACACCGTCCGGGGAGCGTTCCATAGGAAAATGGGACGTCCCCGGTCGTCTGGTATATTGAGTGCTTACCACCGATAGTATCGATAGGGATCGTCGGCAGCTTCGGGCTTATCCGTATAGAAATTATAACGGTTTTGAGTTTTCAGGGACGGTATCCCGAGGATTCCGCCGGTATCCCGCAGATCATTGCAAAGCACAACCAGAACGTTGCGCCCGGCTTTCAGGCTGCCCGGTTTCAACTTGAAGTCGCGGGAGAATTGCCAGTAGTCGTCCGGCCGGTTTCCCGCGGTAATTTCTCCGAGAAAATTGTCGTTCAGCCAGACCCATGATTCATCGTCGACCGCGCCGATGAAAAGCTCATAATCATCTGCCGGGAGATTCTCCGGCAGGTTGAATTCAAGACGGTACCAGAAATATCCGTGATAGTTCGTCAGTTTCGCGAACTGGGACTGAAATGTTCCGGGCACCGAAACCTTCCGCCAGCTTTTATCCGGGGTGAAATCCGAGCGGAACCAGCCGCTGTTATGACCGGTCTTTCCGGGATCGGGGATGCCGAGCCATTGGTCGTTGGGGAGCGGCAGCGATAGGTTTCCCTTCACTCCATCCAGCAGATCGAAGAGACCGGTATCGGATGGGGCGCCGAGATTGGCGAGCAGGCGGGACGTAAGGAAAGTTGTCCGGCGGAGCGTGGTACGATTGTAAAACTCTTTTCCGTCGAATTTCCAGGCAGGCAGCTGCATGGCGACAAAGCTTCCCCGGCCGATGCGGTGTACGGCAAGCGCCCGTCCTCCGGGATTGGTTGCCGGGAAGCCGTCAAATTGCATTTTGCCGCGCCAGTGAAGTTCAGCCTGACCTACCCCGGTGAATTCCGGATAATCCCTGAGCCCGGCCGCATAATCGGAAACAAAATTGCCGGATTCCAACTGAAAAACACCGGGCAGGACCGCTTCCAACTCCGTTGCGCCAAGTCCGAGCGCCAGAACATTCGCTCCGGCTTCGACTGCATTCGAAAGCTGTGGGACTTTCGCTCCGGGGCCGAGCACAAGCAAGGCATTTTCCGGCAGCTTCCCGGCATAGGCGTGAAATGGGACTTTCAACGATGCGAGCAGGGCCTCTCCCTCCGGCGCGCCCGCATAGAAAACGATGCGTTCCGGCGGAATCTCCGCCCGATCCAGACGGGAAAGAGCTTTCAGGAAGAAATCCTCCGCCTGCGGTTCGCATTCAGTCCGTCCGGTCGCCGCAAGCTGACAGAAAAGAATCCGTCCTTTTCCCTCCCGGAATTCCGCCAGCGGCGTGTATTGCAGGTCAAATCCGCATTGCAGCAGCGGGTTCCAATTCCCTATGGCCGGTTTTTCCAGCGGAACCTGCGTGACGCAGCCGCGGTTTCCCGCCCGCCACACCCGGGTATTGTCGAAGCCGTTCCAATTCCATTTCGGATTGGTGGCCTCGAAAGCCGGAACTTCAAGATAAGGGGGCAGCAAAGTGGCGCTGCCGCGCCAATCGCGCGCAACTGCATACTCGTCATTCAACGGAAAAACTTCCCGGTATCCCTGTTCCGTCCCGCGAAGTCCAAGCCGGTTCAGGCTGCCGATGCTCTGTTCCAGTACCATCAGCTTCAGGCCGGCTTTCAGCCTGCCGGAGAGATGCAGGGGCAGACGGTCCAGAGCGCGGCGTCCGAGGATCAGCAGTTCGACGCCCGCCAGATCCGCATCGGATTTTACGGTGCGGAATCCGATTTTCCCGCGTTCCAGCAGCGCGGCGGCGCTGCCGTCAGGATCGAATAAGCCGACGACGGAGTTGATCCGGGGGTATTCCGGCGGCAGAACCGTAAGCTCCAACCGATCTTGGCGATTGCTGCCGTCAGGGAAAGAGATATCGGCTTCCAGCACCGGTTTCCCGCTGAAATCGGCGGGAATTGTGAAGGAAACCGGAACTTCGCCGCGCTCTCCCGGGGCGACCGACACACTTCCGTTCTGTTTGAGATGCAGGGACGGCACCCGCCACTCCCAGCGTATATCGGCGTCCCGCCGGCTGTCATTCAGCAGCATCAACGACTTATCGACGGTTTCACCGGGGCGGAATTGATGGCTGTTTTCGGTGAACTCTCCGATTTTTCCGGCGATCCAGCCGAGATATTCAGTAAAATTCTCGGCGATCGGCAGGCCGGTCTGCGACAACCGGTAGCTGCCGAAGGGATTGTTGATATGCTCTCCGCGGTTGAGCAGTTCGTCGGGAACGATTCCGGGGCGTTTCAGGTTATGGAAACGCTCCGGGTTGTTGCCGATGCCCGCTCTCCGGCCCTCCCACTCCCAGAAAGTGAATTGGTCCCACGGCAGGATGCCGGATATCCCCCGGGCGCGCATATCGCGGAAGTTCCGCCTCGCATAATAATTGCGGACACGGTTCACATCCGCAATCCGGTTCAGCGGGCCGTTGCCGCCCAGGGTGTGAAACAGGACCGGCCGGTTCCCCTTGACCAGCTTTTCCTGAAGTTCGTAATATGAGGTCTTGGCCGGTTCGGCGCGATACGCTTCCTCGCCGAGGATGGCGGCATTGAACTCGTTGACCCAGATGCACTGCACGCCGGGGCTGCGCCAGATGAAGGCGGGGCCCCGGTAACTGGACCAGCTCGCCACATGGGGAATCCCCCATTCGACGAACATCACCGGCATCGTGCCGTATTTTTCCCAGTGTTCCAGCCAGTCGCTCCGTTCCTGGCGCGGGGCCCAGTTCAGATAACAGTTCAATGTATAGACATCACCGAGGTTGCCGCTTTGATGATGGTAGACCGGGCGGGAGGAATCCAGGCTTTTGACGAGTTTTTCGGCAAGCATGGCCTGGGCTCGTCCCGGAAACGTTCCCGGAACGACGGCATCTTCCGGGCGGTAGGCCGTTCCGAGCCGTTCCGGGTTCTGATCTCCGGAGTACCCCATCGCATTGTGGTTCATCACAAACATAACCACGCCCGGTACATTCCAGTAACGCCGGATCAGATGTTCCGCCTGACGCCGATAACTTTCGGCCTGCGCCGGATCGAACAGATTCGTTTTAAAATCCTTTACGTGGGGAAGTGTCAATGTGGTCAGCATTCCTTGTTTTGAGGTCAGCTTATGAAAACCGTCCGGATAAGAGAATATGCCGGGAGCGAAGCTGTAATTCCAGCCGATCAGGCAGTTCACGCCGAATTGCCGGGCGGATTTCACCAGATGGCCGATCCGGCCGGGCGAAGCGAAATCAGGCTCCTGCGGGGCTCTGGTAACCAGCATGCGCAAATGGATCTTCCTGCCGTTCAGGTAGAAATCGCGGCCGTTGACGGAAAATTCCCGGAAACCGAATTCCTGGGGAAGAAACGCGTCAAGCAATTCGTCGTGACCGGTAAGAAGACGGAGCTTTGCCGTATACAGATTTTCGGGAGTATCCGTGTCCCACTGCAGCGGGTCATTCCATTTCCCGGAGAAACGGTGGCGGAAGTTTTTTCCTCCTTCCGTCCGGAACGGTTCTGAAGTGAAGCATTTTACAACTTTGTTCCCCGCAGTGATTTCCGCTTCCAGCCGGTATCGGCCGGCGGGAAGATCGGCGAAGCCGGTATCAAAAGTGATCTCCCGATGTTTTACGGAGGTGATTACATGCACATCCGCAACGGCGGCCATCATCGGACGCGATTCCAGATAGAGATCGCCGGTGATTCCCCGGTTCTGCAACTGCCCTTTCTCCGTGATCAGGCGGTTCTGGGCCATGAAGGTCGTCAGTACCTCCGGCCGGGCGCTGACCAGAAGGGAGACCGTGTGCTTTTGACCGGGGATCAGCCGTCCGGACAGGTCCAGTTCTCCGCCCGGATAATAGAGTTCGCCGGCCTCCGTTCCATCCACGAATACTTTTGCGCAGCTTTGAATCAGATCGGCATTCAGCAGAATCCGGCGTCCTTTCCAGGAGGCGGGCACCGTGATGGTGCGCCGGTACCAGGCGCTGTTGAGATTGGCCGCATCCAGCTTGTGCAATGCAAGCGAAGAGAGATAAAATTTCATTCCGTTTGGATATGACGGCCAGGAGCCGGGGACTTTGAAGTATCCCCAGCCGCTTCCGTCCGCAGGGAAGCGGGCGGGGCTTTCGCCGTGAAAAACCGGCCGGAAACTCCATAATCCGTTCAGGCAGATCCGTTCCCGCGTCGGCGTGGTCAGTTTCTGCGCGTCATCCAGAGTGAACAGTGCTTCCTGATCGGAACCATCCGGCGGCGGGGCATCCATATTTGCCTCTTCCGGGAAGCGGAGGGCTTCCAGCCGCAGGTTGCGGATTTTCACCTTGCCGGCTGTCCCGAAATTGGCCGGGGTAAATCTCAATGTAGCCGCGCCTTCCGGGACCTGATAAAGCCGGTCGCAATCCAGCCAGCCGGATGTTCCGGAAGCGGAAAAGACGCGCGGCCATTCTCCGACCGCCTTTCCCTGTCTGTCGTAAAAACGCATGGCCATCCTGCCGTCCTGCCAGTTTGCTTTTCCGCGCCTGACGCCTTTGACCTGCATCCTGCCGCTGAGCCGGACCAATTTGGCGTCAGGTTCGATCGGCAGGGAAAAGCCGAGCTGGCGTTCCGCTCCTTCAAGCGTCAGATTCACCAAGCCGTTTCGGATTTCTACTGTTATGCCGTCGCCCGCCCGGTCGCAGCGCAATGACCCCTCCGGGGCAATCAGCAAATTGGCGGCGGCAAGCAGCGATCCGATTCCGGATACAAGAACTGTGAACCAATATTTCATCTTTATTTCCTTATTGCTTAGAGCTTATTTGGGGATAAGCTCTTAGTCTACGGCATAGACGATTCCATTGTAAAGGGTTTGCTCCAGCTCGTTTCGGTTCAGCGCGGCCGCCCGGCCGTCTCCGAAAGCCGTGTTGACCGCGTTGGAATTATGGGCGCGCCACGGGGAGGCTGCCCAGGTGGCCGGTCCCCATTGCGGAGTCAGCTTGGCATGGCAGAGATTGTTGCTGGTCTTTCCGTCTGCAATGAAGATGAAAGAACTCGGCGACCGCATCTTTTTAAAATTCATAATGTAACAACTGGAGGCGATCCAGATGCGGATCGTGCCGTCCTGCTGGTTCACACCTTCCACTACGCGATAAGCGCCGTAGTTCTGCCCGTATCCGTAATCGGGGGCCTCGGAAATTTCATCCAGTGCCCGCCGCGGGCGCAAGTCGGGACAGGTCCACTCCTTGCCGTTTGCCGCGGAAAGATATCCGGCGCTCAACAGGCATCCCACCCAGGAACGCGCCTGAACCGAGGAAGAGGACCATTCCGATATGATCGAACCGTTAAACTGATCCAGGTACATCTGGGTATAAAGCATCTGTTGCTTCATCGTGCTCAGGCATGCGGTCTCACGGGCCTTCTGGCGTGCCCGGTTCAATGCAGGCAGCAGCATGGAAGCCAAAATGGCAATGATCGCTATGACGACGAGCAACTCAATCAGGGTAAACGGCCTTACATGGCGGTATGCGGGGGGCGTGTCCGCCGTCCCCCGCGCCCCCTGCGTCCGGCAAGGTGCCGGTGCCGGGTACGGGACGGTCGACAGGCGGAGGCGCGGTCGGCCGGCGGGGAAGGAAGAGCCGCAATAACGTGAAGTTGTCTTCCCGCTTTTCTGCGGAAAGGCAACTTCACGTTTTTGCTCCGGCTTGCCGCTTGCAGAGCATTGGCGGAGGCGTGAGAGCTTGCCGGGAGTATGTGAAAAGTTGGGGATGTTTGGTACGGGGAGAGATGCGGCGCTTATCGCCGCTTTCTCTCCCCCGAACCCCTCTCTTTTACGCAGAGCGGCATACGGGGATGGATTATATATTTTACAAGTGATGTTCACGAGCAGCTCAATCAATGTAAATTTTTGTGTCAGGGACTGCTTTTCCATGGAAACCGAATGAAATTCATCAAGGCTCATTTTATTTCCTCCGTGAATTAATTTTTTCTGTTGGGAAGCAGGAGCAGGGTTTTTATTTCAAATGGGTTCAGTTCGACCGGGACGGTTCCGAAGACCGGAAATCCCTTTCCGCCGCTTCTTTCGCCCAATCCATCCACATCCAGACAGGACCGGAAACATTCGGGAATGTGGATGGAAGAGGTGGTCGGGAGTCCGGCACATTCGTACAGCCGCAACAGCACGCCGTCTTCGCTGTTTCTGATCGCACTGATCATGATGTTTTCCGCTTCGGGAACAAAAGCCCTCGGCAAACGGCAGCCGGTTTCCAGAAGGGGAGCATTGAACAGGATTCCTTCTTTGACCAGAGCTGCGAAATTGCGTTTCCCATGCGGTACGACCGCGTACTCGAAATTGTGCCGCACACCTGTTCCGAACGATTCTTCACTGGGAGCTTTATATTCCATGGCGGCTGAACGGAACAGCGTCAGCAGCAGGTTTCCCGCCGAGTCGACGCTGTTTGAGGGCAACCCGCGGTTCAGCAATGCGATTCCCTTATCCGCGTCTGAAAAATCCATCCAGTTCTGTGCCGCATGGACCGCCCGGCCGCGCTTCTGGATTCCGAACGGGATTTCATAATAAACCGCGCCGTCGGCGCCGACCGTGGAAGGGAATGCCGCCCGGATACGGTAATGTTTCCCTTTCGGAGTAAATTCCACCCGGTAGGCGATGCGCGGGGAATCGCTTCGGAAGTGGGTTTCCACCGTGAAGTCGATATTCAGCTGCCAGAAGCAAAGCCTGCCGGTCTGCCGGACGATCCACAGCTCCGGTGAACGGAAGACCAGCGCGGCCTCCCGGATCTCAGGCCGGAACGTGCCGCGGTTCACCAGTCCGGAGTCATCCGGGAAATCGAGCGGGTCCTCCCGGTTCTGCGTCAGGGCGGCCGCCGGAGAACCCCCGCTCAACGGTGCGTCGAAGTGGAGCCAGAGGTCGCCGTAGTCCATCTGCATGGTGAGGGCGCCGAACTTTACCGCGGCATGGGGATTGACCAGTTCTCCGCCGTCGACTTTCAGCGAAGCGATAAAGCCTTCCGCGTCAAGCCGGGCGGAATAGAAGCCGTTGGTGAATGTCTGCGGCAGCGATGTGTCGCCGTCCGGTGATAATACCCGCGCCGTCCGTTGCGGCGAGCTGGCGTGCGGTCCGACGGACAGCAGGAGAGGCCTGTCGCCGTCGCGGATGATTTCGGTGCGGTCGAACTGGGTTGGATTGAACAGGTTTTTTTCCGGTACGGCGGAACTGCCGAGTTCCAGCCGCGCTTCTTCAAGCTGCCTGAGACAGGCGGCGAGCTCGCGCAGCGTGTCATTCAAGGGAGCGTCGGCGAGCGTGCCGCAGATCGTGTCATGGAATTGCTGCTTCAGGAGCTGTTTCAGCAACATCTCCCGTTTTTCCCACGGGCGTCCGGTTAATACTGCCAGCCGTTCAAGAGCGTTAAAGAAGAACGCGCACTCCCGGATTTGCTGCTTGAGCCGGATATTTGAGGAGAACGTCCCCTGAAGAGCGCTGTTGAACTCTCCGTCATACAGAATGGTGTTTTTCCAGTCGAGGCTGTCGAAATATTGTTCCGGGCCGGAGAGTTCCAACTTGGCAAAAAGGCCGGTAGAACGCAGATGCGCGAGCGTGGCGGAAGCGGATTCCTGCGGCATTGTAAAGTCGCCGCCATTGCACAAAAGCACGTGGCCTGCCGCGCCGATCTCCTCAAATTCCCGGCAGAGGGTTTCGAGCTGTTCGCAGGAGCTTGTGAAAATCTTCTGATCCGGCGCATTGACGATTTCGGCGGTGTCGGGAAAGTGGATCGGGCTGTAACCTTTGCTGAGCCAGTGGGTTCTGATCGTCGTGCCGTCGATTCCGCGCCAGAGGAAGTGGTTTTTCCGCAAATCCGGATTCATGCAGCGCCAGAAAGCGTATCCTTTGAATCCGCATCGGGTAAGTATCTGGGGCAATTGCGCCGGATGCCCCCAGCAGTCGGCGATCCAGCAGATGGCGGGCCGGTAGTGCAGCTTTTCCTCCAACCACCGGAAACCTTCGGAAATTTGCAGAAACAAAGATTCGCCGTCCGGCATATTCATATCCGGCATGACGTACATGCCGGGAGCAAAATGCAATCTTCCCGCTTCCGTGAAGCGTTTCAGCTTGGCCAGGCGGTCCGGGCGGCCTGCACAGTATGCCTCCGCCAGAATGACCTGTTCAATCAGGAAACAGTATTCGGAAGAGCTTTCCAAAAGGCAGAGCGCCCGGTCCAGAATGGCGAATCCCCGTTCCAGATAAGTCTGGTAGTCCTGCAGATAGACGACATCATAATGAAAACTCGGCACGATATATACGGAACTTTTCATTGCATCAGCAGCTTTCCCGGTAATTCGATCTGGAATGTTTGTTTATATTATACCTGAAAAAGACAGTTTCGGCAAGCTCCGAAATGACATATAACATTGCAGAAAATACAAAATCGAGAAATCAGTAAATATAGTTTCTGCGCCATTCGGCTGGTGACAGATTGAACTCCCTGCGGAAAGCGCGCGAAAAGGCGAATTCGCTCGCATATCCCAATCTGCCGGCGATTTCCTTGACCGTCAGCCGGGTATTGACCAGCAGATACCCGGCGCGTTCCATCTTGCAGCGGCAGAAGGCCTTGCCGGGCGACATGTGAAACAGTTCATTGCATTTATTCGTCAGCGAAGTCCGGCTGATTCCCAGCTGTTTTGCAATATCGTCCAGCGTTAGAACTTCTTCAATATGATCCTGGAACAATCTGGAAAGCCGGGCCCTGAAACTGCCGTCTGCTGTATTATCCAGAAAACCGGTCGAAAGTGATTCCCGGGGAAGCCCCTGGATGATTCTCCAGAACAATTCCAGAGAAATCGCTTCCTGAATCAGCCGTGAAAATGCCGTCTGCCGCTGTTCTTCTTCATAAATTTTTCTGGCCAGTCCTTCGGCTTCTTTCAAATCAATCCGAAATCGCTGCTCCTGCGGAGAGACTCCGGGAGCCAGAAGAGCCGGGATGCCGTTGGTTGCGGGAAAGGCTTCCAATGTAAAGGAGAAACCGATAAATTTCGCTCCGTCTCCCCTCCAGTCCTCGTGCTGGTCGCCGATATTGACCAGAATTCCTTCTCCGGGCGTCAGTTCCATCTCGGTCCCGTTGATTCTGAACCGGTATGCCCCGGAGCAGAGCAGGACCGCTTCATAATCGAGGTGGCGGTGCGGGGGAACCATATTCCCCTGAGGATATTTGCGAAGTGCGAGGCGTTTGAAACGCGGTAAAATCCGGCCGGCGGCAAAATCCGAATCCGCTTTCCGCAGAATGGGTTCCGCGGAAAAACAATTCCTGTACGCCGCTCTTCTCTCTGAATTCGGACCTGCCATGCGGAATTTCTCAATTCATTTAAGTCTCTGTAATTCAACTCGAAGTATAATATAATCTGGAGTTCCTCCGATTACAAGGAATGCGCCGGATTGAAATTCCCTGTTCCCGGCATTCCGGCGGACCGGATGGAAACTGCATGGATATGGCGGAAGCCGAGTCGTTATCAGCACCGATAAACCGGCGACTGATCCGTCGTCGTTTTCCGGTCGGCGCCGGATTGGGCCGGAGCCGGTGATTTTGGCGGAAAATCCGGTTGGGGACTGGCATTTTCGGATCACATCCGGTATATTTAATCTGAATAAATACAATCCGAATCAAGTGAGACAGCCATGTTCAACAACCGGGAAATCGTGACTGCCGTCGATCTGGGCAGTTCCAAGATCTGCGTGCTGGTCGGCGAAGCCTTGCCGGACGGCAAGGTCAAGGTCATCGGCCAGGGATGCGTGCCCAGCGAGGGCTCGATCGTCAAGGGCGAAATCTACAATATGGATAAAGCGTTCGAGCTGCTGGGCTCGGCGCTGGAGGAGGCCGACCGCAGTTCGGACCGGGAGTTGGGCAACAGCCGTCTGGTGATCGTTCCGGTGACCGGCTGCGGCATCGAGTCGATGCAGGGCGTCGGCACCGCCACGATCAGGAGCGAGCAGCGCGTCGTGACCGAAAAGGAGCGGGCCGAAGCGGTTGAAAATGCGAAAGACCAGCACGTTTCGGCCGGGCGGGAAATCATCAATATCTCCGAATCCTGCTTCGCGATCGACGGCCGCCCGGTCTGCAATCCGCTGCTTCAGAGCGGCCGCCGGCTGGATGCCTATGTACATCTGGTGCACGGCGTTACCACCCGGTTGGAAAATTTCAGGACGATCGTGCGCGAATCCGGCTTCGAGGATTCGATGATCTATCCGGTGTTTGCGCCGCTGGCGACCGACTACGGCATCCTTTCGGAAGAGGAGCGCGGCAGCGGGGCGCTGCTGGTGGACATCGGCGCCGGGACGACCGAATACGATGTCGAATGCAACTCCGGCGTGCGCGCTTCCGGCGTGCTGCAGGTCGGCTTCGACCACGTCTGCAACGATCTGGCGGTCGGACTGGATTTGAATATCGGCGTCTGCCGCAAGCTGGTCGAGGACGGCTCGTTGAGCCGGGCGATCCGGGAGCATCGCGACTGCCTGGAGTTTCCGGGAAGCAGTGTGGGTACGCCCCGGCGGATTCCGCTGAACTCCTTCGAGACCATCATCGACCTGCGGCTGCGGGAGACCTTTGAGATCATCAAGCAGATTTTGAATGAGAAAAACGCATTGAGCCAATTGGAGGCGGGCGGCATCCTGACCGGCGGCGGCGCGATGTTCGAGCGGACTGGAGCCATGTTCCGGGAGGTGTTCGAAATGAGCTGCCGGATTGCCCAGCCGCTGGAAAACGGCGACCCGGTCGCCTTGGCGGAGAATCCGCGGTTCAGCACGGTCTGGGGGGCGCTGCGCCTGGCGGTGGCATACAATGCGATGGAGCCGGGCTGTTCCGGCCGCGGCGGTTTCGGCAGCCTGCTCGACATGGTGGATTCACTGGTGAGCAGGACCCGGAAAAAGCTCTGGAACAGGAGGGGGTAATCATGGAAAATCCTGTTGAGAATAAAATGGTTACCGTACTCGGAATCGGCGGCGCCGGGTGCCGGGTGCTGCGCGGTTTTGTCGGGAGTCCGGCCGCCGCGTCACTGCGGCTGCTGGCCGTGGATACCGACCGGCGGGGCCTGGAAGGGCTGAATCTGCCGGAAGGTTCGATGCTGCTGGCCGGCGCCCGCTGGCGCGGCGGACGCGGCTGCGGCGGCAATGTGCTGGACGGGCAGCGGGCGCTGGCGCATGAGCGGGCCGCGCTGGAGCGGATGCTGGCCGGGACTTCGATGCTGCTGGTGGTCGGCGGACTGGGCGGGGGAACAGCTTCGGGCGGCGTGTCGGTGGTGTTGAGCGTGGCGCGGAAGCTGGAAATTCCGACGCTGTTTCTGGTGACGCTTCCCTTCACGCTGGAGGGACACAGCAAGCGCAAGACGGCCGAGGAGACGGTGAAGAACGAACTGCTCGGGCTCGCCGATGCGGTATTGTGCCTGCCGAACGATCTGCTTTTTTCGATTCTGGACTCGACCACTCCGCTCAGCGAGGCGTTCCGGCTTGCCGACCGGGAGTTTTCGCGGACGGTGCTGGCCCTGACCGCGGTGCTGCGCCACGGCAATCTGCTGGCGGCGGATTTCAACAACTTCGTGGCGCTGCTGAAGCGCAAGAAAAGTTACTGCAGCATCGGCGTCGGTCTGGTCGAAAGCGCGGAAGTCAATGGCCGGATCGAGGCCGCGATGGAGCAACTGCTTCACTCTCCGCTGCTGGGGGGCGCCGACAAGCTCGGTGAAGCCGATGCGGTGGTTTTTTCGCTGCTGGGCGGGCCGGAGCTCTCGATCGGCGAGACCAAAGCTGCGCTGGAGCTGGCCGGCCGCTATGTGAAACCGGGGGCCGAACTGATTATCGGAGCTTCCACCGGGGAGGAGTGGAGCGGCATGCTCCAGCTGACCGCGGTTACGATCAGATTCGATGCCGAAACCGTGACGGTGGAGGCGATGCGCAAGGAGACCTCGCGGATGCCGCGCCGGGGCCGCGCCGCCGCCGGAGCGGCCGACGGAGCCTCCACGCAGCTCGAACTCTTTCCGCTTCTGGAACCGCTTTCCAAAGGGATCATGGAGAAGACCATGCCGGTATTGTGGAACGGCGAAGACCTGGACATCCCCACTTTCAAGCGGCGCAACGCCGCGGTGGACAACGGCAAACTGGTCGGCGAATAGACGGCGGCCGGGTGCCGGGATGGGGCGGGAATCCTGCGACGTTCCGGCATTAGAGCGGGGAAGATCGTGGCTTCGCGCTTTGGGAAAATGAATGATTTCAGTCGGGAAAAGCTGTTTTTTGCTGTTTTTCTGTGAAAAAGTTGGTTTTGGGATTTGCAAATCGGGCGAGGGCGAATATATTATGTCCTGTTCTCGCTGATAAATGCGGTTCACTAAATGAATGCGCTCGGGTGGCGGAATTGGCAGACGCGTATGGTTGAGGTCCATATGGAGCAATCCTTGGGGGTTCAAGTCCCCCCCCGAGTACCATTTTTCCGTTTTTTTGCAAGTTTAGGGTTGCAAAACGGTTGAGACGGTGTATTTTAAAATTCTGCCGCCTTCGATCGTCAAATCGAATGGATGCGGATTGATGCCTACATAGCTCAGTCGGTAGAGCACATCCTTGGTAAGGATGAGGTCTCCGGTTCAAGTCCGGATGTAGGCTCCATTATTTTAATAGATTTTGAAGCAGTTGGAAAACTCTAAACCTTTCAGGAGGGAAAAATGGCTAAGGAAAAATTCGAAAGAACCAAGCCGCACGTTAACGTTGGTACGATTGGTCACGTCGACCACGGCAAAACCACTCTGACCGCCGCCATCACCATGGTGCTGAACAAGAAGTTCGGCGGTGAAGTCCGTAAATATGATGAAATCGACAATGCTCCGGAAGAAAAAGAGCGCGGTATCACCATCAACACCTCCCACGTTGAATACCAGACTGCGAATCGTCACTATGCTCACGTTGACTGCCCGGGACACGCCGACTATGTGAAGAACATGATCACCGGCGCCGCGCAGATGGACGGTGCGATCCTCGTGATCGCCGCGACCGACGGCCCGATGGCCCAGACTCGCGAGCACGTGCTGCTCGCCCGTCAGGTGGGTGTGCCGGCGATCGTCGTTTTCATGAACAAGTGCGACCAGCTCGATGACCCGGAACTGCTCGAGCTCGTCGAAATGGAAATCCGCGAGCTGCTCAGCAGTTATGAATATCCCGGCGACGACACCCCGATCATCAAGGGCTCCGCTCTGAAGGCGATCGAAGCCGACGGCGATCCGGAGAACCCGGCCTGCAAGTGCATCCTCGAGCTGATGGATGCGGTCGACAGCTTCATTCCCGAGCCGAAGCGCGATGTGGATCAGCCCTTCCTGATGCCGATCGAAGACGTGTTCTCGATCGAAGGTCGCGGCACCGTGGTCACCGGCCGTGTCGAGCGCGGTGTGATCAAGCTCAACGACGAAGTCGAAATCATCGGTATCAAGCCGACTGTCAAGACCACCGTCACCGGTATCGAAATGTTCCGCAAGCTGCTCGATCAGGGCCAGGCCGGCGACAACGTCGGTTGCCTGCTCCGCGGCACTAAGAAGGAAGATGTCGAGCGCGGTCAGGTTCTGGCCAAGCCGGGCAGCGTGACCCCGCACACCCAGTTCAAGGGCGAAATCTACGTGCTGAGCAAGGATGAAGGCGGCCGTCATACCCCGTTCTTCAACAACTATCGTCCGCAGTTCTACTTCCGTACGACTGACGTGACCGGCACGATCACCCTGAATGAAGGCACCGAGATGGTCATGCCCGGTGACAATACTTCGATCACCGTGGAACTGATCGCTCCGATCGCCATGGAAAAGGGTCTGCGTTTCGCGATCCGTGAAGGCGGCCGTACGGTTGCCTCCGGCCGAGTCTCCGAAATCATCAAGTAATTTCGGTCTCGGACTATCATCCCGGACCGCCGGTCGGCGGTTCCGGGATAATCATGTAAAACTAGGTAAGAAAAATGGCGCGCGAATTAATCATTCTGGAATGCACGGAGTGCAAGCGGCGTAACTATACGTCGATGAAGGAAAAGCGCAATACGCCCGAGCGCTTGGAAAAGAAGAAGTATTGCAAATTTGAACGCAAGCATACGATTCACAAGGAAACGCGCTGAGCATTGAAGTTTGCTTTATGATTGAGACAGGAGAGTAGCTCAGTTGGCTAGAGCGGCGGTCTCCAAAACCGCAGGTCGTGAGTTCGAGCCTCACCTCTCCTGCCAATTTTTTGATAGAAAGTCAGGCAGGTAACAGGAAATATGGGAAACGATCAGAAGCGCAGCATGCAGCAGACCGGGGTCACCGCCGGTTTCGATTCGTTTATGGGCAGAATTCGGCGCTTTATTTCCGAAACGATGGCCGAACTAGGCCGCTGCACCTGGCCGAATCGCCAGCAGTTGTTTGAATCTACCGTGCTGGTGGTGGTGGCAATCGCCATTCTCGCGCTGTTCGTCGCCGGTGTCGATGAAGTGGCGCGGATCGTAATCCGCCTGGTAACGGTTGGTAAGTTTTGAAGGTAATGATCAATCATGAACGAGTCCGCAGAAACCGAGCGCGATAAGCGGGGACAATGGTTTGTGATCCACACGCTCTCGGGTCACGAAAACAAGGTCCGCGACAAGATTTTGCGTCAGCTTCAGACCGGCGATCAGGTTCCGGTGTACGAGGCCTTCATTCCGACGGAGAAGGTCGCTGAAGTCCGGCAGGGCAAGAAAACCACGACGACCCGCAAGCTTTTCCCCGGCTATATCTGGGTTCGCATGGATCTGTACGATGATCTCGGCATGATCAATGAGAAGGCCTGGTACTTCATCCGTAGCGTGCAGGGAGTCCTCGGATTCCTCGGCGGCGACAACAAGCCGACCGCGCTGACTGAGAGTGAAGTGGAAGATATCATGCGCCCGGCCCAGGCCGGAGCGCCGGAAGTCAAGCCGAAAATCGCATTTGAGGTCGGCGAAGTCGTCCGGATCAAGGACGGCGCTTTCGAGAATTTTGAAGGGGCGATTCAGGAGATCGACAACGAACGCGGCAAGCTGAAATTGATGGTTTCCATTTTCGGTCGTTCCACCCCGGTTGAATTGGAGTTTTGGCAGGTCGAACGCACCGTTTAAGGCTGGGTTCGAAACTTTTTCTAAATGGTGTATGATTCTTTGGTGGCGGGATGCCTGTCAGTCCGGACCACCTTGGAATCGGAAAAGGAAGTTTAATCATGGCAAAGAAGGTTACAGGCTTGATCCGGTTGCAGATTCCGGCCGGCGCCGCTAACCCGGCTCCGCCGATCGGTCCCGCCCTTGGCTCGGCCGGTTGCAACATTATGGAGTTCTGTAAGCAGTTCAATGCCGCCACTCAGTCTCAGAGCGGAATGATTATTCCTGTCGTGATCACGGTCTATCAGGACCGGTCGTTCACATTCATCTGCAAATCCCCCCCGGCTGCCGTTCTGATCAAGAAGGCGGCGGGAGTGGCTTCCGCGGCGAAAAAGCCGGGCTCTGAAAAGGCCGGCAAAATCACCCGTGCGCAGATCCGTGAAATCGTTCAGATCAAGAAGGATGATATCAACGCCCGGAGCGAGGAAGCGGCAATGCGCATCATCGAAGGAACCGCGCGCAGCATGGGAATCGAGGTGGTCGATGCGTAGAAGTAAGCTTTACAAGAAGCAGGTGGAAACCGCCGGTTTCGATCTGCAGAAACGCTATGGCGTGGCCGAGGCAATCGCTCTGTTGAAGACGATGCCGGGCGTCAAGTTCAACCAGACCGCCGAAGTCGCTTTCAAGCTCGGCGTCGATCCGCGCAAGTCCGACCAGACGGTCCGCGGTGCGGTTGCGCTTCCCCGGGGCACCGGCAAGACGGTCCGCGTTGCGGTCGTCGCCGACGGCCAGCTGGCCCAGGACGCCAAGGATGCCGGCGCCGATTTCGTCGGTTATGAAGACATTGTTCAGAAGATCAAAGACGGCTGGCAGGATTTCGATATCCTGATCGCGACTCCGGATGCGATGCGTCTGGTCCGTCCCCTCGGCCGTCAGCTCGGTCCCCGCGGCCTGATGCCGAACCCGAAGACCGGTACGGTGACCGAATCGGTCGGAACTGCGGTTCGCGAGGCGAAGGGCGGCCGTGCGGAATTCCGTGCGGATCGCGGCGCCTGTGTGCATGTGCCGTTCGGCAAGATGTCGTTCGAGTCGGATGCTCTCAAAGAGAACTTCGATGTGATCGTCGATGCGCTGATCAAGGCGAAGCCGACCACTGCGAAGGGGGCGTATATCCTCTCCTGCACGATCTCTGCGACGATGACTCCCGGAGTCAAGATCAACGTCAAGGAACTGGTGAGGTCGAAAGAATGAGAAACGAAAAGCATTTTCTGGTCAAGCAGATCAGTGATATGATCGGCAACGCCGATTACGTTTATTTCATCTCTTTTGCCGGTCTTACCGTCAAGGATTTTTCCGAGCTGCGCAATCAGCTGGCGGCCCAGAACGCGGTCTGCCATGTGCTGAAGAACACGCTGATCAAGAAAGCCGGAGAAGCCCTGAAGATCGAAGGGCTTGAAACGATCGATTTCACTCAGGGCACTGCGCTCGTCGCCGGCAAGGGCGATTGCAGCGCCGCCGCCAAAGTTCTGGCGGAGTTCGGCAAGAAGAACGACAAAGTGGCCGCCAAGGGCGGTTACATGGATGGTGCGGTGCTTTCGCCCGCCGAGGTCGGAAGTCTGGCTGAACTGCCGTCGAAGCCCGTGCTTCAGGCGATGTTGCTCGGTGTGCTTCAGGCTCCGTCGAGGAATCTGGTCACCGTTCTCAACGCCAAGGCTGCGAGCATCTTGAATGTGCTCAACGCATATAAAGAAAAAGTCGAAAAGCAATAGTTAACTAGAATAACGAATGGAGGCATTTAAGATGTCCGAAGAGAACAAAATGGAAGAGTTCGTCTCTTATGTCGAGAACCTGACCGTGCTGGAATTGTCCAAGCTGGTCAAGACTCTGGAAGAGCGTCTGGGCGTCAGCGCCGCCGCTCCGGTGGCGGTCGCCGCCGCTCCGGCGGCCGGCGCCGCTGCTCCGGCCGCTGAAGAGAAGACCGAATTCGACGTGATCCTCGCCGGCTTTGATGCTGCGAAGAAGATCGGCGTCATCAAGGAAATCCGCGGCATCACCGGCCTCGGCCTGAAGGAAGCGAAGGACCTCGTCGAGGGCGCTCCGAAGGCGATCAAGGAAGGTATTGCCAAGGACGAAGCCGAAAAGCTCAAGGCTGCTCTCGAAGCCGCCGGTGCGAAGGTCGAAGTCAAGTAAGATTGACCTCTTTTAACGGCGGCGGGTCTCCTGCGGGATACCCACTGCCGTTGTTTCGTCTCATACCGGTTCCGCAAGCGGGACCGGCTGTGAGAAAACGGAACTTTCCCCTTGCCGAAGCGTTTTACGATGTGGACTTTTGTCGCAAGACGTTTCTCCGGACCGGAGCCGATGTGGTTTTTTGTCGGTTCCGCGCCGTCTGGATATCCTTAAATATTTTGAAGAAAAATTGCGATTTTTTTCGTGAATTCCGAACTGTCGATGTGGTTTTTTGTCGACAGGTCGGTTCTTTTGTGTTTTGACTATGGCTTTTTTCGGGATTTTCAACGGAAAATCTCTTTTTCCGTCTTTAAATACCGGATATTTTTATATTTTTTTTGAATTTTTTTCATTCACATAAAACCAAACAACGAGCAGGATATGACAAAACGAATTAATTTTGGAAAGCTTCGGGACGTGCTCGACGTGCCGGATTTGATCGGTCTCCAGCTTGACTCCTACTTCAATTTTCTGCAGCGCGATGTGCCGCCGGCGGAGCGCAAGAATCAGGGATTGCAGGAGGTCTTCAACGAGATTTTCCCGATCGAGAGCTTCGACAAGCAGATGTCGCTGGAATTCGTCTCCTATGAAATCGGTAATTCCACCGACCAGAAGGGCGATGTCGTCGATTGCATCAAGGACGGCAAAATCTATGATGCTCCGCTGTATGTCGATTTCCTGCTGAAGGTCAACGGTACCGAGATTCCCGAGCGCGTGTACATGGGCGATATTCCGATCATGACCGAGCAGGGCACCTTCATCATCAACGGCGCTGAGCGCGTGATCATCAGCCAGCTCCACCGTTCGCCGGGCATCTGCTTTGAAAAGACCCGCCATACCTCCGGCCGCACGCTGTACTCCTACCGGATCATTCCGGACCGCGGCTCGTGGATGGATGTCCAGTTTGACATCAACGACTTCATCTATATCTATCTGGACCGCCGCCGCCGCCGCCGGAAGTTCTATATCACCACTTTCCTGCGCGCAATCGGCTATCCCACCAACCGCGATATTCTGGCGGAATGCTATGAGGTCAAGAAGCACACGACCGCTTCGCTGCTGAAGCAGAAGGATCTTTCCGGCTTCTACACCGTCGACGACATCACCACCGAAGACGATGTGCTGGTGATCGACGAGCTGGTGCAGTTGACCGAAAACCATCTGAAGCAGTTGATCGACGCCGGCATCAAGGAAGTTGAGCTGGCTTACATCGCGGAAGGCGACAACTATCTGATCGGCTGCCTGCGCAAGGACCCGGCCCGCAACGAGGAAGATGCCCTCAAGGAGATCTACCGCCGCATGCGTCCCGGCGATCCGCCGAACATCAACAACGCGAAGCTGCTGATCAAGCGCCTGTTCTTCGACAACCGCCGCTACGATCTGGGCGCGGTGGGCCGCTACAAGCTCAATGAGCGGCTGAAGCAGGATATCCCGCTGACGCTGCGCGTACTCGATCCGAAGGACCTGATGGCCGCGACCAAGATGCTGATCAAATTGCGTCACTCCGGCGGCGCGGTGGACGACATCGACCACCTGGGCGCCCGCCGCGTCCGCACCGTCGGCGAACTGCTGCAGAACCAGTGCCGCGCCGGCCTGCTGCGCACCGAGCGCCTGGTCCGCGAGCGCATGACCTTCGACGATCAGAACGTGACTCCGTCCAAGCTGGTGAACCCGAAGGCGTTCGCCGGCGTGATCCGCGATTTCTTCGCCCGCAGCCAGCTGTCGCAGTTTATGGACCAGACCAACCCGCTGAGCGAATTGACCAACAAGCGCCGTCTGTCGGCGCTCGGTCCGGGCGGTCTTTCCCGCGACCGCGCCGGTTTTGAAGTGCGCGACGTTCACTCCAGCCACTACGGCCGCATCTGTCCGATCGAGACCCCGGAAGGTCCGAATATCGGTCTGATCAGTTCGATGTCGCTGTATGCGATCATCGACGAGTACGGTTTCCTGGAAACTCCGTACCGCAAGGTGGTGGACGGTCAGGTCACGGATCAGATCGACTATCTGACCGCCGACAAGGAAGAACAGTACGTGATCGCGCAGGCGAACGCGCTGCTCGACGAGAACAACCGGTTCGTCCGCCCGATGATCATGAGCCGTTACAAGGGCGAATCCGAAGAGCATCCGCGCGAGGCGGTTCAGTATATGGACGTGTCGCCGAAGCAGCTGATCAGCGCCGCCGCCGGCATCATTCCGTTCCTGGAGCATGACGACGCGAACCGCGCCCTGATGGGGTCGAACATGCAGCGCCAGGCGGTGCCGCTGTTGATGCCGGAGTCGCCGTATGTCGGCACCGGTCTGGAAGCGCGGATCGCCCGCGACTCCCGCGCCGTGGTCGCCGCGAAGGCGGACGGCATCGTCGCGGAGGTCTGTTCCGAGCATATCATCGTGACGCCGGACGGCAATCTGCCGGCTCCCGATGCGGACAAGAAGTCCTATCAGTATTACCGTCTCTACAAGTATCTGCGCAGCAATGCCGGAACCAGCGTGAACCAGCGCCCGATCGTCGAGCACGGCCAGGCCGTGAAGAAGGGCGACATCCTGGCGGACGGCGCCGCGACCCAGGACGGCGAGCTCGCGCTCGGCCGCAACGTGCTGGTGGCCTACATGCCGTGGTGCGGGTACAACTTCGAGGACGCGATCATCGTTTCCGAGCGTCTGGTCAAGGAGGACGTCTACACCAGCATCCATGTGGATGAGTTCGAGATCACCAGCCGTGAAACCAAGCTCGGGCCGGAGGAGATCACCCGTGATATTCCGAACGTCAGCGAGGATGCGCTGCGCAACCTCGACAGCCGCGGCGTGGTGTTTGAGGGCGCCGAGGTGAAGCCGGGCGATATTCTGGTCGGCAAGATCACGCCGAAGAGCGAGACCGAACTGGCGCCGGAAGAGCGCCTGTTGCGCGCGATTTTCGGCGAGAAGGCGGCGGATGTGAAGGATTCGAGCCTGACCGTGCCGAGCGGCAAGGGCGGCATCGTGATGGATATCCGCATCGAATATGCGAAGGATCCGTCGCGCTCCAGCCTGTCCAAGTCCGAGGAAAAACGTCAGCAGAAGATGATGAAGAACGACTATCGGGATATCTACAACGGCCTGATCGACGATCTGACCAGCCGTCTTTCCGATGTGATGCTCGGCATCAAGCTGCCGTATCCGATTTTCGATATGTCCCCGGCCCGTGAGAACGCGGTGCTGATCAGTTCCAACCGCAAGGTGACCAAGAGCTCGATCCAGAAGCTGGCGGCTCACTACGACTGCTGGAGCATGGAGGATTGCGACCTGAAGAAGACGTTGACCGAAATCATTGATTCGTTCATCCCGCAATTCGAGGAGAACGAGGAGAAGCGCCGCCGGATGGCTGACAATATGGATTCCGGCGACAACGCCGATCTCGGTGTGATCAAGCGCGTGAAGGTCTATGTCGGCTGCAAGCGCAAGCTGCAGGTCGGCGACAAGATGGCCGGCCGTCACGGCAACAAGGGTATCGTGTCGCGGATTGTGCCGGTGGAGGACATGCCGTTCCTTGAGGACGGTACGCCGGTGGACATCATCCTGAATCCGCTCGGCGTGCCGAGCCGTATGAATATCGGCCAGGTGCTCGAAACTCACCTGGGCTGGGCCGCCAAGATGCTCGGCTTCAAGGCCGCCACTCCGGTGTTCGACGGTATCGGCGAGCAGGAGATCATCGACCTGATGCGCAAGGGCAACGACGCTTTCACCGCGAAGGAGGGGCATGACTACCACTGGGGCTTCAAGCAGAACGAGGCCGGCGAGTGGGTCTACGACGGCAAGGCGGACGTCTATGACGGCCGGACCGGCAATAAGTTCGACCAGCGCGTGATGGTCGGTCAGGTGTACATGCTGAAGCTGGACCACCTGGTCGCCAACAAGATCCACGCCCGTGCGGTCGGCCCGTATTCGCTGGTCACCCAGCAGCCGCTCGGCGGTAAGGCGCAGCACGGCGGCCAGCGCTTCGGAGAAATGGAAGTGTGGGCGCTCGAAGCGTACGGCGCCGCCTACAACCTGCAGGAGATGCTGACGGTGAAATCGGACGACGTCGCCGGCCGTGCCCGCATCTACGAATCGATCGTCAAGGGGCACAATGTGCTGGAAGCCGGACGGCCTGAGTCCTTCAACGTGCTGCTGAAGGAAATGCAGAGTCTCGGTCTTGACATCCGCACGGTCAAAAAGACGTCCGAAAACTAATTCGAGGAGGAAATAACCTTGATTGACAATACTTATGCTTATCGGGAGCTGTTGGGCAAAAGCTCGACGACTTCGTTCAGCGCGGTTTCGATTAATGTGGCGTCTCCGGAAGTGATCCGCTCCTGGTCGTTCGGTGAAGTCAAGAACCCGGAAACCATCAACTATCGCAGCTTCAAGCCCGAAAAGGGCGGTCTGTTCTGCGAACGCATCTTCGGCCCCACCCGCGACTGGGAGTGCAACTGCGGCAAGTACAAGCGCGTGAAGCACAAGGGCATCGTATGCGACCGCTGCGGCGTGGAAGTCACCCAGGCCAAGGTGCGCCGTGAACGCATGGGCCATATCGAACTGGCGGTGCCGGTTTCGCACATCTGGTTCTTCAAGTGCATGCCCAGCCGCATCGGCCTGGTGCTGGATATGGCGGCCAAATCGCTGGAACGGGTGATCTATTATGAAGAGTACGTGGTCACCGATCCGGGCGACACCCCGCTGCAGATCGGCCAGACCATGGACGAGATCGAATACCGTCAGGCCCGCGACGACTACGGCGATGCGTTCATCGCCGATATGGGCGCTCCGGCGATCAAGACGCTGCTGGAGCGCGTCGACATGCCTTCCTTGAAGGCGGAGCTGGAGGTCGACCTCGAAGGCACCCGCAACAAGGCGATCCGCAAGAAGCTGGCCAAGCGCCTGCGCCTGGTGGAGGGATTCATGGCGAGCAATTCGCGTCCCGAGTGGATGATGCTCTCCGTGCTGCCGGTGATTCCGCCGGACCTGCGTCCGCTGGTTCCGCTGGAGGGCGGCCGGTTTGCGACCAGCGACCTGAACGACCTCTACCGTCGCGTGATCAACCGCAACAACCGCCTGAAGAACCTGCTGCAGCTGCATACGCCGGATGTGATCATCCGCAATGAAAAGCGCATGCTGCAGGAGGCGGTCGACTCGCTGCTGGACAACGGCCGCCACGGCCGTGCGGTGACCGGCGCGGGCAATCGTCCCTTGAAGTCGCTCTCCGACATGCTCAAGGGCAAGCAGGGCCGCTTCCGCCAGAACCTGCTCGGTAAGCGCGTCGACTACTCCGGCCGTTCGGTGATCGTGGTCGGGCCGGAGCTGAAGATTCACCAGTGCGGTCTGCCTAAGAAGATGGCGATGATCCTGTTCGAACCTTTCATCATCCGCCACTTGAAGGGACGCGGTTTCGCGCACACTGTCCGCGGCGCCAAGAAGATGATCGAGCGCGGCGAGCCGCAGGTCTGGGATATCCTCGACGAAGTGACCAAGGGGCATCCCGTGATGCTGAACCGCGCGCCGACGCTGCACCGCCTGTCGATTCAGGCATTCGACCCGGTGTTGATCGAAGGTTCGGCGCTGCGTCTGCACCCGTTGGTCTGTACCGCCTACAATGCGGACTTCGACGGCGACCAGATGGCGGTGCACGTGCCGCTGTCGAATGAGGCGCAGATGGAGACCAAGCTCCTGATGCTCTCCCCGAACAACATCTTCTCGCCCGCGAACGGCAAGCCGATCGTGTCGCCGACCCAGGACATCACCCTCGGCAGCTACTACATGACCTGCGAGCCGCGCAACAAGGAGAAGGCGAAGCTGTACCGCGACTACTTCGAGGTGATCTACGCGATGCAGTCCGGCTTTCTGAAGATTCACGACGCGGTGAAGATTCCGAATCCCGACTTCGGCCGCGACACGCTGTACGGCGACAAGGAGAGCAAATTCATCCTGACGACTCCGGGCCGCTGCCTCTTCAATGAAATCTGGGACAAGCGTCTCGGCTTCTACAACCAGATCGCGAAGAAAAAGGACCTCGGCCGCCTGATCAGCGACTCCTACAAGATCGCCGGACACGAAGCGACGATCAAGCTGCTGGACGACCTGAAAGACATGGGTTACCGCCAGGCGACGCTCGCCGGTCTCTCGATTTCCATCGCGGACCTTCAGGTCCCCGAGAAGAAAGAGGAGATCATCGAGAACGCCCGCACCCAGATCGACAGCGTGCTTGAGCAGTACAACAATGGTCTGTTGACCGACGGCGAACGCCACAACAAGGTGATCGACATCTGGACCCAGGCCAGTAACGCGGTGGCGAACGAGTTGTTCGTCCGCCTCGAAGCGGCGTCGCGCCGCGGCGAGATCAACCCGGTTTACGCGATGCTCGACTCCGGCGCGCGCGGCAGCAAGGACCAGATCCGTCAGCTGGCCGGTATGCGCGGCCTGATGGCGAAGCCGTCGGGCGACATCATCGAACGGCCGATCATCTCGAACTTCCGCGAAGGTCTGTCGGTGCTGGAATACTTCATCTCCACCCACGGCGCCCGCAAGGGTTTGGCCGATACCGCGCTGAAGACCGCGGACTCGGGTTACATGACCCGCCGTCTGGTCGACGTCGCGCAGGATATCATCTGCCGCGAAGAGGATTGCGGTACCGGCAAGGGCGTCTGGACCAGCGCGATCATCGAGGGTGACGAAACCATCATGCCGCTGAAGGACCGCATTCTGGGCCGCTTCAGTGCGCAGGATATCCGCGACCCCGCGTTTGCGGACGGCCGCCTGATCGTGGGCGCCGGCCAGGAGTTCACGCCGGAAGTGGTCGAACTGATCGAGAAGCGCGGCATCCAGCGCGTGCTGATCCGTTCCACGCTGACCTGCGAAACTCTGCGCGGCGTCTGCATCAAGTGTTACGGCCGCAATCTGGCCAGCGACCGTCTGGCCAAGGAAGGCGACGCGCTCGGCATCATCGCCGCGCAGTCGATCGGTGAGCCCGGCACCCAGCTGACCATGCGTACGTTCCACATCGGCGGTACCGCGTCGAGCGCCTATAAGCAGCCGGTGATCGCGTCCCGCCACGACGGTACGATTAAATTGTTCAACGTCCGCTCGATCAAGAACCAGAAGGGCAAGACCGTCGTCGTCAACAAGAACGGCTATGTGATCGTCTACGATGCCGCCGTTGCCAGGGCCGCTGAAAAGGCCGCCCGTGAACGGGCGCAGGTGGAGGCCGAGGCGCTCGGCACCATCTACAACAAGGATTACGATTTCTGGTCGGATGCGCTGCGGGAAGCTGAGCTGGACCGCTATGAGCTGGAAGCCGGTTCGATCCTCGACAAGAACGACGGCGACACCGTGAAGGCCAACGAGGTCTTCGTGCGGTGGGAAGCGAACCACGTGCCGATCATCATCGAAGAGGCCGGTGTGGTCGAGTTGCACGACCTGGTCGAAGGCGTGACGCTGCAGAAGCAGAAGCGCGGCGGTTCGGATCAGGCGACCGTGATGGAGCACCGTGAGGACCTCCACCCGCAGATCGTGATCATGAGCGCGGACGGCCAGTTCCTCGCGAACTATCCGCTGCCGGCCGGCGCGGTGTTGATGACCAAGGCCGGTGCGAAGGTGACCCCCGGCATGGTGGTCGCCCGTGTGCCGCGGCAGTCGGCGAAGAACAAGGACATCACCGGCGGTCTGCCGCGTATTGCGGAGCTGTTCGAAGCGCGCATCCCGAAGGATGTCGCCGAAATCGCCCGCATCGACGGTTACGTCGAGGTCGACAAGATCACCCGCGGCAAACGCCAGCTGCTGATCCGCGATCCGGAATCGGGCATGACCGAAGAGCACAACAATATTCCGGCGCATAAGCACCTGACCGTCAGCAAAGGCGACTTCGTCCGCAAGGGCCAGAAGCTGACTGAAGGTTCGATTGTGCCTCACACGCTGCTGGAAGTCTGCGGCATCCACGAGCTGCAGCGCCACCTGGTTGACGCGATTCAGCTGGTGTATCGCGCCCAGGGCGTGGAAATCAACGACAAACACGTGGAGATCATCATCCGTCAGATGATGCAGAAGGTCCGGATCACCGATTCCGGTTCGACCGACTATCTGCCGGGTGAGCAGCTCGACCGCACCGAGTTCGACCGCGTCAACCGCGAGGCGATCGACAAGGGCGGCAAGCCGGCGGAAGCCGAGCCGATTCTGCTTGGTATCACCAAGGCGGCGCTGGAAACCGAGAGCTTCATCTCGGCGGCGTCGTTCCAGGATACCACCCGAATCCTGACCGAGGCGGCGACTGTCGGCAAGGTGGACAACCTGACCGGATTCAAGGAGAACGTGATCACCGGCCATCTGATCCCGGCCGGTACCGGCACGGAGTTGATGCAGTCGATCCGTCTCAAGTATCTGGGCCAGGAAATCGAGCCGGAGCTTCCGACTCAGGAGCCGGGCGAGCGCTCGGTCGAAGAGATTGCGGCCGCCTGGCGCGACTCGGATCTCAAGGATGACGCCGCCGTCGATTTCGGCGACGACGGGGATTCCCTGCCCGATGAGGCGCATGAGCTTCTGCCGGAAACCGGAGACGACGGTTTCGGCGAGCTTGACACCGATTTCGGCGACGAACCCTCTGAAGACGAATTTTAAGGAAAGTTGGTAAACGCTTCCGGGAAGCCGGGTTGGAAATCCGTCTCCCGGAAGCGCGAAATTCGGCATTATTCAGGATTTTTTGCCGAAAAAGCAGTTGCGCAATTTGCAAAACGTGCTTTCAGGTATTATTTTATGAGTCTTTGATGTATGCTGAACAGGATTGACAATCGCATTTAAATATAAAAAATCAGGAAGTTGTTATGCCGACAATCAACCAATTGGTGCGTTTCGGGCGCGAAGAAAAGGTTAAGAAGAGCAAATCCAAGGCGTTGAGCGCCTGTCCGCAGCGTCGCGGCGTCTGTCTGCAGGTCACCACCCGCACTCCCAAGAAGCCGAACTCCGCGTTGCGCAAGATCGCCCGCGTCCGCCTGACCAACGGTCAGGAAGTCACCGCCTACATCGGCGGCGAAGGCCACAATCTGCAGGAGCACTCCGTGGTGCTGGTCAAGGGCGGCCGTGTCCGCGACCTTCCCGGCGTCCGTTATCACATCGTGCGCGGCGCGCTGGACAGCCTCGGCGTCGACAAGCGCCGTCAGGGGCGTTCCAAGTACGGCGCGAAGCGTCCGAAGCCGGGCCAGGAAGAGGCTGCGGGCAAGGGCAAAGGCAAGAAGAAGTAAGCGATTCAGTTAACTATATAGGGTGCGAAACACATGAGAAGACGCAGTGTCGTGAAGCGGGAGTTGATTCCCGACGTGAAGTACAACAGCAAACTGGTCGCGCAGCTGATCAATACGATCATGACCCGCGGCAAGAAGTCCACCGCGCAGCAGATCGTCTATGGCGCGCTGGACATGATTCAGGGCAAGAAGGCCGATATGGAGGCCATCGAGGTCTTCAATCAGGCGTTGGAGAACGTGAAGCCGAAGCTGGAAGTCAAGAGCCGCCGCGTCGGCGGTGCGACCTATCAGGTCCCCGTCGAAGTGGATCCCGATCGTCAGGTCGCGCTGGCGATGCGTTGGATTGTCACCTATTCCCGCGGCCGCAAGGGCAAGTCGATGACCGAGTCCCTCGCCGGAGAGTTGCTGGATGCGTTTGACAATACCGGTTCCTCGATCAAGAAAAAGGAAGATACTTTTAAAATGGCGCAGGCGAACAAGGCGTTCGCCCATTACCGCTGGTAATCGCCGGAAGCAGTGAACGATTATGAGTACCGAGATAGACAAAACCCAATATCATGAGTCTCCGCACCGCAAGGTTGCGCTGAAGGACACCCGCAATATCGGCATCATGGCGCACATCGATGCCGGCAAAACCACGCTGACGGAACGCATTCTCTTCTATTCCGGCGTGAACTACAAGATCGGTGATACCCACGAAGGTACTGCCACGATGGACTGGATGGAGCAGGAGCGCGAACGCGGAATTACGATCACCAGCGCTGCTACTACCTGTTATTGGAAAAACCATCGTATCAATATCATCGACACTCCCGGACACGTGGACTTCACCGCAGAGGTGGAGCGTTCGCTGCGCGTCCTCGACGGTGCGGTTGCGGTTTTCTGCTCGGTAGGCAAAGTTCAGCCCCAGACTGAAACCGTCTGGCGCCAGGCGCAGAAGTACAAGGTCCCGGTCGTCGCGCTGGTCAACAAGATGGACCGCACCGGCGCCGATTTTGAAGGCGTCGTCGCCGAAATCAAGAGCAAGCTCGGCGCGACTCCCGTTCCGCTGATGCTGCCGATCGGCAAGGAAGCCGATTTCAAGGGCGTGATCGACGTGCTCGAAGGCAAGGCGGTTTATTTCGACGACGCTACGAACGGTGTCAAGATGACCACCGAGGAGCTGACCGGCGAGCTGGCCGAGCGCCGTGAAGAGGCGTACAACCACATGGTGGAATGCCTCGCGGAAGTCGACGATGAGATCATGGAGCTCTTCCTCGCGGAAGAAGCTCCGACGCACGACCAGCTCAAGGCGGCTCTCCGCCGTGCGACCTGCGGCGCGCGCATCGTGCCGGTCGCCTGCTGCACCGCGTTCAAGAACAAGGGCGTGCAGCCGGTGCTCGACATCGTCGTCGACTACCTGCCCAGCCCGGTCGACATCTGGGAAATCCACGGTTCCGATCCCTCCACCGGCGCGCCGCTGACCCGTCACGTCGGCGACCTGCAGCCGTTTGCGGCGCTGGTCTTCAAGATCATGACCGACCCGTTCGTCGGCAAGCTGTACTATTTCCGTGTTTACTCGGGCGTCGCCGCGCAGGGCATGAGCGTGCTCAATCCCCGTACCGGCAAGCGCGAGCGCCTCGGCCGTCTGTTGCAGATGCACGCGAATCAGCGCGAGGAGCACGACGAAATCTTCTCCGGCGATATCGCGGCGGCGGTCGGTCTGAAGAATGTGACCACCGGCGATACCATCTGCCTGGAAGACGATCCGATCGTCCTCGAATCGATGAGTTTCCCCGAGCCGGTGATCTCGATCGCCGTCGAGCCGAAATCCTCCGGCGACCGCGACAAGCTGACCAAGGGGCTGATTGCGCTGTCCGATGAGGACCCGACCTTCCAGATTCACTCCGATGAGGAAACCGGGCAGACCATCATCTCCGGTATGGGCGAGCTGCACCTTGAGATCATTCTGGACCGTCTGGTCCGCGAATTCAAGGTCGAGGCCAACACCGGTGCGCCGCAGGTCGCCTACCGCGAAGCGCTGTGCGGGCCGGCCGACTCCAATACCAAGTTCGTCCGCCAGTCGGGCGGCCGCGGCCAGTACGGCCACTGTATCATCAATCTTATCCCGGGCGAAGGCGGCAGCGGCGTTGTGTTTGAAAACAAGGTCGTCGGCGGCAATATCCCGAAAGAATACATCAAGCCGATCGAACAGGGCATCCGCGAGGCGGCCGCTTCCGGCGTGCTGGCCGGTTATCCGGTGATCGACTTCAAGGTCGAGCTGATCGACGGTTCCTATCACCCAGTCGACTCCTCGGAAATGGCGTTCAAGATCGCCGGTTCGATGGCGTTCAAGGATGCCGCCCGCAAGGCCGGCCTGATGCTGCTTGAGCCGATCATGAAGGTCGAGCTGACCGCTCCCGATGAGAACACCGGCGACCTGATCGGCGACCTCACCAGCCGCCGCGGCCAGATCGTTTCCATCGACGCCGGCAGCAACGGCAACTCGCGGATCAACGCGAATGTGCCGCTCTCCGAGCTGTTCGGATATGCGACCGCGATCCGTTCGCTGTCGCGCGGCCGCGCCACCTACTCGATGGAACCGGCCCACTTTGAACGTGTTCCAAAACAAATCCAAGATAAAATTGTGGAGAAGAAATAAGCTATGGCTACGGGAAAAAACCAGCGCATCCGGATCCGGCTTCAGGCTTACGAGCATCGGATTCTGGATCAGTCGGTCAATGAGATTCTTGAGGCTGCCAAGCGCACCGGTTCCATGGTTGCGGGCCCGGTTCCGCTTCCGACCCGGATCGAACGCTGGACGGTCAACCGTTCACCCCATGTCGACAAGAAGTCGATGGAGCAGTTTGAAATCCGCACGCACAAGCGGATGCTGGACATTGTAAACCCGACGGCGAAGACGGTCGACGAGCTCAAGAAGCTCAACCTTCCCGCCGGCGTGGACATCACGATCAAGACCGGGTTCTAAGTCGGAACCCTAGATACCAAGGCCCCCGACCGATTGGGGGCAAGTATCGAAATTTCTCACGAAAGGAGAAAGTATGAAAGGATTAATCGGTAGAAAGGTCGGAATGACTCAGGTCTACGACGAGAAGGGCGTGCTGATCCCCGTGACGGTGGTTCAGGCCGGTCCCTGCGTGGTGACTGATGTCAAGACGGTCGAGCGCGACGGATACTCGGCAGTTCAGCTGGGTTTCGGCGAGCGTAAGGCGAAGAATGTGACCAAGGCGCGTGCCGGCCACCTGGCGAAAGCCGGAGTGACGGGCGACAAGCTGCCGTCGGTGCTGCGGGAAATCCGCACCGCCGCCGGCGACGAGGCTCCTGCGCCGGGTACTGTTCTGAATGCGGATGTTTTTGAAGCCAACGACTATCTGGATGTGGTCGGCACCACCAAGGGCCGCGGTTTCCAGGGTGTTGTGCGCCGTTACCGCTTCGGCGGCGGCCGCGCGAGCCACGGCGGTGTCTGGACCCGGCGTACCGGTTCCATCGGCTGCTGCGAATGGCCGGGCAACGTGATCAAGGGCAAGCGGATGCCGGGCCATATGGGCAACGTTCCGCGCACCGTGCAGAATCTGCAGGTTGTCCGCGTGATGGCGGAAGACAATGTACTGCTGGTCAAGGGAGCGATCCCGGGCGCCAACGGCGGTATCTTGTTGATCCGGAGTGCGATCAAAAAGCAAACCGGGGCGAAGAAGTAATAGGTGAGCAAGATGTCGAATACGTTAGATATCCTTGATTGCAAAGGTGCCCGGGTTGGCGAATATGTCATTCCGGAAGGTGTGATCGAGCTGGAAAAGGGTGAGCAGGCCGTGCATGACACGGTGGTCGCTTATCTCGCGGGACAGCGGGCAGGCACCGCCTGCACCAAGACCCGCGGCGAAGTTTCCGGAGGCGGCGCGAAGCCGTTCCGTCAGAAGGGTATGGGCCGTGCCCGTGCCGGTTCGAGCCGGAGTCCCGTGTGGGTCGGCGGCGGTACGATTTTCGGACCCCGTCCGCGCTCGTTCGCGAAGAAGGTCAACAAGAAGGTGCTGCAGCTGGCGCTGAAGCGTGCGCTCTCCGAGCGTATCGTCGAAGGCGATCTGGTGCTGCTCGACAAGTTCGAACTGGCGGATCACAAGACCCGGAATGCGTTCGCGATTCTGAAGAATCTCAATGTCGCGAATGAGACGGTGATGATTTCGCTGCCGGAACTTGATGCGGCTTCAGTCTGCGCCACCGGCAATATCCCGAACGTCGTGCTTCGCAAGACGGACACGGTCAATGTGTATGAACTTCTGCGTTTCAAGAAGCTCCTTTTCACGAAGGATGCTCTGGACGCGTTCATCCAGCGGCTGGCGTAAGGAGGAACAACAATGAGAAGTGCGTTTGATATCATCATCGCGCCGGTCGTCACCGAGAAGTGCAATGCTCTGATTGCGGAGCAGAAGTACACCTTCAAGGTCAGGACCGATGCCGAGAAGATTGAGATCGGCCGGGCCATCGAAGAACTCTTCAAGGTCAAGGTCAAATCCGTGAATGTGTTGAACTATCAGGGCAAGGCCAAGCGGGCCGGCCGTTCCATGAAGACGGGACGCCGCTCCGATTGGAAAAAGGCGGTTGTCACCTTGTCCGAAGGCAGCATTGAAATCATTTAAGACGGGGGAGAATGTTTAAATGGCGGTTAAGAATTTTAATCCCGTGACTCCCTCCCGGCGTCATATGGCGGTGCTGGATTACGCAGCTGTAATCACCACCGACAAGCCGGAAAAGAGTCTGGTAAAGGGTAAGAAGTCCACTGGCGGACGCAACAACTACGGTCGTACCACGACCCGGTTCCGCGGCGCCGGCAACAAGCGTCGTTATCGTATGATCGACTTCGTCCGCGCCAAGGAGGGCGTGCCGGCGAAGGTGGTTTCGATCGAATACGATCCGAACCGTACTGCGAACATCGCTCTGCTGAGCTATGCCGACGGCGAGAAGGCCTATATCCTCGCCCCGGTCGGCCTGAAGGTCGGCGATGTGGTGATGAACGGCCCGAAGGCCGAACTGAAGCCGGGCAACAGCATGAAGCTCCGGGATATTCCGGTCGGCATCAACATCTGCTGCATCGAGCTTCAGCCGGGCAACGGCGCCAAGCTGGTCCGTTCCGCGGGCCAGGTGGCGACTCTCCGCGGCAAGGAAGAGACCTATGCGCAGATCAAGCTGCCTTCGGGCGAAGTCCGGATGCTGCATCTGAACTGCCGCGCGATGATCGGGCAGATCGGCAACTTGGAACGGATGAACGTCAAGCTCGGCAAGGCCGGCAAGAAGCGCTATATGGGCTTCCGTCCGCATGTCCGCGGCGTGGCGATGAACCCGGTCGACCATCCGATGGGCGGCGGCGAAGGCCGCACTTCCGGCGGCGGCCATCCGGTTTCGCCGTGGGGCGTGCTGGCTAAGGGCAAGCGTACCCGCAACCCGAAGAAGACTTCCAAGAACTTCATCGTTGAACGGAGGAAGAAGTAATGGCCAGATCGATTAAGAAAGGCCCGTTCGTGGATCAGTATCTGATCGACAAGGTCGAGAAGATGACCGGTCCCAAGACTGCGATCAAAACCTGGTCGCGTCGCTCCATGATCATTCCGGACTTTGTCGGTCACACCTTCAACGTCCACAACGGCAAGTCGTTCGTGCCGGTTTTCGTCACTGAAAACATGGTCGGACACAAGCTCGGCGAATTTGCCCTGACCCGTTCCTTCAAGGATCACGGCGTCGTTTCCGGTAAGTAATTGCCCGAAGCTGAAACAGAAGACCCGCACCGCTTATCGCAGTGCGGGTTTTTTTGTGCGAACCGGCAGGCCGCTTGAGGGTTGCCGCTTGCAATCCGGTGCGGGACGGGTATATTGGAGAGTGTTTTGAATTGTGCCGGTTGGAATGAAAAATTTTCGGGAGGAAACTATGGTAAAGCCGATGGCATGGGCGGGAATCGAGGTCAGGCTGGAGGGGGAGTGCGCCGATTGGCAGGTGGCGGCTTTCATGGAAGAGGTGGAAAGTGGAATTGCCGAGTTTCATTTTCAATTCAGCCGCCCGGAACCGGCGGTGATGCCGGCTTTTGCGCTGCGTTGGGAGTTCCCCGATATCGATTTGCAGGGGCGGTGGTCGCCGCTGGCATTCCGGAGCAAGCTGATTCCGCCGAACTGGGGGAGCCGGGAGGTCAGCCAGTTGGCCAGCGGTGCCCCGGTGATGACGCTGTTCAATCAGGCCGGTGAGAACCGTCTGACGTTCGCTTTTTCCGATGCGATGAATCAACTTGAGATGCACTGCGGAGTGGAGGAGCGCAATTCCGTGATGGAGTGCGCGCTTGAGGCCTTCCGCAGTCCGACGGCTCCCGTTTCCGGATATGAGTGCACCTTGCGGCTGGATATCCGTCCGGTGCGTTATGAGCGCGCGTTGAACGATGTCGCCGCCTGGTGGGCGGAGATGCCCGAATACCGTCCCAGCCCGGTTCCTGCGGAGGCGCGGGAGGTGGTCTATTCCTCGTGGTACAGCTATCATCAGGATTTGTTCGCGCCGGAGCTGGAGGCGGAGTGCCGGGCGGCGGCCGGATTCGGCATGAAGAGCATCATCGTCGACGACGGCTGGCAGACGCTGGACAACCATCGGGGATATGCGTTCTGCGGCGACTGGGAGGTCTGCCAGGAGCGTTTCCCGGATATGGCGGCGCACGTGCGCAACGTCCACGCATCGGGGTTGAAATATGTGCTGTGGTATTCGATGCCGTGGCTCGGGAAGAAGTGCCGGGCGTTTGAGCGTTTCCGGGACAAGACCCTGTTTTTTGAAGAGCGCCTCGGGGCGGCGGCGCTCGATCCGCGTTTCCCGGAGGTGCGCGACTACCTGATCGGCCTGTATGAGAAGGCGCTGCGGGAGTGGGACCTGGACGGCTTCAAGCTGGATTTCATCGACACCTTCGAGATTCGCGGCGAAGATCCCGCCGTCGCGGAGAATTACGCCGGGCGCGACTTCAAATCCCTGCCGGAGGCGGTCGATGTGCTGCTGTCGGAGACGATGCGGCGGCTGCGGGCGATCAAGCCGGAGGTGATGATCGAATTCCGGCAGCGTTATATCGGCCCGGCGATGCGCAAGTACGGCAATATGTTCCGCGCCGCGGACTGTCCGAACGACGCGGTGACCAACCGGGTGCGCACGATCGATGTGCGGATGCTGGCCGGAGACAGCGCCGTCCACGCCGACATGCTGATGTGGAACTATGCCGAACCGGTCGAAACGGCGGCGCTTCAGTTGCTCAATGTGCTGTTTTCGGTGCCGCAGGTGTCGGTGCGGCTGGAGGCGGTTCCGGCGGAACACCGGGCGATGCTGCGTTTCTATCTGGGATTCTGGAGGGAGTACCGCGACGTGCTGCTGGACGGCACGCTGCGGGCGGATCACCCGGAACTGGACTATCCGCGTGTGACCGCGATCCGCGGCAGGCGCCAGGTGACGGCGCTGTATGCGCAGGATCAGGTGGTGGAATTCGCTCCGGCGCCGGGAGATGAACTCTGTATTGTGAACGCTTCCGGCAAGTCCGGCGTTTATCTGGATCTGGCGGAAGCCCCGGTTGCGGTGGAGCTCTTCTCTGCAACCGGGATGGCGCTGGAGATTGCGCTGCCGGCCGCCGGGCCGCAGCGGGTGGGAGTGCCGGCAGCGGGGCTGCTGCGGCTCCGGTTCTGAACCGGAAACTACCGGAAAGCAGGCCGAAAGGCATCGACGCGCTTTTTGCTTTGCTTGCCTTTGTGGATTATTTCCCCCGGGTCAGATACTGCCGGTTGAGCTTCGGCAGGAGCGGCTCGCCGTCGATATAGACGTCGGCGTCGATCCGGAAGTATTTGTCCCGGCCGATGTTGCGCAGCTCGATCACGCGGGCGTTGTGCAGAAGATCGGAAAGGCGTTGTTTTTCAAGCTGGGCGGATCGGCGCTCCTCTTTATTCCTGCTTCTCAGTTCGGGTGTGTTGATCCCCCGGAGGCGGATGGAGATGTTTTTGCCCGCGATAGCCGAGTGTTCGTCGATGTCGCAGCGGAAGGTGTCGCCGTCGATCACTTTCAGGAGGCGGGAGACTTTGACATCGGGATAAGGCTTATTCCGTGTTTGCGGACCGGCGGCGCATCCGGCCAGCAGCAGGATTCCGAACAGCGGAAGCAATACTCGTTTCATTGTTTTCATCTCCTTCGTCATTTTATACGGAAGCTATCGGCAATCTTACGCGGCAGATGAAAATTTGTGCAAAAAAAGAGGTGCAACCCCAATTGCACCAACTAGAGGCCCCACTACGAGCCCACACGAGAATGCAAGAGGGGAGCACCAAATATGGCACCCTCCTCCAGCAATGGCTCTCGTGTTAGAAGTGTAGTGGGTTTCTAGTTGAGCATCTGCTGAAAGTCAAAATAGACTTGTCATATACAATTGTAAGATTCGGTTATTTCTCCGATATATCCTCCAGTATCTTTTGTATCTGTTTTTTTCAGAACCGGCAAATCATCCATCGCCGTATCCCAGACAATGCTGTAGTCAACAGCCATATAATTATGTATCAGTACATTGCGCATGGCAACGGAACGTTTCCATGAAACATCAGGATGCGCTTTCCGCAGGTCATCGGATATTCGGGCGGCGGCTTCGCCAATCATGGCGAAATTAGCGAAGACAATGTCTTTTTTATCCTGATTGCGGATAAATTCATCATAAGACACCGTCAGTGTCTCTTCGACACGGGAAATGCCCTTGAGTATATGTTCCAACCGATTGATGTCAGGATTCAAAGTGCCACCATATCCTTTTCTACTTCGCGGCTGAACGTATCGCCGTTTAACGCGCCCAACGAAACCACATCAACTTTGGAGTGCAGAAATTCAGACAGTTGTTCCAATAACTCCGCTTGGTCGAACAGCGTGGTTCCACGCGAAAACTTGGCGATGAAGTCCACGTCGCTATCCGGTGTTTCCTCCTTGCGGGCGCAGGAGCCGAACACGTAGAGCTTTTCCACCTTATGCGTTCGCGCGATCCGGTAGATATCTTCCCGTTTTGCTCTGAGTTCATCGAGTTTGCACATGATCTCCTCCTGTCCGTTGTAAATATAAACCGCTTACGGGAAATTTCAATTACGATACAGAAAAATCCCGGTTTCCATCGCGGAAACCGGGATTTGAGGGCAAAAAAATGGAGGCGTGGACCGGAGTCGAACCGGTCTAAACGATTTTGCAGACCGTTGCCTAACCGATTGGCTACCACGCCTCGTTTGAGATGGTATTGAATATATATCCGTTTGGAGGGTTTGTCAAACCGAGAAGCCGGGAAACTTGCAAAAAACTATTTCCCGGCCGGCGGTTCCGGCTCCGGCGCTTCAACCGGAAGCTCATTTTTCAGCAGGAAGTAGCTCTCTTCCCCGTTGTGAAGCCATTTTTCCAGCGCCGCCTGCACCCTGGCGGACGGATATTCTTTCAGCGCCCGGGAGAGCGTGCTCACGTTTTCCTGTGCGACCTTCCGGGCGGTGTTCAAGCTGGAGCAGATCATCAGCCCCAGATAGATCACGATCATCAATCCGTAGTAGTTGAAGCCGATCGAAAGTTTTACTTTGCGGTCGAATTTCAGTTTGCCGATCAGCCAGTACGGCAGCACCAGAAACACCATGACCACGATCAGCAGATTGGCGATGATCATGATGTTCATGGCTGTTCCTCCGGCAGCGGCGGAATCGCGTCAAGCCAATGACGCATCACTCCGCGCGGAGTGGCGGGCGGCGGCGAATCGGAAACCGCTTCGAGCTTCCGGGAAAGGATTGCCGGATCGCCGCCGTTTTTCAGGTACTCCCGGGTGGTGCTGACCGCCTCCGCCTCCGCTCCCCGGGTGAAGTTGCGTTCCATCTGGAAGTAGCAGAGCAGCCACGCCCCCAGCGCGACCACGATGAAATTGCTGAGCGGCAGCAGGTATTTCCAATATTTCCAGCGGCGGAAGAAAAGCGGCCAGACGGTGAGCAGCACCCACGCGACCAGCACCAGCAACGGGATCATCATGCTTCGGGTTCCAGTTTTTCTTTGGCGGTTCCGTTGCGGTAAAACGGGCGCTCCACCACGGTTCCGGGCAGCCGGACGTCACCGGCTTCCAGCAGGACCCGGTCGCCGGGCACTTTGGCGCAGTCGATTTCGATACTGCACAGCGCGGCGGCCTTTTCAAGGGTCGGGCAGAAAGAGCCGCTGGTCACCACGCCGATGATCTCCTCGCGTTCATTCAGCACCGCGCTGCCGGGCCGGGAGGCGCGGCGCCCTTCCAGTTCCACCGCGATCAGCTGGCGGGTCGCCTTGCGCTGCAGCAGCGCCGCCTTGCCGATGAAATCACGTTCCGATTCGAGGTCGATCAGGGAGCCGGCGCCGGAGTCGAAGGGGGACCATTCGCGGTGGAGTTCGTGGTCGTGGACCGGATAACCCATTTCGAGGCGCAGCGTATCGCGGGCGCCCAAACCCGCCGGCATCACCGGGTCGGTGGAGAGAAACAGATCCCACAGCTGGTCGGCGTACTCCGCGTCGAAATAGATCTCAAAGCCCAGTTCGCCGGTGCAGCCGGTCCGGCTGATGATGCAGCGGATGCCGTCCAGATCGGCCAGCGACACATGGAAATGGCCGGGCAGGTCCGAAAGTTTCATCCCCAGCTCCAGCAGCACGTCGGCGGAGCGCGGCCCCTGCAGGTCGAGCATCGCGATATCGGCGGAAAGGTCGTAAAATTCCGCGCCGCGCTCCGGCAGGCGCTCCCTGATCCAGTTGGCGTCGGCGAAGGTGTTGCCCGCGTTGACCACCAGGAACAGGTCGTCGTCCGCCATCCGGAACGCCAGCAGGTCGTCCCGCACGCCGCCGTCGTCATCTAGCAGGAAGTTATAACGGCAGCCGCCGACCGGCAGGTCCGCGACCGGGCGGGCCAGGATGCGGTCCATCGCCCGGACCGCTTCCGGCCCGGCGATCCGGAATTCGCCCTTGTGGCACATGTCGAAAACGGAACAGGCCTTGCGGGTGTGCCGGTGTTCGGCGATGATCCCCTCGCCGTAGTGGAGCGGCATATTCCAGCCGGAGGTCGGAACCATCTTGGCGCCGAGTTCGATATGGTATTCCACGATCGGAGTGTTTTTTAGTGCGGCCATACTGCGCTCCCTGCGGGGTTAGAGGTTCGTATCCAGTACGGAAACGGCGTCGTGCAGCAGCCGGATGCCTTCGGCGGCGCCGCCCGGATGGCGGAAGACGCTGGTGCCGGCCACGATCATGTTGGCGCCGCAGGAGGCGGTCGGAATGACGGTCGTTTCGTCGATGCCGCCGTCCGCTTCCAACTGGACATGCAAGTTGCGCCGTTTGATTTCACGCCGGATCGCGGCGATTTTCGGCATCTGGTCCGCCATGAATTTCTGGCCGCCGAAACCGGGTTCAACGGTCATCACCAATACCAGGTCGATCCGGTCGAGCCACGGGAAAACCGCCTCCGCCGGAGTGGCGGGTTTCAGGGAGATGCCGACCGTGCAGCCCGCCTGCCGGATCGCTTCGATCGCTTCGGCGGTCGGATCTGCGCACTCCAGATGGAAGGTCAGGTGATCCGAACCGGCTTCGGCGAATGCTTTCGCATAACGGACCGGATGTTCGATCATGATATGGGTGTCGAGGATCAGCTCCGTCCGCTTGCGGATGCTTTTGATCACCGGCGGCCCGAAGGAAATATTCGGCACGAAGCAGCCGTCCATCACATCCAGATGGATCAGGTCGGCTTTTCCCTGAACCGCCCGGTCGATTTCCGCGGCGAGTTCGGTGAAATCCGCCGCCAGCACCGACGGGGAAACCAGAATCCGGTCGAGCGGAAGTTCCCTGAGGTCTCTCATAAAAAAATCTCCCTTGTCTTGACTGGAAATATACCACTTTTTCGGTGTTTTTACAATCGCCGGGAAATGCTTTTCATGCGGAAATAGCGGTTTGGTTGGAAATTCCGCTTGCTTTTCCGCGTCAGGATGTTATTATTAATTCAATTGCAGGTTTCCAAACATTTTCAGGAAGTACGATGAAGATTTACCATTACTGGGTCGAGAAGCTCGGGGCGATTCAGGTCGGCGATTCGGTTCAGCCGACCCGCGTTTACGGCTACTCCGACATCTCGCATGAGGATGCCGAGGAGCGCGCCGAGTGGCTGCTCAGCCAGATCCAGCTGCGGGTGAACGGCGAGGAGACGGAGTGGGGATATCAGGAGCGGCCGATCCGCGAGGAGATCGTCCGGGAGTTTTCGCCGGAAAACATCGTCACGCGCAACCGCTACGGGGCGCTGGTGCTGAATTCCGAAAAGCTGGTCTTTATCGACGTGGATGCGAATGAAATTTTTTCCGAGCCGAAGTTCCGTTTTCTGGGCATCTCGTTCGGAGGCGGCAAGCCGCTGACCGACCCGGAGATTCTGGACCGCATCCGCAAAGTAGCGGCCCGGCCGGAGTACCGCGAAGTGACGATCCGGGTTTACAAAACCTGCGCCGGATACCGGCTGCTGCTGCCGCGCGGCGGCTTCGAACCCGGTTCGGAACCGATGGAGAAATTGATGGCCGATTTCAATTCCGACGCGCTGTATGCCCAGCTCTGCTGCGCCCAGCACTGTTATCGCGCCCGGCTGACTCCGAAACCTTACCGGATCGGCCAATCCGGGATCAAGGCGGTCTGGCCGACGACTCCCGAGCACGAGCTGCGGCTCAACCGCTGGCTGGAGAGATATCAGGAGAAATCGGAGCATTTCGCGACCTGTCATTATCTGGAGTCGCTCGGCCCTTATATCGGCAAGCTGGACCCCGTGATCGGGTATCACGACGAGATGACCCGTGCCGCGACAACATTGCCGCTGGCGTAGCCCCGGCTTGCACTGTACAGCCCCCTCCTGATTCTCCGGGAAACCGGAAGATTCGGATTTTTTTCAGCATTCCCGAACTATTCTGAACTTGAAAACTACGGGATATGCAACTATTTTATAAGAGAGTTCCATTTGTAAACCTGTTCGGTTTTTATGAATTTGAAGTTTATCGGCCTATCATTGATCCTGGTGCTGACGGCGCTGTGCGGATTCGGGTTCGGCGGCGAAATTTTTGCCGCCGGAGAAGGGTGGTGTGCGCCGGTGAATTTCGGATCGGCCCGGATTACGGCAGCAGCGGTCGGCACGCCGGACCGGGGAAATGGCGTAACGGTTTTCGGGATGACGGAGCCGGCGGTGACCGGAATGGAAAAACTGTTGCCGGACTCGTGGAAAAAATCCGGATTTATCGGTGAATATGCGGAAGTTCAGCCCTGCGGCGAGCAGGGCTTGCCGGGAACGGCGGGGAAAAAGTTTCATCCCGATTTCCGCGGCCGGCCGCGGCACAGGCTTTATTCGGAACTGCCGGCCGGGCGGTCGCCTCCTGTGCCGTTCTGTTGAATTTCCTGCAGCGACAGGGAATTCCGGTATCTGAACAGAATTTGAATTGACATGGTTTCCTTGTTTACTCAGGAGTACAATTATGAACCTCAATGAATATCCGGTGTCGGTCAGCTTTCTTCCCGATCTGGAGATCAGGGACGAAGACGATCTTTTTCTCACTTTAGCCAAGGCCGCGGTAAAGGACGAGTACGCGAAAAAATGCGGAATCTCACCGACTGAAATCTTCAAACAGGTCAAAATCCGCGAGGAGCAGTCCCCCACTGCGGTCGGCAACGGACTGATTCTGCCCCATATCCGGTTGCCCGGCCTGGAGTCGCCGGTCGTCGTGCTGGCGAAGCTGGCAAAACCCTTTGATTGCCCGACTCCCGACGATCGGCCGCTGACGATGGCCTGTCTGCTGCTGGTTCCGGAGGAAAATCCGGTGGAGGGATTGCGTTTCATGGCCGACCTCGGCAGCTGTCTGCGGGCCGACGACAAAGCTCGCCGGCTGTCCGGCGCGCGCGAAGCGGAGGAGGTCAGAAAGCTGCTGGCGGAGGTCCGCAAGGCGATCCATACGCTGATTGCGGCGGATATCATGGTGCCCTGCCGCGTTTTCGCGACTCCGAAGATGGAGCTGAAAGAGGCGACCCGGCTGATGGCGGAGAACCGGCAGGAGGTGATTCCGGTGCTGGACGGCAGGAAGCTGGTCGGAGAATTGAGCAGTTCCGAGCTGTTCAAGCTGGGCATCCCGGATTTTTTCAGCCAGTTGAAAAGTGTCGGATTTATCCGTTATTTCGACCCGTTTGAAAAATATTTTTCAGTGGAAGCCGCTTCCCATGTGGAAGATGTGATGAACCGGGAGCTTCCGTTGTTTCCGCAGGAAGCTACACTGATCGAAATCGTGTTCGCGATCAGCGTTCAGCATCAGGCGGTGGTCTACGTGGTCGACCGCGACAACGGGCTGCTCGGCGTGATCACGCAGGCGCAACTGCTCGAACGAATCATCAACCTGTAAGAAAGCGTGACGGATCATGATAGCTGGAATTGTTATTTTCGTCCTCGCCTACATCGCGATCGCATCGGAGAAAATCGATAAGACGATCGCCGCGATGCTGGGCGCCGGACTGATGGTGGTGTTCAAGGTCGCCGGGTTCAACGACATGTTGGGCAAGGTGGATCTGAATGTGCTCGGGCTGCTGGTCGGCATGATGATCATCGTGAACATCATGGCCACGACCGGCGTATTTGAATATCTGGCGGTGCAGATTGCCCGGCAGACCAAAGGAAACGGCGTATTGGTCACGGTGGAATTCCTGCTGGCGACCGCGATCGTGTCGGCCTTCATGGATAATGTGACCACGGTGATCCTGATGGCTCCGGTGACGATCCTGATCACCCAGCTGCTCGGACTGCCGACGGTGCCGATCCTGATCCTGGAGGCGATCTTCTCGAATATCGGCGGCACCGCGACGTTGATCGGCGACCCGCCGAACATCCTGATCGGCGCGAGCTGCGGCCTGAGCTTCAATGACTTCCTGATCAACCTGACCCCGATCATTGTGGTGATCACGCTGGCGATTCTCGGCATCGTGGTGGTTTTCATGGGGAAAAGGCTCAGGAGCAATCCGGAAGCGGTGGCGCAGGTGCAGCTGACCGAACCGCGCCTGGCGATTCTCGACGCCGGGCGGCTGAAAGGTTCGCTGATCGTATTCGCTTTTGTGCTGCTCGGCTTTTTCACCAGCCGCCTGATCCATCTGGAGCCGGGGCTGATCGCAATCTGCGGCGCTTTCATCATGGCGCTGGTCTGCCGGGTGGAGCTGGCTCATATGCTCGAAAAGGTGGAGTGGAACACCATCTTGTTTTTCTGCGGCCTCTTCATGATGGTCGGCGCGCTCGAAATCAACGGCGTCTTCACGATGCTCGGGCATGGGATGGTTGAACTCACCAAGGGCAACTTCGCGTTGACCATGATGGTGATTCTGTGGGGAGCGGCGATCCTGTCGGCGGTGATCGACAACATTCCGCTGGTGATTTCGATGATTCCGCTGATCAACTCGATCGTGCCGGTTTTCGCCAGGCAGATGGGAATCGAGGCCGATACCGAGGCGATCCGCGCCCAGATCAGCGAGCCGCTGTTCTGGTCGCTGGCCCTTGGCGCCTGCCTCGGCGGCAACGGCACGCTGATCGGCGCTTCGGCCAACGTGGTGATCAGCCAGATCGCCCGCAAGAACCGGTATAAGCTCACCTTCAAGGATTTCACCTGCTACGGCGCGCCGCTGATGCTGATCAGTACGTTCCTGAGCATGATCTATCTGTATTTGCGCTATATCCACAAGTGGTAAGCGGAACGCAATGGCGGCCGGAAGTTGGACTTCCGGCCGTTTTTTTGTGCCGTTTTCAGCCGGAATCCCCGAAAAATCACGAATTTCTTTCCGTCCGGTATTGACATTTCCATTGAAATCGATCATAATTAAAATAGTCCGCAATCGTTTGCGGTAACGTTTGCGGATACTTCTGGAGCAATGGTATGACCAAGGATTACATCGTCAATTTGAAGGATATCGCGGAAGCGACGGGATATTCGATTTCAACCGTGTCCCGGGTGATCAAGAAGAAAGGGGAGATCGCGCAGGCCACGCGGGACCGGATTCTGGAGGTGGCGGGCAGGCTCGGCTATCACGACAACCGCCTGAGCAACGGAATGCGCACCGGCAAGACCGGAACCGTCGGAATCGTGAGCGGCATTCACTGCACCTTTTTCGCCGAACTCTTTTCCGCGCTGAACCGGGAATTGGTGAAGCGGGATTATCTGGGGCTGGTTTCGCTGAACGACGACGATGAGATCGACGATCAGGCGTGCATCCGGCGGCTGCTTGAACACCGGGTGGACGGCATTTTGATCGTGCCGCGCTACGACCAGGCGGACAACCGGTATTTCACGGAGGCGACCAGCCGGGGATTGCCGATCGTGTCGATCGACCGCAAGGTCCCGGCGGATATCGATTTCGTCGGAACCGACGACTATGCGGGCGGATGGATGGCGGCGGAGTATCTGTACAAACTCGGACACCGCCGTCTCGGATACTATCAGGGGCCGCAGGGGGCAAGCCCGGCGCGGCTGCGGCGGGAGGGATTTGAAGATTTCTGCCGGAAACACGCCGATTGCACGCTGATCCTGATCGGAGACGGCGGCTGGGACACGCCGGAGGCGGCAGTGCTGACCGCCGCATTGCAGGCGCATCCGGAACTGACCGCGGTCGGAGCTTTTACCGATATCTTTGCGGCGCAGTTGCTGGAAGCGGCGCGGATCGTGGGGCGCCGGGTGCCGGAGGAGCTGTCGGTGGTGGGGTTTGCGAATATGTCGGATCCGGCGATTCTGTCGCACGGGATCACCAGCCTGGAACAGCACGCGGGAAAACTGGCGGAGGCGGCGGTGACGGCGCTGTTCGACCGGATCGCCGCTCCCGAAGCCCCGTGGCAGGAGATCCGGGTGGTGCCGGAGCTGGTCGTGAAAAAGACGACAGCCCCGCCGCGCCGCCGGTGAGCGGCGGTTGAAACAGCAGGGGATTGGCCGGGCGGCAAGGCTGCTTATGTATGTGCGATTGGAAAGCGGAGATGAATCTCCGCACTCCAGAGACGCTTTGCGTCACGGGAGCAAGCCAAAAGCTTGGCACTCCAGAGACGCTTCGCGTCACGGGAGCAAGCCAAAAGGCTTTGGCACTCCAGAGATGTTTCGCATCACGGGAACAGGCTCGCGGCGATGTCGATATCGGACGACGTGGAATCGGTAAACATAATTTGCTTACAATGGAGGAAATATGTACAATGCGGCAAAGGTTGGCGAGAGGCAGCGGGAGGAAATGTATCGGAAATTTACGCTTATTGAGCTGCTCGTGGTGATAGCGATCATCGCGATTCTGGCGGCGATGCTGCTGCCGGCGCTGAACAAGGCGCGGGCGAAGGCGTTCGCGGTGGAGTGCGCCGGGAATCTGAAGGGCATCAGTCAGGGGGCTTATCTCTACATCGGCGACAACGATGATTTCGTGCTGCCCGGATCGACGCCGCGGCAGGCGCAGGACCAATACTGCACCGGCGGCTTCAACGGTTCGGAATACTGGTCGTACAAACTGGTTCCCTATATGGGCGTCAAAGGGTTCTACGAGTGGGATCAGGCGGCGTGGGGTTTTCCGCGCGCCCGCAATCGGAAGCGGGATTGCAGCGCGAACCCGGTACAGACCAAGAATCCCACACTTTCGTGGAATATGCACATGGGATGGATCAATCCGAGCAATGGTAAACCGGTGGATGAGTGGCATGATTATTTGAAACTGAATCAGGTCAGGCGTCCCAGTCAGATTATCCTGGTTGGAGATTCCAATATTCATACCGGCTTTACCAACAATATGCCGGATCTGCCGGTTCTGACGAATTCGATCGACCGGACGGCTTATCCGCACAGCGGCATGACCGGCAATTTCGGCCATATCGACGGGCATGTCGCCGCATACGGTTTTCTTCAGATGAAGTCCCCGGAACAGGTCGGGGGGATGGAGAGTACCGTGATCAACAGCCGCGTCTATTATGTGAAACGTTAGAAAGGGTGTTTCGATGAATCCTGTTTTTACTTATTGTCTGGCGCTGGGCTGCTTCGCCGGGATTTCGGCGGGGGCGTGGACGCTCGATTTTGAAGAGCCGCTGCTGAAGGCGGGGCCGTCGGGGAAGGTTTACGTGAATCCGACCGGAAATTTCCGGTATGACGGCGGCGGAGAGAACGCACGCTCCGGCAAGGGGGCGCTGGCGCTGGCCGGCGACGGCCGCCTGACGATGGACTACCGGGAGGCGGAGGCCGGAAAGCGTTACCGGTTGAGCGCGTTTGCGAAAGGTTCCGGGACGGCGCAGGCGGAACTGCTGTGGCTCGGGGAGCAGCATAAGGTGCTGCGTGCCGACCGTTCCTCCCTGCCGCTGACGGGGAAATATGCCCGGATCAATGTGACCGGCGAGGCTCCGGCGGGGGTGAAGCACGTTTATCTGGTCTTCTATCCGGCCAAAGGCGGCGAGATGCTGCTCGACGATGTTTCGATGGAGGCGCTGGCGGTTGAAACCGATCCGGTGCTGCTGGATTTTGAAACGCCGGTGCGCAAGGCGGGCGGGATCGGGCCGCACTTCGTGAATCCGACCGGGACTTTCCGGTATGACGACTCCGGCGAACAGGCGCGGAACGGCATCGGGGCGATGCAGCTTACCGGCGACGGACGGATCACCATCGATTTCAAGGAACCGGCGACGGAGAGCCGCTACCGGCTGAGCGCGTTCGTGAAAGGTTCCGGGACGGCGGCGGCGAAGGTGGAGTGGCGCGACGGCAACCGGATCATCGGCTCCGAAACGCGATCGGTGAAGCTGGGGGAGGCCTACCGGCGGCTTTCGCTTTCCTCGACGGCTCCGGCGGGGGCAAACCACGCCTATTTGTTCTTTTTCCCGGAAAAAGGCGGTTCGATGTACATCGACAATATCGATATGAAGCCGGTCGCGGCGGAGAAGGACCCGGCGCTGCTCGACTTTGAAGAACCGTTGACCGGTGCCGGAAACGTCGGCGGCTGCTATGTGAATCCGACCGGCAGCTTCCGGTACGACGATTCCGGGCAGCAGGCGTACCGGGGCGTCGGCGCGATGCAGTTGACCGGCAACGGTCGGGTCACGGTCGATTTCAGGAAAATCACGCCGGGCAGGACCTACCGGCTGAGCGCGCAAATGAAGGGCAAGGGGACGGGGCTGGTGCAGATGCAGTGGCTCGGCAAGCTCGCGAGACCACAGCTGGATACCAGACCGATGGCGCTCGACGGCGGCGAATACCGGCTGATTCAGGTGACGGCGACGGCTCCGGCGGGGGCGGAACATGTTTATTTGCATTTGTTCACCACCGGCGACGGCGATATCTATCTGGACGACGTCCGCTTTACGGAGCTGGAGAACGATCCCGACGCTCCGGCGATCACCGCCGATTTCACCGGAAAACAGCAGCGGTTCAGCATCTATCGAAAAGGCGAGCCGGTCATGCTGCGGATTCATTCGGACCGGATCGCCGCCGACGATACGCTGGAGTGGAAGCTGTGCGATTTCCTGAACCGGGAGGTCGCGCGCGGCAGCTCCGCCGTCACTCCGGGGCAGCTCGCCGGAGGCGTGGAGCTGACGTTGCCTCCCCCCGCTGCGGCGGGGTCTTATTTTCTCTACCTCAAACTGGCGGAATCCGGGGCGACGGTTCCGTTCAAGGGTTCGCGGCTGCCGGGTTATGTCTGCTTCGGCGTTCTACCTGAAATCGAACCGCTGCCGCTCGCCGACAGCGCGGAATCCCGTTTTGGCGGACAGGGGACGAACTTCATTGAGAGCGGCAGATTCATGGAAGGGGACCCCTACCGCCCTTTTTACCCGACGGTCGGCATGAAGTGGGTTTACGACAGCCGTTCCCCGGCCGCCCTGGAGCCGACCCCGGGGACGTTCCGGCCGCTTGACGCCGCCGCTTACCGCCGGAAGGAACCGCCTTACACCGCGCGGAACGGCATGATGGAGATCCATGACCTGCACGGCGTCCCCCGCCATCTGCTGAAGCTGCCTGCCTACGTGGACAAGGAGGGGAAGTGGAACAACGTGCAGGCGCAGGCGTGGCCGCTCGGCGACGCGGCGGGCTACACTGCCGTGGTGGAGAAAATTGCGCGCGATCTGAAAGCGCGCCGGGAAGTCTTTTTCCCGCAGCGCAGACACAACTATTTTCAGCTCCATTGGGAGCCGGACTGGCACTGGCAGGGCAACGACGACGAATTCATCGAATACTACCGCGCCGCCCGCGAGGGGCTTCGCGCCGCCGACCCGGACGCCCGGCTGCTCGGCGCGAACTACGGCGTGATCGCCCGCGGCGCGGACAAGATGGAGACGCTGTTCAAAAAAGGGCTCGGAAACTATCTGGACGGCGTCCTGATCCACCTCTATTTCCTGCCGGTCCGGGAAGAACCGGAGAAGGCGGGACTTCACCGTGACTGCCGCCGGGTCCGGCAGCTTGCCGACCGCTACATCGCGCCCGGCGCTCCGGTGATCAACACCGAGTGGGGTGTGGACTACCGCGGCGGCGAAGTGCGCGACCTGACCCACGAGTTGCTGATGAACCATGTTTCGCGCTTCACCCGGGGACACCTGATCGCGCTGGGTGAGGGCTTCGACGCGACGTGGTTTTTCTACACCACCGACTATTGCAGTTTCGACAGCTCCGGCGGCGAACAGGGGTACGGAATCTCCTTCAACACTTCGAGCTATATCAAGGATCACAAATTCGGCGCGGCCTCGCTGGAGCCGAAACCGACCATGATGGCCGCCGCCGCGATGACCCGGCTGCTGGAGGGGACGAAATCGCTCGGGCGGCTGGATCAGCTCGATCCGGCGGTCTTCGCGTACAGCTTCCGGCGCGGCGATGCGAACCTGATCGCGGTGTGGAGCCCGGAGGGGGAGCGGGAACTGAGCCTGCCGGCCGGAGTGCCGGAGCTTGCCGTTTACGATATCATGGGCAATGTGCGCACCGTGAAAACAAAGGACGGCGTGCTGACGCTGACAGTCGGCCGTTTCCCGCAGTATATTCTGGGAGTGGCGGACGCGGTGCTGCCGACGGCTCTGCGGAGCGCGGAGTCGGTGTTCGCCGTTTCCCGCCGTGCCGTCGCGCCGGGTGAAGCGTTGGCCGGAGTGTTCCGCGCCGCGGCACCGCCCCGGCTGGAACTGCGTCGCGCCGGGAGGGTTCAGCCGGTTTCGGAACGGCTGCCGGTGCAGTTGGCAACCGGCTGTTATGAGCTGGCGGCGCTGGATGCGGCGGGGCGGCCGCTGGAGTCGATGCTGCTCGATGTGACCGGCCTGGCCGAACTCGGAGAGCTTCGCGAGGGGCTGGACGGGGCCGGGCGGCTGGAGTTCACCGTGCCGGTCGCCAATCTCTCCGCCCGGGAACAGCGGTTCACACTGCGCGCTTTCTACGATGGCCGGGAGTTCGCGGCGGCGGAGATTGCGGTTCCGGGCAAGCGGACCGTCGAGGCGAAACTTCCGGCGGGGAAGCTCGAATACGACGGGCTCAGGCTCAAGACCCTGAAAGTGGAGGCATCCACCTCCGCCGGGAAGCAGGCGCAGCGGGAACGGTTCTTCGGCGCGCTGCTTCCGGCGGTGATGGCCGCCCCGGAAATCGACGGCCTGCAGCAGGACTGGCCGCCGCAGTTCTTCAGCCGCGACTTCGGCGGCGGGGCGTTGACCTATCAGCAGAAGCGCCACCGGGGAAACGCCGATTTTTCGGCGCGCTATGCGCTGGGCGTCGACCGGGAACGGTTGTTCCTGACGGTGCGGGTACAGGACGACGTCGCGCTGCCGACGGTGAATCCGGCCCAGCCGTGGCGGGAAGATTCGCTGATCATTGCATTGGGACGCGATTCGGACGGCAACGGCGAATTCCGCAACTGCCGCCGGTTGAGTTTCACGCGCAATGCGGACGGGTCGGTGCTGGCGCAGGAGATTTTCGGCTCGCCGCCGAAGGGAGTGGTGCCGCTGCCCGCCGGAACGCTCGATGCGGCGATCCGGCGCGATGAGAACGGCAAAACCACCGTCTACGAACTGGCGTTGCCGCTGACGCTGTTCGGCGCGAAGCCGGATGAATCACTCGGATTGGGGATCACGCTTCACGACGTGGATACGCCGGAGGAGGTCCGGCAGGACCTGCACCGCGAGATGAGCCTTGCGGGCGGCGTGCCGCTCTTCATGGGAGACGTGAAGTTCGCGACTTTGCTGCTGCCGGAGCGGCGCGACGGCAACCCGGCCGCCGCGATCTGGGATACGGAACGGCTTTTCCAGGTGCCGCCGCACCGTCCTGCCGGCTTCCCGGAGAGTGAGGTGCCGGGACTGCAGGCGCTGACCTACGACGGCTGGCCGCTGCCGGACGGCAGGCCGGGCCGGGTGTTCGCCTACTGCGGCATTCCGGCCGGAACGCCTCCGGCGGGAGGTTTCCCGGCGGTGCTGCTGGTGCACGGCGGCGGCGGAACCGCCTTCGCCCGCTATGCGAAGCAGTATCTGGCACGGGGGTACGCGGTGCTGGCTCCCGACCTCTACGGCAAGCGCCCGCTGGCTCCCGACGGTACGGAACGAGTGCCGCTGGCGGGCGGCTCCGACGCCGACTGGCAGTTGCGGAGCGTGGCGGACGTGATCAGCGCGCATTCGCTGCTGCGTTCGCTGCCGAACGTGAACCCGGAAAAGACCGGGCTGGTCGGCGTGAGCTGGGGCGGCGTATTCGGTTCGATCGTGTCGACGCTGGATGACCGGTTCCGGCTCATTGTGCCGGTCTACGGCTGCGGCTTCTGGGCGGCGGGGGACGCCAGTTCGGATTTCGGCAGGGGGCGGCGTTCATGCTGGTACGATCCGGGGCGGTTCCTGCCGTTCGCGAAGGTGCCGCTGTACTGGGTGATCGGGGCGGACGACGGCTCTTTCGGTTTGGAAAGCTGGCTGAAAAGCACGGAAACCGCGCCAACCACCCGGAGCCGGCTGCTGCTGCCGAAACAATCGCATTCCCACGTCGGCTTTGAACTGCCGTCGGTGCTCCGGGCCGTCGACGCCGGGCTGAACGGGGCGCCGCCTCCGCCGGAAGTCGGCGCGATGACGCTGACGGACGGCGTTGTTTCCGCGCCGCTGCTGAGTCCGGCGGCTGGAAACCTCCGGGCGGAGCTGTACTGCAGCGAGGACCCGGCGGAGACACCGCAGCAGAAGCGGAATTACAGGAGCGTCAAAGCGGAGATCGCCGGGAATGTGATCCGGGCCGCGCTGCCGGAGACGGCGCGCTGCTGGTTTTTGAATGTGTATGACGGAGAGAGAACCGGCGCGACCGCGCCGAATTTCGGGAGCCGGGAACCATGATCGATTTTGCCGCCTGTGCCGCCGCGTCGCCGGAGCTGAACTTTCAATGGAGCGGCAACCGCTGCCGCATTATGCTGACCAACACCGGCGATGCGCCGCGCCGCTTTGGTGAGGTGGTGCTGTTCGCCGGGACTCCCGGCTGTCCGGCATCGACCCGTTTCTACGGCGAGGGATACAGTATGCTTTCGCAATATCAGGGCACGCTGGAGCGGTTCGAGAGCCTGACCCCCTACTCCGACGCCGGGCACTACCGGCTGCCGGGGAAGGAGGGCTTTTTCAGCTGTTACAATCTGTGGCTGCTGTTTCCGGCCGGGGAACCGGTGCAACTGGCCGGATTCAGCTCCTGCCGCCGCTTCAGCGGGAAATTCCATTTCAACCCGGAGCGGTTTGAGGCGGTTCTGGAGCTGGAGCAATTGGAGCTTGCTCCCGGTGAAACGGTCGAGCTGGAGGAGTTCTTCACCGCTTCCGGCTTCGACCGGGAAACGCTGCTGGCGGAGTTCTCCGCCCGGCTGGCCGCGAACCATTCGCGCCCAGGCTGGAACGGGCCGCAGCCGGCGGGCTGGTGTTCGTGGTACAGTTACGGGCCGGAGGTGACCGAGCGGGATATCTTTGAAAATCTCGCCGCGATCCGCGCGTCGCTGCCGGAGTTGCGTTTCATCCAGATCGACGACGGTTATCAGGCGAAGATGGGAGACTGGCTGACGCCGCACCCGAACTTCCCCGCCGGGGTGCGGAGCCTTTGCGAACGGGTCCGGGAGGCCGGATTTGAACCGGCGCTCTGGGTGGCCCCGTTTATCGCGGAGGCGGATTCCGAACTGTTCCGGGAACACCCGGAGTTTTTCGTGCGGAATGAAGCGGGCGAGCCGCTCTCGTCGGGCGACTGCTCCTTCGGCGGCTGGCGCAATGGGCCGTGGTATATGCTGGACGGTTCGCACCCCGGCGCGTGTGCGTGGCTGCGGGAGGTGTTCCGGGTGATGCGCCGGGAGTGGGGCTGCCGCTATTTCAAGCTCGATGCGAATGTGTGGGGCGGATTCCCCTTCGGCCGACGGCACGGTGCGGTGACCTCGGTGGAAGCGTACCGCTCCGGCATGGCGGCGATCCGCGACGGCGCGGGCGAAGGGGCGTTCATCCTCGGCTGCAACGCGCCGATGTGGCCGAGCCTCGGCTGCTGCGACGGAATGCGGGTCACGGGGGACATCAACCGGAACTGGAAAACTTTCCGGATGCTGGCTGCCGAATGTTTCCGCCGCAACTGGCAGCACGGGCGGCTCTGGTTGAACGACCCGGATTGCGCGGTGCTGACCAATCAGAACGGTTCCGCGCTGACCCCGGCGGAGTTCGGCTTTCACGCGGCGCATCTGCTGGCTTCCGGCGGGTTGGTCCTCTCCGGGGATAAGATTCCGGAATTGGACGGCGCCGCCCGCGATACGCTGCGCCGCCTGATCCGGCTGGCGGGGGCTCCGGCCCGTTTTCTCGACCCGGAATTTCGAACCGCGGTTGCGGAGCGGGATGGGCGCACGTTGTATTTCTTCTTCAACCCGGGGGATGCCGGGGTGGACTTCCTGTCGCCGCTGCGCGTGCGTCTCGCGGCGCATTCCGCGTGCGTGATCGAGAAGTGACGGTTTGTAATCTACACAACTGCAATTGATTGCGGAAGTAACGGAAAATCAGCGGATGAACGGCGGATCAGCGGTAGAGGGCCGGTGTGATGCCCAGTTTGCCGATCTTGTAGTGCAGAATGCGGATCGTGAGATTCAGCATCCGGGCGGATGCGGCGACGTTGCCGCGGTTGGCTTTCAGTGCCTCGACGATCAGGGTGCGTTCAAACGCTTCGACCCGGCTGGCGAAATCGCCGAGCGAATTGGAACCGGGATGGCGGGCCGCCGCCTGCAGTGCGGCGGGCAGTCCGTAGGAGTGGATGGAGTCGTCGGTGGCGGTCAGCACGGCGCGTTCGATGCAGTTTTCGAGTTCGCGGACGTTGCCGGGCCAGTGGTAGGCGGTCATCAGGTTCATCGCGGAGGAGGAGATCCGGCGGATGCGGCGGCGGTGGAGCTTGTTGAACTTCGCGAGGAAATGGGCCGCCAGCAGCGGAATGTCGGAACGGCGTTCCGCGAGGTCAGGCAGGTGGATCGGGAATACGTTCAGCCGGTAGTAGAGGTCTTCGCGGAAAAGCCCCTGCTCCATCAGTTTTTCCAGATTACGGCTGGTGGCGGCGATCACCCGCACGTCGGAGCTGCGCTCCTCGTTGCTGCCGACCCGCTGGAAGGTGCGCTCCTGCAGGAAGCGCAGCAGCTTCACCTGCATCGCAATGCTGAGGTCGCCGATCTCGTCGAGGAACAGCGTGCCGGTGTGGGCGGCTTCGACGCGGCCGATCCGGCGGCTGACCGCTCCGGTGAACGCTCCCTTTTCATGGCCGAAAAGCTCGCTCTCGATCAGGTTCTCGGGGAGGGCGGCGGAATTGACCACGATAAAGGGCTTGTCCTTGCGGCTGCCGGTGCGCTGGATCGCGCGTGCGACCAGCTCCTTGCCGGTGCCGGAATTGCCCCGGATCAGCACGGTGGCGCTGCTGGAGGCCACCTGTTCGATCATCGCGTAGACCGCCCGCATCGCCTGGCAGTTGCCGATCACCTCGGCAGGGACGGAGATGCGGTCGAGCGCCTGCTTCAGCCGGGCGTTTTCCGCCATCAGCCGGGAGCGTTCCTCGTGCTCGCCCAGCCACAGCGAAACCGCTTCCGCCATCAGGTTGGCAACGATTTCGAGCAAATTGAAGTCGCGTTCGAGGTCGGCGCCGGGAAGCATTTCGCGGTCGATGCTCATGGTGCCGATCACTTCGTCCTTGTGCAGGATCGGCACGCAGATGAAGGCGACGTGGGAGTTGCGGCCGCGTGCGCCGGTGCGGTCGAGAAATTCGGGTTCGCGGGAGATGTCGGGGATGATCCGGGCCTTGCCGGTCAGGGCGACCTGTCCGGTGATGCCTTCGCCGAGATGGTACTTGCCGCGCCGCATCTCCGCCTCGCTCAACCCGTGGGAGGCTTCGATATAGAGCAGGTCGCCGCGCCGCAGGGTGACGGTGCCGCGCAGGAGCCCCATCTCGCGGTACAGAATGCCGAGCACGAGCTGCAGCATCGCGGAGACGTTCTTCTCGCGAAGCACGGCCTGGCTGATTTGGTTCAGCACGGCCATCTCAAGATTTTTGCAACGGTTCATGAAACTTTCCTGTCGATATTCCGCCCCGGCATGTTGTCGGTCGTGCAGCCTATACAACCTTGGAGTGCGGAGCCCGCAGGGGCGGCGAAGCCGACTTCAGCTCCGCTTTCCAATCGCACGTCACCTCTGCTTACGCCCATGACCGTATAAGAGCAATGTGCGACTTGAAAACAGCCATACATTCCCAAGACGCTTCGCGTCGGGGGGACGCTCGCGCGCCCGCGCGGTTGCGTCTGCAATTACCAACTGACGTCGCCGCCCCCCCCCGCGGCGGCTCCGCGCTCCGAACCGACCGCTCAAAGGCGCTTCGCTTCCTTGAGCGGTCGCGCGCTCCGCCGGGCAGTACTGCCGCATTGCGGCCGGTATTCGCCGGCCTTACATTTCGCTTCGCTCCGGCCCCGCGCCTGCGCAAAGCGACCAGCGCAGTTCGCGCGCTGGACTGCGACCGGCAACGTGCCGGTGCGGACGCCGCTGCGCGGCTATTCTTTTTAATTTTTATTTTTTGAGGGAGGCTACGGCTCGTTTCATCCCTTCCGCCGCTCCCTCGATCACCTTCGCGTCTACGCAGAACGCCAGCCGCACGTAGCCCGGCCCGCCGAAGCCGCACCCCGGCACCGCCAGGATGCACTCCTTCAGCAGCGCGTCCACGAATTGCCGGTCGTCCGCCACCGGCGACTTCGGGAAGAAGTAGAACGCCCCGCGCGGCATGTTGAACTCCACTCCCGCGTCGGTCAGGATTTTCGCCATCGCCGTGCGCCGCGCCCGGTAAATCTCAAGATCCACCTGCGCTTCCATGCACACCTCCAGAATCTGCTGCGCCAGCGCCGGAGCGTTCACGAAACCCAGAATCCGGTTGCAGATCGTCAGCGCCGCGACCAGCTCGTCGCCGCCCTCGATTTTCGGAGAGACCGCGATGTAGCCGAGCCGCTCGCCCGCCAGCGACAGGTTCTTGGAGTAGGAACCGATCACCACGCTGTGCGGGAAAAGCTCGAAAGTCCCCGGCAGTTCCACGTTGTCGAAATTCAGGAAGCGGTAAGGCTCGTCCGAAACCACGTAGATGGTGCGGTTGTATTTCTTTTCCATCGCCGCGATGATTTCGGCGAACCGGGTCAGCTCGGCGCGGGTGTAAATCTGGCCGGTCGGATTGTTCGGCGTATTCAGGATGACCGCGCGGGTCTTCGCGGTGAACGCCTTTTCCAGCGCGTCGAGGTCGAGTTCAAAGGTGAAATCCTTCGACGGCACCGGGATCAGCCTGCCGCGATGGTTTCCGGCGTAGAAGCCGTATTCCACGAAGTACGGGGCCGGGCAGATCACCTCGTCGCCCGCCTCCAGCACGGCACGGAAAAACACGTTGATGCCGCCCGCCGCGCCGCAGGTCATGATCACATGGGAGGCCGGAACCGTCACGTTCTGCTCTTTGGAGAGATGGACCGCGAGCTTTTCGCGCAGCGCCGGATAACCGGCATTGGGCATGTAGCCGAGCGCGAAGGGGCGGTCGGCGCGCGCCGCGATCGTTTCGAGCGCCTGTTTGACCTCCGGCGGCGGCGGCAGGTCGGGATTGCCGAGGCTGAAGTCGTACACCTTGTCGGCGCCGTATTTTTTGCGCAGTTCGATCCCGGCCTCGAACATCCGGCGGATCATGGAAGAATTCGCGACGTATCCTTTGATTTCATCGGTAATCAATTGCATGATGACTGTTCTCCTGTGTCAATGGCATTCCATAAAATTTAACCCCGAAAGCGGCTCCGTACAAGCGGAAGGTTGACAAAATTGTAACTTTTGAAAAGTTTTCACCGGAATCAGGAGAGATTGCCATGACTCAGAAAAAATACGCCGCGCCGGAGGAGAAGCCGCTCGACGCGATTGAAAAAGCCCTGCTCAAGCGGGCGCTCGGTTTCAAGCAGGAGGAGGTCCACACCGAGGAGATGATCGACCGGGAGTCCGGCAAGGTGCTGGAGACCGCCAAACGCCGCAAGGTGACCAAGGAGATCGTGCCGGATGTACGCGCATTGCTCTTCTGGCTCAAAAACCGCCGCCCCGAGCGGTGGCGGGAACGGATCGAGCCGCAGGAGTCCGCTCCCGAATACGAGTTCGACCCGGACGAAGAACGGCTCTGAATGAAAACCATTCGGATTTTTTGATTATAAAAAGGCGGATTTGTTTGAATTTTGCAACACAGCCTCTATATTAATGACTCTTTTATTATAAAGGAATCATATGGAACTCTTTGGAATTCGAAGTTCGTTCAGCCGCCGCAGTTTTGTCGGCCACGGCGGCTACCTGGAAATCTGCAAAATCGCGTATCCGCTGGTGATCATGAGTGCGACGAACAGCATCATGCAGTTCGTCGACCGGAAGTTTCTGGCCGAAAACTCAACGCTTGACGTCGCCGCGTCGATGCCGGGCGGCATTCTGTATTTCACCTTGTTCGCGTTCTTTCTGGCGACCTGCAACTACACGTCGGCGCTGGTTGCGCAGTATCACGGCGCGAACGACCGGAGCAATCTGCTGCGCGCGGTGTGGGCGGGGCAGACGCTGGCGGTTTTCGCCGGGCTGGTGATTACCTTCGTGATCCCGCCGATCGGAATCTTTTTCATCGAGCGCAGCGGCCATCCGACTGAACTGCTGTCACGGGAGATCGAGTATTTCACCAGCCTGCTGCCGAGCGGTGTGTTCATCTGCATGGCGGCGCCCTATTTCGCATTCTTTTCAGGACAGGGGCGGACGATTCCGGTCGCGGTGATCAACATCGGCGCATGTCTGCTGAACATCTTTCTCGATTACATTTTCATTTTCGGCAAGCTCGGGTTGCCCGCCTACGGCATTTTCGGCGCGGGCATCGCGACCAGCATCTGCTGCATGGCGCTGATGATTGCGGTGATGGTCTACTTCTACAGCCAGAACCAGCGGAAAATTCCGACCCGGAAGCGCTGGGAGTTCCGCCCGGAACTGCTGATGAAGCTGGTCCGCTTCGGCGCTCCGGCCGGTTTCCAGACCTTCATCGACGTCGGCGCCTGGACGATGGTGACCTTCATGATCGGCAACCTCGGCCCGGCGGCGCTGGCGGCGAGCGTGATCGCTCTGTCGATCAACAATATCTTTTTCGTGCCGCTGATGGGCTTGTCGGATTCGACCGCGATCGTGGTCGGCCAGTACATCGGCCGGAACCGGCACGGCATCGCGCAGAATGCGACCTACCGGGCGTGGCGGTTGTCGGCGGTCTACGCTTTTCTGGGGGCGCTGATCTACGCCGGACTGCCCGACCAGCTCGCGCAGTTCTTTTCTCCGGCGGAGCAGTCGGTGGATTTCGACGAGGTACGGCATATCTGCGTCGGGGTGCTGGCGGCGGCGGCGCTGTTCAACGCCGGGGACAGCGTGAAATTCGTGTTCATGGGCGCGATGCGCGGCGCGGGCGACACCATCGCGATTTTCCTGCTGAATTCGCTGACGGCGTGGGGATTGCTGGTGCCGGGCGTGGTGCTGCTGACGCAGGTGTTCAAAAGCTCCATCTATATGGTCTGGGGCTTCGTGGCCTGCGTCTGTCTGGTGGATGCGATGATCTTCCTGTGGCGCTTCAATACCGGGAAGTGGCGCAGGATCAAACTGATCGAAAAAAAGGACAACCGGATTCCGTTGGAAGAGCTTGCGCGTGAAAACCCGTAAAAAAATTTGAAATTTGCGGTTTCGCGGGTTAATTTATAGGCAATTATTTGGAATTTCATAACTCAACGACTGGAGAACATCATGTCCGGGCATAGTAAATGGGCCAACATCAAGCATAAGAAAGAAGCTGCCGACAAGGTCAAGGGCAAGGCGTTTTCGCGCATCGCCAAGGAGATTATGGTCGCCGCGAAGATGGGCGGTTCCGATCCGAATGCGAACCCCCGGCTCCGTGCCGCGCTGACCTCCGCGAAGGCGGTCAACATGCCGAATGCGAACATCGAGCGCGCGATCAAGAAAGGCGCGGGCGAACTCGGCGACGTCGTGTACGAGGAGATCACCTATGAAGGCTATGCCGCCGGCGGCGTGGCGGTGATGGTCGAGTGCCTGACCGATAACAAGAACCGTTCGATCAGCGATGTGCGCATGACGTTCGACCGCAACAACGGCAACCTCGCGGCTTCCGGCGCGGTGGCGCGCATGTTCAAGCGCATGGCGCACTTCACGATCACCGGCGACTGGGCGGATGAGGAAAAGCTGATGGATGTGGTGCTCGAAGCGGGCGCGGACGACCTGACCGTCGAGGACGGCGTCGCGGAAGTCTGGGCCGAACCGGAATTCTTCGAACCGCTGGCGAAGGTCTTTGAGGAAAAGGGCATTCCGACGGAAGAAGCCGAGGTGACCCGCCGTGCGGAGATGGTCACGACGCTGACCGATCCGGGAATTGCGCGCCAGGTGCTCCGGCTGGTGGAACGCATGGAAGAGCTGGACGACGTGCAGCAGGTGACGGCGAACTACGAAATCGACGATTCGATTGCGGATCAGCTGGAAGAAGAGTAAGCCGGTGCGCGGTTGAAGCAAAGGGGGCGGTTTCAGAGATGGACCCGTCCCCTCTTCACATAAAAAAATCATATAAAAAACGCCGAAGGCGGTTTGCGCCGCCGGCAGCTTGCCGGCCGCGATGCGGCAGTACCGCCCGGCGGAGTGCACGGCCGCTCAAGGAAGCGAAGCGCCTTTGAGCGGCCGGTTCGGAGCGCGGAGCCGTTGCGAGGGGCGTCAACATCAGTTGGTAATTGCAGACGCAACCGTGCGGGCGCGGGAGCGTTCCCCCCTGACGCGAAGCGTCTTTGGAGTGCGGAGATTCATCTCCGCCTTCAAGTCGCACATTGCCCTTATACGGTCATGTGCGTAAACAGAGATGGCGCGCAAGTTGTAATAGAGTGATTTTAACCGCGGAAGTTGTAAAGGATCAGGAGGCGGGGGAAAGCCTGCCGTTTCAAAGGCGGGCCGGATTTACAATCCGGCTCCGGCAGCCGGGCGTTCCGCCCATGTAAAGTCTCCGATGGTCGGGGCGCTTTGCCTCCCGAACCCCCGGCCGGGCAGTACCCGGCGGCGGGTAAATTTTTATGGAAAGGTCATTATGGTCATTCTCGGCATCGACCCGGCGATTCGCACTACCGGGTACGGCGTGATCCGCACGGATTCGCTGTCGCATCTGGAAATCCTCGACTGCGGCGTGATCGCGAACTCCCCAAAGCTGCCCCATTCCGAGTGTCTGCGGCGGCTTGCCGGCGGTATCCGCGAGCTGGTTCAGGCGTTTCATCCCGATTACGCTTCGATCGAGGAGCCGTTCATGGGGCGCAACGCCTCCACTGCGATCATTCTCGGCATGGCGCGTGGCGGCATCCTGACCGCTCTTGTCGAAAGCGGAGTGCCGACCTACGCATATTCCCCCAAGACCGCAAAGCGCGCCGCCGTCGGCACCGGCATGGCCACCAAGGAGCAGATTGCGATCCTGCTTGCCGCCGAGCTCGGGATCGAAATCGAACGCATTCCGCTGGACTCCACCGATGCGTTGGCGCTGGCGATCTGCCACGCACAGCTGGCGATGCGTCCGACGCTGGCGGAGAAGATGGGGAAACCCCTGTAGTGGCGAGCGATTTCCACAGCCATGTGTGTAAGAGCGGCGCCGTCACGCTGTTGTCGGTTCCGTACCCGGAACCGGGCGGCGGATGGCCGTGGTCGCTGGAGTTCCATCCGTGGCACCTGCCGGAGACCGTGGAGGGTGGATTGCCCGGCGGCTTTGCGGAGTTGCTGGAAAGCGCGGCGGCGCTGGGCGAAGTCGGGCTTGACCGGCTGCGCGGGCCGGTCTGCGAAGTGCAGCGCCGCTGGCTGAAGCTGCTGCTGGAAGCGGCGCGGGCGTTGAAAAAGCCGGTGGTGTTCCACTGTGTGCGGATGGTGCCGGAGCTGCTGGCCGAAACGAAACCCTATGGCGGCCTGAAACGGCTGTTTCACGGTTTCCGGGGAAGCCCGGAGCTGTTGGAGGAGTTGCGAAGTCATGGCTTTTATGTATCGCTGGCCCCGGCGGCATTGGAACGACCGGAGCTGATGGAGCATCTGCGTTCCGCCGGATTGGGCGGGATCGGTTTTGAGACCGATACATCGCCGGAGCCGGTCGAATGGATTCTGGAGCGGGCGGCCCGGCGGCTGAATCTCTCTTATGCGGAGCTGGAACGGATCACGGATCAAACTTTTCAAGAGTTTTTGCATCATGAATGAATACGAGGATTTTGAGAGGCGGCAGCAGCGGACCCGGCTGCTGGTCGGCGATGGGAAGCTGGAGCGGCTGCGGCGGGCGCACGTGCTGGTGCTCGGCGTCGGCGGCGTCGGCGCCTATGCGGCCGAACAGCTGGCCCGCGCCGGAGTGGGGCGTCTGACGCTGGTGGACGGCGATGTGGTCGAACCCTCCAACTGTAACCGCCAGCTTCCGGCGCTGACCGCGAACTTCGGCCGCCCCAAGGCGGAGGTGATGGCGGAACGGTTCCGGGAAATCAATCCGGCCATTGAGGTCATTCCGCTCGTGGAATTCATCCGCGACGAAAAGATCGACCGGCTGCTGGAAACCCGTTTCGATTATGCGGTGGATGCGATCGACCAGCTTTCCCCGAAGGTGTTTTTCATTCTCGGCTGCCGGAAGCGGAAAATTCCGCTGATCTCCTCGATGGGTTCCGGCGGCAAGACTGATCCGTCGCTGATTCAGGTTGCGGATATCTCCAGAACCCGGGGATGTGCGCTGGCCCGTGCGGTTCGCACCCGGCTGCGGGATCTCGGTGTCCACAAAGGGGTCAAAACCGTTTTTTCTCCGGAGGAGGTTTCCAGGGCCGCCGTTCACGCCTGGCAGGACGAAGCCGGCCATAACCACTCCACGGTCGGCACCTTCTCCTATATGCCTGCCGCCTTCGGCTGTTTCTGCGCGTCGGTCGTATTGCGCGCCCTCTGAAATTCCGTCGTCAACTATTCCGACATGAGGTCAATTTTGTCTCATGCTGTTTTTTTATCTCAAAAAAACTGATTTTTCTTTTTGAAGGTATTGCTTTTTATTTTAAAGTGTAATATAATTATATTGAAGATGTGACTGTGTCAGATTGAAGGGGCTGTTGTTTCGCATAATGCCAAGTATGTTAA
>NZ_QEKH01000025.1 GCF_003096415.1 Victivallis vadensis | reverse complement strand
GCCTCCTTGTGGTTTAGGCAACCGTAATATACTATTACGGACAAGTTGGCTCCACTTTTTTCACCCCTTCAAAAGTTTGTTAGGACAGGTGTGGGTCATGCCGATAAATTCAAACGGCAGTTTCCGGCAGTAGGCGGCCGATACCGGGAAATGGTCGTAACCCCAGCCTCCGGTGGGCAGGCTTTCCAGTTCGAGGTGGCTGAAATAAGGCAGGATTTCGCGGTCGCCGCGCGGTATATGGCCGGAGTTGTGGAAAACCGGCATATCCGGGTTGAATTTCCGGCACGCCGCGGTGATGACCCGATAGTAGTTCAACAGGGTGCGCCGCGCGAAACGGATGCGGTCCGCTTCCGACTCGGGGTCGAATCCCTCCCGCAGCATGTCGGTGACGCATCCGGGGCAGCAGCACTGTCCCTGGCAGATGATGTCGAGGAAAATTCCGTCCGCGTCGGGAAACAGTTCCACGGTCTCTTCGCAGAGGGCGCGCAGGACCTCAAGGTAGCCCGAATTCAAACAGAGCTTCGAGAAGCCGGCGCTCAACGGCGTCGGGGCCCAGCCCATATAGCGGCCGTCCGGCGTGATTTCGCGCCATTCGGGATGTTCCATTGCGAGACGCTGATTGTTTCCGGCAGTCAGGTAGACCGGTACCCGGATTCCGCAGGCGTGCGCCGCGTCGATCTGGGCGCGCAGCAGGTTGAAGCCGAGGTGCGGATGCATTGCACCGACCCGGGTGGGGTGGTAGCTCCAGCCGTGGTGGCAGCAGGAGAAGCAGGTGACGGAGTTCACATGCGCCTCCCGGAGCGTCTGCGCCCATTCGTCGGGGCGGAAAGCGGAGCCGATCCCCGGAATCGCTTCCGAAGTATGGAAATCAAGGTGAACCTGGCGGAAAGGAAGATGGGATGAGATGTTCATATTCTGTATTCAGGGTTATTTCAGTTCCACCAGCCCGAATCGGGCCGGGTCTTTGCTTATGCCGATGCCGTCGGCCCAGTGCAGGTAGCCGCGGCGTCCACTGCCGTCGTTGTCGTTGACCAGAAAGGCGAGGCCGAGACGGTCACCCCGGGCGAAACCGGTCATGCCGAGAAACTCCGCCGGGAAGGTCAGCTTATAGACGGTTTTGCCTTCTTGCACCGTAATTTCGGGAACGGGCGGCTTCAGGGCTTCCGTTTCCGGAATGGCGAACCGGCGCAGATAGAGTTCCGCCCCTTTCGCGGTGCGTGCGGCATCCGCCTCCAGCCATGAACCGGGATCGGAACCCGCTGCGCGGGACTGGACGGCGACCTGGATGCTGTCGCAGGTCCAGGCGTCCTCGACCGGCTGGTCGCAGAAGAACGACCGGTCCGTCACAACCGCGGTCAGGTAGAGGTTGCGCGCATCATAGCGCACCATGAATTCCGCGGCGAACTCAGGACAGCGGGGACCGGCGTTATTCAAAGGGCGGTACCCGTTGACCGGCGTCATTCCGCCGGAAGCTCCGACCGGCAGGGCGGCAACGGAAAATTCCGGCTCGGGCAGCGGGGGCGGCGTCGCGGCAAAACGTGGAAAATCGCGCTTTTCCACTTCCGCGACGGTGACCCGGGAGAGGTCGCCTTCAATCAGGACCGGCATATCCCGGACCGTGATGCTCAGGCGGTTCCCCCACTCCGGCTGTCCTTTCCGCAGCCAGTCGCGGTAACCCCAGTTGCGGGGCAACGGAGCGCGCCCGGCATGGCGCACCGAGACGGGAGGGAGAGTTTCCGACGCGTTTTCCAACACGATTTTGAAATCATCTTCGGGGTAGGTATGAAAGGCCGCCAGCACGTCCTTTCCGTCCAGTTCATACTGCAGGAGCCAGAGCTTGCGGTCGGCAACGGGGAGGCGCCGCACGAATTTGCCGCGCCGGATCAGCCGGGAAAGATCGGCGACGACATAAGCGGATTCCTTCAGCGTGGTGTCGGGCCGGATCAGGCCGTAATTGGATTCCGTGAATTCCGGCTTGATGTTGTCGTCCTGAAAGTCATACCACCAGAATCCCCTGAGGAAGTCGAACATCCTGCAGACCAGCAGAATCTGGGCCAGCTGGGCGGCCTGCTGATGTTCCGTGCGCCCGACCCGTGGCGCAGTACTGGTCGGAATGCCCATTTCCGTGATGAATACCGGAAAATCCCGGCCGCCGTTCGCCGCACGGATCATCGTGCGGATCTTTTCCAGGCGCGCGGCGAAAGCGTCCACGGTGTCGCGCCCGGGGCCGTCCGCGAAGTTGTAGGTGTGCATGGCGAGGTAATCCACATATTCGAGCACGCCGTTTTTCAGATAGTAGTCCAGGCAGCGGTCACCGGATGAGATGGAGTTGGCGACGATCCGGGCCTGCGGCGCGGCGGCGCGGATGCGGGGCGCGACCTGTTTCAGGAATTTCACATACGCCTCGCTGGTGCCGGTATCCTTGAATTGAGCGGGCATTGAGGTCGAACCCTCCCATTCGTTCCAGACCTGAAAGAATTCCGCCCGGTCTCCGAAGTGACGCGCCGTGTGTTTGGCGAACCGGCAGAACGCCTCGGCGGTTTCCGGCCTGACCGGGTAGTTGCCGTTGTCGTAGTGCCGGTTGCCGTAAGCCAGAATGAAGATCATGGCGAGTCCGCGCCGCGCGGCCTGCGTGTAGGCTTTTTCCACAAAATTGCCGTAGATGTACTCGCCCTTGTTCCACTCGACGGCGTTCCAGAGGCGTTCATCGCGCCCCGCATTCAGGCCGATGCGGGATGCGATGTCGAGGTTGGCTTCGATGTCTCCGGTGTGGCTGCCGAAGTGGAACCCGGCTCCGAGCAGAAATTCCTCCGGCTCCTTCCCGGCAAGCGGAACGCAGAGCGCCGCCGCCGCAAGCAAAGTGATGATTGTTCTTTTCATGATACTTGTCAGGGTTGTTTGTTGATCGGCAGTTCACGCGGAAACGGCACCGTCTCGATCCGGACCAGGCGGACCCGGGAAAGATCGCCCCGGAGCAGCAGCGGCATGTCGCGCAATGTGAAAGCAAGTTCATCCGCCTGCCGGGGCTTTTGCCGCAGCCAGTCGCGGCGGCCCCACTCCATCGTAACCGCCGGACGGCCCGCGTGGCGGACGGAGACCGGGGCGCGCGTTTCCGCTTCATTCCGCAGCACGATCTGCGTATTCCGGTCCGGGTGGTAGTTCCACATCGCATACACGTCGTCGCCGTTCAGCCGGTAGTGCAGAATCCACACTTTCTGGTCGCCGGTCTCGATCCGCCTGACGAATTCCCCGTCGCGGACCAGTTCCGACAGGTCGGCGAATACGTAATAGGCCGGTTTGGGAGTCGCATCGGCGCGGATCAGCCCGAAATTCGCTTCGGCTTCTCCGGGGCGGACGTTGTCGTCTTGAAAGTCGTACCAGAGCAGCCCTTTCACGAACGGCAGCGTGCGGACCGAACAGAGCAGCTGCGCGGCGTAAACCGCCTGCGTCTCCTCGGTGAACCCGTTCGCCGCGATCGCCGCGGGCCAGCCGATTTCCGTGATGTATACCGGGAACGGCTTGCCGCGGTTGTATTTGCGGATCGTCCGGTCCATCCGCTGCATCAGGCCGTACCAGGATTCGACCGTGTCCTTGCCGCGTCCGCGCCAGCTCACGTAGGGGTGCAGCGAAAGCACGTCGACATGCTTCAGCACTCCGGCTTTCAGCAGGTTTTCCAGCTTGTAGTCCATTGTGGCGCTGGTGGACATGATCTTCACGGAGGGATCGGCGGCCCGGATGCGCGGAACGACGGCGGCCAGCAGCTTCACATAGTCGCGGTGGCTTTCCAGCGTATCGGTGCCGGGGTGGGCGTCCCATTCATTCCAGACCTGTTGAAAAGCGGCCTTGCCTTTGGTCTCTCCGGCCACGAATTCGGCGTAGCGGCAGAAGCCCTCGATCGCCTCCGGCGTTTTCGGAATACGTTCCCCGCCGCAGTACGCCGGGTGCGCATAGCAGAGAATATTGATGTAGCAGCCGCCCCGGCCGTGCAGCCGGGAAATCATCCGTTCGATGTGGCCGTTTCTGAAATAACGCAATTCTCCTTTTTCCCATTCCACGAACCGCCAGCTGCGCTCATCCCGCCCGGCATTCAGCCCGGCCTGTTCGAAAAGGTTCAGGTTGGCTTCCACGTCGCCGGAGGCGCTGCTGCCGAAGTGGAAGCACGCTCCGAGCCGGAAAGGTTCCGCGCCCCACCCCGCGATTCCCGGCAGCAGCAACGCGGCCGCGGCAAGTTTTGAAATGATGTGTTTCATTTGTACCACTGGAAGTTGGAGTTGACGGTTGCCGCATCCATCGGCAGCGGCAGGCTGCCGAGCTCCTCCGCGCCCAACGCGCTCACATGGCCGTCGGCAAAGGCCGTATTGGCCCGGTTCGAGTGCAGCCGGTAGACCGCCGGATTATTCGCCCAGCCCACTTTCTGATTGGTGACGAAGTTGTAACCCGTGCCCTGACTGGTACCGGTCGCCATGGCGGAGTCATAGATCAGCCCGATGCGCGACGGCACTTTCATCCGCCCCGTCAGGAAATACTCGTACTTATTCCCGGCGCCGCCCCAGTTGCCGTGGATGAAAGCGCCGGTTTTGTCCTTGTTGGCATTGTAAGCGGCCAGATCGCCGTCGCCGGTGATGTGCAGCATCCCGTAAAATCCGGTGCTGGAATTGTACGCCCCCACTTTCCGGGGATTGCCGGGGCAGACAATCGTTTTGTACGGAATTTCATAAAATGCTCCCGGCTGGAATCCCCAATTGTTCCGCACCAGAAACAGGCTCCATGACGCATTGTCGTGGTTGTTCCAGTAGGGGATCGCCCCCCGGAAGTCATCGGCATAAAAACTCAGCGCCTGTATCACCGATTTCTGGTTGCTCTGGCAGCTTGCCGCATACCCTTTCTGACGCGCCTGATTCAATGCCGGAAGCAGCATGGAAGCCAAGATTGCGATGATCGCTATCACAACGAGCAGCTCAATCAGCGTAAATCTTGCGATAGTCGGCCTTAAGCGGCGGTATGCGGGGGGCGTATCCGCCTCGTGCCGCGCCCCCTGCGTCCGGCAAGGTGCCGGTGCCGGGTGCGGGGCGGTCGACAGGCGGTGGCGTGAGAGCTTGCAGGGAATATGTGAAAAGTTGGGGATGCTTGGTACGGGGAGAGACGCGGCGCAAGTCGCCGCTTTCTCTCCCCCGAACCCCTCTCTTTTACGCAGAGCGGCATATGAGGACTGATTGCATACTCTTCTGAAGCGGGAGGAAAGCGCCGGCGGGATAAGCGCAAGACGGGAAGATGATGGTTTCATGAGCGTCAGCTTTTCATTCATGGCAAGACTCCTGTTTATTAAAAGGTTGATGTATGGTGCTGCTGGATGCCCGGACGATCAGGCGCGGTTGAAATCTCACCTGCGAAAGTTCCGTTTCCGGGTGCGCGGTCCGGAAAGCGATTTCGCTCAGTGTGTAACGAACCATCCCGTCGAGATCGGTTTCGATTGTCGAGAGCGCGGGAGTGAAATTTTTCCCTTCCGCAAGATTGCTGTAGCCGATGACCGCGCAGTCCTCCGGCACCCGCACTCCGGCCTCCCGGAGAGCCGATATGCCTCCCATGGCCGCCATATCGGTCACCGCGAAGATGCCGGTCGGACGCAAGCCGCGCGCAAGGGCATTCTGCATGGCGGCATAGGCGCTGCTGTAATGGACGTCGCTGTCGATCAGGTGGAATTTCTCTCCGGCATTTTCCAGCGCCAGGCGGCAGCCGAGAGCGCGCCGACGGCCATTGGCGAACCGGGTGTTGCCGAGGAAAACGATCCGCCGCCGTCCCTGATTGAGCAGGTGTGTGACGGCGAGCCGGGCTCCTTCAATTTCATCGCTGCACACGGAGTTGACCGGCAGGCCGCTGACGCCGGAGTCGAAAAAGAAGAATTCCATTCCCGGAAAGTGTCTGCGGCATCTGTCGTACTCCTCACTGCTGATTTCGTGCGTGATGATGACATTGCGGAAGCCGCGGCGTTTCTGGGCGATGCTGATTCGGCGGCTGACCGGCACATCGTCCGGATTCGTGATGATGAAAGGTTCGCTGCTGCCGTATTTTTCGACGAGTTCGGCGATCCGGGCATAGTAGGAGAGCTGAAGCGTCGGCAGCAGCAGGGCGATCGCGCCGGAAGTTTCCGTCCGGTTCAGGACGAATGTTCCCAGCCCCTGGCGTTTCCTGAGCCGTCCTTCTTCAACCAGTGTGCGTATTCCGCGCCTGACCGTGCCGATGCTGACCGAGTAGCGCCGGGCCAGTTCCCGTTCCGGCAACAGCATTTCTCCGGGGGAAAGATGCCGCGAATCGATCGCCGACCGGAGATCGGCGGCAATCTTCGAGTAACTCAATTCACAGAGATGTTCCTTTTTCAATGGTGATGCTCCAGACCTGAAATATGCCTTTATATCACTGCCGTCCCATAAGTTTTTGTCATTTTTCAAGCCTCGATGGGATGGCTGTGTTATATATTATACCGGAGAAAACCTCAGGACACAAAACAATATTTGAAGAAATATCGCCGCCTGGGGGAGGGTAAGCTGCAAACTCTTGATTATCAATATCAATAGGGATAGTCCGTTTTTGCGGTTATTTATTCCTGTTGACATATTGGCTTATATTATTATGTATATCACATGGGAATCAGTCATTGAATAAGTATGGCGATGATGCAGGGCGTCTCCCATTGAAACAGAAAAAGCCCCCCGGAAACGAGCGACATCCGGGGGGCGACCGACTGATTCAGGCTGCGGGAACTACTTGCGCTCACCGCGGGGCGGGCGGTTCTTCATGCGTTCCGCATATTTGGCCGGGTCGGCCATCTGTTCGACGGCGCGGTTCAGGAACTTCACGCTGCGTTCCAGTGACGCGGTATCCTTGCCCTCGGCTTTGAGTCTGGCGATTTCCGCCTGAATGCGGGTCACGGCATCCTGATGGACTTTCTTCATCGCTTCGACCGCTTTGGTCTCCGCGTCGGATTTGGCTTCCGCCTTGGCCAGCGCTTCGCGGGCGGTCTTGAGCCGGGTCATTTCCGCTTCGGTGAAGAACTGCGGCATATTGCCGCGGCGGTCGCGCCTTTCCGGAGCTTTGCCCTCTCCGGGGCCGCGTCTGCGTTGAGGGGCGGTCATGTGCTTCAGCTGGCGGTTGACGATCTCGTCCTTTTTCCCGGCCTGGGCCTTGGCACGGGCCAGCGCTTTTTCGGCGCGGTCGATCTCGAACGCCTGCCGGGCTTCGACCATCGCGGTCAATTTGGTTTTCAGGGCGGCAAGCGTTTCGTCGCCGGGATTGGCGCGATAGGCTTCGAGCGCATCCTGAACCGCCTGGTTGAGTTCACGGAATCTGGCCTGTTCTTCCTCATTCATCGCGGCCGGCATCACGCGGCCGTCGCCCATGCGGGGACGCATCCGGCGGCCGCCGGGGCTTTGCATGTCGCCGCCGGGACCGGGCTGCCGCATCTCGTGCGGCGGAGGCGGCGGAGCGTCATCTTCGGCAGCCGCCATCGCCGGAATCATTCCGAGCGACAGCGCCAATGCGGTCAGGGGGAGGCGGAATTTGTTGTTCATAATCCTTTTCCTTCTGTTGTTCCGGCACTTACCGGATTTATTCTCGCGGAATCTGTTCAATTAACGCGCCGCTGTTTTCACATATTGTCCCGATTTGAAAAAATTGTGATTGCCGGAATGACCGGAGTTGGGCCGGTTGACATTTCGGGAATTCGGCGGTATTTTCCGGTATTGCCGATTGAAGTTCATCAGAAAAGGAGTGTTCATGAAAAAAGGTCTGTTTCTGGCCGGATGCATATTCGCCGGGGTTTCTCTTCCGGCGGCCACGCTGACCGTGGACCGCAACGGCGGTTCCGGCATGTATCGGACGATCGGGGAAGCGGCGGCGAAGGCGGTTCCCGGCGATGTGATTCAGGTCCGTCCCGGTGTTTACCGCGAGCATGTCGCGCCGGAGCGCGGCGGCGAACCGGGCAGGCCGATCACCTACCGCGCGGCGGAACGCGGCACGGTTTTCCTCCGCGGCAGCGAGGAGTGGAAGCCGGTGCTGACGCCGGTGCCGGGAGAAAAGAACCTGTTCACGACGCCGGTGCCGGAGGATGCGTTCTTCGGCGATTTCCCGAATCCCTTCAGGCGCAAGCTCAATGCGGGCGGCAGGGACAAAAAGGAACCGGCGCGGCCCGCTTCCGGTGCGCTGCTTCCCTATTCGCTCGGGCAGATTTTCTGTGACGGCGGGGAACTGCGCCAGTCGCAGACGCCGGAGGAGGTGCGCCGGGTGCCGGGCAGCTGGATCATCACGCCGGACGGGGGCAATCTGCTGCTCCATCTGCCGCCGGAATATGACCCGGAACGCTCTTTGCTCGAAATCACGGTCCGCGACCGGGTGTTCGCTCCGGCGCGGCGCGGACTCGGTTATATTCACATCGAAGGCTTCGTCTTTGAACACTGCGCCAATCAGGCGCCGTTTCCACAGCTCGGGATGGTCTCGACCCGGAGCGGCCATGACTGGGTGATCCGCGACAACGTGATCCGCCATGCCAGGACGGTCGGCCTCGATGTCGGCAGCGAATACTGGCGTACCGACCTGATTCCCAAAACTACGCCGGAAGACCGGAAGCAGCTCCGCAAAGGCGGCCGCCACCTGGTCACCGGCAATCTGGTCGTCGACAACGGCCTCTGCGGCATCGCCGGCTGGAGCTGCCGGGGAGTGAAGATCATCGGCAACACCGTGGAACGCAACAACAATCTCTCGCTGACCACCAGCGAGTGCGACTGGGAGGAGTGGGCCGGAATCAAGCTGCATGAGGCGGACGCGGCGCTGGTCGAGGGGAATCTGGTCCGCTTCAACGGCGCGCACGGCATCTGGTTCGACAACGGCTACGACAAGGCGCGGATCACCCGCAACGTGGTGTTCGGCAACATCGGCTCCGGGATCTTCATCGAGCTGGGCGCGGGCTGCGTGATGATCGACAACAACATCGTTGCGAACACCACGCCGTTCACCGGGTACTATCCGGGACGCGGCATCTATGTGCATGACGCCTCCGGGGTGAAAATCTGCCACAACCTGGTCTTCGACAACGCGGCGGAGGCGGTTTTCATGCACAACGTGACCGATCGCAAAACACGCGGCAAGACCGTCGAAACCTCCGACGAGCTGGTGGTCAACAACATTTTCTGCAACAACGGCGGCGGAGTGAGCCTGCCGGTGCCGGGCGACCGTTCGGAAAACTGCGTTTCGGACCGGAACCTTTTCGTCGGCGACGTCGGCTTCCGGTACAGCGGTTCCACGCCGTGGGAGAAGATCTCCGGCGATGCGGCGAAGCTGTTGACTGCGGAGGAGATGAACCGCGTCCGGGTCACGAAGCGTTTTACTCCGGAGGTCTGGCCGAAAGTCTCCGGCCGGGAGAAGAATTCCGTGTTCCTGACGGGGCGGGAGTTCGGCGTCCGGATCAAGCCGTTCGAGCCGTCGCTCTATCTGACAATCGGAAAGCTGCCCGCCTTTGAACCGGTTCCCGGCATCGACCGGGATTTCGTCGGCCTTTCTTACGGAGCTCGCGTATTCCCCGGCCCCTTTCAGGACTTGAAGCCCGGCGCCACTGCCTACCGGTTGCTGTTCCCGGTTCCATCAGATAAATAATATACGCCGTGTGCAAGTTTCTTGGACCGGGATTTCGCCTTCGGCGACCAAGGCGCTTCGCCCTTGGAACCCGACCGGCAAGGTGCCGGCGCCGGGTACTTAGAACCGGGAAAACCGTTCCGGTTTCCCCTCCGGAAGGGGGGAGCCCTGATGGAGACAGGCATGGAGCGTACAGGAGCGGCACACCGCTCCGGTCGGCACAAAGCCTGCTTTTTTGCCCGGAATGACGAGTACGGCGAAGCCGCACGGAGGAATGGAGGGAGGGGCCCCCGAAAAGTACCCGCAGCTTTTGGGCAAAGCCCAAAAGTCCCGAGGCCCGTGGCCGAAGGGAGGCAACTTTTTGGGGAGAGGGCACTCCCTGCGCCTGCTGCCGCCGGAGGTCACGCGCGGAACGGCCAGATGCTGACCATCTGATGTGAAGTTACTCTGATGGAGGCTGAACTCTCCCCCTGCCTTTTCATGCAGGCAAGGTTCAGTAAGGCTCGTACTCAAAGATATGCTTGCCTGTGATATGGCAATTGTATTGTTGCCTGACCTCGCTTTGCGTATATCGGCAGATAAATTCTTATCAGCCTCCATCAGGGTATCTTTCTATTACCCGGTCAGCATCTGGAGGTTCCGCGCGTGACCTCCGGCGGCAGCAGGCGCAGGGAGTGCCTGGAGCCGATAAAAAAATCGGCTCTGCGCCGACCGGAGCGGTGTGCCGCTCCTGTACAACCTTGCCTGTCTCCATCAGAGCTCCCCCATCCGGAGGGAAAACCGTTCCGGTTTTCCCGGATCTGAAGTATTCGGCACCGGCACCTTGCCGGTCGGGTTCCAAGGGCGAAGCGCCTTGGTCGCCGAAGGCGAAATCCCGATCCAAGAAACTTGTATGCGAGGTAGAATACGTCTTTACCATCACTTTGCGTTCAGCTTGCGTTGCCTGCGAAATTCATAGGGATTGACCGGATTGTCCTGCCGCCACAGACCGCGCCGGGCCGCCCGTGCTTGTTTCTCCGCTTCCCGGTATGCCGGAGTGTCGTCAAAATAAGCGTAATGCCACGCCAGCCCGGCTCTGACCATCAGCAGATTGACATCCCGGCCGCCGTGGTAAACCGTCGCGATGATCCGGCCGTACCGGTCGATCTTCCTGAACCGGATCACCACCTCTTTGCCGGATATCAATGCGGAGAGATACGCCGCGGCTTCCGGGCCGAACGGCTGCCGGAGTTCCGGCGCATCGATTTTGTCGAGCCGGATGCGGAACGGCGCACCGTCGAGGGCGTCGAGGACCGTCACGGTATCGCCGTCCGCAACCCGCACGATTTTTCCCCGGATTTCGGCGGAAAGGACAGTAAGAGAGAATACGCAGAGCAAAAGCGGCAGCAATTTTTTCACCGTGCATCCTCCCGTCGCCGGAAGTGCACTGCCGCAAAAAAAAGGCGGTGCACCTCCGTACACCACCGCCGACGCATACCACTGCGCATATCGAAGATGCACGAACAGTGCACCGTTTACCCGGAGGCAAACGGTACACAATTCAAGACTTCGATATTAACAGGACAAAATCAAAACGGCTTCGTGTGGTATTTTCGGCGGTGTTTTGAATTTATACCTGACAGTAATATAAGCCGTTCCCCGGAATATTCAAGCCGGAAACGCAATATCATTCCCCGCCGTCCCAATGGCGGCAAGCCGGACTTTCTGTACACTTTGTTTTCGATTGTGTATCCGTTGGTGCTTTTCTTGCGGCGCCCGGGTTGACGAAGCTGCTCCAATTTGCTATAATATAAGCAGATGGAACAACCGCAACCGGAAAGGAACCTGTATCCGATGAAACCGTTCGCCTGCGCGCTGCTGCTGGCGGGAACCATCTCCGCCGCCGCACTGGAAGCCGATGTGAAATTCTTTGTCTCCCCGAACGGTTCGGACCGGAACAGCGGCAGCGCCGCGCAGCCGTTCCGCACCCTGCACCGGGCGGCGGAAGCGGCGGCGGGGCTTTCCGGCCGCCGGACCGTCGAGGTCGCTCCCGGCGTCTACTACCTCGGGAAAACCCTGAAGCTCGGCATGGAGCATTCCGGCATCCGCTTCGTCAGCACAACGGAGGGCGGCGCGGTGCTGAGCGGCGGCGTGCGGCTGGAAAACCTGAAATTCACACCGTTCCGGGACGGCATCCTGACGGCGGATGCGGGGAAAGGCCGCGAGATCGACCAACTCTTTCTGGACGGCAGGCGGCAGGCGATGGCCCGCTACCCGAACCGCGTGGAAGGGCGGAACGTCTTCGACACGTGGCAGCTGGAGCACGGCGCGAATACGTCCGATTCCGCCACCGACCCGCTGAATCCGGAACGCACCTCCCGCTGGAAGCATCCCGAAACCGGCTATCTGCACGCGATGCACGGCGCACTGTGGGGCGACATGCACTGGCGGATCACCGGCCGCAACCCGGACGGCACTCTCCGGCTCGAAGGCGGCTGGCAGAACAACCGCCCGTCGCCGATGCACAAACGTTACCGGATGGTCGAAAACATCTTTGAAGAGCTGGACGCTCCCGGCGAATGGTTCTACGATCGCGACTCCGGGAAACTCTATGTGTATCCCGAGCCGGGCGTCGATCCGAACCGGGCCGCGGTCGAAACGGTTTCGCTGCGGCGGCTGGTTGATTTCGACGGCGCAAGGCAGACTGTATTCGACGGCTTCACGTTCCGGCACGCCGCGCGCACTTTTATGGAGAACAAGGAGCCGCTGCTGCGCAGCGACTGGACGCTCTGCCGCGAAGCGGCGGTGCTCTTCCGCAACTCGGAGGATTGCGCGCTGCTGAACTGCGAATTTTCCCTGCTCGGCGGCAACGCGGTGCTGGTCAGCAACTTCAACCGCCGTATCGCAATCCGGGGCGGCCTGTTCCGGGAAATCGGCGCGAACGCGGTGGTGTTCGCCGGAAATCCGGCGATGGTGCGTTCGCCGCTCTTCCGGTACGAGGCGCCGTTCTCCTACGAAAAACTCGACCGCGCTCCGGGGCCGCTCGGCGACGACTACCCCGCCGACTGCGTGGTGGAGGATTGCCTGCTGACCCGGACCGGGCGGGACGAAAAACAGACCGCTCCGATCCAGATTTCGATGTCGCGCAACATCACGGTGCGCGCCTGCACGATCCACGACGTGCCGCGCGCCGGAATCAACATCAGCGAAGGCACCTGGGGCGGCCATCTGGTCGAGTGGTGCGACGTTTTCAACACCGTGCTGGAAACAGGCGACCACGGCAGCTTCAACAGCTGGGGACGGGACCGTTTCTGGACTCCATCGCTCGCCGGGATCAACCGCGAACACGAGCGCGATCCCGCCCTGCCTTTCGCGGATGCCGTCGCGGCAAATGTGCTGCGTCACAACCGCTGGAGCTGCGACCACGGCTGGGGAATCGACCTCGACGACGGTTCAAGCAACTACGAGATCACCGGCAACCTGATTCTGAAAGGCGGCCTGAAACTGCGTGAGGGTTACCGCCGGATCGTGCGCAACAACCTGATCGTGAATGATTCGCTGCACGCACACTGCTGGCTGCGCGACTCGGGGGACGTGTTCGCCGGGAATCTGGTGATGGGGGCCTACCGCCCCGCGCTGATGGACCGGGCGTGGGGGCTGCTGGTCGACTACAATATTTTTGCGTCGTCGGAGGCGGACCGCGACCGGTTCCGGGCCAGGGGCTGCGACGCCCATTCCACGGTTCTGGATGCGAAATTCCGGAATCCGGCGGCGGGAGATTACACGGTCGAAAACCTGCCCGCGGGCTCACCGTTCGTGAATTTCCCGATGAACCGCTTCGGGGTGCGCTCCCCGAAGCTGCGGAAACTCGCGAAACAGCCGCAGTTTCCACTTCCCGCCGCATTCTCAGGCACTCCCGTTCCCGCCGCTGCACCGGAGGAACAGGAGTGGCGCGGCACGAAGGTACGCGAAATCACGGAACAGGAGTTTTCCGCTTTCGGCGTGCCGCGCGGCACACGGGGTGTCGAAGTCCGGCAGGGCGCGGGGCCGCTGCTGGCAGGGGACCTGATCACGGCGGTTGACGGCAGGCCGGTCGCAGTTCCCGGCGATCTGCCCGCAGCCGAAACCGCCCGTCAGGCCGAACTGGTACGCAACCAGAAACGGATCACCGTGAAACTCCGGCAGTAATGTCAGTGCGCCAGCTTCAGCCCGATGATGCCGCCGATCACGGCGAGCAGGCTGACAATGCGCAGGACCGAAACCGGTTCACCGAAAAAACACATGCCGGCAGCCACCGTTCCCGCCGCGCCGATCCCGGTCCAGATCGCGTATGCGGTGCCGATCGGCAGCTGTTTCAGCGCCAGCGCCAGCAGCCAGACGCTGAACACCATCCCCACGACCGTCACCACCGACGGCCACAGTTTCGAGAAACCGTGCGACTCCTTGAGCGCCAATGCCCAGACGATTTCAAAAAGCCCGGCGCCGAGCAGATAAAGCCAACTGATCATACCAACTCCCTTTCCTGTAAAATTTCCATAAAAAAAATCAGGCCTGCCGCATCCGCAGGCCTGATGATGCGCTTCCTGACCGGACAACGCTTCCCCGGCGGGAATCCGATGCGCTGCCCGTCTCTTACTATAATCCGCTTTTCCCCATTTTCAAAGCCGTTTTTGAAATTTTTCCCGGAGGCGAAATCCATCTTTTTTCCGGGAAGGGATGGACAAAAACCGTTTTCCGTGATACATTGACAGAGAACCGTTTTAACCATGAATGAGGTGAAATCATGTTATCCGAATCAAGTCTCAAGTTTCTCGAAGAGTTTATGAATGCCTCCAGCCCCTCCGGCTTCGAGGAGGAGGCGGCGGCGGTCTTCCGCAACTACCTCAAACCCTGCTGCGACGAGGTCAGGACCGACGTGCTCGGCAACACCATGGCCGTGCTGAACCCCTCCGCGCCGATGAAGGTGATGCTGGCCGGGCACTATGACGAAATCGGTTTCCAGGTGGTCTACATCTCCGACGAGGGACTGCTCTACATCCGCCCCAACGGCGGCATCGACAAGCTGAACGTCCCCTCCACCGAGGTGGAGATCCTGACCGAAAAAGGCCGCGTCCACGGCGTGATCGGCAAGAAGCCGATCCACCTGCTCAAACCCGCCGAGCGCGACACCCCGCCGGAACTTTCCGACATGTGGATCGACATCGGCGCGGAAAACAAGGCCGAAGCCGAAAAGCTGGTCTCGATCGGCGACCCGGTCGCGGTGAAGTCCAATTTCCGCCGCCTGAACGAAAACCGCTTCATGTCCAAAGGGATGGATGACAAGGTCGGCGCGTTCATCGTCGCCGAAACCATGCGCCGCCTCTCCGAACGCAAGCTGAACGTCGCCGTCTACGGCGTCGGCACCGTGCAGGAGGAGGTCGGGCTGCGCGGCGCGCACACCAGCTGCTTCGGCGTCGATCCGCAGGTCGGCTTCGCAATCGACGTCGGTTTCGCGACCGACCTGCCGGACATCCCGAAGAAACTGCTCGGCGAAGTCAAGCTCGGCGGCGGCCCGGAACTCTCCCGCAGCTGCGACAACAACAACGTGCTCGGCCGTTACATCCGCAAGGTCGCGAAGGAGAAAGGCATCGCCTACCAGGAGACCGCCGCCCACCGCGCCTCCGGCGGCACCGACGCGGCCCAGATGCAGATGACCCGCGCCGGCGTCGCGACCGCTCTGCTCAGCATCCCCAACCGCTACATGCACTCGCCCGTCGAAATCTGCGACCTGCGCGACGTCGAAGGCGCGATCGAACTGCTCGTCGAATCCATCGCCGGATTCAAGGGCGATGAGAGCTTCATTCCCGGAATCGACTGAACCGAGGTGACTGCGTGACCAACGCCGAACTCGCCGCCGCTTTAAAGCGGCGGCAGCAGAACCGCCGCAACCTGAAGCGGTACGTCCACACCGGCAGCTTCAACCGGCTGGCGGGGCGGTCGACCGCCCCCGGAACCATGCGCCCGGAAACCGCCCGCGCGGTCTCCCGGGTCACGTTCTCCATCCTGGCGGCCGCCTTCTTCGGCGTCGGGCTCTACTTCGTCTTCTTCTGAAAACTTCGGGGGATTTCGTGCATGCCGCCGGGAAAACTTTATTTCATTCAGAGCTTATTCAGGGATAAGCTCTGAGATTGACAAATACTCCCCGGCATGCTATTAATAGGAAGAAGAGGAGAAGGAATGGCGGAAAAGACGGCGGCAAAACAATTTGGAAAACACCGGCACTGGTTTCATGCCGGGCTTGCGGTTTTGCTGCTGGTACTGCAACTGTTCTGCTGCGATCCGGGACATGACGCCGAGTCGGCCGCGGAAACCGGGATTCAGGCGGCGGCGGAGTGCGCGGGCGGTCCGCACGGACAGCACGGCAGGCCGGGGTGCCGCCTCTACGGAGCGATCCGCCGGGCAATGGCGGTTTTCGGCTTGAGCTGTGACAGCTGGATTCTTCCGCAGCAGCCGCAACTGCTGTTTGCCGACAAGGCGAAATGCCGTCCCGCCTGCCTGCCGCGCTGCGCGTACCTGCCGGACCGCTCCGGCCTGTTCCTGCTGAATCGGATCATACGCTGTTGAACGATGCCTCTTTTGTCTTCCCGCAGGGGAATTGTGTCTTGATTTTTATGATTGTCCAATCAGGAAAGAGGTCCCGAAATGAAGTTTTATCCGATTGTCTTATCTTTGATGCTGCTGTTCGGCGGGGAGGCGATGCTTGCCGCCGTCGACCACGACCACACTGCTCATGCTGATGAAAATGCGAAGCATGACGGCCACGACCATTCCACCCATGCCGGAGAGAAAGCCCATGCCGACGCCGATTCCCACGAGGGGGAGGAGGAAGGGCTGGTGCACCTGAGCGAAGCCCAGCGCAAGCTGATCCGGATCCGCGTCTCAAAAGCGGTTGCGGGCGAGATCGACTCCACGCTGCGGCTGCCCGGAGAAGTCCGGCTCAATCTGGAGGAGACCGCCAAGGTCATGCCGCGTATTCCGGGTTTCGTGAACCGGATTCCGGTCAAAGAGGGAGAGCGGGTCGAAAAGGGTGCGCTGCTGGCGACGCTGACCAGCCACAAGCTCGGCGAGTATTACTCCAACTACAATTCGGCCAAAGAACAGGAGGAGCTGGCCCGCTCCGAATTCGAGATGGCCGAAAAACTGATCGGCGGCAACGCGACCTCCCGCAAGGAGTATCTGCAGTACAAGCGCGAATATGCCGAGGCGGTGATCGCCCGCCGCCACGCGGAGGAGCTGCTCCGCTCGCTGCTGCAGGGGCCGGGCCACGACGGCCACGCCCACGCAGAGCTCAAGAGCGGCGATCCGGTGATCTGCACCACCTATGAAATCCGTTCGCCGCTGGCCGGAACCGTGATCGCGAAGAACATCACCCTCGGTGAAAACTTCGTCGAGGACAACACCACGCCGGTTTTCACCGTCAGCAACCTTGCGGAGCCGTGGCTGGAACTGCGCGCCGCCGCCGCCGACCTGCCGCGGCTGAAAACCGGGATGGCGGTGGAAATTTCGGACGCGGCGGGCGGACACGAATACCACGGCAAAATCATCTATGTCGCTCCGCTGATCGACGAGACCACCCGGACCGGGCTGGTGCGCGTCGAAGTGGACAACCGCGACGGCGGCCTGCGTCCCGGCCAGTTCGTGACCGGCCTGATCCGGACCGCAGCCGCCGCGAAGAGCGTGGTGGTGCCGCGCGAGGCGGTGCAGCTGATCGCGGGAGAAACCGTGGTGTTCGTGCCGAAAGGGGACGGTTTCGCGGCGCAGCCGGTGGTGACCGGGCAGGGGGCGGGGCAGGAGATCCAGATCGTCTCCGGCCTGAAGCCGGGCGAATCTTTCGTTTCCGGCGGCGCCTTCGAGCTGAAATCGATCCTGCTGACCAGCGGCATGGACGCCCATGCCGGACATGGCCATTAGGAAGGAGGCCCGCGATGATCGACAGAATCATTCAACTTTCGCTGCACCTGCGCGGTGTGGCGGTGCTGCTGATGCTGGCCGTGATCGGTTACGGCGTCTGGTCCTACATCGAAACGCCCCGCGATGCGTTCCCGGATATTTCGCCGGTGATGGTGCCGGTTTTCGCCGAAGCCCCCGGCCTCGCCGCCGAGGAGGTGGAGCTGACCGTCTGCCAGCCGATCGAAAGCGCGATGAACGGATTGCCCGATGTGACGCTGGTCAAATCCACCTCCGGCTTCGGCATGGGGGTGATCTATGTGTACTTCAAGGATTCGGTGGACATCTACTTCGCGCGCCAGCTGGTCGCGGAGCGGCTCCGCTCCGCCGAAGCCGCGCTGCCGCCGAACCTGCCCAAGCCGGAGCTCGGACCGATTTCAAGCGGCCTCGGCCAGATTTTCATCTACTATCTGCAGGCCGACCGCAAGGTGGCGGACACCGAGGGCAAGGAGCTGAACTCCTACTTGCGCGAACTCAACGATTTCGTGGTCAAACGCCAGCTCCAGACAGTGCCGGGCGTGACCGCGATCCTGTCGATGGGCGGCCATGTGCTGCAGTACCAGGTGCAGCTGAATCCGGAGCTGATGCGCAAATACGACGTCTCCTACGACGATGTGGTCGAGGCGATCGACGCGAACAACCGCAACGTCGGCGGCCAGTACATCGAAATCGGCGCCGAGGAGTATCTGGTGCGCGGCATCGGCATGCTCAAGTCGCTCGACGACATCCGCAACCTGACCGTCCGCGAAATCGACGGCGTGCCGCTGAAGCTCGGGGAAATCGCGAACGTGGAGTACGGCCCGGATGTGCGGCGCGGCGTGGTGACCCGCAACGGCGAGGAGGAGGTCGTCGCCGGAATCGTGCTCAAGCTCCACGGCGAAAACACCTCCCGCGTGATTCACGCGCTGCACGAAAAGCTTGCCGAAATCGGCCGGGGGCTGCCGAAGGGGATTACGATCGTCCCCTATTACGACCAGGCCGATCTGGTGGACAACGCGAGCCGGACCGTTGAGAACGCGCTGTTTCAGGGGATATTGCTGGTGCTGGCGGTGCTGGCGGTTGCACTGTGGAACTTCCGCGCGTCGCTGATCGTCGCATTGTCGATGCCGTTCTGCGCATCGCTGGCGATCATCGGGCTGAACCGGGCGGGGCTTTCCGCGAACCTGATGTCGCTGGGCGGCATCGCGATCGCGCTCGGAATGCTGGTGGACGGCTCCATCGTGGTCACGGAGAACATTCTGCGCCATCTGAACCGGCCGGAAAACGCCGGGCGCGACAGGCTGGCCGTGATCGCCGAAGCCTCGAAAGAGGTCGGGCGGCCGATCGCGTTCGCGCTGCTGATCATCATCGCCGTCTTCATCCCGATCTTTCTTTTTGAAGGGGTGGAGGGTAAGATGTTCAAGCCGCTGGCCTTTTCGATCGTGGTCGCGCTGGCCGGTTCGATCGTCGCGGCGGTGGTGAATGCGCCGGTGCTGGCGAGCATCCTGTTCCGAAGCGGAAAACCGGCGGCGGCGAAGCGCCGGAACTGCACCGAATGTTTCGTGGAACGCTGCTACGTGCCGCTGCTGGACAAGGCGGTCCGGTTCCGGTATGTGCTGTTCGTGCTGGTGCCGGCGCTGCTGGCGGGCAGCGTCTGGATGCTGCGTTCGGTAGGGCGGGAGTTCATGCCGACACTGGAGGAGGGCAGCATCATGGTCACGGTCGGCATGGCTCCGTCCATCGGCCTGACGCAGGCGGAGCGGGTGGTGAAGAACATCGAAACCATGATCCTGAAGCATCCCGAGGTCGAAGGAACCGTGTCGCGCATCGGCCGCCCCGAGGCGGGCAGTCATCCGCATCCGGTGAACTTCGCCGAAATTCAGGTGTCGCTGAAGCACCCGGAAGGCCGGATCGCCGGAGCCGCGGAGCGCGCCCGGATCGTTACGGAGCTGCGCCGCGAACTGCAGGATTATCCCGGCGTGACGCTGAACTTCTCGCAGCCGATCCAGAACTCCTTCGACGAACTGCTCTCCGGCACCCGCGCCTACTTCGCGCTGAAGCTTTACGGCGAAAATCTGGACGTGCTGCGCGAAAAGGCCGAAGAGATCCGCAAGGCGATCGCCGCCGTTCCGGGCGTGGTGGACCTCTCCGTCGAGCAGAACTACGGCCAGCCCCAGTTGCAGATCGAACTCCGGCACGACGCGATGGCCCGCCTGGGGGTGACCGGCCGCGAAGTGATGCAGTTGATTGAAAGCGCCGTCGGCGGCGAAAACGTCGCCGGCATCTACCGCAACACCCGGCGTTACGATATCAACGTACGCCTCGGCGAGGAGTTCCGCTCCACTCCCGAAGCGCTGGGCAAGCTGAAAATCCGCACCGCCTCAGGCCGTTACGTCGACCTTGATCAGGTCGCGTCCCTGAAAATCACCGAGGGGCCGGTGCAGATCAACCGCGAAAAAATCCAGCGGCGCTGGACGATTCAGGGCAATATCGCCGGACGCGCTCCGAGTGAAATTGTCCGCGATATGCGCCGGGTGATTGCCGAACAGGTGAAGCTGCCGCCCGGCTATCTGGTCGAATTCGGCGGCCAATTCGAGAATCAGGAGCGGGCGATGCAGAAGCTGATGGTGGTCGTGCCGATCGTGATCGCGCTGATCTTCATCCTGCTCTGGATGTCCTTCTCGTCACTGCGCAGCAGCCTGATCGTGATGATCAACGTACCGCTGGCCCTGATCGGCGGAGTACTCGGACTGGCGGTGACGAACCAGTTCCTGTCGGTTCCGGCGGCAGTCGGCTTTATTGCGCTGCTCGGTATTGCCATGCAGGACGCGGTGGTGATGGTCACCGACTTCCGCGATCTGCGCAAAGAGGGAATGCCGCTCGCGGAAGCGATCCGGCGAGGCAGCGCGGTGCGGTTCCGGGCGGTGATCCTGACCACGCTGACCACGCTGCTCGGGCTGCTGCCGCTGCTGCTTTCCACCGGAATCGGCGCGGAAGTGCAACGCCCGCTCGCGGCGATCGTGGTCTTCGGCCTGAGCTCGTCAACACTGCTGACGCTCTTTTTCCTGCCGGCGCTCTACTACGAAATCGAACGCCGCTTTTCGCGGTAATCGGTGCCTCCGGCGGCCGGGGGCGCTTCGCCCCCCGGTCCCCCCGACCGGCAAGGTGCCGGCGCCGGGTACGGTTTCGAGATTTTTGCTGCGCAAAAATCTCAAAACCGGGGGTATTATCTATCAGTTTATTGGCTCTATCGGCGGTACTCGCCGCCGGGTGCTACCCGGTCGGGTTGCAAGGGCGAAGCGCCTTGCCCACCGGAGGTAATTTGTGCGCTACTGCGCCCAGCTACCGGAGCCTGATTGCAAATCAGGCCGCGTAGCGCACAAGGTCTGCCGCACGACAGGGCGGGCAGACCCGCCTGCCTTCAAAACGGCAGGCTTCCCCATCGCAACTCGCCTCCGGCAGTAAGAAATCTATCTTGTTTTTTGATGATAAATAGTTTTTCCGCGAAAAACAATTTGACTTTTCCATTAAAGAGGTGTAATTTTGAGCAGTTGATTGAAAATTGAAGCGGACTGCTAGTAAACTACCACTTTCTTTGTCACGTACCGCAGTATTTTTGTCGCTTTTTGCGGCATCTATTACTGTGTATTCGTGACGGGCTGTGGTAGGCCTACTAGCTGTACCTTTGATAGGTGCCGCTTTTTTCACGGGTTGGCGACTTGAAGTCGGGCAAACCATGTGCATTCTCTTCTCCTCCCGGGCTGCGCCCGGTTTCAATGTGCATGGACTCCTCACCGGCTTCAAGCCGCCTCTTTTCCCCACTTTTGGCGGCTTGAAGCCGGAAAGTCATAGATATTCTGTCCCCCCTTTCGCAACGATAAAGTGCGATCGAGCAATAGATATGTTCCCCCTTTCCGCTCCAGGCCGCTTTTTTTACGGTTTCGCAATCTGTGTTGACCGGTATTGAAATTCACGGTTCCACCCGGTATATTATCCATTCGCATTCATAACGGAAAAAGAAATTCTGCAACATGGCAATCGCAAAAGTCATCATCGATGTTTCGCTGGATAAGGAGTTCGACTACCTGATCCCGGAAACGTTGCTGCCGCAGATCAAGGTCGGCGTGATGGTCCGCGTTCCCTTCGGCCACTCGACCCGCGAAGGCTATGTGCTCAGTCTGGCCGACAGCAGCGACTACACCGGCGGCAGGCTCAAGCCGATCACCGGACTTTGCGAAACCCGCGCCAATATTCCCGAACACCTCGTGACTCTCGGCCGGTGGATGGCGGATTACTACTGCTGCAGCCAGGAGCAGTCGATCCGGACTTTGCTGCCCGCCGCGGTGCGCAGCGGCAAAATCAAACCCAGAATCCGCCGCCTCTACCGGATCGCCGATGTCGCCGCCGCCGAAAGTTTCGTCGCGTGCAACGGCACAAAACCGTCGGCGGCGCTCCGGGTGGACTTGGTAAAGGCGCTGCTGGCGCATGGGGCGCAGCCGGCGGACAGTCTGAAATCACTGGTTCCGGCATTCAGTCAGTCCGGCCTGAATACCCTGATCCGCAATAAGATCGTCGAAACCGTCGAGGAGATCGTGCGGCGCGATGTGTTCGGGGACTCGCACGTGCTGCCGAGCAAGCCGCTGCCGCCGTCGGCGGACCAGAAAAAAGCGCTCGAACTGATCGGGAAAATGCTGCTCGGCGAGACTTCCAGCCACGTGCTGCTGCTGCATGGAGTCACGAATTCCGGCAAAACCGAGGTTTATCTGCAGGCAATTGCCAAGGCAAGGGAGATGGGGAAGTCGGCGATCGTGCTGGTGCCGGAGATTTCGCTGACACCGCAGACGGTGCGCCGCTTCCGCGCCCGCTTCGGGGATCAGCTGAGCGTGCTGCACAGCCGCCTTTCCGACGGAGAGCGGTTCGATGAATGGAACCGGATCAACAACGGCGAGGTGCAGATCGCGGTCGGGGCGCGCTCCGCGCTGTTCGCGCCGTTCCGCAACCTCGGGCTGATCATCGTGGACGAGGAGCACGAGTCCAGTTACAAACAGTCCGAAGCTCCCCGCTATTCCGCCCGCGACGTCGCGGTGATGCGCGGCAAGCTCGAGGGGGCGGTGGTGATCCTCGGCTCCGCAACTCCCTCCGCCGAAACCAGCTACAACGCCTCAACCGGCAAATTCCTGCTGGCGCGGATGGCGGCGCAGGTGGACAACAAACTCGCTCCGCGCGTGACCATCGTGGACCAGCGGCTGGCGGGGCCGCCGGAGCCGGGCAAGAGCAACTTTTTCTCCAAAGCGCTGATCACGGCGGTATTCGACCGGATGAGGCGCGGCGAGCAGAGCATCATCTTCCTGAACCGGCGGGGCTACGCGCGCGTGATGATCTGCGAGGAGTGCGGCTTCGAGGCGCGCTGCCCGGATTGTTCGGTTGCCTATACCTACTCCAGACAGCGCGAAACCCTGACCTGCCACCTGTGCGGCGGGGTGATTCCGGCTTACGAGCTTTGCCCGCAGTGCCTGTCCCCGAAGATCCGTTACGCCGGAGTCGGCACCGAGAAGATCGAAAGCCTCGCCGGAGCGGTGTTCAAACCCGCCCGGATCGCTCGGATGGATTCCGACACAATGCGCGGGGCGGACGACTATGAGGCGGTGTTGGAACGGTTCCGGCGCGGCGAACTGGACATTCTGATCGGCACGCAGATGATCGCAAAGGGACTGCATTTCCCGAACGTGACGCTGGTCGGCATCGTGAATGCGGACCTCGGCCTTTCCATGCCGGATTTCCGTGCGCCCGAACGCACCTTCCAGTTGATCACGCAGGTCGCCGGCCGCGCCGGTCGCGGCGACATCCGGGGCGAAGTGATCATCCAGACTCACAACCCGGAAAACGAAACCATCCAGTACGCCGCCCAACAGGACTTCGACGGCTTTTCCAAATTCGACCTCGAATTCCGCCAGTTGCTCGCATACCCGCCTTACACGCATCTGATCATCGTGCATTTCCGCGGCGAGGACGAAAGCATGGTCGTGGAGTTCGCCAACGGTTTCACCGCTGAACTGCAGCGTTACGGCCATGAAGGAATCCGCTTCGCCGGTCCCTCTCCGGCTCCGATTGAACGGATCAAGGGTAAATTCCGTTATATGCTGGTCATCCGCGGCAGCAGGCTCAAGTTGCTGCGGCAGGCGCTCCGGGTGCTCGCACTGCACCGCCAGCCCCCGAAAGGCGTCGAAGTCTATGTCGATGTCGACGCCCAATCACTGTTGTAAATCTCCTTGGAAAATCCCGGTCCAAGAAACTTATATACGGCGTTATTCTGCCGCATCCCTGATTCAATATGTTCTGCCGAACCATATCCGGTATGCGATCCATCCTGCCGTCCATGCGAGCGCGGCGACCAGCATCGCCAGAATCGTTGCGACTATCAGGGGACGGGGTTTTTCTTCCGGGAACTGTTTCCGCTGCCAGTTCCGGATGGAGCGGACAGCGGCTGCAATGGCAATCACACCGGCCGCCGGGCCGGTGAGCAGCATAATTCTGCCGGTCAGAACCATCGTACCGATCAAGCCGGCTCCCGCCAGCAGCAGCCACAGCGCACAGCCGGCGCTTGCTTTCCGGGCGACCGCCAGCTGCGGGTTCCGGGATTTACGGAGGGCGGGGAGCGCGTTCAGCAGCATCGCCGCCGCGAGCGGCCCCCAGCTCCAGAGCAGTTCAAACCAGGATAAAGAGTTGCGCAGCATACAAAGAAACCTCCGTACCCAATATGGCACGGAGGCTGCCTTTTTACAACTGCAAAAACGGCTTTTTCACCGGAATCAGAACGTGCAGAGCAGCGCGGCCCCCGGTTCCAGCTCCGGCGAACCGGTCAGCAGCTTCGCTCCGGCGGGCAGCGGCGGCGTCGAGGTTTCATCGCCGAAGTTCGCGATCAGCAAATAGGCCGCGTCGTCGCTTTCGTATTCCACCCGGCGCAGCGCCCCGGCGGTTTCGGCCCGGAACTTCGCCGGTTCCGCCAGTTTCGCCGCCGTCACCGCGAAGCCGTCGTCGAAAGCGACGGCGCCGGGCATCAGCCGCTGGTTTTCCGTACTGCAATGCCCGCAGATTTCATCGGCGTAGAGGCTGTGCAGCCACGGCCCGTGCGCCTTGCGGATGACGATCGGGGGAATTGCCGGACGGTAAACAGTCAATTTGTCCGTGCCGTACAATGCGGTGACCGCCAGCGCGTCGTCCACCAGCAGGTGGTTGGAGGGGACGGCGCGGCTGTCCTCTTTGCCCGGATTGCCCGGCAGCACTTCATCGAAACCGGCGGCGCGGTAGCGGCGGCGGCTGCCGTTGAAAAGGTCGTTCGGAATCTTCACGCCGATGCCGCGCACCGAATCGAGGGTGATCTCTTTTTGGATCACGGCCCGTTCCAGCACCAGCATCGTTTTCGCGTCCGGCAGTGCGGCGCAGACGATCCGGTGGCGGGCGTAGTCGTAGACCTGTTCGCCTTCGCCGAGCGGAGCGGTTTCGCGCCAGAAACATTCGCCGTAGTTCAGGAAGCCGCCGTCAAATTCGCAGTGGACGCTGTCGCCCTGCGTCGCTTCGGGCGTCTGGGTGGAGAGCAGCGAGCCGTGCAGGTTGCCCTGCCACTCCGCCATGTCGCTGCGGGAGGCCGGGACGCACAGTCCGGTCGGCCCCTGCGCGCCGTGCCACACCCACGAACGGATTGCACCCCGGGAACGGTTCAGCGTCGCGCCGTGGTATTCGTCCTGCCACGCGCACGGCGGATTCGCGGCGGGCTGTTCCGGGCACTGCGCCAGTTGGAACTTGCGCCGCCAGTAGGCGCCATAGGAGAGGCAGAGCGGCGCGTCGCTTTCCAGCCGCGCGTAGTAGTAATAGTTGATCCGGCGGATGTTGTCGAGCCGTTTCGTGTAGAAGCCGCCGTCGCCGGAATACTCCTGCTCGCACTTCATCTGCGCGAGGAAGCCGCGCTCGAACTGCGCCGCGTCGCGGTCGCCGAACAGGTCCGCCGCCATCAGCCACACCGGGATCGCGTAGTTCTGGCAGTAGGTGTAGCGGGCGCGGGTGTCGCCGCCGATGCGCAGCAGCCGCCCGTCCGGGAAGGTGAACCGCTTCGTGATCTGCCAGACCTCCTCCAGATGCCAGTAGAGTTCCGGCGGCGCTTCGTAGCCGCGCTCCTTGCAGTAGAAGTGGATCATCGCGAGGTTCGACAGGCTGACCACGATGTAGCCGACGTTCAAATAGGCGTGGTGGTCGAGCGACCAGTTCGGAGTGAAATTGAAGCCGGCGTGCCATTCGCGCACCGGTTTGTCGCGGAACTTCGTTTCGCAGGCGGCGTCCAGCGGGTGCGACAGGCCGTTCAGGAAAAAGGCGGTCGCCTTTTCGAGATAGCGGTCGCGGTTCGGCGCATCGGGGTAATCCAGCGCGGTGCGCAGCAGCATGCCGCCGTTCCAGATGTTCGATTCGGGCTTGTTTTTGCCGGAGCTGCCGATCAGACCGGCCTCGACCGGATAGAACTCCAGCAGCCAGTCGGATTCCGAAATCATCATCCGCTTCAGGTTGTCGCGGTCCTGCTCCGTGAGGAGGTCGCGGATCGCATTCACGCCGTGGGCCATGCGTTCCAGCCCCAGCACGCTGATCCAGTGGTGTCCCCACTGTCTGCCGTCGGAGGCGAGATCATGGCCGGTCAGGTGGGTCGCCATCGCGTAGCGCAGCAGTTCGATGGAGGTCGCCAGAATCTCGTCGCGCTTCATCGGCAGCGCGTCGTCGTCCAGGTCCGGCGCGGTACCGAGCACCGCCAGCGCCGCGAAGACGTTGCAGTTGCTCTGGGTCGGCCAGTGCGCGCTCTCCCCGGTCCCGTAACAGGTCAGCGCGGGGTTGAATGCCGATTTGCGCAGGAACGACGGCAGCTTGGCGAGCCACGGTTTCAGGAGTTCGAGATAGCTGGAAGCACTGATGTTGTCCATGATGTTGCCCTTTCTGAAGTGAACACCATATAACATACCCGCAAACCGGGATTTTGGAATGGAGAATCAGCGCATTATCATGAAGAATCGTCCTGTTTCAGGATTTTAATGGGATTTCGCTCCTCTCGGAGCGACCAAGGCGCTTCGCCCTTGGAACCCGACCGGCAAGGTGCCGGCGCCGAATACTTGAGATCCGGGAAAGGCGTGCCGCCTTTCCCTCCGGGTGGGGGAGCTCTGATAGAGACAGGCAAGGTTGTACAGGAGCGGCACACCGCTCCGGTCGGCGACCGCGTCGGCTTTTTTGCCGACGCCGAGCACTCCCTGCGCCTGCTGCCGCCGGAGGTCACGCGCGGAACCTCCAGATGCTGACCATCTGATGTGAAGTTACTCTGATGGAGGCTGAACTCTCCCCTGCCTTTTCATACAGGCAAGGTTTAATAAGGCTCGCATTCAAAGATATGCTTGCCTGTGATATGGCAATTGTATTGTTGCCTGACCTCGCTTTGCATATATCGGCAGATAAACTCTTATCAGCCTCCATCAGGGTATCTGTCTACTACCCGGTCAGCATCTGGAGGTTCCGCGCGTGACCTCCGGCGGCAGCAGGCGCAGGGAGTGCCTGAAGCCTGCAAAAAAGCAGGCTTTGCGCCGACCGGAGCGGTGTGCCGCTCCTGTACAACCATGCCTGTCTCTACCGGAGCCTCCCCCTCTTGGAGGGAAAGGCGTGCCGCCTTTCCCGGCTCTCAAGTATCCGGCGCCGGCACCTTGCCGGTCGGGTTCCAAGGGCGAAGCACCTTGGTCACTCCGAAAGGAGTGAAATCCCGGGGCCATGCTGTTTAATTATTTATGGCCAGATACTTCCAGAGTGCGGCGGCCATCAGCGCCTGCCGGACGCCGTCGCGCCGCAGCAGTTCTTTCACCTCGCCGGGAGTCAGCAGCTCGCAGGAGAGGTCCTCGGTGGCCTCGGGATTCGGCGCGGCGACCGGTTCCACGCCCTGCGCCAGAAAGGTGTAGGTCAGGTTGGTGTGGGTGGCCGGATTCGGGGAAAGCACCATGAACTGCCGCCACTTGCCGCCGCCGTAGCCGGTTTCTTCGAGCAGTTCGCGGCGGGCGGCGGCCTCCGGCGACGGGTCGGATTTCTCCCGCACTCCGGCGCAGAGTTCGACGCCGACTTCGCCCAATCCGTGCCGGTACTGGCGCACGAACAGGAGCTTGCCCGCTTTCGTGACCGCGATCACATTGACCCAGTCGGGATACTCCAGCACGTAATAATCAGGGATGCGGTTGCCGTTGGGTAGTTCCAGCGATTCGCGCCGCACCGTGAACCACGGCTTGCGGCTCAGATATTCACTGGAAAGCACCTGCCACTTCTGAGGTCTGTTTTCGGTCATGATGATTTTTCCTTGCTTCGGAACTCCGTCGGCGTCATTCCGGTATGCTGTTTGAACACCCGGCTCAGGTGAAATTCGTCGCTGAAGCCGCAGTAGGGGACGATCTCCTTCAAAGTCAGGTCGGTGCAGCCGATCAGCTGCCGGGCGCGCTCCACGCGTTCCTGCCGCAGCAGTTCGGTAAAACTCCGGCCGAACAACTCACGCACCACGAAGCTCGCGCGCGACCGCGACAGTCCGAGGCGGCGCGCCAGTTCGGGGAGGTTCGCGTTGCCGGCGGCGGTTTCGCGCAAATAGCTGCGGATCTTCGCGCTACGTTCGTCGGGAAGCTCCAGCACGTGCAGCTCCTGCAGCAACTGCATCACTCCGGCGGCGTACAGCTTCATCATCTCGCCGAGCCGGACGGCGGCTTCGGGATCGAATGCGGGGAGATTGCGCCTCGCCTCCAGAAATTCAGGCGGCAGCCCGGCGGGCGGTTCCGCGCTGCGCCACAAACCTGCGTAAAGCATCCCGTAGGGGACGCCGCAGAAGTGCAGCGGCACCACCAGCTGGGTCAGCCCCTTCCAGCAGCCGCAGCAGAACGGCTCCGTTTCGGTCAGTGCCCGCCGGTTCATCGCATAACGGCAATGGCGGATGCAACCGTCGCCGAAACCGGCTTCGCAGGCCGGATTCTTGCGGTGCGACCGCCGCTCCGCCGAAAACACCGCCGCGCCGCGCGGCGTCGCGAACACATGCGCGTTGTCGATCACCGTGATGCGAAGCCCGAGCAGCGTCTCCGCCGCCCGGAAGCTCCGTTCCAGCTGGTCGAACCGCGCCGTCATCGCGTTACGCCAGCACCAGCTCCGTGAGGCCGAGCTTCACGAAGCAGTACCCCGGATTGTAGGCGGGGGCGGGCCAGCCGACCGCATTCGCCTCGCGGTTGAAGCTCAGCGTGTGGACGCTGTAGCTTTCGCCTTCTTCGAGGTGGTGCGGACCGAGCAGGTTGCGCAGCGAAGTGGTCAGCTCGATTTCGAGCTTGTTGACTCCGGCGCGCAGGAACTCGTCCGCCCGCAGCGCATACGGCCCCCAGAAGCAGGTTCCGGCGTTTTCGCCGTTGATCTTCACGGCGAAAGAGTTCGCGCCGTGCGGCGCAAAGCGCAGGTAACGGATCGCCTCGGCTTCGTCGGCGGTCAGCTCGAACTCCTTGTACAAGGTGACCTTGCCGGCGAAGAACGGCATTCCGGCGCACACCAGATCGGAGGCGTCGACCCGGCTGCCCGCCAGCGGCGCGCCCAGCTCGAAGCCGCCGTGGAAGCGTTCCGCGTCGCGGATCAGCTCCTCCGTGCGCCCCGAATGGCGGACCGAGAAGTCGCCGTACAGATAGACGCTCTCGACTTCGGAGTCGAAGGTCAGCATATTGTACTCGGTCTCGAACTGTTTCGCCCGTTCCAACTTCGCATAGACCTCTTCGGGCTGGTGGTAGCGGGTTTTCATGGTCAGCACGTTGCGGCCGGGGCGCAGCGCGGCGGGCAGCGCGATCCTGCGGAACGCCCGGTCGAACAGCGGCCCGCCGTCCTCCGCGTCGAAGTCGTGGCCGTTGAAGTTGAAGCGGTACCGTTCCGGCGTCTCCGCCACCAGCGTCAGCGGCGCGTTGAAATCGAAATCCGGCGCCAGCTCGAAGCTGAATTCCAGTTCGAGGTCGCAGTCGTGCTTCAGGTTCAGCAACCGCCCGTGGATCACGCTGACGTCGTCGGCGATCCACTCGCCGCCGTCCACGCGGTAGCGGCAGCGGTCCAGCGTCAGCAGGTTGCCGGAATCCTCCCGGATGGTGAAGCCGTTGTCCAGCCGTTTCACCGGCGGCAGCGCGAACGCGTCTTCAACGTGCAGTTTCGGCGCGTGTTTCGCCGGGTGCCCGGCCACGAAGAACATCGCGGCGTCCCCCGCCGCAAAGGGATAGTCGAACACCAGATGGTTCCCGCTGCGCCGCACCCCCGACAGCAGCGAAAATTCGCCGGTCACGGGGTCGATCACCTCCACCTGCCGCCCGGTGCGCGGCAGCGCGATCGTGACGTTGCAGGGCTGGTTGTACTGCAGATTCGCGATGAAGTGGAACCGGCCGGAGCGTCCGTCCAGCTCCCGGAAGTCGCGATAAGTGCCGACCAGCCGCCGCGCCGGAACGCCGTGTTCGGTGATCATCACCCGGCCGGGCAGCTGTTCGGCGGCGATTTCGGCGGCGGCGGCTTCCGAATCGCAGGCCGGAAGCTGGGCGAACCAGTCGCGGAACTCCTGCGGAGCGGCTTCGCCGTCGATGGTCAGCGTGTCCGGTTCCAGCCGGTTGCGGACGGTCAGCACCGTGCCGCCCGCCGCCGCGAACTGCCGCAGCAGCTCCGCGGTTTTCTTTGAGAAATTGGTCAGCTGCGGCACGATCACCAGCTCATAGGCGACTTCGCCGATCCGGATTTCGCCGTTTTCGACACAGCCGTAATCCTCGGCCAGCTGCTCGTCCGCATAGTGGTGCGGAATCTGCAGCGCGTCGAGCGCACGGGTGGTGTTGAGCAAAGTCTGCGTGTAGAAGTCGAGCTTCGGCTCATGGTCGTCGCCGGTATAGTGCTTCCACGCCGATGACAGCGGATGGATCACCAGCACCGGAGTCGACGCTTCGCCCTCGGCCAGCAGCATGCCGGCCCGCCCGAAATAACCGTTCAGCTTCGCATAGTCGCCCCACCACGGCTGGTGCACGAAAAGCGACGCCGGATAGTCGCGCTTGCGCAGCCCGCGCAGCGAATACCCCTGCAGGTGCGGGCAGAGCAGGTTCACACCGTGCGCCAGCTGCTGCTGGTACATCCATTTCATCCCGGAGAAGTTGAAGTTCCAGCCCGACAGCGCGAAGCTCTCGGTCAGCACCTGTTTGCGCCCCGCCTGCATTGCCGCCGACATCAGCTGGGTCATCGCAACCGGAGAGGGTTCGGTGCGGCACAGGTGGTCCATGCCCGGAATATGGTAGTACTGGTACTGCGGCATGATCGCGCCGTTGCTCGAAAGCTGGCTCTGGCAGCTCTCCTCAAGCACATGGTGTCCGGTCAGCATCCAGCCGTGTTCTTCGCACCAGTCGTGGATCTGCTTCATGAAATTCACGCTGAACAGCCGCGCCGCCAGCTTCCAGAAGCGGATGCGCATCCCGTCGCTCCCCTCCATCCCGAGGAACAGCATCGGCAGCTCCGGCAGCAGTTCGCGGTGGTACGCCTGCCAGTACGCCTCCTCCAGCGTGAACGACCAGAGAAGTCCCTTGCGCGACAGCTGCGGCTCGTCGGAGAAAATGCCTTTCAGGTGCTTGAGCAGCTCCTCCGGGATCGTCCGGTAGTAGAATTCATGGGTGACCCGGATGAACTCCGCGACCACCTCCGCGTCGAGGTTGTCCACGTAGAACGGGTTGATTTCGTAGTAGCAGCGCAGCACCGGCCCCGTGCTGCCCTCCGGCAGCGTCCGCCCGATCAGCGCGCCGTCGGTGGTGTAAAAGGCGATGGTCGTATCGTCCTTGCACGCCTCCGCCGCGTCGATGATCTCATGCCGCAGGTATTTCTGCTGGTACTTCACGCCAAGCCCGTTGACCAGCCCGCCGCCGAAGCCGGAGGGCCAGCCGTTTTCGTCGTACAGCCACGCATCCATGCCGAGCTTGCCCGCCTCATCGAGGCAGGCGTTCACGCACTCCATCCACTCCTCCGAGAGGTAGGCGGTCTGCAATCCTCCGCGGGCATGCATGAAAAAGCCGCCCAGCCCGGCCTCGTGCATCTGCCGGACCTGCTCGCGCAGCACCTCCGGATCAAGTTTTTCATTCCAGCTCCAGAAAGGGACCGGGCGGTATTTCGCCGGCGGATTTGCAAGATTCAAAGTCTGTGCCATATTCGTTTTTCCTGTTTTATATCAATCAATATGTTAAATTTCATATCGTCTTCGCAGGCCGCAACACACTTTGGAGTGCACCTGTCCGGGCCGCTCCCGTCATGCTTCGGCATTGTCGCCGCCCCTCGCGGCGGCTGCGCGCTCTGAACCGTTCCTCAAAAAATTGCTTCGCGCTTTTTGAGGAACGCGCGCTCCGCCGTGAGGTACTGTTCCGGTTGCGGTCCGCATTCGCAGACCTTACATTTCGCTCCGCTCCGGCCCGCGCCTGCGCGGTCCTGCGCGAAGCGACCAGCGCAGTTCGCGCGCTGGACTGCGACCGGCAACGTGCCGGTGCGGGCCGGCGGCTTTGCCGCCTTTATCTTTATTGTTTTATTAAAGTTTAAAGATCGAGCCTATTTTGCGCCCCAGAATCGCTCCCGCCGCCGCCAGCGTCGCCGCCAGGAACAGCATCGCCCATACCCCGAACGCACACGCGATAAACGGCCCGGAACCCAGAATCTGCGACAGTTCGTAGATCGCCCGCGTGATCGGGTAGAATTCCGCCTTCTGCGCCAGAATCAGCGAATCCGAAACCTCCAGCATCGAGAAGCTGAAAGCAAACAGCCCTCCGACGATCACATTCGCCAGAATCAGGGGCAGCGTGATCTTCCGCAGCACCCGCCACGGCCCCGCCCCGTAGTTGCGCGCCGCGTTTTCCAGCTCCTCCGGCGTCTGTTCCAGCCCGGCGCTGACCGAACGCACCACATAGGGCAGCCGCCGCACCGCATAGGCCACCGCCAGCAGCCACAGCGGATTCTCCACCGGGTTGAACCACTCCGCCGCCCAGTCGTATTTCACCGACATCCCGAGGAAGCCGAACGCGACCACGATCCCCGGCACCGCCAGCGGCAGCATCGCGAGCAGGTCCGCGAAACTGCTCCCCCTGAGCTTCCAGCGCACCGCCGCCAGCGAAATCAGCACTCCCGCCGCCACCGCGACCAGCATCGCCAGCACCGAATAACGCAGGCTGTTCACGATGCTCGGAATCACAATCTTGTTGGAGAGCGCGTTTTCAAAGTTCAGCAGCGTGAAGTGTTCCGGCCACACCGTGCCGTACCAGCGCAGGCTGAAGGCGGTGAAGATCAGCGCGATATGCGGCAGCGCCGCCAGCAGCGTGACCAGCGCGAACACTCCCGTCGGCAGGAACCGGCGCCAGCCGGCCGGCGGCCGGGCGGCGCTTCCGGCATTTCCCTTGACCGTCGAATTGGCCGCGTTGCGCCCCAGCACGAATTTCCCGGCCAGATACATCACCGCCGCGAAAAACAGCATCACCACCACCAGCGCATACGGCACCGGGTTGGTTTCCAGCTCCATGATCCCGTTGAAAATCTGCACCGCCGTGACCCGGTTGAAGCCGAACATCAGCGGCGTGCCCAGTTCGGTGAAACTCCATACCAGCACGATGCTGCCGCCCGCGAAGATGCCCGGCTTCATCAGCGGCAGCGTGATCCGCCGGAAACGCGTCCACCACGACGCGCCGAGGTTGCGCGCCGCCTCATTGAGCTGCGGATCGAGGTTGCCGAGCGCCGTGACCAGATTCAAATACAGGATCGGGTACAGATGCAGCGCCTCGATGAAGCAGACCGACCAGAACCGCCCCCGCCCGCCGAGGAAATCCACCGGCTCGAAACCGCAGGAAGCCAGCAGCGTGTTGACCACCCCGTAGTGGCCGAGAATCTGCTGGAAGCCGAGCGCGCCGACGAAAGGCGGCAGGATCATCGGCAGCATCATCAGCAGGTTGCACCAGTTCTTGCCGGGAAATTCATAGCGGTCGTACAGCAGCGCCAGCGGCAGCGAAATCGCAAACACCATCAGCGTCGTGACCGCCGCGATGCAGAAGCTGTTCAGCAGTCCCTCGACGTAGATGTAGTTGCTGAACACCTCGCCGAGCAGCCGCCAGTCCAGCCCCACTTCGACCACCGTGTACACCGGGCCGATCAGGAACACCGCCAGGAACGCGATCACCAGAAAAAGCAGCATATAACGGTAAAACTGACGCATGTTCCTATCTCCCCTGTTTCGCGAGCCGTTCGGCTTCGAGGTAATTGGCCCGCGCCCCTTCGCTCCACGCGCGGCAGGTCGCCGCCACATCGACCGCGGTGCGGTCCTTGCCCTTGCGGATCAGCCGGTTGGCTTCGTCGATGTCGCGATAGGAGAACGGCAGGCGGTTGAACGCCGCCATCGCCTCCGGCACCTTTTCGGGGCCGCCCGCATCGAGGATCGCCCGCCACGCCCGCTGCAGCTCCGCCTGCGGCTCCAGCGCGATGCACTTGATCAGGATGCGCAGCAGACTGTAATAGGGACCGGTCCACTGCGCGCGGTATACGAAGTTCGCGCCGGACTCATACGGATTGTAGCCGGGATCGGTCCGGTGTTCGCGGTACTCCGCCCCGTAGAGGTCGCGGCGGATGGTCGGGCGGCGCAGCGCGTGCTTCAGGGGGCCGTCCGGCGCGCCCGGTTTCAGCGAGTGGAGCAGCTGCCCCTCCTTGCTCAATACGAAGTCGAGGAACGCCTCCGCCACTTTGCGGTTCGGCGCGCCGCGCAGCAGCTGGATCGGGTCCGCCGAAATCGCGGTGCCCCCCTCCGGAGGCACATAGAAGAAGTGCGGCTTGCCGTCGAACTGCAATTCATTCCACTCCTGCTCGGTGAAGCCGTAGGTGTCGATCGCGACTCCGGCGGCGGCGTTGCCGGTTGCGACGTCGTGCGGAATCTTTCCCGCTGCGTCGGTCAGGTTGCGGGCGTTCGCGAAGATACGCTTGGTCAGGTTGAGGCCGTTTTCCCAGCCTGCAACCGGATCGTTCGCATCGGCCATGCACTGTTGGATCAGGATTTCAAAGCACTTGTTCACCGAGCCGGATTTTGACGGGTCGGCCAGCGAAAGCGTGTTGTAGAAGCGCGGTTCGCCGAGATCCGTCCATCGCTTCGGCGGCGCGCCGTCCCCCAGCTCCCGAACCCGGTCGGAGTTGTAGCAGATGCCGAAAGTCGAAAGCACCACCCCGTAATACCGCCCCTGCTTGTCGTACAGCTCGTCGCCGCCGAAGCTCTGCGGGATCACCGCCGGGTCGAAGTACTCCGGGTGGCGCTGCCGGAGTCCGCCGTCCACCGCGAAGCCGCGCGCCGCGTTGCGCGCCATATCGAAGGTGCCGCCGCCCGCCATCAGGTCGATGCCGATGCCGGTATCCGACTTGAGGAAAAGCTTCCTCGCCCGTTTCGCGGCGGGCGAGGCGGCGGGATCGCGGTCCACCGCCGGGTTGGCGAATGCTTCGGCGGTTTCGGCGGTCCATTCGCCGTTGGCCGGGGTCGCTTCAAATTCGCGCCGGAACTCCGCTTCGAACCGGTCCGCGATATAGCGCACGATGTCGCTGGTGCCGCCCGGCGAACGGAAGTCGATCGTGACGTCCCGCCCGAACCGCTTGCGGTAGTATTTGCGGAACGCCTGTTCGTACTCGTAGCGGATCGATTCGTTGTGGGCGGTGATCATCACGAGCTTATCCGCCTCGCCGGAAGCGGGGTCCGCCTCCGTCCCCCGGGGACGCAGCAGGAAAGGGATCGCCAGCAGGATCAGGATCGGCAACGCCGCAATCAGCACTTTTCTGGTCATGGCCGGTTCACCCCTGCAATGCGATCAGGTGGCCGGGATCGAATTCGAGTTCGCAGACATCCCCGATCCGGCGCATCGGCGGGGCGCTCTCGGTCACCTCCAGCGCCAGTCCGTCCGCATCGAACTTCCATTCGCAGCATTCGCCGAGGAAGGTGCGGTCGGTCAGTTTCGCGGAAAAGGTATGCGCGCCTTTCTGGGCCGCGAACCGGATCCGCTCCGGCCGGATTGCGGCGGTGATCTTCCGCCCTGTTTCCGGCCTGAACGCGGTTGGGGCCAGTTGGAATTCGCCGAAGTGCGACCGGAAAAGGCCGTTCTCCGTCACGGTTCCGTCGATGAAGTTCGCATCGCCGAGGAAGCCCGCGACGAAGCGGTTCACCGGCAGATTGTAGACCTCCTCCGGCGCGCCGACCTGCTGCAGGATTCCCTGGTGCATCACCGCCAGCCGGTCGGCCATGCTCAACGCTTCCTGCCGGTCATGGGTAACGTATATCGCAGTTAATTCGCGCTCCTTGGCGATGCGGCGGATTTCGCGGCGCATGGTGTCGCGCAGCCGGGCGTCGAGGTTGGACAAGGGCTCGTCCAGCAGCAGCAGGTCGGGGCGCATCGCCAGCGCGCGCGCCAGCGCCACGCGCTGCTGCTGCCCGCCGGAGAGCGACGGAATTTTACGTTCCGCGCAATCGGCCAGCTGCACCAGTTCGAGGGCGTCGGCGACCTCCTTGCGGATTTTCGCATTGTCCGCCCCCTCGGCGCGCAGTCCGAAGGCGACGTTTTCAAATACGGTCAGGTGGGGCCACAGCGCATAGTTTTGGAACACCATCGCGGCGCGGCGCTTTTCCGCCGGAAGCCGGGTGATCTCACGCCCGTTGAACCGGATCGAACCGCCGTCCGGCTCCACCAGCCCGGCCAGAATGCGCAGCAGCGTCGATTTGCCGCAGCCGGAGGGGCCGAGCAGGAAAAAGAGTTCCCCGGCCTGAATGGTCAGGTCGATCGGTTTCAGCACCGGAACCCCGGCCTGGTAAGACTTCGAAATTCCTGTTATCGTGACACTGGTCATTTCTCATTTCCAATCTGTATGATTTTCTATCAATATAGCCAGTGAACGGTGGAATTTCCAGTAATTTCGTCAGGATTCCGGCGCTTTTGCCGCCGTTTCCCGGATCGGGAGCCCGACGAAGGGGAGGCGGTGCGGAATTTTCCCTTCGCGCGGTTCGCTGCTTGCAAAACCGTGGCACGACTGTATACTATAAGAATGGACGGGCGGCTTCCAATACGGCCGGATACCGGGAGAGGAGCGGCGGTAATCATGAAATCGGACGAAATACGGCGGACGCCGGAAATTTTTTATCCGAGGCGCCGCTATTTTACGGAGGGAGGGCCTTTTTCATCGGCCGGTGTTTCCACAATTCGGAGGCGGTCAGCGAATCGGTGTTCCACCGCCGCGATTTCGGGAAGATCACCTGCTATTTCTCCGGGAACGGCGAATATCTGCTCAACGACCGCCGTTATCCGATCCGGGACGGTTCGATGGTCGTGAGCCATCCCCGCTTCCGGACTACCTGCCGCACCCTTTCCGGGGAACTCGGGCTTTACAACATCCTCTTCCTGCCGGAGCTGATCGATGACGAACTGAAAAAAATGGAAAACAGCTTCGGCTTCTTCTCGATCTTTCACCCGGAGGAGCCGGCCTTCTCCGACCTCTATGTGACCGATACCGATCGCGGCCTCCGTGGAATCGTCTGCGCCCTTCGCCGGAAATTCCGCCGCCGGCTGCATGAAGCGTGCCGGCTGTTGGCCGCGGCTCCGGCGCTCCCCGTCGTCGAAGTCGCCCTGAAATCCGGTTTCAACGATCTCAGCCACTTTTGTTATCTTTTTCCCCGGGAGTTCGGCACGTTGCGCCGAGTCCGGTGATTCCGGTCGTCATTGATCCGCTTTCGTATTACCCGTTCCGCAGCGGCGACGCGGAGTGTGACACTCTGAACTACCGGTTCAGGGGAGGCTTGGAGCTTATTTAGGGATAAGCTCTTATTCTTCCGTGCCCTGTGCGCAGCCGTCGAGATATTTGAGCTTGGCCGGGGAGCGGAGGTTTTCAATGATCTTCGCCTCCAGCTGCCGGATGCGTTCGCGGGTCAGGTTGAACCGGCGGCTGATGTCCACCAGCGGCAGGCAGGGCTGTCCGAACAGGCCGAAGCGCAGAATGATGATCTGCTGATCGCGCTCCGGCAAGGTCCGCAGCATTTCGTAGAGCTTGTCGTACAGAATTTTGCGGGCGAAGTCGCGCACCGGATTGGCGGTGCTGTCGTCGGCGATCAGGTCTTCAAGCATCGCTCCGTCCTCGCTGCTCGATACCGGAGCCTGCAGCGAAATCGTCTGACAGGACATTTTGCGGATCGCGCTGATCCGGGCGACCGGCATTTCCAGCACGGCGGCCAATTCATCGATTTCCGGCTCGCGGCCGTGGGATTGGATGAAGCGCTGTTCCGCCCAGGTCATCGAATTGATCGCATGAACCATATGGGCCGGAATCCGGATCACGCGCGACTGTTCCGCGATGGAGCGTGAGATATTGTGCTTGATCCACCAGCTTGCGTAGGTGGAGAATTTGTTGCCGAGCCGGAAATCGAATTTCTCCAACGCGCGTAGCAGGCCGAGGTTTCCCTCCTGAATCAGGTCGTTGAAGGGCAGCCCGCGGTTGCGGTACTTCTGGGCGATGCTGATCACAAGCCGCAGGTTCGCTTCGATCATCTTCTGACGCAGGTTCTGCAGTTCCTCGTGGATTTCGAGCAGCTTCCGGATTTCACCGGTCAGCTCTTCATAGGTCATCAGGAAGCGGTCCTCAAGCAGCTTGCGCCGTTGCCGGTCGACCGGGCCGGGATCGAAGGTGAATTTCTGGGAATAGCCGATGCTGGGCTGGATCAGCCGGGCGTAATCGAGCACGATCTGGAAAAATTCGCCGAGCATATCGCCGGATATGTCGAATTTGGAAAGCGATTCGACCAGTTCGGCTCGCCGTTCGGCATACCCGTGACGGGCGCGGAATGCGGCGGCCAGGGCGGTATGCTTCGCATGCAGCTCCCCTTTCCATTCCATCAGGAGCTTCAGCAGTTCACCGGCGGAAATATCTTCTTTTTTCAGAGAAGAGGGCTGGAAATAATCGGCCGGGTCGGAATTGGTGCTGATACATTCATTCAACAGCCGGAGATGTTCCTGCGTCACAAAGCCGAATGCGTGGATCTGATGCCGCAGTTTGCGGGTGACGGCGTCGATATCATCGCCGAGCTGCTGTTGCTGTTCGGGAGGAAGCGGCGGCATTTTGCCGATCTGCTGGAGGTAGCTTGCCAGGGAATCGGCGAAATCGTTGCCTCCGACACTGTCAGCCGTAGCTCGCAGATTGATCTCGGGGTTTTCTGCATTCGATTGCGCTTCTGTAGAAGTATTGTTTCCCATAACCGTTTCATGCTTTTACCGCGGAACCGGTATTGTTCCGGCGGCCATCCAACCTAAATTTTCAGACCTCTACTATTATTATAATGGTGAATCGGAAAAAAGCAAAGTTTTCCCCCCTTCAAAGCCAAGAAAAATCGATACTTCCTGAAACAAGTTGTATTTTCTTTACTTTTTTTCGTCTTTGAGCTTGTATTTTTCAAAAGAATCGCTATTTTAAGAAACGTTGACCAAAGCAAAGCGAAGGTCGGCAATAAAAAATGGGGCTGTAGCTCAGTTGGCTAGAGCGATACGTTCGCATCGTATAGGTCATGGGTTCGACTCCCACCAGCTCCACCAGAACTTATTGATTGCCAAGGACTTACAAATAAAGTCCCTGGCAATTTTCTTTTTATACCCCTTACAGTTGCAGGCACTTGCGGCTTTTGCGGGGCAATCAAGAGACTGTCATTCTCAATGCTGAACCATACCAGCAATGGCATTTTGCACCACTTTTACGGCAAAAGTCTCTGAAACGCAAGGACGCAAGTCCTTGGAGCATTATTGTTTATTATCAACGATTTATAAAAAATGGCAATGCAAGGACTTGATGTAAGAAATAGACGGTGCAAAAGTTGGTTTTCTGCCACTTCTGCTCTGTCTTTCATTTTGCCAAAGGTAAGTCCTTGTTCTGGCATTTGGTAAAAAATCATCGTTCCCATTTGTAAATGCCTGCGAAAAATGGTATATTACCAAAATGATATTGCGTTGGAGACAAATATGAATCTTGAACTGAAAAAAATAAAGCTGCAGGAAATCGAATTTTTCCAGAACAACTATCTTGTGTGGAATAACCTTGTAAATTACGCCAAAGAAAGCGATATGGAGAAAAGGAACATCTTCTTAACTTTCGTTTTGGCAACATTGAAAACTGCTAAATGCAGAGATTTATCAAACAGACCAGCAGTTCCTCTGGTCGCCTAATTAAAATTTGTGGAGATGATAAGATGGTCAATATAACAGATGTAAAACAGATTCTTCAATTTGCAATAGATGCGGAGATTAAAGTCTTTCTTGATGGTGGCTGGGGTGTAGATGCTCTTCTTGGATATCAGTCAAGAGCCCATAATGATATTGACATTTTTGTAGAAAAGAACGATTATCAGAACTTTATAGAAATAATGAAAGCTAATGGCTTTTATGAGATTAAGATGGAATATACAACATTGAACCATACTGTATGGGAAGATTTGAAAAACAGAATTATTGATTTGCATTGTTTTGAATATACGGACGAAGGTGAAATTCTTTATGATGGGGATTGTTTTCCGGTAGAAACTTTTTCGGGTAAAGGAAGAATTGAGGAAATAGAGGTTTCCTGTATTGAACCATATAGTCAAGTAATGTTCCATCTGGGATACGAGTTTGATGAAAATGATGCACATGATGTGAAGTTATTGTGTGAGACATTTCATATCGAAATTCCAAATGAGTATAGATAACTGCAAATAACAGTTTGCAGGGGAGTTCTGATACTCCCCTATAAAAATGGCTATTTATCAACTGTTTGTTGTGACATAGCCTTATATTTAAAGAGTTCATCAATAAGCGGATCGGATTCAAAGCATGGCAGCTCATTGAGTCAACTTATCCGGATGCAAGGATTTGGGAAACTCATACTCCCTATTTTGAGCGGCGCAACATCCATTTTTATGTAAATAAATGTGGTTTCAAAATCGTGGAATTTTTCAACGAATCCCATCGGGAAGAACATGACCTGACGGAAGAATTCAAAGACATAAATACTTCCGGTTTCTTCCGCTTTGAAAAAGTGATGCAAAAAGGAATGTAAAAAGCGGCAGGATTGCTCTTGCCGCTCTCTGTTTTATCTGCCTTTTTGCTTATTTTGCAGATGCGTCATACCATATTTGAGTATCTGCGCTTTTGAGCCAAGAATTTCCCACATAATATGAAGCTCTTTGTATGCCGGATCTCCGTTCTCATCTTCTTCGCTGAATATTTTTGAAACCGTACCTTTGGAGATTCCGACACGCTCTCCCAACTGCTCAAAAGTCAGCCGTGGGTAAAGTTCCTGCGACCCGTTATCCCGGTAATTCTGATTGCAGTAATGGCTATATGCTCCGCTTATTTCTTTGATTATTTCCGCAAGCATCTTTTTTACATTATTGGCTCTGCTCCCGGTGGTATTCTTCGGCTTTTTCTTTTTCTCTACCGGCAGACCCAGCCGTGCGTTCATCGCATCAATATTCAGCTCCAGGCGGTCTCCGGCAAATGACAGGATGTCACTGATGCTGAATACATGGTCTGCTTTGAAATGATCTGAATACTGCATCTGTGAAGATCCGGAAATCAGTATCGCCTGCGTTCCATCTTTGGGTAAACGCTCATATATGTTAAAACTGTCTTTGCCGAGATTCAGAGCAAAGTAAACATCACGTGGAATACCGCCAATGCGGTGAGCAGTCATTCCCAGTGACCACAGGTTGCCGCCGATGATTTCTTCCGGAGTCCCTTTGCATTGGAACAGTTCACCAAGATGCCGGACAAATACAGAACTGTCAAAATGCCAGTCCCGCAACTCTGTTGTAGAAACTTCCCGGGTACATCCGGTGTAGGAACAGAGAATTACCGGTTTTCCTTGCGGATAAAAAACTTCTTCCTCATGATCCATATCACAATGACAGCGGGCGGTTGTCCGTTCCCTGCCTACCGGATATACCATCCTCTTTTGCTGCCAGTATGCCGAGAGTTTATCAATGGTCTGCCAGGGGATTTCCGGGCGATCATGATTCAGCCATTCAGACAGCAACTTTATTTCGCTCATCGGCAGCACCATTGATTACATCCATTACCGGAGACTGTATAACACCAAGCGTTTCAAAAGCATCAGCCAAAGTCTGCCGGACCGCTTCATTCTTGGAATAGAGATCGGTATGGTCTCCGGAAAAATAGATGACCATATCACGGTTGAATTTGAACCGGGGATTCAGCCTGACACGGAATTTAATTTTGCGAACTTCTGCCAGTCCCCTGACCAACGCCTGGTTACTGTAAAGCGTATCAAGCCGGTCATAGACATCGCCGTCTTTATGGTTATAGGTGAGCCGTTCCTTGCCACTGCCATCCAAATCGACATCAATAAATGATACTTCAAAAGTGGAAAAAATATTGACCAGCTCCAACGGCAAGTGCGATTTTTCCCTGTATATGAAATCATCTATATCGTAAAGCTTGCTCCGGAAACTGGACTGATCCAAAGATACGCCACGCATAATATCTGCCCAGGTCTGGCAAAGCAGAGTTCTTTTGGCTCGGTCAAACGCTTTTGCCCGGATACGCAGCTCATTACGGACATAGTCAAAAACAAAAACCATTTCTGAACTGGCATGATCGACATCCCAGGAAAAGCCGTTTTCATTCCATTGGGGTATGATACGATGGGGTTTGTCATAATACACAAAGAAACATTCTTCCCCCATATCGTCCCGCACGACATGGTCAATGATGCACTGTTTGCCATGTCCGGTATGCCGGAAAACAAATGCACTTATCGTTTCCCGCAATGCCGACATCTGCTCTCCGGTATAAGTAATTTTTCCGCTGCACTCCCCCTGCAATGACACCTTCAGCCAGAACCGTTCGGAAATAGAGTCTACTTCCGTATAGCGGAAAATACGCTTCTTCACTTCATCACTGCCATTGATCAGTATCCACATACTCTTGTTGGGCAAGGTCCAATCTTCAAAATCTGCCGGGGTCTGCAGCTCAAAGAGCTTTACAAGATTATGGATTACCGGACCGCTTGCCTTGTTTATGGAGATGTCAAAAACATCGTTCATCTCCTGGCTCACTTTTTCCCTCTGCTCCGTAGGCAGGTTTTTGAATGCTTCGAACAATGGGTTGATATTATTTTTGCCTACGGTTTTCCAATCGATCTTCATATCCGGAACGCGGGACTGAAAATACGCTTTCTTCAACTCATTGTCGACTTGCCTGAACACTTTCTGGATGTCAAATTCAGCCATTTCTTCTGTTCTCCTGTATTGATATTGATATAAACATCAATACCCAACTCAAAAAAAAGAGTGGGTATTCCTCTTAAAAAAGGGATCCCTGCAATTGCTCTTCGGTCTCAATGAGGTGCAATTTTTCCAAACGATACTGCATTGCCTCTGCTGAAACCTCGAAAATCGCTGCCAGGTCTTTGGCGACTTTGGGGCGGACGCTGTCCGGGTAAAGGGAGTTCTGGCGCAACTCTTCCATCTCCTTGAAAACGTTCTGCGGTCCGCTGTCCGGTCCGAACATCTTCTCCCACTCCTGCAATATAAGTGACTGCGGCATAAGGAGAAGTTTGGCATAAATATCCGCCTGGATTTCTTTCTGCTCTTTGCGTTTTTTCGGATGCTCTTCGCTTTTTCGGTAAACAGAATACTCTTTGGGAGCATCACCATCAAACAAATCATCCATCTTGTAAGCAGCAAGGATTTCCGGCAGATGAAGCCGTATATGTCCGACCTCGTGAGCAAGGGAGAAATGGAAACGCCCCGCTTGCTTGTGGTTATTGTACGGTGGATACGGATAGATGCAAGGATTGACCCGCATCGTGATTTTTCCATTTTTATCCACTGAAGAATGAGCAAGGATGTCATCATCCGGGAACTCTGCCGTTTCTGGACAGATGCCGTAGACAAACTCCAACAAATCCTCAATCGGCACGGGTGCGGTCAACGGTTTTCCGTATTTTTCCGTGAACTCCGCCAAAAGAGAAAGAGTGTCTTCTTCTATGATATTATCGGCAATATAGGCCATGCGTCACTCATCGCCTTTCTTTTCTGCCGGTGCATTTTCAGCCTGAACAAAATTCATAAATGTCCGCACTTTATCAAGTTGCTCCTTGGAGAGACCGCTTGCAGTACGGAGAAAATCCGCCATTATTTGCGGTTTCTCCTTGATGATGGTATCCAGCTCCGGATCGATTTTATTTCCGAGAGCAAGTAATTCATCAACATTGGTCCCCAATTTCAGAGCCATTGATTTGAGCAGTTCGGCACTTGCCGGGAGTTCCCCGGTTTCTATTTTGGAAAGATAGGTAGGGCTGATTCCCAAGGCAATGGCAAACTGCCGCCCAGAGAAATTGCCGGGATCTGTTGCCCGCTTCTCTTCTCTCAAGGTGCGAATTCTATCGCCCAATGCTTTGCTGCCACCTGCCATATATCTATCCTTTGTTTAATTCTGTGTCTGTATGCATTTTATTGCTGTAATATTGATAAAATACTACACATTTTGAAAAAATCAAGAAAAAAAATAAAAATAGTGAGACAAATTCACGCTCTCCGGGAGAGAAACTTGTTAGAGACATCAACACAGGAGAAAAGTTATGCCCCATAAAAGAGACATCCCGGAAAACATCACTTTGGCGGTGCGTTTAATTATCGCAGTTATAAGGCGTAATAGCGGAAAACAGACTGGATATCAGGACGAAAGCACGCTTAATTATGTGGACAGCGAAGGAGACTATTTGTATGAAAAAAACTAATATTCAGGCAGAATTGGCACTGATTGATGCCGCAGACATCTCGGAACTCAAGGAGATGTTCCGGCAGGAGTTCGGGTTTGATATCCAAATCAGCAATGCAGAGACCATCAAACGGAGACTGCAGTACAGGGTGCAGGAAAATATCTGCGGTGGACTTACGGATGCTGAACTTGCCACCCTTGACCGGATTGCTGATGAAGAGGAATGCCGTGACCGCAAAAGCGGTAAAACGCTGAAAACATTTCTGCCGGGGACACGGCTCGTCCGGCAATACAAAGGGCAGAATTATGAAGTCACGGTTGGTGAAGCCGGAACTTTTATCTATGGCGGAGAGACCTACAGTTCCCTCTCTGCCATAGCGGAAAAAATAACAGGAACCCACTGGAACGGTAAAAGATTTTTCGGAGTATAATTTATGGAACAACAGAAAAAACGGTGCATAGTGTACACCCGCAAAAGCCACGAAGAGGGTTTGGACCAGGCGTTTAACAGCTTGGATGCCCAGCGTCAGGCTTGTGAAAGTTACATACAAAGTCAGCAGTTCAATGGCTGGGAGCTGATGCCCAAGCGGTATGATGACGGAGGGTTCTCCGGCGGTACGCTGGAACGTCCGGCACTCAAGGAGCTGCTGGCTGACATTGAAGCAGGAAATGTTGATGTGGTGGTCATATACAAAATTGACCGTCTGTCACGCTCCCTGGTGGATTTTGCCGAACTGCAAAGCAGATTTGAAAAACATGGAGTGAGCTTTGTCAGCGTCACCCAGCAAATTGATACAAGCGGCTCCACCGGCAGAATGATGCTCAATATTCTGATGACCTTCGCACAATATGAACGGGAGATCATCGCAGATCGTATCCGCGACAAAATGGCTGCGACACGGAAGCAGGGGAAATTCGCAGGTGGCACATTACCATACGGTTACAAATCAGAAAACAAGAAAATGGTTGTCCGCCAGGATGAAGCAGAGGTACTGAAACGCATATTCCAGCGTTACCTTGAAATACAGTCCCCCAAGCAGATTGCTATGGAATTGAACAGCAACGGGTTACGAATAAGAACCGGGCGCGAGTGGAACACTTCCCACATCTACCGCCAGTTAAACTCCTATGCCTGCATCGGCAAGGTAGAATATAAAGGGCAGATTTATGACGGGGAGCATGAAGCCATAATACCGCTGGAAACATGGAATGAGGTTCAGCGGTTGCTGAAAATCAATGCCGCCACCCCCAAGGGGGGCAAGACCCGCGAATCGGTAAATGCTCCGCTGAAGGGAATACTGCGTTGCGGACACTGCGGTTGTGCAATGATGCCGCATTATGCCAGAAAAAGCGATGGGCGGAAATACTACTATTATATATGTCAAAAAGATTCCAAACGCGGCAAAGCAGACTGCCCCGTTCACCGCATCCCCGGCTCTGACATAGAAAACCTTGTGATGGATGAGCTTGGCAAGATTTTCCGGTCAGAAACATTCAGACAGCTTATCCGCCAGCAAGGCATTACCGCCGGAATGCTTGATGAGCAGTTTTCTGATATGGGGAATTTCTGGGATGGGTTGTATCCAGCCGAGCGGCAGAAGCTGCTCCATCTTATGATCGATAAGGTAACAGTGTACGGCGAGAGCCTTGATATAGAAGTCAAGACCGCCGGAATCCAATCAATATATGAGGAAATTGAAAATGAGCAAGTACAGCCTGATGAAGAACGGTAATATCAAAATTACGCTGAAAGTAAAATTGACACGGCAGTCCGGGCGAACCAGAATCTTTGATGCCCAGGAGAAAAAAATAGATATCCGGACGGTTGCCGCATTCGCCAAGGCACGGCGGTGGCAACAATGGATCGATGAAGGAAGATTTTCCAGCACCCTGGAGTTGGCAAAACACCTCGGGATGGATAGTTCCTATATCGCCAGAACTATCCGGCTCAATAATGTCTCCCCCCGCATCGTGCGGAGTTTTATCAACGGCACTGCACCATCCGGGCTGTCTCTGACAAAACTGATTCAACCGCTCCCCGCATCATGGGAAGAGCAGGAAAAAATGTTTGGTTACCAAATGGTCTGACAAACAGTCCTTTTTCCTTGCCCCCGGGCTCGCCACCCGGGGGATTTTTTTTGCCCTTGTTTCCGGGGCAAGTTTCCATTCTGCCGGAAAACGGAAACGAAACAAAAGGAAACATAAAAATTTTTAACACTGATATTCAATGAGATACAACTTTTTTTAATATTCTTCTGCTGATTTGTGGAAACAACTGCCGGTTTGTGCCGGAACAGCGCACGGTGCGAGGTTCCGGGAAACACGAACCAGGAGTTGTCCTATGCAAGAAAAACAAAAAGTTGTTTCCGTCATCGCTGATCCGATCCCGGAAGAAGTCCGCAAGCACATTGAAGCCACCGCCAGGGCTATGATTGGACATAGCAACCTGACCCAAGATGATTTTCAGGATATCTGCCAGGAAATCTCTATGGAGGTAGTGAAAGCGGCCCCCAACTATAATCCTGAAAAATGCAGCTATTACACTTTTGCTCAAGCTGTGGTAAAGCAATTCCGCAGCCGAATTTTCCGCTATCGGATGCGGCATGGAATGGATGTCCCTGCCATTTTCCTGGATGAGAAGGTGAAGAGCGATGAGAGCGGAGACATTACCGTTTTTGATGTGTATTGCAATCAGCTTTCTGAAGCCGAAGAACGCCGGGAAGAAGTCCTTGCTGAAGTCCGGAAGATTGTCTCCACCCTTTCCGAAAAACAGCGCCAGATCTGCATTCTGATCATGGATGGGTATGACCTGTACGAAATTCTGGAGAAACTCAATATTTCAAGACCCACCTACTACCGGTACTTTGCCCAAATCCAAACAAAATTCAAAAAAAATCCATTTTTTTCAAAAAACAGTGAGACAAAATGAGCCCTTCCGGGAGAGAAACTGGGCAGAGACAAATTTGAACCTTAAGAGGTACACAATGGAAAACATCAAAAACATCATTCTCGACGTTCCGGCAAATGAATATCACGCCGCGTCAAAGGCCGGGAGATTTCTCAGCAGTCATCTGCTTGGCGATTTCCGCTCCTGTCCCCAGCTCTACTTCAAAAAGATGCAGGGGGAAGTCAAAGAGTCCGAATCTTCGGCATTCACCATCGGCAGAGCTGCTCACGCTCTGATTCTGCAAGGCAAGCAGGAATTTGACCGTGAGTTCATGGTTTCCGAAGGTCCGGTAAATCCGAAAACCGGCAATGCCTATGGGCGCAGCACCAAGGCGTATGCGGAATGGGCAAGCGGTCTTGACCGTGATGTCATCTCCGGCGATGATTTCGGATTCATCTCCAAACTGCAAAAATCAGTTTTGAGTCATCCCTTCGCAGCAGAACTGCTCTCCTCCGGATTTGCCGAAGGTACGGTCAGAGCTGAATATGCAAAAGAGCCGTGCCAGATCAGAATGGACTTCTACAATGACCGCTATGGCATCATCGACCTGAAGACCTGCGATGATCTGAAATGGTTTGAATCCGACTTCAAACGCTATGGCTACGGTTATCAACTGGCATTCTACCGGGCAATCCTCCGGGTACGCCTTGGCAAAAATGTTCCCTGTCATGTCATCGCCGTGGAAAAACGCGAACCCTATCGTTGCGGCGTTTGGAAGATTTCAGCCGAAGCTCTGGACTTTGCAGAAGTGGAAAACATTGCCGCCATTGAACGGCTGCATGAGTGCCGTAAAAACTCTGTCTGGCCCACCGGCTATGAAGAGATCCGTGTTATCGACTCCATTTAACCTATATAATATAAAGGAAAAAATATGTCTATTCTTGAGACTATCCAGTCCGGCAAAGAAAGCAAACCGCCCCGTCTGATGATTTACGGTCAGGAGGGAATCGGAAAATCAACTTTCGCTGCTGCCGCCCCCAATCCAATCTTTATTCAGACCGAAGATGGTCTGGGCGAGATCAACTGCAAAAAGTTCCCGCTTGCTAAAACCTATGATGAGGTCATGGCGGAACTCACAGCTCTCCGTGATGAACCGCACGATTTTCAGACCGTTGTCATTGACTCGGCAGACTGGCTTGAAAAATTGATCTGTGAAGACATCTGCCGTGAATACTGCGTCAAGACCATTGACCGTGTTCCCGGAAAATTTGGAACCGGCAACACCTATGTTACAGCACGCTGGGGAGAGGTTCTTGACCTGCTTCAGGAACTCCGTGATACCCGTGGTATTATGCCGATTCTGGTCGCTCATGCCAAGGTGGAAACTTTCCGTGATCCGGAAAATACATCTTATGACCGCTATACTCCAAGGCTGCTTGCCAATGCCGCAGCTCTCATTGTGGAGTGGTGTGATGGGGTATTCTTTGCCAGCAAAAAACTGCGCGTGACCAAAGAATCTTCCGGATTCAACACAGAACGCGGGATTGCATCTGCCATCGGTGCGGAAGGTGGAGAACGCTATATCAAAACTATTGGCGGTCCGGCTTGCACAGCAAAAAACAGATTTGGTCTTCCCGGAGAACTGCCGCTTTCCTGGCAGGCATTTCTGGACGCCTATCGTAACGGAGTGCAGGAGTAATTATGAAAAATCAGATTATTACCCTGGACTTCCAAGTGGAGTGTGACCGCTGCCATCATCCTATCCGAGCCGGAGAAAAATGCTCCGTTTCAATGAATCCACGGACTGGTAATGCCTACTTCTGTCATCTGCACTGCCCAACAGCCTGTGCCAACAGAAAGTGCCGCCCCCAGTCCCCCGTCAATACAAAAGTCATCGCATACGCATAAAATAAGGAGAAAAAACTATGCCTGCACTTACTTTCAATGCCAACAATGTCGCCCCGTCCACCGGATTTGATGCCATCCCTGCCGGAAAATATCAGGCTGTGATTTCGCAGTCCAGCATCAAAGCTACCCGGAATGGAGCGGGCAGTTACCTTGAACTCACCTTTGATATTATCGATGGTGAATACAAAGGCCGTAAACTCTGGTCCCGCTTGAACATTGAGAACCCCAGTCAGAAAGCTGTTGCCGTTGCCCAGAGTGAACTTTCTGCCATCTGCCATGCAGTCGGCGTATTGGAATTGTTCCAGTCTGAACAGCTCCATGATCTGCCCATGACCATCACTGTCCGCTGCGTCAAAAATCCGGACACTGATGAGATGTCAAATGAAATCAAGGGCTATGCCGCTCCGCAGACTGCCACCCCGGTCCGCAAAGCTCAAGCAGCTCCTCCGCCTGTTGCAAGCAATAATACTGCGCCGTGGAAACGCTGATGGAATGCGAACTGTATCTCCCATGGCCGCCAAGTAACAATACTTATTACCGCCATGTCGGACACCGGACTTTGTTGAGCCGGAAAGCTCACGCCTACCGGAAAGCAGTCCTGGGGATGCTGAAAGACCGTGTTCTGCCGGAATTCACCGGGGAGATAGAACTCTATGCGGAGTTTTATCCCCCGGACAAGCGGAAAAGAGACCTTGATAATTTGCTCAAAGGTCTCCAGGACACTCTTCAGCACGCCGGATTATTCCGCGATGACTCTCAAATTGTTCATCTTGACATTGTTAAAAAAGAACCGCACCGTCCTGATGGGCGGGCATATGTAAGGATCAAAGACTATGTTTTTCCAAACCAAATCCACCCGTTGCCGGATTGTCCGGGATTACCTTGACCGCCTGGATGATGATACTCTCCGCCTGGTCTGCTATATGTTTACCCAAGGATATACAGACTGGCAAATCCGCAGGCAGCTCCATTTGAGCCGTCCGAAATTCAGAGCTATCCGTGCTGAAATCGCCCAGGGGCTTCTGGACGCCGGAATCATCTTGCGGAGCGAGTGAAGATCATGCAATTACGCCAGTATCAGCAACAGGCAGTTGATGCCGTATATAAATATCTCCGGCGTTATGATGATAATCCATGCGTGGTGATTCCGACAGCCGGAGGTAAAACACCGATTCTGGCGACGATTGTAAAAGATGCCATACAGCAATGGGATGGCAGAGTAATGATTCTTTCCCATGTGAAAGAACTTCTGGAACAGGCTGTGGATAAGATCCATACGGTCTATCCGGAGTGCGATATCGGAATTTATTCCACCGGACTGAAAAGATGGGACACCGACAATAAATGCATTGTCGCCGGAATTCAGTCCGCATACCGAAATACGGATGGTTTTGGAAATTTTGATCTCATCATCGTGGATGAAGCGCACCTTATCCCGGAAAAGGGAGATGGGATGTACCGCAACTTTCTGCGACGGATGAAAGATCACAATCCTGAACTCCGCGTCATTGGGTTGACTGCAACCCCATACCGCCTGACCAGCGGTCCGATATGCGCCCCGGATAATATTCTCAATAAAATCTGCTTTGAGGTCGGCGTAAAGGAACTGCTTCAGCAAGGATTTTTATGCCCCTTGCGGAGTAAGGCTTCACGCCAGGAAATCGATGCCTCCGGACTTCATGTCCGTGCCGGAGAGTTTATTGAGTCGGAAGTTGATAAACTTATGAATACCGGAGATCTGGTTGCTCAAGCCTGTTCAGAGATTATTTCTTATGCCAGGGAAAGAAAAGCAGTAATCATTTTCTGCTGCTCAATAGATCATGCACAGAATGTTCTGGCTCACATCCGTAAACATGACAGCACTGCAGAAGCAGTCTTTGGAGATACCCTGCCATCGTTCAGAGCAGAAATACTGGAACGGTTCAAAGCAGGGAAAATCAAATTCCTGGTAAATGTCGGAGTTCTGACTACCGGATTTGATGCTCCGAATATTGACTGCGTGGTATTGCTGCGGCCGACAGCATCTCCCGGTCTCTACTATCAGATGGTAGGAAGAGGTTTCCGTTTGCACCCGGATAAAAAGGATTGCCTTGTCCTTGATTTCGGCGGCAACATAGAACGGCACGGCCCAGTGGACTCAATACAGGTCGAACCCAAAGCAGATCGAGAAGAGCCTTTGGGAAAAACCTGTCCCAAGTGCCGGGAAGTAGTTCCGACAGCAGCAATGCTCTGCCATGTATGCGGTCACTCCTTTATTAAGGAAAAAGCAGAATCGGAAGAACGGGAAATCGGTCATGACGCAGCTCCTGCCAAAGTGGCGATTCTTTCCGGAGAAATCACTGATACGGAATATGCAGTTCAGTCTGTCAGATATTCCGTGCATGAGAAACGGAATGCAGAACCGGGCGCTCCCAGAACGATGAAGATTGAATACCGGATCAATATGCTTCAAAGTTTTTCAGAATGGATATGCCCGGAGCATGGCGGATATGTCAAACTGAAATTTATCCGCTGGTGGAGAAAACACGCTCCCGGATGTGACCTGCCGCACGATGCACAAGATGCTGTATGGCTTGCCACAGAGGGTGCGTTGGAGTGGCCGACTCACATAACGGTCAGAACAGTTTCAGGGGAAAAATACCCGAAGATAATCGGATACCGGTATCCGGAAAAACAGCAGGATCTGCCAAGCTTGGATGAGATCCCTTTCTAAAATGATTTCAAGGAGAATAATACAATGGAAAAAATAATGTTCAAAGCAATGTATGGTGATAAGGCAGTCAGAATGGTTCTTGATGATGACGGACTGAGATTCATTATCCGCGATGTCTGCGATATTCTCGGATACAACAATCCCAACCGGATTCTGAACCGTCTCGGCAATACGCGCCGGGAATATGCAAAACTGAAAACTGATGGCGGCATTCAGAATGTCCGACTGGTCACCGATGATGAAGTCTGCAAACTGCTCTGTAACGCCAGGACCAGAGCGACTCCTGCCTTTGCCGACTGGTACTTTGATACCTTGAGTCCCCTTTCTAAAATGTTCAACAGGAGATGCTGCAAGTGAGTATTGAAACCGGAATTGCGGAAGAATACCTTGCCGCAAAACTTTCCGTTCTCCCGGCTGTCAGGGAAAAGAAATGTCCGGCAGTCGGAAAATGGAAAGTTTGGCAAGAGCGTCTTCCTACGGATGTTGAGATCCGTGCCTGGTTTGCCAACAGACACGATGCCATCTGCCTTATCTGCGGTAAGATTTCCGGTAATCTTGAAATCCTGGACTTTGATAATCACGGTGAACTGTTTCCGAAATGGAAAGAGTTGATACCACAGGAACTCTATGAAAAACTGGTCATCGAGCAGACTCCCTCCGGCGGTTTCCATGCAGCATATCGTTGCAGCGATGAGATATGCGGTAATCTGAAACTTGCCCAGGGAGAGCGTGACGGCAAGCTTGTCACTCTCATTGAAACCCGTGGCAATGGCGGTCTTTTTCTCTGTTATCCGACAGAGGGATATACGCTTAAACAGGCGGCGTTTACAAGTTTACAGATTTTATCATCTGATGAACGCAAGCAGCTTTTTGATGCAGCATACTCTCTGAATGAGAAAACGCAGGGCGAAGCAAAAGAACCGCCTGACATCACCGACAGCGATCTCTTTGAAGAGCGACCGGGGGATGACTTTAATGAACGCGGAGATATCCGTGACCTGTTGATTTGCCACGGCTGGACTCCCGTCCGGGTGGATGACGGCAACGAGTATTTCAGGCGTCCGAACAAAAGCGGTACAGGCTGGTCGGCAAGTCTCAAGGACAGAGTGTTTTATGTCTTTACTTCAAACGCTTATCCTTTTGAACCGAACAAGGCATATTCTCCATTCAATGTCTATACTCTCCTGGAACATAACGGAGACTATACCGCCGCCGCCAATACACTGTTGCAATACGGCTACGGCAAGGCAAGGGAAACTCCGTTGGTAAACTTATCCCCATTCCTGTCGCAAGTCTGCTCTGCCGCACCTTTGCCCCCCCTGCAAAGCTCTATCCGTTCATTGGATAAACTGATGACAGAATTCCCGGAAATGAAACCGGTTCTGATCCACGGTCTGCTCCGTATCGGTGAAACGATGAATATTATCGCTCCGCCGAAAACAGGAAAGAGTTGGCTGGTAACAGATCTTGCCGCAGCAGTTGCGACCGGATCACCGTGGTTTGGCTATCCGTGTGAACAGGGCAAAGTCCTGATTATTGACAATGAGCTGCATCCGGAAACATCGGCAAACCGTATTCCAAAGGTAATCAATGCCCGGAACTACCCCATGAGCATCGTGCAGAGAAATCTGTTCGTGGAAAATCAGCGGGGATTCTTGCGGAGCATTTATGACCTGAAATCACGCTTGGCAGAAATCAAAGAGCATGGGTTCAAACTCATTATCATTGACGCATTCTACCGGGCAATGCCAGCCGGGATGGAGGAGAATGACAATGCAAAGATGGCAGAAATCTATAACCGTCTTGACAGTTATGCTGCTGAACTCAATTGCGCATTTGTCCTGATCCATCATACAAGCAAAGGAAATCAGGCAAATAAAAGTGTCACCGATGTCGGAGCTGGCGCTGGCTCTCAATCCCGTGCCGCTGACGCCCATATCATCTTGCGCCGTCATACAGAGGAAGACGCCGTAGTGATGGACGCCGTGGTAAGAAGCTTTCCTCCGGTCATGCCTATCGGTCTGCGTTGGAACTATCCGCTGTGGAACTATGATATGTCCCTGGATACCGATGCACTTGATGGAAAACTGGAGGAAGTTCTCCCCCGGGCAGAGAAAAAAGATATCACTGATGAAGCAGAAGAAGCAGCAGCTCTTCTTGCCACGCCCATGCCAAAAACAGAATTCATTGCACTGATCCAAACAAAAATGGATACATCAAGGAATCACGCCAGAGATATTCTTGACTGTGCAAAAGTTCTGGAACTGGTGCGGGAATCTTATGAGAACGATCCCCAGAACCCCAAGCGGAATCTGAAACTCATTTCTCCCAATTAAGTCCTTGCAAAAAAAGTCCGGATGCGTCCCTCGGAGGATGCTTTGCCGTCCTTTGTTAAAAAACCCCCTTTTATAGGGTTTTTTACAAAGCGGCAGAGCTTCCGTGACGCCGGGGGATTTTTGAAAGCGGAAAAAGCAAAAAAGAGACTGAAAAAAAGCAAATTTGGCAAAACGCAAAGAATGGAGCAGAAAATATGAAATACCAAGAAGTCTGGATTGATGTCCCCGCAACTGCCGGGAGATATCAAATCAGCAATAAAGGCCGTCTCCGGCAGATAGCAAAAAAAGTCCGCCTGGGGAAAACAACCAGAACACTTCACACAGATACGCTTATTCCGTTGCTATTGGACTACCGCACGGGAGAGCTTGGATGGCACGTCTATTTTGATGGGGAAAAGCACTTTTGGCCGAGAGATGAAATGTTGAAATTCTTTTATACAGTCCCAACGGAAATAAATCCGGCAGATGAGGAGCAGGCAAAAGAATTATATAACAGCACCTATCGTCCGGAACTTGCCACAAGGCAGAACGCCCTGCAAACAGTATGACACTCAACACATAAGGAACAACTGATATGCAGAACTCTAATAATGAACCGCTTGCCTGGTGCGCCCACTGCAGGAAATGGACTCCTATGAAATGGTTGCCGAAACATGAGCGTGGCAAACAGGCAGAATCATGGTTCCAGTGTGCCGTATGCTCCGGGCGCAATCTCACTTTGCGTTACATTTCAGAGCGTGAAGCGGTAGCAAAGAACCGTGCAGCAAGCAAAATCCAATAAACGCAAAGTTTGGGGCGTTTACCGCGTTTTACGCTCAACGCAGAGTCTGTCATGGTATTGCGGATCATCTGCGACAGCGCGCGTTCCTGGGGGCGTTCTGGGCGTTAATATATGCCTATTTCGCAGCCCAAATTCGGAGCAAAATAGCACGTACCCCAAAAATCGGCCCTGGAAACACCCCCGGGGCCACGGTTCCCCCCTATGGAAAACCCTGTAGAGGGCGGCGGAAGGACTCCCGGACCCCAGCAGAGTTTCCGCAAACGTCCGTGGAAAACTCAAGTCCTTGTATTTTGAACTCAAATTTAATTTATGAAAGGCATTTTATGCAAATTGTCAATATGAAAATTACGGATGTCCGTCCGTATGAAAAAAATCCCCGGTTCAACGATGATGCAGTAGAGGCTGTTGCCAATTCCATCCGTGAATTCGGCTGGCGTGCGCCAATCGTTGTTGATAAGGATATGGTCATCATCTGCGGTCACACGCGGCTCAAAGCGGCAAAAAAGCTCGGTCTGGAAGAAGTGCCGGTACATATCGCATCGGATCTTTCTCCGGAGCAGATTCAGGCATACCGCATTGCAGATAACAAAACTGGAGAGATTGCAGAGTGGAACTATGAATTGCTTCCTCTGGAACTCCGGGAACTGCAGGAGTCTGAATTTGATCTTTCGCTCCTGGGTTTTGATACGGAAGAACTTGACCGTATGCTCAACGGCTCTGATGATAATACCGTGACCGAGGGGGAAACAGAAGCAGATGCTGTCCCGGAAGTCCCGGAAATCCCCAAGAGCAAGCGTGGGGAAAAATATCAGCTCGGCGACCATATTCTGCTTTGCGGAGACAGTACCGTACCGGATGATATTGCCAAACTCATGGGTGATGAGCAGGCAGATCTCTATCTGGTCGATCCCCCTTACAATGTTGCTCTGGAAGGTTCAAATGGTCTGACCATTCAAAATGACAATATGTCCGACAGCAAATTCCGGGAATTTCTTACCAAGGCATTTTCCTGTGCTGCGGATGTTCTGAAACCCGGCAGTGCATTCTATATCTTCCACTCGGATTCCGAATCCTGCAATTTCCGTCTGGCGTCAGGAGATACGGACTTGGAAGTGCATCAGACGCTCTACTGGGTCAAAAACGCTTTTGTCCTGGGGAGATTTGATTACCACTACCAATCAGAGAGTTGCTTGTATGGATGGAAACCCGGTGCGGCTCACAGATGGTATTCCGACCGCTGTCAGACCAATATTCTGAATTTTGACAAACCCAAGCATAACGATGTCCACCCCTCAATGAAGCCGGTGGATATGCTGGTCTATCTGATTCAGAACTCTTCAAAGCGTGGAGAATTGGTTTTGGATAACTTCGGTGGCAGTGGCTCTACGCTCATTGCCTGTGAGCAGACCGGACGCAAATGCCGTATGATCGAGCTGGATGAAAAATATGTGGATGTCATCCGCAAACGCTGGGCAGAGTTCACTCACGGTGAAGGCTGTGACTGGGAATCTCTGACTCCGGCAATCAATAAAAAGGAAAATATCAATGCTTAAAACTTCTGAATGGGTTTCTCTCGGCCACCCTGACAAAATCGCCGATTATATTTCCTGCTATCTCTTGGACCGCCACCTTGACCGTGATCCCTATACCCGATTTGCGGTGGAAGTACAGATCAAAGATAACCATGTCACTCTCGGCGGAGAAGTTACCAGCAAAGCCAACTACTCCCCGGAGGATATTGCCGCCTTTGTCCGAGCTGCGGTAAATCAGATTGGCTATACCCCTGAATATCAGAAACGCTGGGGAAAAGAAAATACCATCTGCGGTGATGACCTTATCGTTACACAACACATCGGTCAGCAATCTCCTGACATTGCCCAGGGGGTAGATGCTGACGGATATGGAGACCAAGGCATCTTTCACGGTATGGCGGTCAACTCCCCGGCTACGGATTATATGCCGGAAGACTGGTATCTGGCAAAGAAAATCGGCAAGCATCTGTATGACATCCGCTATGCCGGACTTGACATCAAAACGCAGGTGACCTTGCGTGACAGCAAGCCGGAGGAAATCGTTGTTGCCATTCCGATGCAGATGAAACACAGTACGCAGGATATTGCCAATGCGGTACAGTGGTGCTGTGGCGGAAACCGCGATTACAAACTCATTGTCAACGGTACGGGCAGATTTGTGAAGCACGGTCCAATCGGAGATTGCGGAACTACCGGCAGAAAATTGGCGGTGGATTTCTATGGCGGTAACTGCGTAATTGGCGGAGGCAGTCCGTGGACAAAGGATGGCACGAAGGCGGATTTGAGTCTGAATCTGCTTGCCAGAGCGCGAGCAGTATCCTACATCAAAGAACATCCGGACTGCCCGGAAGTTCACTGCGCCATCTCCTGCCGCATCGGTTCTCCTGAAATCCTTGTTGTCTTTACCGACAAATCCGGAAATGAATTGCTCTCTTACCGTGAAACGATTACTCCGGCAGAAGTTATCAAAGAGTTCCGTCTGCGTGAACCGCGTTTTGCTGATATGTGCAGAAACGGATTGTTTTCATGATTGCGGCATTTACCTGGTGCATTACAGCATTGAGCCTGACCGGAACGATTCTCAACGTAAAAAAGAACAGTCTCTGCTTCTGGCTGTGGGCTGTCGGCAATACGGCATGGTTGCTGTATGACCTGTGGCTGGGAACATACAGCAGAGCTGCACTTGATGTAGTTCAGCTTGCCTTTGCCGTGTGGGGCATTTTTGCGTGGAAAAAGAAAGTCCCCTCAACTTGAGGGGTACTTGTCGGCTACTTGTAGGGTGAACTTGTAGGGTCAGCTTGTCCGCTACTTGTCCGGTGAGCTTGTCCGGTTATCCGGCATATTCAAATTTGCCTTTGACCGAACTCTTGACGAAGCGGGGATTTTCCTTGATTTTCATTTCGCGGAAGATGCTGCCGTAGAGAGTTTGCTCCGGAGTTTTGCAGTCCGTGGGGATCCACAGCCCGGAGTCGGTGGCGGCTTTGACCATTTCCCGGGTGTTCATTGGTTCTCCGCTTTGCTTGAGAACTTCCACTGCCGCATCCATGAGGGAGAGCTTTTTCTCTTTCTTGGGTGCGGTGGTGCATTCCGGCGCAGGGTTCGGAGCTTCTTCCTGTTCTTCGACAGGCTCGATGCTGACGGTCGGCACTTTGATGCGTGCACTTGGCATCATAAACTCTTTGCCGGATGCGATGCTTTTTACCCAGTAGGCATCGCCATCCGCCATAGCTTTGAGGATTTCCACTTCTACCGCATTGCGTCCGACCTTGAGGATCACTTTGCTGCCGACTTTGATTTCAGATGTTCCGTTCATTTTCTATCTCCTTATATTGTTGACTATGAGCATATTATCCTGCTCTACTGTTAATAAAGCGTACATTCCGGAGATAGCCAGCGGAGTTTTGATATTAAACGCTTAATTCTTTACTATGAGGATGTTATATGGATAAACAACTTAATCCTCTTGCCTTGTCCCGGGAAAATCTTGTAACGCTTCTCAAAAAGGCCGGATTCCGGGATATGACAGCAGAAATGTTGCAGGAGGATATTGACGGCGGAGTGCCGGTAAACGCTGACGGCACTATCAGCCTTGTGAAATATATGGCGTGGATAATCAGGGAGGTTCACAGTAATGGCGACAATGAATCCGGCCAAACTGCGGCCGAGTGAAGCGGTTCGGCTTATCAACTCCACCCCACTGCATGATGTTCTGAATGACCGGCAGTTACGCCGTCACAGAGAAAGAGCAGGATTCCGGATTTCCGATGATAACGGTCAGAGTATAAATCTGTTCAAATATGCCGCCTGGTTGCGTGAACAGTTATTTATAAAACAGAATACTCCTGTGCAGACCTATGAGGAAAAGAAAAATGCTGTCCGCAACCGGAATATTGCTTTGGCATTGGCGGGGCGGGACATCGGTGATTTGCCGGAAGTGGAGAACCCGGAACTCAAGGAAATGTGCAGAAATGATTTCAAACTCTTCTGCGAATCTTATTTTCCCGGCAACTTTACACTTGCCTGGAGTGATGACCATCTGAAAGTCATCAACCGCATTGAAACCGCAGTTTTGCGTGGCGGACTTTTTGCACTGGCAATGCCCCGTGGCTCCGGGAAATCAACCTTGACCGAGTGTGCCGCATTATGGTCTATGCTCTATGGTCACAGAGAATTTGTAGTCCTTGTCGGAGCAACAGAAGCTGCAGCACTTGAAATGCTGGAAAGCATTAAAACAGAATTGGAAATCAATGACAATCTTGTTGCGGATTTTCCGGAAGTCTGTTTTCCCATATCTGCCCTTGACGGCATTGCCAACCGCTGTGCCGGACAGCTCTACAAAGGAGAGAGAACCCGGATCACCTGGACCAGCAATGAAATCGTTTTGCCAACTATTGCTGAAAGTCCTGCATCCGGCATCATCGTCCGGGTAGCCGGTATTACCGGCCGTATCCGTGGAATGAAATACAAGCGCAGTGACGGCAGAAATGTCCGCCCCAGTCTTGTAATCATTGATGACCCGCAGACTTCCGAATCTGCAGGCAGTCTTGAACAGACCAGAAAAAGAGTCCGCGTTCTTGCCGGAGATATTCTCGGTCTCGCTGGCCCCGGTCAGAAAATATCAGGCATTATGCCATGTACCATTATCCGGCCCGGGGATATGGCAGATACGATTCTCAACCGGCAGACTCATCCTGACTGGAACGGTGAAAAAACAAAGATGCTTTATACAATGCCCAAAAACATGAAGCTCTGGGAACAGTATGCTGACATCCGGGCAGAGTCGCTGCGGACCGATGGAAATTTCCAGGCAGCAACAGAATTTTATGCAGAACACCGGAAAGAAATGGATGAAGGAGCAGTTGTTGAGTGGGAGGCTCGGTTCAATGATGATGAGATCTCTGCTCTGCAGCACGCTATGAATCTGAAGTTCCAGGATGAAGCGGCATTTATGAGCGAGTATCAGAATGAGCCTCTGCCGGAAGATATGGGCGATGATGTCATGCTCTCTGTTGATGAGATCGCCAGTAAAGTCAACGGATTGAAACAGGGACGCATCCCATTGGAGTGTGACCGGGTAACGGCATTTATTGATATTCAGAAATCTCTTCTGTTTTATGCAGTCACCGCCTGGTCGGAAAATTTCAGCGGTGCGGTTATTGAGTATGGAGCGTGGCCCGATCAGCACAACCGTATTTTTTCTCTTGCTTCTGCCAATCCGACAATACAGGCAAAGTTCCCCAATGCCGGATTGGAAGGGTGTCTTTACGGAGCATTATCCGAATTGACAGATGATCTGCTTTCCCGGGAATGGGAGCGTGAAGATGGAGCATTGCTGAAAATAGAAAGAGCCATGATCGATGCCAACTGGGGACAAAGTACGGATGTGGTCTACCAATTCTGCCGACAGAGTCAATGGGCAGGCATTCTTTTTCCTGCACACGGACGCTATGTCGGGGCAAGCAGCAAACCGATGACTGAATACAGAAAGCAGCCGGGAGACCGTCTGGGATTTAACTGGATGATGCCGAATGTTGTCGGCAAAAGAGCTATACGGCACGTGATATTTGATACAAACTTCTGGAAATCATTTATCCATGCCCGCCTTGCAGTTCCTATGGGTGACCGGGGATGTTTGTCATTTTATGGACGCCACCCTGCGCTTCATCAACTTATTGCAGAACACCTGACTGCAGAATACAGGGTAAAAACCACCGGGCGTGGCAGAACTGTTGATGAATGGAAACTCCGTCCGGAACGCAGTGACAACCATTGGCTGGACTGCCTTGCCGGTTGTGCGGTATGCGGTTCTATGCTCGGAGCAACTATGCCGGAGTTCGGAATTGCGACTACCCGTAAAGCCGTGTCCGGTCCGGCAATGCGTCTTTCGGATATCCGCAGAATGAAAACTGGAGATTTACCAGCATCTCCGGCACTTTCAACACAAGGTCTGAAACTCTCTGAAATCCAGAAAAACAGAAAAAAATGAAAAAAATTGAATTTTTTTCAAAAACAGTGAGACAAAATCGGCATATCCGGGAGAGAAACTGGGTAGAACAAAAACAAAGGATTTTCAATATGGATTATGGAAGTATTTGCAGCGGTGTTGAAGCTGCCGGACTTGCCTGGAAAAAGCTCGGATGGAAGGCAAAGTTTTTTGCTGAAGTTGAGCCATTTCCCTCTGCGGTACTGATGCACCGTTTTGGAGCGACAAAACCGCTCCGTACACTTGATCCTGATTCGGCAGAAAGCGAAAAGGAACGGAAACTCCGTGTGACCTGGCAAAAACAGATTGCCGAGTTTCCTTCCAGTGGAACTGTTCCGAATCTGGGAGATTTCACAAAAATAACAAAGGATGATTATGAAGGAAAAATTGAATTGCTTGTCGGTGGGACCCCCTGCCAGTCCTACAGCCTTGCCGGATTGCGGAAAGGACTCTCCGATCCCAGGGGCAATTTGGCCCTTGAATTTGTCAGGCTGGCTTACCGCACAGATGTCCGGTGGACAGTCTGGGAAAATGTACCGGGCGTACTATCGAGCGGAGGCGGACGCGATTTTGCCAGCTTCTTATCGCTCCTCTGCGGATGGGAAGTCCCAGTCCCTGAAAAAGGATGGGGAAAATCAGGAATTGTCACTTCCGCCCCAGGATGTTTCAGCTTGGCATGGCGAATTTGCGACAGCCAATATACAAGAGTTCCCTCGTTCCCGCGAGCTATTCCCCAACGGCGAAGAAGACTCTTCGTGGTCGGATACCGTAGCCAGCCTATCGGAAATCCTTTTGACTGGCAGTATCCCGCAGCGGTACTTCTTGACGGCGAAATGCGCGACCGGGATAATCCGCCGAGCCGAAAGACGCGGCAAGACTCTGCCATCTCTTCTGTTGATGGCTCTGCAGAGACAGGCGGCTTGCACAGAGTAAGTCATACCGTGCGGATGCGTGAGGGTTGCTCCGGTGGCGGGAAAGGACCGCTGATCAGTACGGAACGCTCTCTTACTTTGGCAACTGCCAATGACCAGACGCTGGTGCAGTGGTGGGACGGCAGTGAAAAAGCCGACACTCTGACTTGTACCAGCAATAATCAGCTGATGCCGGATAAGAAAAAACTGCAATGCGTAATTGATATGCGGCAAGTCGATGTCCAGGAAGAAGAAGTTTCTCCGACCCTGATTGCCACCGATTACAAAGGTGGAAAAGCTGTGTACGAAGAACCGGAAGTCATTTGTTATGAAAATCATGCCAATGACAGCCGAGTCACAGAAACTGATGGAGTTTCTCCGACAATCACCGGAAGATGCGGCACAGGCGGAAATAATCTTCCGCTGGTGCAGGATGTTCTCGGATTTATCAAAAATGATGCCGGTGGCAATCAGGAGGGATACTGGGAAGAGGTTTTCCCCACGGTCAGAAGTCAGGTGATCCCGGCAGTAGCGGTCAAAGAGTGTTTTAATATCTCTCCCTGCGATGCCAACGGAACACGTGCCGACCGTCCCAATGGCGGTCTGTATGTGACCAAAGCTGAAGCAGGCAAAACCGTTACCGCCAACGGCCCGGGAACAGAAACTGTTGTCATTGAAAGTGAAGTAATTGCACTTGATGGTGACAAAATGGCAAAGGCAGAGCGCAAGGGGGGGTCCGGACTTGGCATCAGCGAAGACGGAGTGATGTATACCCAGACGGCAAAAGATGTTCACGCCGTAGCATATCAATCACCGCAAGGAGTTGATGTCTACAATCAGCAGATCACCGGGGATGTTGCAGGAACACTTACTTCTGCCAGCGGAGAACCGAATACTTCCGGTCCCAAGGTAATGAGCAGAGCAACTGTCCGCAGACTGCTCCCGGTTGAATGTGAGCGTCTTATGGGATTTCCTGACAATCACACCAGGATTCCCTGGAAAGGAAAACCGGAAGAGGAATGTCCGGATGCTCCACGCTACAAGGCCTGCGGAAACAGTATGTGCGTCAATGTTATGGAATGGATCGGTCTGCGGATTCAGAGAGTGGAAAACTACATCAAGGCAAAGATGACTGCCGGTAAAGCGGAATAATCACTTTGCCAGTTTTTCAAAGGATTTGGCATAGCGTTTGCCGAATTTGAGTATGGACTTACGGACTTTTTCGGTCTTTGCCATATCCTTATTCTGCTGCAATTCTGTTGCCATAAAAAATCCCTTTCGATAAAAAAATCACGCAGTAATATAATCCATAACACCGTAAAAGTCAAGGAGTTTTATGTCAGAAAACCAAGAGAATCTTGAGGAAAAAATCCGTCAAAATGCCACTGGTCCTAAATCCGTGGATATTGACGGTCAGAAAGTAGAACAGCATTCCATTGCAGACCAGATCGCTGCAGATGAATATCTTGCCAAAAAGAAAGCTCTGCGCAGAGGTAGCGGTCTGAAAATTACCAAACTCAACCATTCAGGAGCAGTATAATGCTGAAAAAACTGAAATCAATGTTCCGCAGCAGAACCCCTCCTGCGGAAAACCCGGTCAGGGTAATCGGCAGATTTGATGCGGCACAAACTACCCGGGACAACATCCGGCACTGGGCAATGGCCGATTATCTCTCTGCAGACCAGGAGGCAAATCCGGAGATCCGCAAAACTCTCCGTATGCGCTCCCGGTATGAAGTTGCCAATAATTCCTATGCAAAGGGATTGGTGCAAATGCTTGCCAATGACACCATCGGTACTGGTCCGCGGATTCAGTTGCTGACGGAAAATGAGCATTACAACGATGAGATCGAACGGGAGTTTATGGCGTGGGCTGAAGCGATCCGTCTACCGCAAAAACTGCGGATGATGAGAGTTGCCCGGTGTCAGGACGGTGAATCTTTTGCCGCAATGGTCACAAATCCCAAGGTAAATCACCCGGTCAAAATGGATATTCAACTGCTTGAAGCAGACAGGATTGCCGGTGAATTGCAATGGAAGAACGATGACAATAGCGTTGATGGCATCACCTACGATGACTGGGGAAATCCGGTAAGTTACCGGGTTCTGAAATACCATCCGGGAGATGAAAAGTTCTCTACTGTGTGGGAAGCGTTCCATATTCCGGCAGAGTATATGCTCCATATTTTCCGGGCAGACAGACCCGGATTGCACCGGGGGATACCGGAACTGACAGCCGCACTTCCGCTTTTTGCTCAACTGCGAAGATACAACTTGGCGGTACTGTCTGCCGCTGAAGCTGCTGCAGACTTTGCGGCAATTCTTTACACGGATGCTCCCCCGGACGGAGAAGCAGAAAGAGTTCCGCCAATGGATGCGTTGGAGTTGGAACGGAATATGATGCTCACCGTTCCTGCCGGATGGAAGATGGCACAGTTGGATGCAAAACAGCCGACTGCCAATCATGCAGAATTTGTCAAAATCATTCTGTCGGAAATCGCCCGGTGTGCTGTATCTACATACGGTTCGGTATCTGGTGATTTCAGTGGTCACAATTACGCCAGCGGCAGACTTGATAATCAACTTTACCATAAAAGTGTGCTGGTAGACAGAGCCTTTTGGGAATCAGAAGTGCTGAATCAGATTTTTGCAATGTGGTTCAGAGAATATTCCCTGGTCAATCCCACCGGAGAGTTCCGGACGCCGCGTCACACATGGTTCTGGGACGGATTTGTCCATGTTGATCCGACAAAAGAAGCAAACGCCCAGCAGATAAGACTTGCAAATCATACCACTACTCTGGCTGCCGAATGCGCCAAAGACGGCCGTGATTATATGTCGGTACTGCGGCAGAGAGCAAAAGAAATCAAACTGATGCGGGAGTACGGCATCCCTGTTCCGGGAGAGCAACCGGCATCACAACCCACGGAATCAGAAGAAGATTCCCAACAACAGGAGAATGAAAAAGATGAGTGAATTTACGCTCATTGAAGCTGCCAATGGTGGCAAGCCGAAAGTTGCTGGACTTGCCTACGGCGGTGGAAAGATGAATTTGCCGGGATGGAAATTCCCGGTAGTGGTCGATCTGGCGGGAATGGAGATCCCTGATACCGTTCCTTTGCTGACAAACCATGAAAACAAAACTGACAGCCGTGTCGGAATGATTTCAGCCAGCGTCAAAAACAATGCTCTGGAAATCACCGGAGAAATCGTTTCTGACAGTAAGGACGCCCATGACATCGTGGCCCAGTCCAAGGCAGGAGCTGACTGGCAGCTCTCCATCGGTGCGGATGTCAGAGAGTGTGAATTGGTGAAAGGCTCCCGCGAAGTCAACGGCCAAACCATTGACGGTCCCTTTTATCATATTCAGAAATCGGTATTAAGAGAAGTTTCCGTGGTGGCGGTCGGCGCGGATGCTTCTACAAAAATGCGTGTTACCGCCCAATTCAATCTTATCAATAACAAAGGAGAAGTCATGACTGACGAAAACAAAAATCTGAAAGCGACGGGTGCAGAAAATGCGGAACTGGAAAAAGATGAGCGCAAGGCACAGCCGGAGGAAGTCAAAGCAAAAGCTGAAGTGGACCTTGCTGCGACTGCAAAAGATGCCGCTGTGGCTGCTGTCAAAGCAGAGCGTGAACGCGTGAGTGAAATCCAGGCAATCTGCGCCGGTGAATTTCCTGAAATTGAAAAGCAGGCTGTTTCTGCCGGTTGGTCTCCTGAAGTGGTTACCAAAAAAGTCCTTGAAACTCTCCGTGCCGAACGTCCTGCCGCCAGCGTCAATATTGCCATCCACAGTAAACCGGAAGGCGGTGAAATGCGTAAAACCCTTGAAGCAGCAATGAGTCTGCGTGTCGGAGTTTCTGCCGATGCTCTGGAAAAATCCTATGGAGCGCAGACTGTTGAAGCGGGGATGCGTGAAATGGATATGCCCCTCAAACAACTGATGGTGGAGTGCATGAAACTTGACGGTATTCCTTACAGTCGTGGCTTTGACAATGAAACTATCCGTGCCGCTTTCAGTTCTGTTTCCCTGCCGGGTATTCTTTCCAATGTGGCAAACAAAAAACTGCTTCAGAGCTACGAAGCCCAGCCGGTCATCGCTACCAAACTCTGTTCCACCGGGGATCTCAATGATTTCAAAGAAACGGAAAGATTCCGCTTGACGGATGTCGGTGATCTGCTCCCGGTTGCCGCTGACGGTGAAATCAAGGACGGTGGTCTGTTGGAAGAAGCTGCGACCAACCGTTTGGAAACTTACGGCAAAAAATTCTGCCTGACCAGAAAAATGATCATCAACGATGATTTGAACGCCTTTATGAAAGTTCCGGTTGCCATGGGTAACAGAGCGGCAAGATTGATCGATCAGCTCTTTTTCTCCCGTCTGCTTCAGAATCCCGCCCAGAATGATGGTAAGGCTCTGTTCCATAACAGCCACCGCAACATTCTGACCGGTGCATCCAGTGCATTGTCTGCCGACTCTCTCAAAAAAGCGGTTCAGCTCTATCTGGATCAGGTGGATGCGGACGGACAGCCGATCTCCGTTGAACCCCGGTATCTGCTTGTGCCGACTGCATTGAAACATCTTGCCATTGAACTCACCCGCGGAGCTACTCTGGTGATGAGCGGCGGTACTGAAAACACTGTCAGACCGGCAATCAATGTCCTTGCCGATGAAAATCTGCAGGTGGTATCCAGTCCTTACCTCGGCAACGCGGCCTATGACGGTAGCAGCCAGACTGCCTGGTATCTCTTCGGTGATCCGCGTACTGTGGATACTTTTGAACTCGGATTCCTCAAGGGCAAACGCACTCCTACCATTGAGCGTGGCGAAACTGATTTCAATACGCTGGGTATGTGGTTCCGCGTTTACTTTGATATCGGCGTCCGTGAGCAGGACTTCCGCGGTATGGTGAAAGCCAATGGTGCTGCCTGATCTGACAGAAATATTCAAAATTTGGAGAAAACTTTATGATTGCACGTTATGTTCATGAGGGCAAGTCCCTTGATTACCGTCCGTCCGAAGCTGTTGCTGCCGGAGAAGTCATTGTTCTGGAATCTCTTGTCGGCATTGCCAGACTGGATATCGCTTCTGATACTCTGGGTTCTCTTGCGGTGACCGGTGTTTTTGAAGTTGCAAAGGCATCCGGAGAAATTTCCGCAGGCGTTCCCCTTTACTGGGATGCCAAGAACAAAAATGTCACCACTGCTGCTGCCGGTAACATCTACATTGGTAAAGCAGTTGCCAGTGCCGCATCTGCGGATGCAACCGTTCATCTCCTGCTTAATGCTCCCTATGTGGCAGCAGTCACTGCGTGATGAATATCATGGAACAGGCTGCTCAATGGCTTGATTCCCAACGGCGCAATACCCTCTCTGTTCCGGCGGTTTATATCTGCCGGGGCGGAGAGAGTTTTAACATCTGTGCCACTCTGGGAAGAACGCTGTTCAGAGCCGAAAATGAATACGGTATGACGATCCGGACAGAATCGCGGGACTTTATTGTTTCCGCAGCAGATTTGCCGGTCGATCCGGTACAGGGAGATACAATTCAGTATGATGGACGCAAGTATGAAGTCCTTGCTCCCAACGGAGAACCGGTCTGGAGATGGTCCGGTTCACAGCATCTTGTCCGCAGGATCCATACCAAAGAGATAGGAATAATATAATGGCAAACGGAGATATTCCCGACCATCGGGATCTTTGGGACGCGGTCAATCAGTCCCGGCTTGAGCTTGCGGAGTTAAAGGGTATGATAAAAATGCACTTTGAAGCAGGACAGCATCATTATCCGCCCTGTAAACCGGCATCCGATATGCAGAAAACAATGCTTTCTGCGTTGGGAGCTGCTTTGCTGGCTCTGCTTGCGGCAATCGGCAATATTGTTGTAGCGTTCCTGAAAGGAGGAGCATGAGCGAAGTCTTGAAACTCGCAGAAGCTGTAACTGCAGAACTTGCAGAATACAATGCTGAATTGCTGTTTTACCCGGAATTTGAACTCCGGGATTTGGAAACCATGAAAGTGGCAGTAGTACCTGTTGCCACAGAATACAAAACCCTTTCCCGTGCATCCCATGAAGAACTTCTGAAAGTTCAAATCGGATTTATGAAACGGGGAATTGAGGATGAACTTCCGGAACTGCTTCACACTGTGGAGCGTATCGGCCTGGGATTTCTCAACAAAAAACTTGCCGGAGCAATTTGCATCGGCGTTGGGTACAACCCCATCTACAGTCCCGAACATCTGCGGGAAAGACGGCAGTTCACTTCCGTCATGGAACTCACCTTCAAGCAGATACGCTGATGATAAAAGGTGCAGATGTAAGAGTTGAATTTGATACTCACGAACTGAAAAGAACGATTCAGAAAAGCGGCACAAAACCACTTACCCGTGCCGGAGCATACATCCGGAAATCAGCCCGGAATACTGTGTCGAGGTCAAAACATTCCTCCGCACCGGGAAAACCTCCGCATACCAGACGCGGATTACTCAAACGCTCAATCCTCTTTGGCGTAGAAAAGGAACGGATGACTGTTGTCATCGGTCCGGCTGAATCTTTTATCGGTATCTCAATGACGGCTCATGAGTTCGGCGGTATGTACCGCAAAAGAAAATACCCAAAGCGTCCGCTTATGGGACCTACACTTGTAAAAGTCGCTCCCCAGTTGCCAAAACTGTGGGAAGACACTCTCAAACCTTAAAAACAGGAGTTTTATTTATGGCTGTTGTTCTTGGTCTTGATGCAATTCTGATGCGTGGCACTGCCGGTCAGACCGCTGCCACTGAAGTCAAAAATGTAAAGGATCTCACCCTTTCTATGGAATCCGGAGAAGCAGATGTGACCACCCGGGCCACCAGCGGTTGGAAAGCATCTATCGCTACTCTCAAAGAAGCATCTCTGGAATTCGGAATTCTGTATGATACGGAAGACGCAGATTTTACTGCATTCCGTGATGCCTACTTCGGCAATACCCCTCTTGCTCTTTTTGTAACTGACGGGAATGGCAGCGGATTGGATGCCGACTGGTCCATCACCGGATTTTCCGTTGAGCAGCCTTTGGAAGAAGCATTGACTGTAAGCGTCACTGCAAAACCGACTGCATCCACCCGTGCCCCTGCGTGGGTATAAAAACATATTTATATAAGGAGTATGCCCAATGAAAAGTTTTACCGATAATGCCGGACGTATCTGGACCGTGGCAGTAAATGTTGCTGCCATTAAACGTGTCCGTGCGATCTGTGATGTGGATTTGAATGCCATTGTGGAAATGGATGAGAAAAACAATCCCAGCACCAAACTTCTGGAAAAACTCTCCACCGATCCGGTTCTGCTCGTTGATGTTCTCTATGCAGTCTGCAAAAATGAAGCAGATGCCCAGGGCATCACCGATGAGGATTTCGGCAGAGCTATGGCAGGAGATGTTATCGATCATGCCACTGCTGCTCTTCTGGATGAGATCGTAAATTTTTTCCCGGAAGCGAAGCGTCAGGCGTTTCAGAAGATCCTCTCTGCCACCCGACGCTTCGAAAAGATTGCCCGGGAGAAACTGGAAAGCCTGATCAGCGACGGCAGGTTCGAGGAAGAACTGGTCTCAAAACTGGAACAGTTGACCGGCTTGTCTGCGAATGTGCCGGGATCTGCGGAATAAATCCTGATCCGTTCACTCTGCGGGAATTGCTGGTTATGGCAGAGGGGCGCGGAAGATTTGAGTGGAACAGAACAAGCTCTCTTATGGCACTTCTGGTCAACATCTTCCGTGACCGTAAAAAGGGAAAATCAGTAAAACCCGCAGATTTCAATCCATATCAGCAGCATTCCGGCAGGGAAAAACCGAAAATACGGATATCCGTTGCTGAAATGAAACAAATGCTGACAGAACCGGAAAGGATGGTGACCCATGGCAGGGGCAAGTGGTAATGTAAGAGCCGGTAAAGCCTTTGTAGAGCTTATGCTTGACCAGAGCAAACTTGAGCGTGGCTTGAAATCGGCACAGGCTAAAATAAGAAATTTCGGAAATTCTCTCACCTCTGCCGGAAAAAGTATGGTAACTGTGGCAACTCTTGCCGCAGCTCCATTTGCTTATGCAACAAAAACTTTTGCCGGTTTTGATGATGAGATGCGTCTGGTCAAAGGTGTTACCGGAGCAACGGAAAAGGAGTTTAAATCTCTGACCGCAGTTGCGGAAAAACTCGGACGGGAAACTTCCTTCACCGCCAGACAGGTTGCCGAAGCAATGACGGCTCTGGGACGAATGGGGTTCAAACCCAAGGAAATTGAAAATGCAATTCCTGCGGTATTGAACCTCTCCCGTGCTACCGGGACTGATCTGGGAGAAGCTGCTGAAATCGCCGCAAATAATATGCGCGTATTCGGCATTGAATCTTCCCGGATGACAGAGGTTGCAGACATCCTTACAGCAACTGCCAACGGCTCTGCACAGACGCTGACAGACCTTGCCGAGGGATTGAAAATGGCTGGACCGCAGGCGGCGGCAGCCAAAGACAGCATCACCAATGTATCCGGGGCATTGGGCGTTTTGGCAAATATGGGTATTCGCGGATCGCTTGCTGGTACAGCACTGCGTAAGGCATACAGTCAGTTTGCCAATACCAAAATCCAATCCAAACTCAAAGCCGTGGGTATTGCCACTACTGATGCCAATGGCAATTTGAGAGCAATGCCGGACATTATGGCAGATATCGCAAGACATATGAACAGCCTGCCGACCGCTTCAAGAATTGCTTTCGCGGAAGAGATTTTTGACCTGCGCGGCTCTCTTGCCGGTTTGCAGTTAGGCGGCAATATCACCCAGTTGGAAGAGTTTATTCAGAAACTTAAAACCGTACAGGGGACTGCCGCAAGTACCGCCCAGGAGATGGATGCTGGCATCGGTGGAGCTTTCCGAATCTTCATGTCAGCCGTTGAGGGATGCCAAATCGCTATCGGCAGAATCATCGGAGAAGCTCTTACTCCGTATATGAAAAAGTTGTCCACCGTATTGACTGGGGTTGCAGAGTGGATTGCAGCTCACAAGGAAGTAGTTATCATTGCAGTAAAGGTTATTGCAGGATTTCTTGCTGCCGGAGTTGCATTGATAACGCTTGGACTTCTATTCAAGGGCGTGGCGATGGCTGTCGGAGTTCTTTCTACGGCATTTACTGTTCTCAAGACAGTGATCCTCGCTCCGATTATTGCTATAAAAGCTCTGATGGCGGCGTTTGCATTGCTGAAGACAGTAATGATCACCACCAAGGTAGTGGCATTGGCAATGTGGACGGCGATCGCATCCCCGGCATTTCTGGTCGGAGCGGCATTGGCCGTTCTGGTCGGAGTTGTCTGGAAACTTACCGGAGCTTGGAAAATCTGCGCCGATGCAGTGGGTGGTCTTGCAGGTGATTTCAGAACTGCGTTTGCCGCAATAAAAGATGTTGTCGGTAAGACTTGGGAAGTTATCAAAATCGCATTGGCATCCGGAGATCTTGCCGGTGCTGCCAAGGTTGGACTTGCAGCTCTGAAAGTTGTCTGGCTGCAAGGGGTGTTCCCTTTGAAAAAAGCATGGCTCGAACTGAAAAACTTTCTTGCCGATGCCTGGACAATAGTGATTTACTCTATTCTGAAAGGTGGATATCATCTCTGGTACGGACTTCTTTATGGTTTTCAGTATCTTTGGAAATGCATTCTCAAGGTATGGTATCCTCTGGTAAATTTCCTTGAGGACTCCTGGACAGTGACATCAACTGCCATTCTGAAGCTCGGCAACGATCTCTGGTACGGTCTCCTGGTGGGATTGAAATATATCGGAAATGCTATGCAAAAAGCGTGGAATTATATCTGGGACGGCATTGTCAGTGCTTTTGAGAAAACCGTTCTGGAAATCCAGAAAGCGTGGATCCGCACCAAAGGACTCTTTGATTCCGAAGAAGAAGTCAATGCCGAAATTGCTGTTGTTGAACGGCAGTACAATCAGCGTCAGAGTGCCAGACGGCAACGCTCTGCTGATGCAGAACGGCAATCTGACCGGGAACTTGCTTCTCTGAAAAATGAATGGAGCAGTGCCAATACCGGTCTTGATAACGCTATGTATGCCAGACTCAACGAAAGTAAACGGCGTGCGGATGCCGGTCTTGCTGAAGCCAATGCTCCGATAGATACCTCTGAATGGGATGCTACCATCAAAGGTGCAGAAGATGCTATGAATCAGGAAATTGCTGAAAATCAGCGGGAATACAGTCAGGCTCTTTCCGGAGCTGCAGCAGAAATCAATGCCGCAAAATCAGAATGGCAGTCTGCAATGGACGAGGTGAAACAGCGTGCGGCTGAAAAAGCTGCACAAATCGATGAAGCCAAGGAAAAATCTGAAGCTGCAACAGAAAATACCAGAAATGCTGAAACCCGCTTCAATTCCTCCTTCGGCGGTGGCAAAGCAGTCGGTGCGTGGAGTGCAGAAGCTCTTGATGCTATGCTCGGTGGAGCAAATAACGCCCAGGAGAGAACAGCAAGAGCATCGGAACAGATCGTTTCAAATACCCGGGAAACAAACCGGCAAATCAAAAAACTGCAAGGCGGTTCAACTGCCGCCTTGACCTACGGATAAGGAGAAGTTATGTCAATTACTGTAAAACAGGCGTGGACAGGCGTGGACTTATCTCTGGAACAGGGTTCCGGGAGCAACTCAAACAGCACTGCAACAGTTACTTATATCGTTGAGGGGACGGAAGATGATATTACCGCCTGCACCAGTGCCTATGAGTTTGCTCCCGATGAATTTTCAGAGATACCGAAAAAGTCCGCTTCTGTTGCAGAACGCCTTACAGAAAATGCCTGGAAGATAGAAGTAAACTATGGTTCTGAAAGTAAATCATCATCCGGAGAAAGCGGGTCAGAAGATGATGAAGCCACGATGAATTTTGATTGTTCAGCAGGCACAAAGCATATGACGCAGGCAATAGAACAGACCTGCGTTTATGCCGGAAGCGGCGAATCAAAAGACAGTTCCGATGAAGCATCTGCAGTTCCTATCGGTTGGAACGGCAAAGATGGTTCAGAATCCGAAGCTGCCGGGGTGGATGTTTCCATCGGTGAACTCCGTGAAACTTATACCAAGACTATGAGCAAAAGTAAAGTCACCGGTACAAGCTGGAAACGGAAAGTTGCGGAACTTGTCGGAAAAGTAAATTCCGGCAGTTTCAAAGGATGGAATGCCGGAGAAGTGATGTTCCTCGGATGTTCCTACTCCGCTCCGTCAAAAGGTAGTAAAAAAGTTTCTGTCAGTTTTCATTTTGCTATACGGCTGAATGAAAGCAAAGCCACTGTTGCCGGTCAGAATATCGGCAGCAAAAAAGGTTTTGAGTACCTCTGGGCACTGACCGATGATGAAGTCCGGGATGGAGAACGGAAACGAAAAGTCCGGAAAATCTACAAAGCCGTAGTCTGTGAAACAGATGGTTTCGGCGGATTGGGGATTTGACAATGGCGTTTTTTCCTCATGTTAAAAAAGGAGATGCCTTTCAGCCTAATGCCCTGTTGGAGAACAATGTCCGGGATGTTGTCAACGGACATAACTCCATCGGAGCAAGGGTGACAAAAGGTGTCGGCAACAGCAGTATCCGCATCCCGGTCTGGAATGCATCGGATGAGGAACTTCCTGCCGGTTCAGCCGTGACAGTAGACTTGAAAAGTGAAGAAGATACTCCTGCCGGAATTTTCCCATGTATCCCTTTTGACGGAAGTTGTCAAACCTGGGGAATCCTGCCAACGGCGTTACAGCCCGGAACAGTCGGAGATTGTATCATCGGCGGTGTTTCACTGATACAGATGTCCGGTACAGGGAAAGTCGGAGATTGCATTGCCCCGGTTTTCAAAGATGGGGAAGTTACCAAAGATTTTGTCACAGTACCCTCAAGTCCGGCAAAGTTGATTTATGCTGATGGAAAAGTCGGCATGGTACATTTTACCGAGCCGGGGTATCACGGATACTTCAAGCTGGTTCTGATGAAGACCTCCGGTAAAGCTCCGGATGAGGATGATTCCAGCAGTTCTGACAGCTCCAGTAGCAGCAGTTCCAGCAGCAGTTCTTCTTCGTCATCATCCGGGAGCAGCTCATCAAGTGGCAGCGGATCAAGTTCTTCCGGAAGTGGCAGTTCAAGCTCTTCCGGGAGTTCTTCAAGCGGGAGCAGCAGCTCCTCAAGTAGTTCTTCCAGCAGTTCCTCAAGTTCCGATGGCCCGGACTTGCCAGGTGGCAGCGGTATCCTCGGTTTATCAAACGGCCGTTTGGTTCTGTATCCGGTCGGCAGTTGCAAAGATGACGGAGATGATGATGACTCTTCAGACGATGATGATTCCTCGGATGATGATTCTTCAAGTTCCGACAGTTCCGACAGCAGTTCTTCATCAGACAGCAGCAGTTCCGACAGCAGTTCTTCCGGAAGTGGCAGTTCAAGTTCCTCCGGGAGTTCTTCAAGCGGAAGCAGCAGTTCTGGCAGTTCCAGTAGCTCCAGCAGCTCCTCATCTTCAAGTTCTTCATCTTCTTCAGAATCAAGTTCATCGGATGATGATTCCTCAAGCTCCGGAGATCCGGGAGATGATGACGGAGATGAATTGATGCTTGCTGTAGTGGACGGGGCTGATTATTCTGCCGGTAGTTGCGGATTCATTGATATGGGAACAAACCGGATCAATGTTCCCCGCTGTGCATTTTCCGACTGGGATCGAAAAACCACGCTTTACTGTTATCTGCAAAGCGGCGGTTCCGGGATATCGGTAAAACTTGAGTCCAGCTATCCGCACCCCACGGATGGGAAACTCCGTCATCTTCTGGGACGGCTGATTTACCGGAACGGAGCATACTCTGTCATCCAGGAACAGCATGGTCCGGTAACTGAAAACTATCACATGATGCTGGGAGATTTATATGTCATCTAACGGAAGTGTCTGGCTGAAAAATGGAAAAGTCATTATGCGGGGCGGAGAAGTTTTTCTCTACCCCAAATGTCCGTGTGACTGCGAACCGACTGTTCTCGGCAGTAAAAAACTCAATGGTTCTTCGGAAAATGAAGAGGAAAAGTGCTGGGATCTTACTCCGTATCAGGGGAATGAAATCGGCACTCCCGGTTTTTATTGGCGACTGATTGAGGTCGGAGATCCCCGGGACTGCGGCGGTTCTCAATACGGCAGTGGCAATATTGATGAATGCGGAAAACTGGTAGGTCTGCAGGATGAATACTGCTCAACTTACAGTTATGACGGTTACATGGAATTACAGCAGGGTTGCCCGGATGAAGAGGGAAATATAAAATGGCCCTGTCCGGAATAAGGAGTGAAAATGTTTGAATTTGAAAAAAATATAAAAAGCCATATGCCTTTTGTGGCGTATGCCCCGGGGGACTGGCGGCATGGTCGGCAGTTCTGCTGTATAATGATTAACGGAAAGTGGAAAATCCACCAGTACAAAGACGGCAAATGGCAGAGAGTGAATACCGGACTTCCGGAGGATGCCACCGAGTGTTCACCCACTGCTGAATATCTCTTTGGCGTATGGCATCTTACTTTCATTGCCGGTGGTGCAGAGGGTAACCGGATGTTCCGGCTTTACCATATTGCCGACCTTGACAAAGGTGTTCTGCCGGTTGCGGTCTGCCCCGCAGATGTGGGATTTCTGCAGAAAAATAAATTTGTCCACGCCACCCGGCACGGTCCCATTATCATAGAGGATGCCGGAAAAACCTACACCGTTGCAATCAAGGATGCGGAATACCTCTACCGGGTGAGCTATGATCCCCATAATCCTAACCGCCTGTTCATTTCCGGACAGACTGTTGATGGGAAGATTTTCAGCAGAATCTATCAGTACAAAACCAATGATCTCTGGGAATTGGAGTGTGACGGATTCCCCGCCTACAAGGTGGCATACGCCAATGGGACATACTTCTATGCCTTGAAAGTCGGCAACGGCTTTGAGGACCGCAGAATCGTTGCAGCCAGAAATGTCCGTACCAAAGTTCTGCCGGAAATCCTGCTCATTGACTGCAAGGTGGAAAAGAATGACCGCAAAGCAGCATCTGTATCAGAGGAGTTTGAATAATGGCTTGTAACTGTCATGGTAAAAACGGCGTTTCTGTTGGATGGACTTCTGCCTACGATCAATGCACAGCCTGTGCAAGAAAACATATCAAAGCGGCGTGGAGCAAATGGGGGGAGTTCACTTATGAAGAAGATAACCGGGATTACTGTTCCGCGCAGCTCCGGGATGCAGCAGATCACCTCAAATATGAGCATCGTGAAACGGCTCTCAAATGCCGTGACCTTGCCATGGTGATTGAGGAAAACAGAGATGCGGAGTTTGGCAGTATTGCTGCTGAACTTGATGCTCTGCGTACCGAGAGCCGGGAACTCTTCTATGCAGACCACCCGGATGCTAAACGCCGGTTGGAGGTTTTGAAAAATGGTTGATATCATAATCCCCCTTGGAACCGGCAGCAAAAACAACAATGATGAACTCCGGATCTTTCTCCGCTCCATTGAAAAAAATGGCATCGGTTACCGCAAAATTATTGTAGTTGCAAGTGAAATACCCAACTGGTTACAAAATGTAACCACTTTGCAGATGGCTGATACCCTCAAGCATAACAAGGACGGCAATATCATCCGCAAAGTTCTGTTTGCGCTGACTGCAGTTCCGGACATCACTCCGGAGTTTGTCTGGTCTTCCGATGACTGCGTTTTGCTGCAAGAGTTTGATTTCAGCACAGTTCCTCCGATTTATAACGCCCGGAACAAGGAGCGTTTCCCTGTTGACGGGAGCATTTGGCAACGGCGTATCCGCAGAACTTTTGAGTTCTTTGAAAAGCGGAATCTTCACCTGAAGCATAATTTTGAAAGTCATGTTCCCCAGCGTTTGCCGGGACGGAAACTTCTCCGGGCAATGCGGAATACAGACTATCAAAGTGATATCGGATATGGGATCAATACCCTTTTTCACGGACTCCTGGGCATCACCGGAGGTTTTGAACAGAAACTTTTCAAAGTGACCTGTGAAAGTGAAAAAGTTCCCGCCTTGGATAAAGTTCTGCTCGGATACAATGACAAGGGATTTGCCACCTTGAAAAAAGAACTTTTCCGGATGTTTCCCGGCAAATCAAAATATGAAAGGTAATTATGCAGACTATTACATTATATGTAAATGCAGAAAGCACTCTCGGCGTGGTGCGTGATTACGCCAATGCCAGAAATGCTTCTGCCCCGACTCTGACGCGGGGAGTATCTGCCTGTCTTAAAATGCGGATCTTTGCCAGCGGTGAAAATGCAGATCCTTATCCTTTGAACGAGTTGGTCAACATTCCGGCATGGCAGTGGGTAATGGATGATGATTTTGATTCCGGCAGCAATTATATCCTGGTTGCGGATCATGCCGGGATCAATGTCCAGTCGGTAACAGAGATCATCAATGAAACGGAATATACCTTTACGGAATTCACTATTCCACTTTCAGAAATGAATACCGCAGAGCTGAATACGCTTCTGGGCAAGCAGGAACAGGTGGCTACGCTCAACGGAGAACTGGTAGGACTGGATGAATCCGGTTCAGAAGTCTTTGTTCTGCAGGTCAAGGGATTCACCGTCCGCAACCGTATCAGCAGTACCGGCAACCCCACCGAAATCGCAGCCGAATATCTGAATGAAGCTCAAGTCCGGGCATTATGTTCTGCCGGATTTGAACTTATCTTTTCTGAAACAGCTTCTGAAACTGCCGCAGATTGGCATTCCCCGCAAGGAGAAAATGACAAATTTTTCCGGTTGCGGCTCAAAGGAGACAGCCGCATTTGGCAAAGCGGCAATGCTGCTGATTACGGATGGAGCGATTGTTTCGGATTGCTTACCGGAGCGCAGGGCGAACCGGGAACGGATGGCAAAACCTTTTATGCCTATACTGCTTTTGCCACTGCCGCAGACGGCACGGACTTTATTACAGATGGAACAGAATGGACCGCTGACCACAAGTTTATTGCTTTTCTGACCAGTGAAAAAGCAGAAGTTACGGCAGAAGACTTTGCCGGTCTCTGGGTAAAATTCATCATTGACAGTGCCGCCAATATAGCCGTTGCCGATGAGGGGAATTACTTCTCCGGTACTACTGTTGAATCTGTTTTTCAGGAAATCGGCAGTATGCTGGTTGGTCTGGAAGATTTGCTTAAGGAGATTTGATATGAGTGTGGCAAGTGAACTTACACGGCTTTCCGCTGCCAAAGCGGATCTCAAGCGTGCCATCAATGCCAAGGGCGGTATGTTGGTCAATGAACGGCTTTCGGAATACGCTTCTGCGGTGGATGCCCTGTTGCCGGAAGATTTCGGAAACAGAATCCGATTCATTGATTATGACGGAACGGTTCTCAAAACCATGTTTATTGCAGAAGGCGAATCAGCAGAACCGCCCACTCCGCCGGAACATCCGGGAATGGTGTTCCAGGGATGGAACTGTGAATACAGCAATATCTCCGGTCACCGGGACATTGGAGCAATCTATACCACTGAAAGCGGTGCAGCTGAATTTGATGTCAGAATGGAGATTCCCACCGGGCTGACCGTCACTTTTTATCCTTATATAGAAAGCGGAACTCTGCATATCGACTGGGGCAACGGCAGTTCAGATGATATTACTGCCACCGGGAGACAGAGTGTCAGTTTCACCTATGCCGACTATGGAACATATACAATAAAAATGAAAATCTCCGATGGCGGCAGTTGGTACATCCCGGATTATTTCTGTCAGGGCAGCAGTGGCAACTATTACCTGATTGCCGCAAGGATCGCCGGAATCCGGCAGATGAGCAATTATGCTTTTCAATATAAATACGGTCTGCGTACCATCACTATGGACAGAACTCTGCAATCCATGGGTGAGCAGATATTCTATGAATGCCGTTCACTGGTTGCGATTGTTTTTCCGGATTCTCTGACATCTATCGGCAGATATTCTATGCAGTATTGCTATGGATTGTCGCGGATCGTGTTTCCGGATTCCATTACCATCATTCCGGAGCAAGTCTGTTACAATTGTCATGTTCTTGATGGGGTAACATTTCCGGAGGGCATATCGGAAATTCATCCATATGCATTCCATGGGTGCTACTCCATCAATTATGTCAATTTTCCCAGTTCTCTGCGATCGATTCGCAGTTATGCGTTCTGCGTAAATTACGCCTTGCGGGAAGTCCGATTGCCGGAAGGTCTGGAATGGTTGGAAGACCGGGTATTTCAGGATTGCTATGCAATGGAGAAAGTCAATCTGCCTGAAAGTCTGACAAGAGTCAATGGCTACATTTTTCATCATTGCAGGAATTTGCGGCACATCAACATTCCGTCAAGTTGGACAAGCATTCCCAATGGGTTATGCTACTGTTGCTACAGTTTAGAATCCATTGAGATCCCGGAAAATATCACTTATATCGGGGATGAAGCATTCTATGAATGTTACCGCCTGACAGAAGTAAAGTTGCACGCCGATATTACCACTATCCGCAGTGGCGCATTCCGTTATTGCCGTGCTATGAGAGATTATTACTGCTACCGGGAAACGCCGCCTACGTTGAGCAGCAGCAATGTTTTCAATGACATCCCCGGCAGTTGCATCATCTGGGTCCCCAAGAGTACAGACAGAACCATTCTGACGGCGTACAAAACCGCTTCAAACTGGAGTAATTATGCAAACTACATGAAAGAGATGGAGGAGTAATATGGCAATTCAAAAAGAACTTTTCGGAGAAAATGCTGACGGAGTGAAACTTTACCGCACCTTCAGCGATGAGAACAGAAAAATCCTGCAAGTTGAAACCGGCATCATCTTTGACGATGCGGTGGATATCGAAGGAGCAGAGTTCACCTATCTGGAAACAGATGGCGTGATTGACCAAACGGAGAAAATTAATGCAAATTGATTGTTACGGCTTTGAAGCTACCAGTATCCATTTTCAGCGCCGGAAGCTGCTTCCTTATATTATAAAGCAGTCCGGTGATGTTCATTACATCTGTTTTTCCAATGCTGAAATCCGTCCTGTTCACCGGATAACCCAAATCCCGGAAACAGCAGAAACCATTATTGAATGGGCATACGGCAGATGGGAAAACGCTGAAAATCTCATTTACCGTCCCATCAATGAAACATTGGAGGTGCAGCGTGCCGATAGGGTATGATCCATTACTGGGGGAACTGCGTTCATCCAATGCAAAACTGATTGTTCCGCAGGCTCCATATTTCCCCAAAGAACCGGTTTTGCATCTGCCATTGCGGGATTTTGTGAAAGACATCTCTCCGTATAAGCACGCCATTACAGGTGATACAATGATTTTTACTCCTGATGGCTGGGCAAGTGGCACGTTGGAGTTTCCATTGCCTAAAGGGAATATCACAGATATAACCCTGATGGCAAATGTAATGTTCACAGGTGGCGGTCGCGGAAATATGTTTGGCATTGACAGCGAAGATAATGCCTTCTTCTGGCAATACCGGATGGGGACAAGAACGGTTCTGGAAACTTGGGACAGCTCCTATGATCATGATTTTGACCAGGCTATGACTGGTGATCCTTTCCATTTGGCAGCCACGCTTTCCAATAACATTATCACTATATATGTAAATGGTGAGCTGTGGGAGCAGACAGAGTGGAGTCCGCTTCACTTCCCCGGTGCAACCTTTTATATCTGGGATCATTGGGGAATGCTCTCTGACGTGAGACTCTACGAAACCTGCCTTTCAGAAGCAGAAATATGGGATATTTATCAAACTGACAGGAGGTAAAATGTACGCACGTTTCATTGATGAATTTACAGTAATCCCCGCTCCGGAGGAATACTGGGGCATCCGGAATTTCAACAAGAATCCGGAGATTATGAAGCAGTACGGTTTTCTGCCAATGGAGTCCGCTCCGCAGAAAAAACATATGCGTCCCCATTATGAGCTTGCAGATGGCATCATCCGCAAGACCTATGTGGAGTATGCCGGAGATGCTCTGATTGATTACAGGAAAAAAATGATCGAGCGTCTGCAAACTGTTTTCAAGCAGTATGAGCAGAAATATCTCAACAGCAGTGACATCACAATGGCATCGACTCTTGCCGTTATGCGGAAACCCAAGGGGACTGCTGTGACCGTCTGGTTGAGCAATTTCTGGCAGAGGTATTTCCTTGAAAAGACAAAAATTGAAACTGCTGAATGTGCCGCAGATTTTTCTGCAGTAGAGTTCCGGGCAGATATGCTTGGAGAACCACCCCATACCATGCGTGAACTCTCTGAAGAATCTGCCGAACTCTATGCGGAAATAATCAAAGAAAGTAATGGTGTATGAACAGATTGAAAGAAATCAAAAAGTTACGGGCAAAAGCGGAGAGCCTTAAACTTGAAAATGCAGAAATCCTCCGCAAGTACAATATGCAGCAGCTCTGCTCAATTTATAACGGCATCGGTCCGGACGCTTTCCCGGACTGGCTGCGTGATGCTATTTCAGCATTGCACCCCAGTCTTGCTGTAGTCGCTCTGATTCACGATGTAGAGTGGCATGAAAGCGATTTGAGCAAAGAAGCTTTTGCAGAATCCAATGCCCGGTTCAAACGCAACGGTTATACCGCAGCGAAAGCAGAGTACGCCTGGTACGATCCCCGGCGTTACATTGTGATGAACCAGGCAAGACGCTTTGGCAATATCTGTCAGGCTCTCGGCTGGGCGGCATGGACCAGTCCCTGCGAGTGTGCTGTATGCAAGAAAAAAAGCAAACAGGAGAACAAAAACAATGCATAAAATTTTTTTCTTTATCGGAATTACCGTGATTTCCCTTGCCATGACCGGATGCGGACATAACGCCATCCAGTATGGTGACGGAGTTGGATTTGATGTCGGCATCAATCCGGAAAACTGCGCTCTTTCCATGAATCTGCGTTACGGAAAAATCCTCTCGGCCGTGACCAGGGACAATGTAGAGATCGAGGTAACTGGCAAAGCCAATGCTGACGGAACAGCCGGAGCTGAAAGCAAAACCGGAGTTGCCACCGATGGAAATCTTAAAATCAAAATAGGCAGGCAAATCAACGGAGCAACGGTTGACCTGATTGAAGCCGGGGCAGATCCGGACAAAGTAGTAGAGTCTCTGTCCGGTAAATAACTGTCACTCCATCTATTTCAAGCCCATATGGAACTTCCCCCGGTTCTGTATGGGCTTTTTTTGTTTATTATCGCAGAAATATCATTAAGTCATTGGATATTAACGCATTAGCACGCTTAATTATGTATAGTACAAAGCAAAGCCTTAACATACAAGGAGATACATAAAAATGACTAAAGAACAGATGCAAAAAGAGATTGCCCGCCTGAACCACAAAATCGAGCTGGAGCTGACAGAAATCAAGAACCTCGCCCAGCGGATTCTCAACGGAGCAGATAATCCCTATAACATCACCTTCCACACGCCGAGCCGGATGCTTGCCCAGAGCGAAAATACGCTCAAGGAACTCCTCGCCCGCCGCGACACCCTCAAAGAAATCCTCGGGGAGGAATAAGCGATGAAAGTAGAGCTGAACATCACCGGCACGGCACAGGCCTGCAACGAGTGGACATTCGCCACTGCGACCGCCAACGGCAAAGAGTTCCGCATCATGCTGGTGCGGTTCGAAGAGCCGAGCAACTACGGCATCCGGCAGGGCAGAATCAGCAAACTCTGGATGAGCAACGTCGAAGACGGCGAGTTCATCAACTATGACCGGGGATGGGATATGCGCCCCGCCACCACCGAAGCCAAGGCGGTACTTGCCGCCATAATCAAAAAATTCAACTGAAAGGAAATGCAGATGTCAACATCAGCAGCAATCGGAATCAGAGAGCCGGACGGCACGGTCAGAGCTATCCGGCTCAACTGGGACGGCTATGTCGCCCACGCAGGAGCAATCCTCGGCGGATGGTACAAAACAGCTGAAGAGGTCAATGCCCTCATCGCCCTCGGCGATCTCAGCGAAATCAATGAAACGGTGGAAAGTTGCGTGGCGTACCACCGCGACCGTGGGGAGCAGTACCGACTCCCCAGAACCTTTGCCAGCGTGGAGGACTACCAGTATTGCGGTATGGGACAGATGAATGCCAACTACCTCTACATCTACGATGACGGAGCATGGCACGTCTACGGAATTGCCAGGACGTCCGAATGGATTGGACTGGAAGTAACAAAAAATATGGAGGACTGAATTATGGATCCGTGGTTCAACAAAAAATTCTGTGATCGGTGCGGCAAATCCCTGGCGGACGGCTTCAGCATGAGCCGGTTCAACACGCAGGCATTGTGCCATGACTGTCTTGAAGAGGAACGTCAGCACCCTGACTACCAGAAAGCGGTGGATGCCGAGCTTGCAGCACTCCGCTCCGGAAATCGTAACTTTGAGGGTATCGGATGGCCCGGTAAAAACGGGAGGGTGAAATAATGCCAGATACCAAGACCAACATCTCCGTGCAGCTTACCGGTACTGATGGAAATATTTTCAACATCATCGGCAAGGTCAGAGCGGCACTCCGCCAAAACGGACGTTCCGACCTCATCAAAGAATTCACCGATTACATCACCAGCAGCAGTTCTTATGAAGAAGCTCTCTGCCGCGTAATGGAATATGTCATCGTAAAATAAGGACCAGAATTATGCGTGCAGTAAAAATCGATCCCGTCAGCCGGACGGTCACGGAAATCAACCTCAAGAAAAATCCCAACAGTACCCTGCAGGAGCTTTATGAAATCATCGGATGTGACCTTGTGGAACTGGTGCAGATAGACCGGGACATGGTCATGGTGGTGGATGAAGAGGGCAAATGCAAAGATGTCCGAGGAGCGTTCACCTTCATTGGCTGGGGAACGGTAATCGCCGGAACAGCAATCATCCTCGGTGGCAGTGGAGAACGCTTCAAGGCTTTGCCGGAGAACCTCGCATCCTTTCAGATGATGACGGAGTGGGTAGAACCGAAAGATGTCCCACCGCCGCAAGCCGCGGTAATCGCAATACAGTAAATTTTATCCGCTGGCAGACCGGAAAAAGTCTGCCTTTTTGTATTTTTATTACCTACATTTATTTTAAGCAAAACAAATTCACAGAAAATCGGAAATATTATTATTTTTCTTCTTGTAATTGCAATTTGCTATGGTATATTAGGAGTATTGTACGTAAGGTGGAGTATTGTCTCCGTTTTATGACAGTGGCTATTTTGACAACCGTTATATTTCAGCAAATGCGATCAAAAACCCGCCAAGTTTAAAAAGTTATTTGCTACAACATAGGTGAAATGTATCCGGTAGGATTGTGTCTACACATCTTGCCGGGCGCTTTCTTGTGAGTTGTAGCAGGCTCTTGGCGGGGCCTTGATCGCGCGCTTGGGAGCGTTCGGTTTTTATTTGGACGTTACCAAGCAGGCTGGATTTCGCAGCAGAAAGTTGTGGAATCGGCAGGCTCGCTAAATTTTAGAGGATTCTGATCATGAGAATGATAACTGCAACGACAGCATTTATGATGCCGCATCTCGGTATCAATCTTGCATTGTCAGCATTCTCGATATCCTCTACAGTTTTTCGGAACTCTGAAAAACTGTCTTGCGCGAACGAAGTGAGCGCAAGCAAGCAAGCAAGCAAGCAAGCAAGCAAGCAAGCAAGCAAGCAAGCAAGCAAGCAAGCAAGCAAGCAAGCAAGCAAGCAAGCAAGCAAGCA
>NZ_QEKH01000024.1:71665-90202 GCF_003096415.1 Victivallis vadensis | reverse complement strand
TTCAATGCCGAAAAAATCAGAGCCCGAGATTTATGGCATTTGACTGTTCGGATTAGCAGGAAATTGTTGGCACATTCCATCAATTGCTGTATCAATCAGAAATATGGGAATCCGCTTCTACAATTTGAACGGATTTTTTGTTAAAAAACTTGCACACGGCGTTATATACTAAGATTCGGGAAATTCAATCAGCCGGGATGATTTTCCGCCTTCTTTTCGCCGGTTCCGCCGTACCGGGCTTTTTTCCGGGTCACGGTTGTATTTGCCCCGGCAATATGCTATATTAGAGGATGTTTATGTGCAAGTATTTTATACAGATAAAGAGAAACTGGAATGGAAGAACCACCCGTCCTTTGCATCGAAGCGAAAAAAAACAACCGGCTCTACCTGCGCGACCTGTGGAACTACCGCGAACTCTTCGCAATGCTCGCGTGGCGCGACATCCTGGTGCGCTACAAGCAGACCGTGGTCGGAGTCGCGTGGTCGGTGATCCGGCCGCTGCTGTCGATGATCGTCTTCACCGTCGTGTTCGGTAAAATCGCGGGACTGCCCTCGGATAACGTGCCGTATGTGCTGATGGTGTTCGCCGGAATGCTGCCGTGGCAGTTCTTCAGCAACACGCTGACCACCGGCAGTGAATCGCTGATCGGCAGCCAGGCGTTGATTTCAAAGGTCTATTTCCCGCGGCTGATCATCCCGACTTCGCGGATCGTAATCAGTCTGATCGAGCTGGCGATCTCCGCGCTGATCTTCGTGCCGCTGTTCTTCTGGTACCGCTACGTGCCGTCATGGCAAATCGTGTTCCTGCCGTTCTTCGTGATTCTGGTCAGCGCAATTTCGCTCGGCATCACCTTCATCATCGCCGCCTTGAACGTCAAATACCGCGACTTCCGCTATATCGTGCCATTCATGGTGCAGTTCGGAATGTATGTTTCACCGGTCGGCTTCTCCAGCGCGGTGATTCCGGAAAAGTGGCAACTCTGGTATCAGCTCAATCCGATGGTCGGCGTGATCGACGGCATCCGCTGGTCGCTGTTCAATTCTCCGGTTTCGGTTCAGGCCGTGGTTATCTCGGTGATCGCGGCGATTGTGCTGATGGTGGCCGGCTTCTACTTTTTCCGGCAAATGGAAACCGAATTCGCAGACTACATCTAGGAAGGTCAGAACTATGCCGGCAATCATCTCCGCCGAAAACATCGGCAAATGCTATATCATCTCCCACAACAAACCGCGCGAGGAGCTGCGGTTCAACGAGTTGCTCTCCGAATGGGGACGCAGCGCCTGTCGCCGCCTCCGCCATCCGCTCAGCCCCAACACCGAAAAAGTGGACCTTGAGGAGTTCTGGGCCCTGCGCGGCCTCGATTTCCGGATCAACCGGGGCGACCGGGTCGGAATCATCGGGCGAAACGGTTCGGGCAAATCCACGCTACTCAAAATTCTGAGCCGAATCACCTCTCCCAGTGAAGGACGGATCAACCTGCGCGGCCGCGTCGCATCGCTGCTGGAGGTAGGCACCGGCTTTCATCCCGAACTGACCGGACGCGAAAACATCTACCTCAACGGCGCAATCCTCGGCATGACGCAGCAGGAAATCCGCAAGAAATTCGATGAGATCGTCGATTTTTCCGGCGTGGAGCGGTTCCTCGACACACCGGTCAAGCGGTACTCCAGCGGCATGTACGTGCGTCTCGCGTTTGCGGTGGCGGCCCATCTGGAACCGGAAATTCTGCTGATCGACGAGGTGCTTGCGGTCGGCGATATGGAGTTCCAGAAAAAATGCCTCGGCAAGATGCAGGATATCTCCCGCGGCGAAGGGCGCACCATCCTGTTCGTCAGCCATAATATGAACGCGGTCCGCTCGCTGTGCAACCGCGGCATCGTGCTTGAAAAGGGCCGTCAAGTGATGGACGGCAACGACAACGTCGAAGCCTGCATCGAACGTTATTTCGGCAGTGCCGGACACGCCGGCCAATGCTGCTGGGAAAACGACGGCACGTTGTCGAATCCATATTTCACTCCTCTGTCGCTGCAGGTGCTCGACGCGGAAAAGCGGCCGATCGGCAACACGCTGTATGCGGAAGATCCCTATTGGGTGGAGATCCGATTCAAGGTGGAAGAAGCCAATCCGTCGCTCTATTTCGATGTACAGCTTTCGGTGGGCGAAACGCCGCTTTTCGCCGCTTCACCGCGGATGGTACACGAACACTACGCGGTCCACAAAGGGGAAAACCGAGTTGAGTTCCGCATTCCGCCCGACCTGCTGAATACCCAGAATTACCGGCTGAATCTGCGTGCATTCCTGCCGCAGATCGGGGAACTGCTGCAGCGCCGCACCAAAAATCCCCCGGAAATCGAACTGCCGATCGAGTTGCGGCGCAAATACAGCTTCACTCCGGGCAATCAGGAAAGCCAGTACCTGCAGCCGGAATTTCAATGGAATATCGATTGACCATCTGACAGGAGATCAGCAATGCCCGATGCCGCCAGCGCCGTGGTTTCCGTAGTGATTCCGGTCTATAAAACGGCCGGATACCTGCCGCGCTGTCTCGACAGCGTCCTCGCCCAGACCCTCCGGGAAATCGAGATCGTCGCGATCGACGACGCCTCACCCGACCATGCGGCGGAGATACTCAAGGCGTATGCGGCAAAGGACTCCCGGATCAGGATCGTGACCCACACCGAAAATCGGGGCAGCCTCGTCGCCCGCCTCTCTGGAATCCGGGCCGCTTCCGGCGAATACATCACCTTCGTCGATGCCGACGACGCGCTCACGCCGGAGATTCTCGCAAGCGCCCTCGGCAAAGCCCGCGCCTCGAGGGCCGACCTGGTCCATTTCGGAGTAAAAGCCGAAGGTGACGCCCCCGCCGCATTCCGCAGCAAGTGGGAAAAGCGCAACCAGCCCTGTTCCGGGCCGCTGCTGGGCGAACAGGTATTCGACGGCCTGTTCCGCGACCGGTTCTATTCCTGGTCGATCTGGGGAAAACTCTTCCGTGCCGACCGCTGCCGCGCAGGTGCCGAGTTCATTCCGCCGGATTACTGCCTGATGGCGGAGGATTTCAGCATGTTCACCGCGATTGCCACTTGCCTGAAGCACTACGAACCGCTCCCGGAAATCGGCTATCTTTACACGATGAACGCCGGAATCAGCAGCTATTCGAAGCTGGATCTCGCGGTGTTCCGGCGGCAGTGCACCGCGTTCGCCGCCTGCCGGACGGTCCGGAGTTGCTTGGAAAAACGGCAGCTTTTCGACCGTTACCGCGAAGCCTTCCAGCTCCGGGAATACGAGGTGATCTCCGATCTGCTGCACCGCTGGCGATACAGCGTCCGCGCGGCCGACCGGGACGAGGCATTCACGCTGCTGTTTCAGGAATACGAGTCCCCGACACTGTACCGGGCGTTCCGCCGTTTCTTCGCCTCGAACAACCGGCAGCCCGCCGAACTTCTGACCCGGAGCAACCTGCTGCCGCTGCCGCCGGGACCGGTCCGCCGCCTCGGCTGGCGCGGCCCCGGCCTGGAACGCTTTGAAGCCGTCCTCCGGGAAGCCGGCATTGCGGCGGAGCCGTGTACGCCTGAATCGGTTCAAAACGGCAACTTCGACGCGGTCTGCCATGCCGAACCGGACACGCCGGAGTTTTTCTGGGAGATGCTCGCGGCCAAAACCGCCGGATGCCGCTTTATATCCCTGTTTCCCGAACGGTTCGATGCGGGGCTAGCGCTGGATCTGCATACATGGCAGATGCGGGACCTCACACTCCGCCAGAGCGACGGCATACTGGTTTCCGATCCGGTTTCGGAAGCGTGGTTCACCGCGGCGGGAATCCGCTGCGAATCCTCCGGCGATGCGGCAGTGCTGGTCCGGCTGCTGCGCCGCATGGAGACGCCTGTGCCGGAAACCGATGCGGTCGCGGAATCGCTTTCCGGCGCGCTGGCCGGTTACTTCGAATCACATCGCGACCACTATCTCGCCCCCTCTCCGGACGGCGAAAGCTTCCTGCCCTTCTACCGGAAAGTGGACAAGGTGCTGACCCGGCTGATGCCGTGGGGAAGCCGCCGCCGGCGGATCATCGCGGGAACGCTGGGCCGCTGGTACAATCAACTGACGCACAACAACTGACGGAGCGCCGCAGCCCGCCACGGAGGAGATATGAGCACGCAAGCACAAACCAAGCCCCGGGTTTCCATCCTGATTCCGGTTTACAACACCGCGCAATACCTGCCGCGCTGTCTTGCCAGCGTGCAGAACCAGACTCTGCACGAAATCGAGATCATCGTGGTCAACGACGCTTCTCCGGACAACGCCGCCGAAGTCCTGGCCGAATACGCCGCGAAGGATTCCCGGATCAGGATCGTGACCCACGAGAAGAACGGCGGTATTCTGGCCGCCCGCCTCTCCGGCATCGCGGCCGCGACCGGCGATTACCTGATCTTTCTCGACGCGGACGACTATCTGTCGCTCGACTGTGCGAAGCTGGCGCTGGAAAAGGCGGAATCCACCGGCGCCGACATGGTCCACTTCGAATTTGAAGTGCTGCTGCCGGACGGCACCAGTTCGGAAGTCACGCGCGAAATCCGCGCCGCGCTCGCCCCGTACAACGGCACATTGCTCGACGGACGGGTGTTCGAGGGTGCGTTCGTCGACCGCCTCTACCGCTGGAATATCTGCGGCAAGTTCATCGCGGCCGACGTGTGCCGCCAGGCCGCCGCCGAACTGCCGCCGGGTTACTACATCATGGCGGAAGATTTCTGCTTTTACTCGATGATGGCCTACCACGCGACCCATTATGAACCATTGTTCCGCAAATGCTACTACTACGGGCTGAATCTCGGCGTCAGTGCTTACACCCTGATCGGTCTGAAGGGCTTCGAACGAGCCTGTTCGGTTTTCACCGCGCTCAACGCAGTCCGTACCTTCCTGACCCGCAAGGGAGTGTTCCAACGCTACCGCGAATCTTTCGACATGCAGCAGCATGCGATTCTCGGCGACCTGATGGACCGCTGGGAGCATAAGCTGATCGAGGCGGACCAATCCGCCGGCTTCGACCTGATGTTCGAACGCTACCGTCCTCAGCCGCTGCTCCGGGTGATGGCCGACTACTTCCACGACCTCGAACAGAAGTTCGCCCGGATGACCGGCATCCCCGCCGCGCTGCGGCGACCGCCGCAGCCGCCCCGCCATATCGGGATTTATCTCGACAAAATCGCCCACTCCGACTTCGCCGAATCCATGCTCGCGGCGGCGCGCGGCTGGCAGGAAGCCGGATACCGCGTCACGCTGCTGACCGGCGCGGAGCCGGAGGCGGACGATCCGGCGCTGCCAGAGAAGATGCAGCGCCTCCGGCTTCCCGGCCGTCTCGCCGGAATCGACCGCGCCGGGATATTGCGCCGGGTCGACGCCTGGCCGGAGCTGCTCCGCGAGCACGCCATCGACACGGTGGTCCACGCAGCGACCGAGTCGGGCCGGTTCATCTGGGACCTGCTGGCGGTGAAGTTCGCGGGGGCCGCCATGATCGCCGTCCCCCGGGTCAATTACAATACGCTCGCCGACGGCCATCTGGGCGATTTCCTGCTGCACACCCGCTGTCTCGCACTCTCCGACGCGGTTGCTGCCCCCTCCGCACTTGATGAACTCTGGTACCGCGCCCGGCAGGCGCGGGCGGTGCGGGTCGCCCCGGCTCCGGTAGAGCCGGTCCCGGCGGAACGTTCCGGGCAGGAGCTGCTGTGGCTCGGCGAGTTCGGCGATCCCCGCCAGATTCACGATCTGGTCAACGCATGGGCAGAAGCCGCCGCCGCATATCCGGGGGCGCTGCTGCTGCTGCCGCAGGCAGGCAATCTTCCGGCTCCGGCCCGTTCGCTCGGGGAGCTGATCGGTTTCCGCCGTCTGCAGGATTCGATCCGTTTTCTCGACACAGAAGATGAACTCAAGCCGCTGCTCCGCACAGTGCGGGCGGCGGTGCTGACGGCGGCGCCGGACCGGTTTCCGCGCCAGCTCGCGCTGCTGCAGAGCTGCGGCATCCCGCTGGTCACCTACGGTTCCGGCGGCGAATGCCGTTCGGTGCCGGAACTCGCCGAGGCGTTGCGCAATGCGCTGGCCGCCCCCGCCGGGCAGTTGCCGGTCACACCGGCTGACCCCGCCGGAAACCGCGAATGGCGGCAGCTCTTTGAACAGCTTCCCGCGCTGACCGTCCCGGCGGTTTCGGAGGATGCCCGGCTGCTGGGCGACGACCTGTTTCGCACCCTTGATGCCTACGCGGTCGCCCACGAACCCTACTATCTGGCACCGCCTGCCGAAGGTGATAATGTGATTGCGTTCCACCGGATGCTCGATCGTGCGATGGACAAGTTTTTTCCGGTCGGAACTCCACGCCGCAGACGACTCTTCCGGACCGGCAAACGGTTGCTCGGACGTTTCAAAAAATAGGAGGAGACAGCGATGAACCAGACCACGGGCCGGCCGGATGTCACCATCCTGATCCCGGTTTACAACACTGCCCGGTTCCTGCCGCGCGCCCTCGACTCCGTGCTTGCCCAGACCTGGAAAAACCTGGAAGTAGTCGCCGTCAACGATGCGTCACCGGACAATGCCGCCGAAGTGCTGGCCGATTACGCGGCACGCGATCCCCGCGTCCGCATCGTAACCTGCCCGGAAAACGGCGGTACTCTGAAAGCTCGCCTTTCCGGGCTTGCCACCGCCCGGGGCCGCTACCTGATGAATCTCGATGCCGACGACACCTTTGATCCCGACTGTGTGAAGACGCTGGTTGAAATTGCCGACCGGGAAAACGCCGACGTGGTCGGCTTCGGCTGCCGCCAGCGCGAGGAAAACTGCCCGCTGCGCAACGCCCGCACCCTTGAAGTCGAAAAGCGCTGTTTGGAAGGGCCGGAGGTATTCGAAGCGATGTTTTTCCGTCACCGCTACAGCTGGAGCCTCTGTTTCAAGCTGATCCGGAGGGAGCTGTTCGAGCGGGCGGCGCAGGAGATTCCGCCGGTTTACGCGATCTGCGCCGAAGATTTTTACTTCTATACCGCGGTTTCCTTTTTCGCGAAGAAATTCATCGGAACCGGCAAAATTTTCTACAACTACTACACCGGGATCGGAATCACCGACGTGCGGCTGATGGACCGGGCCGGTTTCACCCGATTCGGCTCGATCTTCACCTCACTGAACGGGGTAAAGGAGTTTCTGAAACGACAGGGGGCGTTCGAACGCTGCCGCGAAGGTTTCGAGGCGCGTGAGCGGGAGCACTTCAACCTGATTTTCGAACGCTGGCCGGGACGCATCCTGCCGGAGCAGCGCAGCGAATGCTTCCGGCTGATGACCGGATGGTATGATCCGGCGGCGGTGGTCCGCCATCTGGAGTTTTGTTTCGGCACCCACCCTGAAACCGTGGCGGCAGCGCTCGGCCGCGATGCGTTCCCGCCTCCCGGCAAACAGACGGTCCGGGCCGCGCTTGAGGATCCGCGCCTGTTCTGGAAGCTGTTGGAAGCGAAGGTCGCGGGAAAGCGGTTTGAGATTTCCGCCGAACGCACCTTCGACCACCTTTATATGGGAGCCGGAATCCCGCTGCATCCGGCGCTCGCCCGCCTCGCGGACTGCATATTCACCGACACCCCCGAAGCCGACCTCTATTGGCGGGGGCACGGCGCGCAAACCGAGTTCCAGCCGGCCAGGCCGCTCAGCTGGTCCCTGCCGGGCCAGCCGCCCGACACGCCGGTGGAAATTTTCGTCCAACTGAACAACCGGGAAAATCCGGAGACGGTCGCCGCCGCTTTTGCCCTGTTCCTCGAACATTGTCCGCAAGCGAGGCTGATGGTCGCCGCCCGCCGGGAGCTGCGCCCCTTCATTCTGCGGGCGCTCCAGCTCCGGGAGATCGACGAAGCGTTTTCCTTCATCGACGCGGAGCAGCCACAGGACCCGGAGAAGCCGGTGTACCGAATTGTCTGGATCTTCCAGCCTTATCTCGCCCAGGCCGAAATGCCCGCCGCGTGGCGCGATTTCCCGGCGGTCGGCTATGAGCAGCTGCAGAATCCCGCCTTCCAGCCCGGCTGCGGCTGTTTCCCGGTCCCTTCCGGCGATCCGGGGCGGCTGGTCATCACCACTGCCCGGCTGCTCAAAGGCGAAACAGTTCCCGCAATCGAAGACCGGCGCACCACTGAACAGCGGCTTACCGCAATCCTTGCGCACATCTCCGCCGCGCACGGCTTCGAACGCCCGTTGCCGCATGGTCGGGAACAGCTCCGGCTGGAAGCCGCCATCCTGAAACGCCGGGCGCGGAATCTCTTTTTCCAGATCGCCCGCCGGTTGCTGCCTTCGGAATCGCTCCGCTGGCAATGTGCGAACCGCATCCGTACCATCTTCAAACCGAGGGTCTGACATCATGGCGGCACATCCGATCTGCATCAGTATTATTCTTCCTGTTTACAATTCGGCGGCGACGCTGGAAAAATCGCTGGATTCCGCGCTCGGGCAGACGCTGCGCGAGCTGGAGGTGATCGCGGTCGACGACGGCTCCGCCGACGAGTCGCTCCGGCTGCTCGAACAGCGCGCCGCCGCCGATCCGCGGCTCCGGGTGATCGCGTTTCCGGAGAACCGCGGCACCCTGATCGCCCGCGCCGAAGCGGTTCGCGCCGCGCAGGGCGAATATCTGCTGTTCCTCGACCCCGACGACACCTTCCGGCCGGAAGCCGCCGCTGAACTTTACGAAGCGGCGGCGGAAAAGCGATATGATGTCGTCGCTTTCGGCTGTGACGAGTTCGTGCCCTGCCCCGACGGTTCGCTGCAGCAGGTGTGGAACTGGATCACCCCGCCTGGCGGCGAAGTTTCCGGCCCCGGCGCGGTGCTGCGCGACCTGCTGGTCGACCGCGGCCACTACTGGAATCTCTGCTTGAAGCTGATCCGGGCCGAAATCTGCCGCAACGCGCTCGGCGACCTCGAACCGTGCTACTGCATCATGGACGAGGATTTCTATTTCTATGTGCTGGTCGCCTGCCGCGCCGATTCGCTGCTGAAACTTGAAAAGAACTATTACAACTATTTCACCGCCGCCGGAGTGACCGCCCAGAGCAGTTTCCCGCTGGAGCGGTTCCGCAGGATCGGCACCATGCTCGACGCGCTGGGGCGGATCGAAGCCTGCCTGAAAAATCGCGGCGACTGGCAGCGCGATCCGGACATCCGCGCCTCCTTCGCCGACATCGAGCGCGACCAGCTGCAGATTCTGTGGGAACGGTGGCTGAACCACCTCCGGCCGGAGGACCGTCCCGCCGGGGCCGCGTGGATCTTCCGCCACGCCGTCGACCGCGAACGGCTGGTGCTGGCGCTGCCGGAAATCGCATTTCAACAGGAGGAAAGGTTCGCCGCGATGTTTCCACCGCACGGCCCGCTGGAGGGGCATCCCTGCGACCCGGCATCTGCCGTCGCGGCACGACCGGTGGCGGAGTTCGATCCCCTGGACCGCTCCGGCGTCGCCGCGCGCCTGGCATACTGGAAGGAGTGGCAGGAGCGGCATCCGGCCGCCGCCGTCCACTATCTGCATGTCCCCGGCGAAGAAGCGGCGCTGTTCTTCGACCGGATCGCCCTCACCCACCTCGGCGTCGGCTTCGTGCTGGAGGAGCCGCTCCGCTTCGGCGAAGCCCCGATTCCGGCGCTCCGCCGCGCCCGCGCTTTCTGCCGGATCGCCGACCGCGTCATCGCCGCCGGCCCCGAAGAACAGCACTGCTTCGACCTCGCCTGCGACCCCGGAGCCGATCCGCTGAACCGGATGCTCGATCGGATGCTCGCCGCCCCCGGCGGCGATGACGGCGATGAACTCGCCAATCCGGAGTTTCTGAAATTCATGAAAGCCGGCTACCGGCTGATGAACAGACTCCTGCCTGCCGGAAGCAGCCGCCGCCGCACCGTCAAAAACTGGGCCAAGCGGACCGCCCGGCTGCTGAAACGGAGGAAGTGACATGTGCCGTTTCTCGCTGATCGTCTGCACCGTGACCCGGACCGCCGAGCTTGAAGCGTTCCTCGGCTCCCTCGCCGCCCAGAAGCAGCCTCCCGCCTTCGAAGTGATCGTGGTCGACCAGAATCCAGATGACCGCCTCGCGCCGCTGCTCGACCGTTGCCGCGGCCGTTTCCCGGTCCGGCGCCTTCGCAGTGAAATCGGCCTGTCGCGCGCCCGCAACGTCGGCCTCGCCGCCGCTTCCGGCGACATCGTCGCCATCCCCGACGACGACTGCACCTATCCGCCCGACCTGCTGCACCGCCTCGCGGCATACTTCGACGCCAATCCCGGCTGCGACGGCGTGTCGACACTGGTGACCGACCGGGACGGCAGTTTCTCCGCCGGCGGCTACATGGCCGGCTCCCCCCTCGCGATCGACCGCGGCAACATCTGGCGCACCGCCGTTTCGCCGTCGATCTTCGTGCGCCGCTCCGTCGTCGGCGAAGTGCGGTTCGACGAAACCCTCGGCGTCGGCTCCGGCACTGTCTACGGTTCCGGCGAGGAAAGCGATTTCCTGCTTCAGTTATTGGAGCATCATCGCCGACTCGATTACCGCCCCGAATTCGTGGTTCACCACCCCTGTTTTCACGGCCCGTGGCGCGCCGAACGCGGCAGGCTCTACGGCAACGGCATGGGACGTGTGTTGCGCAAGCACCGCTATCCGGCATGGCGTGCGATGTTCTACGCATCGCTTCAGTTCGTCCGCGCCGTTCAATTTCTGCTGAAGCTCAATCCCTCCCGCAGCCGCTTCCATCTCGCAATGGCCCTCGGCCGTCTCCACGGCTATTTTCACGTGCGGCATTGACTTCCCGCCCTGAAACCGAACAGGCTGTCTTTTCAGATCAAACCTGAAAAGACAGCCTGCATTCACACCGGCACGCGGCCGGCGGGGGCAATTCCCCTCGCGATTACATCGCCAGCAACGCGAAGACGAGCGCGAAGATCGCGGTGGTTTCGACGATGCCGAGCACCATCAGATAGTTCGCAAAGCCCTGATTGGTTTCGCCGAAAGCGTTGCAGCCGCCGGCGGCGGCCTTGCCCTGATACCACGCGGAGAACATCAGCCCGAGGCCGCCGAGCACGCCGATGGTCAGATAGAGCGGCCAGGCGGCCGGGTTGTCGGCCATCTTGCCTTTGATCAGGATCATCAGGATCATGCCGTAGATGGTCTGCGACAGCGGGGCGCCCGCCAGCGCGATCAGGAGGAAGGGAGCGGGTTTGTCCTGCTGATAGCACTTCTTCCACGCGCCGATCGCGGCGCTGCCGCCGATACCGGTACCCATCGCGGAACCCATCGCCGCCAGACCGATCGCGGCATAACCGCCGGCCATGGCCAGCGCCTTCATCATTTCAACTTCCATGCTCAGTTTTCCTCCGATTTGGTGTTATTTTTAAAAGGTTTGAAATTTGAACCGCTCCAGCTCAAACCGACATGGTTCGAGAATTCAAGCGTATTGAGACGAACGCCGTGCACCAGCACGCTGAGTATGCAAAGGCCGAGGTTCATCGCGTGGCCGATCACCGCGACCAGAATGCCGAAGACCAGAAACCACGGGGAACTCTTCCAGATATCCGAAGCCATGCCGTTGAAGCTGAATGCGATATAGTAGCCGGCCATGCCGACCGCGAAAAGACGGATGTAGCTCAGCACATCGACAAAGCTGCCGATGATGTTGAACGGAAACTGGAACACGTCCGCCATATTCTTCCAGTTCACGTCGCAGGCGATCACCAGCAACAGGCCGATGCCGTAGAGCCAGTACATATAAACCGGGAAGTCCCCGGGCCACACGATCAGTTTCAGCGTCAGGAAGAAGTTGCCCCACAAAATCAGCATCCAGCCGATGTTTTTGCCGATATTGCGGAAATTCCGGTCCCTGAACGCCTGCCAGATGCGGCCGAGCGACAGTTGCGCGATCGCGAGGATGAAGCAGAATGCCTGCACATTCGCATCCTTGACCGCGGGATCGGTGAAAATCTTCAATCCCGGCAGCGGCGACGTCCCGAAGTAGTTGCTGGTCAGCACGCCCCAGACGATCGCAGCGATGCTGAGCACCAGCATCATCCGGCAAGGCAACTGTGCCGCCGGTCTGCCGCGGAACTTCCACATCGCAAACAACGTTCCGGCCAGAAACAGCAAGCCGTACCCGGCGTCGCCGATGATCATCCCGTAGAAAATCGTGAAAAAAACCAGCACCGCCGCCGACACGTCCAGCTCGTGATAGCCCGGCGAAATGCCGAGGAACTGGAACAGAGGGGAGATCAGCTTTGCAAACTTCGACTCCCTGAGCAGCGTCGGCACCTGATCGTCCGGCCCCGGATCGGCGACCAGCAACCCCCAGCCGTTGGTTCTGGCGGCGGCGCGGAGGGTTTCCAGCTCCGGCTCCGGCACGAAACCGGTCAGGGTCACCACTTCCCCGTGCGCGTCAAGCGAATCGTGAACCGTCGTGAACTCCCACTCGGCGTGAAGCTTGCGGAGCCGCTTTTTCGCGGCGGGCAGCGAGGCAAACAGCTCTTTCAGCCGGCCGTTGATCACGCCGACTTCACGCCCCCGCTCCTGAATGCGGCTGCGCAACTCGGCCGGATCGTCTTCGGCGGAAAGCCGGATTTCCGGCAATGTTCCCGGCTCCTGTTCCTCCAGCGAAACCGCCGCAAAGTAGATGCGGGCGGAATCCTGCCGGATCACCCTGCACTCCACCCCGGGGAGTTCTTCCGCCTCCCGGAGCTGCCGCTCGGAACCGGCGCAGAGGTGGACGTAAATTCCCTTTTCACGCAGTTCATCGAGCATCGGGCGGTCGAATTCGCCCCACACTTCCAACGCCTTCAGCCGCTGGGAAAGCGCGTTCAGTTCGCCGGAAAGCTGGTCGCGTTTGTCGAGCAGCGCGCCGGCGCTTTCGATCGCCTCGGCGCCGGAGCAGCGCTTGCCCGCCGCCGGAACTTCGCCGTCATTCTCTTTGAAGAGCTTGTCCAGCTCGCCGACGATACGGCTGCCGGAGTCGAACTCCTCCTTCAGCTGCTGGGCGCTGTCGGAAGCTCCGACCCGGAGCTGCTCGATCTGCATCACGCCGAGCGAGCGCAGCGCGACCAGCGCGGAATCCTGTTCGGATTTCAGCGCCAGCAGCGTGACTTTTTTCATCGGTACAATCATTCTTGCCGGTTCTCCCGCTGTTATGGACGAATCTGCCCGCTGCCGCGAACCAGATACTTGTAACTGGTCAGCTCATCGGCCCCCATCGGGCCGCGGGCATGGAGTTTGTCCGTACTGATGCCGATTTCGGCCCCCATCCCGAATTCACCGCCGTCGGTGAACCGGGTCGAGGCGTTCGCGTAAAGCGTCGAAGAGTCGACGTTCGCGAAAAAGTAATCGATGTCGGCCGGAATATCGCTCAGGATCCCGTCACTGTGACGGGAACCGTACTGGTTGATGTGCTCCACCGCCTCCTCGACCGAACCGACCATCTTCACAGTCAGCACCAGAGCGAGGTATTCGGCGTAGTAATCATCTTCGGTCGCCGGAACCGCCTCGGGATCGAGCTTGCGGAACTCTTCGTCGCCGCGCAGCTCCACGCCGTTTTCCTTCATCGCCGCGACGAAGGGCGGCACGAACCGCTCCGCGATTTTCCGGTCGATCAGCAAGGTTTCCAACGCATTGCAGGCGCTGGGGCGCTGGACCTTCGCATTCACGACGATTTCGACCGCTTTTTCCACATCGCATTCGCGGTCGACGTAAAGGTGACAGACCCCTTTGTAGTGTTTCAGCACCGGCATCGTCGCCTCGGCACAGACCAGCCGGATCAGCCGTTCGCCGCCGCGCGGGATGATCAGATCGAGATACTGATCCATCTTGAGCAGCAGATTCACCGCCGCGTGATCCGTCCACGGCACCAGCTGCACCGTGCCGTCGGGCAAGCCGCACCCGATCGCCGCCCGGTTCATGATCCCGGCCAGAATCAGATTGGAGTGAAACGCCTCGCTGCCGCCGCGCAGGATCACCGCGTTGCCCGCCTTGAGACAGATTCCCGCCGCATCGACGGTCACATTCGGGCGCGATTCGTAAATAATGCCGATCACGCCCAGCGGAACGCTGATCTTGGTGATTTCGAGGCCGTTGGGACGGACAGTCGTCGACAACACGCGCCCGACCGGATCGTGTTGGGAGGCGACCACGCGCAGCCCGTCGGCCATCTCCTGAATCCGGCGGTCGGTCAGGGTCAGCCGGTCGATCATCGCCGGTGCAAGACCGGCCTGTTTCGCCTTTTCAAGGTCCTCGGCATTGGCGGCTTTGATCGCCTCCGCGGCCTGTTCGACCCCGCGGGCCATCATCTCCAGGCAGCGGTTTTTCTCGTCGGACGGGAGGACAGCCAGCGCGCGAGAGGCGGTTTTCGCCTTTTTACCCATTTCAGTCAGCGTCGATTTCATCAGTTCGGGTGTCGCTGTCGTACTCACGGAACCATTCCCCTTTTCAAAAATTAAAACCGGAAAACCACAATTACAATCATCGGATAAAATACTTCATCATCGCGCCAGTTGCAAATCATCTGCCGGGAAATAATCCGACAATCCTCGATTTTTTCGGGCTCCAAATGCTTTACCCGACTTTTTCTCCGGATTCGGATTGTATTTTCTCCGATTCCGGTCTATTTTATAGGACTTGTTTTTATTAACAATACCTTATAACAACAGGGGAATGAAATATGCCGGTTGATATTCTGGTCGGAACTCAGTGGGGAGACGAAGGCAAAGGAAAACTGATCGACGTGCTGACCCGCGACGTCGACATGGTCGTCCGCTTTCAGGGCGGCAATAACGCCGGTCACACCGTCGAGATCGGCAAGGACCGCTATGTGCTGCATCTGGTTCCTTCCGGCATCTTCCGCCCGGGCGTGAAGTGCGTGATCGGCAACGGCGTAGTGGTCGATCCGATCGGCCTGATGGAGGAGATGAAGGCCATCGCCGAAAAGGGCTTCAACCCCGAACAGGTCGAGCTGAGCAACCGCGCCCAGCTGATCTTCGAATACCACAAGCGCGCCGACGCGCTCAACGAGGCGGGCGCCGGCTCCAAAAAGATCGGCACGACCAAGCGCGGCATCGGCCCGTCCTACGCCGACAAGATGCACCGCTGCGGCATCCGCGCGATCGACCTGACCCATCTCGACCGACTCGAACCGCAGTTCCGCACCGAAGCGGCCAAATACAACAAGCTGTTCAGTGAATCCGGCATCGCCCCGCTCGACGTCGACGCCGAGTGGGCGCGGGTCAAAGAGGCCGCCGAATACCTCGCTCCGCGCGTCTGCGACACCGTCTACAGTGTCAACGCGATGATCAAGGCGGGTAAGAATGTGCTCTGCGAAGGCGCGCAGGGGGCATTGCTCGACATCGACCACGGCACCTACCCCTTCGTGACCAGCAGCAACACCGTTACCGGCGGCGCGTGCACCGGAGCGGGCATCGCTCCGCAGCACATCCGCGACAGCTGGGGCGTGATCAAGGCCTACACCACCCGCGTCGGCGAAGGCCCGTTCCCGACCGAACTTTTCGACGAATTCGGCGAGAAGCTCCGCCAGGTCGGCCGTGAATTCGGCGCGACCACCGGCCGGCCGCGCCGCTGCGGCTGGTTCGATGCGATCGCCGCGCACTACGCCTGCATGGTCGACGGCATCAACAAGCTGGCGGTCACCAAGCTGGACGTGCTGGACGACCTCGAACAGATCGCGATCTGCGTCGGCTACGAGATCGACGGCAAGGTCACCAGAGAGTTCCCGGCGGCAGTCGCCGAGCTGGAGAAGATCAAGCCGGTCTACGAGTGGCTGCCGGGCTGGAAGTGCAGCACGGCGGAAGCCCGCAAGTGGGAAGAACTGCCCGAAAACGCCCGCAACTACCTGAACCGCATGGCCGAGCTGGTCGAATCGACCGTCGCCATCGTTTCGGTCGGTCCGCGTCGCGACCAGACCTTCACGGTCTAGTCCGTCCTATTCCACAGGAGCGGCTGAGGCGGGGCGCCCCCCCGGTTCGGCCGCTTTTTGACTTTTCAGCAGCAGGAATCAGCGCCAGTGAGAATCGACGACATGGTGGAATCCGCAACCGGCCCCTCCCGGCAGTCGCGCCGGGAGCGGGGCGGAACATGGAGCGCGCTGCTGTCGTTCCCGGCGAGCCTGGACTTCGTACAGCTGCTGAGCCTGATGTTCCTGCTCGGCGTCGGGCTGGTGTTCATCCGCTCCACCGGCGAACAGGTCGGCACGGAGGCGTCGCTGGGATTTTTCGCCAAGCAGCTGCGCTGGATCGGCGGCGGAGCGGTGCTCTGGCTCCTTGCCGCATCGGTCGACTATCGTAAAATTCAGTACCGGGTGCTGAGCGTGCTGTTCTATCTGGCGATGCTGGCGCTGCTGGTGCTGGTGCTTTTCATCGGCGTCAAAATCAACGGTGCGCGCAGCTGGATCTACCTCAAGCCGATCGGCATGAGTCTGCAGCCCTCCGAATTCAGCAAATTGTCCGTGGTGCTGTTGCTGTCGGCAATGTTCTCCACGCCGATGTTCAATGTGAACCGCCTGGCCTGCCTGCTGCTGGGCGCGGCGGCGGTGGCGCTCCCTTTCGGACTGATCATGCTCGAACCGGACTTCGGCAGCGGCGTGATCCTGATTCCGGTCTTCGTCGGGATCGTGTTCTGCGCCGGTCTGAAATGGCGCTACATCCTGCTGGCGACCGCGGCAGTCGCCCTGATCGGCGGCGGACTCGTGCTGAACGAGGTCGCCGGCTACCGGCCGCTGCTGAAGCCCTACCAGATCAACCGGATCAAGGTCTTCCTGAATCCCGAACTCGACCTGATGGGCAGCGGCTACAACTCCTACCAGGCGCGGCTGGCGGTCGGTTCCGGCGGCATGACCGGCAAGGGAATCGGAGAGGGGACCCAGAATTCGTTAGGCTTCCTGCCCCAGACGGTTTCCAACAACGACTTCATTTTTTCCGTAATCGCGGAGGAAGCGGGATTCGTCGGATGCTTTCTGATCATTCTGGCATATCTGGCGCTGTTCTATTCGGTGGTGCGCACCGCGCTGGCCACCTCCGACCCTTTCGGGCGCTACATCGCGATCGGCATCGGCTGCATCGTATTTCCGCACTGCTTCATCAACATCGGCATGTGCATCGGCGTCACGCCGGTCACCGGAGTGCCGCTGCCGTTCATCAGCTACGGCGGCTCGTTCGTGCTGATGGGGATGCTGGCCTTCGGAATCCTGCAATCCGTCTACCGGCACCGGCGATAAACGCAAAATTGCCAAATGGTAATTTGATTCTCTTCGCGAACGGTTGATTTCCCCCGGCGGGGAACCTATATTTTCCCCGGTTCCCAAATTGAAGCAGAAAGGAAATTTATGAAGAAGTCAATGATTGCAATGATGGCGGCTGCCGCAATGAGCGCGGGAGTCTTTGCGGTTCAGGCCGGTGAACAGGACACGCCGACCAAGCTGTATAACTATCTCTCCAGCCGCAAAGCGGGCGACAAGGCCGCCCTCTCCTGCTACACCAAAGCCACGCAAAAGAGCATGGAGAACTTCGCCAGGGCGAAGGAAGCCGCCGAAAAGAGGGACGCGCTGACCTTCATGCGTTACACCACATTCGCGTACAAAGCCGATGCGGAGGATGCGCAAATTCAGAAGGTTGTCGACTACTACAAGTCGATGAACCCGGAAATGCTCAACCAGATGATGGACGCCTATCTGAAAACCTCTCCGGTCACCGATATGAAGTCCGAAGTGCTCGAAGAAAAGATCAACGGCGACGTCGCGACGCTGAAGGTCAGGAACAGCTGGACCGAAAACGGCAAAGCCCAAAGCGTCGTCGCCGAAACCAAACTCTACAAGGTCAACGGCAAATGGTACAGCGGCATGACCGATGAAGAGGGAAGGAAGCTGGAAAAAGCCAGCCTCGACGCGCTCGATATGCTGCTCAGGCAGATCGACGCCGCCAAAGGCAATGCGGCGGCTCCGGCGGGAACCGCGGATTCCGCTCCGGCAGAAGAATCCAACCCGGTGATTTCGTTCTTCCAATCCATCGCGGATATTTTCTGATATCGATGTCCGCTTGAATATGGCAGTCCGGTTTGCAGGCGCGGCCTCCCGGACTCTCTTTTCAAACATATTTCAATGAACTGTCCCCCTGTTCTCCAATGCGGCCGACCGCAGCGGCTTCCTGCCGCTTGAATATTTGTGACATGTTTCACCTATTTCCCCGACTGCGGGTTGTTTTCGCGATCACCCGGATTTATATTACCGTCACAGCGTTGGAAACAGAACGGGGCAATCATGAAACACATCATCGGACTGATCGCGGCGGCGGCGATCATCTGGAGCGCGGAAGCGGAAGAAAAGCGGCTGCCGCCTTTGAGTGTGAAAACGGAAATAACCGCGACGGTCAGGCCGACCCATGCCTATATCCTGTTTCTGGCCGGCGGACAGGGCCTGATGGTCAGCGACGCCCTGCGCGACTGCAACCAGAAAACGGCGGCGGTTTCCGAAGCGATCCGCAGGCAGTTCCCCGATGCCGCCATTGAGACGGAAAT
>NZ_QEKH01000024.1:0-71567 GCF_003096415.1 Victivallis vadensis | reverse complement strand
TGGTCAGCGACGCCCTGCGCGACTGCAACCAGAAAACGGCGGCGGTTTCCGAAGCGATCCGCAGGCAGTTCCCCGATGCCGCCATTGAGACGGAAATTGTCAATACGGGGAACCGGGATTTCGGAAACAGCGATCGGGACAGTTTCGCACCTGATGTGACGCGGCTGATTCAGGTTACGATCCCGGCTGACGCCAGACGCGCCGCGCAGATTCTCGACATCGCGTTGCGCATGGGATTGACTCCGTTTCTCGCCTCGCCCCATGCTGCCGCCGCAGATCAGCCCAGCAGCGCCGGTGCAATTCTCTACGGCTCCCGAGAGCCGGAAGCGGAGCTGGACCGGTTATACCGGACTGCCTGCCCCAAGCTGTGGAAACAGGCAGAAAGGCTGGCCCGGATGCGGAATTGCAAAGTGACGGGGCTGCAGGAACTCAACCATTTTCGCGTCCACCGATTTCAGAATACAGTCACATTCCGGTCCCTTCTGCATACCCTGCCCGTGGATTTTTACTCCAGCGATCCCGAAGAGGTCCGGATACCGCTGTTGCTCGTCGGAAAATTTGAAGTGATGGAAAACCCGAAACAGCCATAGGAAAGTTCATTATGAAAAAGTGGGGCTTTTGTTTGACCTTTTGTCTTCTCCTCTGCGCGACCGCCGGAGAAGTCCCGACTCTCGGAGTGGAAACAACGGTGACGGCAACCATGAAAGCCACCACCGCCTATGTGGCTTTTCTGGTCAGGGGACAGGGCTTGCTGATCAGTGATGCCCAGAAAGCGTGTGACGCCAAGATCACCGCGGTTTCCGAAGAGATCAAAAAGCGGTTCAAGGATGCCAGAATCGATACGACCACAGTCAATACCGGAACGAAGGATTTTCAAGGCTGGCGGGCACCGGGCCCCCAAATCGAACCGGACGTGACACAGCTTGTCACAGTAACCCTGCCGCCTGATGAAACACTGGCGGCGGAAATCCTTGATATCGCAATCAGAAAGGGCGCCATCCCTTTCTGTTCCGACAGGACGGAATTGCGCGGTGCGGTTTACTACGGCGTCGACAATACGGAAGCAGCGGAAGAACAACTGTATCAGGAAGCCGCCGCCAAATTGCGGAAAAAGGCGGAACTGCTTGCCAACTCAATGGAGCGCAAGGTGGTTCTTCTCCGGGACGTTCGCAGCTCCACGGACCGGAGTTCCTGCAACACGGCCAAATTTCAGGGGATTCAGTGCATTCTGCCTGCGCCAGTGTGTTCCAGTGATCCAAATAAGGTCAGGATATCGATGGATTTCGCCGCCATATTTGAAATTTCGGAATAATTCCATAAATTCAAGCCGGAGCAGTTTTACACAACGCCCGATTCCATATAAAATTATAAAAATGTTTTCCCTGCCTTTTCCCTCTTTTAACCTTTTCAGTGTCATGCTGTACGGTTTGAAGAGTTTTATCCGGATATTTTACCGGAAGGGGTTGCTTTTTCGCCTTTCCCCCATTAATTATATCTGGACGGCATATTGCCGTTCCCGAAGAAACATGCAAAAAAAGGAAACGGGAAATGAAAAAGCTGTGGATGATTCTGGGGATCGCGTGTCTCTGCACCGGCCTGTTCGCGGAAACTCAGGAGGAGAAACTGGCGCGGCTGGAGAAAAAGATCGACCAGTTGGAAAAAGCCGTGCAGCCGCTTCTCGCGCAGCAGAAGAAGCAGGAAATCACGCAGGAGCAGCAGAAGGAGGCCCGGAAGCGGATGGGCAAAGATTCCGGCAATTACTCCAGAGAGCAACTGCGCGAGATCGAGCAGATGTATCAGGCATGGCGGAAAGTGCCGGAAACAGAGCGGATCGCTTCACTGAAAGCACTGGCCGCCAAATATCCGAAGTCGAACCGGGCCGGTTGCGCATGGCTGTACGCCGCCCGTTGGGAAAAACCCGGCAAAACGCAAATCGAGGACCTGAAGCGGGCAATCGACGAATTCGGCGACTGCCGCTATGGCGATGGTGTTCAGGTCGGAGCCTATGCCCGTTTCGCGCTTGGCAAACTCCTGGAGAAAGACGGTAAGAAAGAGGAGGCCCAAAAATATTTCAACGAGCTGAAAACCTCGTTTCCAAATGCAATCGACCACAGCGGCAATCTGCTGATCGAGCGCCTGTGACGCAACCGTCCTGTTTTTCCGGAAACAACTTGCTTCCACAGTTGCAAGGATTTATATTACCGCATATCAATTCAACCGGAACAAGGAAAATATGAAGCGTATCATCGGACTGATCGCCGCGGCGGCAATCATGTGGAGCGTGGGGGCGGAAGAAAAGCGGCTGCCGCCTTTGAGTGTGGAAACGGAGATCGCCGCAACAGTCAGGCCGACCCATGCCTATATCCTGTTTCTGGCCGGCGGACAGGGCCTGACGGTCAGCGACGCCCTGCGCGACTGCAACCAGAAAACGGCGGCGGTTTCCGAAGCGATCCGCAGGCAGTTCCCCGATGCCGCCATTGAGACGGAAATTGTCAATACGGGGAACCGGGATTTCGGAAACAGCGATCGGGATAGTTTCGCACCTGATGTGACGCGGCTGATTCAGGTTACGATCCCGGCTGACGCCAGACGCGCCGCGCAGATTCTCGACATCGCGTTGCGCATGGGATTGACTCCGTTTCTCGCCTCTCTCAATTCATTCGCCTCAGATCAGCTCAGTTGTTCCGGAGCAATCTTTTACGGGATCAGAAATTTGGACGCAGATGTGGATCGGCTATGCGAAACAGCTTATCCCAAGCTATGGAAACGAGCGGAAAAGCTGGCGAAATTGCAGAGCTGTAAAGTTGTGAAACTACAGGAACTCGACCGCTATTTTATTCATCGATCGCGGAATCCAATCAAATTTCAGTCCATCGCACATACTTTACCGGTGGATTTCTATTCCGGCGATCCAGAAAAGATCAGGATCTCATTATCACTTGACGCAAAATTTGAAGTAATGCCAATCCAAGAGCTGCCTTAAGGAAGTTCATCATGAGAAAGTGGATATTTTGTTTGATTTTCGGCTTATTATTTAATGCGTTCTCCAATGACGAGCCGGTGTTGGAAATAAAAACGACAGTCACAACTACTGCGAAAGCTACAAATGCCTATGTGGCTTTTCTGGTCAGAGGACAAGGTTTGCTGATCAGTGATGCCCAAAAAGCGTGTGACGCCAATATCACCGCGGTTTCCGAAAAGATCAAAGAGCGGTTCAAAACTGCCCAAATCGATACGACCACAGTCAATACCGGAACGAAGGATTTTCAAGGCTGGCGGGCAGCGGGAGCCAAAATCGAACCGGACGTAACGCAGCTTGTCACGGTAACCCTGCCGCCTGATGAAACACTGGCGGCGGAAATCCTTGATATCGCAATCAGAAAGGGCGCCATTCCCTTCTGTTCCGACAGGCCGGAATTGCTCGGTGCGGTCTACTATGGCATCGACAATACGGAAGCGGCGGAGGAACAACTGTATCAGGAAGCCGCCGCCAAATTGCGAAAAGAGGCGGAACGGCTTGCCAACTTGATGAAGCGTAAGGTGATTCAGCTTAAAAACATCCGTCGTTTTCCAGAGCGAAACAATTCCAGTACAGCCGAATATCGAGAAATCCGCTGTTTTTTGCCGGCCGCCTTTTGCTCCAGCGATCCAAATAAGGTCAGGATATCGATGGATTTCGCCGCGATATTTGAAATTTCGGAATAACTCCATAAATTCAAGCCGGGCAATTTTACACAATGTCCGATCCGTATGCAATGAAACCGGTTACATGCAGTCTGCCCCGTGCCGTTTCAGCGGGGATAACAGCACAACCAGTTGACCATTCCGGGCGCCATTTGAAATTTCTACCAGTACACCAGCCGGAAATGGCAACGTCCGGTAGCCGGATCGTGCCATAACTGCCGCAAAATTTCACGGCGCTCGTCCTCGAACTGATAAAATTCAGCCTGTCTTCTGAACTCCGAACTCCACCACGGGAATCTTTCCGAATCGGAATCATAACCCTGATTGCTTTCCCGCTTCAACTCCTGCTGTTTCACGATGGCATCCACCACATTTGGAGGAGCTTTGAATGCCAGCAGGTATTTTGGCATCCCCGCCCCACTCATCCGCATAGAAATAGACATCAGTGATCTCCTTGGTCGGCCGGAAGCCGAGATTTGCTTCAAATCCTTTACGGTTGGCTGCCGTATCCGGTTGATCAATATCGCAGGGAGAACAGGCAAATAAAAGCAGTAGTAATAAAAGAGCAATAATCGAATATAATTTCATCACATTCTTCCCAAGTCGTTAATTGCGGTATAAACCGCCCCAAGTGAAAATACCCTGTGCACTTTCTGGTTTCATATCACTCCATACCGCCCTTATCCGTCTGCTCTTTTGAATACGTTAATGTACTTCCTCCTGCCAGTGAATCAAGTTCTTACAGAAAGCTTTTTGTCAACTTATTTCGGAATGAAGTTGACAAATTCCGCACTGTTGGAAGCTGCCGCGTCGGCAGCGTAACAAGTGAAAGGACTGTGATGATGCCGGATATTCAAGATGTATTTCTCCCTGATTCTTCCTCCAATGCCGCCGCGGAGCTGCGCCGCTCGGTCTCGGCGCGGGCGGTGCAGAATGCCGTCCGGGACTATCTCGCCGCCAACTGGTGCGGCAGCAGCCCGGTCACATGCGACGAACTGCCGGTCGACGGCGACGGGATTGCGGTAGTATTCCATTCAGAAGGACCGGTCAAGAGCGATCAGAGCGGCGACCTTCTCTCATTTGTTTTCAATGTGACCGGGCGGGGAGCGGCGCGGGTCAACTTCCGCGACTGCTTCGCCCGGCTCGCCGCCGGCTGTCCCGAATGGGGCGGCAAGGTCACCACTCAGGCTGGTTCGGAGGTGTGGCTTCACTCGCTCGCCGCCGGAAGCGTCAGTTTTGAAGGGCGCGAGCATCAGGGCGTCGTCAAGGAATTCGGCAGTTTCACCCTGACTGCCGAGGTCGCGATGAGCGGTTCGACGTTCACTCCCGGCGAATGCCCCGAGGAGGAAGGCGCCGAAAATGCCGAAAAACGGCTCGCTTACCGGGCGGTCGACTCCGGTGTGGTCGAAACCGCGCTGGCGGCATGGTTCGGCGGCTGCACGGCCGGAACGCTCCCGGAATTCGGCGAGAGCGTCGCAGTGCGGGTGGTTTCGGCCGAACCGTTTGAAACGGCGGAGCATCGCGACTACACCGCGAAGCTCGAAGGCCGTTCGGTGCGGGGCGCCGCTTTCCTGCGCGAAATGGAGGAGCGTTACAACCGGCTTCCCGTCTCCGGCGTGACCGTGGCGCTGCCGGGCGGTTCGCAGGTGGTCTTTTCCGCCCTGACCGCCGACGACAATCTGGAGTTCGGGCTGGAAACGCTGCTGGGCTGCGAATTTCAGACCGCCTCTTTCCGATTCAAAGTACAGATCGACCCGGCAGAGAGCAGCTTTGTTCCCGCCGACTACCCGGAAGTGATCCCGCCGGACCGCAGCGCGGGACGGCTCAACGGAGTGCGGCTGGAACGGGCGCTGGCCGGCATGATCGCGTCGCAGCTCCGGCTCAAAGTGGACCGCGAAGTGGTGCGCGGCGGCTTCGGCGCACCGCTGCCGGACGCCTCCGAACCGGCGGTAGCCGCGGAACTGACCGGTCTGGAGGCGGTGAACTGTCCCTCCGGCTGGAAGCTGACCTTCACGGCCACGCTGCGGGACTCCGACCGCACCCGGCTGCTGGACCGGCTCTTCCTGCTGGAAAGCCTGCTGCCGCGTTATGAATTCATGCTGGACGGCTTTGAAGTGGCCGCCCTCTGCAAAAAGTCCGCCGCACTGAAGTCCGTCAGCGATCGTGGACGAACGCTGCATCAGGCGCAATTCCCGATGGAGTTGACCATCGTGTAACGGAATTTCCGCCGCTTTTCCTTGAACTCCTTTTTCCGGGCATGTATTTTAATGATATTCAAAACTACCACCGGAAAAAGGAGTTTTTTTATGGATTACCGCATGCCGGAACATTTTCTGTGGGGCGCCGCCACCGCCTCATTTCAGGTCGAAGGGCATCTTGAAGCGGACGGCGCGGGGCCGTCGAACTGGCTGGATTTCTGCCGAAAGCCCGGCACCGTCGCCAACGACGACATCCCGCTGGTCGGCGCGTCGCAGTACACGCTCTACAAAGAGGATGTTCAATTGATGAAGTCGCTCGGCATAAAGGCGTACCGCTTTTCCATCGCCTGGCCGCGCGTGTTCCCGGAAGGGACCGGCGCCCCGAATCCGAAGGGGCTGGACTACTACAACCGGCTGGTCGACGAACTGCTCGCCAACGGCATCACCCCCTATGTGACCGTCTTCCACTGGGACCTCCCGTCGGCGCTGGAACAAAGAGGCGGCTGGCGGAGCAAGGAGACCAGCCGCGCACTGGCCGATTACGCCGGCTATGTCGCGTCGAAGCTGTCGGACCGGGTCAAAAACTTCTTCACCGTCAACGAGATCATCTGCTTCACCGCCTCCGGCTACGAGGCGGGACGGTTCGCCCCCGGCTTGAAGCTCGATCCGAAAACCGTGAACCAGACCATCTACAACGGCTGCCTCGGACACGGCCTCGCGCTGAATGCGATCCGGGCCAACTCCCCCGCCGACGTGCGGGTCGGACTGGTGGACAACCCGCTCAACTGCGTGCCGGTCTACGAGACGCCGGAGCACATCGAAGCCGCCCGCAAGGCGTTCCGCATCCGCAACAGCCGCATCCTGACACTGATCCGCGAGGGGCGCTTCACCGACGAATACATCGCCGAGCAGGGCGGAAACATGCCGGACTTCACCGACTCCGAACTCAAAACGATCGCGACGCCGATGGACTGCCTCGGGCTGAACATCTACACGCCGGAGCACATCGCCGCCGATCCGGCCTCCCCCTACGGCTACCGGACCGTGCCGAAAAGCGATTCCCACCCGGCCATGAACGTCGAATGGCTGAAGCTCGGCCCCGAAAGCATCTACTGGACGCTCCGTTTCTGCAAAGAGCTGTGGAACGAAAAGAACCTCTACATCACCGAAAACGGCTGTCCCGCCGCCGACCGGCTCACCCCGGAGGGCGAGGTTCTCGACACCGACCGGCTGATGTACCTGCGCGAACACCTGCGCGGCGTGCAGCGCGCCGCCGCCGACGGCATCCCGGTCAAGGGGTATTTCGTGTGGAGTCTGCTGGACAACTTCGAGTGGGCGGACGGTTTCCAGAAACGCTTCGGCATCGTCTACGTGAACTACTCCACTCTGAAGCGCACGCCGAAGCTCAGCGCGAAGTTCTACCGCGACACCATCGCCGCCAACGCGGTGCTGTAACGGAATCATATTTCAACCGTGCCGGCAACCAGCCGGCGCATTTTTCACAAGGGGGACAGGTATGTTTCTCGGTATCGTCGCCGGGCTGGCCTGTGCGTTGTTCCAGTCGGTTTCCTATGTGTGCAGCGCCGGATTCATGCTCAGGTACAAGTCGTCGCTGCGGCTGGTGATCTTTTCCCAGCTGGTGATGGGGGCGTTCTGCCTGCCGTTCGCGCCGTTCCTGTTCCCGCCTCAGCTGCTGGAGTGCCTGCCGGAATTCATCCTGTGGGTGATCGCGTGGATCGGCTGTTTCACCGTGGGGCAGATCGGCTTCTTCACCACGCTGCGCTCGATCGAAGCGAGCCGGATGTCGTCGCTGCTCGGCCTCAAGATTCTGGTGCTGGCGATGATCTGCGTGCTGTTCGCCGGAACGCCGCTTTCCGGACTGCAATGGTTCGCCGTGCTGCTCAGCACGGTCGCGGCGGTCGGCATGAACTGGAGCGGCGGCGCGCACTTCACCCGCAAAGGGCTTTTCTGGCTGCTGGTCACCCTGGTCGCCTACTCGCTGACCGACATGGTCGAAACCCGGCTGGTGCTGCTGCCGAAAAGCGGCAATATCATCCGGGACAGTTTCGCGATCGGCACCGTCTGCTACGCCGTGCTCGGCATCCTGACGCTGCCGCTGCTGGCCCGGTTCCGCTGGAGCACCCGGCAGTTCGTGAAAGCTGCCCCGTTCGCGGTAAGCTGGTATCTGTCGCAGGTGGCGCTTTTCGTCTGCTTCGGTTTGCTCGGCACCGTGTTCGGCAACGTGATACAGGCCAGCCGCGGGCTGATCTCGATCGCGCTCGGCATCCTGCTGCTGCACTACGGTTTCGGCAGGCTCGACGCCCGGATCAGCCGCGCGATGTGGCTCCGCCGCGCCGCCGCGGCCATCCTGATGGCTGCCGGCATCATTCTCTATTCACTTGCGAAGCTGTAGCCTTCGCCTCCGGCGAGTCCCTTTCAGGGTCATTCATACAGCGGCGGCCGGATCGCGCGGTGCATCGGTCCGAGTTCTTCGGAATATTTCGGCAGGCCGTAGAGTGCGATCAGCTCACGAAGCGCGGCGACGGCGGTTTCGGACTGCACGGTCCGGCCGACCAGACGCTCCACATCGAGTACGGCGCGCAGATAGATCAGCCGCCAGCGCCAGCTCCGGCGGCCGGCTTCCGGCAGGGCCGCATCCAGCTTTTCCGCCAGCGCCAGCGCCTTCTGCGCCAGTCCCGCCGGAGCCGCGTCCGGATCGTTGACATGGTCGAGTTCCAACAGGCGGCAGAGGGCGAGAAACTCCTCCGGGTCCGCGCCGTAAAGCTCGTAATCGGCGTATTCGCGCAGGGTCGCTTCCGCGGGACGGTCGTTCCAGTAGAACTGCAGCTCGATCACTTTGTTGAGGTCCTCGTAGATGCCCTCGGAGTAGAGCATGCAGCCCTGCGCCTTTCCCTTCACCTGATTCCACAAACCGGTGAAATGCCGGGGCAGGACGGTTGCGCCGAAGCCGCCCCACGGCCCCAGCCCCCACATGCTGATTTCCGGAAACGTGATCAGCGGCACGCCGCCCGGCAGCTCATGTTCCAGCGGCCAGCGGGGAAAGTCGCCGTGCCCGTCCGCGACCACGTAATCGATCCACGGATTTTCCCTCATGCGGGCGGCCAGCCCCTCCCACTCCTGCCGGTCGAAGGTCCAGGTGGAGACGATAAAGCGCGCGTCCGACCGCACCGCGCGGATTTCACGCGCCATCTCCTCCGCCGTCCGCAGGAAACCGTTGCTGCCCCACGGCGAACACGCCTCGCAGGTGCAGCCGCCTTCGTCATAGGGCCAGAAGCGCCAGAAATGGATCGGCAGATCCCTGACCCGCTCCAGATAGTTCCGGAAATTGCGCATCACATATTCGTGTCCCTCCGGCTTGGAGATGCAGACGTTCCGGCCGTTGTTGCCCCGTCTGGGATCGGTGTTCGGCCTGGCGTACAGCTCCTTCGGCGTATTGCGGAAGGACTGGTTCACATACACGTCCGTCGAAATCTTCAGGCCGATCGCGGCGAAGGAGCGCACCAGCGCCGCCATCTTATCCATCTGCGCCTTGAGCTGCGGATTCTCCCAGTCGTCGTCGAAGTCGATCACCGGCAGGATCAGCAGATGCACGGAATTCGCGCCCCACAGTACGAGGTCCTCAAGGCAGCGCCGCTGCACCGGCTCCGGCGCGACCTGCCAGAAATTGTGGAAATGCCCGGCGCAATAGACCTGGCGCAGCCGTCTTTCAGGCTTTTCCGCGAGCTTCAGTGCGGAACAGCCGAACCCGCCCGCCCGCCACCGCTGCGAACGCAGGAACTTCCCCACGCCGTACAGGAGGCCGAGCAGGTCGCCGCCGGCGACGGATGCGTATGCGCGCTCCGGTTCACAGTGCAGCGCAAAACTTTCCGCGGCCAGTTCCGGCTTCACGGCCAGTTCGATCTTCAGGCCGGACTGCTCCTCCGCAAGGCCGCGTTCCGTCAGCCGCTCCCGCAGGATACGCCCGGCGACGGGGTCGCTTGAGGCCGTAATGTGAAACGACTGAAATTCCCTGCTCATCTCTCCGCCCCCGTTATCGCACCGTTATCTTCGTATCCTCCGCGGGCGTCAGGAAACGGACCTGCGTGCCGCGGTATTCTTTGCCGTCGACCGAATAGACGGTTTCCGGCTTCACCCCCCAGACGGCGAGCACCTGTTTGCCGTCCTCCGCCCGCTTGAACAACAACGCCCAGACGGCCGGATCGTCCGACAGATTGCGGATGAATTGCGGGGTCGAGCCGAGCGCGGCGGTCATCTCCCGGAAAGCGTGCCAGGCCGGTTTCGGCGTGAAATCGCGGCGGACGATCCCGAAATTGTCCTCCCCCTCCGCCGGGTTGGTCCCCTTGTTGCGCAGGTTGTAGATGAAGATGCGCTTGACGCCATTCGCGATGTAGGAGAGGTAGACCCGCTGCAGGCGGTTGGCCTGCTGCGCCTCCGAAAGCCCGCCGGTCAGCAGCAGCGTATTGGCGATGATCGCCCCTTTCCAATCCTTGAACGTATACAGCGCGAGCGGATGGCCGATCACCCGGCCATTGTTGTCGACGATATCCACCAGCGGAGTGAAAGCATCCCCCGATTTCAGGTTGGCGTCGGTCATCCAGCGGGTCGAATAGACCGAACGCAGCGGCTTGATCCCTCCCGCGAGGCCCGCCTCGGTGGTTTTCACGTTGAAGGTGGAGCGGGGCAACCCTTTTTTGGTCCACCATGCCTGAAAGCCGATCCGGAACTCCGGGTGCAGCGTGCCGCAGTCGTCTTTGTCGATCCAGTTGCCGTTGGGCTGCCGGATCTTGCGGACATAGAACGGCACCTGCCCGGAGGCGATCATCACGCCGCCGCGCTCCACATAGCGGCGCAGCGGTTTCACATACGGGTCCTGCACCGTCAGACGTTCGCAGCCGATCACCACCGGAATCCGGGCCGGATCAAGTTTGTCGAGCTGCCGCGGGTCCAGCGGCACGATCTCCGCGCCGGGCAGCCATTCGCGGGCGGTCAGGAATTCGGCGCCGGGATTCACGAGGTCCTTCAGCGCGCCGACTTTCAGCTTTTCCGGGAACGACCGGCCGATCTTCTCCAGCGCGAGCCGGATCGCCTGAACCATCATATCCGGCTGCTGGTCCATCAGGCTGGAACGGTTGCTGGAGCCGCCGCATTCGGTGATCCAGAGCTCCTTGTCCGCGTCGCCGTTCGCGGCCAGCAGCGCCTTGAACCGCTCCACGCCCAATGCCATCTTGGCGCTGGCGTCCGGCCCGTCGCCATAGGGATGGACCGCGACCGCGTCGAAATGCCCCTTGCCGCCGGCAAGATAGATGTCTTTCATATAGGAGTCGTTCCAGTAGCACATTCCGCCGACGATCACGGTCGCATCGGGATCGACCGCCTTGATTTCGCGGTAGGCGATTTTCAGCAGCTTCACATACTGGGCGGCATTCGGGGCGGGCCGCCAGAAGCCGCCGTCCTGCTCGTTCCAGATTTCGTATGCGTGGATTTTGCCCTTGTAATGTTCCGCGACGGCGCGCACATAGCTGCGCCACTCATCGAGATGCTTGTAGAGCGGACGGCACTCCGGACGGATTTCCCAATCATATCCCTCCAGCACCGGCAAGACCTGAATCCCTTTGGCAGCCAATTCCTCAACCAGCTTGTCCGGACGTGAAAAATTGAATTTTCCGGGTTCTTTGCAGATCATGCCGAATCCGAAATCGGTACGCATCCACTCCGCCCCAGCTTCGGAAGTCATCTTGATTTCATTCTTGAACTCCTCCGGGGTACGGGACCAGAAGGGATGGGACATAATCCCCCACGGCGAGTCGGAACCGAATGCGGCGGTACTCAGGCATGCTGCAGCAAACCAGCCGGTGATGTGACGGAAAAATTTCATGTTTCAGCCTCTTTCTGTTGTTGAAACCGCAATCAGCGGATTTCGCCGAGTTCTCTGGAAACCATACGTTTTACCTTCATGGTTCCGGTGGTGAGCGCGGCGCGGCTCATCGTGGCGGTATGCCCGTCCATGAACGAAACCTGAGCCTGATCGTTATGTCCGAGCCAGATACCTCCCGGACCGCCGCTGTCCCGCACATTATCGCTGCGCCAGTAATAGTTGCCGCGGATAGCCCGTTCCCAGTTGCCGATTCCGACCCGTGCAGTATCGGCATAAAGATGAAGTTCGGAAGGGCGCCGGGCACGGCTGGTCGAATATCCCTGAAACGCAACCCCTCCCGCTTTCACCCAGAAATCACCGGTGACGGGTTTGATTTCCGGATACGTGGTCCCGTCCCAGGCCGGATAATAGAAACCGTTGGTATTCCACTGTTCAAAATCATCCTGCATATAGGAACCGGAGAGCGGACAACTGAACAACTTATGGCGTTCTGCGGGCAAATAGGCGACACCTCCCAGAATCGGCGTATAGCTGTGCGTCTTTTTGGAAGCATTGTAAGACCAGCGGTTTCCGGTCAGAACATAGGAAAACATGTGTGCATCGGCAATCTTCCACACCATAAAACCGCTGAAGTCGTTGGCATACAACTGCTGAGCCTGTATCACCTGTTTGTGGCTGCTGGTACAGAGCGACATTTTGGCGCGTTCCCGCGCCTTGTTCAGCGCGGGCAGCAGCATCGACGCGAGAATGGCGATAATTGCGATCACGACCAACAACTCAATTAAAGTGAAAGCTCTTTTCATGACGGATTCTCCTATTTTTTGGGGGCTTTTAAATTTTTAACGGATTCACGTTCGATCAGGCTCGGGTTGGCGCGAATGTAGATCGTGGAACTGTCGTGAGTCTCCTCACGGCGGTCAAGCTCGGCGGCGAGCCGCCGGGCGCACTCGGTCTGGCAGCCGCTGACCGTGGTCAACGGCGGCATGAAGAAGTCGGCGTTGCGGTCGTTGCCGTAGCTGATGATGCTGACTTCGTCCGGCACATGCAGGTCGAATTCAGCCAGCGCGGAGATGATGCCCTGCGTGGACTCGTCGCTCATCGTGAACAGACCGGTGAAACCGCAGCGGTGCGCGGCCAGATATTCGGCCATCGCGTCGTGGGCGCATCCGGTCGAATAATCGCCGGGATGGATTTCGCACGGAATTTCGACGGCCTCCGCACCGAACAGCCGGGCGGTGTTGACGAATCCGGCGATCCGGTCGACGATGTCGTGGTTGCGCGGTTCGGAGGCGATCACCGCGAGCTTGCGGTGTCCCTTGCGGATGAATCCGGCCGCGGCCAGCATCCCGCCGTACTCGCTGTTGGCGCAGACCGAATGGATCGACACGCCATAGAGATCGTTCCACATCATCACCGTTTCCCCCGGAAGCCGGGCCAGTTCGCCAAGTTCCTCCCGGCTGACCAGACGCCCCGGCCAGATCAGGATGCTGACGGCGGCGGCGGTTTCCGCGACAACGCGCAGGATACTCCCCTGATGGTCGTAGGGCACGATCGAAAAATCCCACCGTTCGGACCGCTTCGCGAACTCGGCGCGCAGATCCTGTGAAAAGCGCCGGTTCCCCTCGCTCGGCCAGTCCGGCAGAAACACCGCGACCCGTTTGCGCGGCGAAGTCTGCTTCACATAGATGCCGCTGCCGGGGCGGGCTTCGACGGCCTGCTCGCGTTCCAGCTGCTCCACAGCCGCATCGATCACGCGGCGGCTGACGCCGTAGCGGAGCATCAGCTGGCGCACCGAATAGAACCGGCTGCCCGGCGTGAAGCGCAGCAGTTCCCGGCGCAGTTCGCCGTAAACGGCGTCGGTCCGTTCCTGCAGAATCATGTCTGTCCTCCTGTCTGGTTTCGCATCTGTTATTATTATGATCGATGTACACGGTTACTGCAAATAATGTACACGGTTTTAGTACCGGGTACAATTCTATTTTACCGTGTCCGGTCCGATGAAAGCGCCGATTTCGGGCCGCAACGCTTGAAAAAGCGGAATTTGCGTGTTAGATTAGGTTTCCAAACATCGTGAAAAAGGGCCAACAATCTGGAAAGGTAATGGAATGAAAGCTTTTTTTGTGTTTTCCGGACAGGGCGCGCAGACGGTCGGAATGGGAAAAGATCTGGCGGAAGCCTTCCCCGAAGCCAAGGCGCTGTTTGACGAGGCGGACGCGGTGCTCGGCTATGAGCAAAGTTCGATCATCTTCAACGGCCCCGCCGAAAAACTGACCGAAAGCCGTTACTGCCAGCCCGCCATCTACACCATGAGCTGCGCGGCGCTCGCCGCATTCAAAACCAGATATCCGGATGTGACTCCGGTCGGCTGCGCCGGCCTCAGCCTCGGCGAATACGGCGCGCTGTACGCCGGCGGCGCCTTCACTTTCGCCGAAGGGCTCAGACTGCTCGCCCAGCGCGCGGAGCTGATGGACAAAGCCTGCCGCGCCACTTCCGGCGGCATGGCCTCCGTGCTCGGCGGCGACGCCGAAATCATCAAGGAAGTCTGCGCCGCGTGCGAAATCGACGTCGCGAACTTCAACAGCCCCGGCCAGATCGTGATCTCCGGCGAGAAGGTGAAGCTCGCGAAAGCGGTCGAGGAGCTCAAGGCGCGCGGCATGCGCAAGATCATCGTGCTGAACGTCGCGGGCGCGTTCCATTCGCGGCTGATGAAGCCGGCGGGCGAGGCGCTTGAAAAGGTGCTCGAAGAATCTCCGGTCGCGATGCCGCGGATTCCCGTCTACCACAACTTCACCGCGGCTCCGGCCGCCGATGTCGCGCAGCTCCGCGCGAACCTCGCGGCTCAGGTCGCCGGTTCGGTGCGCTGGGAAGAGTGCGTGCGCAACATGGTCGCCGCCGGCGGCGACACCATGATCGAATTCGGCCCCGGCAACGTGCTGACCGGCCTGCTGCGCCGCACGCTGCCCGAAGTCCGGGGCCTCAACGTGAACAGCGCCGAAACGCTGCGGAATATCGAATTGTAAATCGGAATCAATCTCTACATTCAAGGAAAAGGGAACACAAATGAGTACTGAAAAACGTCTGGAAGGCAAAGTCGCGATCGTCACCGGCGGAGCGCGCGGCATCGGCAAGGCGATCTGCTCGCGGCTGGCGGCCGAGGGAGCCTCCCTCGCGATCGTCGACATCATGCTCGACGTGGCGCAGGCCACCGCCGACGAATTCAAGGCGGCGGGAGTTAATGCCCGCGCCTACGCGGCCAACGTGGCCAAGCCGGAAGACGCCGACAAGACCGTCGCCGACGTGATCGCCGACTTCGGCAAAGTCGACATCCTTGTGAACAACGCGGGCATCACCAAGGATACGCTGATGTTGAAGATGACCGAGGATATGTGGGACGCGGTGATCGCGGTGAACCTCAAGGGAACCTTCAACTTCACCAAGGCGGTGGTCCGCCCGATGATGAAGCAGCGCGCCGGCAAGATCGTGAACATCGCGTCGGTGGTCGGCCGCATGGGCAACGTCGGGCAGGCGAACTATTCCGCCTCCAAGGCGGGCGTGATCGCGCTGGCCAAGACGACCGCGAAGGAGTTCGCGACCCGCAACATCCAGGTGAACGCGGTCGCTCCGGGTTTCATCGAGACCGACATGACCGCCAAACTGCCGCAGGAGGCGCGCGACGCATTCCTGACCGTGATCCCGGCCAAACGCGGCGGCAAGCCGGAGGACGTGGCCAGCGTGGTCTACTTCCTCTGCTCGCCGGATTCGGACTATGTGACCGGGCAGGTCATCAACGTCGACGGCGGCATGCTGATGTAATTCAGCCGGAATGCGGCTGCTGGAAACGGGCGGTTTCCGCCCTGTTTTTCCAAAAAAAATGGATTATTTCAACAAAAAAATTTGACTTTTGGCCGTTGGCGAGGCATAGTATAGGCGCTATGCTGAAAGTATGTTAAAAGAATAAAAACGGCATTAAGAGAACTAAAGATAAACCAAGTAGAAAAGGGGATGCCAAAAATGTCTTCCGTTGCTGACAAAGTGAAAAAGATCGTCGTCGAACAGCTCGGGGTTTCTGAAGATCAGGTTACTCCGGAAGCGAAATTCATCGAAGACCTGGGCGCGGATTCGCTCGATCAGGTTGAGCTGGTGATGGCGCTGGAAGAAGAATTCGGCTCGGATATTCCGGACGAAGACGCGGAAAAGCTGACCACCGTCGGCGACGCGATCAAATACGTCGAAAGCAAGAGCCAGGAGTAAGCTCTCGTTCTTGTCTGAACTTCGCCCGATGACCACCGGTCCGGCAGCGGAGGACAAAGCGGGAAAACGCTTTGGAAACGGGCCACTCATCGTCGTTAACGCGTTGGTGTGGCCCTTTTTCATGACAAATAATTTTTCCGGGGGCGAAACGGCGACTGCCGGACCAGACCGTTTCCGGGAACGGCGGGCGGAACCGGGGCCGCAAGGGCAGTGCGGGGAACCGCCGTGACAAGGAGATAAAATAAGTTATGAACAATCGTCGGGTAGTAGTTACCGGTTGCGGCGTGATTTCGTGCGTCGGCAATAATTTGGCGGACTTCTGGGATTCTCTGGTAAACGGCCGTTGCGGTTTGGGCAAAGTCACCCGCTTCGACACTTCGGAATACCGCACCCGGATCGCCGGTGAAGTCAAGGATTTCGACGTCACCAAATACATGACCGCCAAAGAGGCGAAGCGGTTGGACCTTTTCTGCCAGTACGCGATCGCCGCCAGTGACGAAGCAATGGAAATGGCCGGTCTCCCCAAGGAGCTGCGCGGCAGCGGCATCGATGCGAACCGCGTCGGCGTGATCGTTTCCAGCGGCATCGGCGGACTGCAGACGATGAGCGATCAGGACCGCATCCTGCAGGAACGCGGCCCGGGCAAGGTTTCTCCGTTGCTGATCCCGATGATGATCGGCGACCTGGCCTCCGGTAATATTTCGATCCGCTACGGCGCCGGCGGCCCCAACCTCGGACTGGTCACCGCCTGTTCCACCGGATGCCACTCCATCGGTGAAGCGTTCTGGGACATCAAGCGCGACGACGCGGACATCATGATCTGCGGCGGCGCGGAAGCCTCGGTGGTTCCGCTCGGCATGGCGGGTTTCTGCTCGATGAAGGCGATGAGCCAGCGCAACGACGATCCGCTGCATGCGAGCCGTCCGTTCGACCTGAACCGCGACGGTTTCGTGATGAGCGAAGGCGCAGGCGTGCTGATCCTCGAAGAACTGGAACATGCGCAGAAGCGCGGCGCGACCATCCTCGCCGAAGTCGTCGGCTACGGCGCCACCGGTGACGGCTATCACATCACCAGCCCCGCCCCCGACGGCGACGGCGGCGCGCGGGCCATCCAGATGGCGCTGCGTCACGCCGGCCTGAAGCCGGAGGATATCGACTATATCAACGCCCACGGCACCAGCACCGAGCTGAACGACAAGTTTGAAACCATGGCGATCAAGAGGGCTCTCGGCGACGCGGCCTACAAAGTCGCGGTCAGCAGTACCAAGGGCACGACCGGCCATTCTCTCGGCGCGGCCGGCGGCATCGAATCCATCGCCTGCATTCAGGCGATCCGCACCGGAATCATTCCGCCGACGATCAATTACGAAACCCCCGACCCGAACTGCGACCTCGACATCGTCCCGAACACCGCACGCAAGTGCGAAGTCAAGGTGGCGCTGAACAGCAATCTCGGTTTCGGCGGTCACAACGGCGTCGTGATCTACCGCAAGTTCGAGTAGTTTCCGCCTCCGGCGGCCCGGGGCTTTGCCCCGGAACCCCAGCGGGGGTGCTTCGCCCCCCCCCCGGACCGGCAACGTGCCGGCGCGAGCGCAGACTGTTTTTCGGTAATGCCGAAAAACAGTCTGCTTGACTTTGAGGAAGAGAGCTAATAAGGAGGCGGGAGACCCGCCGGACAGCGTACGCTTTACGCATCTTCCCGCTTTTTTGCGGAAAGATGCCCGCTCCCTCGCCGTTGCAAGGCCGGAGGTTCGGTGCTCACTACCCTCCGGGCACTATGCCTGTTATTGTTGTCATACAGCCTGTAAGATCACGTGCGATTGGAAAGCGGAGCTGAAGGCGGCTTCGCCGCCCCAAGGGGCTCCGTACTCCAAGGTTGCCCGTGCGCCATTCGGTTGAAGCTTCCCGGATGCAAAGCATCTTTGGCGTGCGTCGCCTTTGGGCTTGCTCCTGTGACGCAAAGCGTCTTTGGAGTGCGGAGATTCATCTCCGCTTTCAAGTCGCACACTATACTTATATGGCAAGGTGCGTAAACGAGGATGTTACCGGCGGATCTCAAGCCGCCAACTCCATTCGCGGCATTCTCCGGGAGCAAGGTTCAACGGCAGGTACGGCTCCACTGCGAAACAGTCGGTTTCACTGCGCCAGAGGTCAATCCGGTTGAACGGCCGGTCGGCGGAAATCACGGCGACATATCCGCCGGAAGCCAGCCCCCCGGCGGCGATTGCCCGGCAATCCTGCGGAATCTCCGTGGCTTCAAGCGTCTTTTCGGGAAGGAGCGCGGCAACCGGCTGACGTTTTCCGCCCGGCAACGCATACCAGCCGCCGGGAAAGCCGGGACAGGCCTTGAAAAACGGATGCGCGTAGGTACTCCCCGCAAACGGACGTGAACCGGTATTGGCGAGGGAATACTTCCAGAGGATCACCGGCGAATTTGCCGGAATCACGATTTCCACCGTCAGTTCATAGGCGTAGCCGGAATGATCGCCGGAGTGCTGCCGCGCCGTCATAACCGTTTCTCTTTCCCGCATTTCCCGGCTGATTTGCCACGGGAACAACTCAACCGGGCGGGAATGGTAGCGGGACTGCGGATGCCGTTCGATGACACCGACGCCGATCTGCAACGCCTGCAAACCCTTCAGGTCCAGCGCCGGATAGATTTCACAGGCATAGCCGAAAGCAGGATGAAAACCGAACAGGCTCTCCATCACGAAGATACTTTCGCGGCTTCCGGCCGGATGCAGACTCCTGATCCAGCCCGCCCGCAGAAAGCGGCAGCCGAGTTGCGGATCATTCGGATCGACGAATTCAACCCGGAAACTGCCGTTGTCGACCACAAACTCACCGGCAGCGGCACAGCCAGCTAAAAGTACAGCAGCCAACACCGCCCCGGCACCGAACCGCTTCCTGCTCATTTCTTCTGCATGGTGACCAGATAGACTCCGAGCATTCCGGCCGGAATCTCCGCCTCGATCGCTTCGGGACGGCCGGAATCGAGCTGTTTTTCGTTGAGCAGATCGGTCACGGTAACATCGGTGTCGCCGATTCCGGTCTCCCTGTACGGAATCGTGATCCGGAACTTTGCGGTTTCGGTTCCATTGTTCGGCACGACGAAGATCGCCGACCGGTTCCGATAGCGGGCGTAGGCCTGCAGCAGTTCGGGATGATTGGTCTGCACCTTTAAGATATTGGCATTGCGGTGCGAAGCGGGAAACTCCTCGAAGATTTCCGGATACTGGCGGCGGATGCGGATCATCCGCTTGACCAGCTCATAAAAATCGCGGTTTTCCTCCCGCTTCCTCCAGTCGATCCGGTTCGCCCAGAGCCAGTAGGAGGGGATTTGGCGCGAATACGGGTTGTTCCACTCCTCGCCGATGTACCAGATCGGAATGAACGGCGCGAAAATCATCCCGTAACCGAACGTGATCGGATTTCCCGCGGCGGTGTAACCGCGCTTGTCGCTGTGTGCGCTGTCATGGCTGGAAAGCGTCAGCGCGTAGAACCGCTCGTTTCCGCCGTTCTCGCTGAACGCCCCCCGGCCGTCAAACCAGCCGAGTTCCTCGCCGTTTTTGATCATGTCGACGATGTTTTTCTCCATGAATACGTCGCCGCGCATCCTGGGCTTCTTGTGCGGCAGCATGAAAGCGTTCTGGTCGAAATCGAAGGTCTTTTCACGGGTGCTGCCGTTTTCGCCGAACAGGATGATCTTGCGGCCGAAGCTCAACAGCCGTTCCCGGGCAGTGCGGTATGGGCCGTACCCGGCGCTGAACGGCGCGCAGTCGGCCCGGAATCCGTCCGCGCCGGTCAGCAGGATGAAGTCGACCAGCCGCGAGGCGAACCACTCGTTCAATTCCGGGTTCTTCCAGTTCCAGTCCCACCCCTGCCATGCCGGGTGCGCCGGACCGGAAAACCACTCCGGCTTCTCCTTGTAAAGCGGAGCCGTTTTGGTCACTCCCCAGCTGACCACATCGACGAACACCCGGATATTCCGCCGGTGCGCCACATCCACGAACTGTTTCACGACCGCCCAGCGTTCCTCGGCTTTGTCGCGGTTGGTCAAGGCGCGGTTCAGGGTGTGGACGCCGTTGTTGCCGTATTGCACGCCCTCGTTGATCGGCGTCAGCCAGATGCCGTTCACGCCGGTTTCCGCGAGATGGTCGAGCACCTTTTCCATCCCGCTGAAGTTTCCGGTGGGGGAAGCGGTTTCCACGTTGACTTCCACGATGATCAGGCTCTTGACCCAGTCCGGGCTGGCGGGCGATCTGCCGGGCACGGCTTCAAGCCTGACTTCGGAATCGGGCAGGATCGCCGGAATCAGGTCTGAATTATCGATCCCCGCTCCGGGGACGGCAGTTCCCGCCAGCAGCAGGGCCAGCGGCAGAAGCATTTTGTGCAGCATGTTGTTTCCTTTCTTCGTTTCTCATTCGATGATGGCGACGCCGTTCCGGTCAAGCGTTCTCCAATGGTAATAGTTCTGCTGGGAAATATAGCGCGCCTGCACCTCGTTCATCGGCGCGACATGTCCGTCGAGGAACGCGGCGTTGAACCTGTTGCCGTGCCGGTACGCCACGGAATCCGCCTGGTACACCTCCCCGTGCAAACGGTAGTTCGCGGGATCTCCGGGGCTGTAGACCAGATAGTCGAGGCTGTCGGTCCACTGAATCAGGATGCTCGGCTTCCGGATGCTTGAGAGCTTGTAGGCATTGAACGCATTTCTTTTGAAGCTGGCCGCCCCGAAATCGCTGTGGTTCATTCCATAACTGACGCTCATCGCAAATCCATCCGCCGACCCGTTGATCCGGGAAGCCCTCGGACACAGAAACTTCGCAGGCCAGTTGGAGGTCAGTGTACCGCCCGTCCCGGACGCATAAGCAGGAACTCCCAGCAGCGACCGGAATTCCGGATTGACTGTCCACTCACTGTTATGCGAGACAACGGGAACCGTGTAGCCGCCGTTGTCGGCATACATCTGATTCGCGGTGCCGAACTGTTTCAGCACGTTCACGCACTGGGCGTTCTTCGCCATCTCCCGCGCCTTGTTCAGTGCGGGCAGAAGCATCGAAGCGAGAATCGCGATGATTGCTATTACTACCAGCAATTCAATCAGAGTAAAACAGGATGCAGAACGCCGCCGTAGAGTTACCGATGCATTGATTTGGTTCATATTCCCTCCTTTGTTATGGTATTTAAATTATACCATAAAAGTCATACAATGTCAAGACCCGACCGAAAAAAAATGGAAAAATAGTTGAAAAAGGAATGTTTATTCTACAATAGGAAGAATCCGGACGCTTTTGCGCTCAACCAGAAACGGCGTGAGAGCCTCGCGCAGCACGATCCGGCTGCCGGAGCCGCCGTCCAGGATCATCTGGGCGAATGCCGCCAGACGCTCGCCGATCTCCTCCGCTGAACAACGGATCGTGGTCAGGGGAGGACGGATCGACTCCACGAAGCACTGGTCGTCACAGCCGATCACGCTGATGTCACCCGGCACTGCCAGATGGCGGCGGCGGCAGCAGTCCATCACGGAAATCGCATGCCGGTCGCTCAGCGCCAGAATCATGCTCAACTCCGGATCGCCGCGCAGGAAATTATCCAGCGCCAGAAAGGTGCTGGCGGTCAGGTTCAAAGATTCCTCCAGCGACATGCGGTGGCTTTGAAGCCGAACGCCGTTCTCTTTGCAGACATCGGCAACCCCGGCCGCCCGCAGCGCGAATTCACAGTCGGGGCCGGTGCCGCGCGGCCCGAGCAGCGCCAAGTGGCGATGCCCCGCCCGCAGCGCCGCTTCGGCCATCAGCCGCCCGCCGACATAGTCGTCACAGGTCACGAAATTCAAATTCCGATGCCGTCGTCCCAACAGCATCAGGTGAGGCACTTCCCGTGCCGCTTCCTCCAGCTCCTCATCAGGGTAATTGCCGAACAGATAGACCAATTCCGGCTTTTCCTCCTCAAAGATGCCGCAACAGCTGTCGCTCAGCCGGACCGTCAGCTCCACGCCCTCCGGCATGCGGTTCTTCAGCGCCAGAAACAGCCGCTGCAGAAAAGGATTGTCGATCTGGCCGGTCGTCATCACAAAGAGGGCGCGCAGCCGCGGGGGCTGCGCAGTGAGTTGTTCGATGCGCTTCAGGGCTTCGCCGGTCACGAAAGTGCCCACCGGCGGGCGGCGCTCGACGATCCCCAGCTCTTCCAGCTCGTTCAGCGCGTTCCGCACGGTGCTGCGGCTCACCTGATAGGCTTCGCCCAGCTCGCGTTCGGCGGGCAGCCGCTCGCCCGGACGGTAGATGCCGACCGCGATCTCCGACAGGAGATGTTCCCGGCATACGTCGTTTTTTCCGGCAATCCTTTTCATTCCAAACCCTGTTGATTTATTTTGGTATTGATATCATACCATAAAAATCCGGTTTGTCAAGAACGTCAGGCGGTTTTCCGTCCGAAATCTCCGATTTTCAGGGAGGCGAGCAGCTCGGATATCCGCAACTCCGCGCCGCAGACCACCGAATCGGACGCGCCATAGTAAAGCAGGACCCGGTCACCGTCGACGATCTGGCCGTTGGTGAAAATGCAGTTGCCGTAGAAGCCGTTCAGTTCGTAATCCGCCTCCGGCTCCATGAACGGCGCTTCGGAACGGGCGAGCACTCTGGCGGGATCGTCGCGGTCGAGCAGCAGACAGCCGAGTGCGTAGCGTCCGGTCCGGTCGGCGCCGTGGTAGAGTTCCAGCCAGCCGGCGGCGGTTTCGACCGGGGCGGCTCCGGCGCCGATCCGCTCCTCATCCCAGCAGCCGGGGCGGGTCATCGCGATGCAGCGGTGGTTCCCCCAGCAGCGCAAATCGGGCGATTCGGCCAGATAGATGTGGTTGCCGCAAGCGGGATCGCTCGGCCGGTGCAGCAGGCGGTACCGGCCGCCGATCCGGCGCGGAAACAGTGCCGCGTCCTTATTGCTCGGCGGCAGGATCAGTTCGGTGGAACTGAAACTGCGCCAGTCGCGGGTGCGGCGGCAGCCGACCGCGATTCCGGCCGGTCCGACCGCGGTGAAGGTGATCAGGTATTCGCCGTCAACCTGCTCGACGCGGGCGTCCTCGATGCCATAGGCTTCGCAGGACTGTTCCGGCATCAGGCGGCGGCTGTAGTCCGGAGTGAAGGTGCGGCCGCCGTCGTCGCTCCACGCGATCAGGAAGTGGGACATCGTGGTCAGCAGGAAACGGCCGTTCCACGCAAAACTGCGCGAGCTGGCACTGCTGATGCCGGGATCGTCCTCGCGCACCCGGATCACGGAGACCGCCCCGTCTTCCGCCAGGATCGGCGTGGCCAGAAAGCCCGGTTCCGGGACGGGACGCTCGGCGACGCGCAGCAGCAGCCCGATTCTCCCTCCGAACCGGAACGCGCCGGGATTGAGAACGCAGGTGACTTCAAAATCCGGCCGCGACGGCGCAAGATCGCCGGGCGTCAGCAACGGATTATTCGCAAAACGGGAAACGGAAACTTTCATCATTCAACACTCTTTCCAAATACTTTCATCAGTTGTTTTTCGTTGTATCCAGCACCGATACCGAAGCGGGGCCGTCAAGATAGAGCACGCCGGAGGAGACCGCCAGCTCCGCCGTGCCGTCCTCCGCGACGGCCACCGGCACGGCCTGCCCGAGATAGTCGCAGGCGGACTTCACCGCGCCCTGCAGTTTCACTTTCGCTTTGAGAGCGGCTCCGGTCACCCACAGCGCACAGCCGGTCCCGCCGTCCGGTTTGACCCACTCCGCAATGCGGACTCCTCCCTTTTCCGTGCGGAAAATCGGCACGGTCGAACCGGCGGGGCGCATCCGTACCAGCGTCTTATATGCCTCCCACGCCGGTTTCGGCGCAAGATCGGCATGAAGGATGCCGAAGAAGTGTTCCGGGTCGGAGTTGTTGTTCTCCATCGCCTGCAGCTCATACCAGAACACTTTCTTCACGCCGTGCTTGAAAGCGGCAAGGATGGTGCGCGGCAGCAGCCGGGCCTGCAGGTCCTCGCTGCTCGGCCCCATGCCCACATAGTTGAAAGTATTCGCGATCACCCCGCCTTTCAGGTCGCTGTCAAAACGGTAATACGCGGCCAGCGGGAGGCGGTACTCCCTGCCGTCGGCATCCTTGCCGATCCCTTCGATCAGCGGAATCATTTTATCGTTGCCCTTGAGGTTCCGGCCGCTGAGCACGCAGTTGGAACCGGCTTTCCCGCGATAGCGCGGGAAAGCCTGCTCCTGCCCCGCCGCGACCACGCCCGAAAAGCCGCGCGGAAACGGACGGCTGCGATCCAGCCACCAGCCGTCGAAGTCGAGGTGAAGCCGTTCCCGCCACGACTTGTCAGCCCAGCTGCGCTTCCAGGTGCCGTCCGGCTCCTGCCGCCATGCGGTGTAGAACGGAATGCCGCGCGGAAAGACCGCGATGCCGCCGTTTTTCACATAGTTCCGCAGCGCCTCGAAGTCGGCCGGCCTGGCGGAAAAGGTGTTGTCCGGCCCGGCGATCAGCACCGGATACTCGGCGGGGTCCAGCGAAGCGAGTTCCGCGCAGGTCACGGATCGGATTCCCTTGAGGTTCGGGAAGAACGCCCGGAAGTCAAGGCCGGGAGAGGAGGAAACCAGCGGCATTTCGTTGTCGTCCAGCACCGCCAACGTCAGCCCCGCCGTCCGGATGCCCGCCGCCTTGAACGCGCCGGTCAGGAAGGTCTTCATAAAGCCGCGGCCGATGGTAGGCCAGCCGATTTCGGTGATCCAGACCTCCTTGTCCACGTTGTATTTCTTCATCAGCGCGTTCAGCTCCGCGAGCTGGCGCTCCAGCGCCGCTTCCGGGATGTCGTACCAGTTGTACGGGTGGACATTCATCACGTCGAAGTATGCCGCGCCACCTGCCTTGAAGAAAGTTTCGAGGTACGGAATCGGAATCTCCGAGGTGCCGCCAAGCACCACCTTCGCATCCGGGGCTTTCCGCCGGATCAGGTCGAAAGTCGGCTTCAGCAGTTTCAGGTAGTGGTCGGGATTCGGATTCTTCCAGAACATCGCCAGATTGTGTTCGTTCCACACCTCCCAGAATTTCATCTCCTTGCCGTAACGGTCGAGATTCTTTTCACAGAAGGCCAGCCATGCGTCGAGCTTTTCGTGCGCCGGTTCCTGCCACTTCGGAGCGTAGCCGAGGATCGGCAGCAGCGTCAGGCCGTTCTTTTTCGCCTGCTCCAGCCCGGCGTCGTGCCGTCCCCAGTTCCACTGCCCCGGCTGCCGTTCCTGATGGGACCAGCTGTAATCGGCCCGCACCATCGGAATACCGGCCTCCTTCAGCATCCTGAACTCGTCGGGAACCTCCTGATATTCCCACATCACATGCACATTGACGCCGTATTCTTTGTCGAGCTTTTCCGCTCCGGCCGCAGCGACGGCGGCCAGCATGGCGGTCCCCAGCACCCAATGATCGATTCTCATGATATTCCATATTCCTTTCCGTTGAAAATCAGTCTTTCCAGAGCGGGCGGTACTCGCTGCTTCCGCCCCACGGCATGTCGGCCAGCCGCCGCGTGGCGCTATGTCCGTCGAGAAACGCGATATTCGCCCGTCCCTGATGGCGGTCCGGATCGAACTTGTTCAGGATCGCCGCGTAATCCACCGCCGCATCCCACGGGTTGCCGCTGTCGGCCGCCAGCAGCCGCTGCGAAAAATTTCCCGGCTTGATCCGGGTCACCTTGAGCGGTTTGGTCGTCGCCCCGGATGTGTCGCGCAGGTTGTTGTTCATCCCGTAGTGCTTGAACCGGTCGTCCACGCTGGCTGACGCCTGCGCCGGGCACCGGAAAGAGCCGACCGGCACCCCGTTGTCGATATACAGATCGGATTTCGTCGGATAAAATCCGAGATAATCGCCGCTGCGTTTCCCGCCGTTCCCGGTCAGATACGGCAGAATGAAATCCTGCCACTTCTGGTAAGCCTTTTCCGGGTTCTGCGGCTGCGGTATATAATCGTTGTTCCCGTCATAATAAGCGACGAACCCCATGCCGATCTGTTTGAGGTTGTTCAGGCAAGTCACATCGCGCGCCTTGGCGCGGGCCATGTTCAGCGCCGGAAGCAGCAGCGCCGCCAGTATCGCGATGATCGCTATCACCACGAGCAGCTCGATCAGCGTGAAATTCCGGTGAAGTTCTCCATACCATACGTCCTTTCCGCACTGCATTTGCCCATCCTTTCCTGAATTGTACATATTCCCTCCGTCGTAAATCGGTTGTGTTTTGTTATCCGATCCGATGTCAACTTCGCACTTCAAAGAAACCGCCCCTGATCATCGCAGGACGACCTTGGCGTGCGGAGATTTATCTCCGCTTTCAAGTCGCATGTGATCATGTAATCATACTCAAGTTTAGTTACCTTTCCATGCTATTACAGGCAACAAACTGGTTGCGCTTTGAACTGCGGATGGCTCCGGAGGGCCAATCGCCCTCCGGACCTCCCCGCTCGCCTCGGGACTCCCGTTGACTTGCCAAGCACTTCCATTCGCGGGCGGCCCTAGCGGGCCTTACTTGTCCGCCTGTGGCGGCCAACTCCTCACCGTTCGCTGCGCTCACTACGCCGGAGGGGCTTCGCTCACTACGTTCGGCTTCGTCACTATCGTTCCTCGTTACTTGCTGCCGCAAGTAATGCCCTCACATTCGTTCGCGGCGCTGACCGCGCTTGTTGTGCGCCGCATAAGTGGTTATGCAGACAGACCAATGCCTTGCCTGTGCTTGGTCGCACGCCCCCCGAGGGGCATTGGCGTGCGCACCCGGCAGCGGCACCTTGCCGCCAGACGCCGCGCGACCCCGAAGGACGTAGAGCGCGCACCCGGCGGCGGCGCCTTGCCGCCCGGCGGTCACGTCAAAGCAAACACGGACTCCCTTTCAATCAGCTTCAGCGGCAGCACAATAGACTCCACCTTCTCCCCGGCGATCTGCCGGAGCAGCGCCGAAGCGGCGGCGCGGCCCATTTCACGGCGGGGAACCTCCACCGTGGTCAGCCGCGGCACGCATTGAGTACCCACATAATCCCCGTCGAATCCCGCCACGCTGATATCGCCCGGAATATGCAGCCCCCGTTTCCTCAGCACCCGATAGACTGCGGCGCCCATCGTATCGTTGGCGGCGAAGATCGCGGTGGGCGGTTCGGCGCAATCCAGCAGTTTCGCCAGATCCCGTTCCGCCTCCTCGTACCGGAAAAAACGCTGCACGATCGCATTGTCCACCGCGATTCCGTGGGCGAGCAGCGTGTTGCAGTAGCCGATGTAGCGTTCCAGAAAAGTAGTCTGCAGCGGCGTACTCACAAAACCGATCCGGCGGTGGCCGCGCACGATCAAATATTCAACCATCGCGGCGGCTCCGGCCTCGTTTTCGCCGGTCACGCAGCAGACGCCGGGCGATTCGATCCGGTTGTCGACCACCACGAACGGCAGCCCGACCCGCTTGAGTTCGACCGCCAGCTCCTCCGGAATCCGGTTGATCAGGATCGCCCCCCGGAAACGGCCGCCGTCGGTCAGGTGGCGCACCAGTTCGCGCGGCGTGCCGCTTTCATCGGTATAGAAATAGGCGAAACTGCATCCGGCGGCGGAGAGCCGGTCGTTGATTTCAAACAGGATTTCCGCATAAAAAGCGTGGGCGTTGCAGGTCACGTTCCGGGCCAGCAACAGCGCGATCTGGTTGCCCGCCGGCTTGCGCAGTTCGGTTTCCTCGCGCACGAAGGTGCCGCGCCCCTGGCTGCGCATCAGGATTCCCTCCGCGACCAGCTCGCGCAGCGCCCGGTCAACGGTGGCGAGCGACACACCGTACTCCGCCATCAGCGCCCGCTGGGTCGGAAACTTCGCGCCGGGGGCGAATTCCCGTTTCGCGCGCTGCCGGAGGGTTTCGCGCAGCGATTCGTATTTGTTTTCCATAAGCCCCACGCCTTCGGTGAATAGATTCATTTGCTGTGAATTATACCGGAACATGCCCCGAAAAACAAATTTTTTGCCGAAAAAACCGCAAAAATCATCTAAAATCCCCCAAAAAAGCCACAAAGACGGCTTTTGCCGCGCAAATTGAATCGAATCATTTTGCAATGATAAATATTTGTAAAACACGGATTCCATGATACCTTACTCCACCGCAATTCGTGATTGAAAAGGCAAAGAAATGAAAAAAATACTTCCATGGCTGACCGCTTTTCTCCTGCTCCCCGGCAATGTGATCCTGCTCTGCTATATCACTGAAGTTTCGTTTCTGACCGGACGGCGCTTTTCACACCCCGGCAATGACGGTTATTCTCTCCAACTGATGAACCCGGCTTTTGCCGTATTGGGCAACAACCGGACTCCTCAGACGGATTATCTGGTTCTCACCGGAGAAAACAGCGTCACTCTCCGAACCGACGACGGCAACATAAGTTTCATCGGAGCGACTTCGACCGGCAACCGGTATTTCTCATGGCATCATGCCGACCGGCGGGGACAGACTATTCTGGAATGGAACGGGAATATGGCGGCAGACTGGAATCAGGACCTGATTTTTGACTTTCTGTCAAAGCCGGACGGGTCACGTCATCTCCAACTGAACGGCAACTGGCTGCCGTGCAAAACTTTCGATGCGGAAAACAGGCGGGCGGAACTTGCCGACGGACGGATTTTCCAGTGGCGGCAGGCGGGCTGGCAACCCGCGGTTCACTGATTGAGTTCGCGCATGCTGAGCGGCGTGAAGGTGGCCTTGAGCTGCCGGCGGCGCTCCGGGTCCACCGTCAGGTATTTCCAGCGGGCGAACGCGAAGTCGTGCGGGTGATAGTTCTCCAGCCACGCGTGGTTGAGCTGGTACGCGATCGGGAAACCCTCGAAAATCCACGGACACTTCGTGCCGAGGTAGCGCACCATCTCCCGGTAGCGTTCGGTCCGCTCCGGCGAATCCGGCATCGGCAGGATCGCCTCGAACATGCGGTCGTATTCCGGGTCGCTGAAGCCGACCCGGTTGCAGCCGCCGATGTTTTTGCTGTAAAAGAGCTGCAGGAAGTTCTCCGCATCCGGGTAATCCCCCACCCACGACAGCCGGAAAAGCTGCAACCTGCCCTGCCGCAGTTTCTCGTAGAAGCGCGGGTTGTTGTTCAGCACCGGTTCGGTTTCGACGCCGAGCCGGGCGAAGTCGGCGGCGGTCAGCTCGCCGAGCTGGCGGTAGGCGGAGCTGTTGCCGGTCTGGTCGAAACTGAACCGCAGCGGTTCGCCGGTCGCGGGGTCGCGCCCTCCCGGAAATCCCGCTTCGGCGATCAGCCGGCGGGCGGCTTCGACGTCGTCCGCCGCATTCGGATTCCGATAGCCGGGGTCGTAGCCGGCCACGCCCGGCGGAATCGGCCCCTGCGCCGGAATCAACTGGAAATTGGTGTGTTCCACCCGGCGCCGCACGTCGTAGGCGAGGCTCAGCGCCTGCCGCAGTTTCAGGTTCTTCCCAAGCAGGGGATCGCTGAAGTTGAAGCCGACGTAGCGCACCTCGAATTCAGGAGTGCGCAGCAGCCGGATGCCCCGCGCTTTCAAGGCCGGAGCCAGCTCCGCCCCTCCCCCGGCGACCAGGTCGAGGTTGTCCTTGTCCAACGCATTCAGGTCGAGGTTTCCCTGCAGAAAGAGCAGCCACGACGACATCGGCTGCTTGACCAGATAGAGCACCACCCGGTCGGCCAGCGGCAGCGGCCGATTCCGGTCGGCGGGAGTTTCCGCCCCCTTGAAATATTCAATGCGGTAGTCGGGATTGCGGTCGAGCTGGAGCTTGTAATCGTTGATCCATTCGGTCAGCCGGAACGGCCCGGACCCGACCGGATGGCGCGCCAGCTCCTCGCCGTACCGCTCCGCCGCGCGACGCGACACCACCGCCGCATTCGGCATCGCCAGCATATACAAAAAACGCGGGTCCGGCCCGGTCAGGTGCAGTTTGAAATTCAGGTCGTCCACAACCTCGAAACCGGGCAGCCCCCTGTCGTACGGAGTAAAATCCCCCTTCGGCGCGGCGGCGGTCGCCCGGTTGAACTCGTCCAGCCCCCGGATCTTGCCGCGGAAAAGCCAGTAGACCGGGCTGTGGTTGCGCACATCCGCAAGCCGCAGGATCGAATAGAGCACATCTTTTGAAGTGATCCGGCGCGCCTCCTTCGGCAGCCCGGCGAACACCGGATCGTCCGCGAAGTAGAGGTCATCCCGCAGCCGGAAGCTGTACACGTCGAGCGCGTCGTTCGCCTTCGGCATCTCCGCCAGCATCGACGGGATCAGGGTGTAAGGGCGCTTCAGGTAGTCGTACTGCAGCAGCGTATCGTAGACCGCCCCGACCAGATTGCGGCTGGAGAGGTCGTCCGCCTGCGCCGGGTCGAGCGTCTTGACCCGGCTGCCGCCCGCCGTGTACAGCGTGCGCGGTTCACCGCCCGCCAGCGACAGTCCGCACAGCAGCAGCAAAAGCAGAAAACGGCCCCGGAATCCGCCGATCCCGGAACCGCGTTTCCTGTCAGTACGATACCCCACTTACTTTGCAAGCGATTTGAAGCGTTCGATTTCGCCGTTGTAGAGCGCGTGCATCGCCTCATTCGGCCGGTAGGTCCTGACTTCAAACGAATCCTTGACCACCTGGCGCGCGGCGGCAAGGTCTTTGACCGCACCGGTCGCCATCGCCTGCGCCAGAAGGTTTCCGATCGCGGTCGCCTCGACCGGGCCGGCCACCACCGGGATATTCAGCGCGTCGGCGGTCAGCTGCATCAGCAGCCCGTCCTTGGTGCCGCCGCCGACCACGTTCAGACACTGGTATTTCACGCCGAGCAGCGAAGCGAGCGTTTCGAGCTTGCAGCGGAAGTAGAGCGCCAGCGAATCGTAGATCGCGCGCACCACCGCGCCGTCGTCGACGATCGCTCCTTCGCCGTGATCCGCGCAGAAGTCGGAGATGCGCTGCGGCATGTCACCGGGCGTCACGAAACTCGCGTCGTTCGGGTTGATCAAATAGCGGCACGGTTCGGAGGCGAGCGCCATGCGCTCCATCTCGGCGAACGACAGCTCCGGGTCCTTCTGTTCGCGCCAGTTGCGCCGGGTCTCCTGAAAGAGCCAGCTGCCCATGATGTTGGTCAGGAAGCGGATCTTGCCGTCGAGGCCGCCCTCGTTGGTGAAGCTCTCCTTTTCCGACGCGGCGGTGCGCAGCGGTTCGTCGATCTCGGCGCCGAGCAACGCCCAGGTTCCGGCGCTGATGTACGCCCAGTTGCCCGAAGTCGGAGCCGGAACCGCGCCCACCGCGCTGGCGGTGTCATGGCTGCCGACCTTGATGATCGGAATCGGGCCGCAGCCCAGTTCCCGCTGAAGTTCTTCGCTCAGGGTGCCGCCGAAAGTGCAGGGTTTCACGATCTTCGGGAACACCTCGCGCGGCAGGCCGACCCGGTCGATCACCTCCCAGTCCCACTCCTTCGTGACCGGATCGAGCAGATTGGTGGTCGAGCAGTCGGTGTATTCGCTGGTGTCGTCGCCGCCGAGGGCGCGGGCCAGCGCGTCGGGCATGGTCAGGAAGTGGCTGTCCTTGAAATCCTCCGGATGCTCGCGGAAGTGGGCGGCCAGCTGGTAGACCGTGTTCAGCGTCATGCACTGGATGCCGGTATGCCCGTAAAGCTCCTGCTTGGAGATTTTGCTCCACACGTCGCTCTCGGCGTTGCCGGTGCGCACGTCGCGGTAGTGGTAGGGCCAGCGCAGGAACCTGCCGGTGGTATTGCTGAAAAACACATAGTCCACCCCCCAGGTGTCGATGCCGATGCCGTCGAGAGCGGGTTCGATCGCAAGCGCTTTCTTAAGACCGGTCTTGAGCTCCTCGACCAGCTGCGGGTAATTCCAGTAGATCGAACCGCCCTGCTCGGTCGGGCCGTTGGCGAAGCGGTGCACTTCGGTCAGCGTCAGTTTGCCGTTTTCCAGTTTGCCGATGATACCGCGGCCGCTGGAAGCGCCGAGGTCGAACGCAAGAAAGTTCTTCATAGATTTGTGTTCTCCGCTACTTTGTCCCCTGTTCAAACGCATCGGGCGGCCCGGCCCCTGAGCCGCGACCGCCCGCTCCGTGCTATTCGCCGGAGTTTTCACCGTGAATCTTCCCGAGCGCCTCATGGGTGCGCCGGATCAGTTCGGCGGTTTCATCCCAGCCGATACAGCTGTCGGTGATCGAGATTCCGGGGTCCGGACGGCACCCGGCCTGAATTTTCTGGCTGCCCGGCAGCAGGTTGCTCTCAAGCATCACCCCGGTCAGCGCGTCCTCGCCGTCCGCGATCTGCCGGAGCACATCCTCCAGCGCAATATGCTGGTTCTTGTAATTCTTGTTGGAATTCGCATGGCTGCAATCCACCACGATCGCCGGCTTGATGCCGGCCTTGCGCATCGCGACCTTCAAAAACGCGATATGCTCCGCGCCGTAATTCGGCTGCCCGGAGCCGCCGCGCAGCACGATATGCGCATACGGGTTGCCGCGGGTGCGGAACACTCCGACGTGGCCGTCCTCCAGCACACCGATGAAACTGTGTTCGCTGCGCGCCGTCGAAATCGCGTCGATCGCGGTCTGGAACGTCCCGTCAGTCGCATTCTTGAAACCGACCGGCATCGACAGGCCGCTGCCGAGCTGGCGATGGGTCTGTGCTTCCGTAGTGCGCGCCCCGATCGCCGACCACGCGACCGCGTCGGCGATGTACTGCGCGATGATCGGGTCGAGCATTTCAGTCGCGACGGGCAAACCGAGGTCGACAATCCGCAGCATCAGCTTGCGGGCGATGAAGATGCCTTTTTCGATGTTGTAGCTCTTGTTGAGGTCCGGGTCGTAGATCAACCCCTTCCAGCCCACCGTAGTCCGGGGCTTTTCAAAATAGACGCGCATCACGATCAGAATACGGTCCTTGACCTCTTCGCTCAGAGCTTTCAGCCGCTCCGCATATTCGATCGCGGCTTCCGGGTCGTGGATCGAGCACGGTCCGACGATCATCATGAACTTCTTCGACTTCCCGTCGAGAATGTCGCAGATCTCCTGCCGCGCCTCCATCACCTTGATCACCGCATCCAGCGACAGCGGCAGCTCGGAGCGGATCGCCCCCGGGCTCGACAGCACGCTGCGGCTGGCGATATTGATATTGTTACTGCTGATCATCGTAAAATCCTTTCAGGTCGGATAATATAATACCCGCCCCGCACATTTACAAGCCCGGGAAAATGCTTAAATCCGGATAAATCAGCCTCGCGAGCCCCCGGGATTTCACTGCCGGGCGGAGGCATTGCCCGTCAGAGTTTGATTTTGTCTTTCAGTTCGCAGATGGCCTCGACCGATTCGAGGAAGAGGACGGTCGGCAGCGTGCCGAGCTCATCCGCCTCGGCGTCCTCGTCAGTGGTGCGGATGTAGATTTCCTCTTCGCCTTCGCAGCGGTGGACAAGGCGCATCGAATCTTCGGCATTCGGGGCGGTGGTATCAAGGGCGTACACTCCGTCGTCCGGCCAGTTTTCCAGCAGGTCGGACTTGCCGATCACATCCATTACCGCCTGGTGCTCGTCCCAGAAATAGACCTGCAGCCGGGTGGCTGAATTTCCCTTGAATTCCGCGGCGGTGATGATCACCGCTCCTGCTTTCATCACGTTTTTCGCTTCGGCGGCGATTGCTTCGACTGTCGGCATGGGACTTTGGACTCCTCGTCTTTCTGCAGTTCCGTTTTTTTACTGATTTCATACTACTACCGCTTTTCGCCGTTTTTTCAAGATTATTTTGCATATTTTTTGAAAAACCCTGCTTGCAATTGATTCCTAAAGGAGCTATATTAGGTTTAGATAAAAAAATATCGATGTTAAAATATCGATATCGCATTACCGAAGTTTCGTTACAGTTTGCCGGAAATTGCACAAACCTTATATTAGGGAGGACTGATGATGAGCGCAAAACAAGTCAAGGCCGAACCGGCCGTCAAGGTGGAAAAGACGCAGGATGAGCGCGACCGCGAAATGCTGAACGGGCTGATCGCCCGGGTCAAGGCGGCGCAGGTCAAGTACGCCGAATATTCGCAGGAGCAGGTGGACCGGATTTTCTCCGCCGCCGCGCTTGCCGCGAACAATGCCCGCATTCCGCTGGCCCAGATGGCCGTAACCGAATCCGGCATGGGCGTGGTCGAGGACAAGGTGATCAAGAACCACTTCGCAGCGGAGTACATCTATAATAAGTACCGCGACATGAAGACCTGCGGCGTGATCGAGGAAAACGAGGCGATGGGCATTGCGAAGGTCGCGGAACCGGTCGGCGTGATCGCCGGCATCGTCCCGACCACCAACCCGACCTCGACCGCGATCTTCAAGTCGCTGCTCGCGCTCAAAACCCGCAACGGCATCATTTTCAGCCCCCACCCGCGGGCTAAGAAGTGCACGGTCGAAGCGGCCCGGATCGTGCTGGAAGCGGCGGTGAAGGCCGGCGCCCCCGAAGACATCATCGGCTGGATCGCCGAACCGACCGTCGCGCTCTCCGGCCAGCTGATGAGCCACCCGGATGTGAGCCTGATCCTTGCGACCGGCGGCCCCGGCATGGTCAAGGCGGCCTATTCCAGCGGCACTCCGGCGGTCGGCGTCGGCCCCGGCAACGTTCCGGTGGTGATCGGCGATACCAGCGACATCAAGATGGCGGTCAGCTCGATCCTGCAGAGCAAGACCTTCGACAACGGCATGATCTGCGCCTCCGAGCAGTCGGTGACCGCGCTGGCTTCGATCTATGACGAAGTCAAGAAGGAGTTCGCATACCGCGGCGCCTACATCCTGAATAAAACCGAAGCCAAAAAGGTCGGCGACGTGATCCAGGTCGACGGCAAGCTCAATCCGAAAATCGTCGGCCAGAGCGCGTACAAGATCGCCGAAATGGCGGGCGTGAAGGTTCCGGTCGGGACCAAGGTGCTGATCGGTGAAACCGACGGCGTCGGCCCGGACTATCCGTTCAGCCGTGAAAAACTCTCCCCGGTGCTCGCCCTCTACAAGGCGGAAACCTACGAGGATGCGGTCGAAAACGCCAGGAAGCTGCTCGAATACGGCGGCCTCGGCCACACCAGCGTGCTCTACACCAACTCGCAGAATTTCGACCGGGCCAAATACTACGGCCACGTGATGATGTCCTCGCGCACGCTGGTCAACATGCCCTCCAGCCAGGGCGCGATCGGCGACATCTACAACTTCGCGCTGAATCCGTCGCTGACCCTCGGCTGCGGCAGCTGGGGCGGCAACTCGGTCAGCGAAAACGTGACGCCGAAGCACCTGTTGAATATCAAGTCCATTGTGAAACGGAGAGAGAATATGTTGTGGGTCAGAATTCCTCAGAAGGTTTACTTCAAGTACGGCTGCTTGCCCACCGCGATCGGCGATCTCGAGGGCCGCAAAAAGGCGTTCATCGTCACGGATAAGTTCCTGTATTCCACCGGCATCCTGAACGACCTGCTGCACCAGCTCGACAATATGGGCATCGCGACCGAGGTGTTCGCCGATGTCGAACCCGATCCGACCATCCAGCTCGCCCGCAAGGGACTGGAGCGGATCAACTCCTTCCAGCCGGACGTGCTGATCGCGGTCGGCGGCGGTTCGCCGATGGACGCGACCAAGATCATGTGGCTGATGTATGAACACCCGGAAATCAGCTTTGAAGACGTCGCGATGCGCTTCATGGATATCCGCAAGCGGATCGTCCGGCTGCCGGAACTCGGCAAGAAGGCGCTGATGGTCGCGGTGCCGACCACCTCCGGAACCGGTTCGGAAGTGACGCCGTTCGCGGTGATCACCGACGAGGAGACCGGCAACAAGTATCCGCTGGCCGACTACGCGCTGACCCCGAACATGGCGATCATCGACACCCAGCTCGTGATGAAGATGCCGAAGCGCCTGACCGCCTACAGCGGCATCGACGCTCTGACCCACGCCCTCGAAGCGCGCGTATCGGTGATGGCCAGCGACTATACGAACGCCCTCGCGATGGAGGCTGCCAAGCTGGTCTTCGGTTACCTGCCGCGCTGCTTCAACAACGGCGCGATGGATGAGGAGGCCCGCGAGCACATGCACAACGCCTCCACGATGGCCGGCATGGCGTTCGCGAATGCGTTCCTCGGCGTCTGCCACTCGATGGCGCACAAGCTCGGCGGCATGTACCATGTGCCGCACGGTCTGGCCAACGCGATGCTGATCTGCGAGGTGATCAAGTTCAACTCGACCGATTGCCCGACCAAGCAGGGAACCTTCCCGCAGTACAAGTATCCGCATGCGAAGGCGGCGTACGCCAACCTCGCGACCTACTGCGGCTTCGGCGGCAGGAATGACGACGAGAGCGTCGCCAACCTGATCAAGGCGATCGAAAAGCTCAAGGCGGAACTTGAGATTCCGAAGAGCCTCAAGGAGTACGGCATCGACGAAAAGACCTTCCTCGCCCAGCTCGACGAACTGGCGGTCAAGGCGTTCGACGACCAGTGCACCGGCGCGAACCCGCGCTATCCGCTGATCGAGGAAATCAAGGAAATGCTGCTCAACGTCTACTACGGGAAATAATCTCCCGTTCTGAAAAAACGCTCGTTCCCGTCGCCTGCTCCGGTTTCATCTCCCCCGGAGCGGGCGATTTTTTTGCGGCATCCCGCTTCGCCGCACCGGGTGGAAAAACGGGTTATACGGAGCGGCTGTCATCCCGGGGCCGGATTTCCCGGACCGGGTGGACCCAGCGGATCTGCCGCGCAGCCCCCCGGCGCGTGACGACAAGTTCTCTGCCGCGATGGTCGGAGGCTTCGCGGAAAAACACCTTTTTCCCTTCCGGCCAGAATTCCCGGAGCACCACTTTCCCCGAAAGCAGGCCGATCAGACAGAGCTGTCCGGGATCGGGATAGCTTCGTCCCCGGACCAGCACCAAGCTGCCCGGCGTCAACGCCGCCTCCCCCATCTCCTCGCCGATCCGTAGCGCGCACAATCCCTCTTCCCTTTCCGGGACCCACAGAAACTCATCGGAATGGCGCGCCAGATAATCCGGCAGCGATTCGAAAAGTGCTGCGTAATGATCCAGCAGCGCGGTTCCGGCGAGTGGAATGCGATATGTTTCGGCCCTCCGTTTCGGGCCGCTTTTCCTGAAAGTGACGGAAAATCTCCAGTTCGGCGGCAGTTCGGGCGCTTTTGCCTCTCTTCCCCGGCCATCCGTCGCAATCCGCGCATTGAACAGTTCCGTATAGAACTCGTTGATCGCCGGTTCATCAAATTCAAGGTAATTAATAATCGTCGCCAGTTGACCGGGGCTGAGCAGAAAGCAGCCGTTCTTCACCTGCGAAATCGCAGGCGGCGTAATATGCAGCAGCCGGGCCAGGTCCTGCTGCTGCTTCCCGCGTAATTTTAAATACCTCGCAATCGTCTCCCAACCGTTTACGTGCCTCTTCATCGCTTCCTCCTGAATGACAGTTCTCGATCCCCATCTATTAACAATAATCTTAAATATTACAAATTATACCACATAAATCCAATAGTTCAAGATTTTTTGAAAAAATTTCTCAAACAGGACTTGAAATTAAGAATACTCTTCATTATATTGAAAGTATCAAAAAAATCGCAAAAAGACCAACAGAAAAAAACAGAGGTAAGATCGGATGCGGCAAGCAAAGTATTTCACTTATCCCCTCCTGAATATTTGACCCGGGAATATCTTTTTTTAGAAAATAAATTAAGTTTTATATTAACTAAATATTATAAAATGGAGCTTTTCATGAACTGCTACGCCAGAGAATACAACCGGAAAAACGAGTGCATTTCCTGCAAATTGAAAGAGTATTGCCGGGAAGCCGGCGATCCGCCGCTGATTTCCGAACAGAATTCCGTTTTCTTTCCCGCCGGCCGGTTCGATCCGCACATGCCCGATTGCCGCAACCGCATGCGTGAACTCGAACGGGACCGGCGTTACTCTCGCGCCGACCTTTGCGAAGTGATCGGATTCATGGCCTCGCTCGACTCTTCCTCGCTGGAACTTCTGAACCAGAAGCTCGCCGACCCTTCGCTGAACATCAGCGATCTCGCCGCCCGGCGGGGAGTTTCCCGACAGGCCATGCACAAAATGGTGACTGCCCGGCTGCAAAGGATTCCGGAGCTTGCGGCAATCATCACCTATCGCAGGCATCGCGCCAAAGCCGGCGTCTCCGCCTGCTCTTCCCGGACTCCCAAAGAACGCCCCGCCTCTTCCCGCCGTCAGGCATAACCTCCGGTCAACTCTCTTTGCCCTTCCGCGCCGTTTCCCGGAGCTGAAGGGTATTTTTATTACAAATAATCTATTTTTTTGTACTTTTTATAGATCACCTCTTGACAAAACCGGGTTTTTGTATCATAATTTATAATACAAATACGGAGATCTTACATGAAAAACGGCAATTCCAATAAAACCGACCAAAGCATCGACCGGATTCTGTCCTATCTGATCGAACACAAGTTGAAGTTGAATGACAAACTGCCCTCCGAGGAGGAGTTGACCGAACTTTTCGGCGTCAGCCGGGTCAGCGTCCGCGAAGGCTTGCGCGGGCTGAAGTTTCTCGGGCTGGTGGAGAGTTCGACCCGCGGCGGCACCCGGATCCGGCAGGTGGATTTCTCGATCCTGAGCCGGGTGCTCGGCTTCCAGATCGCAGTCAGCGACCTTTCTTATTTTCAATTGCTGGAAGCGCGGCTTTCGATCGAGCTGGGCGTTCTGGACATCATCATCGACAAGATCACGCCGCAGCAGCTCGACGAATTGCGCGCCCTCGCGGACTGCGCCCGCTACGATGACACGCCGGAAGAGATCGAACGCAACTATCACCGCGACTGCGAATTTCACCGCAAGCTGTTGGAAATCAGCGAAAATCAGGTATTGATCGCCTTTTCGAACCTGCTGGAAATCTTTTTCACCCGCCGCAGCGCCAGTGCCGAAGCCAGCCAGGCGGGGGCGCGCGAACACTTCCAGATCGTCGAGGCGCTCGAAACCGGCAACCTCGAACTGGCGCGCGGGATCATGCGCAGCCATCTGCGCAAATACAAGGAAGGAGGCAAATAGCCCATGTATCCCTTTCGGAAGAGTGTAACGCTGGAAAAGCTGCGGCGCGGGGAGACGGTGTTCATCTTCAAGAGCAATCTCTCCTGCCCGCGCGTACTGGAAATCGCGGCCTCCTGCGGCTTCGACTGCCTGTGGGTGTGCGGCGAACACGTCGCGAACGATCCCGCCGTACTGGAGAGTCAGGTGCTGGCGGCCCGGAGTTGCGGCGCGGACCTGATGGTGCGCGTGCCGCGCGGTTCCTACAGCGACCTCGTGAAGCCGCTCGAACTCGATGCGGCGGGCATCATGGTGCCGCATGTGATGTCGAAACGGGATGCGGAAGCGGTCGCGCGGCAGGTCCGCTTCCATCCGCTCGGACGGCGGGCGATCGACGGCGGCAACCGGGACGGCGGATACTGTCTCGCCGATTTCGGCGAATACATCCGCTTCGTGAACCGTAACCGCTTCGTGACCGTGCAGATCGAAGACGCGGAGGCGCTGGAGGAACTCGACGGCATCTGTTCGGTGCCGGGGATCGACATCGTCTTCTTCGGCCCCGGCGACTTCAGCCAGTCGATCGGCAAACCGGGCGAATGCAACGCTCTCGAAGTCGCAGCCGCCCGGAAACGGGTCGCCGCCGCCGCGCTCCGCCACGGCAAGTTCGCCGGAACGGTCGGTTCACCCTCCGGTGTCCGCGAACTGCAACAGGAGGGCTTCCGCTTCATCAATCTCGGCGCCGACGTGCTCGGCCTCGGCAGTTACTGCCGCGAACTGCTCGCAAAAGCCAACATTCCCAACCCGAAGGAGGAGATATCATGAAAAGGAATGTTCTATCTGTTGCCGTATTGATTTCCCGCCCCCTCGCGGCAAGGTGCCGCTGCCGAATAACGGGATGTGCGTCGTCACTGCGTTCCTCCTACTTATCCTGCCGGGGAGCTCTGCTCCCCCGGCCCCTCGTTGTCTCTCCAGTTTCCGCTCTGCGTAAAAGAGAGGCGGCAAGGTGCCGCTGCCAAGTAACGGGATGTGCGTCGTCACTTCGTTCCTCCTACTTATCCCGCTGGGGAGCTCTGCTCCCCCGGCACCTCGTTGTCTCTCCAGTTTCCGCTCTGCGTAAAAGAGAGGGGTTCGGGGGAGAGAAAGCGGCGATAAGCGCCGCGTCTCTCCCCGTACCAAATCACCTCAACATCTCCCTGACTTCCAGCAAGCTCTCACGCCTCCGCCAATGCTCTGCAAGCGGCAAGTCGGAGCAAAAACGTGAAGTTGCCTTTCCGCAGAAAAGCGGGAAGACAATTTCACGTTATTGCGAATCTTCTTCCCCCGCCGAACGACCGCTGCCTCGCCTGTCGACCGTCCCGTACCCGGCACCGGCACCTTGCCGGACGCAGGGGGCGCGGGGGGCGGCGGACACGCCCCCCGCATTCCGCCATGTAAGGCCGACCACCGTAAATTTTACGCTAATCGAGTTGCTGGTCGTGATAGCGATCATCGCGATACTGGCGAGTATGCTGCTGCCGGCATTGAACCAGGCGCGCGAAAAGGCCCGTTCGATCCGCTGTACCGGCAACCTGCGCCAGATTCTGCAACTCTGCAACCTCTATACCGGCGATTTCGACGGGCGGCTGCTGGTGCGCTCCACGGTGGACGACCTCGGCCACGCCAGCTGGGCCAAACGGCTCTATTACCGGGGCTATCTGAACGACGGCCAACTGGCGATCTGCCCGGCGCGGGCGCCTTTCACATTCAGTTTGAAAGATGACGGGGCGATCCAGTTCGTGTACGGCATGCCCCGCAAGCCCGCGGAGTGGCAGCCCTACCTCGGCGATGCGATTGCAAAACCTTCCAATGAAACCCGCGACGATGTGAACGTGCTGAACTTCCCGCGGATCAAGGGGAATAAAATGGTGATTGCCGACAGCTTTTCCACCGACGCCGCCTTTCTGAAGCAGACTTTTGAATGGGGGACGGGGAGCTCCGCGAACGTTGCGGCGTTCGATCACGCCAACCGGGCCAATATCGGCTGGAGCGATGGCCACGTCTCCTCGATGGGGGCCCGCGAGGTCCGGGAGGAGAGCGGCGACCTGATTACGCACTATGCGCACGGCGGTAAAAAACTGCCGTTCTGACCTGAAGCAACAAAGGAGACTTTTCCATGAAAGCAATTTCCCTGACCGCCTGTACCGTGTTCGCGGCGGCTGCCTTCGCGGCCGCGCCTCCGGCCGGAACCCGGCTCTTCAACGGCGGCCGCGTCGAACCGGTCGGCATGTCGCTGATCGAAACCTCACCCGAACACCTGAATTTCTGCTTCGCCCACCGCTTCCCCGACGGAACCATCTATCTGAACCACTCCTCCGGCATCCATACCGTCACGGAACGGGCCTGCCGCGACTGGTCGCCGGACGACGGTAAGACCTGGCGCAAAACCGTGCCGGAATTCGGCGGCTTCAACGCCTATCTGTCGAAGGACGGCCGCAAATGCAATATCTCCTGCTGGGACGACAAGGTTTCCGACCGTCACACGATCAAACGGGTGATCCTCGCGCCGGACGGACGATCGGTCACGGCGGAGAGTTTTGAACTGGCGCTGCCCTTCCGAAGCACATTCCGGCTGCACCGCGACGTGCTCCGGCTCCGTGACGGGCGGCTGCTGCTGACCGGTTACGGACGCAAGGAAAACGCGCCCAAATTCTTCAGCTTCGTAATCGAATCGAAGGATGACGGCAAAAGCTGGAGCTACCTTTCAACCATTCTCGAAGATCCCGCCGCGCGGATGCCGGAGGGGCCAAACGAGTGCGCCGTGGTCGAACTCTCCGGCGGCGAACTGCTTGCGTATGTCCGGGTCGGCGGCGTGTCGCCGCTGCTGCAGCTCCGTTCCGGCGACGGCGGAAGAAGCTGGAGCGCGCCCGTGGAGATCGCGCCTTTCTCGGTCGCTCCGAGTGCAAAGGTGCTCGCCGACGGCACGCTGGCGGTCATCACCGGGAGGCCGAAGCTCTATTTGCTGCTGGACTTCACCGGCACCGGACGCAGCTACCAGCGCTGCACGCTCTACGGCGGCTCCGGCAGCTCCTACGCTTCGATTCTGGAGACCGAACCGAACCGGCTGCTGGTGATCTATGACGAGAGCGATTTCGGTTCGTGGCGCAATCCGGCGCTGTTCAGCCGGATCGTCGCGATGACCCTCGACGTGGTGCGGGACGATGCGAGCCGCCGCCCCGAAACCGACGATCCCGAAGCCGCGAAATACGAGCTTTATTATTCGCCAGCCTCCGGCCTGCTCCCGGAGGACCGGCGCACCTTCCTGCCCGCCAACTACCGTCCCCGCGGGCAGACGGGCAGCGAAGCGTATTATGAAATCAGCCGGATCGCGGAGCGGCCGCACCCGGTTCTCCGTCTCGTCCACCGCGGCATGGATGCGCCGCAGAAATTCGCCCATTTCCACGCACCGCTGCCGCCGGACGCCGGGAAGCTTTCGGCCGGTTTTGAATTCCGGCTGGGCGACGCCGCCGAAAAGAGGCCGCAGTTCGCGATCCGCTTCTGCTTCGAGGGGGAGAGGGAGCTCCCGAACCGGTACGGCTGGATCGGCTTCGGCACGGAAAAGCTCGTGTACCGTTCCGCCGGGAAGCTGAAGGCGATCCCCTTCGCCGCCGGAACCTCGTTCCACGCCTTCACGCTTGAAGCCGACCGTGCCTCCGGCACTTACCGGCTCTTTCGCAAGGGCGAAAAGCAGCCGCTCTTCACCGCGGAGCTGACGGCGGACCGGGCGGTCAGCCCCGGTTTCACCTGGGGCGACGGCTCCGGCGACGTATTCGGAGCGGCCGACCTCAGCTATCTCGGCTTCAACAGCCGCTGAACCGTCCAACGGGGAGAATTTTCACCATGCAACAGGCCTGGTTCGACTACCTGATCATCCTGCTCTACCTCGCGGCCGTGATCGGCATCGGGGTCTACTTCTCGCGCGGCGAAAAAAGCAGCGAAAACTATCTGCTCGGCGGGCGCAACATGCCGTTCCTGGCAGTCGGCATCGCCTGCATGATGTCGCTGCTCAGCTCGGTCTCCATCGTGATGGTGCCGGGAGAGATCTTCAACAACGGGCTGACGCTGTTCAGCCTCTCCGGCACGGTCGGGCTGCTGCTGGTGATCCCGTGTTATTTGCTGTTCACCCGGTTCTACTTCCGGCTCGGCAGCTTCACGCCGTATGAGTATCTGGAATACCGCTACGATTCGACGGTGCGGGCGGTGGTGGCTTTCTCCGCTTTTTACACCCGCACGATGTACCTTGCGATGGTGCTCTACACCACCGCGAAGATCTTTCAGGCGACCTACGCGTGGCCGCCGTGGTTTTCGATCCTGCTGGTGGGAGTGGTCGGCATCGTCTACACCGTGATGGGCGGCACCAAAGCGGTGGTCTGGACCGATGTGCTGCAATTCTTCGTGCTGGCCGGCGGCTTCGCGGTCGTGGTGACGATCCTGTGCGGCCGGATCGACGGCGGAGCGGCCGAAGCGGTGGCGACGGCATTCCGCGACGGCCACGGCATGCCGCAGTTTTCGCAGCCGGAATTCTACGGCCTCTCCCCCTATGTGCGACTGCTTTTCTGGCTGCTGCTCTGGGGGGCGGTCGTCACACCGCTGACCACCTCGTGCAGCGACCAGATCACCATCCAGCGGCTGCTCAGCACCCGGAACTGGAAAGAGGGGTTCAAGTCGCAGTGCGTCGCGACCGTCTCCGGCATGCTGTTCACCTTCGTGCTGTGGTTCACCGGACTGGCGATCTACACCTACTACCGGCAGAATCCCGATCCGGCGCTGGGGCCGGGCAGCGGGGACGCCGCATTTTTCCACTTCGTCTCGACGCAGCTGCCGTCGCCGGTGCCGGGACTGTTCATGGCCGCGATGCTGGCCGCGATCATGAGCACCCTGAGCTCCGGCATGAACTCGATGGCGGCGGTGTGGCTCAAGGAGATTCACCAGAAATTCATCAACCGGAACCTCGCACCGTCCGCCGAAGTCACCGTCTCGAAATACGCGACGCTGCTGATCGGGGTGTTCGCGGTCGGCCTTGCGCTGGCGCTGGAGCTCTCCGGCCAGTGGCTGACCCAGTCGGTTTCGGAGGTCGGCACGATCTTCTACCTGATCGGCGCCGCCATCCTGCCCGCTTTCCTGTTCGCGGTGCTGTCGAGCCGCGCCAATGCGAAGCTGATCTGGGGCTACACCGCATTCGCATTCGGCGAAGGCGTTGCGATGAACCTCTGGTATGCGTTGTCGCGTTCCTCCGAACAGGCGTGGCGTCTCGATCCCGCCGCCGGATTCGGCTGGGCGGGCAAGCTGGATTTCTGCTATGCCGGAATCCCGCTCGCTGCCGGAGCCGCGCTGTTGCTGCCGTATCTGGTTCCGGCGCTGCGGCGGAGGTGGTCCGGCAGGATCACCGCGCTGCTCGGATTGCTGGCGCTCGGCTTCGCGGAGGGGATGCTGGTCTGGTATTTCTACAGCCAGGCGATGGTGCGGGAAGTGCCGCTGGCGCGCAGTTTCGCCTTCTTCCTGCCGATTTCATTTCTCGGAGCTTTCTCAATCCTGTGGTTCTGCCCGAAACAGCCGCGCGAAAAATATCAGGGTCTGACCATCGCCACCCTCGGCCGGCCGCTGCTGATTCCTGCCGCCCGGACTATGGAAATCTCCGCCGCATCCTCGGAAAACGCTTGAATTCCGGCGGAAACATGGTATAGTGACAGGTTGCAACCAACCCGGAAACCATGAGGCTGTATCATGTTGACACTGGAATTCATCGGCCGTCTGCTGCTCGCCGGAGCCCTCGGAGCCGCCATCGGGCTTGAACGCGAATACCGCGCCAAAGTCGCCGGAATGCGCACCCACTTTCTCGTCTCCCTCGGGAGCGCCCTGATCATGATCGTTTCCCAGTGGGGGTTTCAGGATTCCGCCGGAGTCGCCGGAATCCGTCCCGGCGACGCCGCCCGCGTCGCCGCCCAGATCGTCAGCGGCATCGGCTTCATCGGCGCCGGCACCATCATGATGCAGAAACAGGCAGTGCGCGGCCTGACCACTGCCGCCGGTCTCTGGGTCGCCGCCGGAATCGGCATGGCGGTCGGAGGAGGACTCTATGTGCTCGGCCTCGTGACCACGCTGCTCACTCTGATCGGCCTCGAAATCTTCCAATGCATTTTCCGCAATATGAAAACCGAGTGCCTGCAGCTGGTGTTTTCCACCCGCAACCGCAACAACCTGATCAAGATCACCAACGAGTTGAACAACAACGGCTACCGGATCATCAACTGTTCCGTGACCAGCGACCACACCGGCAAGCAGGAGCGGCTTCGCGTGAAGATGTACATCCGGCTCCACGCCCAGAGCGATGAAAACGTTCTGGCCGCGTTTCTGCAGCAGTTCCCCGATATCATGATTGAGAAGATCGAATAGGGAGCGGCAAGGCCGCTTTCGCGGCGCGTACCGGCAGGCCGTAACGCCATCCGCACCTGTTTTGTTGCTGTTCAAGCGAACTGCCGCGCATCTTCCCGGAAGGGTATTGACGCGCGGCGATGAGCGGATTACACCAGGTCGGCGGCGATATTGACGGCTTCGTTCAGCTCGGGATCGAACTGCTTTTTTTCGTCTTTCTCTTTCGTACCGGAATTTTCCCGATAGAGCCGGTCGGCTTCTTCCTGCACCTGCTTTTCGTCCTGATACTCCTTCCAGCGCTTTTCCTCGTTCAGGGAGACTTCCTTCTTATCCTTGTATTTGCGGAAAAGCTCAATCTTGCGGATCAGGCTCTGATACTCCTGACTGGCGGCGATGCGTTTTTCAGAGGCTTCGGCCAGCGCCGGAACTTTCGCGATATGTTCCGGTTTGAACTTCCTGAATTCGACCGGCTTGATCGTATCCCACGGCAAGTGGTTGTCCATGAACATCTCGCCGATTTCCAGCTCTTCGGTCAGCGACGGGAGCTGGATATCCGGCGTGATGCCGAGCTGCTGCACCGAGCCGCCCGCGATCCGGTAGAACATCGCGGTTTCGTAGATCGCGGAGCCGGCCTCGAAATTTTCCCCGATGAATTTCAGGAACCGGTCCAGCTGCATCACATTGAGCACGGTTCCCTTGCCGAAGGTGCGGCTGTCCCCGACCAGAATCGCACGTTCGCTGTCACGCATCGCCGCCGCGAAGATTTCGGAAGCGGAGGCGGAGAGCTTGCTGGTCAGCACCACCAGCGGGCCGTCATACGCCAGCCGCGGATCGTTGTCCGACTCCAGATGAACCTCCCGGTCGCCGGAACGGATCTGCACCACCGGACCGGTCGGAATGAACAGCCCGGTCAGCGAAATCGCCTCCGGCAGGCTGCCTCCTCCGTTGCGCCGCAGGTCCATCACCACCGATTCCACCTTCCGCTTTGAGAAATCCTCCAGAATCCGGGCGACGTCGTCGGTGCACTTCTTGGCTTTGGAATCCCCGCGGAACTCCGCTTCGTAATCCCGGTAGAAGCTCGGCAGCGTGATCACGCCCACCCTGACCGCTTTGCCGTCGGCGCGTTTGACCTCTTTGACTTCGCCTTTGGCCTCGCTGTCCACCAATGCCACCTTGGCACGGGTCAGGGTGATGTTTTCCGGAACGCCGTTGCGGCCCTTTTCGCCGGGCAGCACGGTCAGGGTCACCTTGGTGTTTTCAGGGCCCCGGATGTACTTCACCGCCTTGGAGACCGGCATGTCGACCACGTCGGTGACCTCGCCGTTTTCCTGGGTCACCGCCACGATCCGGTCCTCCACCTTCAGGCGGCCGTCGAGGGCGGCGGGACCGCCCGGCACGATCGCGACGATCTTGATATAGCCGTCGTCACTGGTCAGGGTCGCGCCGATTCCGGTCAGCGACAGTTTCATGCTGATCTCCTGATCCTCCTCAAGCTGGGGGGGCAGGTAGTTGGAGTGGGGGCCGTACACCTGCGCCAGCGCGTTCAGATAGAGGCCGAGGATATCCACCTTCTCCCTCTGCATGATATCGTTGTTGATGTCGCGCAGACGGTTGAGCACCTTCTCCTCAGGGGTCTTGGCCTCCCAGATTTTCGCGATTTTGGCGGTTTCGTCCTTGTCTTCTTTTTTCTTTTTTCTGGCGGCATCGTCCAGCGCCCGGTTGAAAAGCCGGTAGGCCAGCACATCGTTCTTGAGCCGGAGATACCAGAGCTTCTCCAGTTCTTCGCGGTTCGCGGCGCGCGGCAGGTCGCGCCGGTCGGTCACGAACGACTCGTCCTTCGTAAAGTCGAACGGCTTCTTGAGCTGCGCCTCCGCAAACGCTTTGAATTCGTTGTTGCGCGTCTTGTACAGTTCATAGACCCGGAAAGCGAAACTCGAATCGCCGCGCAGCAATGCGGCGCCGAGAGTGTTGCGCACCGGCTCGAACGTTTTCACGTCCTCCTCGGTGAAGTAGATTTTGTTCGGATCAAGCATCTTGAAATACTCGTCGAACAGCTGCGACGACACTTTTTCATCCAGCTGCTGCTGCCGGTAGTGGTTCCGCGAGAGCAGCTGGGCGGTCATCTGGGCGATCAGTTTGAGCTGGCGGTCGCTGTATTCCTGCGGCGCCGCCGCAAGCAGCGGGAACACCATTCCCAGCAGCAGCGCCGACGGTAATATTTTATGCAATATGAAACGTCTCATTTTTTGAATCCGTTGTTGTTTTGGTTGTTGCTTGTTGCGGCAAACGACAACATCTGCCCGAAATGCAATTAAGATAACACAACTGATCCGATTTTAAAAGCAGAAAGCCCGAAGAATGCTTTATTTTTTTACTCCGATGCAGTATATTACCGGAAAGTATGGAATTCATTCACAGCGAGAGCACGATCATGCAGCAGTCAATCCGTCCGGCGCGTACTATTTTCCACACCGGCGATACCGTAACCTTCCGTCTTGACGGCATCCCGGCGGACCGGGACGGAACCGCCGTCGTCCGCACCAACATCGGCCGCGCCGCGATCCGCCGCGCCGAAATCGTCGCGCGCACCGACCAGCATCGCGCGCTCGCCGGCCTCGACTGGCACGACCTGCCGATGAAAGCGGTCGCTCCCGGCGTGGCGGAACTCACGCTGCCCTTCACTGAAATCGGCATATTCGAGGCGAAATGCAGCTTCCTGCCCGCCGACCGTTCGGCGATCCTGTGGCCGGAGGGGGAGAACTTCCGCTTCAAGGTGTGCAGCGCGAACGCGGCGGCGGGCAATACGATCTATTCGGCCTTCGTGCGGCAGTTCGGCGCGAATATGGACAAGGCGGTCTCCGCTCCCGATCCGGAAGAACTCGCCGAACTCGACCGCCGGGGCTATACCGTGATTCCTCCCTCCGGCACATTCCGGGCGCTGAAAAAGCAGCTGGACCATATCTTCAACAAGCTCGGCTGCCGGATTTTGCAGCTGCTGCCGATCCACCCGGCGCCGACCCAGTACGGCCGGATGGGGCGTTACGGCAGCCCTTTCGCGTCGCTGGACTACTTCAACGTCGATCCGGCGCTGGCCGACTTCGACCCGAAGGCGACGCCGCTGGAACAGTTCGGCGAGCTGGTCGACGCGGTCCATGCCCGCAACGGCCGGATTTTTCTCGACATCCCGGTGAACCACACCGGCTGGGCCTCCAAGCTGCAGGGGGAGCACCCGGATTATTTCGTGCGCAAAGCGGACGGCGCCTTTGAAAGTCCCGGCGCGTGGGGCGTGGTCTGGGCGGACCTCTGCAAGCTCGACTACACCGATCCCAAGGTACATCAGCTGATGGCGAAGGTGTTTTTGTTCTGGTGCCGCCGCCACGTGGACGGCTTCCGCTGCGACGCGGGCTACATGCTGCCGGAAGCGGCGTGGAACTACATCGTCGCGCGTGTCCGCGAGGAGTTTCCGGATACCGTGTTCCTGCTCGAAGGACTCGGCGGCCCGCTGAAGGTGCAGGAGCGGCTGCTCGGTTACTCCGGCCTCACCTGGGGCTATTCCGAGCTCTTCCAGAACTACACCCGCGACCAGATCAGCCGCTATTTTCCCTATGTGGACCAATGCAGCGCCCTGTACGGCACACTGGTCAACTTCGCCGAAACCCACGACAACATGCGGCTGGCGGCCTCCGGCAGGGTCTACGCCCGGCTGCGTTTCCTGGTCGCGGCGCTGCTGGCGGAAAACGGCGCGTTCGGCTTTGCGAACGGTGCCGAATTCTTTGCGACCGAGAAGATCGACGTGCACGGCGCGGGAGCACTGAACTGGGGAGCTTCCCCCAATCTGATCGAAGTGATCCGTAAACTCACGCTGCTCAATGCCGACCATCCGGCTTTCCTCGCCGGTTCGCATGTGGAGTTGATCCAGAAGGGGGGCGGCAACGTCCTGGCCGCCCGCCGTACCGCCGCCGACGGCAAAACCCGGGTGCTGGTGCTGCTGAACCTCGACTGCGACCGCGCTGCCGCGGTTCACTGGCCGGTGGCGGATTGCCCCGGGGAAGGAACCGACCTTCTGAGCGGCCGCCGGATTACGTTCCGCCACGAATTCAATGAACTCAATTATGAGCTTGCTCCCGGCGAAGGGCTCTGCATCGATTTCACGGATTACCGGCTCCCTGATCCGGTTCCGGGCCGCGAGCCCGCGCCGGTCGAACGGCAGCGGGCCGATGCGATGGCCCGGAGCATCCTCGTCGCTCTCGGCGGACTGGAAGCGGGCGGCGCGACGGCGGAGCCGGGCAAGGCGATGCTGGCCGATCCCGTTGCGTTCGCGGCGGCCTCTTCCGGCATCGATCCGGCGCCTGTGACCCGTTACCGGGTCGAATCCGATCCGCACCGCCGGGTGATGCTGCCGCCGGGCGATGTGCTTCTGGTGAAGGGACACAGCCGGTTCCGGGTGGAAATCCGTCATGGCGACCGCAATCTGCGGCTGGCCGCCAGTCTTCCCTCCGCCGACGGCCGCCATCACCTCGCGATGATCGCGCTGCCGCCCAACCACCTGACCAGCATGATTTCATTGTCGATCCGGCTGACCGTGTTCGAGTCGGAGGAGAAGATCGTGAAAAGTTCCGGGGAACTGGTACAGCTGCCCCAGCCGGACCGCTGCCGTATCCGACAGGAAAACAGCGCGGTCGAGCATCCGCTCGGCGACCTCTATGCCTTCGCCGCCAACCGGTTCGGCGGAATCAGCTACTTTTCGGCGGCGTGGGGAAGACTGACCAGCAAATACGAGGCGATTCTGGCCGCGAACATCAACCGCTCCTATCCGGTGGACCGCCACGTGATGTTCACCCGCTGCCGGGCGTGGCTGGTGGTCAACGGCTACAGCCGGAGCATCGAACTCGATAACCTGATCGCCTTCAACGCACAGCCGGACAACCGGGCGCGGTGGCTCTTCGCGCTCCCCGCCGGTCAGGGCTGCCGGGCAATATTGGAAATCGAAATGGAAGGGGCGTTCAACACCGACGCGGTGCGCTTCCATTTCCGCCGCCACTGTTCCTGCGACCGTCCCGGCGAGCTGCCCGATTCGACGCCGGCCAAACTGATTTTGCGCCCCGATCTTGAGGACCGGATCAACCATCAGGTCACCAAGGCGTTCGCCGGTCCGGAGCAGCGCTTCCCGGCCGCGGTCCGCTCCCTTGAGAACGGCTTTGACTTCACTCCCGCCGAGCGTCGGCTCGCGCTGCGCGCCGAAGGCGGCTCGTTCCACAGCCAGCCGGAGTGGTATTATATGGTCGACCTGCCGTCGGAACGCTATTACGGGCTGGAGGACAAGACCGATTTGTTCAGCCCCGGCTATTTCGAATATCATCTGGAAGGTGGTCAGACCGCCACGCTGACTGCTTTCGCCGATGCCGCCGACCGGCCGATCCCGGACGGGATCGAGTGGCCGGAACAACGCGAATATCCCTCCAGCACCGGCCCCGATGAGCTGTTTGAACCCGCGATGCGCCGCTTTGTGGTCAAACGCGACGAATTCAGCACCGTGATCGCCGGTTATCCGTGGTTCCTCGACTGGGGGCGCGACACGCTGATCGCGCTGCGCGGACTCGTGGTCGGAAACTTCAGGCCGGAAGCCGAAGCGATCATCCGCCAGTTCGCGCTCTTTGAACGCAACGGCACGATTCCGAACATGATCCGCGGTCTCGACGACGCGAACCGCGACACCAGCGACGCGCCTCTCTACCTGATCGTCGCAACCCGCGACTATGTGGATGCGGCCGGTTCTGCCGCAATCCTTGACGCCGACTGCGGCGGCCGCACCTTGCGGAACGTGCTTGTGTCGATCGTCGAAAACTACAGGCGCGGCACTCCGAACGGCATTGTGATGGACTCCGACAGCGCGCTGATCTTCAGCCCGTCCCACTTCACATGGATGGATACCAATTTCCCGGCCGGAACGCCGCGCGAAGGATACCCGGTCGAAATTCAGGCGCTCTGGTTCGCCGCGCTCGACTTCCTCGGCCGTGAAGAGCCGGAGTACCGCGAACTTTCCAGACGGGTCGCGGCAAGCATCGAACGGTATTTCTTCCAATTGCCCGGACGGTGTTCGGATTGTCTCCATGCCCGGCGCGGCGTTCCCGCCCGCGCGGCGGTGCCGGACGACCACATCCGCCCCAACCAGCTGCTCGCCGTCACCCTCGGCGCGGTCACCGATCCGGCCAAATGCCGCCTGATCCTGACCAACTCCGAAGAACTGCTCGTGCCGGGCGGCATCCGCAGTCTCGCGGACCGGCCCGTCGCCTGCCGGCTGCCGGTCGAGCGCAACGGCGTATTGCTGAACGACCCGGAGCACCCCTACCGGGGCCGTTACTGCGGGCCGGAAGATACCTCGCGCAAGGTCGCCTATCACAACGGCACCGTCTGGAGCTGGCCCTTCCCGGCTTACTGCGAGGCGCTCTACCGGCTCGGCGGCGAACCGGTGCGGAAGCGGGCGCTGGCGATTCTGATGTCGGCGGCGGGATATTTTGAAACCGGCGTGATCGGACAGCTCCCCGAAGTGGCGGACGGCGACGCGCCGCACCGTCAGGGCGGTTGTCCGGCACAGGCCTGGAGCGGATCGGAGTTTTTCAGAGTCTATGAGTTGCTCAAGCGTTCTTTATAAAAATCTGTGGCTCGCCGACGGCACCGGCACTCCGCTGCGCAAGTGCGCGGTCCTGACCAAAGGCGCCGAAGTCCGCGCAATTGAGCCGGCGATCACCGCTTCCGCCGCCGACCGCACGCTCGACCTAGGGGGGCGCATCCTTGCGCCCGGCTTCATCGACGTGCACGGTCACTCCGACTTGTCCATTCTGGCGCGCCCGGAGGGATTCGGCAAAATTTCGCAGGGGGTGGTGTCGGAAATCGCGGGGAACTGCGGACTCTCCGCCTTTCCGGTCACCCGTTTCAACCGCGCCCACCTGAACGAGCTTTACCGTCAGTACGGCGTCGAAATCGACTGGGACGACTACTCCGGCTGGCGCGCCGCCCTCGCCCGGCGCGGCGTGAAGCTCAAGATGCACGCATTGTGCGGCCACAACACTCTGCGCGCCGCGATTGCCGGCTACGAACAGGCCGGGCTTTCCGGCCCCGAGCTTGATGAGATGGCCCGGCTGCTCGACCGGATGCTCGAACAGGGGGCGCCCGGCCTCTCCACCGGTCTCTTGTACGTGCCCGGCAAATTCGCCGATTCCGACGAAATCGTATTCCTGATGAAGCGCCTCGCCGCCCGTGGGGCGCTGTATGCGACCCATTTGCGCAGCGAGGGCAGCGAATTGCTCGAATCCCTCTCGGAAACCGTCGAATGCGCCCGGCGCGCCGGTCTGAACCGCTTGCAGATCAGCCACTTCAAAACCGCCGGGCGCGCAAACTGGTCCAAGCTGGACGCCGCGCTCGCGCTGCTGGAGGCGGCGCGGCAAGACGGCATCGAACTCTCGGTCGACCGCTATCCCTACACCGAGTCGATGACGCAGCTGAGCGTGATCCTGCCCGGCGAATGGGGCGACCTTGACGATGAAACCATTGAGCGCCGTCTCGCCGATCCGGCTGAACAGCAAGCTCTCGAAACCGCCCTCGACGAATCGCGCTCTTCCGAATATTGGAGAACCGTCCGGCTGGTCGGTACCGCCGCCCCCGGCTTTTCCGGCTGCGAAGGCAAAACCCTCGACCGGCTCGCCGCGCAATTCCGGGTGACGGCTCCGGCGCTGGCGGTGAAGCTGCTCTCCGCCGATGCGGCCGGAACCACCGCCGGATTCCGGGGCATGTCCGAAGAAAACCTGCGCCGGATTCTCGCGCTCCCGTGGTGCATGGCCGGAAGCGATGAGAACGCCCGCCCCCTTGATTATTCGATCGGCCGGAGCCATCCGCGCGCCTTCGGTTCCTTGCCGCGTTTCCTGAAGCTGCGGTTCGAGGACGGAGCTTCCATCGAAAGCGCCGTCCGGCAGGTCACCGGCCTGCCCGCCGACACTTTCCGGCTGGCCGGTCAGGGCTACATCGCCGCAGGCCGTCCCGCCGATTTCGCAGTCTTCGATCCCGAAGAACTCGACGGCACCGACGATTTCGCCAATCCGCATACCCCCGCCTCCGGCCTGCTCCTTACCGTGATTGACGGCGAGGCCGTCTATCGCCCATAGCGGGATTTCGCTCCTCTCGAAGCGCCCTGCCCGCTCCAAAGGAACGAAATCCCGACAGAGGTTTCTTTTCTGTTAGAAAATTGTTAGGAAGAGTGTGCCCCCCTTTGGCAATCCGGGATTTGCGGTGTTATATTATCCATTCATAAGAAGATATGATATGGAGGGTGACGATGAGCATCGCCTTGATCGATTATAATATGGGAAACCTCGGTTCGGTGGCGAAGGCGCTGGAATTCGTCGGCGCGCGGGCGGAGGTGGTTTCCAGCGGGAAGGAGCTGACCGGCTTTGACTGCTGCCTGCTGCCCGGCGTCGGGAACTTCGGCGACGGGATGGAGAACCTGAAAAGCCGCGGCTTCGACCGGGCGCTCCCGGAATTTGTGGAAAACGGCGGCTGGTTCCTCGGGATCTGCCTCGGTATGCAGATGCTGCTTGAGGAGAGCGAGGAAGCGCCGGGAGTGCGCGGCCTCGGAGTCTTTCCGGGAAAGGTGACGCGGTTTCCGGCGGTGGGACTGAAGGTGCCGCAGATCGGCTGGAATTCGGCGCGGTTCCGGCCCGGCTGTAAGCTGGCGGAGGGATTGCCGCAGGATTGTTACTTTTATTTCGTGCATTCGTTTTATGTGCCGGTGAATGAGCGGTTCACGCTGGCGGAGTCGGAGTACATCACGCCGTTTTCGGCGGTGATCGGTTCCGGCCGGTGGCTGGCGGCCCAGTTCCATCCTGAAAAAAGCCAGCGGGCGGGACTTCGGCTTCTGGAAAATTACCTGACGCTGGCCGGAGGGTTGGAGTGATGGCTTCTTCCGCGCAGTGGCGTAAACTCTACGACGGGCTTTACAAGCTTTACGGGGATTGCACCTGCCCGCTGAAACATGCGTCGCCGTTTCAGCTGCTGGTGGCGGTGATGCTGTCGGCGCAGTGCCGTGACGACCGGGTCAACGAGGTCACCAAAGAATTGTTCGCTGTCGCGCCGGACCCGGCTTCGATGGCGGAGCTGCCGGTCGAACGGATCGCGGAGATCATCCGCACCTGCGGGCTTTACCGCAATAAGAGCGAGAATCTTTCGGCCTGTGCGAAAAAACTGGTCGATGAGTTCGGCGGCGAGGTGCCGCACACGATGGAGGAACTGACCACGCTGCCCGGCATCGGGCGCAAGAGCGCGAATGTGGTGCTCGGCGATGCGTTCAAAATTCCGGGCTTCCCGGTGGATACGCACGTGAACCGGCTGCTGAACCGGATCGGGCTGGTCGACTGCGACGACCCGGTGAAGATCGAGGCCGAGCAGAATGCGAAGGTGCCGCCGGAATTGTGGAGTAACTTTTCGCACATCCTGATCCAGCACGGACGGCGGGTGTGCGATGCGCGCAAACCCGCCTGCGACCGCTGCACGATCCGCCCGATCTGCAAACGGCGCGGAGTAAAGGATAAATAGATGGGATACCTGAAAAAGAAGTTCCGCAACATCAAGAAGTTCCCGACCTGGATCTACTGGCTGCCGGCGCATCTGCTGGAGCTGGCGATCCATACGATATACCGGCTTGAGGTGATCGACCCGAACGACCATATCGGGCACGCGGAAGGTTCGGTTTCGGTGACGTGGCACAACCGGCTGCTGTTTTTCCCGGTTGCGATTCCGGGATATGCGCGCAAGCGGACGATGGCGGTGGTCAGCGCGTCGCGCGACGGGCAGTATATCGCCGATTTCATTTCGGTGCTGGGGCTGAAGAGCCTGCGCGGCTCCTCCTCGCGGGGCGGGGCCAAAGCGCAGCTGGCGGCGGTCCATGCGATCCGCGACGGCTACAATGTGAGTTTCACGCCGGACGGACCGCGCGGGCCGATCTATGTGATGAAAAAAGGGCCGATCCAGCTGGCGAGCCTGACCGGGGCCGGAGTGATTCCGATCACGATCAACGCGAGCCGCTACTGGAGCGTGAAAAGCTGGGACAAGTTCCAGCTGCCGAAGCCCTTCTGTAAATTGACGCTGATTCTGGGCGACAAGATTTTCGTGCCGCCCGATCTGGATGACGCCGGCATCGAGGAGTACCGGCAGAAGGTCGAGGCGGCGCTGCTGGCGATGACCGTCGACCGGGAGAACATGCAGTCGAAGTCATGATTGGAATCATATTGAATAAAGGGGGAGTTGTTCTGTGGATCAATTGAACTACAAGGGGTTGTCGGCGGCCGAAGTCGAAGACAGCCGCAAAAAAAACGGGGCCAACGTACTGGCTCCGCCGGTGCGGGTGCCGTGGTATATTCAGTATCTGCGCAAATTCAGCGATCCGGTGATCCGGATTCTGATGATCGCGGCGATCCTGTCGTGCGTGATCGGCGACTGGGTCGAGGGCGGCGGAATCCTGGTCGCGATCGCGCTGGCGACCTTTATCGCCTTCATCAACGAGTACCGGGCGGAAAAGGAGTTCGACCTGCTGAATCAAAGCAACGACGACCTGCCGTACAAGGTGATCCGCGAAGGGGCTTTCGTGATGGTGCCGCGCCGCGACCTGGTGGTCGGCGACGTGGTGTTCGTCGAACAGGGTGAGGAAATTCCGGCCGACGCGCTGGTGCTGGAGGCGGTGAATCTGCAGCTCGACCAGTCCAGCCTGACCGGAGAAACCGACCCGGTGGAGAAGTTTCCTTCCGGACATCCCGAAATCGCCCGGCTCGGCGAGTGCATCTATCCGGCCGACAAGCTGCTGCGCGGCACTCCGGTGGTCGAGGGCTACGGCTACGCCCGGCTGGTCGCGGTCGGCGAACACTCCGAAATCGGCAAAACCGCCCGCGAAGCCTCGCTGGAAAGCGATGAGGAGACGCCGCTTCAGAAACAGCTCGAAAAACTCAGCCGGATCATCGGCCTGGTCGGTTTCGTGATCGCCGCAACCACTTTCGGCGTATTGGTCGGACGTGAGATCGTGCGCGGCGACATCGTGCAGACGCTGCCGCAGTGGGGCGTCACCGCGACGCTGGCGCTGGCGCTGCTGGTCGCGCTGCTGCGGGTGTGGCTGCCGCTGATCACCGACGGGCTGGAGCTGATCCTGCCCCGGTTCCGGGGGCCGGAATGCCGGGTGGCGGCATGCCTGATCGCGGCGGCGGTGATCGCCGTCGCCGGGCTGGGCGGGATCGCGCTCGGCGGCGTCTGGCCAGACCCGGTGATGTCGACGGCGGCATTGGGGAAGATTCTGGGCTTTTTCATGATCGCGGTGACGCTGATCGTGGTCGCGGTGCCGGAGGGGCTGGCGATGAGCGTGACCTTGAGCCTCGCGTACAGCATGCGCAGGATGACCGCCTCCAACAACCTCGTGCGCAAGATGCACGCCTGCGAAACCATCGGCGCGGCGACGGTGATCTGCACCGACAAGACCGGCACGCTGACCATGAACCGGATGCGGGTGAGTTCGATGCGGTTCGCCGCGTTCCCGGAGGGGAAAGGCGCGCTGCTTGAGGAGAGTATCGCGGTGAACACCACCGGCAACCTTTCGATTTCGCCCGACGGCGCGGCGGAGGCGGTCGGAAATCCGACCGAAGGGGCGCTGCTGCTCTATCTGCACGGGCTGGGGCTGGATTTCCTGAAGCTGCGCTTCGCGTTCCAGCTCAAGGAGCAGCTGACCTTTTCGACCGAACGCAAATTCATGGCGACTTACGGCCGTTCGGCGGTGGACGATACGATGGTGCTCTATGTGAAGGGGGCGCCTGAAATATTGCTGGCGCGTTCGGCGCGGGTGCTGACCGCGTCCGGCGAGGAGGAGCTTTCCGACGCGAAACGCGAAGAGCTGTTCGACGAGCTGAAACAGTATCAGGCGCGCGGAATGCGCACGCTGGCAATCTGCATGCGGCGCGTGGAACTGCCCGCCGGCGCCGACCTGGCCGATGTGGCAAATGAATTGACCTACCTCGGCTTCGCGGCGATTTCAGACCCGGTGCGGCCGGAGGTTCCGCCCGCGATCCGCAGCTGCCGCACCGCCGGAATTCAGGTGAAGGTCGTGACCGGCGACAGCCCGGAGACCGCCCGCGAAATCGGCCGCCAGATCGGTCTTGCCGGGGACGGCGGCTTCGGGGAAGGTGAAATCCTGACCGGCCGCGAGTACGCGGCGCTGGACGACGACGAGGCGGTGCGGATCGGCCGCAAGCTGAAAATCATGGCGCGGGCGCGGCCCGAGGACAAGCTCAAACTGGTGCGGGCGCTGAAGCGTTCCGGCGAAGTGGTCGCGGTGACCGGCGACGGCACCAACGACGCTCCGGCGCTGAACAACGCGGATGTCGGCATCGCGATGGGCAAGACCGGCACCGCGATCGCGAAAGAGGCGGCGGCGATCATCCTGCTGGACGACTCGTTCGCCAGCGTGGTGAATGCGGTGCTGTGGGGACGCTCGCTGTACGCGAACATCCAGCGTTTCATCATCTTCCAGCTGACGATCAACGTCGCGGCGCTGCTGATCGCGGTGACGGGGCCGTTCCTCGGCGTGGAGCTGCCGCTGACGGTGATCCAGATGCTGTGGATCAATCTGATCATGGACACCTTCGCGGCGCTGGCGCTGGCGACCGAGCCGCCCGACCCGGCGGTGATGGACCGCAAACCGCGCCGCAGCGGCGACTTCATCGTGACCGGCACGATGGCGAAGAACATCTTCGGCACCGCGATCGCGCTGGTGGCCTTCTTCATCGGCTGGCTGCTCCACATGAAAGGGGAAGCCGGCGCGGTGCTGCTGCGCGACCAGACGGTGTTCTTTTCGGTATTCGTGCTGATCCAGTTCTGGAATCTGTTCAATGTGCGCGCTTACGGCACGGCCGGTTCCTTCCTGCGGCGGCTGGGCGGCAACCACATGTTCTACCTGATCGCGGGGGCGATCCTGGCCGGGCAGATCGTGATCGTGACCTTCGGCGGCCGCGCGTTCCGGGTGGCGCCTCTGGATGTGCTGACCTGGGTGGAGATCATCGCGGCGACTTCGCTGGTGCTGTGGATCGGGGAGCTGATCCGCTTCGTCGCCCGGCGCCTGGCGCCGAAGTGACAAAATGCCGCTTTCCGGTGTTTTCCTGATAAAAAACGGGAAAACACTCTGGCATTTTCCAGATGGGGCGTATATATTCCAGAATATCGGGAACCGTTGCGATTCCCGTCGGCTGGATCTTTTCAACCTGTTCGGGGAGTGCATATGCGGCAGAAATTCTTATTGCTCGGCGCGGTGGTGTTCGGTCTGCTGGCGTTCGTGTTGAGCTATCAGCAGCTGGAGGCCGAAAAAAGGCGGATCATCGGCGATTCGGAGACCGTGGTGCTGATCAAACTGGCGGTGGACAAGGCTCCCAATGAGGAGCTGCAGCCGGGAGATCTGGTCCGGTATCCGGTCCGGCGCTCCCGTGAAATGCAATCGATGAGCCGCGAAATCCCGTGGAGCGAGGTGTCGCGGGTGATCGGCCGCCAGCTCGAAACCACGATGACCGCCGGACAGGTCCTGCAGAGCACCGACCTGAAGCCGATGACCCAGCGGCAGGGGTTCAACGGCGTGATCCGTCCCGGCATGCGGGCGGTCGCGATTCCGGTGGACCCGGTCTCCTCGGTGAACAACCTGATCCAGCCCAACGACGATGTCGATGTGATCGGCACCTTCCGCTTTCCCGACGTGCGCGGCGACAGTTCGCTCGACACCGTGACGCTGACGATCCTGCAGGATGTGAAGGTGCTGGCGGTCGGCAACCGCTGGGGAAGCGCGTCGCTCGATCCCGCGGGGGCGCGTTCCTACGGCACCGTGACGCTGCTGCTGTATCCCGAGGAGGTGGAGATGATCATCTTCGCCTCCCAGAAAGGCAAGCTGAATCTGTCGCTGCGCAATTTCGAGGATGTTAAGATTTCGCGCGAGACCGAGAAGCGCAGCGTGAACTTCAAGCAGCTTGAAAAAGAGATTCCCACCTACAACCAGCGGCGCGAAGAAGACCGCATGCGCCTGAAATAGGCCGGGCGCGGGAGGCGAGCCATGCTTGAAATCGTAATCCATCAGCCCGGAGCGCCGGATTCGGCGGCGAAGCTGCCCGGCGGCGCCTATCTGGTCGGCGCCGCCGAGGAGTGCCACATCCGGATCATCCGGCCCGACATCTCCCGCCGCCACGCGCAGTTCGTGGTGCATGACGACCGGCTCACCGTGATGGACCTCGGCAGCCGGAACGGCACCGTGACCGACGACGGGACGGCGCTGTTTCCGCATGAACCCTATGAGATCCGGCCGGGGCGGACGTTGCGGCTCGGCAAGGTGGAGATTCTGGTGCGCCGGGCGGAAACCGCCCCGGCTCCGGTGGCGGCGGTTGCGCCGGCGTCTGCGGCCGCCCCGGAAATTTCACTGCTGGCGGCGGAGGCGAAGAAACAGGAGATTCCTCTCTTGAAGATTTCCGGCGTGCCGGCGCGGCTGCGCCCGATCCTGCAGGAGATCAAGAAGCACGCCCACCGGGAGCTGCTGATCCGGCTGAACCTGAAGAAGCTGGCGGTCGCGGGCGTCTCCGGCGACGAACTCAAGGAGCAGGCGGCGGTGATGGTGCGGGAAATTCTTTCGCAGCTGACCGTTACCCTGCCGCCGGAGCTGCCGCTGTCGGTGCTGGAACGGGAGCTGATCCAGGAAGCGGTCGGCCTCGGTCCTCTGGAGTACCTGATCGAGCGCGACGACATCACCGAAATCATGGTCAACGGCCCCGATCAGGTGTTTGTGGAAAAGGAAGGCGTGCTGTACCGGACCGATACCGCGTTCGCCGACAACAATCAGGTGCTCTCCGCGATCGAGCGGATCGTCGCGCCGCTGGGGCGGCGGATCGACGAAAGCTCCCCGATGGTGGACGCGCGGCTTCCGGACGGCAGCCGCGTGAACGCGATCATCCCGCCGCTGTCGCTGGTGGGGCCGACGATCACGATCCGGAAGTTCTCCCGCAAGCCTTTTGAAGCGGCGGACCTGATCCGGTTCGGTTCGGTTTCGGCGGACATCATGCAGTTTCTGGCGGTCTGCGTCGCGGTGCGCAAGAACATCCTGATCTCAGGCGGCACCGGCTCCGGCAAAACCACGCTGCTGAACGTGCTCAGCTCCTTTCTGCCGAACCGCGAGCGCATCGTGACCATCGAGGACGCCGCCGAACTCCAGCTCCATCAGGAGCATCTGGTCCGGCTGGAATCCCGCCCGCCGAACATCGAGGGCAAGGGGGCGGTGACCATCCGCGACCTGGTGCGCAACAGCCTGCGCATGCGTCCCGACCGGATCGTGGTCGGCGAGTGCCGCGGCGGCGAGGCGCTGGACATGCTTCAGGCGATGAACACCGGCCACGACGGCAGCCTGACCACGATCCACGCGAACAGCCCCCGCGACGCGCTGTCGCGTCTGGAGACACTGGTGCTGATGGCGGGCTTCGACCTGCCGCTGCGGGCGATCCGCGAACAGGTCGCGTCGGCGATCCATATCGTGGTGCAGATCACCCGCGAGCGGGACGGCAGCCGCAAGATCGTGAACGTCAGCGAAATCACCAAGATGGAGGGGGACGTGATCACGATGCAGGATCTGTTCGTGTTCCGCCAGACCGGCTGGGACGGTGAAAACCGGATCACCGGCGTATTCGAACCGACCGGCAGCGTGCCGACCTTCATGGAGGAGATCGAGCGCGCCAAGCTGGACCTGGATATCCGGATGTTCAGCCGGAAAAGCAGTTGAGAGGAAACCTTATGCAGGAAAGCGCGATGCTGTCAAGCTCATTCTGGCCGGGAATCTGTGCGTTCCTGAGCGTGATGCTGGCCACGTTCGTGCTGATCGAATTCGGTTTGTACGTGGCGGCCCGCTACCGGGAACGCTATCTGGCCGAAGCCAGCACCGAGCTGGACGACGTGTTGATCCAGATGCCCGCCAGGCGGGTGCTGGATCTGAGTCTGGCGCTGGCCACTTCGGGAATCATCATTTCGATCATCCTGATGTCGACGCTGGTGGAGGGATATTCGTGGAAGTGGGGGATTTTCGTCGCGCTGTTTTTCGGCGTGGTCCTGTTTCTGCTTCCCCGGCTGGTGCTGCGGCAGCTCAAGGTGCGGCGGCTCGAAAAATTCAATTTCCAGCTGGAAGACGCGCTGGGAGTGATCTCCAGTTCGCTGAAGGCCGGCTTCAGCATCAATCAGGCGCTGGAGGAGGTCGCCGAGCAGAACATCCACCCGATTTCCGTCGAATTCCGGCTGCTGATCCAGGAGATACGGCTCGGCGTGCCGGTGGAGCAGGCGCTGGAAAATATGAACCGGCGGCTGCGGTCGGAGGATTTCGAGCTGGTCGCCACCGCGATCCTGACCGCCCGGCAGACCGGCGGCGAGCTGACCGGCACGCTGGAACGGGTCGCCTCGCTGATCCGGGAGCGGGTGCGCATCTCCAACAAGGTCCGCGCGCTGACCGCGCTGGGACGGCTTCAGGCGATCCTGATCGCGCTGACGCCGGTGGCGCTGCTGATCGGGCTGTGGTGGATCAATCCGGTGATGATCCGCGCGTTCGTGACCAATCCGATCGGGATCGCGCTGCTGATCGTGGCGGGAATTTTCGACGTGATCGGTTTTCTGATCATCCGCCGGATCGTAACCATCGAAGTATAGGAGCAGGGGCAAGTTGGATATGATTATACAGTTGGCGGCGGCGTTTTCGGCCGGAGCGGCGGTGACCTGCCTTTCGCTGTGCATCCTGCGGCTGCTCTCCGGCGTGGAGCTGGAGCGGAAACGGGCGGAAACCGATCTGCCGGTGCCGGTTCTGTTCCGGCTGCTGATGCCGTTCCTGCCGCTGGTCCGCTCCACCTCGGAGTCGGAGGGGCTCGCTTCATGGCGCAGGAGTGTCGCTCCGAAGCTGCTGATGGCGGGGTACGGCGAGGTGTTCACTCCCGGGGACTTCATCGGGCTGAAGCTGCTGGTCTATCTGCTGGGGCTGGTGATTCTGCTGATCGGGGCGCTCTCCGGCCGGGTGCTGATCTGTCTGTGCATGGCGGCGCTGGTCGTCACGTTCTATTCGTCGATGTGGCTGTCGATGCGGATCAAGGCGCGCCATCTGTCGATCATGAAGGCGCTGCCGAACGTGCTCGATCTGCTGATGCTGTCGGTGGAGTCGGGGCGCGACATCGTGTCGGCGCTGCGCGACATCCTGGCCCGCCGCCGGATGGACCCGCTCGGCGAGGAGCTGACCCGGGCGTTCCGGCAGATGCAGCTCGGGCGCAAGCGGGCGGATGCGCTGCGCGACATGGCGCAGCGGGTGCGGCAGCCCGACCTCACCACGACGGTCAACGCGATCGTGCAGGCCGAGGAGCTGGGCGTCAGCATCGTGCAGCTGCTGCGTGTGCAGGGGGATATGCAGCGCAACAAACGCTTTTCGCTGGCGGAGAAGCTGGCGAACGAGGCGGCGGTCAAGATCATTTTCCCGGTGGTGTTCTGCATTCTGCCGTCGGTGCTGATCGTGATTTTCGGGCCGCTGGCCCTTCAGGTTCTTCAGATGTTCCGGGTGGGATGATGATTTACGATCTGGATTCGAAACGGTATCTGGCGCGTCATCCGCGGTGGGCGCTCGGCTGGTTCGATCGGCTGCGCGGCATGATCGGGCGGCGCTTTGCGGCCGGGGAGTTCGACGCGATGGTATTTCCCCGCTGCGGCGCGGTGCACAGCTGGTGGATGACGGTGCCGATCGACCTGGTCTTTCTCGACCGGGAGTCGAAGGTGATCCGGTTGAAAAGCGATTTCCGGCCGTGGCGGCTGCCCGCCGGCTGCCGCGGAGCGGTCACGGTGATCGAACTGCCCGCGGGCGCGATCGAACGGGCCGCCTGCCGGGTCGGGCACCGGATCAATTTAAATTCGACTTTGGACGGTGAGGCGATTGAAAAATTGCAATCTGAAACTATCTTAAAAAATGCAGGGGCTTCCCCGTGCTCGGCCGAGCCGGGAACCGGGACTGGAACGAACAAGGGGTTTCGATGAAAATATCTTTTGTCAACGGTGTGCGAAGCGGCGACGAAGCCGAATTTGCGCTGCCGGAGATTACCATAGGCCGGGAGGACGGCAATATCGTCCGGATTCCGACCGAGGGCGTGTCGCGCTACCACGCTCGGCTCTGGCTGAATCCGGACGGCGCGTGGATCGTCAGCGATCAGGGCAGCACCAACGGCGTGAAGCTGAACGGGGTGCGCATCACCAGCGACCGCACGCTGGCGGAAGGGGACCTGCTCGAAATCGGCGACCAGATGATCCGGGTTTCGGGATTGGCCGCGGAGCCGCCCAAGGTGATTTTCAATCCGATTCCGTCGTCGGTGACCAATCCGGTGCCGGGGCTTTCCGGCAAGCGCACGCGCGAACCGGGTGTTGCGCCCGGAACCGGTGTGGTCCGCAATTCCGCTCCGACCGAAGCGATTCCGTTCCCGGCACCGGAGGCGGTGTCGCCGTCGGCGCGGACCCGGGTGCTCGAACCGCTTCCGCCGGTGAGCCCGAAACCGGCCCCCGCAGCTCCTCCTCCGCCCGCCGCCGAGCCGGTGGCGATCGAATCGGCGATCCACTCCGGGAATTTCCGGCTGTTCGACGAGTCGAAAAAGGAGAGGAAAGAGGAAAACGCGGGAAACGCCCCGGCGAAGCCGCGCCGCCGCATCTCCAACCTGACGTTTTATACGGTGATCGTCTGTGTGGTGGTCGTGGTGATCAGCGCGTGCATCCGGCTCTTTTCGCCTGCTCCGGCTGCGAAGAACGCCGCGAATGCGGCCGCGGCGGAGAAGCCGCTGACGGTCTATTACGAAAAGGTGATCCAGGCGCCGGACAATGTGTTCCGCTTTACGATGCTGCTGGAAAACGGCGGGGCGACCTTTCTTCTCGACGACATCAAATCCATGCGCCATGTCGAGCGCACCGAAAAAGAGATCGGCAAGAGCAATCTGGATGTGCTGCGCGGCCAGCTGGAAAGCTCCGGCATCTGGACCATGGCGCGGCCCGCCGCGCCGCGCTCCCGCGAGCTGGTCAACCGGCGGCTGGTGATCGCCGAACCAACCCGGGTCGCGGATATCCGCGTGGCCGGGCAGTTCCTGCCGATGGAGTTTGAAAAGGCGGAGGCGGCAATCAACGCGCTGGCCGAGCAGTACGGGCTTCAGACCATCGCGCTGACGGCGGAGGAGTTGAAATCGCAGGCGGAGGCGAGCTTCGTGAAGGCCGAGCAGTTGTTCGCCGACCGGGAGGCGCTGCCGTCGAACCTGCGCGACGCGATCGCCCGCTACCGGCTGACGGTCAGTTATCTGGATCAGTTCTCGCCGCATCCGGCGATGTGGGACCGGGCGCGCCGCCGGCTGGCGGAGGCACAGCAGTTGCGCGAGCGCAAGCTCAATGCGTTGAATGCGGAGGTAGCCCGGCTGGCGGCGCTCAAGGATTACGGGAAGCTGCGGCTGGTCTATCAGGAGGTGATGGAGCTGGTGGATGTCGGCTCCGTGCCCTATGACAAGGCGAGGCGCGGGCTTTTCGCGGTCGACAACGCTCTGAGGGGAAAACTGAAATGAAACGGATGATGAATTTTTTCCTGCCGGCGGTGTTGGCCGCGGCATTGTCGCTGCCGGGCGGATGCGGCAGGAAAGAGCCGCCCGGCGCGGTGGTGAACATCACCGGGCCGGAAGGACTGTCGGTGGGCTGCGGCAAACAGGTGTTTACGAAGCCGCCGTTTGAATTGAAGATGCCGCCGGGTTCGTATCTTTTCAAATTCACGGCGCCCGGCTATGCCCCGAAGTGGCAGTCGGTCGTGCTGAAGGATCAGGAGCATCGGCGGATCGCGGTCGAACTGGAACCGGCGCTGACTTCGGTGCTGGTGGCGACCAGGCCCGCCGGAGCGGAGCTGGTGATGGGATCGCGGGTGGTCGGGGCGACGCCGCTGGTGCTGGAGCTGCCGCTCGGCAGTTTTTCCGGCCAGCTCCGGATGCCCGGCTACAGCGAGCGGGCGATCGACTGGCGCGTGGACGACGAACGGCCGCGGCAGATCATGGTGAACCTCGACGCGAATATCGCCAAGGCGACGATTTCGAGCATACCGGAGCAGGCGCAGCTGTTCATCGACGACCGGCCGGTCGGGGCGACGCCGTACAGTGGCGAATTCAACGAGGGCAAATACCGGATCCGGCTGGAAGCTCCCGGCTTCCTGCCGCTGGAGCAGGTGCTGACCCTGAACCGGGGCGAGGAGCTGCCGAAAACCTACAAGCTGACGCCGAAGCCGGGCGGAATCGACATCACCTCCGAGCCGGCCGGGGCCGAAATCTTCGTGAACGACGTGAAGCAGGGCGTCACGCCGTGCACCGTGATGAACCTGACTCCGGCGGTCTACCGGATCAGGGCGGTGAAGCAGGGATACGATGTCGGGGAAAAGACGATCCAGATCGCGGCGGGCTTCAGCGACAGCATCCGGTTCAAGCTGGTCAAGAGCACCGGGGCGATCATACTGAACGTGCAGCCGGCCGGAATCCATATTTCGCTGGACGGCAAGCCTTACGGCAAAAGTGTGGCCGAGTCGGAGAATTCGACCGGCACGAAGCCGATCCTGATTGATTCCGTCGCGCCGGGCAGGCATGTGGTGACGGTGTCGCATCCGCGGGCGATGCCTTCGAGCCGCGATTACGTACTGGAGGTGCAGAAGGAGAAGGTGGTCAACCGCAAGATCGACGTGTGGGTGGCCAACTGCGAAATCAAGTTCAAGGATACGGGCCGGGTCGAACTCGGGGCGTTGTTCGAGGAGAGTGAAAAGGCGATTTTCTTCGGCACGGAGCCGGGGGTGCGGGTCGAAATCGGCCGCGACAAACTGGAATGGGTCCGCAAACTGAAGATCGACGAACCGGCCGGCAAGCCGGAATCTTCGGAAAAATAACGGCGCCGTATTGCATATTCTCCGCTTCGGGGATATATTACCGCACTTTATTTCCAATTCGTCGGGGTGTAGCGCAGTGGCTTAGCGCGTCTGCTTTGGGAGCAGAAAGTCGAGGGTTCGATCCCCTCCACCCCGACCAACTTTATGATCAGTTCACCGGATATCAGTGATGATGTATTTCATACGGCTTCTTTTGCTGTTGACAATCGTGCTGCCGCTTTCGCTTTTTATGTATCGGTTGGCTTCGCCGGTGCTGTTGTGGGGGCTGATCGTGTTCCCAAATCTTCTTTCCGCAGCCGAATGTGTCGCCGGGCTGATCGGCAAAAAATATCGGCTTTTGCATTTCGGCGTGCTGGCCGGTTATGCGCTGGCGATATTGGTTATGATCGCCGGATTTATTGTGACATGCGGCACTCATGACTCCGGCGGAAGTGAAGCGGAAGCCTCAATGAATACAGCTTACGCCGTTCTACTGGTGCTGATTCCCGCTGTTTTGAACGGGGGCGGTCTGGCGTTGGCGATAGATTGGTCCCGATGGATCGAGTGGACCTGAACCGGATGCAGGCGGGTGCTCCGTTTTCATCAGAACAACGGGCAAGACGGGAGCCGGGTTTGAAGACCAACCGGTATGAATGGAAAAATTCCTGAAAAAAATCCGATGCGCTATTGACATCTGCGGCTGGATTGTGTATAATTATAGACAGGATCACGTAAACATGTATAGGAACGTTTGAAATGTCGAAAATCGCCTATCGGGCCGTTTATGAGGAGCTTCACCGGCGGATCAGGGAACGTCTGCTGATTCCCGGCGAATTGATGCCGGGCGAAAAGCGGCTTGCCGAGGAATACCAAGTCAGCCGGACTACCGCGCGCAAGGCGTTGCAACTGTTGTCGGAGCGCGGATTCATCAGCAGCCGTGCCGGAGTCGGCTGGGAAGTGCTGCGTTCCGCGCCGGGACCGAAGGCGCCGTCGCGGCCGTGGACGATCGGCATTGATCCGATCGCACCCGGCTGGGGAGCTTACTATCAGGAACTGCTGATGAAAGGAATTCTGGATGCGGCGCAGCAGGACAGCTGCCGGCTCACGGTGCTTGACAACCGCAATCCGAAGACGCTGAACGTGGCCGGCATAGACGGATTGTTGATGATGTGGGTGGGAGATGAAAATTACGCGCCTTATGCCGCGCTGGCCGAAAAAGGCTTGCCGATTGCGTTCATCAACCGGCAACCGGAGAACCCGCGTTTCTCGTTTTTTTCGGTTGATTATACCCGGGAAGCATACCGGGCGGTCGAATATCTGTTGATGGCGGGTCACCGGGAGATTATGATGGTGACCGGCGGCGGTGCTTCGATGGAGTTGCGCGAGCGGGGGTATTATCAGGCATTCGCGGCGCACCGGCTTCCGTCGCCCTCCGGGCTGGTGTTGCGCGATCCCACGGTGGATGAACTGGCCGGTGTGCTGAAAGAGCGCCGGCCGACCGCCGCGTTTTTGCTGTTCGGCTGTCAGACTCCGACTTTCGCGGTGGCGGCGGAACGGGCCGGGCTGCAAATTCCCGGGGATGTTTCACTGATCTGCTTTGATGATATGGACAGAGTGGCGGGAGTGTCCTTTCCGGTAAGCTGCATTCGGATGCCGCTTTTTCAGATGGGACAGGCGGCGTTGACGCACCTGCTGCGGAGGCTGGAAGAACCGGAAACCGAACCGGTGCGACGGATCGTGGGAGCGGAACTGTGCATCAATTCCAGTTGCCGGATTCTGGAACCTTGAGTTTTCAACCGGAACAAGAAATAATGACCGCCACAGGGAGGAAATGATGGGAAGAACAAAATTCACACTAATTGAATTGCTGATTGTTATAGCAATCATTGCGATTCTGGCTTCGATGCTGCTGCCCGCATTGCAGAAGGCGCGGGAGAAAGCGCGCAATATCAGTTGCATCAACAATCTCAAGCAGATCGGCATCGGGATTTCTTCCTATACGATCGATTTCAACGGCTGGTTTCCCTATGCGCCGACGGATGATGACAATAACTATAATACCCTTAATACAACCAAGTTCCGCCGTGGGAACTCCAATCAGGGCCTGGCCTCGGCATTGATCGATACCGGAATGATCCCGGCGGCAAAAAGCTTTGAATGTCCCGCGCGTTCCGCGGCGGCGACGGTTGCGGCCGGTTTCAACCGTTACGACATGTCCTGGATCACGCGGAATTGTCCGGACTGGCTGCTGTCGAGCTACCGGTTTCTGCCGTTCCTGTGGGAAGAAGCCTACGGCAAATGGAATGAGAATCTGACCCACAGCTACCGGCTGAAATATCCGGACCGGGCGATGGCCGCCGATGAGTTTTTCAAGTTGAACGACCAGCCTCATGCACATGGGGTGAAATCCAATGTGCTCTATCAGGATGGAGCAGTGCGGACCGTCGATAACCGGGCGGCGGCGAATTGGGAAACCTATGCGTCCTACAATGCGTTCCTGTGGTTCAAGAAGTTCCGCCGTTCCAACTGAAGGAGGAGGAAGATGGTGATCGGTAAATTTGGAATATGGTGTGCGGCTGTATTTGCGGCGGTGAGCGCGGCTGCGCTGCCGCCCGCTTTTTCGGTCGACCGGGAGGGCAGGCTCCGAATCGGCGACGGCATCGGATTCGAATGGATGGCCTATCAGGACTGGAAGCCGAGCTTCCAGCAGCCTCCGGCGTTGGCTCCTGCGGTCGGATTCCCGAAAGTTTTGCCGGAACGTTTTGAACTGGAAGCGTCCTGGCAGCTGTTGGACGGTGTGGCGTGCCGATTTTTTGAAACGGTGGAAACTGCCGGAGAGAATGCAATCGCCTGCCGATGGCGGCTGGAATTCCCGGAGCGGTTCAGGGCGTTGCTGGTGTTGAACGGCGCCATACCGGCGGCGGAACTGGGGGGACGCCGCTGCACGGTTGACAGGGACGCGGTGGAACTGCCGAAGCGTGCCGCTGATTTCGGAGGGCGTAAATGGAAGTCGGCCAAGGCGGTGCTGCTGGAGACCTCCGGCAGCACGGTGAAACTTGAAGGAGAATTCGGATTCGAGCTGTTTTCCGCCGCCGGAGCCTACCGGCTGCGCCTCTTTCCGAAACGGAACGGAGAGGCGGCGGAACTGACGTTGAAGATCACCGCGGTTCCCGCCGGAATCACGGCGGAGGTGCGTGAGGCAGTCGACAAACTGGGAGTGCGGCGGCCGAGGGTACTCGTCGACCGGTTCGACACAATCCGGAAGAATGCAGAAACACCACTGGGAAAACTGCTGGCGAAGCGGATCGTAGGCAATGCGGAGCTGCTGCTGCCGATGCCGCCGCAGCCGAAGGTGATGATGGATCCGATGCGGATGCTCTCTGCCAGCCAGCAGATACTAGCGCGGCTCAACACGCTGGCGACGGCATGGGTACTGACCGGTGAAAGGAGGTTCGCCGAGCGGGCGGTGGCCGAATTGCTGAACGCAGCCGGTTATCCGGATTGGAATCCGCAACATTTTCTCGATACCGCCGAACTGCTGATGGGGGTGTCGCTCGCCTATGACTGGCTCTATGCAGAGCTGACCCCGGAACAGCGTGACCGGGTTGCCGCCGCGATTGTTGAAAAAGGACTCAAGCCCTCGTTCGGGCCGAAAATGTGGTGGGTTTCGACCACCAACAACTGGAATCAGGTCTGTCATGCCGGATTGATCGCCGGAGCGGTTGCGGTCGGCGACCGCGAACCTGAGCTTGCCGCGCGGATCATCACCCGTGCGGTGGAACGGCTGCGCTACTCGCTGGCGGCCAGTTACAGTCCGCGCGGCGCTCATCCGGAAGGACCGGGCTACTGGATTTACGCGTCGGATTTTACCGCGCTGGCGCTGGATATGCTCGACGCGGCATTCAACCGGAATTTCGGCCTGGCCGATACGCCCGGACTGTCGCAGACCGGAGACTTCATGCAGGCGATGACCGGGCCAACCGGCTTCACATTCAATTGCGGCGATACCCATACATTCCAGAGGCGGCAGCTTTCGTTTGCAATGTTCAGCCTGGCGAAACGGTTTGACCGGGCCGACTGGCTTGTGCCGTGGGAGAACGGCATGCTTGAGACGTATTGCCGGGAGAAGCCCGCATGGAAACAGGACGACAAGCGGCTGCTGCCGCTGATTCTGACCGGACTCCGGCCACCGGTCGGGAAAGTGAAAAACGGCCCGCTCGGCTGGTTCAGCGGAAAGAGTGCGGCCGCGCCGCTTGCGGTGATGCGTTCCGGCTGGGAACCGGATGCCGTCTACTTCGGCCTTACCGCCGGTTCGCCGCGGCGCAACCACGGCCATATGGATTGCGGCGCATTCATCTACGAGGCCGACGGCGTGCGATGGGCGATGGACCTGGGAGCGCAGAACTATTCGAAGCTGGAAAAAGTCCTGCAGATATGGGACATGAAGCAGGACAGCGAACGCTGGCAGGTTTTCCGCTACGGAGCCGACAGCCACAATATCGCGCGGATCGGGGGACAGCCGCAACGAGTCGACGGGAAAGGCGCGATTACAGCCGCTTCCGGGAACATGATCGAAGCCGATCTGACGCCGGTTTACGCCGGAGGAGCGGAACGGGTGGTCCGGCGGGCCGGCTTGGCCGCCGACCGTACCCTGACTCTGACCGACACTCTGCAGGGAGTGAAGCCAGGAGAGATTATCAGTTGGCAGATGTGCACCCGGGCTGAAGCCGCGACGCAAACGGACGGTTCCTTGCTGTTGACGCAGGGAAAAGCCTTTTTGCGTCTCGAAAAAAATATGCCGGGCGCGTGGGAGGTCGTGGCGGAAGAAGAACTCCTGAAGCCGTTCGACCAGAAAACCGGCAAGGTGAAGATGGTGCGTTTCACGGTTCCGGCTCCCGCTTCCGGCGCGGTGGAGTTGTCGGTACGTTTTCTCCCGGGCGGGAAGTGAGGAGGACGGAGGCCGCATAGCGGTTTTTGTCAGAATATGGTAAAAATGCGGTGTTTTTCCTGTTTCCGGCTTTTAATTTCGGCAAGCCGGGATATTTTAGGGTTTATTTAGAGATAAGTTCAAGTTTTCCTGTTTTTTTGAACTGCTCCCGCGAATCGAGAGAAGTTCCTGAATTTATTGTGCCGACCTTGATTGAAAAAAACACGAATTTTT
>NZ_QEKH01000023.1 GCF_003096415.1 Victivallis vadensis | reverse complement strand
ATTCCCTTTATGTTGAGATTTTGAGTTACTCAAAATAAAAGGCAGATGCAACCTTGTCAAACAACACATCCCATCACAAAATTTGGGACATTATCAATATATGAAAAGCAACAAAAAGGAGTGTGCCGAATGGATCATCTGGTGATGGAACCGGTTGCCGGTTTCCGCTTTCAGGCCGACTGGATCGGGCCGGAGCTGGAGCCGGGCTATGAAAACTGTTACTTTCAGGCGGTCAGGGAGTTCGAACTGGACGAAGTGCCGGAGTCGGCGTTGCTGCGGATCGCGGCCGATACCAGCTATGTGCTCTGGCTGAACGGATTGAAAGTTGCCTCCGGCCCGGTGCGCGGCACCGCGAAGCTCTGTTACTTCGATACGCTGGAGGTTGCGCCGCTGCTGCGCCCGGGGCGCAATGTGATTGCGGCTCTGGTGTATTCGCCGGTCCGGGAGAACTTCATCGTCGCCCCGGCGGCTCCGGCGCTCCGGCTGGAAATTCCCGGCGTGGTCGGGACCGGCCCCGACTGGAAGCTGCGCCTCGCGCCCGAATGGAAAACTCCGGTGCCGCTCTTTTCGCTGCAGACCGGTTTCATGGTGCACCGCGACCTGCGGCTCGCGTCGGATGAGTGGAAAAACGGCGTGACGGAGGGGTGGAAAAACGCTGCCGTGGTCACGGATGAGAAGTTGTGCGGCAAAGAGCTGAAGCCGCGCAACGTTCCGGCGCTGGTCGAGACTTTCCTGCGTCCGACCGACCTGTTGAACTGCGCGGCGGTGGCTCCGGGGGATGCGCCTTCGCTGGATGAACTTCCGGTGTACCTGAACCGCGAACCGTGGGAGCCGCTGCCGCCGGGACGGCTGCAGCAGGAGGCGGATGGCGGGATGTACCGGATCATGCCCGATCCGGCGGGCAAGGGGGCGGCGCTGGTGTTCGACTTCGACCGCGAACTGATCGGGCGGCTGCGGGTCGTCGCGGAGGCTCCGGCTGGAACGGTGGTTGATATCGTTTACGGGGAAGAACTTGACGAGGGCCGGGTGCAGTCGGAATTCGTACGCCCGATCTACCGTTTCACCGACCGCTATATCCTGCGGGAAGGGGAGAATGAGATCGGCACGGTGATACTGGAGCGCGGTTTCAAGGTGGTGCAGCTGGTGTTCCGCAACTTCGGCCGTCCGGTCTGTATCCGTTCGGTCGGCGCGACCGGAATGCGCTATCCATACGTGCATCGCGGCCGGTTCCATTCGAGCGACGCGGAGTTGAACCGGATCTGGGAGATGTGTGTCGAAACGCTCGAATCCTGCACCACCGACATCTTCATGGATTGCCCGTGGCGGGAGCGCGCGTTCTGGGTCAACGACCTGGTCGTGGAGAACCGGACCACGCTGGCGGCGTTCGGCAGTTCGGCAATACACCGCCGGGCGTTCGAGCTGGCCTTTTCGCAGCAGACCCCGGAGGGCTGGGTGCCGGGACTCTGTCCGCAGCCGGAGAATGAGAATTTCATGCTGCCCGCGACCAACCTTTTTCTGATGACGATGCTGTACGACTATTTGATGGCGTCGGGGGATGGCGGGACGGTCAGGCGTTATCTCCCTTGCATGGAACGGATTATCGAAGCCTTTGAGCGGCTGGCCGATGCCGGCGGCCTGATTTCCGCCCCGAAGGGGTACTGGAACTTTTTCGACTGGGGCTTTGAGCTGAACGATTACTGTTTCAGCAACTGCCGTGAATCGATGATCAACAGCCTGTATGTGAGTGCGTTGCAGTGTTTCAACGAAACGGCGGAACTGGTCGGGTACGATTCGGGGAAACGTCAGGAGTACGAGCGCCGGCAACGGCGGACCGCCGCCGCGATCGAACCGGCATTTCTTTCCCCCGCAACCGGTTATCTGGCCGATCCGGTCAAAAGAGGCGATGAGGATACGACGGTTTCCAGCCAGCTCGCTCACGCGCTGGCGCTGCTGGCGGGGCTGGAACGGGAGCGGTTCGTCGCAGCGCTGACGGATGAAACGCTGCTGGAGCCGGAGTTCTATTTGCACTTCTACGTGTTCCGCGCGATGATCCGGCACGGCAGGCGGCAGGCCGGGCTGGAACGCATCCGCCGCCACTGGGGCCGGATGGCGCGGACCGGTTTCCCGACTCTCTACGAGGCCGGGGTTTACCAGATCGGCCGTGCCTCGCAGAACCGCAGCGGCAGCCTCTGCCACGGTTTCGGTACGTCGCCGCTCGAATTTCTGCAGACCGGCATTCTCGGAGTGACGGCGGTGGCGCCCGGTTTCGCGGAGTTTTCTTTCCGCCCCGCGCTGCTGGATCTTACATTCGCCGAGGGGCGGATTCCGACGCCGCGCGGCAACATCGCGGTCCGTCTGGAACGCAGCGGGCAGGGGATCGAAGCGGAACTGCGTATTCCGGAGGGCTGCTCCGCCGTGCTGCCCGACGGCTCGAAACTTGAAACAGGAACCCACCTTGTACAATTGGAGGATGCAGAATGAACCGGATTGAACAGACCTTTGCACTCGCCCGGGAACGTTACGCCGAATGCGGCGTGAATGCCGATGCCGCGCTGCGGCGCCTGGCCGCCATTCCGCTGTCGATTCACGCCTGGCAGGGCGACGACGTGACCGGATTTGAGAACACCGGCCACACCCTGACCGGCGGCTGCCAGGTGACCGGCAACTATCCGGGCCGGGCGCGCAATGCCGGGGAACTGCGCGCCGACCTCGATGTGGCGCTGAAGCTGATTCCGGGCCGTCACCGGGTGGGATTGCAGGGGCATCAGGTGGACCGGATGCTGCCGGGCGTGGATCGCGACGGCTTTACATTGGAGCACTTCTCCGGCTGGCTGGAGTGGGCGAAAGGAAAGGGGATCGGCCTTGACCTCGCTCCGGCGTTCTATTCGCATCCGCTTCTGGATCACGGCTTTTCACTCTCCCACCCCGATCCCGGAATCCGCCGGTTCTGGATCGACCACGGCCGGGCCTGCCGCCGGATCGGCGCGGAGTTCGGCCGGGTGCTCGGCACTCCGGCGGTCTGCAACTTCTGGGCGCCGGACGGGTTCAAGGACACCCCCGCCGACCGCTTCGGCTTCCGGCTGCGGCTGCGCGACGCGCTGGACGCCTGCTTTGAAGAACCGTTCGCGCCGGAGCTGGAACGGGACGCGGTCGAGTCGAAGCTCTTCGGGATCGGCACGGAGTCCTGCACGGTCGGCTCGAACGACTTCTATTTGCTGTACGCGGCGCAGCGGCATAAGATGCCCTGTTTCGACTCCGGCCACTTCCACCCGACCGAATCGGTCGCGGACAAACTTCCGGCGGTGTTCAGCCTGATCGACGAGGTGCTGCTGCACATCAGCCGCGGCGTTCACTGGGACAGCGACCACGTGACGGTGCTGAATGACGAACTGTTATCCATTGCCCGCGAAGCGGTTGCCTACGGTTATCAGGATAAGGTGCATTTCGCGCTGGACTACTTCGACGCGAGCATCAACCGTGTCGCCGCGTGGGTGATCGGTGCGCGCGATTTCCAGAAGGCGCTGCTGGTCGCTCTGCTGGAGCCGCCCGCCGCCCGCGAGGCGGAAGCGCGCTGGGATTTCACCGCCCGGCTGGCGGCGCAGGAGGAGGCCAGGTCGCTGCCGTGGGGGGCAGTCTGGGAGTACTTCTGCCTGACGAACGACGTTCCGGCCGGACTCGGGTTTCTCGACGAAATCCGCATCTATGAAAAACAGGTGCTTGAGGTGCGCAAATGACGCTGGTTCAAGGAGAAACCGTGCTGTTCGCGGCGGGGGACCATGCCGCGCTGGCGTTTCCGGCGACGGAGGTGGTGCGGGTTTATAATTCGACCACCGGCGAGGAGTTCCGGCCGGGGACGGATCTGGGATGGACTCCCGGCAGCTGTGAGGTGACGCACCCCGCCGGATCGGCCGCGCCGCGTCTGGAACGGGAGGAACTGTATCCTCCCGCGGACGGCGCGGTGCTGTTTCCGGCGGAGGGAGCGAATGCGCTCCCCGGCGGGCCCGGCGGCGGCCTGATCCGCTTCGACCGCAGGGACTTCTTCGCCCGGCACCAGCTTGAAATCGATTACCGGACGGAGGCGGAGATCCCGGAGCCGCCTCCGCTTCCTGCCGGGAAACTCCCCCGCTTCCGGCGGGACGGCGTGCGCAGAGTCGCCCTGATCGGCGACAGCATCTCCGAAGGGTGGAACGCGACGGGGTTCATCGGGGTTCCTCCCTTTCAACCGCCTTATGCAAAGCTGGTTGCGGAACGGCTGCACGCGGCGGAAATGCGCAACTTCGCAGTGGGCGGCACCGGCTGCCGCCACGGCGTCGCACATCTGGATTCGTGGTTGAATGACTTTACGCCTGACCTATTGTTTATCGCCTACGGCATGAACGACTTGCTGAGTGTTCCCCCCGCCGGGTTCCGGGAGGCGGCGTCGCAGTTGGCCGCGATCGCCCGGAGGCGGAATCCGGCGATGGAATTTGTGCTGATCGGCTCCATGCCGGGCAATGCGCAGTGGGCGAATACGCCGCCCGCCGCGACACGGGCGCTGGCGAGGGAGCTGGCGGCTGTGGCGGAGAACGATCCGGCCATCGCTTTTGTCGATGTGGGCGGACACTGGGAGAAGTGCTTCGGCAGCAAAAAGTTCCTTGACCTGACCGGCAACGGGGTGAACCACCCGAATGACTTCGGGCACCGCTTCTATGCGGGAACGGTGCTTGCGGCGCTCCGTACTGCCGCCGCACCCGCCGGCAACAGGGAGGAATGGCCTTTGCCGGGATCACGGTGATTCCGGCAAGGGGGGCGTTCACTTCAGATACCTGCCGGTGATGCTGGCCGGATTGCGCATGATTTCGTCGGGAGTGCCGGCGGCGACGATCCGGCCGCCTTCCTCGCCGCCGCCCGGCCCCATGTCGATGATGTAGTCGGCGTTGCGGATCATATCCTGATCGTGTTCGATCACGACGACGGTCGCGCCGTTTTCGATGAGCGTCTGGAATACGCCGAGCAGCACCTGCACATCCAGCGGGTGAAGGCCGATGGTCGGCTCGTCGAATACGAAAACGGAATCCGACTGCGTTCTGCCCAGTTCGCTCGCCAGCTTCAGCCGCTGGGCTTCGCCGCCGGAGAGGCTCGGCGTCTCTTCGCCGAGGGTCATGTAGCCCAAGCCGAGCTTCTGCAGGACCTGCAGCCGCTGGTGAACGATTTTCAGGTCCCCGCAGACTTTGAGCGCCGTATTGACATCCATCGCCATCAGCCGGGGCAGGGAACAGGTTTCGCCGGAGCGGTTGACATACCGGATTGCGCCGGCTTCTTTCGCATACCGCGAGCCGCGGCATCCGGGGCACGGCACGTCCACATCCGGCAGAAACTGCACGTCAAGGCTGATCTCCCCGGTGCCGTCGCAGACCGGACAGCGCAGTTTGCCGGTGTTGTAGGAGAAATCCCCGGCCTTGAAGCCGAGGCGTCTGGCGTCGGGCGTTCCGGCGAAAATTTTCCGCAGTTCGTCGTGCACGTTGGCGTAAGTCGCTACCGTGGAACGGACATTGATGCCGATTGGCGTGGCGTCGATCAGCTTGACGCGGGCGATGCCTTCCGCCTTGAGGGAGAGGACGTGCGCGGGCAATGCCGCGCCGGTGACGGCGGCTTCGAGGCCGGGGACGAGGCTTTCCAGAATCAGGGTGGTCTTGCCGGAGCCGGAAACCCCGGTGACCACGGTCAGCCTTCCTTTCGGAATATCGGCTTCAAGCGGTTTCACCGTGTGGATGGCGGCGGTGGAAAGATGGATTCTCCCGGCTTCGAACATCCGGTCCGCACCGGCGTTTTTTCTCACATGCACTTCGGCTTTCCCGGAAAGGAACGGGCCGATCATGGAGTCTTTGCTTTGTCCGAGCTTCGGAACCGTCCCCTGCGCGATGACGCGCCCGCCTTCCGCGCCGGCCTGCGGGCCAAGTTCGATGATCCAGTCCGCTTCCGACAGAATCTGCGTATCGTGATCGACCAGCAGGACGGAGTTCCCGTCGGCAACCAGGTCGTGCATCACGCCGTTCAGCCCCGCGATGTTGGCAGGATGCAGCCCGATGGAGGGTTCGTCAAGCACGTACAGCACGCCGGTAGTGCGGTTGCGCACCGCGCGGGCGAGCTGCATGCGCTGCCGCTCGCCGGTGGAGAGAGTGGAGGAGGCCCGGTCGAGGGTCAAATAGCCCAGCCCCAGCTCCAGCAGCCGCCGGGCGGCGCTTTGAAACGATTCGCAGATGCTTTCCGCCATCGGGCGCATTTCCGAGGGAAGCGCGGCGGGAACGCCGGCCACCCAATCGACAAGCGCGGCGAGCGTCATCCGGCAGGCTTCGTCGAGGCCGATTCCGCGCAGCTTCGGGGCGCGCGCCGCCGCCGACAGGCGCGTGCCGCCGCATTCGGGGCAGACCTCCTGTTTCAGGAACTTTTCCACCCGCTTCATGCCTTTTTCGTCCTTCACCTTGGCCAGCGCGTTTTCGACGGTGTAGGTGGCGTTGTAATAGGTGAAGTCAAGCTCTCCGGCCTGATTGGTGTTTTTGGCTTTGTACAGGATGTGCCGCTTTTCGGCGGGGCCGCTGTAGACGATCTCGCGCTCCTCCGGCGTCAGCTCCCGGAAAGGGACGTCGGTGCGGACCCCCATCGCGCGGCAGACATCCGTCATCAACGACCACATCAGCGTATTCCACGGCGCGACAGCGCCCTGATCGATCGAAAGCGATTCATCCGGCACCAGCGTCGCCCGGTCCACGGTGCGGACGGTTCCAGTGCCGCCGCATCTGGAACAGGCCCCCTGGCTGTTGAAGGCAAGCTCCTCGGCGGAGGGCGCGAAGAAAGCGGCTCCGCATTCGGGGCAGACCAGCTCCTGCCCCGCGGCGACGGCCAGCGACGGCTTCAGAAGGTGCCCGTTCGGGCAGCGGTGATTTGCCAGCCGGGAGAACATCAGCCGGAGGCTGTTCAACAGCTCGGTCCCGGTCCCGAAAGTGCTGCGGATGCCCGGGACGCCCGGCCGCTGGTGCAGCGCGAGCGCCGCCGGGACATACAGCACTTCGTCCACCTGCGCTTTGGCCGCCTGGGTCATGCGTCTTCTGGTGTAGGTGGAAAGTGCGTCCAGATAACGTCTTGAGCCTTCCGCATACAGCACGCCCAAAGCGAGGGAGGATTTGCCGGAGCCGGAGACCCCGGCAATGCCGACGATTTGATTCAGCGGGACATCGACGTCGATGTTTTTAAGGTTATGTACTCTTGCTCCCCGGATTTTCACGGCTGCCGGGGAATTGCTTTTCTCATTCATGGGACCGGGTCTCTGCGATTTGGAATCTTTTTTGTTTGGGGGTTATTATACGCTTTGAACGGCCCGAAGCCAAGAAGCGTTTTGAAAATTTCCTGATTTTTTATCGCATGGAACAACCCGGTCCGCAGTTTATGGGTTACTTTTTGAGATGTTCGGTGAAGAACCGGTCGAGCTTGTCGAACGGGATCGCGTTTTTGCCGCCGCCGTCGTAGAGGTCGGTGTGCGATGCGCCGGGAACGATCAGCAGTTCCTTGTTGTCGCGGTAGTCCGTGTAGGAGGACATATCCCGGTAGGCGTCCTCGCTGAAGTAGCGCGAATGCGCGTTTTCGCCGTGGATCAGCAGCACCGCCGAACGGATCTCTCTGGAGTAGGCGAGAATCGGCTGGTTCAGGAACGACATCGTGCCCGTGACCGTCCAGCCGTCGTTGGAGTTGCCCGACCGCTTATGGTAGCCGCGCGGCGTCTTGTAGTAGTCGTAATAGTCCTTCACGAATTTCGGCGCATCCGCCGGGAGCGGTTCGACCACGCCGCCGCCCTGCTCGTAGAAGCCCTGCGCGTACTCTTTCGTACGCTGCGCATTCAGCTTTTGGCGCGTTTCATAGCGGGCTTTTTCATTGTCGGCGGCGTCGAAATAACCGTTGGCGTTCACGCGGCTCATATTGTACATGGTGGAGGCGACGGTGGCTTTGATCCGCGTATCCAGTGCGGCGGCATTCAGCGCCAGACCGCCCCAGCCGCAGATGCCGAGGATTCCGATCCGTTCAGAATCGACGTTCGGTTGAGTGGAGAGGAAGTCGACCGCGGCCTGAAAATCCTCCGTGTTGATGTCCGGCGAAGCCATCCGGCGCGGAGTTCCGCCGCTCTCGCCGGTGAACGACGGGTCGAAGGCGATCGTAAGGAAACCGCGCTCCGCCAGAGTCTGGGCGTAGAGGCCGCTGCACTGTTCCTTGACCGCGCCGAACGGGCCGCTCACCGCGATGGCTGCGAGTTTTCCGGCGGCGTTTTTCGGTTCATAGAGGTCCGCCGCCAGCGTGATGCCGTAACGGTTGACGAAAGTGACTTTACGGTGGTTCACCTTGTCGCTTTTGGGAAAGGTCTTGTCCCACTCCTGTGTAAGAACCAATTTCTGCGGGGTGATGTTGTTGTTCATGATTTTCGTCCTCTGGTTTTCAGCGTGAAGGTTGACGGCGAGCAGCAGAGCGCCGGCGAGAAAGGCTGTCGTTGGTGATTGCATGTTCAGGCTCCTTTATGATGATCGGGGTGTGGTTTTCAGGGTATACAGCAGGTAATCGAGGTTGTCGATTTTCCGCTGGTTCGCGTGGAGGGCTTCCAGCAGCAGGCGTCGCTGTTTCGACAGCAATCGCTGTTGATCGCGTATTTTTCCCGCCTGCCGCAGCTGGAAATACTTTTCGACCGTTTCCGCATCACATCCGGCATCCTCCAGATTCCGGAGAAGCGGAAGGTCCGTTGGTTGAACTTCATTCAAATGGATCACCTCCTTGTCATGTTCTCTGTTGTTCAATTTACAATGAAATACAGAAATAGCAAATACTTATTTGTAATGTCATGATATGCCTGAAAGGTATATTATGCAGCTTTCTATTGCGCCGGAAGTCTCAATGGAGTTTTCGGCGGTCCTCCTCTGCTGCGGTCTCTTCCGCTGCGTCCATCAACTCCTGCCCTTCGGCGGACAGCGCGTTTTTCGCTTTTTTGAATTCATAGGAGGCCCTGCCGAAGGCGCGGGCGAGTTCAGGGATGCGTTTTGCGCCGAATACGATCAGGATAAAGAGTGCGATCAGAATGATTTCCGTAAAACCGAGCGACATGGTGAATTTCTCCTTCTTATGATTACGCTTCGAGATCGTTTCTGACCCGTTTCAGCAGCTCCGGGATGTTGAGCTTCTGCGGACATTTCGCGAGGCAGGCGCCGCAGTTCACGCACGCCGACGCGGGCGCGCCGCGCTGGATCGGCGACATGGAGACCGTGTAGTCGAACAGCGCTTTCTTCTTGTTCTTGTGCAGCAGATAGTTGTTGTAGACGTAAGCGAAAATGTAACCGATCGCCACGTTGTGCGGACACGGAATGCACTGATAGCAGCCGGTGCAGTCGATGTGGCCGGGGGCCTGCCGGAACGCCCTGATCGCCGCTCCAAGCGCCTTGCGTTCATCCGGCGTGAGCATGTTCGGCTTCGCTTTGGAGGTGTAGCGGAGGTTGGCTTCGACATCCGCCATCGAGCCCATGCCGCTGACCGCGACGCTGACTTCCGGGATATCCCACAGGTAGTCGAGCGCCCATTCGGTGTCCGGCTTTTCAACTCCGGTCGAGCGGAGTGCGGCGCGCATGGACGGCGGCAGGTTTGCGAGGAATCCGGTGCGGACCGGCTTCATCACGGCCAGTCCCATGCCGTTGGCGGCGGCGTACTTCGGGCCGAGACATCCCGCTTCATATTCATAGTCGAGATAATTGTGCTGGATCAGGCAGAAGTCCCAAGGGGCGGATTCGACCACCTCCTTGAACAGTCCGAGCCGGTCGTGGAACGAAAAGCCCGCGAAACGGATCTTTCCTTGCTCCTTGAGCTTCATGATCCTGTCGATCAGTTTGAACGGGATCACCTTCTCCTTCCAGCCCCGGTGCATGATCATGTGGATGTGGTAGAAGTCGATCACGTCGGTTCCGATCGCCCGGCGGGATTCGTCGAAGAACTTCTCGAAATCCTCCGGCCGCTCCATGATCCACCACGGCGACTTGGAGGTGATGTAAACCCGGTCGCGCCAGCCGCCTTTGAGCGCTTGCCCGGCGACCGCTTCGCTCTGCCCGCCGAGATAGACCCGGCCGGTGTCGATGTAGTTCACGCCGCCTTCGATTGCGCGACGGATCATGGCGACGCTCTGCTCCGCGTCCACGGTCTTGCCGTCTGCGAGTATCGGCAGCCGCAACAGGCCGAAGCCGAGCGCGGAGACGTTGACGCCGGTACGCCCCATCGGGCGGTACTGCATTTGCGGATTGAAGTTCAAGACCGGCCCCGCCGGGGCTTCCGCCGCTTTCAGCACGGAGCCTTTGCCGAACATTGCTCCGGCGGCGGTCACCAGCGCCGCTGATTTCAGAAATTCACGTCGATTCATGGTGTTTCCTCCACGTTTCTTATGCAGTCAGCCCGATCAGATGCGCCGGATTGTCTCGCACCATCAGGTCGATCGTTTTTTGCGGGATTCCCGCTTCAATCAGTTCGCGGACGCACTGCCGCATTCCGTCGATCGGATTCGGATTGCCCTGCTGTCCCAGATCCGTGGTGATGAAACTGCGTTCCGGCACAGTTTTTACATAGTTGAGAAACTCCTCGCGGCTCTGGCGCTCGAACTGCGGGTTGCCGGTGCCGGGGCCCCAGAGACGGGGCAGATAGCAGTACTCCACAAAAGCTCCGAAGTCGACCGCCTGTTTGATCTGGTCCGGCGTCATCTTCCAGATCAGCGAGTTGACGTGGGTGACGACGAATTTCTTCACACCGACCTCCCGCGCTTTTTTCGCCAGGCTCAGGCTCTCTTGCGGCGAACTGTGTCCCGAAGCGAAGATGATATCCGCTTCGGCGCAGATCTCCATGACCCGGATGACTTCCGGCAGGACTTTGCCCTGCGGGTCAAGCACCGGGATTCCCGGCCCCGGGAGTTTGTCGCATTGATGCTGATAAGCTGCGGAGAGGGTCGGCATCCAGATGCAGCGGCAGAGCCTGCCGGAGGTCTTGACCGCCTGTTCCGCCGCATACGCATTGACTCTGTCTCCGTGAACGCGGTTCATGCAGAGGCTTCCGAATACTTCAAAATCCGGGAGCGCCTGCCGGATCAGGTAAGCGCGGTCGTGACTGCTCCAGTCGTTCGACTTGTACATGACCGCCCGGTAGCCGGCCTGCTTCGCCTGTTCCGCCAGCGTGAATTCATCGATGCAGCGCGGCCGGGTGTCCGGCGAACAGTGTATGTGAATGTCGCAGACTCCGGACAGCAGCGGATCGATCCCGCTGTTTTTCCGGGGCGCCGTCGTCTTGGCCGCTGCCGCGCCGGCCGTTCCGGCCAACAGCATTGCGCCGCCCGCGATGCCGAGCGTCTTGATAAAATCGCGTCTGTCCATGAATTTTTTCCTTATACGTTCTTTCCGAGCCGGTATGCCTGTTCCGGGAAGTCCGTGTGATTGATCGCGCCGACCGGCCAGACGCCCGGAGCGATGATCTGTCCGGCATCGCTCCAGCCGAGATAGTCCAGCAGCACTTCGTAATGGCTGATGATCGCGCTTTCCTTCTTTCTGGAGTTGTCCGCATACGTCATCATCAGCACCGCTTTCTTCGGAACGTGAATCCGCCCGTTGACTGCATAGAAACGGTCGATCACCGTCTTGATCTGCGCCGAGATGCCGAAATAGTACATCGGCGTCGCAAAAGCCACCAGATCCGCATCGACAATATGTTTGCGGACGAATTCAAAATCATCCTTGAATACGCATGGGCCGTTCATGCCGCAGCGGTTGCAGCCGATGCAGGGATGCACCTCTTTGAACGCCGCATCGAAACGGACGACTTCGTGTCCGGCCTCCTGCGCTCCTTTGATGAAGTGTTCCGCGAGGGTGTTGGAATTGCCGTTTTTCCGGGGGCTGCCCGTGATGACCAGTATTTTCATTTTGCCGTTTCTTACTCCAGTGTTGGAATTTTGCGCCGATGCCGCGGTCAGCAGGGAGCCGCCGAGAAACGCGGTTCCGGCGGCCGCCGCCGTTACCATCAGGGATGTTTTGAGAAATTCGCGCCGGTTCATATTGTCACTTCATTTTCATTTCCGGGACCAGAGGCGTCTGATCCAGCAGTTCCAGTTTCCGGACCATGGCCAGCGTCCCTTGTTTGTATTTCTGAAAGTGCGGGGTTTTGATGTGACGCTCGTAAGCGGCGGAGTCCGCATAAATTTCCAGAATGGTGATCTGTTCAGGATGCGCCTTGTCCTGCATCGAATACATCATCAGTACGCCCGGTTCCTCCGCCATGGACCGTCTCCCGCATTCAGTCGCAAACACGAGATATTCCGCAAGACGCTCCGGATCGACGGTGATTCTGGACAGCCGTACAATGCTTTCCGCCGTCACTTTCGCTGTTTTTCCGCTCTTCATGTTTGCCTCTTTTTCAGTGGTGTGGGCGGCGGTTCCCGACATTGTGAATCCAAACAGAACCGCCGCCGGCAGGAGCCATCCCATCGGAAGATGCTTCATCCCGCCGCCTCCTGTTCATTTGCCGGAGGTCGCCGCCTTGTAATCGGCGTCGCTGACCGGTTCCAGCCAGGTGTTTTTGTTGGTCGCGGGGTTGCATTCGATCGCCAGATGCGAGAACCAGCTGTCCGGCGCGGCTCCGTGCCAGTGATCGACCTCCGGCGGAATCTCCACCACGTCGCCGGGAATCAGACGCCGGGCCGCCTTGCCGCGCTCCTGATAGTAGCCGACTCCGCCGACCGCGATCAGCATTTGACCGCCGGTGTGGCTGTGCCAGTTGTTGCGGCAGCCCGGTTCGAACGTGACATTGGCGACCGGAACGTTCAGGCGGCCGTCTTTCGTCAGGCGGGCGAGATAGGATTTGCCGCTGAAGTATTTTGCGTATGCCGTGTTCTCTCCGCCGCGCGGAAAGGCGCTGACGGTGCTGCTTCTGACCGTTTCCAGAATTTCCGCGACCTGCGCATCCGTGACGCCGTTGTGTTTGCCGATGGCGATGTGGGAGTTCAACTGGCTCTCCACGCCCGGCATCGCGGCGAGCGCGGCGACAGTGGCGATTTCGCGGGTTCTCCAGTCGAGGTTGTCGCGCCCGAAGATGTCGCCGAACAGGTGGGCTTTCAGGTATTCGTCGATCGCCGGGGCGAAGTCGAAGAGCGCCCCCCGGACCGGCGCGCCGCAGAGCTTTGTCTGGTTGGCGGCGCCGAAGTCGATGCTCCTCCCCGCCGGAAGCGGGCCGGGCAGTTTCCCCGGTGCGTCTTTGAGCCCTTTCGCCTCGCGTTCCTTGAGAAGCGCCATATAGTTGCCGAGCGCGTTCAGGCTGCGCGGGAATCCGCAGTAGGCGTAGAGCTGGGTCAGCACCTCCTTGATTTCGTTGACCGTGAGCCCGGCGTCGAGTCCCTCCGCCAGTGCTGTTTTCAGATTCGGCATGTCGCCGCGCGCCGTATATGCGGCGATGGCGACGATTTTCTGTTCTTTCGTGTTCAATGCGTTCATGGTGTCGTTTGCCTCCAGGTGATTGACGGTGCAGAAGATGGAAAGAAGAGTTCCAAAGAGAGCGATTTTTTTCATGATTTGCCTCACTTGCTGACGGTTACGGATTCATTGACCCAGTTCGCGATGGCGTCGCCGGAGCGGCTGACGCTTCCGCCGGACTGCCGAACATGGAGAACACGGCACTCGCCATCATGCACGCCACCGCCTTTTTGTTCATTTTGTTTCCTTTCTTTTGAAGATTGCGGTCCTGCATTTCGTAAATGCGGATTCCTGTTTCCATAATTCAATGTAATGCAAACGCCATAAATAGCAAATACTTATTTATTATAGAAATAATGCTTGAAAAGCATGGAATTGCATGCTATCGTAATGGCAACCCGAAAGGAGAAGAAAATATGGAACTCAGGCTGTTACGTTATTTTCTGGCTGTGGCGCGGGAGAACAGCTTTACCAGGGCGGCCCATTACCTGCATGTGACCCAGCCGACGCTTTCGCGTCAGATGATGGATCTGGAGGAGGAACTCGGGCAAAAACTCCTGAACCGCGAAACCCACCATATCACGCTGACGCCGGAAGGGATGCTGCTGCGCCGCCGCGCCGAGGAGATCATGGCGCTGGTGCAAAAAACGGAAGCCGAATTCAACGCCATCGGTGAAAACGTCTCCGGCGACGTCTATATCGGCGGCGGGGAGAGTAAGGCGATGGATCTGGTTGCAGATGCGATTTCCGAACTTCATGAGGATTATCCCGGTATCTGCTGGCACTTGTATACCGGAGTCGCCGGCGATGTGATGGAGCGCCTTGACAACGGACTGCTCGACTTCGGCGTTCTGCTCCAGCCGGTCGATATCGCCAGTTACGACAGCATCGCTCTGCCGGTCAAAGATGCGTGGGGCGTGCTGATGCGCCGGGATAATCCGCTGGCGGAAAAGGAATCCGTTACGCCGGAGGATCTGCGGAAACTCCCTCTGATCTGTTCCCGGCGCGACCTCCGCAACAAAGCCGTCCGGAATCCCTATGCCGAATGGTTCGGCGACGATCTCGACAAACTGAATATCGCGGCGGTTCACAACCTGATTTACAACGCCTCGCTTCTGGTGGAACGGGGACTCGGCTGCGCGCTGACGCTGGAACACAGGAATAATATCGCCGGAGACAAATTATGCTTCCGCCCTCTGAATCCGATGTTGGAATCCGGCTCCTGCATCGTCTGGAAGAAATATCAGGTTTTCTCCAAAGCCGCCGAAGTATTCCGTGAAAGGCTCGTGGAAAAGTTTGCAGGCGTCTTATAACCGGATGCGCAATCACGTGCCGGACTGCCGGAAATTCTGCGGCTTGTCATCTGCCGGAGCAGGACAGGTGCGGACAATCCGGGAAATTTAAAGAAAATTTGTCATGCTCTCTTGACAAGTAAACGATTGTTCACTATATTAAGCGGGTAAACGATCGTTTACTGTGATGGGGGGGAAGTTTCTGATGACCGGAACAAAGGAAAAGATATTGCGTACTGCTCTCCGGCTGTTTGCGCAATATGGCTATGAGGCGGTTTCCGTCAGCGCAATCGCCGGAGAGCTGGGGATCACCAAAGGGGCTTTGTACAGGCATTATAAAAATAAACGGGACATATTCGACAGCATTGTGGAGCGCATGTGCCGGATGGATGTCGGACGCGCCCGGAAGTATGAGGTTCCGGAGGAGGTGTTTGAAAAACAGCCGCAGGCTTACCGGAATACCGCGGTCAGCAGGATCAGGGCGTTCGCCGAGGCGCAGTTCCGGTTCTGGACCACGGATGAATTCGCCCGTGATTTTCGCCGGATGCTGGTATTGGAGCAGTATGGAAATCCCGAAATGGCGGCCTTGTATCAGAAAATCCTGGCCGGCGGGCCGGTCAGCTATATGGAAGATCTGTTCCGCGAACTGATGGGGCAGGGGGCTTTGAAAAAAGCTGATCCCCGGTTGCTCGCGGTTGAATTTTATGCGCCGTTTTATCTGCTGATGAGCCTGGCGGACGCTGCGGCGGATGAGATGGAAAAAGCGGAGAGCGCGAAGCTCTTAACGACACATCTGGAACAATTCATGGAACGGAATGCGACAGCCTGAGGCGGCGTGTTCCTGCAGTCACACAGCCTCTTGAAAGGAATTTTTTTGTATGGACATCCCGCGCATCTTCACTGTTACGGAAAGCGCTCACCGCATCCATAACCCGTTCACCCCGGAAAAGCTCGCCACCCTCGGAGCCGTGCTGCGTCTGGAGCCGGGGACCCGCGTGCTCGACCTCGGCAGCGGTTCCGGGGAAATGCTCTGCACCTGGGCGCGTGATTACGGCATTACCGGCGTCGGCGTCGATATGAGCCGGCTGTTCTCCGCACAGGCGAAGCGCCGGGCAGAGGAGCTTGGAGTCGACGATCGGGTAGAGTTCATTCACGGCGATGCCGCCGGTTACGTCGCCGCCGAAAAGGCCGGTGTGGCGGCCTGTCTCGGCGCCACGTGGATCGGAGGCGGAGTCGCCGGCACCATCGAACTTCTGGCGAAGAGCCTCCTCCCTGAAGGAATCCTCCTGATCGGCGAACCCTACTGGCGGCAACTGCCGCCGACGGAGGAGGTTGCCGGGGAGTGCCTTGCCGGTTCCATCTCCGATTTCCTGATGCTTCCGGAACTGGTCGGTTCCTTCGGCGAGCTGGGTTATGATGTTGTGGAAATGGTCCTCGCCGATCAGGAGGGCTGGGACAGGTACGAGGCGGCCAAATGGCTCACCATGCGCCGCTGGCTCGCGGAAAATCCCGGCGACGATTTCGCGAAAGAGGTTCGGGTCCTGCTGACTTCGGAGCCCCGGCGCCATGTCACGTACACGCGTGAATACCTGGGGTGGGGCGTGTTCGCGCTGATGGCGCGCTGAAGCGGGAACGGCTCACTTTTCAACCGGCACTACAATGCCGCGCATGATTACGTTCTGGCAACATAGGAAGACCAGGAACGTCGGGATCGCCGCGACCAGCAGCGACGCGAATACGATGCCGGGGCCGCTGTTCATCTGCAGCTGGTACAGCCACGGCATCAGCGTCCACATCTTCCGGTCCTGACAGACCAGCAGGGCCATCATGAAGTTGCCATAAGCGCCGGTGAAAGCGCCCAGCGCCGTGACGGCGAGGATCGGCTTCGACAGGCTCATCGTGAACTGAAAGAAGATCCGCACCTCGCCCGCGCCATCAAGCATCGCGCTCTCGTAAAGCTCCTTCGGCAGCGAGTCGAAGAATCCCTTCAGCAGGAAGATCGAATAGCCGTTGGCCAGCCCCGGCAGGATCAGCGCCGCATAGCTGTTCAGCAGTCCGAACTCCCGCAGCATCAGGAAACTCGGTATCTGCGTGACCATCGGCGGGAAAGCCATCGTGACCATCATGAACAGCAGCAGCCTGTAGGTCGAGGGCGGCCGGAAACGGCTCAGGGCATAGGCCGCCGCCGGATTCACGATCAGCGCGCCGAGCACCGCTAACGCGCAGTACAGAAAGGTGTTGAACATCACCCGGTCCTGCAGTATGACGGATTCGGCGACCGCAATGAAGTTGCGTACCGCGAATTCCCGGCGGTATCCGGTCTTGTGCGCCATCACATGCCCGGCGTGAAGCTCCCGCTGCGGCGGCCAGATCCGGCTCCAGTCGGAAAAGTGCGTGTCGAGCTGCCGGTTCAATGCTTCGAGCGTGCCGTACTTCCGCCGCAGGAACCGGCGGAAGCCGAATTCCGGGCCGTCCGGCTGCAGGCTCGATAAAGCCGCCCGGTGCCGGATGCCGCCGGCCGGAGAACTCCAGCCCTGAATGTATTCGGTGTAATCGGTCAGCGCCGCCCCTCCGAGCGTGGCCGGTTCCGGCAGCGGAAGCTCCGAGAACTCCCGGTAGTTACTGCCGTACAATGAATTCAGCGCACCGATCCGGCCGTGGCGCGCTTCCAGATAGCGCCGGTAGGCCGGAAGCTCCGCCGGGGCGAGCCGGATCCAGATCGGATTCAGGAGCTCCCGCATGAATGTCTCCCAGTCGCGGCGTTCCGGTCCGGTGCCGCGCTCCGGGCAGGCGGCCGGAAGCCCCACCTGATCCCAACTGGCGTAAGCCGTCCCGTGAGTCCGGTTGTAGGCGGCGATGGAGTCGGTGTACAGCATTTGTAAATAGGATTTGACGTAGCATCCTTCCGGCAGGGTATAGCTCCGCAGTTCCGGCGGGAGCGTCTCCGAAAACGCTTCAAAGGCGGCCCGGAACCGGTTGCGTTCCGGCACGCTGGTGCGGAGGTCGAACACCGGAGTCTGGACGGAGAACTCATCCCAGCTCCGGAACGAGGTTTGCAACTCCCGGTTCAACGCCTCCACGCTTCGGTATTTCTCCTGCAGCTGCCGCTTGAATTTCCGCAACAGCAGCGGCTGGGTGCGGTTCGAGGTCCGGACCGAACAGAACGCCGGGGTGTAGCAGCGGGGCGGATACGGATTCCGCCTCAGGAACTCCAGCCAGTCGGCCACCAGCCCGGAGGATGGCGACTCCGGCGGGGAAAGCTGCGCAAACGTATCGGCATCAATTCGATAGGTCTGGCGGAACTGAATCTCGCGCTCGTTGAAAAACGCCTCCATCACCTTCCGGTAATAGGCTTCATCGTCGGTCAGAAAGGAAGGGATCAGCCGGTTTTCCGCCGCATCGACCGGGGTTTTGCTGCTCCCGGCGATCATCAGCCCGAAGGGATAGATCATCGTCGCCGCGCCCAGCAGCAGCACGGTTCCGATTCCCCAGAGCAGCATCCTGACTTTGAAGCTGTTGCGCCCGACTGTTGAAATAATTCCCATCTTCTTCACCTTCCGGAGGTTTTGAATTCGACCCGGGCCAGGATTTTCATCTGCCAGACCGTAAAGCCGATCAGGATCACGCCGAGCGTCCACGCCATCGCCGTCGCCGAACCGTAGCGCAGGAAGGTGAAGGCTTCATACCAGATGTACAGGCCGGTCACCTCGGTACGCGCGCTTCCGCCGGTCATCACCATGATCATCTGCGTGCCGCCGACCCAGGAACCGATGAACACACCGACGAAGTTGATGATCAGCAACGGCTTGAGCATCGGAAACACGATAAAGAGGATTTTGTCGAGAAAGGTGGCGCCATCCACATCGGCCGCTTCGTAGTAATCGTTAGGAATCCCTTTGAGGGCAGCCAGATAGATCAGGCATCCCGGTCCGATGCCGGCCCACAGCACCGGAATCACGCACGCCGCCATCGCGGTGGAGGGATCGGCCAGCCAGCGGTACGGCTCCCGGGTGCAGTCGAACAGGCGGCGCGGCAGCTGCGCCAGCGCCTCCGGCCATGCGGCTCCGCCGGGGAACAGGATCGGCAGCGCCGGTGACGCGGCCGTGTAAAGCAGCAGCAGTCCGGCCCCCAGAAACAGCAGCATCGGTCCGCAGCGGCCATGGAAGCGCAGCCGCCGCGCAAACTCCCGGCAGAGCCAGAACAGCAGCAGGCCGATTCCCAGAAAGCCGATCGCCGGGATATTCATCACCACCCGGTTCAGCAACCCGTTTTCGCTCGGTTCGTAGAACTGCTTCCACAGCACCATCGTGACAATGCCGGAGATCACCGCCGGCAGGTAGTAGAGCAGCCGGAACAGCATCCGGCAGCACGGCGCCTCCTGCAATCCGATCGCCAGCGCCACCGGCGGCAGGAAGGTCAGCGCCAGCGTCAGGCAGCTGTACCGCAGCGAATCCCACAGCGTGATCCACCAGCGTCCGTCGAAGAGCAAAGCTGCGAAGTTGTCCAAGCCGACAAAGGTGGAGCTCCCCATGATTTTGTAGTCGTAGAACGCCATCAGCGAACCGCGGGCCAGCGGTATGTACTGCCACACCAGGATGGTAAGCAGCGCCGGAAGCAGCAACAGATAGGCGCACAGGTATTTGCGCGTCTCCCGCCTGCCGTCGCTTTTTGCCGGAGCGGCGGGCGCGTACAGCTTTCGCACGTTCCTGAGCACCAGCGCAAACCCCGCCGCGATCACCGCCAGCGCCGCGCCTGCCGCGAGCCGGCGGCGGGATTTCTCCGCATCGGACAACCGGCCGTTCATCACGGCGTCAGCCCTGGCGTTGGCGTCGCTCAGCAGCTGCTTGAGCACCCGGCGGCGTTCCGGCCCGTTTTCGGGCAGCCGGTCGCTGACCGACAGCTGCTCGGCGCGCTGGATCGGCGGCGTCATCATCTGATAGAGGAAATTGCTGTTCCGGCCGTAAGGTTCGGGGCGGCCGGATTCGATCGCGAGGTTGAAGGTCTCCATCCAGCCCGGCGGGGTGAGTTTCCGTATTTCGGAATAGCCGAACCGGTCCAGGTAACGCGGGTTCACAAAGCGGCCGAAACCGGCCTCCACCAGAATGCGGGTCCGGAGCCGCTGCGCTTCGGGGTCGGTCAGGTAGGTCATGTACTCCCACGCGGCGTCACGGACCGCCGGCTCCTTCACCCCGGAGAAGATTCCCATCATGATGCAGTTGATTTCGGAGCCGCGGGTCTTGCCGTCCGGCCCCAGCGGAACCGGTGCGATGCCGACGGCTTCCGGTGAAACCGCCGCGATCATCCGCTCGTCGACATAACCGAACTTCATCGCGATTTCGCCGCGCTCCCATTTGGCGTTCTGTTCGGAGGGATCCTTCAATACGTAGCCGCGCCGGATTCGGCCGCGCCGGTCCGTCCACCGTTCCGAGCAGAGCCGGGTGTAGAAGTCGAGCGCCTCGACCGCCGCCTCCGAATCGAACGCGCAGCGCCATTCGCCCGTCGCCGGATCGTATGCGGTGCTGTCGCCCCCAGCGCCCCACAGGAAGGTCTGCCAGTACCAGGCCTCGGCGCTCCCCTGGCCCATCACCAGGCCGTAGACGCCACGGGCCGGATCGGTGAGCTCCCGGCACGCCTGATACAGCTCCCGCCAGGTCCAGGCTGCATCGGGATAGGCGATTCGGCGTTCGTCGAAGAGGCTCTTGCGGTAGAGCAGCACCCGTCCGAGCAGCGCCCCGGTCGGCACCAGCCAGCAGTGCTGTCGCCCGTCGTCGCCGCGCCGGGCGATCACCGGGACCAGCTTTTCCGGGACGAGCTCGCGGAACTCCTCCCGGGAGAGGGTGCGGTAGTATTCGTCGAGCGGGTAAAGAAAGTGATTGCGGATATAATTGTCCGATTTGCGGAAGTTGATCGAAAGGATGTCCGGCGCCATCCCGCCGGCGATCGCCAGCAGGTCGTTTTCAACCCCTTCGACCTGAATGCCGGAGGCCGCCTCGAGCTCGATCCGCACCCGTTCCCAGCGGAATTTTCCATACTTTTGCGGCTCGGCCTGATAACGCTTCCGGTATTTGCGCCGGAACAGTTCCGGGAAGTCGCGCCGGAACGCCTCGTGAATTGCGACGTCGCTGCGGGTGCTCGCGTCGGTGAAGGCGGCGTTGGGCAGCGACGGCACTTTCAGCGTGATCACGGTTTCGCCGCCCTCTTCGCGGATCGCGCCGCCCCACAGCGCTCCGCCCAGCAGCAGCGCCGCCAATACCAGAATGCCGTTGCGCATTGTTTGCCCCCTCAGCGTTCCGGTACGAGGATGATCCGATCGATCCGGAGATTCCGCACGGCCGGGTTTCGGGCCGGGATCAGCATCACGCCGAGGTCGTCCCGCAGGGTGACCGGTCCGAAATCCACGATCCGGTAATGACTTCGGCCGATTTTTGAAACCGGAAATCGCCGGGTGGTCTTTTCCTTGCTGTTCCAGTTGAAGGCGACGATCTCCAGCGCATCGCCGGAAGCATTCTTCGCGAGGTCGCCGCGGACCTCCGCGCAGAACCGGAACCGGCCGTGCGGAAAACGCCGTACCTGAACATTCCAGCCCGGTTCGGCATCGGCGATCCGTACCGCCCGTCCGGTACTTGCCGCCGGGTCGTTCTCCGGGAACACCTTGCGCCCGACCTCATGGAAGTCCGCGATCCGTTCGACGCGCCACCATGCGGCTCCCGGTTTGCCGGCGGCGACCGCCGGGGCCGGGCCGTCATTGGGCAGTACCCGATTGAAGACCTGCATCTCGGCAGTCAGGTCTGCGGCCCACTCATCCGGCGTATTGTGAAACGATTCCTCGCGCAGACGGTCGCCTCCGCCCGCCTTCATTCGCGCGACGGTTTCGGCGAGGTAGCCGGCGGTGGATAGTTTACGCAGATCGGGGACGGTGATCTTCCATGCTTCCAGCGGCTTGCGCCGTTCCAGCAGGGCCGCGCCGACCGGCACAGTGGCCATCGCGAGGCGGGGACCGTAAACCGGATCGTTGCGGAATTGCCGCGCCGCCGTCTCCACAGCCTGCCATGCTTCCAGCAGCGTACTCTCCTCCAGCCACGCGGCGGTGGTCGACAGGAAGCCGCTGCCCGCCACTTCCGGGTGCCGGTCGGCCGCGCCGTTCATCAGTTTCATGTAGGTGCGCACCGCATCGGCGCCCGGCCCGTAATAGCCGGTCAGGAACTCGTCGATCAGCGTGTCGGTATCGAGGTCTGGATTCCACAACAGTCTGGCCGTCAGCCAGGTGCGCAGTTCCGGCAGGTCGGAGACGGAGCCGCCGCCGTTCCACGCGCCCTGTTCGTAGACGGAGATCGCCCCGAAGGAACGGAAGGTGCGCAAATCCGGTCCGAGCGCGCGCCAGTTCGGTGTCGGCAGATAGTATTTGCGGAAATTCGCGATGTAGTTCCAGATCATCAGCTGCTTCGCGGTTCTGCTCCATGCGGCGAGGTCGCGGAAGAACTGCCGATTCTGCTTTGCGGTCAGCGGCCGGAAGCTGTCGGCCTCAAAGGTGCAGTAACGGATCAGCACGTTCGGCGCCGCTTTCACCGTCGCGGGCGGCGTGCGCGTATAACGGTAGGCCAGCGTTTCGACCAGCGTGGCGGGGAATTCCTCCGCGACCGCGGCGGCGACCGCGTTGACCGTGTCCAGTAACAGGTCGGACTGGTTGCCGTGTTTTTCGACGAAGGCGGCGCAGCTCCGGCACTGGCAGAAATCGTCGTTATCGTTCTGCGACACGGAGATATAGCGGCTTTCCGGCGCAGCACGGAGCAGTTCCCGCACCCGTCGGACCAGTTCGCGGTGCAGCTCGGGGTTGGTCAGGCACAGTTGGCCGTTCGGCACACGCCTGCCGTCGCGCTCGGCGAACCATTCGGGATGTTCGCGGAAGCCGGAGTCGCGCGGGATCAGCGCATTGTCCGGGTATTCCGAAAAGGTGTGCACGTTGCCCAGCAGCGTGACCAGACCGCCCCACTCCGGCGGGACAAACGCACTCTGCCCGTTGTGGCGCAGCCGCACCGCATATCGGAAATCGTTGCGCGTCAGGATGCTGCCGACGGAGCGCACCTCGAAGGGCGGCGCGTACCGGAGGTCGATGCGGGGGAGCTGCTGCAGGGAAGCGCGCGGCACCCGGGTTGCCGCCGGGCTCCAGAAGCGGACGCCGTATGCCCGTTCCAGCAGTTCGTAGACCGCGTACAGCGAGCCGCGCGGCCGGTCGCCCGCCAGATACAGCCGGTTTCCGACCGTTTTAAGGATGATCTCGTCGGGTTTCAGCTGCTTCCAGTCGGAAACTCCGAGTGCCCGCGCCGCTTCCGGCGATTGGCCGATGTGGATCGCCGGGCCGGCATCGGCACGTTCCGCGATCGGCGGCTTTTCGCCGGAAATCTGTTCAAGGAACGCCTGCAGTTCCTGCGCCGCGGTCCGTTCCGCCGGGATCGCGTCCGGCGGCAGCACGATCACCGGACCGCCGTCGCCGGAGTGTTGCGCACCGGCGCGCCAGCGGTACAGATGTTCACCGACTTCCCGCAGGGCGGCGCGGAATTCGGGGCGGGGATTGTCGGTGATGTCGACCGCGCCGATCTGGGCGTTTTCGCCGTCGCCGCAGCGGCCGGTGAAGGGCTGCGAAGCGTACTGGAACCAGTGTCCGCCCACACAGGCGGGATTCCGCAGCAGCGCCTTCATATATTCGGTGTAGCACCAGGCGACATCCTGCTGGTCGCCGCCCCAGCGCAGGCCCGGATGAAACATGCCGCGGTCAAGTGCGCCGAAGTGGAATTCCGTGACCAGGATCGGCACATCCCGTCCGGGAATACGCATTTCGCTCTCGTCATAGGAGTAGCGGTTCATGCTGACCACGTCGCAGAAGTCGGCGGCGACTTCGCCGAGCGTGATATCCGGGTAGTGCATAAAACGCACGCCGAGATAGAGCTTGCCCGGCGCGTAACGGCGGATCATATCCCTGATCGGGCGGAAGTAATGTTCCAATGCGGTCCGGTAGAAATTGCGGCATTCCGCTTCGATCGGGGTCAGGTCGGGAAGCGCCTTTACCGGATTTTCCTCCAGCTCCCGCCAACTGTCGAAAGCGGTATCCAGTACGGTATTGAGTTGTTCGATCTTCCCGAATTTCCGTTTCAGCGCGTCGGTCAGGGCGGAACGGGCCGGACTCTTCTTTTCCCGCAGCAGGTTGCCCGCGTAGGTGACCGGATCGGACCACGGCAGTTCGTTGCCGGAGAAAAAGCCGATGCAGTACGGATCCCGGATCGCCGCGTCGTACCTGCCGCTTTGGAGCGCCTGTTCGATGTTCTCCCGGTGGGCCGGGTCAAAGGGATCGTCCCTCCAGCCGCCGGAGCTGCGGCAGGCGTGTCCCAGTGTCAGTACGTAAGGAAAATCCGCAATTTTTCCGGCATAATCCGACCAGTTCCCGACTGTGTTGAATCCCCAGCTCGCCAGCCTTTTACCGGTCAGGCCGAGATGGAGGTCCCGCCAGTCCGGGCCGTATTTGCGCAACAGGTTCGCGGCGGCGAAATTGTAGGCGAGATGCTTTCCGCCATAGCGTTCCGTATTGTGGAAGAAAGCGGAGCAAGGAGTTCCGGCTTCGGGAAGTCCGGCGAAAAAACGTTCTCGCCCTTCCACCAGCGTTCCATAGGTTTCCGCACGGACGCAGTTGATGCCGTTCGACCAGAACAGATAACCTTCGGGGTCCGCCAGATACCATTTGCCGTCGTACTTCTTCGGGTAGAAGGAGCCGGTAGCCTTGAAACGCGGCCCTTCGCGCCAGCCGCCGAATTTTGAAAAGGAGGCGGGGCGGCGGTGGGCGGCGAGATCGTTTTTTTCAGCTTCCCACGCCAGCTTCAGCTCCTGATCCGACTTCACTTTGCCGGGCCATCCTTCGTGGATGTACTGACCGTAGCGGTCGATGAACGGGAAGAACCGTTCCGGGGCGGCCGCATAGAGAGACGGAGCCGCCGGATGTGAAAAGCGTACTTGCCCGATCCGCAGCGTCAGCGGCGCCGCCGCCTCCGGGAATTCAAGCGTAACCGCTTCAAGATCGCCCGCATCGACGGATTCCCAGTTTTCAAAGAGTCCGCCCGGCAATCCGGCCATCTTCGGAAAATCCCGGAGTTGTGCGGCATATCGGGTTTCAAGTGTTTTCCGGTCGCGCGGCATCGGGGCGACCGCCTGTTTGCACTGCCCTGCCTCGATCCGGCAGTGAACCGTCACGGCACGGCCGTCGGCGGAGCGCAGCCGGATTGTAAAGCCGGTTCCGGTATCACCGCGGTTCTCCAATTCGAGTTCCAGTCTTGTAAACGATTCCCCGGCAGAAGGTTCCGTCACCGGAAACGTCATGGAGCCCCCGCGCCCCGCCGGCACCGAGAACACCAGCATTTCTCCGTCACAGGCAAATGAACTTTCCGGCGAGCCCTGAAGTTTTCCCTGCCGGAGCAGCTGCGGCCAGGCTGTGACGGGCGGATTCGCCGGGATCGGTGCCGCTTCCAGAGAGAAAATGGTTCCGAGAATTACATACAGATGCAGGAGCTTGCTCATGATCATGATTCCGTTCTTTTTTACAACGCGAAGGGAGCGGAGTAATCGGTTCCGTAACCGTAGATCGCCATGGTTGATCTGCCGGTCAGACTGTTGCGCATCTTATCCCGCAATTCTCCGGTAAAATGCCCGGCGGCCTGGCCATCCGCGAACCAGGCGTTCGCCTGGCCGCCGTGGCGGAAACTGACCAGCGGATCAGTGCTCGCGATCAGTGAATCGATTGCCGAATGATGGAAGAAAAAACTCTGTTTATTGTTCTTATTCAAGGTATCCGCCAGCAATGGGGTCATGCTGGGCCGGGACATCTTGTCAAGGAGAATGGATTGAGCCGCGTTGACGGTTCCTCCGATCCACCATTTTTCGCCGATGTACTGCGTCAAATTCCAGACGCCGTAAGTATGCCAGCGCATTCCGGTATAGGTGCCGTCCCAGTCTGGCAGCGGCTTCGAAGGGCAACTGAGTGACTTCATCAGCGGCGATGTTCGCCCGTCATCGGGGTCCGGGGCCATTCCGGCAATAAAATCGGCCCAGGTGTTCATTTTGCTCTCATCCCAGATCAGAAAGACTCCCCAGTTGGAATTCGCATAGGATATGACCTGCGTTCCACACTGCTTGAGGTTGCCGAGACAGGTGACGGCGCGGGCCTTTTCCCGCGCCCGGTTCAGGGCCGGCAGCAGCATCCCGGCCAGAATTGCTATGATTGCTATCACAACCAGCAGTTCAATCAGCGTAAAATTTCTTCTCAACATGGCTTCCATCTCCCTGAGTTTTGTAATTCTTCAATCTTCATAGGGTTCGAACCGGAATGCGACAGACCACTCCCACACGGTTCCGGCGGGGTATTCGGCAAGGTTGTTCTTCCAGGCCGAAACCGGCGTGAAATCCAGCCGGAACAGCGGCTCGCCCCAACTGCGGCAGTCAAGCGCGGTGAAACAGGATTTTTCCCCGGCGACGATGTTCAGAATCGCGTCGGGAAACGAGAACCACATGATGCCGATGCCGTACTTGCGCAGTCCTTTGTTCCGTTCGCACGACGCGGGAATCGTGATCACCTGATCGCGCTGGGATCCGGCGACGATGCCGAGGTCGATCATCGGCTCAACCGGCGTCTGCATGATCGCGCTGAACACCAGCGTATGAGTCTTCATCGGCACTTTCGACGTAACCTTCCAATGCATGGTAAAGCCGGATGGTTCCAGGTCGACCGTCTGCTCGAACGCGGCGGCCTGCCGTACCTTCGCGTTGCCGAGCATGCCGGTGGAGACCAGCCGGACCCGGTTTCCGTCCCGCTTTTCCACTGCGGTCGAAACCGGCGACGCATTTCCCTGAAACATCCGGTCGTCGTAGGATTCGCCCGGATGCTCGTAACTGCCGTAGAGTTCGAGAGATGAGAAGAACTTCTCCTTGCCGGTGAAACAGTTCTCCAGCCTGCCCGACGGCGACACGGTCAATCGGTATTGCGTTCCGCGGTAGTTGAAGGGCTTGGTCAGGGCGCCGGCGGCGGCCCCGGTGCAAAGCACGGCGCAGATTCCGGCCGACAATAACGGTTTGAACCACATGGCGATACTCCTTTCAATCATTTTTCACCAACCCCCGAGATGGTCGAAGACAGCCGGATACGGCCGGTTACGGCGACTACCACCGGAATCGCTTTCCCCGCCGACACGATCTCCAGGCCGGTGATTTTCACATTGGGACGCGGGTTGACGAACTCGCTGACGAACAGCCCCTTTTCGCCGTCGCGGAACACCACCTCGGCGTTGCGGCGGCTCTTCGCCTCCCACCAGTCCGGCAGGTCGTAACGGGTGTCCGCCGCGAATTCATGGGTTTTGCCGTCCTCGTAGCGCAGGATATAGCGCACCGCCGGGCCGGGCTCATTCGCATACATCGCGGTATGCAGCACGTAGATCGTGTTCAGCAGCGCGTTGACCGGGATATCGGCGCGTTCCGGGAAGTACGGCCGTTTTTCTCCTTTCAGCACAATGCAGGAACTGCTGTTGTTTTTCGCCGGGTCGAGAATGCGGAACGGCACTCCGCCCTGCAGCCGTGTAACTCCGGTCGGAATCGAACGGAAATCCGCGCTCGCGCCGAAATCGGTCCAGCCGCCCTGCCGGTCCCCGGCTTTGTCGTCGGAGAAGGAGCGGTTCACTGCTCGGGAGAGGTCAAAATGGAATGCGTCTTTGTCCGCCAGATAACGGACCCGCCCGGAGGCGGCGTCCGGGACCGCCATCGCGAATTTTGAAACGTCCGGCGCGGCGAAGTATTCCAGCAGGCTGCACAGGTACTCCCCGGCCGCGCCGCTTTCGCGCATCCGCTCCGAAGCGGCCAGCTGGGACAGGATCACCTCGCCGCGCCCGACCTTCACGTCGCACAGGATTGCCTTGTAACACTCCGGGTCGCCGCTGGCCGCCAGCGGCGAGACCGCCACCATGCCCGCATCCAGCGGAGCCAGGGCGAAACGGCTCATCCGGCCCTGATTGCCGATCCAGCTGTCCATCTCCTCCTGACGCAGCGACTTGAACACCGGATGGGCCGGGTCCACCAAGGTCGCGAGCGTGCCCGGATTGCCGGAGACGACGCTGTAATTCGCGAGGAACGGCACCTTGCCGCAGAGGCTCTGCTCCATCACCAGCAGCTTGCCGCCGCTCTTCACCCAGCGGAACAGCCGGTCGCCATTGTCCAACACGATCTGGTCGAAGCAGTTGCCGCCGATGATCAGATGTGTGAATTCATCCAGCCGGTCGAAGTTCCTGATCGCCTGCGCCCGGCAGCCGAGCTGCCGCAACACGCCGGTTGTGGTCGGGGTTTTCAGCAGGCCGCGGAATTTGGCTCCGGCGCTGTCGTAGAGGGCGCAGCGGGCGGGCAGCCCGGTCTTGCGGGCCGGAAAGATCGAGAGATCGTAACAGTTGTCGCCGACGCGTCTGCCGTCGCGGAACAAATAGAGTTCGAGCCGGCCGCGCTCGATCCGGCGGCAGTCCGGGGTGCGGTATTCCAGGATCAGGCTCTTCTGCCCCATCGCCGGAACCGTGCCGAATTTCAGCGCGGGAAGCGTGATGACCGTGCCGCTTTCCAGCCGGAACTGCGACACGACTTCGAAATCGCCGTCCTCATTCAGGTCGTTGGTCACGAACACCTCGGCTTTTTCGTCCCGCCCCGCGTAGGGCTGCTGGTTGAACACCCCGGCGGAAACCAGCGTCGGATTGTAGCAGCGGGCGATCCAGTAGAAGGGCGGCATCACCCGCCACTCCTCCGGCGGCGCCTGCGGCAGGTCCGCGACGTGATAGCCGTCGGGAAACTCCCGGACCAGATCGTACCACTGGATATTGGTGTGGCCGCCGAGACACTCCACGCCCGCCCGGCGGTAGATTTCGATCGGGCGCTTCGCGTAGCGGAAACCGTATTTCCGGTAGAGCGGCTTCTTGGCCGCGTAGTCGTCCGGCGTCGCATAGTTGCTGAGCAGGCGCAGGTAACCGCCGACTTCGGGACGCGGATCGCGCAGCATTTTCGCATAAGCCTCCTTGAACGCCGCCGTGTCGCGCGGCATGGCGAGGACCGCCGCGACCGCCTGCTGCGTCAGGTCGCCCCGGTAGCGGGCGCAATCTCCCGGTACGCCGTATTCAGCGTCGATTTTCGGGATCGGACGGTTGAAGTGATGTCGCGCAACCTGCGCATAATAAGTGATATGGCCGATATTTTCCTGCCACGAGCCGCAGTAGGAGCCGCGATACTGGTGATCGTCCGCGACGTCGGTGCGCTCCTTGAGCAGTCCGGACTGCAACGCCTCGATCGACTGCCGCCCGGAGGAGCTGCACACCGGCCGGTTCTGGCGGTCCAGCTTTTTGACCATGCCGTAGAGCTTATCCAGATTCTGCGAGAAATAGAGGTTGTAGTGCCCCTCGTAGATTTCATTGCCGAGCGACCACATCGCCAGACAGGGGCGGTTGTAGTTGTCGCGGATGAACGCCTCCAGTTCCGGCGCGGCTTCGAGAATGCTGTCGTTCCACTTTTTGTCATAGGCCTGATGTCCGCCGGGACCGCTCCAGTCGAAGTAGACCAGCATTCCGATCCGGTCGCAGATTTCGTACAGGCCCTCGAACGGCGTGCCGTCCATGCTGTGCGGCCGGATCATATTCACATGCAGCTGATCCTTCATCATCCGCAGCAGCCGTTCCGACGAATGGCCGATGTTGTTATGGACGCGGCGGACCCACTGGGTCGTATACGTGAACATCCGCGGCTTGAATTTCCTGCCGTTCAGCATCAGCCACTCCCCTTCGGCTTTGAATTCACGGAAACCGAAGGGCTCGAAACCGACCGTGTTGCCCGCCGGGTCGCGCAGCCGCAGCACGTAACGGAACGGGTCCCCGGGAGTCCACAGCCGGGGCGACGGGATCGCGACCGTACCGAGCTCGCTCCAGCCGGTTCCGGCCGGAACCGCAAAGCCGCCGAATTGCCGCGAAGCGACCACGGTATCGCTTTCGGGGTCCACGATTTCGGCGGTCAGCCCGCGACCGGGTTGCGGCGCGATCGTCCGGACCTGGATCGCCACTGTCCCGCTTTTCAGGTCCGGCGTGATCATCGCCCCGGAGACGAAACAGCCGCCCGGCAGCGTCAGCAGCCGCACGCCGTCGCAGATGCCGCCGATATGCGCCCGCCAGCCGGTAGAGCCGCCCTGATAGTCGTATACGCGCACCGCCAGCTCGTTCTTTCCCGGTTTCACCAGTGCGCCGATGTCATATTGGAAACTCGCGGCACGCCCGAAATGCGGTTCCCCGGCGCTTTTGCCGTTGACCCATACGTCGGCGCGGTCCGAAACCCGCCGGAAGTCGAGGATGACCCGCCGGTTCGGGCCGGTCTCTTCCGGCTTTATTTCAAAGGTGCGGCGGTAATAACCGAGCTTGCCCGGTGAGGCGTCCCAGCCGTTGTGCAGCCACCAGCTGCCCGGCACCGTGATCCTCTCCCACCCCGCATCGTCGACGCCCGCCGCGAACAGCCGGTCGCGGATGCCTTCGTCGTTCCGTTCGTCGCGTCCTTTCACGAACGGAACTTTCCGGAAACGCCACTCTCCGTCAAGGGACCGGCACCCCCATTCCGGTGAAACCGGCTTGTGCAGCCGTCCCTCCGGCAATTGCGCGGGCGGCAGCGGAGCCGGTTCCGTGAACGCCGGTTCCTCCGGAATCGTCAGTTCGGCCGCCCCCGACACGAGCGGCAGGCACAACGCGCTGATCAGCAGCAGTTTCATGTTGCGGGATCCTTTCTGAAATCACATTGCGTTATGAGTGGGATTGCACGACCAGAAGCGCGTGGACCAGATCGTCGTGGTCGGCTGGTCGTTGAACAACCGCGAATAGTTCGCATACCCGACATGGCCGTCCACATACAGCACATTCGCGCCGCCGTTATGCACATCGCCGTTGTTGGACAGGAAAGGAGTCGGAGCGCCGCGTTGCGCCAATGTGAGCATGTCCCGTAAAGTCCAGAATTCCAGCAGCAGGTGTCCCGCATCCATCGCCAGCATCGCCTCCGAAGGATGGCGCACCCAGCTCATCTTGCGCGAGTTGACCGTGGTCCAGCCCGCCGTGTAACCGAAGGGGTTCATCCCGTAGGAGACCGGATATTTCATGTTCCCGCCTGCATTGTTCCCCTCCGCCCCGGAAATCTGTGAAGGACAGTGAAACACCGTTCCCTTTTCTGCCGTGCATCCCTCATTGCAGTAACCGAGCGGGTTATTGTAGCCCGGATGTCCCAGATAGCAGTTTCCGAATTCTCCGATCAGCGTCGTATTGAGCTGCATCGTCACATAAAGGATGTTGGACCAGTACCGGCCGCATTCGCATTGATAGGTGACCGGCAGGTAGCCCTTGAACGAGTCGCCGTATCCCTGGAACAGCACGCCCACCTGTTTCAGATTGGACGCGCAGCCCGCCTGTTGCGCTTTCCGGCGCGCTTTCTGCAGTGACGGCAGCAGCAGCGCCGCCAGAATCGCGATAATAGCTATCACGATAAGCAGCTCAATCAGCGTAAAACTGTAGCGGGATAGTCTCCGACGGAGGATTTCGCTCCTGTCGGAGCGACCAGCGCTTTCGCCGCTGGACCACGACCGGCAAGGTGCCGGTGCCGGGTACGGGACGGTCGACAGGCGGAGCAGCGGTCGGCCGGCGGGGAAGGAAGATCCGCAATAACGTGAAGTTGTCTTCCCGCTTTTCTGCGGAAAGACGACTTCACGTTTTTGCTCCGGCTTGCCGCTTGCAGAGCATTGGCGGAGGCGTGAGAGCTTGCTGGAAATAAGGGAGATGCTGAGATTGTTTGGTACGGGGAGAGACGCGGCGCTGGTCGCCGCTTTCTCTCCCCCGAACCCCTCTCTTCTACGCAGAGCGGGAACGAGGGGCCGGGGGAGCAGCGCTCCCCAGCGGGATAAGTAGGAGGAACGTAGTGACGACACACATCCCGTTACCCGGCAGCGGCACCTTGCCGCCTCTCTTTTGCGCAGAGCGGGAGCTGGCGAAGAGACGGGAGGCCGGAGGCGATAAGAAAAACTCATCAGAAATTTGATCAGTGTGATAATTTTCTTTTTCATGGTTTCACCTCATTTCCTTATATTTTGGCGTTTTCCGTCCGTTACTCGACTTCGGTTTCCTGCTCCGCCCTGCGGGAATCGGAGTTGCGGAACACCACCTCGGCGGCGAGATACGCCACCGCGCGCGGCGCCGTTTTCATCGTGCATTTGCAGCTGCGGATCCGGGTGCTCAGATGCCAGTTGCTCAATCCGTAGCTGCCCATTTTGCGTTCGACGATATCTAGGGTGCACTGCGGACAGCGCGCCGTCCATGCTTCGAGGAAGATCGCCTCGGGATTCAGCATATAGGCGGTGTTCACGATGGCCTCGCCGATCACCTCGTAGCGTTCGGCCATCTTCTGCTCGACGTATTTGTCGCCGCCTTCGATGGCCTGTACCAGAAGTTCGGTGGTGATCTCCTGATCCGGCGAATCCATGTATTCAAGAATTTTCGGGCGGCCGCCGTTGGCGATCATGCTCCGAAGCTGGTCGGACAGGACGTGGGAGAGGGCTTTGAGCGCCACCACTCCCCCCCGGCCGTCGTTGGCGATTTCCGCCGTCTCCGTCACTTTCATGTATCCCAGTTCCCCGGCGTGCTTCTGCCAGCCCCGGAACAATTCGCCGTTCAGGAAAAAACCGGCCGTGCAGGAGTCGTCCACCGTGATGAAATTATCGATGTTTTTCGCCGCTCCCCAGAGCTTCTCCATGATCGGATTCAAGTGGGAGATGTTGATCAGGAATGGATCAAGCCCGCACAGTTCGCGGATGAAATTTTTAAGATTGAACGGGCCGATTCCGGGGAAGCTGCTTGAGGAGAACACTTCGCCGCTGTCGAAATCAATGATGCCGGTGCAGGCGATGCCGAGCGCGACCACTTCAGTCCGGGCCTCTCCCATCAGTTGCGGAATCGCCCGTTGCAGGGCTTCCAGAGTCTGTCGGTAGGCTCCCTCTTTTTGCATTTTGAACGGTTCATGATAGACCTTGACCGCTTTGCCGGAGGCGTCGTACAGCACTGCGGTGAAATCCGACAGGATCAGGATGCCGATCGTATAAAAGAAATCCGGCGCGACGTACAGACCGATGGAACCGCGGCCGAGGCGGTTTTCATTTTCCGGGTCGGATTCTCCTTCGACCACATATTGTTCTTCAATCAGCTGGGTGATGTTGGAGGTGACCGCGCCGCGGCTCAACCTGGCCAGAGGTCCGAGGTCCCGCCGGGCGATTCCCGGATTTTTCCAGATCAGTTCCAACAGTTTCAGCATCTTATTGTTCTGCCGCAATTCACGGCTTTTCTCGACGACATCCTTCAAAGACATGGGCACCCCTGCGTTTTGGTTGGTTTCTCTCCTACTATGAGGCCGAAAGAGCTCGTTGTCAAGAGAAATATTGGCGTAATTCCGGGTTCCCATTGTGGTATTTTCATTATTTATGATCAAATATGAATTAATGTGCGGCGGAACGAAGCTCTTCGAGCGCCGGATAACGCACTCCGCCCAACTCGCGGAAAAACACCGGTTTCGCCCAGCGCACCGCATTGCCGATCACCCGGAGAACATTCGGATCGCGGTAGGTCGGGTGGGATTCGTGTCCGGGCTGGAAGTAAAAGACTTTGCCGTAGCCGCGCTCGAAGGTGATCCCGCTGCGGAAGACGTTGCCGCCTTCGAACCAGCCCAGGAATATCGGCTTGCCGTCCTCCGGGATGTCGAAGCGTTCGCCGTACATCTCCTCGTGGGGAAGCTCGAAATAATCGCCGATTCCCTGCGTGATCGGATGAGTCGGAGCGACATTCCAGAGCCGTTCCTTCTCGCCGGCCTCCCGCCACTTCAGCGAGCAGCTCGTGCCGGTGACGGCCCGGAAAATCTTTGAAAAATGCCCGGAGTGCAGTACGATCAGGCCCATTCCCTCCAGCACGCGCCGATGGAGCTTCGCGACGATGTCGTCCCGGACCTCATGATGGACCGCATGCCCCCACCAGATCAGCACATCGGTCGAAGCGATCACCGCATCCGGCAGTCCGTGGTCGGGTTCATCAAGCGACGCAAGCCGGATTTCGAGGTCATCGGCGGCGATTCCGGCGGCGATCGCCGCATGGATGCCCTCCGGATAGACGCTCCGCACCAGCGGATCGTTTTTTTCGTGGCGGAACTCATTCCAGACTGTGACGTTGGTTTTGATCATTTGGGGCTCCAATCTGTACATTTTTGTTTGCACATTTTAATTATGGGCCAAATGAAAACAAAAGTCAAGACCAAAAATAAAATAAATTGTATTTTTTTATCCTGATTTCATATCTATTTAGGATCAAATATGAATTAACGCCATGTGAAAATTTTCTAAAATGGGATTTCGCCCCGGCCGTACGCAGAAGGCGAGATCCCTGATATCTGGCGAAGGGGGGGCTGCCGCTCTCTGCGGCAAATCAGAGTTGCTGCAATCTCCACGGGCAGTGGTCGCAGATGGGCAGTTCGCCGCTTCGGACGGCTGCCCGGTAACGCTCCGCAGCCGGGCTTCGGCAGATCGCTTCCAGCGGCAGCTCTTTGACGTTGCCGGCGGAGAAGCCGAAGTAATCCGTGCAGAAGCCGACCGCTCCGTCGTGCCGGATATGCACCCGGCGGAACGGCGCCTGACAAGCCGGCGCATCCGGCAGCCGGTCCGGATAACTGTGCGGCGTGAAGCGGACCGGAACCGGATGGCTCCGTTTCGCCAGCGTGGCAAGCTGCCGTCTCAGCATGGCCAGATAGGCCGCATCATCCTCCCGCCGCCACGCTTTCAGTTCGGGATAGTCGCAGCCGAAGTTTTCCGCGCTGAACTTCCGGTAGGCGGCGATCTCCGCCGGGGTCAGGTACATCAGCTGCTGCAATACGATTTCGTCGGGGCCCAGCTCCGCCAGTTGTTCCGGCAGCTCCGCCAGCTCCGCGACGTTCGCATCCGAAACGGTGGTCAGGAAAATCAGTTTGCCTCTGCGTTCCCGAATCAGCTCCAGATTCCGCCGCACCCGGTCGAACACGCCGGAACCGCGCACCGCGTCATGCACCGCGCCGAAGCCGTCGATGGAGAGATGGATCACGTCCGGATATTCGCACAGCAGCTCCGGCATCCGGTCGATCAGAGTGCCGTTGGTGACCGCCGCGACCCGGAATCCCTCCTCCTTGAGCCGCCGGGCCAGCCGGGGGAAACCGGAATAGAGCAGCGGTTCGCCGCCCCAGAGGGTGATTTCCGGTTCCGGGGTGTCGGCCAGCGCCCTGACTTCGCGGGCGAGCCGCAGCCACGTTTCCACGGGAAGTTCGGATTCTCCCGCCGCCAGCATTCCCTTCGACTGTCCGCAGAAACGGCAGTGAAGATTGCAGCGTCCGGTCAATTGAAAGTGCGCGCCGCGCAGTAACATTGTCTCAGCCATACCAGTCCTCAAAGCAACAGCTTTTTCCTGAACTTCTCGCCTGACGTTGAATCAGGGATTCTTATTTTTCGCCGAAGTAATCCTGCTTCATCAGGAGCGTTTCGATGGCGGCGATCTGGGTTTTCATCAATGGCGCGGAATAAACGGCGCGCTTTTCGGCTATGCCGCCGTTTGCCATCGCCTTGCCGAGCAGGTCGTTCGCGGCGTAGAGATCATCAATGGTCTCCTGAACGTTGAACCTGCCCGGCGAGGTCGGCAGCGGAGGCCAGCGCGAATCCGAAACATAGCTGGATTCGATTGCATTCATCGCCTCTTCCAGTTCCGGGACATTGCCGAGCATCTGCCGCAGTGCGACGACGCCGTCGTAGAGTGAACGGCAGACCGGGTCGAGAATGCGGGAATAACTGGTGTTCGCCCATGCCTTGCTGGTGCCGCCGTGCCATGCCGCACCGTTTTCGATGCAGTCGACCCGGTCGTTGACGATCGGAGTCGCGGCGGAGGCGATCACATCGGAGGGTGTGGAGAGCTCGTAACCGGTATTGCGGGCGAGGTCGAGCAGCTGCCTGAACCGCGTGACTGAACCCGGTTCCGGTTCGAAAAAGCGCGCCTGATTGAACTGCTTGACGTAGAAGTAGGCGGAGGAGCCGATATATTCGGCATCTTCCGCATAAGGCATGATGAAACTGCCGGAATGGCCGATCCGCCCGCGCCATGTTTCAAGCATCGACTGGATTTCATCCAGCCCGACCGGAGTTTCGCGGCATCCCTCGGTGGCTCCCATCAGATACCACAGCATCGGGTTGGCCATGCAGTCGCTTCGGAAGATCATGTTCAATCCGTTCGGAGCGACCGACGGATTGGTCAGAAACCGGAGGTATTCCGGCCTGTTCCTGATATACTCCTCGATTTTGAAAAGATGGTTTTTGTTGCTGTGTCCCTGGACATCGTAAGCAAGGCCGGTCGCTTCGCGGATTTCCGGGAAAGAGAGGAAGAAGCTGTCGGCATCCATGACCAGATTGTTGAAACCGGCCTCCTTGTAAAGCTCCGGCAGGCTGCCGGCCCAGCCGCATTCCGGGTTCCAGCCGGTTTCGGGACGCACGCCGGTATAGGCTTCCCAGGCGTCGAGTCCGCGCTTCAGTGAATGCAGTGCAACCTCGGGCGGGATATTGGCGAGCATCACATGGATGAACGGGGAGCCGACCGGCTCGATCCTGCCGTCGGCGATCAGTTCTTTCAGCAGCGCCAGCACTTCCGGAGTTTCCCCGGCCATCACTTCAAGGGTGCGGCCGGAAGCCTCGAAGGCAATGCGGTATTCTCCGTCTCGGACCAGTTCGAAAAGCGGCCGGTAGCAGTGTTCGCATACCCAGGCGCGGCGCGCCGGGTCAAGCTGCGAATACTGGATGTTGGCATGGGGCATGAAAATAATCTTTTGAGACATCGTAAATTCCTTTATATGCAGTTAAAAACGTTTCAGGAAATCGAGGCTTCGGCGCATGCCGTCCCGGACGTCGCCGGTCAGCTCGTATTCGATCATCGCCGGGCCGTCAAACTCCTTCAGTGCGGCCATCAGTTCCGGCCAGTCCAGCCGTCCCTCGCCGCAGGCCGCGGGCAGCACGCCGCCGGGTACATCCCGGAAATCCTTCAGGTGGATGTACGGAATATGTTCCCGGAAGCGCCGGAAAAATGCGGCCGGCTCTCCCTGGCCCGCCGCCGCCAGATTCGCCGGGTCGTAGGTGACGGCGACACCGGTTTCCAGTAGTTCGCGCCAGCGGTCGACACGGGTGCTGACGCTGTTGAAATGGACCTGCGCGCCGCCGGGAGAAGCCGTCACGCCGCCATGTGTTTCCACACAGAGAACGACGTTTTTCGCGGCGGCGTGGGCGTTGACCGTTTTCAGTGCGGCGAGCATCCGGTCCAGACGCTCGCCGTACATGACGCTGTCGGAACTGAATCCGGCGAAGATGCGCAGGTAACGGATTCCGAGCCGGGCGGCGATATCGACAACTCCGATAACCTTTCCAACCTGTTCTTCCACATCGTCGCCGGTGAAATCGTTGCCGGTGCAGCCGCATTCGAGGCGGACGCCATGTTGTCTGAACAGCGTCTTGACCCGTTCGATTTCGCCGTCGGTCGCGCCGGGGCGGAGAACATCCCTGTCGTAGTTGGCGATGGAGAATTCCAGCAGGTCGAGGCCGAACCCGGATGTGATGGCGAGCTGGGATTCAAGAGGCTCCTCGCGAAGCCCCCAGGCGGCGAGACCGTACTGCATTACAGTTCCCTCCAGTCGAAAAGAATCTTGAAGCACTCCATCCCTTTCCGGGACTGATAGGCGAACGCTTCCCTGGCTTTTCCGGCGGGCCAGATTTCACAGGGCAGGTGCGAGGTGTCGAGCTTGCCTTCGCTGATCCATTGCAGGACTTGGCTTTTGCCGCTCCACTTCATCGCGCAGGTCATCGACAGATTGACGTTTTTCACAAACCAGCGGTGATAGTGGTCGAAGAGCAGCTTTTCCGGATAGTCGCCGTTCAGGTGGATGTGCCCCGGCTCGTCGTCATCCTTCCAGCCGCCGTCCTTGATGAACCGGTACAGCATCCCGGGAACGGCCGGGTTGCCGGAGCATTCGATGATTTTGTCGGCCTTCCTGCCGCCGGTGATCTCCTCAAGCTGTTTAAGCCCGGCGTCGTCGGGAGTGATCACATAATCCGCATAGCGGCGGGCGATCTCCCGGCGATACGGGTGCGGCTCCGCGATGACGACCGTGGCGTTCGGGGATTGGAGCCGGATGATCTGGGCCGCGCCGATTCCGTTCATGCCCGCGCCGAATACCAGCACCGAGCCGTTGAAATCACCCGTAAGTCCGAGCCGCTGAACTCCTTTGAGTGAGACGCAGAACAAATAGGCCAGCACCGCCTGCTCATCGGTCACATTGTCCGGTATCCGGCAGAGCGGATCGCCCGCGCCTCCGGCGTTGTCGGAGTCCTTGTGGACCAGCAGTGTACCGCCGCCCCAGGCCGCACAGCAGTCCAGATATTTGCGGCATTCGTTGATCATCACCCGGTCGCCTTTTTTGAAGCCGGGCGCATAGGAGCCCTCCTCGACGACCACTCCCATATTCTCATAGCCGGGAACCAGCGGGTAATAGCACTGTTCGGGGTGCTGCATGCCGTGGTAGGTTTTCATGTCGGTGCCGGTGCTGATCGCACTCATCAGCGTCCTGCAGACGACGGTGTCTTCCCGCTTCGGGGTCAGCGTGACCTCCCGGAATGAAGCTTCTCCGGGGCGCTCGATTACCGTTGCGGGTGTCTTTGCGTGATGTGCCATGAACCGCTCCTTTCTTGGGTTTCTGTATGGTTATAATATATGGTTATAGGATTTTGAAACAAGTGTTTCTTATAAAAAATATTGAAATAATATGCGTTTAATATGGTTTTATATTGACTTCGGGAATTACGGGTGTATGGTTATAATAAAACAACCGGAAAGGGATGTCATGATCGAGTATAAACAGCCTGCCATCGTGGCGGAACTGCGGCGGCGGATTCAGGAAGGGATTTACACAAGTCTGCTGCCGACCACAGCGGAGCTGGCGGCGGAATTCGGCGTCAACGTCAAGACGATGGGCAAGGCGATTGCAAGGCTCGTCGCGGAAGGGCGGCTCGAAAGGCGAAGGCACAGCGGCACCCGGCTACCGGTTCAGGAGAAGCGGAACGGTGCGGAGCTGATCGAAATCATCTTTGAAGGATACACCAGTATATTCACCCATCCGTTCTGGGGCGAAATCTGGTCGGGCATCGTGGGGGAACTCTCCCGGGAGGCGTTCCGGCCGGTGCTGAACATGCTTGAAGCCGACCGGGCGACCGGGCTGCTGAAGCTCGCCGGTTTCACGATGTGCCCCTCCGCCGGGAAGATCGTGCTCGGTATCGCCGAACCGCGCCTGTTTGAGGCGGTGCGAAGCTCCGGCGTGCCCTTTCTGGCGGCGGGCGATCCGGTGGAGGACCCGGCGGTTCCGCAGGTCGCATTCGACTTTACCCGGGGAATCCGGCAGGCGGTGGACCATCTGGAGCAGCTCGGCTGCCGCAGAATCGCGTTTATCGGGCAGACCCGTTCTTTCATCTCCCCGGCGCAGCTCGGCAAGTTCCATGCGTATTTGAAAGCCGTCCAGCACCACCGGCAGGTCGATCCTGAACTGATCGAAGATGTGCGCCCGCTCTCCGGTCTCGGCGCACCGGCGCTTGCGGCGCTGCTGAAACGTTCGGTTCCCGATGCGGTGATTGCGGCTTACGACCATCAGCTGCCGGAAATGCTTGCCTGGCTGGAGGAAAGGCGGCTGTCGATTCCGGTGATCGGCTGCGACGGGCTGAAGCTGGCCGGCCTGCCGCCGGATCGGCATACCGTCGCCGCCCCGCTGTCGGAGTGCGGCCGGGAGGCGGCCCGCCGGCTGCTCGCCGCCATCCGCGAAAAGCGTTCCGCAAAATCGCTGTTCCTCGAAGCCCGGTTCCGGTAGGGGAACCGCCGGAGAACCGGGCGGCGGCCTGAAATCGTCTCTGACTGCTTATTTTTCCGCCAGTTCAAAGTAAAGGGCGGGGCCGCCGGGCAGCCTGGCGGTGTCGATATCGAGCATCAGTTCACCGTCTTTGGCCGTCACCGGCAGTTCGGCGCGGCGGGTTCCGTCGATGCCCAGCGCGAAACATTTGAATCGGTCCGCGCGGTCGTGGCGGAGCCGGAGCCGGAAACGCCCGGTTTCCACCAGCGTCGGCTCCTGGCCGATCTTGCGCAGCGTGACCCGCTCCTTTTCATCGAATTCCATGCCGGAGTTGAGGGCATTGGTCGCGTAGACCGCCACCAGCCGCTTCGCCTGCCGGAGCGGGCGGTCGCCGTCGACGCTGACCACGGCGAGATTGCCGCGGGTGGTCAGCTCATCGACGCCGAGATCGGAGAGCTGTGCTTTGGAGCCGGCTTCGGCGCAGATTCCCTGCAGCCGGGGCGTGTCTACACTCATATAGTTGCGGCGGCAATCCATCAGAAGTTCGCCGGTGGAGCTTTCAAAGACTTCGTCGTTGGGGTTGCTGCGGTTATTTTCCGGCAGCAGTTTCTGCTTTTTCAGCTCCGCGACGAAGGTGTTGAGGTCGAAGGGATTGCCCGGCTGGTCGACGACCTGCGAGAATCCGGCCAGATTGTTGACGACCGCGGTTCCGCCGGAGGTTTTCAGCACGACTTCATCCGTTTCGGGGGGCAGGGGCTGCGCGCCCGGCTTGAGCACCTCGGTGGCAACGCCGGTCAGCAGCGTCAGCCGGGAGTGGGCGGAATTCATGCCGTCGTTGAAGGTCCGCGCCCGGTAGAGTTCTTCCGGGTCGAGCGTGATCCGCACCCGGCCGTCGGCCGGGCGGACGTCGCCGCGCCGCAGCAGGAAAGCGGTCAGGAATTCCGACGCGCCGATCACCGGGTCGAACATCAGGGAAAACGGCCGGATCTGGTAGAGCTTGGCCGGAATGACGGAGACCGGCTTCGCATGGCAGGTCAGCCCGGAGACGTTCTGGAACGCGGCGTAGGCCCCGGTCACGAACGCCTGCTCGTAGCGGTAGTTGTTCCAGAATACATGGCCATGTTCGGTGATCAGCAGAGGCTTGCGGTACTGGCGCATGCTGTTGAGGCCGCGGATGACGCCGCCCGCGTTGGCGATTGAACTGGTCTGGGGCATGGCGGAGCCTTCCGAAATGAACGCCGACGGGTGGGCGTGATAGGAGTGCATGAAGACCGCCGGCATCTCCTGCCGGACCAGATGGTAACGCTGCTCCTGTCCCATGTCGTAGTTGGCGAGAATCCCGGAGTAGCCGATTTTTTTCAATTCGGCGGCATACCAGCGGTAGAGATTCTGTTCGAGGGAGGTCAGGAAGCGGGCGATGTCGATTCCCCGGTTGCCGGAGTCGCGGATCTCCTCGGCCTTGAACAGCGGCACCTGATCCCAGCCGGTCACGCCTGCGGGCAGCTTTTCACCCCAGGAGGCGCGAAGCTGTTCGACCGTGCCGTATTTTTTCTGCAGGAACTTCCGCCATGCCGGGGCCATCTTCGGCCAGTTGCGATAGTTGCGGAAGAACGCGAACTCCTGTTCATTGTAACAGGTCAGCACCGCCAGCACCGGATCGTCGACCAGACTTTTGCCGGTGTAGGGATTGACATGGGTGAAGAGTTTTTTCGCCCCTTCCGCCCAGTTGCGGCGCACTCCTTCATCGAAGTAGAGGTCGAAGTTGAAGCTGCGGCCCTGCGGGTCAGGCGCCCACGCATAACCCGGCGTGTAGCCGACCGGGCTGGACATCACATCCATATTGAGGTAAATCCCCTCCTGTTTCAGGCAGTGGACATAGTAGTCGAACCGGTCGAGCACTTCGGCGTTGAACTGCAGCGGCTCCTTGGCATCGCGCATGAGCATCTCGTCGAAGTAGTGCAGCCGGGTCATATTGTAGCCGTGAAGTTTCAACTGGCGCACGTATTCGCGGGTTTTCTCCTTCGTGGCGCACTCCTTGAAGATGGTGTCGTGCGCCTCGGCGGCGGTCAGGAAACGGACCGGCGTCTCCGGGGCGCTTTCGCGGGCGAACAGGCCGTCGGCATTGACGATGATCCGGTCCTGCGGAGCGTTCTCCTGCGACAGGAAGGAGCGGTCGAGCGCCGATCCCGGCACGATTCCCGGCGTGGCGGGACGGGCAAGCTCCTGCCAGCGGCCGTCGGCGCGGGTCACGACGCGTTCGGTGGACGGGGGATCGTAGCGGTGCCCGGAGACCGTCGCCGCCGCGATGATCCAGATCATGGAACGGTTTGCGCTGCGGAAACGCAGGCTTTTCACGCCTTTCAGCTCCGGATCAAGCTCGAAGTGCGACACGTACAGTCCCACACGGCCGCCGGAGTTGTTCGGCCAGAGTGCCCCCGGGAAAGCGTTGGCCAGCGGCTTGGGGTTCCACCAGTCGCCGATATCGCGGCCGGATTGAACCTCGAAAGTCTGGCGTTTGCCGGAGTTGCCGGTCACCTCCACGCTCCCGACGGCGCCGGGGACGTTGTAGCAGAGGGTGTGCAGCAAATAAAGATGGTTGCCGACGGTTCCGGCGGGGGCAGGGATTTCCGCTTCTTCCAGTCCGGCGGGAAAATTCGCCGCACGCATGGTAAGGACGGAGCGGCCATTGTTCTTCGCGGGATCGATGACCGCAAACGGCACGTTGGCGAAAGTGGCCGGGGAGCGCCATTTGAAATTGCGCGCGTCGTTGTCCGGCCCCTGATCGGACCAGCCGCCTTTGCCGTCTCCGGCGACCGGGTCCGCGAAGCCCATATTGGCGGCGCGGCGCAGGTCGAGCAATGTGGCGGCCGTCTCGATTTTCAAGTTGCGGAATTCAAGCTTCCCATAGGAATCCTGAAAACCAAGTGTAAGTTGGGCGTTGGTCACATCGGCGGGAATATCGGCGGAAAAAGCGAGCGTTTCCCAGTCGAAGTTCCCGAGCTTGATCTTGGCACTGGGCCATGAGTGGTGGCCGGGAGCTTCGATGTTGGACTGGAATTTGCCGCCATTCCACGGTTCGCGGGCCGGGGCGATGCCGGTGCCGCGGGCTTCGACGCTGAAGTTCAATCGCTGTCCGGCAATATCGGCCGGATTCAGTTTCAGGGTGAGACTGGCGTTATTGACGCGCTGCGGAACGGAGAGCACGACGCCGTCCTGACGGATTTCCGGCTCCACCTGCCAGGCGGAGAATGATTTCAGATCCTCCGGATTCCGGAAACCGCACTGGAAAACGACTTCCGCCGAGGCGGTGAACGCGATTCCGGCAAGTGCGCCGGCCGTGTATTGCAACAGTTTGTTCATACTATGATTGCTCCTGAATTTACCAGATAACATCGTTGTTCGTGAGGGCATAGGGAAACCAGATGGTCCAAGTCGGATTGGTTGTGGAATTCATTTTCCAATTCAGAGTATAATGTCGCCGGGGAGAAGCATGGCCGTCGAAAAAGGCGACATTGGCGTTCTGTTGACTGCCGTGGCGGTAGGCTACATTTTCTCCCGGGGGATTTTCTAGGCCCATTTCATTGCCCTTCTGCCAGAAGGGTTCCGGAGTATTGTTGTACAAGCTGAGCTGCGCGGAGGCGGTGACATCCGCCATGCAGACTTTTTCGGCGTGGCGCTTGACTTTGGTCAGCTTGAACATGGTGGAGGCGGAATTGGTATTTCCCGGCCAACACGGATCGCCGCCGAAGTGAACCATGCCGTACACATAGGCAAGATCGATGAAACCGTTCTGTTCGCCGACTGTGGCGAGCGGGCAGGCGAAAGTACGCGGGTAGAGTGCGTCGTCCCACTCCCGCTTGGCCAGACCGGCATAGGAACGGAAAGCCGGATTGCGGTGCCAGCGGAGGTTTTCATTTTTTTCAGTGCTGCGCACCTCCCACGGCACGAACCAGTCGTCGTAGTCGCTGGAGTAGAGCAGCCCGAAATTCCAGACCTGCTTGATGGAACTGAGGCATTTGGCTCCCTGTGCGGTGTCGCGCGCCTTATTCAGCGCGGGCAACAGCATTCCGGCGAGAATTGCGATGATGGCTATTACAACCAGCAACTCAATCAATGTAAATGAGTAACGACGGAAAGTCTTCATTGGGATGGTTCCTTTCGATGTATTTGGGTTCATTCTAAAGGTTTTCCGCTTTGAGGATACAGCTTTCGCCGGCGACGAACTGCATCGGGATTGAGATACTGCGGGGAACTTCGCTGCCGCTCAGGCGCTGTTCCTCGAGCAAATGGAGCAGCGCCTGCGCCATCGCATCGATATCCTGCTGCATTCCGGTGATCTTCATCGGGGAGGCGGCGTCCATCCAGGCATAACGGTCGTAGGAAAAGAGCGAGATGTCGTCGGGAATCCTCCGGCCGCTTTCCTGAATGGCCCGGATCGCTCCCATCGTCGCGCGGTCGCCCGCCACCAGCACGGCGGAGAAGTCGGGCCCGCCCTGCAGCAGCCGCCAGGCGGCCGCCCGGCCCGACTCCTCCTCCCACGGGGTGATCAGTTGGAACCGCTCCGGGGTGACCGGCAGATCGAGACTGCGGCAGGCTTCCTGCACGTCGGCATAGGAGTTGTGTCCCGGCAGCAGCATGATGTCGCGGTGTCCGTAATCGAGCAGCCGGCGGAGGGCGAACCCCCAGGCGTTCCGCCCGTCCGAACGTACCTGCGGAATGTCCGTCGCGGCGTCGTCCAGCGGGATCACCACATACGGAACCCGTTCGCGGCGCAGCAGTTCCAGCTCGGCTTCACGGTTGGTCTGCAGCAGCTCCGAAGAAAGGTTGAGAATCGTCCCGTTCCTCATGGCGGGGGTGACACCGTATTCGCGCACGTACCCGCTCAGGGTCTGATGCGGCGGCAGCACGGTCACATTGACGCTGGCCCCCTGACGGGCCGCCTGTGAACAGAGGTTGAGCAGCAGCGGCCCCACAAAGGGATCGCGGCTGAGGTCGCCGTGGAAGGAGCCGCTGAAAAACTGGATGGCCGGAACTTCCGCCTTGGCCTTTTCATGTGCCGAAACAAACGTTCCCTTGCCTTGAATCGCGGTGGTGAAGCCATCCCGCGTCAGGTGGGTGATCGCCTGCCGGATAGTCAGGATGGACGTGCTGTAATATTCGGCCAGTTCCTGCGTGGAGGGCAGCTGCTCGCCGGGCTTCAGGGCGCCGCAGCGGATGCGGTGGCTCAGCTCCTCGTAAATCTGTCTGTATTTGACGGGTTTGGCAACGGTCGGCATGAAAGAGCCCTTCATGAGTTGTTATGTTATTATGTTAACATGATATATTATGAATCAATTGCCCGCGATTGTCAAGAGGGGAGTGCAAAAAAGAATGGAAAAAGTTATTCTGGGAATTGAAAAAGTAAACGCACCCCCTTGAGTCGGACCAGTTGCATTTAGTTTGCCAAAAAAAGGCGGGGAGGGCGAGGAGGCTGGCGTCCCGGACTGTCCCATTTCCTGCCGTGACAGAGAAAACACCATGTCATTTTATTTTTAAGTATCACTACTGCTCCGTTCTTTCGACTTGTGCTTGCAGAGTGAAAGAATATTTGTTCTGCACGGGAAATCAAACAACGCCGCCCTGATACCGAACCGTTGCGCCGGAAAAGCTATCTTTGCCTTGAAAATCCATAAATTTAAGAGTATCATACTTGGTGTGCCGGGCTTTCTGATTTATTATATGACCTAAGCTGGGAGATATATCTGGTATCTGACGGCAGAAAATGAAAAATGGAGGTAGGTGCATGTTGTTGAAAACGATCCGGAAGAAAAAAATCTGGCAAGTTGCAATTGGAATCGGCTTGGCTATAGGTTGCAATGCAGGAGAGCCATCCCGTACTTCGTTTACTTTTCAGGCAGATGAATTAGCGGCGGCAAATGCGGGAATGACGAAAAAGAGTGTTGAAGCCGGTTCCCGGAAAACTCCGGTCTGGATTTTTGATGGAAAGCGCGGTAAAACAGCCGTTTCGGGAAAGTGCGAGGGAATTCCGGCGGGATACAAGGGCATGCAGGTTGAAATAGCCGTACTCTCCGTTGCTGATGAAACGGTTTCGGATTTTGAAGATGTCTACAGAGTCCGCCTGGTGCAGAAACATCCGGAATCCGGAGAGGTCGTTACGAAATTTTCCGGCCCGCCGGTCAGGACCCGGCTCACCGGCAGGCCGATGGAATCCAGAACCATTCTTCTGGAATCCTGTTGTCCGGTAAAACCGGATTTGCCGATCAGTTTTTCCATCGAACGCTGCGCAGGCGATTTCGGCGATACCTTCAAGCACGATACCGGCCTGGTTTCGGCAACGTTCACTCCCGTCCGGGAAAGCATTATACCATTCACGGTCGAAAGCCGTCCCGGTTACAATTCATGGCCGATGATGCAGGCCGACGGCAATAAACTTGTCTGCACCTATTCGCGCGGCAGCGCACATGTCACCAGTGAGCCGAAAAGGAATGTCTATGTGAGAAGTTCCGTCGATTTCGGCAAAACCTGGTCTCCCGAAGCAATCGTGACGGCGGATACCGTTTACGGGGAGGTTCCCATCGGCAAGGGATTGGATGAAAACGGAAAATTGCTGTTCTGGGTCAGGCGGCAGGGGATTGGCGAACGGCGGCACGATCTCTACCGGACTGCGGACGGGGTCCATTTCGAATACGTCGTCATGCCGGATCTTGATCCGGTGCCGATGCAGATCACCGATGTGTTTCATGTGCCGACGGTCGGCCTGATGGCGCTCTGGTTCACCGGCAACTACGGTGCGGAAAAATTGAACGCATGGGGCACGCTGGTCAGTCGGGACAACGGCAATACCTGGACGCAATATACCGTTGAAGATGCCCTGCCGCACAAAGAGTGGATGACGGAGCCGTCAGCGGTTTATCTGGGAGACGGCAGAATTTTCGCCGTCGGGAGGATTGAATACTCTCCCGACAGTGCGGAGCGGGCGCAGTTTCAGATGGAATCCGATGATTACGGCAAGACGTGGAAACGCAGCAAGACGAATATCACCGATGTTATGATGTCGACGCCGAGTCTGATCTATGACCGGGAAACCGGGCTGGTCAGCAATTATTATTACCAGAGGGGCCGGGGGATGCTCAAACGGAGAGTAGCGAAAATCGACGAGATCTGGGGCAAGCCTCTGGCGTGGCCTGATCCTGAAATCATCGTTTTCGGCGACTCCGCCACGGTTGACGCAGGCAATGTGAACGCCACCGCCATCGGGAGGAAGCATTATCTGGCATATTATTCCGGTGAAACGCCGAATACTTCCGTACTGGTCGCAGCCGTTCCGGCGCCCGCGACGGAGCGGCGACAGAAATAAGACGCTTCGGGGTGATGAACTCGCAGGAAAACGGCGCGCTAGATGTCGCCGATTTCCTCCAGAGTCTGCAGCCCGTGAATGATTTGGCGGGGGCCGTGCGCCTGGCTTCGATAATTTTTCGGGGAGACTCCGACCTGCCTGCGGAATTGCCGCGAAAAATAGAGCGAGTCGGAAAAGCCGGTCGCCGCCGCGATTTCTCCGATGTTCATGTCGGAGCGGATCAGGAACTCCATCGCCTTGCGGATCCGCAGATTGAGCAGCCACTGCATCGGGGAAGTTTTCATCTCCTCGCGGAATTTCCTGAAAAACGAACTTTCCGACAAATTGGCCAGCCGCGCCAGTTTGGGCAGGCTGATCTCCTCCTGATAATTGCGGCGCATGAACGCGACCGCAATTCCGATGTCGCTGTTGAAGCGCTCCCTTTCCACATAACTGCAGGATTTGCGTAGCACCAGCACCAGCAGATTCAGCAGGTGTGAAATCAGCAGCAGCTCCGCGCCGGCACTTCGCTGCCGGCTTTCCATCGCCATCGCGTGCAACAGGATATCGAGTTCCGCGAGCGTGGCGGAATCCACGCAGAGTTCACGGCGTTCCTCCGCCGGGCAGAAGAGCAACGGGTAGCCTGCGAGCCCGCTCAGGGATTTCCGGTAGGGGCGCAGAATCTGCGAGTCGAACATGAAATTCATCAATGTCAGCGGCTCGGAATACTCGTAGGCATGGCTTTCGCCCGGATGGAGCAGGAAAACGCTGCCGGGGCGCAGCGGCAGTTTCTGGCTGTCGGTCAGATGGGTCCCGGCGCCGCGCAGAACGACCGCAAGCTCATAAAAATTATGCTTGTGATACTGCGTGTGGGACAGCTCCTTTTCCCAGTCATTCATGAAATGAACCGATTTCAGCGCCGTGGCGTGATAGCCACCGGAATAACCTTTGAGTTTCAGGCAGTAAATCGACGAGGCGCGTTTTCTGGTTTTGCCCGGAAAATCCATATTTTTAAGAGTATCGTGTTTGTGTTTCTTCTGGTTTTACGGTACAATATAGCCCGTAATCAAACCAATTGCAAACAGTTTCACAAACACGTCATCCGGCCGGAAGACCGGAACGGCGGAAAAACAAATCGGAAAGGAACCTCCTCCATGCAACTGCTCGACTGGGGAATTGTCGGAGCTTTGCTGCTCATACTGACGGCCACACTGATCATCAGCCAGCGCCAGGTCAAAAGCACGGCGGATTTTCTTGCCGCCAACCGTTGCGCGGGCCGGTATCTGCTGGCCGTCACCGACGGCATCGCCGGCATCGGCGCGATTTCGATCATCGCGACGTTTGAACAGTACTATATCGCGGGATTTTCCCCGGTCTGGTGGGGATTCCTTTCCGGGCCGATCGCTTTGCTCATGTCGATCTGCGGCTGGGTCTATTACCGCTTCAGGGAGACGCGCTGCTTTACGATGGCGCAGTTTTTCGAGGTGCGCTACAGCCGCCGCTTCCGGGTGTTCAGCGGAATGCTGGGATGGCTCTCCGGCGTGCTGAACTACGGGATTTTCCCGTCGGTTTCGGTCAAATTCTTCATGTTTTTCTGCAAGCTGCCCGACAGCTTCCAGATCGCCGGGATTCCCTTCGTGTTCAGCACCTACGTATGTCTGCTCCTTTTCGTGATTTCGCTCGGCGTCACGTTCGCGATCTGCGGCGGACAGCTTGCGATCATGCTGACCGACTTCATCCAGGGAACCTTCTGCAATATCGTGTTCCTGATCCTGATGATCTTCATGGTGATGCGGTTCGACTGGGAGACGATTTTCGAGACGCTGACCGTGCATGCGGCGGAGAATCCGGGACAATCGCTTTTCAACCCTTTCGACACGACCGGAATCCGGGATTTCAACATCTGGTTCTTCCTGATGGGCATTGTGCTGGTGGTGCTGACCAGCGGCACCTGGCAGGGGCAGTCGGGTTATGCGGCCGCCGCCAAAAGTGCGCATGAAGCGAAAATGGCGCGTTTTCTCGGAGTATGGCGGCAGCTGGTGCAGTGGGCCTTGCTGCTTTTCATCCCGATCTGCGCCTTTACTTTCTTCAACAGCCCGCAATATGCCGACAGCGCACAGACGGTTGCGGAAACGCTCGGCACGCTTCACGGGCAGGAGGTCAGCCAGGCGCGCGTGCCGCTGTTTCTCTCCCACATCCTGCCGCCCGGACTGCTCGGATTGTTCGCGGCGCTGATGCTGGCGGCGATGCTCTCGACCGATGACTCCTACATGCACAGCTGGGGGTCCATCTTCGTGCAGGATGTGATCATGCCCTTCCGCAAGAAACCGTTCACCGAAAAACAGCATATCCTGCTGCTGCGGCTGTCGATCGTCTTCGTCGGAGTTTTTGCTTTCTTCTTCAGCTGGCTCTTCAAGCAGACCGAATACATTCTGCTTTTCTTCCAGATCACCGGTGCGATTTTCACGGGCGGCGCGGGCGCGGTGCTGATCGGCGGCCTGTACAGCCGGAGCGGTTCGACGCTCGGCGCCTGGGTGGCGATGATCCTCGGTTCGGGACTGGCGCTCGGCAGCATCGCGCTGCAGCAGTGCTGGCCGGCCCTCGCTCCGGTGCTGGCCGAACATGCGCCGGAATCCGCTGCACAGTGGCTGCTCGCCCGCCGGGAACGCTTCCCGGTCAACAGCCAGGTCCTCGCGTTTGCGATCACCCTGACCGGGTTCGCAAGCTATTTCATCGTTTCGTATATCGACCGCAAGGTGCACGGCACGGAAAATTTCAACCTCGAAAAAATGCTTCATCGCGGCAAGTACGACATCTCCGGCGAACACCGGGAGGTATGGTCCGCCGGTAAAATCTGGAGGATCTTCGGGTTGACTGATGAATTCACACGGTTTGACCGCCTGCTCTTTTTCGCGTCGCTCCTGTGGACTTTGCTCTGGACAGTCGCCTTCGTCGCAGGTACGCTCGGACACTTCGTGCTGGGCTGGCAGCCGCTGCACTGGCTCCGGCTGTGGCGGGGCTATGTGATGCTGGGATTCGGGCTCGGCATCGGCACGACCATCTGGTTCCTGATCGGAGGCGCCGCCGATGTGGTGAAGCTGTTCCGGGCGCTGCGCACCCGGAAACGCAATGACGCGGACGACGGGCGGGTGGTCAACGGCCGGAACGCCGGCGAAGAATCTGCGGAGCCGGTAACGGATCCATCCGGGGATTGACGGTGTTTCCGGCGGGGCACCGAAACCGGAACGGTAGCGTTGGTTTGATAGAAAAATCCATATTTATAAGAGAATTGCACTTGTTGAACAAGCAGTCTCATAGTATAATATTGTTGACGGAACAATTTATCCGTAAACTCAAGCGACTTTTGCAGGAAGTCAGAAAGGAACATTCCATTATGAAAACGACGGTAAGTACGGAAAAACACAATTTCACCCTTATTGAGCTGCTCGTTGTAATAGCGATCATTGCGATTCTGGCGGGCATGCTGCTGCCGGCCCTCAACCGCGCTCGCGACAGCGCGAAAGCAATCAGCTGCACAAACAACCTCAAGCAGTGCATGCTCGCGACGCAACAGTATGCCGATGACTATAACGGCATTGCGTTCCTGAAAGGAAATGGAGCGGCCTGGCATACACTCCTGAACTGCATGGTTCGCGGCACGTATGTGACTGCCTGGGGGCAGGCGGGTCTTTATCCGCGCCGTCTTCCCTCTTTCAAGGTGGCCAGTTGTCCGGCTGTGCCTGCTGCTGCGATTCCCGAGCCGAATTCAGATGAGGAGAGCACAAAGTTCGGGGCGATCTACGGTGTGCCCGGCAATGCGACGGATGGCGAGCAGGGGCCGGCGCATACGCCGAACTACAACGAGAATCCGCAGGCGTTTGTGCATCCCAGTACCGTGGGACTGGGGGAGGGGACGATTATCTCTTTCCCCAAAATCAAAAACGCTTCCCAGTTCCTGATTTATGCCGATACCTGGGAGACCTCCACTATGATGCAGGCTTACTCTTTCTCCCTTACCACCGGCGCTTCCGGCATTGATTTGCGGCATAACCAGAAAGCCAACATCGGCTGGGCCGACGGCCACGTTTCCGCTATTTCAGCCGGTGACATCCAGCAGTGGAGAAACGATGGAAAAGTCTGGCCGGGAGCATATATCCTCAACAGCACGTCCGTGAAGGTCGTGCTTCCCTGAATCAAACTATCTGCAGGAAAAAATGATGATGTACAATGAATTGAAAAGAATTACCGCCTCCGCAATTGCTTCTGTCGCATTACTGCCGCTGATCGGCGCGGAGTGGCGGGTGGACTCCCCCCTGCCCGGCGTGCTGGAGCTGGCCAACGACAGCAATCGCTGGGGCGGGCTGAACGGCTTCGATGTTCTGCCGTGCAATGGTTCCAACTGCATTGCAAGAAAAGAGTTTCCGCTGGATAAGCTGCCTGCCGGGAGCCTCGCGAAAGCGGACAAGGTCTATCTGAGGCTCCATATCGGTGTGTTGGATTACAGCAAGGATCTTAATAAAGAAGCTCCGAATGGTCTGACTGAAAAATTCCGAATCCAGTTCGATGGCGGCGAGGAGATCGTGCTCAACACCTCCGATCCGCGGCTGCCGGCCCGCAGCGCGACTTCCAACAGACTCAATGACTGGGTCGAGATTCCGATTGACAAGTCGCTGCTGCTCAACCGCGACAGGATCGCTATATCGGTCGCCAAGGTCGATGACGGAGACGATTTCATCTATCCCAGCGTCGATCGGAATGTGAACAATACCGCCAGTTTCGTCAGCCGCGACGGAGGTAAAACCTGGAGTCGTGACTGGAATCGCGCCACGCATCAACGCAGTGGCGAATTCATGATGCGGCTCAAGCTGGTCGATTCGGAGAAGTTGACCGGTTCCTGGCGGGTGGATTCCCCCCGGCCCGGCGTGCTGGAGCTGGCCAATGACAACAACAGCTGGGGCGGGTTGAATCCGTTCGACGTCCTGCCCTGCAACGGTCCCGGCAATATCGCCGCGAAGGTGTTCCCGCTGACGAAGCTCCCCGCCGGAAGCCTTGAAAAGGCGGACAAGGTCTATCTGAAGCTGCACATCGGCGTATTCGATTACAGCACGGCGCTCAACCAAGAGGCACCGAACGGCCTGACTGAAAAATTCCGCATCCGGTTCGATGGCGGAAAGGAGATCGTGCTCAATACCGCCGATCCGCGGCTGCCCGCCCGCAGCGCGACTTCCAACAAACTCAACGACTGGGTCGAAATTCCGATCGACAAGTCGCTGCTGCTGAATCGTGAGGAGATTTCGATTTCGGTAGCCAAAGTCGATGACGGCGACGATTTCATCTATCCCAGCATCGACCGGAGCGTGAAGAATACCGCCAGCTCCGTCAGCCGCGACGGCGGGAAAAGTTGGAGCCGTGACTGGAACCGCGAGCAGAATCAGGAGTGCGGCGAATTCATGATGCGGCTCAGGCTCTCCAGCGTCGGGGAGCAGGGGAGCGCGGAGTGGAAGGCCGGGAACGGCATCGTCGGCGACTCCGAACAGCTGTTCGCTTATGCGGCGGACGAAGGGGAGCTTTTCCGTCTGGAATTGCGGCGGCACTGGGATGAATCCCGGCCGCTGACCCTTGCGTTTGCCACGGAGCCGGGTGCTGAATTTTCCGCAGTTGACGAAAAGGGCGCCGCGGTCGCTTTCACCCGCAGCGGCAATACGCTGAGCTTCAACACGGGAGTTCCGTTCGCCGTCGAGTGCCGCAACGGCAAGGTGCGGTCGGTGAGGGCGTCATTCGCCCCCGCCTTGGAGTGGCCTGTCGCCCGCCCCGATATGACGCCCGAAGTGAGCGCTCCCGCCGGCGTGCGCACCGGCGCCGCACCCTCCTGCCGGATCGACAACTCGACCGCCATCCTTGAAAATGAGGCGATTCGGGCGGAATTCCAGCTTGCTCCCGCACTGGCGCTCAAGAGCCTGTTCTGTGCGGAAGTCAATAGAAACATCCTGAAAGCCGCAGATGAAACCCGGATTTTCCGCATCCATGCCGGCGGCAGGACCTACGATGCCCGGGACGGAAAAGTGACGTCGGTCAAGTCGCTGTCGAACGGTTTTCAGGCGGTCGTTTTTCTGGAAGAACCCAGACTGGAATGCACTGTTTCGGTCATCGCGGAACGGGATGAACTGCGTTTCAAGCTCGATGTCACGAACCGCGGGGAGTCCGGCGCCGACTTTGCACTGGCCTTTCCGCATCTGGACGGGATCACGCTCTCCGCAAAGCCGGAAGACGATTTCTATTGCTTTCCCTTCGGCGGCGGCATCATCGGCGGCGAAAACTGCCGCTTCCGCAGCGCCTACGGCCAGAACGACGCCTGGTGGCAGATGGTCGATCTCTTTTCACGCACTTCCGGCGGCGGCGTCTATCTGCGCGGCGACGACCCGGAGGCTTCCTACAAGTTTTTGAACCTGCGCAAGGGAAAAGGGGTGAAGCATCCCGATCTGTACCACCTCTGCACCGGCACCACGCCTGGATTTTTCGAGTCGGAGCACCACTGGCCGCACGCCCTTTCCGAGGGAGAGTATGCGGGCATGGCGATCGACTATGCCGAACGCCCCTACGCCCCCGGCGTGAAGGTCTCCCTGCCGGACGCCGTGATCGGCACCCATGCGGGCAACTGGAAAGCGGCGATGCAGCGTTACGCCGACTGGGCGTCCGGCGTCTGGCCCCGGCAGGCCTTCCCCGGCAAGCTTACCGGCCGGTGGAACTACCGCGCCGGCATGGGGCTCGGCTCCCCGCTCTGGAAAGACGGCAAGTACGACACCTCGTATCAGGGGAAACACCACAAACGCCCCGCCGACATCTGGGAGCTGTGCAGCTGGTGGACGCTCACCAAATCGCTCTACTGGAAGCTGCCGTTTGAGGAAATCGGCAGATTCGCCAAAGACCCGTGGGTGGAAAAAGTGCTGGTCTGGCGCGATCCGGCCACCGGCGAAAAAGTGCTTTCGTATGCGCTCGGCGATTACGACGGCTACAATCCGCAGTGGGGCGGGCTGCCCGCTTTCCGGCAGCATCTTCAGGATCTCAAGAATGCCGGTCAGGTGGCGCTGCTCTATTACGACGCGGTGCTGATGGACGCCTCCGCGAGAAACGCGAAGATGGTTCCCGAATTTGCGGTCATAAACCATCAGTACAAATGCGCTCCGGCGCACGATGTCGCCAATCCGACCATGCCTCCGGGAATCGTCGCCAAATTTCACCAGTACGCCATGTGCGTTAATGCCGGAAAGTTCGCCGATTACACGATCGACGACGTGGTGCGGGTCGTCGAGGAAACCGGCGCGGACGGCGTGCGTCTCGATGAATTCGGCGGCGGCGGGCATCTCTGCTTCAGCACCATGCACGAGCATCTCTTTTCGAATGAAGGCTGGGGCAATCCGGTGCTTCAGGCGGTCGCCTACATCACGCGCGGCATCCGGGAGAAACTCGGCCGCTCCGGCAAGGAAGTGCTGCTGCTGACCGAGTTTCCGGGTTACGACATGCTGGTTTCCACGCTCGACGGAGCGCTGAGTTACGACGGCATCGCCCGCCGGAGCTTCGCCCGCCCGGCTCAGATCAATCTGCTGCGCTTCTATTTCCGGAACTGCAAGCTCTTTGAAATCATCGAGGATGCGGGCGACCACAAGCCCGCTCCGCACGATCTGTGGCTGTGGAATGCGGTCGGCGTTTACAACTCCGGCGAGTACCCCGACCATATCCGGTCGCTGCTGCTCGACAACAACGACGCTTTCGATTATGGCGAAATCGAGCCGCTGGTCGACAGTGCCGCCAAAGGGGTTTACGCCAATCGCTTCGCCTCTGACCGGAAGCGGATCTGGACGCTTTTCAACGCGACCGGATACACCGTCGATCAGCCGCTGCTGAAGGTCGCCCCCCGCGAAGACGTCCACTACGTCGAACTGACGACCGGACGGGAGCTGACGCCGCAGGACGGCATGCTCAGCTGCCGGGTGCGTCCGCAGAAGACGATCGCCATCGCGGAATATCCCCGGCTCATCTCCCTGAAGGACGGAAAACTTCAGGCAAAGGAAATGCCTGCCGGAGCGAAACTCGTCGCTTCGGACGCCGACGGCCGGAAGAATGTGGAACTGGTTCCCGGCGCCCCTCTGCCCGAACTTGCCGGAACCGACCGGATCAAGCTCATTGATGCCGATGGGATTGTGCTGGACATCCGTTACCGGGATTCTCTGTAAAGTAAAAAGACCCCATGAGTATTCTGGCTGTAACCGGGGTGCAGGTCAACGACCGCGACTGCACCGGGGAGCTTCTTTTCGTCGCGTCGCCGCAGGTGGAGTTCTCCTGGCGCATCGAAACGGATTCTCCCGATTCCCGGCAAGGCGGTTATCAGATCGTGGCATCCGGCGCGGACGGGCGGTTGCTCTGGGATTCCGGCCGGGTCGTCGGGACCGCCTGCCGGGGAGTCCCGTGGCGGGGCGCCGGGCTGAAAGCCGGCGACCGGGTCAGCTTTTGCATCCGCGTTTTCGACCGGGACGGCAGCCCGTCGCCCTTTTCCGTGGAAAACACGTTTGAGGTTGCGTTGCTGTCGCCCGGCGACTGGCACGGCGCGCGCTGGATCCGGTTTGCCGGAAACTGCTGTGCGGCGGCGGCTCCGGCCCCGCACTTCCGGCGCGAGTTCACCGTCGGCGACGGTTTGCGCCGGGCGGTGCTCTCGATCACGGCGCGCGGAGTTTTTGAACCGTCTCTGGACGGAACCCGGATCGGCGGCGATCTTCTCGCCCCCGGCTGGACCGATTTCAGGAAACAGATTCAGTTTCTTTCCTATGATCTTTCCGACCGCCTGCCGCCGGGCAGACACGCGCTCGGGGTGATCCTGGCGGAAGGCTGGTGCTGCGGCAACCTCACCGTGCTGCGGATGCGCAACGTCTATCATCCGCACCCGGAGCTGCTTGCGCATCTGGAGCTGGTCTACCGGGACGGACGGCGCGAATCCGTGGTCACCGATTCCGGCTGGAAAACGGCGACCGGGCCGATCCTCGGCTCCGATCTCTATGACGGGGAAGATTACGACGCCCGGCTGGAAATGCCCGGCTGGAATACTCCCGGCTTCGACGACGGCGCGTGGGAGGCCGCCCGCGAAAGCGGCGAAGTTGCGGAGACGCCCTGGCTCGTTCAGAAAAGCGCCCCGCCGGTCCGGTATATGCGGGAGTTGAAACCGGTCCGGCTGCTGCGTCCGAAAAAAGACGTCTGCATCTGGGATTTCGGCCAGAACTTCTCCGGCACGTTCCGGGTGCGGCCGCGCGGGATTCCCGGCAGGCGGTACACCTTTGCGACCGCCGAGATTCTGGAGCCGGACGGCTCGCTCTACACGCTGAATTACCGTGGAGCCCGTTCGCAGGACAGCTACATCTGCGCAGGTCCCGTGGAACAGGCCGCGGAATATGTGCCGAAGTTCACTTTTCACGGGTTCCGCTATCTGCAGATAGACGGCTGGCAGTTCGACCGGATTCCGCCGGAGGAGCTGGACGTTACCGCGCTGGTCATGTACAGCGCGATGCCGGATCGGTGCCGCTTTTCATGCGGCGACTCCGGCGTCAACCGGCTGTGGCTCAATGCTCTCTGGGGACAGCGCAGCAACTTTCTGGAGATTCCGACCGACTGCCCGCAGCGTGACGAGCGGCTCGGCTGGACCGGTGACGCGCAGATTTTCGCTCCCGCGGCGATGCTGAATATGGACTGTCTGGCTTTTTTCCGGAAATATCTCCGCGATATCCGGGACGGCTTCACGCCGGAAGGCGCCGCCCCCTCGATCGCTCCGGCGGTGCTGCACATCAACGACGGCGCGGCGGGGTGGGGGGATGCCGTGACCCTGCTCCCCTGCGCTCTTTACCGCCACTACGGTTCGACGGCGGTGCTGGCGGAAAATTATGAGGCGATGAAACGCGCTTTGCATTACCAGCTTTCCCGCTCGGAGGATTTCGTCATCGGCGGCGAAGGGCAGTTCGGCGACTGGCTCGCGCCGGAGGAGACTCCGCCTGAGCTGGTGGCGACCGCCTATTTCGCCCATTGTGCGGAAAACGTCGCCGAGGCGGCCGGAATCCTGCAGATTCCCGGCGACCGCGATCATTTCCTGAAACTTGCCGAAAATGTGAAACGGGCGTTCCGGCGGAAGTTCACCGACGGCGCCGGCCTGGTTCGTCCCGCGACCCAGACCGCGCTGGTGCTGGCGCTGTCATTCGGGCTGGCCGCCCCCGGCGCCGTCACCGGCAATCTGGACCTGCTCGAGCAGCGGATTCGCGGCAACGGGACGAAACTTTCGACCGGATTTCTCGGCACCGCCCTGATCCTGCCGACATTGGCGCGCTTCGGCCGCACCCGGTGCGCCTGCGACCTGCTGCTGCAACGGGAGTGTCCGTCATGGCTTTTTCAGGTCAGGCAGGGGGCGACGACGTTCTGGGAACGGTGGGACAGCTTTTCGCGGGAAAAAGGGTTCGGCGACGTTTCGATGAACAGTTTCAATCACTATGCCTACGGAGCGGTTTCCGAATTTCTGGTAAGCTGGCTGGCCGGAATCCACTACCGTCATGACGGCCTGGTTTTCGAAATCATTCCGGACCGCCGTTTCTCGCCGGTGGAAGCGGTGTTCGACTCCCCCTTCGGGCGTATCGCCAGTTCCTGGAGCCTGACGCCGGAGGGAGAACTGTACTGGGAAGCGGAAGTTCCTCCCGGACTCCCAGCTTCGGCCCGGCTGCCCGGCGGCCGCGAACTGCCGCTTGCCCCGGGCAGGCACATCTTATGTTGATTTACGATCCGCAAGAAGATGGTATGTCAATACCATCGAAGTATTAACGATTCCTTTCTCGAAGGTGTGGGTACGGCGGAGCCGCACGGAACACTGTAGAGCGGGGCCCCCGAAAAGTATCATCCGTCGCGCAAGCGCTGTGGATGACAAGCCCGACTTGTCCTCCGCAGCCTCGGCGAAGGAGGAAGGGTGGCAACTTTTTGGGGTACATAGGAGATAGTATGATTTCTCAAAAAATTTCGGAGTGTTTGTCGGACCGGACCGGCAGCTACCTGATCCCGCTGCTCTGGTATACAGGAGAGAGTGCGGAACAGGTCAGAAAGGAGATGGATGCGATCCGCCGCGCGGGCATTTCGGAGTTCATCTTTGAAAACCGCGGCGGCGACTGGTTCTGCACGGAACCGTGGATGCGGCTTTTTGAAGAAGTCCTGCAATATGCCGCCGCCTGCCGGATGCGCGTCTGGCTGCTCGACGATTCGCATGTGAATACCGGCAGCGCGAACGACTCCCTGAAACGCCCGGAAAATGCGCCGTTCCGCCAGCAATGCCTGCGGATTGAGCTGATGGATGTCGTCGGGCCGCTTTCCGCCGGAGCCGCTTTCCTGCCGGAACATACCGCCGCCGAAACCATCCTCGCAATAGCGGCATATCGCCGCGACGGACGGAGCGGCGAGTGCACCGGCGACCCGGTCGACCTGAGCGGCAGCATCAAAGACGGCCTCTGCATGCTTGACCTGCCGGAGGGCATCTGGCGCATCTATTTCGTGATGACCGCCGATCCCGCCCGGCAGGGGATGTTCGCCAACTATATCACAATGGTTTCGGCAAACTCCTGCCGGCATCTGATCGACGAGGTGCATGAAAAGATCCATGACCGTTTTTCCGCTTATTTCGGCACGGTCTTTGCCGGATTTTTCTCCGACGAACCGGCGTTCGGCAACTGCGACGGCCAATACGGAGACGATTATGCCGAACACCGGATGGGCCAGCTCCGGCGGCTTTATCCGTGGAGCGCCGACATGGCGCGGCTCCTCGCGGCCAGGTGCCGGATGACCGAAGACGAGCTGATGCTCCGGCTGCCCGCATTGTGGGATGCGGTATCCCCCGGCGACACCGCCCTGAGGCTCGCCTATATGGACCTGATCACCGGCCTCTGGCGCGAAAATTACAGCTGCCGGCTGGGCGACTGGTGCGAACGTCACGGCGTCGAATATATCGGGCATGTCCTTGAAGACGAAGGCGCGCATATGCGCACCGGCTGGGGATGCGGGCACTTTTTCCGGGCGATGGCCGGGCAGCACATGGCAGGCATCGACACCGTGCTCGGCCAGACGATTCCGGGGATCACCTCGATGCCCCACGCGCTGAATCAGGGGACTCAACTCAAGAATACGCTTTTCTATCAGTACACCATGCCGAAGCTGGCGGTTTCGCTCGCCCGGCACAATCCGAGGATGCGCGGCCGTTCGGTCTGCGAGATTTTCGGCGCCTACGGCTGGAATGCCGGGTTGTCGTTCATGCGCGCGATCCTGAATTTTTACCTCGCTTCCGGGGTGAATCACTATATTCCGCACGCCTATTCGATGTGTCTGCCGGAAGTGTTCCGGGGGGATGCGGACGAACACAGGAACGGTGGTGGTTTCACGCCGCCGGGCTATTGCATGAGCTACCTCGCCCCGGCGTTTTACGCCGGCGGTTTCAATCCGCAATACGGGATTTTCTGCAAGCTGATGCGTTATGCCCAGCGGGTCTGCCATCTGCTCGCCGGCGGCGAACACCTGGCCGATGTCGCAATCTATTACAATGCGGAGGGCGACTGGGTCAATCAGGGGGCGGTGACATCCCTGGACGAGGTTTGCGCGGCGCTGACGCGGGGCGGATTCGATTACGATATCCTCCCGGCCGACACGCTGCTGCGCGACGCCGAAGCGGAAAACTCCCGGCTGCGGGTCGGCCCGGCAAGTTACAGTGCGCTGATCGTTCCCGGTTCGACGGTCCTGCCGGAAAAATTGCTGGAGCGGTTTGAGGTTCTGGCGGCGCAGGGCGTTCCCCTGCTGTTCGCCGGAATGATGCCGGAACGCACCGAAGAACCGGATTCTCCCGCAATGGCTTCTTTACCCGGCAATCTGTATGCCGTTCCGGTTCCGGCGCTGGCGGAACGGCTCGGCGGCATCTGTCCCGGACGGCTGCGGATCTCCCCCGCGATGCCGGAACTGCGTTACTTCGGCATGCGCGGCGAAGACGGCGCAATTTGTTATTTCTTCTGCAACGAAGGCCGGACGGACGCCCGGTTTCAGGTGGCCGCGACGGAGAACGCCGTTCTCTACGACCCGTGGAAGAACCGGCTTTTCCGGTTGGCCGCGGAACCGGAGGGCATCCGGCTCGCGGTGCGCCCGCAGGAACTGCTCGTCGTCATTTTCAACCGGGACGAACCCGGACTGCCGCTTTTCCGGTCCGGGGAAAAAGCGATGCGCGAACTGCCGTTGCGTTACCGCATCTCCCTGCGCGAGGCCGGAGACGCCGGGGCGTTCCGGGTCATCCGGGAAAACTCAGCGGCGGTCAACCTCACCGTCGAGGAAAACCTGACCCGCTTCTGCGGAGAAATCCGTTATGAAGCCGAATTCGACTGGGACGGCGTTTCCGCGGAAACACTGGTGATTCCCGAATGCGGCGATTGTGCGGAGCTCTGGCTGAACGGCAGTTATTGCGGCGCCGAAATCGGGCCGCAGTGCCGTTTTGAGATCGGCGGGAAGCTGAAACCGGGCCGCAATACGCTGCTGATCCGGACAGCGGACAATCCGGCCTATGCCGACCGCCCGGCGGACGGCTCCGGCGTGCCGTGCGGCCGGGCTTTGCCGCTGAGCAAACACGGGTTCGTCGGAAACGTTTTCATTCTATAACAAGGTTATCAGCAAAAGGAGCCTATCATGTACGATGTTTTCAGCCTGCCGGATTTCAGTTTCCCGAAAGGATTTCTGTGGGGCAGCGCCTCCGCCGGCCATCAGGTCGAGGGCGACAATATCCACAGCGACGCCTGGTATCAGGAACAGAAGGATAAAAGGGAAGAACCCTCCGGGAAAGCCTGCGACAACTGGCGGCTTTTCCGGGAAGACGCGCAACTGGTCGCTTCGCTGGGGCATCATGCCTATCGCTACTCCGTCGAATGGAGCCGGGTGGAACCGGAGGAAGGCCGCTTCGACCGGTCGGCGCTCGATCATTACAAGGAGATGAGCGAACTGTTCAAGCAGCTCGGCATCAAAACGTTCGTTACGCTGAACCACTTCACCGTGCCGCAATGGTTCGCGGCGAAGGGCGGCTTCTGGAAGCGGGAGAATCTTCCGTATTTTCTACGCTATGCGGAAGAGGTCGTGAAAACCTTGGCCGGATTGGCCGACTTCTATCTGGTCATCAATGAATCCACCCATACCAGGATCGACACGCAGCTGGGCTTCAACCATCTGGTCGCCCATGCCAAAACCTACCGCCTGATCAAATCGCTTTGCGATGTGCCGGTCAGTTCGGCGCATATGGCGACACAGACTTTTCCGTACCGCTATTATGACGAGCTGGACCGGATCATGGCGGCGTACCGGGATTTTCAGTACAACGGCTGCTTCCTGCACGCGATCGCCACCGGAGAACTGGTTTCGCCGTTCGGCGAAGCGGAGGAGTGCCCGGAACTCAAAGGGGCGGCGGACTATTGGGCGGTCAACCTTTATACGCGGGAACTCATCGATTCCCGCCGGAAGGATCTGTCCGCTTCCCGTTTTCCGCACAAGAAGCTGCGGATGATCGACAAGGATTTTTATCTGGAGGAGATGTATCCCGAAGGCATGACCGCCATGCTGGAACGTTTCCGCGACAAGCCGATTTACATTACGGAGAACGGCTGCAGCTGCAATGACGACCGCTTCCGCATCGTCTACCTGGCGCTTTACCTTTCTGCGGTGCATGATGCGCTCAAGCGGGGCATGGATGTACGCGGCTATCTCTACTGGTCGCTGATGGACAACTACGAATGGAGTTCCTTCCTGCCCCGCTTCGGTCTCGTGAATGTGGACTTCAAGACCTTTGAACGGACTCCGAAGCCGAGTGCCGCATTTTACCGCGAAATCATTGAAAACAACGGCTTTTCGCAGGAGATACTGAGAAAATACCTTCATGAGCTCCCGACATTGGAGACAATTCAGTAATAATCATACGTTACATTGGTGACATACAGTTTTGAAGCTGGCCTTCAAACGGGAACTTGAGGCGCAATGGAGCGTGTTTGAAGGCGCACGGTCCAAAGCGCAAGCAATATCACGAACTTCACGGCGGCGGCGAGGCGTTCGAACTGACCGGCGGGGAGTCGGTATCATTCGATCAAACGCGCTTCCCTGATACCCGGGTATCAGGGAAGCGGTTGAACCGAGAAATCGGTTACGGGAATTTCCCGGCCCGCACCGCTTTTTCACAACGGTCAAAAATTGTCAGACCCCCCTGTAAAAATCACAGCGTTTCCCACGCTTCTCCATTACATACAATTTCGGCTTCCAATTTTTCCTTTACCTCACCTGGATCGGGCGATATGTCTGGATGGTTTCTGAGCGGCCAATTCAAACGCTTCATCCAAACTCGTTATTATCTGAATCTGGAGCTATCTTCAGTATCACGACCATTTTTGTATATCGTGATGTTTATCCAACTTGATTGCAAAATGGTATTCGGTGAAAAACAAGAGAACAAGGCGGCGATCAACCCGATGGCGGGAACTTGGGGCGTAATCTACTGAACACAAATGAAAAAAGCCAATCCTTTTCGATTGGCTGAAACTGAAAAATGGTAGCGGGGAATGGAATCGAACCATTGGCCTTCAGGTTATGAGCCTGAACAATCCCGCAACAGATCCATCAAAGCGAGCTCAAACAGCATCCCTTGTGATTTATTGTAAATATAGAGGATTCGCCATAACATTTCAAGGTTATTTTGCACAAATTTTGCACAAGAATTACTTCTTGCAGGAGGTGGCATTACTCTGAAATATTATTCAAGACCCATGATAACTTTAGCTTGTAAATAAGGCAAGTTAAGGTATTGTGAATTATATGAATAACAAGTATATAATTCGTTTGCATTTTTTTGAAGGCAAATTCCGTCTCAAAGAACACCGTTGCGCTTTCACTGGAGAAACCGTCGAAGCAGATACCGGCGGAACATATCGTCAGGCAGAAACTGCGTTTGGAGAATGATCTTCTGGCATTTATGAAAGTGACTTATCCGAAGATTACCATTTTCACAAAGCTTTCTGAAGACGCCGGACTCGTCATGAATCCGTGGGCAAATGTGATTACTCCAGAGTGGAAACAGACCGACCGGGAGATTTTCTCCGAACCGGAACTTGCACTCATCAAGCGGGCCATTTTCCGGGATGACGAACTTTCGGAGTTCTGCCGTCCGCTGTTTCTGGTTGCCGCCGTGACCGGTCTGACCGAAGGCGACATCTGTACTTTCAAATGGGATGAAATTTCATGGGCAACCCGGATGATCTTCCGCAAGCGCCGCAAAACCGGCGTCGATATGGCAATTCCGATTCTGTCGGCTTTGGAGAATTATCTGAAAACTCTTCCGCGACGAGGAGGATATGTATTTCCGGTACATGCCGAAATGTATCTGCACGATGCTTCGCTGGTTTCGTACCGAATCAAGCGTTTTCTGGAAGGACTTGGAATCAAAACGACGAAAAAGCCGGAAGGCCGCCGGGCGATCAGCATCAAGGATCTGCATTCATCACTGCTTTATAATCTATTGGCATATCATACAGGATTGCTTGTGATGATGGCAGGTCAACTGATTTCAATAATCGTGCCGCAGCCATAATATCCTCCGCCCGCCACAAGCTGGGGAAGATTCGCAGCAAGTTCATCCATCTGGTTGCGATGAGCGTGGACGTGTCCCGCCAGCACTGCTTTCAGCAAAGGTTCGCTTTTCAGCCGCCGGACAAATTTCAGTGTCACGGCATCCGTCGGAGCATATCTGCAACCGGCACCCGGAAGATTCTCCGGGATGGCGCACAAGCTGAAATCCCTGACGTTTTCCTCGTCCCGAAGCATCGCAAGCACTCCGGGCGTATAGATCGGAATGTGAATCAGCAGAATCATCGGCAGCCCCCTGGCGGCTTCCGCATTAAAGAAGTCGAATGATTCCTTCGGGAAAAATCCCGAGCTGTTGTCAATGGCGATAAAGTTGACTCCGCCGATGATTCTGGAAGCAAAATCGAGTCTGTCGGCAAAAATTTTCGGAACTTCCCGGCGTGCTTCCTCCTGCTCCTCCGGGCTCTCCGGATGCTGGCCGGAATAATTGGTGTATTCGTGATTTCCCGCACACAGGAAACAGTCCACTCCGGCCAGCTCCAGAAGCCGTTCCGCCGCCTCAAGATTGGCGGGAGAATAGAAGTCGATCAGATCCCCGGTGTGGAGCAGCAGGAGACCGTTCCGTTTCGCGTAAAGGAGCGCATCCAGAAAATAAGTGACGTTGCGCCCTACATTGGCGTAAACGTATTCTCCCCAGCGCCGAAGCGCCACATCGTATTTTGCTTGGCAGTCACGCCCGTCGGAAAAGAGCAGATGGGTATCCGAAATATGGAGACAGCGCAATCTTTCCTTCAAGCCGACCTGAAGTGTAACGGTGGAATACTGCGGCGAGGCGGCAATTGAAATATATGACATCATTTTCCCCTTTCAGCGTTCAGAAATAAAATGCCGGTCGGCTCCGTCCGGCGTGAGCAATGCGTAACCGGTCGAAGGGACGGCGATTTCCCGTATTCCCGGTGAAAGCGTTTCTTCCCGGAGGGGGGATCCGAATATGTCGAAAATCTTCACTGCCACACTGGATTGCACCCGCAGAAAAACACCGTCCCACCAGCTTGCATTGACGACGACCACGCACCCGAGGCCGCGCGGCGGCTCGATCACCTGTCCGTCTGCATAAACAGCGATCAGCATTTCATCGCCGAGCGTGCTTGACACCACAGGATAGCAATGCTCCGGATGCGAAGCGCTTAAACGGCCTTTCTGCAGAAGTTCACGGTATTCCTGCGTAAAGTTCAGATAACCGGCCAGCGCCCGCCGGACTTCCTCCGGCGCGTCGGCGAGCCGGACGGAAATCTGCGGCACGGAGAAAAGCGTATTCAGGAGCTGGCGCAGAATGACCGGAACTTTTTCCGCGGGATGCCACGTCATCATATCGGCGTGAACCGCCGCCGGGGCGGCAGTCAACCGCAGATCGACGGTACGCATGCGGTTCTGAAATTCATCGCCGGGGCAATCCTGCGCCCGGAGGATGTTGCAATACTGCCGGATGGACGGCCCGCTGTAAAACTGCCGGAACTCGATCAGCACGTCCTTCCGGAGGCTGCACAATTCCGAATGGATCTCATCAAGCAACCGGTCAAGCGCCTTTTCCAGAGAACGGAAATCCCGTCCGGCGGCATCTTCCCCCATCGGATCTTTCCTGCCCAGCAGGTGGACCTGATCGATGAAATCCAGTTTCAGGCCCGCCAGCCCGTAATCCGACACCAGCCTCCGGCAGACTCCGACAAGGTGCCGCCGGACTTCCGGGAAACGCGGATCGAGAATGGCAAACGAATCGTTTTCGAGCAGGTACTTCCCCCGGAATTTCTCGTAAACGGCGGCGCATTTTTTCCCGACGAACGGAAGCCCTACCCAGAGAAGACATCCGACGCCATACTCTCCGCAGCGTTCTGAAAAGGCCGCAAGATCGGGAAATTTTGTCTGATCCGGCAGCCATTCCCCCGTGGAGGACATGTCATCGCCGCCGCCGTTTCCGGCGCACTGCCAGCCGTCGTCGATGATGATGTTTTTCAATCCGGCGGCAGCCGCTTCCGGCAGTTCCTTCTCCAATTCGGCCTGAGACACATCCTTCTGGAACTGATACCAGGTGGAATAGACCGGAAGAAAAGCCGTTTCCGGAATCGGAGCCGGGGCATACTGCCGGGCCTGCCACTCCGCCAGATCGGCAAGGACACGATCGTAAGCCAGTTCCCGGCGGTCGAATTTCAATTCAAACGAAAATCCTGACGCCGGATCGGAAGCGGTCGTGTTGAAAAAGAGTTCGCATTCGATATATTCTCCCGACACGCCGCAGGTCGCCAGCACCGCCCGGCAGCATTCGGAACATGCGAACGCCAGACGGTTTTGTCCGGCTTCGTTCGCAAAGACGTAAAGCAGCTGATTGTGGGTGACGGCATACGGAAATTTCCCGCCGTTCCACCAGCCGGGGAAAAAATGGTGGCAGTCGGTCATGTTTCTGCGGGGCATCCACTTGATCTGCATGTCCCGCCATGGGATCCGGAACTCCAGACGGCAGGCGGGAAGCCTGCCGGGCTGAACGTTGCGGAACTGGAATCCGGCAATGCAGACGTCCTCCGTCTCACGGCGGCATGTGTAATCGCACGTCCAACCGTCCGCCAGGCCGGTGAGCCGGAAATCAAACCACGGTGTCTGAAAGTCCATAAGATCATTTCTCCAATGTGACGGCCAAAATGAGCGGAACACCTTCACCCGCGGAAAACGCTTCGATGGATTCCAGACGAGCAGCCCCCTGCTGATCAACGCCCTGCGCCGTCATGCCTCTGGCCCGGACATTGTTCTCCCAGGCGAATACATATCCGCCCACCCCTTCGCCCCACTGTCCCGGAGCCGCGGCTTTAAACAGTCCGCTTGCCGGCGCCGCCGGAAGATATTCCAGAGAATCGCTTCCCGGCTTGGCTTTCCACTCGCCGATCTGTGCGCGATTGAAAACCTCAATATCCCGCGTCTGCCCGTCCGTGAAATGCAGACGGTAAGTCAGCACCCGACCGTTCCGGCTGTAACAGCTTCCGTGCAGGAAGAAGATGCGGCGGAACGAACCGTCTCCGGGAACCGGAATCCGGACCGATTGCGGCTTCTGCGGTCTCTCATGCCCGCGAAGCATGACAAGCCCTTTGGCATTGAAGGTGAAAGGAACTCCGCAGATTTGAACCGGCTTTCCAGCCGCCGGGAATTTCCAGCGATCCTGCCGCGCATCCGGCAGAGAGTCGTTCAGCGGCTGGTTGACCACTTTCGTCAGGTCGACCTGCACGCACCTGCCGACTTTGAACTGCCGTGCCGGTATCTGAACGGCGGGCTTTCCGGCCGGAGCCGGTGCGGAAGACAGCGCAATTGTCGGCTGAATCGTTCCACTGAAAGGAGACGGTTCCGGCAGTTCCGGCAGTTCGACGCGGACGACCGCCGCGCCTTTAGGAATCGGAATGGAATAGTCGCATCCCCATGCGCCGGCGGTAAACTTCGCCGGAGTCTGATTGACCGAAACGGCATCCGGTTTCGCCTGTGAAACGATCACCAGCGTGTCATCGGTTTCCGCTCCGAGCTCAATTCGTGCCGTGCGCGTTCCCCGGTCGTAGGAGCCCTGATAGAGCCGCATTCTGCCGAAATCCCCGATCCAGACCGGATCATTCTGCGCGATGATGTGCGGGAGTGAGTTCACCCGCAGCGGCCAATCCCAGAAGTGACTGCCGCCGTGATATTTTTTCCATGCTTCGGCAGGAACGGAAGACGGGCCTTCATCGGCGAGATAATCCACGGCGAAGGTACGGTACAATTCGCGCACTTCCGCTTTCGGAGCGTGCAGAAACGCCATGAGCTTCAAAGAATTGTGCGCATTGCAGATGCGGGCGCCGTAAGCGGGCGACACCAGATAATCCGGCAGGAAGAAGCCGGGCACGCGCCGCTTCTGCTCGTTCAGGATCGCCAGCGTGCTTTCCGGCAGGAAACGCGTCAGCATGCCGAAGAACGGGTGGTCATAGCTGACGCATCCGGCCAGCTGCCAGGGCGCATTCCACGCATTGGGATTTTCCGGTTCCCAGTCCAGCGTGAAAATTCCCCGGTTGTCCACTCCGAAATGCCAGCCGCCGTCGCCGTCCGGCACCTCTTTCCCGCCGGTATTGTGCAGATGCCGCGCGACAACCGGAATATTGGGATTGAGAAGCGCGGTTGTCGAAGCGGTCTGCTTGGCGGCAAGATAGAGCGCATTGTCCTCCAGTTCCTCATCTTTCATCGCCTGCGCCAGACGGTACATGATGGAGTAACACCGGAACCCGTCCCCGTACATATCGCTGGAGAGGATGATGCCTGTATTCGTACAGTTCATGCCGGGAGCGCGCCAGGTCTGGCAGAACGGAACGGCGGAGTAATACTCCCGCAGCCGGTTCCAGTGCCGTTCCACCAGGTCCCACCGGCCGAACCACTTGCCCTGCGCCAGCGGAAACTGCAGCAGCTGCATGTTGAATGCCGTCATGTCTCCTTTCATGGGGGAACCGTGACGGAAACCGCGCCAGCCGGCGAGCCATGCGCTTTTCCCGGTCGCCGGTTCGACATGAAATGTCGGAATCAGCCAGCTGGCGTCGGCGCGGGCCCGGCCGTAAAAGGCTTCACCTTCTGCAATGCGGTCGAGCTGTCCCGGAGTCTGAAAGACATTCAGCGTTTTCCGGCTGCGTTCATCCATCAGCAGCCAGCCGTGCATCAGGCCGAGCGCCTGGTCGGAGAGATGGTTTTCCCGCCACTCGTCGGAGATGGAGCGTTCGCTGATGACGCGGTTGTACTCGGCGATCAGCTCCTCCTCGCCGTCGGGCCGCAGCGGGATGCGATCCAGCAGATCGGGAGCTTCCAGCCGGTAACTCAGCAGTTTCCCCTTTCGGAAACGGAAAGGGCCGAATTTGGTCATCAGCGGGCTTTTCTCCAGCGGGTCACATCCGGCAATCGAACTCTTTCCCGATAAAGCCTGGCAAAAAAGCGGGGGGAAAGGGACATATTCACTTGCCTGCGGAGCCAGTTTCACGGCGGAAATCACACGGTTCCAGACCGTGATCCGCCCTTTCCGGTCATTTTCGTAAAACTCCTCCATTTCAAGCGGAAAATAAGTCAGCAGAGGAACAACTGCGGCGATCTGTCCCTTCACCTCTCCCGGAACGGTTGACCAGCTGCCCCATGCGGGGTCCTGCGGAGCCGCGCCGTACAGAGTTGCCGCGGCGAACTTGCCGACGCCGCCTTTCCGCCCGATGCGCAGACTTCCATCTGTGACGCGCAGTGAGTGCGGCCGTTTTTCAAATACCAGCAGAACCGGCATCTTGGCTGCCGGATTCTCCCAGCAGAGGACGAGCCAGTTCGCGCTGAGCCGGGACGGATCAAAGTGTTCCGCAGGAAAAATTCCGATCTTTCCGTCACACTCCGCGATGATCCCGGCCGGAGCGCAAGGATATTGAAGCGTGTTGTCGGAGACGGCGACGGTTTCGGAGGGAAAATCATAAAGGACTCCGGGCGCCGGCGCGCTCCAGTATGCGGTAACATCATGTTTCCGGCTGCCGTCAAGAGCCTTGAACTGAAACTTCCGGACGGAGTGAGTCCATGAACCGCTCTCCACGCTGCTTTCGGCGGGCGTCATGCCCGGAATGTCGAACGACACGTTCCAGCCGTCCGCGCTGTCCGCATAAGGACGGAAATCGTTGGCGGCGTCCGCATACAGCGATGTCCCGGTTGTATTGGTGCAAAGAAGCGTGTGCCAGCTGCCTTCAAATCCGAACACTCCGACCGCATAGGTTCCCGCACCGGGCCGGACGACAGGCGAACGCCCGTCACGGATATACACGGCACGCGCGAATTCCCCGCGCAGTTTCGTCCCCGCAAGGGAATGCAGATAACACTGATAGCCCGGCCACGGACCGGCAGATGGATGAGTTGAAGTCGTTTGCAACGGCTGGACTTCTGAAAGAGTGGCCTGCGGAGCCGGACCGGGAAGACGCTGAAAAACTGCTCGAACAACTCCGGGAGCAGGAACGGCAGCAGAAGCTGGCCGAAGAGCGCCGCCGCAACCCGATGGCGGATTGGCAGATGCGCACGCTTCGGGAGCTTCACGAAGAAGGACGGCTTGAAAAGATTCCGGAGAACATCAGCAGCCGCGAAGCCTCGGAACTCATCGACCGGATCACCTTCCACGATCCGGCCAGCTGGATGATGAAGAATGCTGTCCGGCGAAACATTGAAAGCGGGCTTCCCCCGAGCTCCGCAGGCAGAAATCTCGACGGCATGACCGTCGGAGAGTTCCGGAAACTCCAGAAAGTAATCATGGAAAAGCAACAGGAAATCGACCGCCGACGTGAACAATGGGAGCGAGAGCATCCGCGAGACCGAGGCGGGCTCGATCTGTAATAAAAGTTCAACACCAATAATCAATCAAAAGGGGCATAAAAATTATGAAAAAATGGTTTACCGTAAGTATGGGGGAAGCGCTGCTTCCGCGCTTTAAACTCACTACGGAGAACAGGAACTATCTGCTCTCCTGGGCGATGGTTACGCATATCGAAGCATCAAAGGATTTTCTGTCACTCCAATTTATCTGTGAGATTGGAATGGTACAGCTCGCCTCCGACGAGTCGATGGAAGCGTTATTCGAAAGCATGGAAACGGAGCGCGTATACTGCATCCGCGGCGAACTGCTCGCGTGTAGGATTATGCCGGTGGAATAGCTTGCAAAGAATGAAACCTGGCTTGTTGGAAGAACTGTTTACTGGCCTTAGCTTCATGCCTGATATTCTGCTTCTGGAACAAAAAACGATTTGATCGGCTTGTTAGCATTCAAGATATTTTTTCCAGGCAGTATTTCCGATTAAAGTTATAACTGTTTCAATAAAATTGAATATTTTTCAATATTGGTATTGCTTTTTTTTGTAAAATGTTGTATAATTAATTTCGCAGGTACAGAAGTACAGGAGATATTCATGAAAAAGATAGCGGCCAAAGAATTTTGCGATTTTATTCCTCCGCGGAATGTAGGGTTTCATGTCGAGTTGGCGAGTTATCTGCGCGAAAAGCTTGAATCGAATCAGTTTTCGACCGGAGATTGCTTTCCATCGTTGCGAGAAATGGCAGCATATTGGAATACGAATCCCTATTCCGTGAAACTTGCGATTAACGAACTGGTTCTTCAAGGGTATCTGACCCGTTCGCAGGGGCATGGGACATTTGTTGCCCCCAAACGTGGTGACTTTACCCGGATTGGTATTTATATCGATCATTCCATGCGGCAGAATGGCAACATTATGTACACTTACATGTTTGCTTCGCTGGTTGAACAGAAATTGACTGCCAAAGGTGCTTCCTGCATTGTGTTCAATGATTATCGGGACTTTTCCGAGCAGAAGAGTCCGCCGCAGGACTTGGCCGATGCAGTTGCCGCCGGAAGAATTCAAGCTGTTGCGGTTATCAGTTGGCGTGAGTTTTTCGGTAACTTTCCGATTCGGTACTTTTATCCCACTATCGATTATCATTTGGAACATGTTGCCGGGTTGGTGAAACAATTTGAAGCCAGGCGGGTTGCTCTGATAGCACCGGAAGACATTTATGAACATTTTCCAGAGCGCTTTCGGCGCATCGGAATCAAATTGATGCCGAAATATATACGGCAATTCCCCCTCTGCGGTGGCTTTACGCAAAATTGCGGTGCGGCGGTTTATGACTTCACAAGGGAATTATTGACTCGCTCGACGCGGCCGGATTTATTGATCGTGATGCCGGATTCCGCTGTGCAAGGTGCGATTCAAGCAGTGTTGGAACTCGGAATCCGTGTTCCGGAAGATTTGCGACTGCTTCTGCATCGTAACTTGGGCCTGGAATACTTCTGTTCTCTTCCTGTGGATTACTGGGATATCGACTTGAATCAAGTCGCAGATGATTTTGTCCATGACATCATGGGAAAATAACCGGAAAGGAATGATAAGGAATGATTTTGATGAAGAAAAGGTTCTTACTGACTGCTTTTTTCTGTTGTTGCAGTCTGATAGCCGTCAGTGCGCAATCCGCTCGTTGTTTTGATCCGGAGGGTTTCTCGGAGGCGCGTGCTGCAGAGCTGCATCGGAAGTTGCCGGTAGAGCTTGCCGCACAGAGAGAATGGATTGCCGGGTTTCAAACCCGGTTCGGCGAGGCGTTCACTCCGATTCAACGGAAACGGATTTCCCGGCGTCTGGAAATGGCAGAGCGACTTGCCGCTTATATCGAATCCGCTTTCAAATCAGCAGACAAGGATGATATTTTCTTTGCGGAACGTGCTATTTTACATCTTAAGAATCTCTGTACTTATCTATCGGATGAAGAGAAACTCGCCCGGCTGTTCTGTGAACAGAAGGAGATAGTTCTTTCCATCCGTGATTTCGGTGCCCAAGGCGATGGTGTTACCGATGATTCCGATGCTTTTCAGACAGCACTTGCAAAGATCGCCGGAATGAATGGCGTTCCGGTGAAACTATTCCTGCCCAAAGGACGTTATCTTCTCAATAAGGTTCACCGGGTTGATAATGAGGAGAGCCATCTTGCTTTCCACAATCAGAAAAATATTACTGTTGAAGGTGAAACGCCCGATACCACTTTGATTTTTGGTGTGAATGAGAAAAATGGGGTTCGCGTTTTTAAATCGGAAAATATTCAACTGCGAAATCTGGTTCTGTTGAACCGCACCGTTCCTTTCATGGAAATGGAGGTGGAATCGGTAGACCCGGAAGCACAGACGATAACCGGAAGGCATATCGTTCCCTCCCTGCCGGCAGATGCGCCGCAGGTTGCCGGGTACGGCGGCCCCAAGTTGTGCTTCAGGAGAGACGGCTCACTGGTTACGGGAGATCTTTGGCCCGTACCTGACAGTCTGGTGACGTTGCCTTCAGGAAAAATCCGAATGGCAGTTCGGCGCGGCCCGTTTCATAAAGTGCGATCGGGCATGCGTATTGCCTGTCCGGGACGTCGAGGCGGTTCGGTGGTGGTATTTTCCTGCAGCCGTTTCTGTATGTTGGACCGGATTACGATTCACAATTCCTGGGATCTGGCGCTGGTCAACCATGCTTCACACGCCAGCACCTATTCAAAAGTACGAATTGTTCCGTTGCCGGGCCTGAGCTTTACTACCAACGGCGATGGTATCCATGCCGCTAATTCCGGTTTGTACAGCGGAATCGGACCAACTGTAATCGACTGCGAATTCCGTGCAATGGGCGACGACCCGATCAACACTTATAACCGGGGCTGGTATGTCGCCGCCGTACAGGATCATCAACTGCTTACACACGGCGGAGAAGCCCTTGCCGGCGATATCACTTATGTCTATGATTCCGCCACGGGAGAAATCCGGGCCGGCCTCACCGCGACGGAAACGACAGTACGGCGGAACTGGGGTAAATACAACGTAAGCGCAACCATGGTCAAAGAACAGATTCCAAGTCGAATCAAGTCTTTTGATTCTCTGAACAGCGAACCGCCGGCGGAAGATGAGTTAAGAGAAATTTACTTCGGAAAGTCCAGGCGGGAAATGCCGGATGTCGCATTCAATCCGTTTCGGGCCGGCGCCTGGGAAGTCATTGCCGACTGCGTGTTTGCCGACAATCGTAATTGCGGTCCGGTAATTCAGTGTGATAACGCACTGGTGGAAAATGTAACAATTGCCAATATCGAGTCCTTTGCCTCAAAAATCGGTGCTTTTACGACCTGGCGTGAAGGGCCGCCGCCGATCAACGTTTTGATGCGAAACTGCAAAATCCGCAATTCCGGTGGTCTCCGGACTGAGTTTTATGTTCTGAATCCAGATAACGAAATCGCCACAGGCCGTCACGTTCGTCATGTAACTTTCGAGAACAATGAATTGGTCAATTGCCATCAGCCTGCATTTACGATTGCGAGTTCCTCCGGAATTGAGTTTATCAACAACCGGATTGTAAATCCGCAAAAAGAAGCATTTAAAATTATCAATGCCGAAAAGCTGACTTTTCAGGGAAATACCGTGAACGGGAAACCGTATACACCGCAGATCGCCGGAAAAACGGTCTGGCCGGTCCGGGCCAGTTTGCAGGGGAAACTGAGCAAGGAAGGAGCTTGGCGGCATGTCGGTGCGGGCCTTCAGAACTCCGGCGGCGACTTTGAGGCGCTTTATGCGGCTCAGTACTCTGCTTTGAAAAAAGTGAAAATTCAAACTGCTTTCCGCTTTGTGAAGCCGGAGGGCAAGGCGGGGCTGCGGCTGGTGGAACATGTGGGCATACCGGATAACGGCTATTACTTTCTACTGGATGGGGCAACAGGTTTGTTTACCGTTTCCGTCCGGAGGCGGGAGGGGACGGTATGGAAGCCGGAACAGGTTGTCTTCCGGCGCCAGCTGGAAACCGCAGCGGTGAACAGTCTGGAAGTCCTCTCTGAATTCACCTCGGTTGTCGTCAAGGTGAACGGGAAAGAAATTTGGAGAGGAGGCGCACCGCTGCCGACGCTGTTTCGTTCCGGCTTCGTGGCGTTCGATGCTCCCGTATCGGTGGAAAAACTGGAGATTGCCGGCGGTGGACATCAAGGCGGGATTCTGGCTTTTGGAGATTCAATTACGCATCACTGCAGATGGCAGGATACAGTAGGGAAATTGGCCGGGCTTGAGATCGGCAACGGCGGAATGGCGTGTGACGACACGATCAACGCCAGAAAACGTCTTGAAAGCGATGTAATTGCGCTTCGGCCTGACTTGGTGTTGCTTTTACTGGGGACCAACAATTCTTCTGCGACTCAGGCAATGACTGACCTGAAATATATCATCAGACGTCTCCGTTCGGCACGAATCAACGTAATCGTTTGCACGATTCTGCCGCGTCCGCAGCCGGAACGAGCCGTGAAGTTGAATCAACTGCTGCGGCAATATTGCAGGCAGGAGCAAATTTTACTGCATGATTGGTATGAGGTTATGAATGACGGTAACGGCAATATGAAAAAAGAATATGGAGGTGGTGTCCACCCTAACACTCGTGGTATCGAAGTTATGGCCCGGAGTTTTATTGAGGACCCGGTTGTAAAGAAATTCATTCTCCAATCAACGGAAAGGAAAGACAAATGAAACTTCATTCCAGATTCAGTGTTGCAGCTATCGGCAGGCAGGAAAACGGCAAAAAATTTACGCTAATAGAGTTGCTTGTGGTTATAGCTATCATTGCTGTTTTGGCAGGCATGTTGCTCCCGGCGCTGAACAAGGCGCGGGAAACTGCGAAGAAAACCTCCTGCTCCGGCAAGTTGAATCAGTTGATGAAAGCGCAGATTCTGTATGCCGGCGATTATGAGGGCATTTATTATGTTTGGGATGGCAGATGGATTACCAAGGTACTTAATCTGGATGTGAAAATGGTTTATTGTCCGAAAACAACTCCGCAATCCACCAATAACGACTCGAATAATTTCAATGCCTCTTTGGGTATCAATCATCCGGACCAGGCTTACCAGCCGAATAGTTCCACCTGCAACTGGTACGCAATGAAGAAAGAAACGTATGGTGATTTTTTTCTTAGAAATTCTCCCTCTTTTTTCGGCATGGTAACCGGACGTATGAAAGCCCCGACAAAAATACCGGTTTTTGCTGATACGCAGAAAAAAGGGGATGAATCCCGAGGTATCTATTGTTTTGAACCGCGTGTTGATATCGGCGGCGGCCTCGGCCTTGTCCATAATGAAACGGCAAATCTTGCTTATGCGGACGGTCATGTCGATTCCATGAATCTGCGGGAATTGACGGCTGACGATGTTTCTGTCGCTTTTATCGGCGGTACAAAAGTCGCAATTCCGTGAAGTCTGGAGTTCTCATGCAAAATTGTAATATCAGGCTCGGTTTCTGGATTGCTGCTCCAGGAAAGAAACGTGGATACGAGGTGGATACCCGGGAAAACGCACCTGTTTTTCGTCGTGAGTTCGAAGTCAGCAATTCGTTTCAAAATGGCCGTATTCTGATCTGCGGTCTCGGTTTTTACGAACTATATCTCAACGGACACAAGGTTGGAGATCGTGTGCTTGATCCGGTTCCAAGCAACTATCTGACTCGAATTAACTATGCGGTTTATGATGTGACCGCTTATCTGAAGCCGGGTCGGAATACCGTCGGCGTAATTCTCGGCAACGGTTGGTACAACCCTAACACAAAAGATGAATGGTGCTTTTGGGCGGCTTCATGGCGGGATTGTCCTAAAATGACCTTGAAGCTGGAGCTGGACGGGCGTGAAGTTCTGTGTTCTGATGAGAGTTGGCGTGTCGGCGAGAGTCCGATCACTTTCAATGCTCTGCGTAATGGTGAGTTCTATGATGCCCGGCTGGAAATGCCCGGCTGGTGTACCAACGGTTTCGACGATACGAAATGGCCGCCGGCAATGCGGATCGCCCCTCCCGGAGGAGACTTGGAGCAGGAACTGCAGCCTCCATGCAAAGTACTGGCGACATTCATCGCCCGGCCGACTGAAAAATTCAATGTTTATGATGCCGGACGCAATCTTGCCGGTTGGGCTCGTATTTTTGTCGAGGGGGAAGCAGGAGCGGAAATTATTCTCCGCTATGCTGAACGGCTGACTCCGGCTGGAGAGCTTTCCGTGGAATATCAGGATATGTATATCCACTCCGGGGAATTCCAGACCGATCGCTATATCTTGAAAGGCAGCGGGACTGAAATTTGGGAACCGCGTTTCACCTATCACGGTTTCCGGTATATTGAGGCGAAAATCCGAGGCAGGGCAAAGATCCACAAAATCGAAGCCCGTGAGGTCGGTACGGCATTCAAGACGGCAGGAGAGATTGTCACATCTGATTCAACGCTCAACCGCCTTCAAAGCATGACACTCAATTCCTACCGTTCCAACTATGTAGGAATTCCGACTGACTGTCCCCACCGTGAAAAAAGCGGGTGGACCTGCGATGTGATGCTGGCTGCCGAAACGGGACTATTCAACTTCGAAGCCGCTTCCGGTTATCGCGGCTGGTTACGGATTCTTGGCGATCTCCAACGCCGGAGCGGCCAGCTTCCTGCACTCGCGCCGACTGGGGGCTTCGGGTTCAACTGGGGAAGCGGTCCGGCTTGGGACAGTGTACTCTTTTCCCTGCCGTATGATCTTTATCTTCATACCGGGGATGACGGCGCGATTCGGGAACATTATGACGGAATGAAACGGTATCTTGGTTTTTGCGAATTCATGGCAACCGATCATATACTTTTCTTCGGTCTTGGCGACTGGTGCCCGCCTGACTGGGAGAAAATCTGCCCGGCGCAAATCACTTCGACCGGTTATTATTACAGAGATGCAAAATATCTGGCGAAGTTCGCCCAACTGCTCGGCAACAAGGCTGACGAGATTCGTTATACGGTTCTTGCGGATTCGATTGCTCAGGCATTTCATCGCAGATTTCATCTCGGAGGCGGTCGCTATGGAACCGGCAACGGCATCGGCGAATTCACTGCAACAGGCTGCGCACTTTATCATGGACTGGTTCCGGAAAAAGAGAAATTTGGTGCACTCGAATTTCTGATTGAATACGCTGAAAAGACGGAGTACGCGTGTGATTTCGGCATTCTCGGCGCAAAGTACATTCCGCGCGTCCTGGCGGAAAACGGCCGCGCTGATCTTGCGCTCCGTTTTTTCACACAACGCCAATTCCCCGGCTGGGCGCACTGGATTGATCTGGGGATGACTACTCTCGGAGAAATGTGGAACGGAACTTCATCACGTAACCACATCATGTACGGCGATATCAGTGCCTGGATGTTTCGTTACCTTGGTGGTTTTCGGCACAGTTGGGAGCAGCCCGGCAAACGGTATCTGGAAATACAACCGATGCCGGTCGTTTCCGCCTGCCGTTCTGAATATTGCCGCTACCTCTCCGATTGGAGGATAAATGGCGATGAATTCGAGATCGACATCACGGTTCCTCAAGGTGGTGCGGGGTTGCTGGTGATGCCGGATGGTTCCCGTCATATACTCTCCTCCGGTTCAGCCCGATTTCGGTGTATCGTCGATTTGACGTTTTCTCCGGTCCTCCGGTCGCATTCGGAACTTCTTACATGACGTTTCATAGAAAAAGCGAAATATCAAAGAGCCAACTGGGTTACTTTTCATTCATTTTTTACAGATTTATCTGCAGGATTACTCTGCGGGAGTAGATTGTAATGAAGTCTGATACGCCCTATGATAATAGCGGAGTGATGGAGCGGAGAGTCCCGGAAATTCATCGGTACGGATGAGATCGTCCGCGTTTTTCGGACGTGGATGGGCGGCTATGAAATCCCTTCGGGCGGCGGTTCGGGCGGTTTTCAGTTTGAGGCCCGCCACAAGATACTTTTGCAGGTAAACATCGTATTCCGCTCCCCATTGTATGCTCCGCCGTAATGCTTTCTCGTGCCGTTTCCGGTGGAAGTGGTGGAACTTTTCGGCATCATCGATGATCTTTTGCTGACAAGCATAAACAGCCGCCTCCGAGCTCTTGCGACAGGTGGCAAGTTCGCGGAGCATTTCCGGGGACAAACTCAGTTTTTCGGTGGAAATCAAAATATCCATGGCAGGATGCGGCGAACGGTCGTACTGCCCGTTCGCCGCCGTATGTTTACTTCATTTTCTGGAATACATGGATCAATCTGCGGTCATCAAGGGAGCGGTGAAACCGGATCAGTTCCAGCATCACCAGATACCGCAACGACTTCGCCGCCTGACGCGGCGTGATGCCGCATTGGTTCGCAAGTTCTTCCGTGGTCAGAACCAGCGAACCATGCCGTTCAAGCAGAACGCTCATCCGGCCGTAAACGAGTTTGACGTAGATGGGCAAATCCGTCCGGGACAGGATTTCCGCAGGAATGACGGCACCGGTGTTCATCTGGCCGCCTCCTTCCCATGGCATTGCGGAACGATGATTTCATCCTCCGGTATGCCATGGTTCAACAGCTCCCGAACGCTTTCAGGATCAATGCGGACCAGTCGCGGACTGATATTGACCGCCTTCAGTTTGCCGTTTTTGATATAACGGTTCACGCTGTTGACCGACACGCCCAGAAGCCCGGCGCATTCGCGGCGCGTCAGCTTCTTCTGAACGCTGCCCTGAATTTCCGAATGGCTCAAGGTTGCATGCAACTGTTCGCTTGTAAGGCCGGGATAGTGTTCGCGCAGCAGATTAACCGCCGTGTTCAATACGATGGCATGAGATTGATTCTGAATTCTCATTGATTTTTCTCCCTGATGTTGGTTTGTCGTTTCGGTTTGCAAACGCGCCTGCATCAGGGAAGCGGATTTTTCCGTTTTCTTCAGGAAAAATCACGAAATCACGTTCAATACTTCTGGTTTTCATTTCCGGATCGTTTCCGGATTTTAAGACGAAAAAAGACGCCCCAGAAGTAGAAGCGTCATAAAACCATTGAAGAATTATGAGAAAATCAGTGTTTCTTCAGCCGCCGTGACATCTCCTCTTCGGATAAACCGGGAATAATATTGCGGAGTGCCTGCTTGCTCCTAATCTCTCCGATGATCTTATTGGGGCCCAGGAAGCCAATTCAATCTCATTGAACAAAGCACTGTATCCTTCATAGGGACATCTGCCGTTGTCCCAATTTTGAATGGTCCTTCCGGTAAACGAATGTTTTATTCCAAGGTCACTAAGGCGTCGAAAGGCTGTATTGATGATGGCGACTTTTTCTGCAAGTGTCAATGGATGCTTCGGTTTTATCGCCTGAATGTCGGCCTTCTGAAGTTCTTCCAATCTCCGTAGAATTTCACCGATGGAACGTTTTTCTCGGAGTTCGTGCATCATCTCTTCGCGCGTTGTACACCGGGTCTGCACAAGAAGATCATCCAGTTTTTCAGAGAAAAGATCGAACTGAGTGAGCAGAGCCAGCCAGCCGGCCAGATATGATTCAACCGCAATTTCCAATAACTTTTCTTTTTGTGAATCGGAAAAATCGGAACTTTCTACCGCCTCATTTAATTTTTTGAGGACTCTGGCATAAATCGGCAACTTTCGAGTGATTCCGGTTTCTACAGTGGAAACATACAGTTGCATGGCTTGAAGTGGATTTTCCACATTGACTCCCGAAACCGGCATTGTTTGAAGAATTTCTTCGGCTGCGGGCAGATGTTTTTGAAGACTCTTCACACCGTCTGCCAGCGTGATGTTTTGAGGTGGGGAGTTTTTCAACAATGCGGATATTGTGTCGAGGGCAAGATAATAGATATCGATCAGACGAACCGCCTTTCCACGCAACTTTGATTTCAAACCTATCTTCATTGCTTTCATAAATAATTTTGAGTAAAAAGGAGTTTTTCAAAAGGTCAAGTTGAAAACTTCTTGAAGATTTTCAACTTGGACCTCGCCGGGAATCAAAAAAGAGAGAAATTAACTTGATTTGGCAGGAATGGCAAGAGAAAGAATATAATCAATCGTTTCCGGTGGCAGTGTATATGCCAGATTAGCCAATCTGTTCCGCCGGACTGTTGGGTACGCGTCGGAAGAGGCGGCTGGCAAAAGAGTAGGAAGATGTTGTGCGGCTTCCCGTAGATCATCCAGATCGTTGTGATTGGCGTAGTGTTCCGCCATCGCTACCGTTTTATGACCGGCAAGCTTCATTCTGACACTGACCGGAATTCTGGCTTTATTTGCCAGGGTACAATAAGAGTGGCGAAGGCTGTGATGATCTTTGACGCTGGCGGCCCGGCGTTCCGGTATCTGTATTGAAGTCGTGATGCCAAGTCCTTTCAGGAATTTGATTACACGGTACGAAACACAACCGGAATGGCGCAGATACATTTCCGCATGTTCCGGGAAGACATATTGACCGGTTTGCGGCTAAAACCGAAGCAGTTTTTCTATATCGGGGGTAAAAAACAGAACCATATTCGCTCCGGTTTTGCTGCGGTTACGTATGATGGCCCGCGCTTTCCAATCGACATTATCCCAGGTCATTGTACAGATATCGACTTCAGGCCAACCGGAAGCTCCGATCAGAAAGAGGGGACGGCAGAAACGGGCGTATTGACACCAGAGATCAAACTGATCGGATTGGCCTTGATAGACGTTTCACATTCGCTGCGGATCTTCGGATATCCCTTCGGCGATTCTTGCGATTTCCTCCTGAGTGTAGATTCTCCGGGGAGTGCTCTCTTCTTCCGGCAGGATAACTTCGTTCCAGGGATTGACAATCAGCCCGGCATCTTCCATCAGGCGGGTGAAGATCCCTCGGCAAACGCAGACGATTTCTTTGATCGTCTTGGCCGAAATCCGATAACGGCTGTGATAGCAGACTTCGCGTGACATGTGACCATTTTGAACAGTATACCGGATTTCTTTCCGGAAATGTCCGTTATCGGTCAGATATTTGACATAGGCTTCGCAGTGCAAACGCTGGATATGGGAAATTTCCGTGATATCGGGATAAAAGTGCGCTATATAGGCACAGAAATCCTGCCAGTAAGTTTTCTTCAAGCCGGCATAACTGGGTTGGGCGATACGTCTGGATGGTTTCTGAGCGGCCAATTCAAACGCTTCATCCAAGAGGACAGGATGACCGCCGGTCAATTCATACTTATAGTTTTCGACGAGTGCGATGACCGTTTTGTTGCGGCGGATATCCCGTTCGATCTCTTTCTGCTCTTCATTTTCGCGAAGAATGCGGGTACGCTCGGATGCCTCAAAGTGTTCTGCGCGCTTTTTGAAAGTGGCAATTTCCCGCGCAGAAGCTCCCGGCGGAATTTCACAGCCTTTACAGATGCCGGAATAACTGACTCCGGCAACCATGAAACGGTAATGGAACTTTTTGCTTCGGATTTTGATTGACATGGCAACTCCTCCCTGATTGGATCATTGTGATCCGTTGTGATTTGACAGGGAGGACTGTCGTTGCTGCATCTCTCTGGATTTGCACAAATTTTACACAAACTTGTGACTTTGCCATTTTTCAGTTGCTCTCTCGGCATTTCTGAGCTGGAAAAATGGTAGCGGGGAATGGAATCGAACCATTGGCCTTCAGGTTATGAGCCTGACGAGCTACCACTGCTCCACCCCGCAATATGCCGAACTGTTACTTAACATAATCCATAAAGTTGATTTTGCAAGTGCTGGAGCGGAAAAAATAACGGTTTCTTCAGCGTGAGACGGAATCGTCTTCCTGAATGAAGAAAAACAACCGGTAATACCAGCGGCGATATTCGAGGGGGCCGTTTTTGCGCTTCCGGGCAATCGGTTTGCCGCGGTAAAAATAATGGCGGTCCCGAGCGAAGGTTTCGTACTCCAGTTGCCGGATTCCCCACCATCGCGCACCGCGGGCGAGAAATCGGAACGGAATGCCGCACAGACGGCGCAGATGGAATCGCAGGCGGTTGAACCGGAATTGCCGCATCCCGGCATGTCCGCGCGGCAGAAGGAAACGGTTATCTCCGCGCCGAAAGCCGACCGCCAGCCGGGGATTCCACTCCGCACGGACCGGTTCCGGGTCGGGCCGAAGGTTGTTGTCTCCCCATGTGGTCAGCGCCTCCGGAGCGGTGTGATACACACGGTGAATCACCTCTGCTCCATCCGGGCGGCGGAAGCAGACGATATCGCCGCGCCGGAACTCATGGAACGGAATTTCCCGCAGTTCCGGCACGTCGCCCGCCTGAAAAACGCGCTTCATGCTGTTGCCGTGATAGATGTAGTTCATGAGCGCTCCCGGAGTTTTTCCAGATGAATCCGGCGGGAGAAGTGGGCGATGCTGCTTTCGCGGTGCGAGATCAGCAGAATGGTTTTCGTGCTGAAGTGACGGTCGATCACGTCGAGCAGCTGCTGCTCGTGCACCGGGTCCAGATTGGCGGTGGATTCGTCGAAAATGATGATATCGCTGTCGCGCAACAGCTCGCGGGCGAGCGCCAGCCGCAGCCGTTCCCCGACGGAAAAATTGGCTCCGCCTTCAAAAATCCGGCTGTCCAGGCCGTCCGGCAGATGGCGGAGAAGCTCGTCGACCCCGGCGGTCCGTAGGGCCTGAAGCAGTTCGGCGTCATCAGGAGCCCGATCGAGTCCGCTGCTCAAATTATCCCGAATGGTGCCGTTGAAAAATTCGGTGACCTGGCTCAGGTAACCGATCCGGCGGCGCAGGGTGGCAAGCTCGTACTCATGCTGCGGATGGTCGTCGAAAAGAATTTCCCCGGAAGTGGGGCGGTAGAAACTGAGCAGCAAGGCGGCGAGAGTGCTTTTCCCGCAACCGCTTTCTCCGGTGATCACCACCTTTTCGCCCGGAGAGATTTCCAGAGAAAAATCGCGGAAAACCGGAGTGGCGGCATCATAGGAGAAATTCAGGCGCCGGATTGTGATTTTTCCGGTGAGGCGGTCGGCCTTTCTTGAACCGCCGCCCGGCTCCGGCATCAGGCGCTGCAATTGCAGCAGCCGTCCTGCCGCCGCAACCGCCTGCTGGACCCGGACCGTGGAGGCACACAGTGCCTGAAGCGGATTGAAGAGATAGGACAGATAGCAATTCAACGCCCAGAATTCACCGAGCGTCCAGCGTTCGGCCAGAATCATGTGAATGCCGAGCGCGGCGACTCCGGCGTAGCAGATGCCGGGCAGAAGCAGCAGAGCGGCCCGGAACAGGTTGTCCAGCTTGAAACGGCGCAGCTGGAGCTGCTCGATGGAGTTCAATTCGCTGTGGAACCGGTCGTTCGCCTGTTGTTCGGCCGTCCCGGCCTTGACCAGCGTGATATTGCGCAGCGCGTCATAGATGGTGCGGTTGGATTCGGCGCGGCGCTCGCAGACTTCAAGCGCCAGCTGATATTGGCGGCGGCGGAACAATGCGGCGACCGGCCAGTAACAGGCGAGGGCGGGCAGCAATCCGGCGGCGATCCGCCAGTCGAACAGCGCGATGAAGCAGAAGCCGCCGATGATTTTCAGCGCATTGCGCACCCCCGAACAGAGCACGCCGGAATAGAGATAGCTGCTCGTATCGAGGTCGTTCAACAGCCGCCCGGCGATATAACCGCTGCCGAGCCGGGAAATGCTGGCGGCGGAAAGGCCGAGCAGGCTGCCGAGCATGCGCCGCTTCAGGGAGAGGCCGATCCGGGTATTCAGGATATTGACCAGATAGGTCTCCGCCGCGTCGAGCAGCCGGGCCGCGGCGATGGCGGAAAAGACCGCGGCGGCGAACTGGACCGCCGGCTCCCAGACCCGGATCTCCAGTGCGTTGATGCATTTGCGCTGAAGCCATGGAGAGAGGTAGCTGATCGCGGTGGAGATCAGCACGATGGCCCCAAGCAGGGCGATTCGCCGTTTTTCCGGAATCAGCTCCGGGCGCAGGAGACGCCATACCCCGGTAAAGCCGGAGTTTTCAGGAGAGGAGGCGGACCAGACGGGAGAACTGGGCATGGTTCAATTCCGTGACAGGTAGCCTTTGTCCTGCAGCTGGAGCAGAAAATCATTCAGGTCTTTCTCCGCCTCCGGGGGGAGGGGGGAGGCGCTGTGTTCGGCGAGGCCGGCCAGAATCTGCTCCGGCGTTTCGTCGCGGGCCAAGCTTTTCCAGATGAACTTCGCGGTCGGATTCAGGCCGAAGATCTGGCCGTCGTCGGGATTGAACAGAAATGCGCTGCCGTCAAACTCTTCACGCAGAATGATTTCTGGATTGACTTTCATGGTATTTCCTTGAGTTGGTTGTTAGATCAGGAGTCGAGGAACCGCCGGAAGTCCGGATTGCTCCGGGGATCATCGGTCAGGTTCAGCTTGAAATAGCCGCCCGGCAGGCTTCGGCATAATTCGGAGGCGCCGTGCAGGATATTTTGGGATAAACGCCGGCGGAACTCCGGCGGACACGGCGAGGCGAGGATATGGACGAGGTCATTCAAGGCCCGGGAAAGCCCGATCTGCCGGAGCGGAAGCGGCAGCCGGGTGGAAAAGGATTCAACCTGATCGCGGCCGAGCAGGATGAAATTCCGCAACGGGACCGGTTCCGCCGTCCGATAGCGGCGCGGCAGCGCCGTATTGGCGAACCAGATGCTCCAGGTGGGGGCCGGATGGGCGAACCACTGGCCTGTTTTGCGGTAAAGCAGCACCAGATCATCACTGCGTACTTCAAAATCCGGGGTGATCCGCCGGGCAAACGTACTCTTGCCGACTCCGCTGGGACCGGAAAACAGTGTTCCGGAACCATTGTGAACCAGCAGGCCGCCGTGAAAGTAAAAAAGTTCCCCCGCCAATAGTTCGGAAAGCAGCCCGTAGAAAAAGAGACGGCGGTAAAGGAAACCCAGTTCCTCCGGCGTCCGGTTGCGGATTCTGCCAATGGCGCGCAGGTGACGGCAGTCGCTGTCGGAGGCGAAATAAAGCGTATCCATCCATTTGATTTCCCCCGACGGAGAAACCGGTTCGGGAATCAGGGAAAAATCAAAAAGCGGTGAAGCGTTTTCCGGAGAGGCCGTAAAGGATAGACCGGCGATATCACCCATCTTATCGAGCAGGAGCACGGTGGACTCATTTTCCGCCTGCCATTGTACTCGCTTGTTTAAATCCAGATACCGGACCATGAAAGGAACTGTCACACTTTAATGCTTATTCTTGTATAATCACTATAAACTACAGGATGAATGTATTCTTGTCAAGCGGTTTCGGCAATTGTGCGGAAAAATATCCGGGCGGCAGCAGTGGTAAACTGTCGCCGCCCGGAGTTGCGGGGGAGGGGGCTCAGGGCTGTCCGCCTTCTCCGCCGGTGCCGGAGCTGTCGGCTCCCTGAATGCCATTCCAATCACTGAACTCAATCAGTTCAGGACGTTCGTAGTCGAATTTTTCCATTTTTCTCTCAATCCTTATTGGTTGTTTGGAATTTGTTGTTTACGCCAACTGTTTCTTGTTGTCGGCGTCCAGGTTGAGGTTCAGCGCGTCGAGCGTGCTGCCGCAGCCGGAGACGATGTTTTCGGTCGCGAGGCAGTTCATCGCCGAGGCGATCGACGGTTCGTTGAATGCCGCCATGGTTCGGGGCATATCGTTGTAGAACACCAGGTCGCCGTTTGCATTGAGCTTGAGGCCCCAGTTCGCTCCCATGCCGAAATCGACCGTGGCCGCTCCGCCGACCTGCGCGGAACCGAGTTCGCCGGAAACCTTGCCGAGCTTGCCGAAGACGGTGATCGTCATGCCGTCGATGCCGAGCCCGCCGGTCGAACCGGTCAGGTTCCTGATCAGGATGATCTCTTTCGCACTCTCCACACCGCCCCAGACCGCCGGGACTTCGATCGAAATCGACAGGCTCGAATCCAGCGGGGCGGTGACGCTGACCGCCGCTTCCGTGCTGTCGTAGCTGCGGCCGTCCACACTGATGCAGAGTTCTCCCGAAGCGGCGAGGAGCGCGTCATCGACAGCTACCGTACCGGTCTTGCCGGCCGCCACTTCCAGACGTGAAAGCGTACCGGTGAGAGTACTGTTCGTCAGGTCAGTCGCAGCGGAAATCGTCAGCGTGTTTTGGCCGCCGCCGAGATCGATCGTTCCGGAGAAAGTTCCGTTGACGGTGATCTTGTCATTGCCGTCGCCGAGGCTGATCTTCCCGTTCACGGTGACGCCGTTTTCCATCGTCAGTGTATCGTCACCGGTTCCAAGATCGATATCGCCGAAGATCATGGCGCCGCTCTTCAGCGTGATCGTATCGCTCCGGCTGCCGCCGACAATCGCAATTCCGGTTGCGTAAGCCGCAAGCGAATCGGCCGCGACGCTGCCGTTGCGGACTCCGGCGAGCTTCGCCATCAGGTCATTGCCCTGATAGCTGCCGGCGAAGACCGTACCGGAAATCGTCGCATTGACGCTGGTGCCGGCGACAAGACCGTATGCCATCGTCCGGCCGTCGTCATTCTTCGCGGAGACGGCATTGGCAGCAACCGTGCCGGAGAGATCGCGGACCGTCAGGATGGAAGTGCCGTCTGCGTTTTCCGTGCCGGTCATCAGGCCGTATGCTCCTTCGTGATAGTTGGAGCTCTGCGAGAGTTCGGCGTAGATGCTGCCGGAGAGGGTTCCGACCGTCAGATCGCCTCTGGCTTCACCGGAGACGTTGACGCCGACTGCGGCATATTGATCGGCATATGCTTCGATCGAACCGGCCAGGGGGGCGATTTCCGTCAGGGCGACCGCCGTACCGCGGACATCCGCAGGCGCATTACCGTCGAAATCCGCCTGGTTGCTGAAACCGGAGGCAAAACCGCCGGCGCTGTAAGCCCGGATGGAAGCGCCGGCTGCAAATTCATTCAATTTGAAGGTGCTGCTGGCGCCGCCGTCCATGAAAATGCCGTTTGCGAACTGGCCGCCGAATTCCTCGACGGAAATTCGACCGGTCATACGGCCGACCACAGTCGTCAGGTCTCCATTATCGCTGTTGGCGAAGATGCCGTTGCAATAGGTATGCCTGCTGCCGGTGCTCAGGTCCATTGAACCGATCGTATCGACGATAAGTTCGTTGCCGCCGAATTTGATGCCGTGAGCCGCATTGCTGATATCGCCGGAGAGATTCACTTCCGCGCGCTTACCGCTGACGTACAGGACGGATTCTCCGCCGGCGCCTGTCATCGTACCGGTAATATCGGCCTTCTGGACGACTTCCGAATTACGCTTGCCGAGCGTGAATTCGCCCCGCAGCGTCGTGTTTTTTCCGACCGTCAATGACGCATCCTCGCTGAATGTGAGTTTGTCGAACTTCACATCATCGACACCGGCGCCGAGCTCCAGAGCGCCGATCTCCTTGAATTCGGTTCCGGTCAGGTCGGCGTTGCGGTTGATGACCAGTTTGTCGAAGTTCCGGACCGTCCTGACGCTGAAGGTCGCGGCATCGTCATAGACGAAGGTGCTGGTCCCATCCACCGAGACGTTGCAGCCGTCGATCAGGTCGGCGGTGATATTGCCGCCACTGACCGTGACGGTGACGTTGCCGCCGACCGTACTGAACTCATTGCCTCCGGCATAGATGTTGCCGTTCACCGTGCCTCCCGAAACTGTCACGGAGGTATTGCCGTTCACGGTCGAAATGCCGCCGGAAATCCCGAAGCCGCCGCCGTAGACATTGCCGTTGACCGTTCCGGCCGAGATGGTCACGGAGCTGTTGCCCTTGACCAGCGTCGCGGAGCCGCCGCCCTCGTACTTCCGGCTGCTGGAACCGCCGGCCACGTTTCCGGCAATCACCGCATGGGCGTTGCCGATGATTACGGAGGCGTTGCCGCCGATGTAGTTGGCCGCCCGGCCGGAGGGACTGGAGGCGTTGTTGCCGCCGACAACCGGACCGGTGATGCTGACGGTATCCGTTCCGGTCACTGCAACGGAGGCGTTGCCGGTTACGAAACCGTGGGCATTGCCGCCGTAGACGCCGCCGATGCTGTTCGAGGACTTGGTGTTGAAGGTCCCGCCGGTGATGGTAAGGGTGCTGTCCGCTTTCGGCAGGGAGGCGTCTTCCACCGGTATATTACCGGCATCAAGCGTGTAACCGCCGACGAAGGAACCGCCGCCCCCGCCGCCGAACACCGAATTGGAGAAGGTGCCGCCGGAGATCGTCAGGCTCGAACCGAGCTTGACGGAGGAAGCCGCCCCGCTGCCGCCGTAGACTTCCTTGGCGAAGGTTCCGGCGGTGATCACGGTTTCCGCATGGTCCACCGTGATTTCATCGTAGTAATAGTCGGTGATGCTGCCGCCGTAGACGCGGCCGTTGTAGGTGCCGCCGTTGATGGTGACCTTGGCCGAACCGACATGGCCGGTGTAATAAGAGCCGCCGTAGACATCCCCGGTTACCGCCGCATTGTTCAACGTCAGGTCGGTGGAGGTGAAGTCCTTGCCGCCGGGAGTCGTGTAAGTCGCCCCGGTCACCTTGCCGGTGATGGTGCTGTCGCTCAGTGTAACGCTTTTGCCGTTGGCGTAGAAATCACGGGCGTTTACCGCGAATTTGCCGTCGCCGGTGACGTCCGAGCCGAGCGTCACATCGGTGTTGGCCGCATCCAGCGTCAGGGTCTTGCCGGCGGAGATCGAGATTTCCGCGACGTTCACGAACCGGTTCAGGGAATAGGCCATATCCTGCTTCACATTGACCAGCGCCAGGTTCCGGAACGTGACATCGGCGACCGAAGCGACGTTTTCAAGGTTCAGGGTGGTGCCGCCCGCAACATTGGCGCCGTCAATCACCGAACCGGCCGCGAAAGTGCCGCCGCAGACGGTGATCGTGCCGGTGCCGCCGACCGTGCCCGCCTTGCCTCCGGCGTAGATGCTGTGGACACCGGCGTTGTCCCGGATGGTGATTTCGGTATTGCCCTTGACCGAGTAGCCGCCGTCGTCGCCGTTGCTCGTTTCGCCGCCGCCGTAGATGTCGCCGACGACTTCGGCGCTGCCGGAAACCGTGATCGACGTATTGCCGCCGACGCCGTCATAGCCCTTGTAGCCGTTGCCGATGCCGCCGCCGAACACCGAACCGGCGATTGAGGCGTTATCCTTGATTTCGACTTCGGTGTCGCCGGTCACCCACGAATACTGGCGGCTGCCGCCGTAGAGATTGCCGCCGGCCGTTCCGGTCTGGAAGGCGCTGCCGAGCAGCCGGGTGTTGCCGCCGACGCTGATAAAGGTGGAACCCGCGCCGCCGCGTTCGTCGACCGTGCCGCCGAACACCGAACTGGCCATGCTTTCGACATACACCTTGTCGCCGCCGACTACGGTGTTGCCGTTCAACGTGATGCTGGTGCGCCCGACGCTGCCGTTGGGGCCGCCGACGCGTCCGTAAATAGTGGAATCCGTCACGATCAGGATGGCGGTCCCGGTCACCTTGCCGTCTGTCTGCATGGCTCCGGCATAGACGGTTCCGGCGCCGGTCGCGGAGCCGACGGTGGAGCCGGTCAGCGTGACCGACGTGTTGCCGTTCACCGCAAAGGTGCCGCCGCCGCCGCCGTAGACCGCTCCGGCGGTCGAGTTGGTCAGCGTCACGGAAGTGTTTCCGGTCATGCTGCCGCCGCTTTCACTGCCGCCGAACACGCGGCCCACGGTGCTGTCGGTGATCGTAATGGAGATATTGCCGGTAATTACGCCGCGGTCTCCGGCGACGCTGTCCAGAACATTGCCTCCGAATACGTCAATTTTGGCATTGCCGCCGGGGATATTGGCAAGCTCGACCCTGATATTGCCGATGATGTCGGCATCCCGGCCGCCGCCGTAAATCCCGTCGGTCACTCCGGAGAAGCCGACTCCGTCGACCTTGACCGTCAGGTCCTGATTGATCGCGGCTCCCGCCACGGCACTGCCGCCCCAGATTCCGTCAAGAATCATGTTGGGAGCATAGCTGACGACCGTGACATTCGCGCCGTTGCCGTTCAGGTAGAGACGGCGCGCTCCAACCGCGATGCCGGCGCCGTCCGCCGCACCGGCATACAGGCCGTTGCCCAGAATCAGGCTGGTGTTCGCATTCGTCTGGCTGCTCATGTATTCCAGGCGGCCGCCGCCGGTAATCCTGCCGTTCAACGTGTATTCGCGCCAGATGCCGCCATTGTCCGGATTGGTGTTGTTGCGGTCGTTGAGCTTCAGGGTGGAACCGGCGGCGATGTCGATCGCGGCGAGGTTGTTCCACGTGACGCCGTCAGCGATGTTGATTGTAGCGAGTCCGGTGATGGCGGCATCGTCGCCCGCCTTCCAGGTCTGGGACGCGTTGATGTTGAGCGCGGCGCTGCCGTAGTTTGCGCCCGCGACGGTCAGGACGCTGTTCTCCTCTGCGGCGCTGACCGCTTCCGAGAGAGTGCTGAACGCGTTCGTGCCGACTTTGTAGAATTCGCCATT
>NZ_QEKH01000022.1 GCF_003096415.1 Victivallis vadensis | reverse complement strand
TCGAGCGCGTCCTTGTCTTTGGTCTTGGCGAAGAAGCGGATTTTCTCCCCCCACGGAGTCGTCCACAGCACGCCGTCCTTTTCCGGGATCGCCGAACTTTCCAGCTGCGGGCTGCGCCACGAGGTGCCGAACAGCCCCGCATCCGCCGAATCAGAACGGTAGATCAGCTGCACCGGATACCGCAGTTCGGGAGAAAAATTGGCTCCGCCCAGCTCGCGGCTCACGATATAGCCGTTTTCGCTCAGCGAAGCCTTCCCCGCCGTCATCGGCGACGAACGAAAGTTCAGTTGTTCCGCTCCATACCCCATCAGGCTCCCTGCCGCCATCGTCAAACCGATGGCCCAACATTGCATTCGTCGTGTTAAATTCAATTTAACATCTCCCGTTTCGCTTTTCAAATTGGAAACCGGGGCGGCAGCGTCAACTGTCGTCGCACAACAGTACTTAATTATACCATAAAGAACTTAGAGAGGCAATAGCAAAGAGGAGAAAATCCGGAAATTCCTTTATCCCGGCCCAAACTTAGATAAAAAAATATTTAAATAGGGCTTGATTTTTTGCGCTTGTGGTGTATGTTAAAGATGCGTTCGATAAAAAAGTATCGAAGCAGATCGGAAAGACAGTCCTCTCTCCGGTAGATGAAATGAAAATTACAGCCGGGCGAAAACCCGGCGATTATAATTTGGTAATGACAGGCTGATCTCGCACTTTCTTTCCCGGCGGAAGAAAGGGAAGGTCGGCTTGTGTCGTGTTCAGCGGAATTAAAGCCGTCTAATTTTACGGGAAGTGTTATAATACTATGGCCAATGTGAAGGTTCCGAAACTGCCGACGATCCGTCGGCTGCCGACTTACCTGTACAAGCTCTCCGAAATGCGCAAGGCGGGCATTTCGATCGTCGCCACTCCCGAACTCGCCCGCTATATGAACCTCGGCGAAATCGTAATCCGCAAGGACCTCGCGATCACCGGAGTGACCGGCCAGCCCGGAGTCGGCTACAAGGTCAAGGAGCTGATCGACGCGATCAAGAGTTATCTCAACTGGGACAACGCCTCCGAAGCGGTGTTGGTCGGAGCCGGTTCGCTCGGCAGCGCGCTCCTGGGCTACGAAGGGTTCGAGGAGTACGGGTTGAAAATCATCGCCGCCTTTGACGTGAATCCCGAAAAAATCGGCACCGAAATCCACGGGCGCAGCGTCTTCGACATCGACCGGCTCGAAGAGCTGGTCGGCCGTCTTCAGGTGCGCATGGGCATCATCTGCGTGCCCGCGACTTACGCGCAGGATGTCGCCGACGCGATGGTCGCCGGAGGCATCAAGGGCATCTGGAACTTCGCGAACGTCAGTTTGAAAGTGCCGGACGACGTGGTCGTCCAGCGCGAAGTGATCGCCGGAGGGCTGGCGGTGCTGTCGGTCAAGATGAACCGCAAATTCGCCGACGAGGAGCAGCAGGAGTAAGTTTTTTCCGATTCGTTTTCAAATTTACCATACAATCACCCAAATCTATAGTTAAGGAGCGAACATGCAGGAAACCATGGAAACCACGCAGGCGATGGTCAAACACCTCGCCGCGGTGAACAAGATTCTGGAGAAATACGATTATTCGGAATCCAAGCTCATTCCGATCCTCCAGGAGGTTCAGGCGGTCTACAAATATCTCTCGAAGGACATGATCAGCTATGTGGCCACCAGCATCGGCGTTCCGCCGTCGCGGGTCTACGGCGTCGCGACCTTCTACGCCCATTTTTCGATGCAGCCCAAAGGCAAATACATCATCAAACTGTGCGACGGCACCGCGTGCCACGTGAAGAAATCCCACGGCATCCTGAATGCGCTCTATGAAAAGCTCAAGCTCTCCGGCGACAAGCGGACCAGCGACGACCAGCTCTTCACCATCGAAACCGTCAGCTGCCTCGGCGCCTGCGGCCTCGCGCCGGTGATGGTGGTCAACGAGGAAGTCTACGGCCAGTGCACCCCGGAAAAGGCGATCGAGATCGTCGACCGGATCATCGCCGAAGAAAAAGCCGCCAACTGATAATCCACCCTCTACTGCGAAAGTTTGAAAGATGAGCAACGATACTGTGAAAACCGTCGATCTCGAAAAAATTCGTGACGATTACAAGGCCGCGGCGGCCAGAATCCAGCGCCGCATCATCATCTGCGCCGGAACCGGCTGCGTCGCGAACGGCTCGCTCGAAGTCCGCGACGCGCTCGCCGAAGCCCTGAAGGAAGCCGGCGTGGATGTCGCGCTTGAACTCAAGAAAGAGGAAGAACACACCGGCACCTACATCTCCAAATCCGGTTGCCAGGGGTTCTGCCAGATGGGTCCCTTGCTCCACATCGAGCCGGGCGACATCCTCTACACCAAAGTCAAGGTTTCCGATGTGCCGGAAATCGTCGAGCGCACCCTGAAAAAGGGCGAAGTGATCGACCGGCTGCTCTTCGTGCATCCGCAGACTCACGTCCACTGCAAGGGCGACGCCGAAATCCCGTTCTACAACCGCCAGAAGCGCGTCGTGCTGGCCAACTGCCGGGTCGAACCGAGCTGCGTGCGCGAATACATCGCCCGCGGCGGCTACTTCGGCGCACGCAAGGCGATCCTCGAAATGAAGCCGGAAGAGGTCTGCCAGACCGCGATCGACTCCGGGTTGCGCGGCCGCGGCGGCGGCGGCTTCCCGACCGGCCTCAAGTGGAAGTTCACCCTCGCCAGCCAGAACGACAAGAAGTACGTGATCTGCAACGGCGACGAAGGCGACCCGGGCGCGTTCATGGACCGCTCCGTGATGGAAGGCAACCCGCACTCCGTGATCGAGGGCATGATGATCGCCGCCCGCGCGATCGGCGCCGATGAGGGTTACGTGTACGTCCGCGCCGAATATCCGCTCGCGGTGGAGCGCATGCGCGCCGCGGTGAAGGATGCGGAAGAGGCCGGATTGCTCGGCGACCATCTGTTCGGCTCGGATTTCAGCTTCAAGGTCACCGTGATGGAAGGCGCCGGCGCGTTCGTCTGCGGCGAGGAGACCGCCCTGATCGCGTCGATCGAAGGCAAGCGCGGCATGCCGCGGCCGAAACCGCCGTTCCCGGCCCAGAGCGGCCTGTGGGGCAAACCGACCGTGATCAACAACGTCGAAACCCTCGCCAGCGTGCCCGGCATCTTCCTGAACGGGCCGGAGCAGTACAAGGCGGTCGGCACCGAGAAGTCCCCCGGCACCAAGACCTTCGCGCTGACCGGCCACGTCGCGAACACCGGCCTGATCGAAGTACCCTTCGGCACCACGCTGCGCGAGATCATCTACAACATCGGCGGCGGCGTGACCAACAACAAGGGCGAAGTGACCACCGAAGATTTCAAGGCCGTGCAGATCGGCGGGCCGTCGGGCGGCTGCCTGACCCCGGATATGCTCGACCTGCCGCTGGACTTCGACTCGCTGAAGTCGGCTGGCGCGATGGTCGGTTCCGGCGGCCTCGTGGTGATGAACAAAGAAACCTGCATCGTGAAGATCGCCCGCTTCTTCATGCAGTTCACCCAGAATGAATCCTGCGGCAAGTGCGTTCCCTGCCGCGAAGGCACCAAGCAGATGCTCGCGATGCTCGACGACATCATCGAGGGCCGCGCCGACCGCAAGACCCTCGAACTGCTCGAAGAGACCGCCAAGGCGGTCCAGCTCGGTTCGCTGTGCGCGCTCGGCAAGACCGCGCCGAACCCGGTGCTGTCGACGCTGCGCTTCTTCCGCGAGGAGTATGAAGCGCACGTGTTCAAGAAAATCTGCCCGGTCGGCGAGTGCAAGGCGCTGGCCCGTCCCGAAATCCTCGCTTCGAAGTGCAAAGGCTGTACCGCCTGCGCCCGGAAGTGCCCGGTCGGCGCGATCACCGGCAAAGTCAAGGAAGTCCACGTGATCGACGCGGACAAGTGCATCAAGTGCGGCGCCTGCAAGGCGGCCTGCAAATTCGGTGCGGTGATCGGCCTGTAACTAAAACAACTTTCTGGAGCTATCAAATAAAATGAGCGAAGTGAAGAAAACTCTCACCGTCAATAACACCGAGGTGGAATTCAGCGACGAGCGGAACCTCCTCGAAGTGATCCGCAAGGCCGGCATCGACATCCCGACTTTCTGCTACCATTCGGAACTCTCGATCTACGGAGCCTGCCGCCTCTGCCTCGTGGACATCAAGGGGCGCGGCATCATGGCCTCCTGCTCGATCAAGCCGGAGCCGGGCATGGTCGTGCAGACCGACACCAAAGCGATCCGCAATATGCGCAAGATCAACGTCGAGCTGCTGCTCGCCAGCCACAACCGCGAATGCCCGACCTGCCAGCGCAGCGCGAACTGCACGTTGCAGGACCTCGCCCGCAAGCTCGGCGTGAAGGACGTCCGCTACAAGCAGACCCAGAAGAACCTGCCGCTGGATACCTCCAGCCCGTCGCTGGTGCGCGACCCGAACAAGTGCGTGCTCTGCGGCGACTGCGTGCGCGTCTGCTCCGAAGTGCAGAGCGTCGGCGCGCTGGATTTCGCCAGCCGCGGCTCCAACGCCCGCGTGGTTCCGGCCTTCGACAACGACCTGAGCGAAGGCGAATGCGTGAACTGCGGCCAGTGCGCTCAGGTCTGCCCGACCGGCGCGATCGTCGCGAAGTCCGACGCCGACAAGGTGTGGGAAGCGATCTACGATCCCGAGAAGGTCGTGGTCGTGCAGGTCGCCCCGGCGGTCCGCGTCGGCCTCGGCGAACGTTTCGGTTTCAAGACCGGTGAAAACGTGGCCCGCAAGATGGTTACCGCGATGAAGATGATGGGCTTCGACCACGTCTACGACACCTGCTTCGCGGCGGATATGACCATCTTCGAGGAAGCCACCGAATTCATCGAGCGCCTGACCACCGGCGGCAAGCTGCCGATGTTCACCAGCTGCTGCCCGGCGTGGGTGAAGTTCGCGGAGACTTTCTACCCGGAAATGCTGCCGAACGTCTCCACCACCCGTTCTCCGCAGGCCATCTTCGGCGCGGTCGCCCGCAAGACCCTGCCCGCCAAGCTCGGCGTGAAGCCGGAAAATCTGGTCGTGGTTTCGGTGATGCCCTGCACCGCGAAGAAATTCGAGGCGCAATTGCCGAAGTTCAAGCGCGACGGCCGTCCCGAGGTCGATTACGTGCTGACCACTGTAGAACTCGCTTCGATGATCGAATCGATGGGAATCAAACTCGATGAACTCGAACCGGCGGCTTTCGACATGCCGCTCGGCTTCTCCACCGGCGGCGGCGTGATCTTCGGAGCCACCGGCGGCGTGATGGAAGCGGCCCTGCGCTTCGCGGTCGAAAAGGTCAGCGGCGAACCCCTTGAGGAGATCGATTTCAAGGAGACCCGCGGCTTGGCTCCGCGCAAGGAAGCGACCCTCGAAGTCGCCGGCAAACAGCTCCGCATCGCGGTGGTGCACGGCCTTGCCAACGCCCGCAAACTGGTCGAGGAGATCAAGGCCGGCAAGGCGCAGTTCGACTTCATCGAAGTGATGGCCTGCCCGGGCGGCTGCGTCGCCGGCGGCGGCCAGCCGATCACCAGCGAAGACGGCTTCCGGTCCAAGCGCGCCGCGGGCCTCTACGACACCGACAAGGAGCGTCAGGTCCAGAAGCCGCAGGACAACTACTGGGTCGACAAGTGCTACGCGGAAGCCTTCGGCGGCCGTCCGGGTTCGCATGAAGCCCACACCCGGCTGCACACGGTCTACAACAACCGCAGCCAGCTCTTCGACGCGAAAAGCCCGATCATGCACGCGAACACCGATGACGCGCTCTCCATCTGCGTGACCATCTGCACCAAGCAGCAGGACTGCCCCGGGCAGCTGCTCCTCGGCAAGATCGTCGAATTCGTGAAACAAAAGGGCATCGCCGACAAGGTCAACATCGACGCGGCCTTCAGCGTCCGTCCCGAAGCGGACGGTACGATCGCGGTTTCCGTCAGTGACATCGTGATCCCGCGCAGCGACTCCGTCGACGCGACTTTCCGCGACGTGAAGCAGGCGATTGAAACTGCTTTCGCCGGCAAGTAAAGCTTCTGCTCCTGCCGGACCGGGGGGCGCTTTATCCCCCGGTTCCGCCAACCGGCAAAGTGCCGGATGCGGTGTTGGATTTTTTGTACAGCAAGAAATTCAACACCGTATTTGTTTTTGCAGCGGAACCGGAACAATCCCGGCAATCCCCCGGCAACTTCGCTTCCGCCGGGCTTGCAAAAACATGACCGGCCGATATATTAGGGGAAACGATTGCAGCTTTCCACTCCAAGGAGCCGTTTGAATGTCAGAATCCTCCCCCTGCTGGATCCGGCTTGCGCCGAATGGTATCGAGATCAACCTTCATGCAGATTTCCGCGGCGGTTTCGCCCTGCCGCAGGGCGTGGATGACGCGGTGATCTCCGTCTCCGCCGACAGTGATTTCCTGCTGTACCTCGACGGCGTCGAACTCGGCGGCGGCCAGTTCAGCGACTACCCGGACCGGCCGACCGCGACGGAGTTCCACACCGGAGCACTCGAAGCGGGCGAACACCTGCTGGCGGCGCTGGTCTGGTTCCGGGGAAAGGATTTCTCGACCTACCGGTGCGGCGCGCCTGGATTCCGGTGCGAACTGCGGGGGGGGGAGTTCCGCTTCGGCAGCTCGACCGCGTGGAAAGCGCGGCTTGACCCGGCGTTCACCTCCGGTCCGATCGCGGACGTCACCGGCCAGCTCGGTTTCGTGACCTGCTGTGACGGACGCAAATCCGACAACTGGCAGCGGCCCGGCTTCGACGACTCCGGCTGGGAGACGGCGGTGGCAACCGATGACCGCGGCATGCCGGAACCGCGGCCTGTGCCGCGCCTTGCTCCGGGGGAGCGGCGCAGCGTTGCTTTCGCCAATCAGGGCTTCCTGCTTCGTACCGGCGAGAAAGAGACGTTTGCCGTCACGGTGTCGCGGGACCTGATGCGGGCGGTCCCGGCGGCGCGTTTCTTCGGTCTGCCCGGCCTGTACGGCATCGAACCGGTCACATTCGCGGAACCGCGGCCGATACAGCCCCCCGTGTTACCGGAAAACGGTTCTTTCGTGATTCTCGACTTCGGCGGCGAATGCGCCGGCAAGCTGGAAATCGAGCTGGACGCCCCCGCTGGAACCGTCGTCGACCTCTCCCACGGCGAACACCTCGACGACGGCCGGGTGCGCAGCCAGATCCAAAGCCGCAATTTCACCGACCGCTACATCTGCCGCGCCGGGCGGAACCGTTTTGCAATCCCGTTCCGGCGCTCCGGGGGCCGTTATCTGCAGCTCAATTTCACGGAGTATGCGGAGCCGCTGATGCTGCATTACGCCGGAATCCGTCCGCAGGAGCTGCCGCTCCCTGCCGCCGCCCGTTTCGACGACGGCGACCGCCTCCACGCGAAGCTGCGGCAGGTCGCGCTCAACACGATGAAGCTCTGCATGCACGAGCACTATGAGGACTGTCCGTGGCGCGAACAGGCATTATACGCCTACGATTCGCGCAATCAGGCGCTCTTCGGCTACTATGCGTGGGGCAACTATGAATTCGCGGCGACGAGCTTTGAGCTGCTCGGGCGCGGCATCCGTCCGGACGGCCTGCTGGAACTGTGCGCCCCCGCCCGCGTCCCGGTCACCATCCCGATCTTCAGCTGGATCTGGTTCGTCGAAGTCGACGAGCACTGGCTCTACAGCGGCAGCGGCCGGCTGTTCCTGCAATTCGAGCGCCAGATGGAGGAGATGCTCGAACGCGCCCTCACCCGGCGCGACACCGCCACCGGCCTCTGCCTGCCGCCCGAGGGCAGGGAAATCTGGAATTTCTATGAATGGGTCGCACAGCTTGACGGCTCCGGGCACCATCCGCTGAGCGCACCGTACAATCTTTATCTGGTGCTGGCGCTGCGCAGTTTCGAGGCGATGAAGGCACGGGCGGGGCGGCCGGTCCCGAACCGTTCCGACGCGCTGCAGGCGGCCGTTGCCCGCGAATTCCGTCGCCCGGACGGGTTCTATGCGACCTACCGCAACGGTTCAGAGCTGATCGGCTTCCACGAGCACGTCAACGCGCTCGCGCTGCGTCTCGGCCTCCTGCCGCCGGAACTGTATCCGCAGTTCATCCGACTTGCGGAGAATCCGCAGGTCGTACCGGCAAGCACCAGTTCGCTGCCGTTCGTGGTCGATGCGCTGCATCAGGCCGGGCCGGAGGGCAGGCGCTTCGCCGCCGAACGGCTGACCGCGGCATTCGCCCCGATGCTCTTCACCGGTTCGGATACTTTGTGGGAGGTCGCCGCCGGAGCACTCGGCTTCGACGGCGCCGGCAGCCTCTGCCACGCCTGGAGCAGTGTGCCGGTCTACTGGCAGGGGGCGCGCCAGCTCGGCGTCACGCCGCTCGAACCGGGCTTTGCCCGCTTTGCGGTCTCCCCCTGTCCCGGCACACAGGAGCATATCGCGGGCGAAGTCCCGACCCCCTCCGGCCCGATCCGGATCGACTGCCGCCGGACCGCCGCCGGACTCAAACTCGCCGTGGAGTGCCCGCCCGCGCTCAAGCCGGAAATCCGCCCGCTCCCGGAATTTCCGGTCCTCTGAAAAAAATCCGGGATTCCGCCTCCATCGAAGCGGAATCCCGGAAGCCGTCTCATACAGTTCCTTATTACATCGCCTGCGGCACTTTGATCGTCAGCGTGGCGAGGCCGTCCACGATGATGGTACGGACCGCATCGGCCATCGCCAGACGCCCCGCGACCAGTTCGGGGGTTTCGGCCGCCAGCACCGGGCACTCGCGATAGAAGCGGTTGAACGCCTTGGCGAGATTCAGCAGATATTCGGCAAGGCCGGAGCAGTCGCGCCGTTCCGCCGCCAGCTTCAACACCGCCGGGTAAAAGCCGGCGGTCACCGCCAGAGCCTTTTCGGCCGGATGCGCCAGCAGCGCCCAATCCACTTTGGCAGGCGAGAAATCGATGCCGCGTTCGGCAGCCTTACGCTCAATGGAGTTGATCCGGGCGGCGGCGTACTGGATGTACGGGCCGGTATCCCCCTCGAACTTCAGAGAGGCCGCCGGATCGAACATGATCGTGGTCTTCGGGTTGAACTTCAGCAGCATGAATTTCAACGCGCCGAGACCGATGATTTCGCCGCGCTCCGCCAGTTCGGCGGGATCAAGCTCCTCTCCGCCGCGCTCCTTGCAGGCGTCGGTGGCCAGCTTCGCCATTTCGTCGAAGAGGTCGTCGGCGTCGACCACCGTTCCCTCGCGGCTTTTCATTTTACCGGTGGGCAGATTGACCATGCCGTAGGAAAGGTGATAGAGCTGATCGGCCCACGGATAACCGAGCCGTTTCATGATTTCAAAGAGCATCTGGAAGTGGAGGTTCTGCTCGTCCCCGACCACCCAGACCATGCTCTCCGGGTGATAATCCTCGAACTTCTTCAAGGTGGTGCCGATATCCTGTGTGATGTAGACGCTGGTGCCGTCGCTGCGGAGCACAACCTTCTTGCCGAGCTTGCCGAGGTCGCAGAAGACCGCTCCATCCTCTCGCTTCGCAAAGACGCCTTTTTCCAGCCCCGCGGCGACGATATCCTTGCCGAGCAGATAGGTTTCGCTCTCCAAGTAGGTGTGGTCGAAGTGAATCCCCATGCGCTCGTAGGTCTGCGCGAATCCGGCGAACACCCAGCCGTTCATCATCTTCCAGAGCTCGCGGACCGCCGGATCGCCGGCCTCCCAATCCTGCAGCATCTTCTGGGTGGCGCGGCCGAGTTCGGTTTCGAGGAACAGTTCCTCGCTGTCCTTGTCCGCCAGTTCCGGCCGGGCGGCCTTCAATACCTTGATCTCCTCCGAAAGCGCCTTGTTGTATTCGACGTAGAACTTTCCGACCAGATGATCACCCTTCATGCCGGTCGACTCCGGCGTGCAGCCGTTGCCGAACCGCTGGTACGCGATCATCGACTTGCAGATGTGGATGCCCCGGTCGTTGACCAGGTTGATTTCGATCACGTCGTGGCCGACCCGCTTCAGCAGCGAAGCCAGCGACATGCCGAGCGTATTGTTGCGCACGTGACCGAGGTGCTGCGGCTTGTTGGTGTTCGGGGCGGAAAACTCGATCAGGATGCGTTTGCGCTGCGCCTCCGGCAGCTTTGCGGCTTCCAGCAGCCGTTCCACCGCCGCCACCGAATCGCGATGCAGCGCACCCGCCTTCACCGTCACATTCACAAAGGCCTTGACCACTTCGACGCCTTCGACGTCCGGATGCCCTTTCAAAAACTCCGCGACGGCCGCCGCCGCCTGCATCGGGTTGCCGCAGAAGCGGCCGATCCTGAAGCAGTTCAACGCGAAATCGCCGGTCATTCCCGCCGGGCAGGCTTCCACCGCCAGCGCCGGTTCCGCCGGATACTTTTCAAACTTGTCCCGCAGAAAATTTTCGAGGTCGACAACAAACTGATATTCCATGACTCTTTCCAATCTTAAAGCGTGGTTTTCACGACCGCGCACTCGCCTTCCGCCAGCGGTTCGATCACATAAGCGCCGAAGCCCGCCGGAACCAGCGCGGTTTCCCCGGCGGCCAATTCAACCGTCCGGTCATCTTCGGCACGGCCGACCCGCACCGGGGCGTTGATCGCACTGATCAGGTGGAAGCTGCCCGAAGGCGTGGTATCATCGTTCCATTTCGACACCAGCCGCAGATCCGCGACCGAGAAGAACGGGCACATGTTGACCACATCGAACTTGCGGTTATGCTGCGCGGTTCCGGCCACTCCCGCAATCCGCGGCGAGGTCCGGTTCATGAAGTTGATCGAACGCATCCCGAGTTCGACGTGAAGCTGGCGCGACTTGCCGTTCGCGTCGACCCGTCCCCAGTCGCTGACGCGGTAGGTGGTGTCGCTGTTCTGCTGGATCTCCAGAATCAGGTTGCCGCCGCCGATCGCGTGCAGCGTGCCGGAAGAGATGAAATAGGCGTCCCCCGGCTGCGACGGATAGACCTGCAGCAGGTTCTCCACATCCGGCGAACCGAGCTGGCTGACCAGCTGCTGTCGGGTGGCGCGCCCCTGAAGCCCGGCCAGAATCTGCGCCCCCTTGCGGGCCGCGATGATATACCACATTTCGGTCTTCGGCTCGGCAGTGCCGCCGATCTCGCGGCAGGCAGCCTCGTCCGGGTGAACCTGCAGCGACAGCCGGTCGCCCGCGTCGATCAGCTTGACCAGCAGCGGGAAACGGTCGGTGGATTTCGCCTTGCGTCCGACCAGCTCGCGCCCGTAATGCTTCAGCAGTTCGTGCATGGTCCTGCCGGCCATCGGGCCGTTGACCAGCACGCTCTGCTCATCCTCGCGGTCCACCAGCTCCCAGGATTCGCCGATCGGATCGGCGGCGGCCGGCACTTCGCGGCGCAACACCTCGCTCATCTGGGTTCCACCCCAGATGCGCGCCTGGTAGATCGGCTTGAACTTCATCGGATACAACGCATTGAAATCGACATATTCACTCATTTTTCATCCTCCGGGCTCCAGAAAAATTGTTCACAGCTCTCCACCAGCTCTTTGCTCATGCGCACCACCTTGCGCTCCGGGTTCACGCTGACCAGCACCACATGGCCGGCAACCAGCAGTTCATCGCCGCGCCGCACCTCGGAGGCGATCACCATCCGGACGCCTTTGATCTCCTTCACCCACGAACGGAACGTCAGCAGATCGTCATAGCGGGCCGGAGCCAGATATTTGCAGTACGCCTCCGAAACCGGCAGGATGATCCCCTTCTTCTCCAGTTCGCTGTAGGGTAACCCTGCCGCACGCAGCATCTCGGTCCGGCTGCGCTCGAAATATTCCAGATAATTCGCGTAGTAGACCACGCCCATCTGATCGGTGTCGGCATACGGCACCCGGTACTCCATATCGTGATACATGCTCACTTCTCCTCCGTCCCGGCCTGAACCTTCTTGACTATGTAATCCACCACCTCGCCGACGGCGAAGCCGGTGGTATCGATCAATTCCGCATCGGGAGCGGGCTTCAGCGGCGCGATCCTGCGCTCCGAATCCTGCCTGTCCCGCTCCGCGATCGCCTTCGCGACCTCCGCCAGCGTCGCCCCGTCCGTCACCTCGCCGGACTGCGCCAGACGCCGCCGCGCCCGCTCCTCCGGCGTCGCGGTGATGAAAAACTTGTAACGGGCGTCCGGAAAGATCACCGTTCCAATATCCCGTCCCTCCATCACGATCAGCTTCTCCCCGGCAAAGGAACGCTGCACGCCGAGCAGGTAATCGCGCACCGCCAGCTGTGTCGCGACCAAGCTCGCCCCCGAAGCGGTCTCCGCGCTGCGCAGTTCAGCGCCGGGAAGGGAACCGTCCAGTTTCAGCTCATACCTGCCGTTCTGATCCGGCACGTATTCCAGCTTCAAAGTGTTCAGGAACTCCGGCGAAAGCGCCCCCATCTCCTGCCCGGCCCGCCGCGCCGCCAGCGCGACCGCCCGGTACAAACTGCCGGTATTCACATACGCAATATTCAGCCGCTCGGCCAGGAGCCGCGCCGCCGTACTCTTCCCGGAAGCCGCCGGGCCGTCGATCGCTATCACATTACTCATAACCTACTCCGCCTTCCGGGATTTGCCTCCGGCGGCCCGGGGCGCTTCGCCCCCGGGACCCCAGACCGGCAAGATGCCGGCGCCGGGTGCGGTTTTGAATACTTTGCAACGCAAAAAATTCAAAACCGGATATCTTTTTTACATCTCAGCAGACAAAAATGAAGCGCCTGCCGCACCTTGTTTATCCACATCGGCCGGTGGGTCGTTTTTTCAATCAACCACCCGCCGGATTCCATCAAAATCAAAAGGACTGGTTCGACTAGCCTGACTAGTCGGACCAGTCCGACAGAAACAATCTATTTGCGCGTTCCGGAAGCTCAGTTGCCGCCGCGGCTGCGCAGCCGTCCGCTCTTCAGGAATCCCTCGTAATGGCGCATCGTCAGATGCGATTCCAGCTGGCTCATGGTGTCGAGCACCACGCCGACCATAATCAGCAGCGAAGTACCGCCGAAGAACTGGGCCACCATAAACGGAATCTTGAAGTTGCTGTACAGAAACATCGGGAACAGCGCCAGCGCCATCAGGAAGACGGCTCCGCCCGCGGTCACGCGCGTCATCGCACTGTCGAGGAAGTCCGCCGTCGGCTGTCCGGGGCTGATGCCCGGGATGTACGCGCCTTCCTTTTTCAGGTTGTCCGCAATCTGGATCGGGTTGAACTGATTCGCGACCCAGAAGAAGCTGAACGCCAGAATCAGCAGGCCGTAAACGACCATGTACCCCACGCCGTCCTGACGGAAGGTCATCGCCAGCGTCATCCAGATCGAACTCGCATCCGGTTTGGCCGCCATGTACTGGAACAGATATTCCGGCAGCATCAGGATCGCACCCGCGAAAATGATCGGCATCACGTTCGCGAAGTTCACCTTCAGCGGCATGTAGGTCGAACCGCCCATCATCTGCTTGCCCACCGTCTTGCGGATCATCTGGATCGGCACCCGGCGGTAGCCCTGCGAAAGCAGGATCGTCGCCGCGGTGACCACGCAGAAGACCACCAGCAGCAACAGCAACTGGACCGGCCGGAACGTCGTGCCGTCCGGGGTCTGCCCTTTCATGGCCATGTCGATCAGTTCGATCACGGAGTGAGGCAGACGCGACACGATGTTGATCGTGATGATCAGCGATACGCCGTTGCCGATGCCGCGCTCGGTGATCTGCTCGCCGAGCCAGGTGAAAACCATCGTCGTGCAGGTGATCACCAGCACCGTGATCGGAATGAATACCGACCGGCTGCCGATGAAAAGCTGCTCCGACGGCGCAGGCAACCCGAGTTTGCTCGGATTGACCATCGCGATCGCGACCATGGTTCCCTGAATCAGGCAGACCAGAATCGTCAGATAACGGGTGTACTGGGTGATCTTCTGGCGGCCGGTTTCCCCCTCACGCTGCATTTTCTCCAGCGTGGGAACCACCGGCACCAGAAGCTGTACGATAATCGAGGCGGTGATGTACGGCATGATCCCCAGCGCTCCCAGGGCGAAGTGCGCCAGGGCGCCGCCCGAAAACAGGTCGATCAGGGCCATAAACCCACCGCTGGAACTGCTGCCGGCACTGACCTCGGAAATGAATTTTTCCAGCGCCGCCGGATCCACTCCGGGGCACGGGATGTTGCTCGCGAACCGCACCAGCACGATAATCAGCGCCGTGAACAGCAGGCGATTACGCAACTCTTTAACCTTCAATGTATTCAAGAATGCCGTCAACATTTATTCCCGTACTCCCGGTTTGGTTATTCCGTCACTTCGACTTTACCGCCGACAGCTTCGATCTTGGCCTTGGCCGCCGCCGAGAACTTGTCGGCCTTGACGGTCAGAGCCTTGGTGATCTCGCCGTTGGCCAGGATCTTGATCATCCGTTCGGTCTTGCCGAGCAGGTTCTTGGCGCGAAGCGATTCCGCATCGACCACGTCGCCCGCCGCGAAGTTGTCTTCCAGGATGTTCAGGTTGACCAGAGTGTACTCGATATGGTCCGGGCTGTTGAAGCCGCGCTTCGGCAGGCGGCGGAACAGCGGAATCTGACCGCCTTCGAAGAAGGGGCGGATCGACGAACCGGTACGGGACTTCTGGCCCTTTTCGCCGCGCCCGGCGGTCTTGCCGAGCCCGGAGCTGTCGCCGCGGCCCACGCGCTTGCGGCGCTTGCGGGAACCGGCGTTGGGACTAAGTTCATGCAGTTTCATAATCCAATATTCCCAATTAAGAATTAGTTGTTTTCAACCGCCGGAGCTTCCGGAGCGGCCTGCGCCGTCTTGGGAAGCGCGATGCCGCGGCGGGCGAACACCTCGTCACGGGTCGACAGCTGCGAAATCGCCTTGAAGGTGGCCTTGGCCACGTTCGCGGCATTTGACGCGCCGAGCGACTTCGCCAGCACGTCTTCGACGCCGGCGAGTTCGAGGATCGCGCGCACCGCGCCGCCGGCGATCAGACCGGTACCGGCGGAAGCCGGACGCAGCAGCACGCGGGCGCCGCCGAACTTCACTTCGACTTCATGCGGCAGGGTCTGGCCGTGCATCGGCACGGTCACCAGATTGCGACGGGCAGCTTCGCCGCCCTTGCGGATCGCATCCGACACTTCGTTGGCCTTGCCGTAGCCGTAACCGACCCGGCCCTTGCGGTCACCGACCACAACCAGGGCGCCGAAACTGAAGTTTTTGCCGCCCTTGACCACCTTGGCACTCCGGTTGATCGAAATCACGCTCTCGTCGAATTCGCTCTGCACCGGTTCATTGAAATTATCACGTTTAGCCATGAGACGCTCCCCTAGAACTTAAGTCCGTTTTCGCGGGCCGTTTCGGCGATCGCCTTCATCCGGCCGTGGTATTTGTAACCGCAACGGTCGAAGACGACTTCCGTAACATTGGCCGCTTTAGCCGCTTCCGCCGCCAGTTTGCCCAGCAGCACCGCGCCCGCCATATTCGGACGAGCATTTTCCGCCTTGAACTTCGGGTCCAGGCTGGAGGTCATCGCCAGAGTACGGCCGTTCACATCGTCGATAAACTGACAATAGATGTGATTGGTCGTAATGCTGACACAGAATCTCGGGCGCTCAGCCGTGCCGGAAATCTTTTTACGGATTCTCGCATGACGACGCGCACGTTGAACTTTCTTATCGATAACAGCCATTTTATCAGCTCCTTACGCCCGGGATTAACCCACGGACTTGCCTTCTTTGAGGATGATGCGCTCATCGACGTAACGGATGCCCTTGCCTTTATACGGCTCCGGCGGACGGAAACGACGGATCTGCGCGGCGGTTTCGCCGACCAGCTGCTTATCGCTGCCCTCGATCACAATCTTGTTATCCGGGGTTACCGTCAACTTGATGCCGGCCGGGACTTCGTAGACGATCGGGTGGGAGAAGCCGAGCGCAAGATTGAGCTTGCTGCCCGCCAGCGTGGCCTTGTAGCCTACGCCGACGATCGCGAGTTCCTTCTTGAAGCCTTCCGAAACGCCGACGATCATGTTGTGGATCAGACTGCGGGTCAGACCCTGCATCGCGCTCGCCTTGCGATCCTCGGAAGCCTCGGTCACATGCACCTGATTGTCCTTGACTTCAACCGCGACCAACGGGGGCATCGGCAGCGTCAGCTTGCTCTTGCCTTCGACCGTGATCCCGGTCTTGTCGACTGCGACCTTCACGCCGGAAGGAATGTCGACCGGTTTATTGCCTATACGAGACATATTGAATAGTTCCTAACTTAAAAATTACCAGACGTAGCAGAGAATTTCGCCGCCGACGTTCTCCTTGACCGCCCGGCGACCGCTCATGATGCCCTTCGGAGTGGTCAGCACGACAGTGCCCAGACCGTTGCGGACGCGGGGAATCTCCCGGCTTCCGCAATAAATCCGGCAGGACGGCTTGCTGACGCGCTCGATACCCTCGATCACGCTCGCGCCGTTCACATACTTGAGTTCAATGACCAATTCGCGCTTCACGCCGTCTTCGGCCACCGCATAGTCGGTGATGTAGCCTTCCGTCTTCAGAACGTCGGCAATCGCGACCTTCTCCTTCGAACTCGGCATCGAAACCTTCTTCAGGTTTGCGGATCCCGCGTTGCGCAGGCGGGTAAGCATATCAGCAATCGGATCTTGCATGCTCATTGTAGAGAATCCTTTCTTACCAGCTGGCCTTGGTCACACCCGGAATCTGGCCCTTGGAAGCCAGTTCGCGGAAACAGATACGGCAGAGCTGGAACTTGCCGATGTACGCCCGCGGACGTCCGCAGGCCTTACAACGGGTATAATTGCGAACCGGGAACTTGCTCCCCCGCTCCGCCTTCACCATCAAACTGAGTTTCGCCATGATGCAATCCTTCCTTTATTCCTCGAACGGAACTTCCATCTTCTTCAGAAGAAGACGCGCCGCATCATCCGTCTTCGCCGTCGTGACCAACGTAATGTTCACGCCGAGCGGATACTTCAGCTTGTCGGCATCGACTTCGGTGAAGACCGATACATCGCTGATCCCGAGGTTGTAGTTGCCCACACCGTCGAAACCAGTCTTCGGAATTCCGCGGAAGTCACGCACACGCGGCAGCGCATTGTGCACGAAACGATCCAGGAACTCATACATCCGGCTGCCCCGGAGGGTAACCATCACACCGACCGGCATGCCGACACGCAGCTTGAAGTTGGAAACGTTCTTGCGCGCCTTGGTGATCACCGGCTCCTGACCGGTCATCGCGCCGATATGCTTCTTCGCTTCGGTGAACGCGTCACGCTCCGCATCGGAACCGATACCGGTGGAAATCACGATCTTCTCAAGCTTCGGAATCTGCATGACGTTCTTCAGGCCAAGCTCGGCCTGGAGCGCCTTGCGGACTTCTTCCACATATTTTTTCTTCATATCAGGCATTTTACTTCTCCGACTTTTCCGAGGCAACCGGATTGACGTTGGAGACATGCACTGAAACCGAACGCTCGACCAGGCCGCCGTTCGGATTGAGCTTGCTCTTCTTGATCGTCCGCTTGCCGATCTCGCGATCTTTCTTGGAGGTGAACTCAAGCACCACGCGGTCCTTGTTCGTCAGAACCGCCAGAATGGTCGCTTCTTCGCCCTTGTAGTTGCCGGCGTTAACCAGAACCTTGTCGCCTTTTTTGACATGATATTTCATATTAAAGCACCTCCGGCGCCAGCGAGATGATCTTCATGAAATCCTTCTCGCGCAATTCACGCGCCACCGGCCCGAAAATACGGGTACCGACCGGGTTTTTGTCCTTATCGATCAGGACCGCCGCGTTCTCGTCGAACTTCAGATAGGAACCGTCCGGACGACGGATCTTCGCCGCAGTACGCACGATGACCGCCTTCACGACCTGCCCCTTCTTGACCGAACCATCCGGAATCGCTTCCTGCACGGCGCAACTGATGATATCGCCGATCCCGGCGATCTTCTTGCCCTGTCCCAGAACCGTCATCGTCAGAAGCGACTTGGCTCCGGAATTGTCGGCAACCTCCAGAATACTCTGCATTTGAATCATGATGAATATCTCCTGAAGGGTTATTCCTGCGCCGCACGGCTGATGATTTCGACCAGACGCCACCGCTTGCTGCGGCTCAGCGGACGGGTTTCCACGATCCGGACGGTGTCGCCCTTCTTCGCTTCGTTCTTCTCATCATGGGCGGTAAACTTTTTCCGAACCTTGACAATCTTCTGGTACAACGGGTGCGGGGTGCGACGGTCGACCTTCACGACGATCGTCTTGTCCTGCACATCGCTGACCACAACGCCGACGCGTTCCTTGCGATTGCCACGAACTTCAACAATAGCTTCACTCATTACTTCACCTCGGCTTTGGCCGCACGGGCAGTCTGCTCGGTATAGACACGCGCAATGTCGCGACGGATCTGCCGGACGCGAGCGGTCTTTTCCAGCTGACCGGTACGGGACTGAATCTTGAGGTTCAACTTCTCCCGCTGCAGGTCGGCGACCTTGGTCACCAGCTCGGCATCGGTCAATTCACGAATTTCCTTGCTCTTCATCGGACCACCTTACGCTTCCCGTGACAAGAACTTGCAGCGCAAGCAAAGCTTGTTCGCCGCACGACTCATGGCTTCCTTCGCCACCGCTTCGCTGCAACCGGACACTTCAAACAGCACCCGGCCCGGCAGAACCGGAGCAACCCAGCCTTCGACCGCACCTTTTCCCTTACCCATACGGACTTCCAACGGCTTCTTCGTGAAGGAGCGGAAGGGGAACAGACGGATCCATACTTTGCCGCGACGCTTCAGATGACGGTTGATCGCAACACGCGCAGCTTCAATCTGGTTATTGGTAACGTACCCGCGGGTCAGCGCCTGCAACGCGAAATCGCCAAAATCAATCTTATTATTGGTAGTGGCGAGGCCGGCGTTACTTCCGCGCTGAACCTTTCTGTACTTTACTCTTTTTGGCATTAACGGCATAATCTTGTTCCTCCGTAGAGTCTTTGTGACAAATCCAAACCTTGACGCCGATCGTTCCGGCCGTCGTATTCGCTTCGGTGAAGCCGTAATCGATGTTCGCCTTCAGCGTATGAAGCGGCACACGGCCTTCCTTGTACTGTTCTTCGCGAGCCAGTTCCGCTCCGCCGAGACGCCCGGCGCAGTTGATCTTGATCCCGTCCGCGCCCATATCCATCGCGGTCTGGATCGCGCGCTTCATCGCACGCCGGAAGCCGATGCGGCGCTCCAGCTGCTGCGCGATGTTCTCGGAAACGAGCTGCGCGTTGGTCTCCGCACGCCGCACTTCGGCGATCTCAATGAAAACTTCCTTGCCGGCAGTCAGCTTGGCGACCTGCGCCTTCATCGACTCCAGCTCCGCACCCTTCTTGCCGATCAGCAGTCCCGGACGGGCCGAGCAGATGGTCACGCGGACACGGTTGGCGAAACGCTCGATCTGAATCCGGGCGATCGCCGCCTGGGCGAACTTTTCCTTGATGAACTTGCGGATCGCGAGGTCTTCCTGCAGCCACTCGCCAAACAGCGTCTTACCGCCGGATTTCTTGTCTGCAAACCAGCGGGATTCCCAATTCTTGGTCAGGGCCGTTCTCAATCCGATCGGATTAACTTTTTGTCCCACGATTCAATCCCCTATTCTAGTTCATATCCGTCAAAATAACTTCCAGATGGCTGGTCCGCTTGCGGATCCGGCCGGCCGAGCCGCGCGCTTTCGCACGAAAACGCTTGATGATCGGACCCGGGCTGACGAGGGCGGCCTTGACCACCAGCGCCTTGCGGCTCACGTTCTCATTGTTTTCAGCATTGGCCACGGCGGAGCGCAGCGTATCGCCCAGCAGACTGGCCGCCTTGCGGGGGCTCAGTTCGACGATCGCGAGCGCTTCAACTGCGGACTTACCCTGGATCAGACGCGACACATGCCGCGCCTTTTCCGGCGATATCCGCACATTCCTTGTCAAAGCTCTTACTTCCATAATCTGGTTCTCGAGTTTTCCTGTTAATTAGATGTTCGAACCGGCACCACCGTTCCCGATGTATCCGATTCTCTGGATTCTCCCGCCACAGCCTCCATTCCCGGAGCGAGGTCGCCGATCGTGCCCTTGACAACTTCAGCCGCCGCGGCGTATGGTCTTACACTGACCACCCTGAGCTGAATTTGCCGGTCCTTCCCAACCCGGTAGATCATCCCGGCGAAAGCACCTTTCACCGAACCCACCGAAAGCACCACAATTGACAGTTCCCGATTCACCGCAAGGATGCGACACGTTCGCAGCGCGTCAATCCCCTTCGCCACGGTTTCACCGGATTCCGTCAAGGCGATAAAGCGGCGCGCATCCTTTGAAAGCCCGTCCAGCTGAAGCTGGATCTCCGCCTGCCGAACCTTCCCGATCGGCAGCTCCTTCAAAAGCTGCTGCACCTGTTCGCAGAATGAGACGGCGCTGAGGGCGAGCGCACTGCCGTCTTTTGAAACTTCCCCCATCGCCTGCAGCAGCCGTTCTTCCCGCCGGCCGGATTTTCGCACTGCCCCCTCTGCCGGGACTCCGGCCAGCCACAACTGCAACTGACGATAGTTCGCATTCTGCTTTGCAAACTTTTCCTTGATCTCAAACAACTCGGCCCGCAGCTCCGCCTTCTCCTCGCGCAACGATTCGTTTTCGAGTTCCAGGCGCTTTACCGCTTCCGCCGCCAGCCCCGTCTCCTCGCGCAACCGCGTCAACTCTCTAAGTCGTTGAGCATCCGCCGACCTGATCGTAACCGTTACACCGGAGTCGCCGCCACCGCCGTGACCACCCTCAAGGGCGTGAAGCACCATAGGTGCACACACCATGAGAGTTATTAAAATAACGTCATATATCGCATTTAGCAAGCGAAAATTATGAAAAAAGCGCAATTTTATCATTATCTTCCGCCGTTAAACCCCTTTTATCACCATTCAACACTCTTTTTCCGGATAACTCAGCCATGTCCGGTACAGCAAAACACCGAACCGGTCCTCCGGCTCCGGCCGCTTCCCGGCCGCAAAGCCGGTCACGCGGGCCGCGATACCGGCGACCTCCACGTCGAATTCCGGAACGATCTCCACCGGATTTCCCGGAAAATCTCCGGCTGCCAGCTCGAACAGCCGCCGGACCAGGCCGTCAATGTAAATCAGTTTCACCCGGCCCGCGTCGGAGTGAACGGTCAGCCGGCGCCCCCGCCGGGAGTCGGCGCAGAACGTGGCGACCACCGAATTGTAATGCGGTTTCCCGCCCGGCCCGAACACATTCGGCATCAGCACGCCGACGTTCTCGAATCCCAGCTCCCGCGCCGCCCGGTCCAGCCGGTCGCGGCCGTCCCGCTTCGAAGCATGGTATTTCGTCTGCTTCGCCTCATGCGTGGTGGAGCCGAACAGAATCCGGGGCTTGACTCCGGCAAAACGCACCGCCAGAATCAGATGCTCCAGAAGCTCCATATTGATCCGGTAAAGCTGCTGCGGCTCATCGCTGCGGCTCACCCCGGCCAGATGCACGATCGCCTCGCATCCGGCCACCACTGAGCTCAAATGCCGCTCCTCGAAATGCTCGCGCACGATGCGGACAGCTTCGAAACCCGGCTGCGCATCGATATAATCCGCGAGATGGCCGCCGATGAAACCGGCGGCGCCGGTCACTCCGATCTTCCGGATCACTTCTTCTCCTCCTGCGGTTCGGGGCGGGGCACGAACTCCACGAAGTCGATTTCGGCCCGCGTCTGCGAACCGGAATACTGGCTGTTCGCACCGAAGCTGAGGATAAAATACTCGTTCGGCTCCTTGCCGAACGCATCGATGTAATCCTGGATCACGTCGCGCTCCTCGACCACCCACTCCCCTTCGGCCGTCTCACGGTTGCGCACACAGAAAAACTTGACGGTCATCATGCCGCCGACATAACTCAGGATGCCGCATTTGCCCAGCTCGGTGTTCCGCTCCCAGCGATACCCGATGCTGCGCTGCTTCAACAGCGTGCCGTCTCCAAAGTAGAGCACCACCGCCTGATCGTCCGGCTCCTTTGCACCAGGTTTAAGGCCGACGGGGCGAATCACCCGCCAACGCCAACGCAGGATCGGGCGCTTCTTCAAATCGACTTTCGGCGCCGACATCAGCACGCCGGTCGCTTTCGGAGCCTCGACCACCAGCACCTTGCCGTCCGAAGCGGTCGGCTCATCCGCGATGTAAAACTTCGTCTTGGGAACCAGGAAGCGGGTTCCCTCCAGGCGCGTCTCCTTTTCCAAGACTCCCGGATCATCGAACTGGTTGATCCAGATTGCATCCGGCGCGGGCGCCGTTTCGTCCGCAGCCAGCGGCAGCCAGACCGCCAAAGCCAGCAACACCGGCCATACTCTGATCATTTCATACTCTCCCGATATTTCCGGTAACGCTTCATAATGCGCGTCACATACTGCCGGGTGCTCCCGATTCCGATCCGGTCGACCACCGTGCCGTCCGGCGAGGCTGGCTTCCAGCGGTCGGCGCGGCTCTCCCCGGCATTGTACTGCGCCAACGCCAGCTCCGTCTGCGCCCGGTAGCCGCTCCAGCGGCGCATGCCGCGCGCCAGATACCAGCAGCCGATCTCCAGATTCAGCACCGGATCGCACAACTGCGATGCACCGGGCCTCTTCACGCGCCGGTTCCGCGCCCAGTCCGCAACCGCCCCTTCCGGCAGCACCTGCATCAAACCGACTTCGCCTTTTCCGCCGCGAATAAAAGGATCAAAACGGCTCTCCTGAAACACCACGGCCCGTACCAGCGCCGGTTCCAGACCGTACCGTTTGGCGGCCAGCCGGATTTCACGCGCGAACTTCGTATCGTCGACCATCCAGTCGCGCATATCGTCGCGGCGGCAGTAGGCGACCAGCACCAGCCCCATCACCACCAGCGCGGCGAGCCGCACCAGATATCCGATCAACTTCGGAACAGTTGTCCGTTTCCGCGCCGGCACGATCGCACTACCGGTTCCGCTGGTCCGCCGGAACCGGGTCGGGCGGCATCATCCTGCGCTCCGCCTCCCGTTTCAGGTAGCGGCCGATCGAGGAAGTCAGCTCTTCCGAAAGCTTCAGCTCCGCATAGACCTTTTTGCCGTCGACCCGGCTTTTCAGCGAATTCACCACCTGCCCGCCGAGCGCCGGCTCCGCGGCGAACAGCAGATTGGCCGCCATCGCCAGATAACCGGGCAGCGACGCATTCAGCAGCGCGGCACTCTGTTCGTTGCGGCAGGTTCCGGTTGCGGAGAGCGTCAGCGCCCCGCCGTGTTCCCCACCGGAAGCGATTTCCCAGACCACCCGGCGCAGATCACGGAAAAAAACCTGAAACAGCGAGGCTTTCCGTTTGTTGCCGGCGGTCAGGGAACGGACATTCAAAAAGCCCCAGATCACCGGATTGCCCGCCGGGGCCTCCACCGCCGCCAGCCGGATCGCGGAATCCGTTTTCAGCCCCTCCAGAAAATGCGCGAGATAAGGTTCTTCCGTCGCCAGAACCGAGTCGGCATCGAGATAGCAGAGCGCCAGTTTGATCCGGTCCTCCGGAACCGAGCGGTCGGCGGTCACATAGTGGATTTTACGCTCCCCCGCCGTCGCGGCGGAGTAGCGGTTGCCCGCCAGAGGCGCAAGCGAAGCCTCAAGTTTCGCTTCGGGAACTCCCGTTTCGACAAGCATGCCCCGCAGGCGCTTGCCGCCGCCGACAAACAGCAACTGCCGGCAGTCCTCCAGCTTCAGGTTATAAGTGTTTTCAAACTCGGCGAGCCGGGAAGCCACATCCTCGTTCGATTCGAGAGCTGCCCGGAGACCGGGCACCTCCCGCAGGCGCTCCAGATTGACCGACACCAGATATTCGGTTCCGGCCGGAACGAATTTCAGCAGTTCCGGGGCCGCCGCCCGAAGCGAAGCTCCGGCGACAGCCAGCATCAGCAGTATGCCCGTCCGTAAAATCCAATATCGCATCAATCCGCATCCCTTCCGGGTCAGTTGGCCTCGGCGGCCGGTTTTTCCTGCTTTTTCGGCAGTTTGACTTCGATGTGAAGTTCGCGCAACTGCTTGATCGAAACCTCGGCCGGAGCGTTCATCATCAGGTCCTGCGCCTGCTGGTTGAATGGGAACGCGATCACTTCGCGGATGTTCGGCTCGTCCGCCAGCAGCATCACCATGCGGTCCACGCCCGGGGCAATGCCGCCGTGCGGAGGCGCACCCAGCTTGAACGCATTGATCATGCCGCCGAACTTGTCGTCGACCACGCTGCGGTCATAGCCGGCGATCTCAAACGCCTTGTACATCACTTCCGGCTGGTGGTTGCGGATCGCGCCGGAGGAGAGCTCGATGCCGTTGCAGACGATGTCGTACTGGTAGGCGAGAATATCGAGCGGATTTTTGTTCAGCAGCGCATCCATGCCGCCCTGCGGCATCGAAAACGGGTTGTGGCTGAACACGGTCGCACCGGTCTCCTCGTCCTCCTCGAACATCGGGAAATCCACGATCCAGCAGAACTTGAACACATTCGGGTCGATCAGTTCGAGCTGGCGGCCCAGCTCCGGGATCACCGCTCCGCCGATCTTCTGGACCAGCTTCTCCGCGTCGGCCAGGAAGAACAGCGCATCGCCGGTCTCCACTCCGCCCGCCGTCTTCAGCGCGGCCAGGATTTCAGGAGTCAGGAACTTCACAATCGGGCTCTTTTCACCCTCTTCGCTCCAGATGATATAGGCCATGCCCTTCGCGCCGTTTTCCTGCGCGAACTTGATCATGTCGTCGAAGAACTTGCGCGGTTTGCCCGCGACTTTCGGCGCCTTGATCGCCCGGACCACGCCGCCGTTGGCGACCACGCCCGCAAAGGCCTTGAAGCCGCAATCGCGGAACTGCTCGGAGACGTCGATCATCTCCAGCGGGTTGCGGAGGTCCGGCTTATCCGAACCGAACCGGCGCATCGCCTCGCGGTACGGAATCCGCGGGAACGGCGCATGGGTAAACTCCTTGGTCGAAAATTTGCCGAACACATCCTCAAGCAATCCCTCGATCACCGCGAAGATATCGTCCTGCTCCACAAAGCTCATCTCGACGTCGAGCTGGTAGAATTCGCCGGGGCTGCGGTCGGCGCGCGCATCCTCGTCGCGGAAGCACGGCGCAATCTGGAAATAGCGGTCGAAGCCCGCCACCATCAGCAACTGCTTGAACTGCTGCGGAGCCTGCGGCAGCGCGTAGAACTTGCCCGGATGCAGGCGGGACGGCACCAGATAGTCGCGGGCGCCTTCCGGGCTGCTCGCGGTCAGGATCGGAGTCTGGAACTCGTTGAAGCCGTTCGTGGTCATATAACGGCGCATCTCCGCGATCACCTGGCTGCGGAGCATGATGTTCCTGTGCAGTTCGTCGCGGCGCAGATCGAGGAAACGGTATTTCAGGCGCATCGCCTCGGGCGCGCCGTCGTCCTTCGCGATCAGAAACGGGATCACTTCGGCGTCGCCGAGAATCTCCATGTCGGTCGCCTTGATCTCAATCTCGCCGGTCGCAAGCTTCGGATTGACCGTGCTTTCGGAACGGGCGATCACTTCGCCGTCGAAACGCACCACCGTCTCCACCCGCCAGCGTTCCAGCGCCTGATAGAAGGCGCATTCCGGATCGATCACCACCTGCGTGATGCCGTAGTGGTCGCGCAGGTCGATGAAGATCACGCCGCCGTGATCGCGGACGCTGTGAATCCACCCGGAGAGGCGGACGGTCTCCCCAACGTTTGCCTTGCGGAGTTCGCCGCAGGTGTTGGTACGGTACTTGTTCATGACATTTCCCTTTGAATCTATTTGTAAAATTGGCGTAATAACCTTAATTTAAATAAATATAGCACGTCTTTGCCAATTTACTATATGCGGGAAGAGAGGTTTTTTCAATGAAGAAAAGCCGGTTTGCCAAAATTATCGGAATATTGCTGATTCTGTTCCTGTGCTACCTCGGAATCAGTCCGTTCATAGAACTGGCCGGCAAGCGGGCCGCCTCCGTCACCGCCGCGGCCCCGATCGCCTTTTACGTGGTGATCCGCATGGCAATGTTCGGCATCCTGGCCGCCGCCGTCTTCTGCCGGATCTTCCTGCCCGACATCGCCGACAGCATGGTCGATTTCCTGCTCTATCCCCGGAAACTGCTGAAGAAGCCCGCGCCGCTGATCTCCCCGGTTCAGGGACTAATCCGACAGGGAAAATATGAGCTTGCCCTCGCGCAGCTCGACCGACTGCTCGAAGAACGCCCGGATTGCGCGCTATTGTGGCTGACACGCTTCGAACTGCTCGCCGACTGTATGAAACAGCCCGCAGCAGCCATGCAGACCGCCGAAGCCTATTTCTCCCGGAACGGCCGGGAATTCGCTCCCCAGAATATGCAGCTCCTGATCCGTTACCGCGAGCTCACCCATCGGAGCGGCACCCTGCCGCTCTCCGATGCGATGATCGCAACAGAATTGAAAAAACATGCCCGGTGCTACTCCGGCCGCGAACGGCGGCAACTCCGGGAGCTGTTGCAGCAGTCGTCCGAGTCGGATATCGCGTAAAAAATTCCTAACACCGTCTGCAAGTTTCCGAACCGGGATTTCGCCTTCGGCGACCAAGGCGCTTCGCCCTTGGAACCCGACCGGCAAGGTGCCGGTGCCGAATACTTCAGAGCCGGGAAAGGCGTTTCGCCTTTCCCTCCGGATAGGGGAGGCTCTACTGTGGACAGGCAGGCGAGTACCTGAGCGGCACACCGCTCCGGTCGGCGCAAAGCCTGCTTTTTTGCAGGCTTTAGGCACTCCCTGCGCCTGCTGCCGCCGGAGGTCACGCGCGGAACCTCCAGATGCTGACCAGATAATAGAAAGATACCCTGATGGAGGCTGATAAGAACTCATCTGCCGATATACGCAAAGCGAGGTCAAGCAACAATACAATTGCCATATCACAGGCAAGCATATCTTTGAGTACGAGCCTTACTGAACCTTGCCTGTATTATGGGATAGGCAAGGCGAGATCAGGCAACAATGCAGTTGCCAACCCACAGGCAAGCATCTTGGAATACGAGCCTTACTGAACCTTGCCTGTATTATGAGGATAGGCAGAGTTCAGCCTCCATGAGAGTACCTTTCTATTATCTGGTCAGCATCTGGAGGCTCCGCGCGTGAACTCCGGCGGCAGCAGGCGCAGGGAGTGCCTAAAGCCTGCAAAAAAGCAGGCTTTGCGCCGACCGGAGCGGTGTGCCGCTCAGGTACTCGCCTGCCTGTCTCTACCGGGGCCTCCCCCACCCGGAGGGAAAGGCGAAACGCCTTTCCCGGATCTAAATACCCGGCGCCGGCACCTTGCCGGTCGGGGTGCAGGGGCGAAGCGCCCTGCTCGCTCTAAAGGAGCGAAATCCCGGTTCGGAAACTTGCACACGGCGTAAAGGCAACCTCGGGACGAAGCGCATCCGAACCGCCGAAGGCGACTCGTGACGATGGCGGCAACCGTTACTCCGCCACCACCCGGTAGTAGTTGATCGCCAGCAGGATCAGCGCCACACTCAGGCTCACCGTCAGCAGCACCAGCAAAATCAGGTAGTTCCGGCCGATGAACAGTCCGGCGTGCTTCAGCGGAGAGGCGTTTTCCGCCTTCGGCACGTAGCCGGACTGAAACGCGAAAATGTCCTCCCGCAGCTCCCGCACCGTCGCATACCGGTCCGCCGGGCGCAGCGCCATCGCCTTCATGCAGATCGCCTCCAGCGCGGCGGGCACATACCGTCCCTCGGGAGCGACCTCCGTGGGCGGCGGCAGTTCGCCGGTCACGGTGCGGCGCAGAATCTCATCGACCGACAGCCGCGCCAGCGGATTGGTCAGCGCCAGCATCGCATACAGAATCGCCCCCAGCGCGTACACGTCGGCACGCACGTCGATCGGAGCGCTGTTCAGAGTGCGGATCTGTTCCGGGGCCATGTAACCCGGTGTGCCCTTCACCCGGCCGGCCACCTCATCGCCCGCCTCATTCGGAGCAAGCAGTCCGCCGGAAGCGGGACTTTTCAACGAACGCGCCAGCCCCCAATCCAGAACCAGCACCTCACCGAAGTCGCCGAGATTGATGTTTTCCGGCTTCAGGTCCAGATGGCAGATTCCCTGCGAGTGTGCGAATTCGATCGCGTGACAGATCCGGGTGTAGATGTGGAGCAGCCGGACCAATCCGTAATTGGCGATCGTCTCGGCGTCCTCCTTCTGAATCTTGCGCAGCACGGAAGCGAGCGACTGCCCGTGCAGGTATTTCATCGTAAAGTAGGGAGAACCCGAGCCGTCGATGCCGATATCGTGAACCGGCACGATGTTCGGGTGTTCCAGATGCGCGGTCAGCTTGGCTTCGCGCACGAATTTCTCCAGGTCCGTCTTGGGGCGGTCCCGGAAATCCGGCATGATCGCCATCGCGACTTCGCGGCCGGTGTCCTGGTCGAATACCAGCAGCACCCCCTTCATTCCGCCGAAACCGATGCTCCGGATAAACCGGTAGCGCTCCTGCGGCTTGACCGGAAGCGTGGAAAGCACATCGACCGAATCCCCCGCTGCCAAAAGCGGAGAATCCGTCGAAAGCACCCGGGTTTTCGTCTCCATGCTGTCAGATACGGTATTCATGAACCGGAATTTCGTAACCGCTATTGTGCCTTACGCGTTTCGCCGAGCAGCTGCGGCTCCGCTTCGCCGCGGATCACCGCGCCGTCGATCACGCAGCGGCTGATCCCCTCCCGGGATGGAGCGTCGAACATCACATCGACCATCATCTCCTCAAGGATTGCACGCAACCCGCGCGCGCCGGTGCCACGCGCCACCGCCTTGTCGGCCAGTGCTTCCAGCGCGTCCTCGGTGAATTCCAGCGTAACCCCTTCCATACCCAGCAGCCGCTGGTATTGGCGGATCAGCGCGTTCTTCGGCTCCTTCAGAATCCGGATCAGGTCCTCCTTGCGCAGCGGTTCAAGCGAAGTGACCACCGGAAGGCGGCCGACAAACTCCGGAATCAGTCCGAACCGGATCAGGTCCTCGGGTTCGCACTTCGCATAGGGATTCTTCGCGAGATGCTCGGCATCCAGTTCCGCCTGCTCCGCTTCATCGTCCACCAGACGCTTGAAACCGAGCACCTGCTTGCCGCAACGGCGCTGGATGATCTTATCCAGCCCGACGAACGCACCGCCGCAGATGAACAGGATATTCGAGGTGTCGATACGCAGGAACTCCTGCTGCGGATGCTTGCGGCCGCCCTGCGGCGGCACATTCGCAACCGTGCCTTCGAGGATCTTCAGCAGCGCCTGCTGCACTCCCTCGCCGGAGACGTCGCGGGTGATCGACACGTTCTCGGTCTTGCGGGCGATCTTGTCGATCTCGTCGACATAGATGATCCCGATCTGGGTGCGTTCCACATTGGAGCCGGAGGCCTGAAACAGCCGCAGGATAATGTTCTCCACATCCTCGCCGACATAGCCGGCTTCGGTCAGAGTCGTGGCGTCGCAGATCGCGAACGGCACATCCAGCAGCCGGGCCAGCGTCCTCGCCAGCAGCGTCTTGCCGCTGCCGGTCGGTCCGAGCAGCAGCACGTTGCTCTTGTCGAGCTCGACGTCGCTGAACAGATCCCGCGCCGCGGAAGTGTGGACTCCGGCCTGCGTCTGAAGCCGTTTGTAATGGTTGTGAACCGCGACGGCGAGCACCCGCTTGGCGCGTTCCTGCCCGATCACATACTGATCCAGTTCGGCCTTGATTTCAGCCGGGCTCGGCACCCGGAGGCTGGCAACCGGATTTTCCGCGTTCTTCTCCTTGACCGCCGCACCGGCAGCCTGATCGGCGCAGAGGGCGGTATAACCCTGCTTCAGGCAGTTTGAACAGATCGCCAGGCCTTCATAACCGCTCGGAGCAAAAATCACCGACGGGTCGTCCCCTTCCGTGGCGCCGCAGAAGGCGCAGATCAATTTACGGTTTCCGCGTTTTCCGGCCATCGGTTACTTCTCCTGCGAAGGCCGGGCGACGACCTTGTCGACCAGACCGTATTTGACGGCGTCTTCGGCTCCCATGAAGAAGTCGCGCTCGGTGTCCTTTTCGATCTTTTTGATCGGCTGGCCGGAGTGCGACGACAAAATGCCGTTCAGCATCGCCTTCAACCGCTGGATCTCCTTGACCTGGATATCCATATCGGCCGCAGTGCCCTGCGCACCGCCCCACGGCTGGTGGATCATGATCCGGCTGTTCGGCAGCGCGAACCGCTTGCCGGCGGCGCCGGCGCAGAGCAGCACCGCGCCCATCGACGCGCACTGTCCGACGCAGTAGGTTTTCACGTCGCAGGAGAGAATCTGCATCGTGTCGTAGATCGCCAGGCCGGCCGTCACCGAACCGCCGGGGCTGTTGATATAAAGGTCGATGTCCTTTTTCGGATCTTCGGCCTGCAAAAACAGCAGCTGCGCCACGATCAGGTTCGCGACATCGTCGTCGATCGGGGTTCCCAGCAGAATAATCCGGTCTTTCAGCAGCCGGCTGTAGATATCGAATGCGCGTTCTCCCTGTCCGGTCTGTTCGACCACCATCGGAACCAGAAACGAATTGCTCTTCATAACTTTATCTCCGTACGTTAAATATTGAATCGGAAAATCCGGCGGCCGCAGCCACCTCGCTCTTCCGCTAATATAGCAGACATTGTCAATAAAACCAAATGGGACCCGGCTGCCGCTGAAATTTTTCGGCCGCCCGGTCCCGTCGGAGTAATCAATGATCCGGATGTTTACTTCGCCGCGGATTCCGCAAGCATGCTCAGCACCTTGGCATTGATGAGATCAAGCTGGAGATCGTCCATTCCGCCGTTCTTTTCGAGCATCGCGCGGAATTCCTTCTCCTTGTAACCGTAGTAACGGCTCATCTGATTGAGCTGTTCATCCACTTCGCCCTGCGACAGCGAAATATTCTCCAGTTTCGCGATCTTGCGCAGGATGAAGCTCTTCTTCAGGGACTCCCGCGCGGCCTTTTCGGCGGCAGCCTTGTGCGTTTCCAGCTCCTTCTTGAAGGTTTCGGCGTCTTCCTCGCTCTTCACCACTTCGCGGGCGATCTTCTGGAGCTCCTTGGAAATTTCAGCCTGCAGCACGTTCGGAGGCAGCTCGACGTCGCCGACCTGCTCGGCCAGCCGCTTGTAGACCGCCTCGACCACTTCATTGTGATGCTTGGTTTCGCTCTCCTGCTCCATCGCCTTGCGCAGCATATCGCGGAACTCTTCGAGGGACTTCACGCGGGCCTTCTCGGCCAGTTCCTCGTCGGTCAGCACCGAACGGCGCTGGATGCCTTCGACCTTCACCGTGTATTTCACGGTCTTGCCGGCGAGGGCGGCTTCGCGGTAGTCGGCCGGATAGACCGCGTCAAAGGTGTATTCCTTGCCTTTTTCCGCACCGGTCAGCGCCTTGATGCAGCCCGGAATCGACTCAGGTTCGCTGAGCCAGATGAAAGTGTTGTCGGCTTCGGCCTGGCGCTTCACCGCCGGGGTCGCGTCCTCCGGCAGCTCGAAGTCGCTCTTGTAGCTGACCTTGAGCATATCTTCGGCCTGCGCGGCGCCTTCGACGTCGGCGTAGTTGCCGTACATCGTACGGTAGAACTTCACACGCTCCTCGACCTGCTCGTCGGTAACGGCGTCCTTCGGAATTTCGACTTTGATCGCCTTGTAGTCGCCGACTTCGATCTCCGGAGCGACGTCCGCGCCGAGGGTGAACTTGAATTCTGCATCGAGCTTCAGCTCGGGCTTGCCTTCGATGCCGCAGGAGATGATATCGTAGACCTCATCCTTGCTGGCCATCTCAAACGCGGCGTACATGATCTTACGCTGCAGTTCTTCCCTGATTTCACCGTCATACTTGGTCTTGATCATGTTGACCGGAGCCTTGCCCTGGCGGAAGCCCGGAACCGACACCATCCCGGCGATCTCGCGCACGGTCTTCTCGGCCTCGCTCTTCACCACGTCCGCCGGAACGACGAAATCAAATTCCTTGCGGCACGGCTGAGCATCCCGCACTTCCATCTGGATGGAATCCACCAACTTCTTTGCCATCAAAACACCAAACCTTTCCTTAAAAAAGCCCCCGGTCGACGGGTTTGCATTCATATTCAACCATATCCGTCCACATTGCAGACAGACTTTTAATATATCGTATCAAATTTCAAATGTCAACCGCTTCGAAGAAATTTACCAATTTTCGACGATTTTTTTTGAAACAGGCGCCGCATAAGCGGCTTCCGGCTTGCGGCACGGCGATAATTTCGCCGGAACCGGAACGGTTTCCGGTTGCAAAATCCCGGAAAACAGGCTAAATTATCCCCCGAAGAAACACCCGACCATAACGTACAACCGCAAGGGGTGACCCGTGAGCTACAATCCGATCCAACTGCTGATTCCGGCGGTCTGGCTGTATTTTGGACTTTTCACATTGAAATATGTGGATCAGCACGTGGCGGAGAAGCGCGCCTGGCGCCCGTGGCTGAACCTCGCGGCCCTCTTTCTGGGGCCGGTCGTGCTGGCGCTGTTTCCGGTCGGACGGGCGATAGCCAAAAGCGGTTTCAGCTTCCGCAAGCTTTTCCCCGCCCGCAAGCCGAAGCGCCCGACTCAAGGGCTGGAGCTGATCGGCGCTTCAGGCACGCCGGTGCTCGACCCGGAGCGGCCGCACGACAATCCGGCGGCCGTCGTACTGCTGCGCGCGCTGCTGACCGACGCGATCCGCAAACAGGCCGGGGAGATCAATTTCGAGCCCAGGCCCAACCGCACCATGACCATCCGGTTCCGGCACGGCGCCACCTCAAAACCGGTCCGCGAGGTGGATTTGGAGCTGGGCGAGGCGATGATCGACGAAATCAAGACCGCCGCCGACCTGAATCTTGCCGAAAAACGGGCGCCGCAGGAAGGCGGTTTCTCGGCGAACCTGCCGGAGAGCATGATCCGGTTCCGCGCCTCCACGGCGGGGATTTTCGGCGGCGAAAAGCTGACCATCCGGCTGCTTCTTCCGGGGACCGGAACTGCGGGGCTCGACGCCCTCAACCTCGGCGGCGGCGAAACCGCCGCGATCCGCAACGCGCTCAAGAAACCGACCGGCCTGATCCTGATCTCCGGCCCCCCCGGCAGCGGCCGAACCACCACCATGTACACGTTGATGGAGGAGGCCGACACCACACTGCGCATCGCATTCTCCGTGGAAAACCGGATCGGGCGGGCCATCTCCGGCGTCAGCCAGATGGAGGTCGGCGGCGGAGCGGCGGACAATCAGGCCGCACTGATCGGAACCGCGCTGCAGCAGACTCCCGATATGCTTTTCATCGACGAGCTTACCGACCCGGAAAGCATGAAAATGGCGCTCCGGGCCGCCCGGGAGCTGCTGGTGATCGCAGTGATTCCGGGCGGCGACCTCGGCCGCGTCCTCTCCCGCTTCCCGGAGCTCGGCATTTCACCGGCGGCGCTCGCCCGGGTGCTGCTGCTTTTGCTCTCCCAGCGATTGGTACGCAAACTTTGCAGCTGCAGGCAGAAGGGACGGCTCACTCCGGAAATACAGGATTATTTCCAGCAGGCGCACCTGAGCGACGCAAACGTCTGCCTGCCCGCCGGCTGCCGCAAATGCAACGGCACCGGCTACGACGGAGTGCTGCCGGTCTTCGACCTGGTTCAGGTCTCCGACCATTTGCGCGACCTGCTCGACGCGGACGGAGTGCCGATCAGCATGGTCCGGCAGGAGCTGGAGCGCGAGCACGGCAGCTCGATGCTGGTTTACCGCGGCTTTCAACTGGTTTCAACCGGCCAGACTTCCGAAGATGAAGTCCGCCGCGCGATCCTGACACAGGAGTAATCACGATGGGGTACGCAATTCTGTGGCTGCTGCCGCTGATTTTTTTCGCATTCGGTTTCACCTCCCGGCTGCTCAGTTGTTTCTTCCGACTGCTGGGAATCTCCCTTGCGGTCTATGTCGGAATCCTGACCGGGCCGCATTTCGCCCCCGCAATTCTGCGCTCTTTACCGGAAGAGGCGCAGAACGCCCAACTTGAGGGAATGCTCTCCTGCTGGATCACCGCCGCCGTGGTGTTCCTGATCCTCGCCATCGTCGGCAAAATGCTGAACCGCGAGAGCGAGGAGTACGCTTTCCCGGAAATCATCAACCGTTTCGGCGGCGCGATCTGCGGCGCTTTATCCGGAGTCGTGCTGACCAATTTTCTGGTCCTGCTGGTGCTGATGACTCCCTTCCGGGAAAAACTGCCGGTCGAGGCCGATCCGGCGATGCTGGAACGGGTTTCCGTAACGGTCCTGACCCGCACCCTTCACACCGTCGACCGGATGAGCTTCCAGAGATTCACCGAAAAGCAGCGGCAGGAGCTGCTCACGTATTATCTGTATGTGCCCCCGGAAGACGAGGAGGAAAATCCGAACAGCGGCAGTGGAGCTTCCCGGCCGCCCGCCCGGACGGCTCCGCAGACAGGAAACACCGGTGGTTCCGAAGCGGTGATCCATTCCTCCCCGTCCGGCCCCAACGGCGCGTTCTTCAACCGCATCCGGGGACGTGTGAACGCCACCTCCGACAAGCATAACCGGTCGGTCCGCGACGCAGCGAAGTAAAGGAGAAACCGTCATGTTCGTACCGGTCAGCAATTTCAAGATCAGCGCCGCCAAGGCTCCCGCCGACATCGACCGGAAAATCGCCCGGTTCGTGCTGAAGTCGATGCACCTGCCGGAACGGGCGCTGCTGGATTTCTTCATCACCGGCAAGAGCGTCGACTCCCGGCGCGGCGGGCCGTCGCTGGTCTACTCGCTGATCCTGGAACTGGACGACCGCACTCCCGGCGCCGCCCGCCTCGAACGGCTGGAGCCGGAGGCGGTCCGCGCCATGCGGTTCCCGGAGCTGGAACTGCCGCCGGAATCCGTGCTGCGCCATCCGGTCGTGGTCGGCACCGGCCCCGGAGGCATCTTCGCGGCGCTGGCGCTGGCGCTGGCCGGAGCCGAACCGGTGATCCTCGACCGCGGCCCCGAAGTCGGCCCGCGTTACGAAGAGTATCAGGCCATGCTGGAGAGCCGCGAACTCGATCCCGACAGCAATCTGCTGATCGGCGAAGGCGGCGCGGGGACCTTTTCCGACGGCAAGCTCTACACCGGCACCAAAGACAGCCGTTCCGGTTTCATCCTGCGCGCCTTCGTCGAAGCGGGAGCGCCGCCGGAGATCCGCTGGCAGAAACGCCCTCATATCGGTTCGGACTACCTGCGCATCGTCGCGGCCAACCTGCGCAGGCGGATCGTCGAACTCGGCGGCACCTTCCGCTTCCGCACCGAAGTTGCCGCGCCCGTGATCGCCGGCGGCCGCTGCACCGGCGTGCGGCTCCGTTCCGGCGAGGTTCTGGAGGCTCCGGCAGTGCTGATTGCTCCGGGGCTCGGCGGACGGGAACTGGCGCGGTCGCTGCGCCGGACGGGAATCGCCTCCGACTTCAAATCCTTCCAGGTGGGCTGCCGGATCGAGCATCCGCAGGAGTTCGTCGACCGCTGCCAGTACCATATCGACGGGGCGCGGCCGGCAGTACTCGGCGCGGCGGAATACCATATCGTTTCACGTCCCGGCAACGGTGTGCCGAACGTGAGTTCATTCTGTATGTGTCCCGGCGGCACACTGCTGAACGCGACAGCCTGGCCGGGCCGCTCCGTCACCAACGGCATGAGCGACTTCGCCCGCGACGGTGAGTTTGCGAACGGCTGCCTGATCGTCACGTTGCCGCCGGACCGGTTCGACTCCTGCGATCAAGCCTACGGACTGCTCGAAACAATGGAGCGCGCGACCTTCGAGCAGGGCGGCTCCGACTACACCCTTCCCGCACAGGATGCGGCGGCATTCCTGTCGGGGAAAGCGGGCCTGACCCGGAAGCAGACCGGCGCCGCGACCGGAATCACTCCCGGACGGCTCGACCGGATCGTACCGCCGGAGTTGGGAGCGGGCCTGCGGGCGGCGTTGAAACACTTCGACCGGACCATGCCGGGCTTCCTGAAATACGGCAAGCTGGTGGGCACGGAAACCTGCGTCTCAAGTCCGATCCGGTTTCTGCGAAACCCGGAAACGCTGGAGAGTTCCGTGGAAAATCTGTATCTGTGCGGCGAAGGGGCCGGCTGCGCGGGCGGAATCATGTCAGCGGCGGCGGACGGTCTGCGTCAGGCCGAAGCAATGCTGAAAAAAAACGTTCCTCGCGCAAAATAAATCCGGGAAATCGGGATTTCGCCTTCGGCGACCAAGGCGCTTCGCCCTTGGAACCCGACCGGCAAGGTGCCGGCGCCGAATACTTCAGATCCGGGAAAGGCGAAACGCCTTTCCCTCCGGGGGGGGAGGCTCTACTGTGGACAGGCAGGCGGGTACCTGAGCGGCACACCGCTCCGGTCGGCGCAAAGCCTGCTTTTTTGCAGGCTTCAGGCACTCCCTGTGGTGAGCTGCCGCCGGAGTTCACGCGCGGAACCTCCAGATGCTGACCAGATAATAGAAAGGTACTCTCATGGAGGCTGAACTCTGCCTATCCTCATAATACAGGCAAGGTTCAGTAAGGCTCGTATTCCAAGATGCTTGCCTGTGGGTTGGCAACTGCATTGTTGCCTGATCTCGCCTTGCCTATCCCATAATACAGGCAAGGTTCAGTAAGGCTCGTACTCAAAGATATGCTTGCCTGTGATATGGCAATTGTATTGTTGCCTGACCTCGCTTTGCGTATATCGGCAGATGAGTTCTTATCAGCCTCCATCAGGGTATCTTTCTATTATCTGGTCAGCATCTGGAGGTTCCGCGCGTGACCTCCGGCGGCAGCTCACCGCAGGGAGTGCCTGAAGCCCGCAGAAAAGCGGGCTTTGTGCCGACCGGAGCGGTGTGCCGCTCAGGTACCCGCCTGCCTGTCCACAGTAGAGCCTCCCCCCCGGAGGGAAAGGCGGTATGCCTTTCCCGGATCTGAAGTATTCGGCACCGGCACCTTGCCGGTCGGGTTCCAAGGGCGAAGCGCCTTGGTCGCCGAAGGCGAAATCCCGGCAGTCAGCGTTGCAGGATGAATTTCCGGTAGGCGTAGGGATTTTTGGCTTCGCCGATGCCGGGAGTCAACCCCATCCAGTAGTTGCGGCCGTGGCCGTCGTGATCGTTGGCGATGAAGTTCAGTCCGAAAACGGTTCCGTTTTCCGGTTCCATATTCAGGACCTTCCACGGGATCGCAATGCGGTAGCAGGTCAGGTCGCCGGAACGGAAGATATTGCATTCGACCTGCTTCAGCGAGGCGGCGGCGCGGCCGCGTTCGTAGATGTAGTCGAACTCCTTGTCCGGGCCGTTCGGAGTCAGGCCGAAGCTCATCTCGTAGTCGTCCGGCGCGAAGCCGTACACGTTCGGCAGCGCGTCGGCGCGGGTATCGATTACGAGCTGGATGGAGTCGGCGGCCCAGAGCTTTCCGGCGGAGAAGGGCTGGAAATGCACATCGTCGCGGACGTTGATCGCGAGATAGAGATTGTCGGAGTCGTGGCCGATCGCGCTTTCAATGCTGAGGTCGGCGGGGCCGTCATAGCCGTTTTCCGGGTCGTTCGGGATCAGGTAGTCGCGGCTCGCCATCGACGGCAGCCGTCCGGCGGCGGGCAGTTCCGGCGAACGGAAATCAGGCCGCCCGGCGGGACACGGCAGAAACTCGGCGCGGTAGCGGGCGGTCAGCTCGCCGAGCGTGGAATCGACCCGCAGCGTCAGTTCTTTGCCGTTCAGCGAACTCGGTGCGGCGAACACCTACGTGGTCTCCTCCCCCGGCTGCAACGCCAACGGCCGCTCCGGCTCGCGGAACTCCGCGCCGGAAAGCACCGCCTTGCCGGTCAGCGGCGCGGTGCGCCGGTTGGCCAGTGTCAGCTCCACCGTCGAGCCGTTCCGCAGCCGCCAGCCCGCGCTCACCGGGGGCAGGTCGTATTTCGCCTGCCGCAGTGCGGCGGCCAACTCGGCGGCGGTGCCTTCCCGGAGCCGCAGGTAGACCGGTGCGCCGGAGAGGGCCAGCTCCGCCGGCCCTTGCTTCAGCGCGAGCGGACGGTTGAAAAAGTCGGCGGCCTCCAGCCGGGCCGCATCCAGCGGAATCCGGGCTTTGGTCGGAGTGCCGTCGGCGGTCCACAGTGCCGCGAAGGGGCGGCCGTTCCGGTCAAGGTAGGTGAAACACTGGATATCGGAGTCGGAGACGGTCTCGCCCGGCTTCGCCCCCTCCAGCCATTGCGCGCTGGCGGCGTAGGCCGGCGCCGCCGGAAGCGGCAGGGTGTTGCGCCAGAGTCCATAGTAATAGCGTTCCTTTTCGATGCAGAAGTCGGCGAGGAAGTACTGCACGCGCTCCACTCCCGCCGCCTTGCCGATCAGCATCAGGCGCGACAGGTATTCGGCGTGGCGCAGGGCCGCTTCGCTGAGGTAATCCTCCTCCACGTCGAGCGCCCAGCCGATTTCGCCGTACCAGACCGGCTGGCTGCCGCCGGTTTCGCGGATCAGCTTCTGCAGTTCGCGGGTTTTGCGGTAGACCGCGTTGGCTTCGGGGCCGATGTCGCTGCGGTCGGCTCCCACATAGCGGGCGTTGGCGTAGGGGTGGACCGGCACCACGTCGATCACCCTGCCCGCCTTTTCCAGCACGGTGCGGGTGAACGGGAAACCGGTGTTGAAATCGACGCCGGAGACGCCGGAGGCGAGCAGCCGGAAGCAGGGATTCGCCGCCTTGATCACGGGAGCGGCGGCGTTCACATAAGCCGCGTAGTTCTCCGCCGCGTCATTTCCGCCCTTTTTGAACATGCCGGGAAACACGAGGTCGGGTTCGTTTTCGATCTCCCAGTCGCGGATGGAGCCGCCCCACGCGGCCAGCATCTGGCGCAGGAACTCATTCACCGCCGCGTGGTCCGCGAACCGCCCGTCCGGCCTGCGGTATCTGGGAGGCACGAGGCCGACTTTCACGCTGTTCATCTGATCCATCCCGGCCAGCGCATAGCGGATGTCGTGGTCGGAGAAGCGGTATTTGCCGTCCTTTTCCGGAATGTACCGCCAGCCGGGCATGTGGCGGATCGCGCCGACACCAATCCGGCGCAGGATCTCCGGGGAAGTCGGCCCCATCGGATGAAGCCCGAAAAACGGATTGCCGCCCTTCGGCGGCGGCGGAGCCGTGACCGCCAGCGGGAAATCCGCCTTGTAGACTTTGCCGTCCGCCTCGCCGCGCAGCCGGAGCACGTAATAGCCGGCTTCGCGCCTGGACAGCACGGTCAGCGGGCGCACCGCGGTTTCGCCGGGAGCGAGCGTGACGGTTTCGGAGGCGAGCCGCCGGGCGGGTGTTCCGAACGCATCGACCGAAGCAGTGAATTTCACCGTCATCGGCCTGCCGGAACTGTTGTGGAGCCGGGCGGCCTGCACCAGAGGTTCCGGGCCGGTGTACAGGATCTCGCCGGGAACACCGGTACGGTCCACGCCGATCGCCAGCGGAGTTTCGGGCACATAGGTTCCGGCAGCGTCCCCCTCGGCCAGCTGGAATGCGTCGAGCCAGACGGCCACGCCCTCCGGCTTGGTGAAGCCCAGCCGGAAACTGGAGACCAGTTGCTGCGGCCGCAGCCGGACCGTGAAGCGTTTCCATTCGCCCGGCGCCAGCTCGACGCTGCCGGTGCCGATGGTTTCGTATTTGTGCGAATCCGCCTTGACCGTCAACTTGCCGGGCCGGTCGGAGGTGGCGTAGCCGCTGACCGTGTAGGTGCGGTTGGGACGCATCACCCGAAAGAGATAGCCGGAGGTGAGGCCGGTCTGCGCCGGCTCCATCCGCAAGGAACGCCGCCCGTGAAACGCCCGGGTCTCATCGGGCGGCAATTGAAAAAAAGTGCTGCCCCCCTCGAAGGAGCCGTCGCCGGGCCACAGGTTCACGACCTGTACCGGTTTTTCCGCCTGCGGCGGGGCGGCGGTGAAATCGTCGATATAGAGCTTGCCGGCGTCATTCTGCCGCCGCTTCAGGAAGAAAAGCAGCGAGGCGGCGTCTTCCGGGATCGCGTCCGCCGGAATCGAGAGCCGGAACTCCCGCCAGTCGAAGGTGCCGCCGGCGGTGCCGAGCACGTTCACGCCGCTGCCGGGCGGCATCGCGATCCAGCTGGTCTTTTTGTTTTTATGGTTCACGAGGATCATAAAGGAGGCGTCCTTGTCCGGCACTTTTTCCGCTTTCAGATAAAAAGAAAGCTCCAGCCCCTCGCCCGGACGGAACGGAATGCGCTGGTAGATCGAAGCTCCTTTCTGTCCCGGCGCGAACATGCAGTAGGAGCCGCCGCCGGAACGGGTCACGGCGCGGTCAATGCCGCCCGGCGCCGGAATTTTCCGCCACTTTTCGTATTCCCAGCGGTCGAGTCTGTCCGCCGGGGCCGCCGGAGCGGGGACGACCGGCCGGATCGATATTTCGTCGACATACAGATTGCCGATCCCGTTGTGGCCGCGTTTGACATAGAGGTTGGCACCGGTCACCTCCGGCGGAAATTCGGAGCCGGAGACAGTGAATTTCACCTGCCGCCAGTCATGGGTGCCGCCGGTGACCGCGAGGCGGTTCACGCCGCTTCCGGCCGGATTCGACGCCCAGCCGATCACCTTGCCGCCGCCGTTGCGCAGGATGCGGATTTCGGCGTCGCCGGGCGGCAGGCCGTCGGATTTCCACATCAGCGTGACCTGGTGATCCTGGCCGGGAACCGGCTTGAAGCCGGTGTAAAGATCGTTGCCCTTGTCGCCGGGAATCCCCATGCGGTAGGCGAAGTTGCCGCCGTAGACGATGTCGGAGACGACCGCGCCCGGTTCGGGTTTCCCTGCGTAATCGGCGTAATGCCACCCTTTGAATTTCTGTTCAAAGGTGCCGTTGGGCAGCAGCTCCGCCGCACCGGCGGCAGTACCGGCCAGCAGAAGCGGGAGAAGAAGATTGTATTTCATAGTGATACCTTCATGGATTATTGTTCATCGGTCCAGGCGAGATAGCTGTCCGGCATGCCCCACGACACGCCCATGCTTTCGACGTGGCCGTCCACCAGCGCGCAGTTGATCTGCTTGTTATGACGGTAATCGACGTTCTGCAAATTGGGAGTGAACCGGTTGCCGTTGTAGCTGTCGCCGTCGGAATCATAGCGGTTGAACAGCAGGCCGCCCTGAACGCTGGAGGAGACCGCTTTCATCCCCTTTCCGTCCAGAATCAACGCGGAGCGGGAGGCCTCGCGGACCCGCGACAGCTTTTTCGGCCCATAGTGTTTCGCCCAGCCGGTGCCGTTGGCGCGATACCAGTCGATCCGGCCGACCCGGGAGTAGTAGACGTAATTGCTCTGAAGCGCCCACCGGCTGCCTTCCGGCGTGGTGGTAATGATTTCCGACGGCTGGGTGGACGGCGTCACGTAATTGGTGGAGTCGCCGGGGCAGCGGAACAGAGTCATCTGCCTGGTCGGCATGATATAACCGGTGGTGTAGCCGCTGGTCCGGGTCATGATCTGGCTCCACCATACCTTCCAGCCGTCGTATTCCTCGCCGAAGCCGAGCGGCAGGTAGTCGCTGTAATCCTGTGCGTACAGGAATGCTCCCTGCATGATCTGGCGCAGGTTGCCCCGGCAGACTCCCCCCTGCGCAGTCGCGCGCGCCTTGTTCAAGGCGGGCAGCAGCATCGCCGCCAGAATCGCGATGATCGCTATCACTACGAGCAGCTCAATTAAGGTGAATTTGCATTTTTTCATTCGTACATCCCTTTCCAGTTAGGCTTCCAGGCAGAAATCGACCAGTTCGGAGATTGTGGTGCGGGCCATGCACATGCGCGTATCGGCCGCACCGTAATAAAGGAAATAGGAACCGTCGTCCATCTCGCAGCCGCCGCCGGTGAAAACCACGTTGGGAGTCTGGCCGACGCATTCGTACAGTTCCTCAGCGGCGAGCAGGAAGGACTTCGGGGCGGCGACCACCTTCCACGGTTCGTCGAGGTCGAGCAGGCACGCGCCGAGGTAGTAGTTTTCGGTGGAGGCGGTCATCGCGGTGGCGTGATAGATTTCGAGCCAGCCGTGCGGCGTGCGGACCGGAACGCAACCCGCCCCCTGCTTGAACTGCGCCCAGTCGGTCGCGGGCAGCATCACCGGCATCGAACGGCCCCAGAATTCGAGGTCGGGCGATTCGCTGTACCAGATTGCGCCGCGGCCGTCGATGTTCTGCGGGCGCTCCAGCCGTGCGTAGCGGCCGTTGATCTTTTCCGGGAAAAGCACCGCGTTGCGGTTGGCCGGCACCGAATGCGATACCGGCTCGAAATTCACGAAATCGGTGGTTTTCGCGAGGTTGATCAGGCTTCCCCACGGGTCGAGCCAGTTCGCGTGGAATACATAATAGACCTCGCCCATGCGGGTGATCCTCATGTCGAAGCGGTGGGGACGGGTTCCGAGCCGGTCCAGCTCGGTCAGCGGATAGCGGATCGGTTCGGGATTCACCTCGAAATCGATGCCGTTCCGGCTGCGGGCGACATGAAACTGCGTTTTGCGTTCGCGGGTTTCCACCCGGAGCAGCAGCAGCACGTCCCCTTCGAAGCGGGTCGCCCCTGCATTCATCACCGTATAGCAGTCGAACGGCATCATCGCCGGGGTCAGGATCGGATTTTTCGCGCAACGCACCAGCGGGCTTTTCACTGTTTTCACCTTTCATGTTGATATTTAGTTTTGTAACATCAAAATGCAAAAAAATCAGAGCTCGCGCCGCGGATTCCGGGGGGCGGCGAGGGAGCCGCCCGGCGTGAACTCGTTGGCGATCGAAATTGAAACAGGGCGGCTGTCGCGGTCGCGCAGCTGGTTCTGCAGCGCGGTCACGGCCTGCGCGGCCAGCTCCTTCAGGTCGAACCAGACCCGGGCCAGCGCCGGAGTGCGGAAATCGAAAAGTTCGAGGTTGTCGTAGACGATCAAACTGAAATCTTCCGGAATCCGCCAGCCGCGTTCGGCCAGGTAGTCCGCGAGAAACACTCCGGCGTAGCCGTTCGGCACGAAACAGGCGGTCGGCAGCGGCGAAACGCTGGTGAAGTACTCATCCAGACGCTGCCGCCGGGTGCGGTCGTCGGCGGACTGGTCGTGTTCTTCGGAGAATTGGATCAGGTCCACGCGCGCTCCCGGCTGCCGGGCCTGAAATTCGGCGACGAAGCCGCCGTAGCGCTTGCAGAAACCGGATTCGGAGAGGGTTGCGAACACCGCAGCGTGGCGGTGACCGAGCGCGGCGAACCGGCGGGCGGCGAAGGCGCCGCCTTCGTAATCGTCCGGCCCGACCTGGGTTACGCCGTCGACGCTGCCGAAAACCGAAATGATCCGCAGCTCCGGATAGCGCTTCCGCACCGTTTCCAGCCGCGCCTGCTCCACCGGGCCGAGCAGGATCAAACTGCCGCAGTTGTCGAGTACCGGAAACGCCGCTTCGGCGTGAACATTCAGGTCGATCAGCTGGCCGCGCAGCCCTTCGGCCTTCAGCCGCCGCTGGCACAAATAATGCAGACGCATGTAGAAGTTCAGGATGTTGTCGGAATAGAGCTTATCGTCGCCGCAGTGGATCGCGACGTTCCGGTCGCGCTCCTGCCGGACGGTCCGGGAGCTGGCGCGAAAGTCGTAGCCGACCTCCTTGACCTTGGCGAGCACCCGCCTGCGGGTTTCCGTGCTGACTTTCGGGTGGCCGTTCAGCGCACGCGTGATAGTCATCGCACTGACGCCGAGCTCGGCGGCGATGGTTCTGACGGTCGGTTTGGTGCGGCTGATCATGATGCGCCTGTATTGATGTTTACTTTTTATTCTGTAACCCTCTTTAATTATACCATATTCGCGCGCCAAAAGCAATACCCGCTGTTGGAAAAATTCGTTTTTTTTCGCCGACGTCAATGGAAAAAGGCGGACTTCCGATGCAAGCGGCTTGTCCAGCAGCTCGATCTCATCGGAAACCTGCACTCGGCGTCAATTCATTCCATGAAAGGATCATGATCGGCGCATTTCATCCGAAATATCCCCGATTCAAGCCGATTTTCTGCTGGTTTTTCTCAAATTCCGCTGTATATTAAGCAATTGTGATTGTCGCGGGATGTGGATGATCCGGGAAGCCGCGCACACTTGATAATAGTTCGTTTTAGTTCAATACCGTCTACTTGCGAGGTGCCCATGAATACCGACAACTTCTATGTAACCACCCCTATTTACTACGTCAACGACAAGCCGCACATCGGTCATGCCTACACCACGATCCTGGCCGACGTTCTGGCGCGCTACTACCGTTCGCTGAATGTGGATACCTTCTTCCTGACCGGCACCGACGAACATGGGCAGAAGGTCGAAAAGGCAGCGGCCAAACGGGGAGTTTCCCCGAAGCAGCAGGCGGATGAAACCGTCGTGCGCTTCCAGGAGCTGTGGAAAAGGCTCGGCATCACCAACGACCGCTTCATCCGCACCACCGACGAATACCACAAGGAGGTGGTCCGGGAGATCCTGCAGGAACTTTACGACCGCGACGAGATTTACAAAGCCGAATACACCGGCTGGTACTGCGTCGGCTGCGAGCGTTTCTATACGGAAAAGGATCTGGTCGAGGGCAAGTGCCCGGAATGCGGGCGCGAAGTCTCCGCGATCCGGGAGTCCAACTACTTCTTCCGCATGAGCAAATACCAGCAGTGGCTGATCGACTACATCCAGACCCATCCGGACTTCATCCAGCCGGCCTTCCGCGCCAATGAGACGCTCGGCTTCCTGAAGCGCGAACTGGGCGACCTCTGCATCAGCCGCCCGAAATCGCGCCTGAGCTGGGGGATCGAACTGCCGTTCGACGCCGATTACGTGTGTTATGTGTGGTTCGACGCGCTGATCAACTATATTTCGGCGGTCGGCTACCGCCGCAATCAGGCCGAGTTCGAAAAATGGTGGCCGGCCAGCTACCACCTGATCGGCAAGGACATCCTGACCACCCACAGCGTCTACTGGCCCACGATGCTCAAGGCGATCGGGCTGCCGATGCCGCGCACGATCTTCGCGCACGGCTGGTGGCTGACCGGCAACACCAAAATGAGCAAGTCGCTCGGCAACGTGGTCAATCCGATGGATATGATCGAAAAATGCGGCGTGGATGCGTTCCGTTACTTCCTGCTGTCGGAAATGTCGCCGGGCAACGACGCCAACTTCAGCGAGGAGAGCTTCGTGGCCCGCTACAACAGCGACCTTGCGAACGACCTCGGCAACCTGCTGAGCCGGGTGCTGAAGATGACGCTCCGCTCCGGCGGCGTGATCCAGCCCCCCGCCGAACTCAATGCCGACGACCTCGAACTCAACCGCGAAGTCGAAACCGCGATCGCCGCGATGGAAACCAGCCTGAAAGCGATGAAGTTCGACCAGGGGCTGAATGCGGTGATGAACGCCGTCCGCGCCGGAAACCGCTATCTGGAAAAGACCGCGCCGTGGGCATTGGCCAAGAAAGGCGAAGTCGCCCGGCTCAACACCGTGCTCTACACCGCCGCCGACGCGCTGCGCCGGATTTCGGTGCTGCTCGCGCCGGTGATGCCCGACAAGATGGCCGAACTGCGCGCCTGCCTCGGTTACTCCGGCGAGGAGCTGACCAACGCGCGGATCTCGGACCTCCTTTCCAGCAGGAGCGATCTGGCGGGGCGTACCGTGCGGGATTCCGCCGGTCTTTTCCCGCGTATTCTGGCGGAGGAAGCGGACAAACCCGCTCCGGCCTCCAAACCGGCCAAAGCCAAGCAGGAAAAGACGGCCGGACCGGTCAATGTGGTCGACCTGATCGCGATCGACGACTTCGCCAAAGTCGCGCTGAAGACCGCGAAGGTGCTTCAGGCCGAAAAGGTCGAAGGGGCCGACAAGCTGCTGAAACTCCAGATCGAAGTCGGCGGGGAAAAGCGCCAGATCGTCTCCGGCATCGCCGCCTGGTACACGCCGGACTCCCTGACCGGCAAGACGGTGGTGATCGTCTCGAACCTGAAGCCGGCGGTGATCCGCGGCGTCGAATCCAACGGCATGCTGCTCGCGGCCAAACAGGGCAAGGAGCTGAAACTCGTGACCGTCGACGGTGAAATCGCCTCCGGCGCCCAGGTCGGTTGAACTTTCTGACGAAACATTCAAACCTCCGGGCCGGTGGAAAGCCGGCCCGGAGGTTCGGTATATGCCGTAAATCATATCGAAGTTTTGAATTGAAACTGTGGTGCATTCTGTTATTTTGCAAGGGTTGCATTGATATAATGAAAGGCCGCTCCATCCTCCCTGCCCGGCGGAGAGGCCGCTGAACACCGTTATGAAAAAGAATATGCCTCTCAAAGAGTGGCTTCCCCTGCTGGGGATGACCTTTTCCGCATTCGTCGTCAACACCTCCGAATTCATGCCGATCGGGCTGCTGACCAATATCGCGGCCGATTTCGGGATCACCGAAGCGCACGCGGGGCTGCTGATCTCGGTTTACGCGTGGGTCGTGATGCTGCTGTCGCTGCCGCTGATGCTGCTGGTCTGCCGCATGGAGATGCGTAAACTGCTGCTCTGCACGCTGGCTTTGTTCGGAGTGTGCCAGATTCTGTCGACCGTTTCCGGCAGTTTCGGGGCGCTGATGGCTTCGCGGATCGGGGTGGCCTGCTCCCATGCGGTGTTCTGGTCCATCGCTTCGCCGATCGCGGTCCGGGTGGTTTCGGAGGAGCACCGCCCGCTGGCACTGAGCATGATCGTGACCGGCTCCTCCGTAGCGATGATCTTCGGGCTGCCGCTGGGGCGGGCGATCGGCCTTCACATCGGCTGGCGGATGACTTTTTTGTGCGTGGGGCTGCTGGCATTCGCGATCTTCGCCTATTTGCTGAAAGTGGCTCCCAGGCTGCCGAGCCGCCAGACCTTCACGCTGCGCGAACTGCCCCGGCTCCTCAGGAATCCGCTGCTGCTCGGCATCTACTGGCTGGCGGCACTGGTCGCAACGGCGTATTACACTGCCTACAGTTATATCGAACCGTTTCTGAAGCAGGTCGCGCAACTGCCGGAAAGCTGGATTACGATGACGCTGGCTTTGTTCGGGGTGTCGGGGATTCTGGGCAGCTTCCTGTTCTCGTGGCTTTACAGCCGTTTCCCCCATACCTTCATCAAACTCTCGCTGGGCGGAATCGCGGGGGCGCTGCTGCTGCTGTATCCAGCCTCCTTTCAGACCGGCGCGGTGATCCTGCTGTGCTGCTTCTGGGGAGTGGCGGCGACGGCGTTCAACATCGTCTGCCAGGCGGAGATCATCAAGCATACGCAGCAGGAGGCGACGGCGGTCGCGATGTCGATCTTCTCCGGCATCTTCAATCTCGGGATCGGCTGCGGAACGCTGCTCGGCGGAGCCGTCTGCACCTACTCCTCCATTTCCCGCATCGGATTCGCGGGCGGCCTGGTCGCCGTCGGAGCTTTCTTCTACTGTACGCGCCGGCTGCTGAAGCGGCTGAATCCGTAGAAGCTCCGCCGCCCGGTCCGGCAGGTACCGGACGATTTTCCAGATTTTTCCATTACCGCTCTTGACTTTTGCCCTCAAGTTTGGTATAATATAATTCAAACGTTTGACCAATTGCTTTTTCAGGGATTTCAGATTGATGGGACGAAACAACCGGGTTACATTGGCGGATATCGCCAGTCGGGCCAACGTGGACATTTCCACGGTCTCGCTGGTGCTGAACCATAAGGCGCGGGCGAAAAAGCTGACCGCCGAAACGCGCGACCGGGTCTTCGCGGTCGCGAAAGAGCTGAACTATCGGCCCTCCTATATGGCGCGAGCCTTGAAAACCGGAAAAAGCGGCGCATTCGGGATGGTGGTCGGCGACCTGCGCGACCCCTCTTATTCGATGCTGGCGTTTCACCTGATCACGGCGGCGCAGGCGCGCGGTTATCAGGTGCTGACCTGCCCGACTCCGTGGGGAGAGGAGAAGGAGCTCGCACTGCTGCGGCTGCTGCACGAACGCAATGTGGACGGCGTGTTTTTCCAGCCCGGTTCGTTCCGGAAAGACCCGGAATTCTACGAAACGCTCCGGCAGGAAAAGTTTCCGGTCGTGACCTACTGCACGCCTGATCCGGTCTTTGCGACGGTGGGAGTGAATTACGAACCGGGATTCCGGCAGGCGGTCGCCGATCTCGCCCGGCGGCACCGGAAAATCGGCCACATCTGTTCTCCGCACACCGACTCCCGCCCGCTGACGACCGTCTGCAAGGCGGCGGGAGTCGAACCGGTTGAACACCGGTTCCGGCACATCGGCCTGCCGGATTGCGCCGACGAAGTGGCGGAATTTGTACGCACTTCCGGCTCCGGCGCGTTCATCGTCAGCGGTTCGGCAACCGCGGTACGGCTGATGTCCCGGCTGGCCCGGAAAGGAATCCGGGTGCCGGACGACGTGGAACTGGTCGGCGTCGGCAACCTCGAAGCCACCGAATGGGTGCAGCCCGAACTTTCCTGCATCGGCTACGACGTGGCCGCGATGATGGAAAAAGCAGTGGAGATGCTGATCGATTACCCGAATTGTGAACCGGGACGGAGTTTCATGACTCCGTCTGAATATATCGTCCGTCAAAGTACACGACCCTAACACATCAGGAGGTATGAAGTGAAAACGAATCATCTGCCCGAAAGCATCAGCAAAAAACGTATCGTGATCGCCGGTTTTACATTGATCGAGTTGCTCGTGGTAATTGCGATTATCGCGGTGCTGGCGGGCATGCTGCTGCCGGCGTTGAATCAGGCGCGCGAAAAAGCCAGACAGGCGAAATGCGTCGGCATCCTCAAACAGTACGGCACGGCCCTGAGCATGTACTTCAACGACTACGACGGCTTCGGGGTGCCGTGGGGAGGGGACTCCTACCACTGGTTCAAAAATCCCGGCTTCCGCGCACTGTTGGACGGGGCGAAGCCGGACCCGGCCAGCCCCGGCAACCTGATGTACAGCAACCGGATCACTCCCGGCCTGATCTGCCCGAATGCGACCTTTGCGTTTCAGGTGAAGAACAACGAGGGGTGTGAAATTCCGTTTTCCTATGGCCTCAACCACGACCCGTTCTATCAGTACAACCAGATTGCCCCCAAGGTGACGCGGGTGAAACGCCCGTCGAAGGTGCCGGAATTCGCGGACACGCTCGGCTGGATGTTCCGTAAAAGCCATGCGGAAAATCTCCTCGCCTGGCAGACGGTGACCACGCCTTCGGTCTGGGGGAACATCTTCGCCTACCGGCACGGTAACCGCGCCGCGCTCTGCATGCTCGACGGCCATGTCGAAGTGCTTCCTCCCACCGAGGTGATTCATGAACTTGTCTGGGCGGAGATTTACGAATGAGGCGGCTGCTTTTCACCATGTTGCTACTGTGCGTTCTGGCTGCGCGCGGAGAGGAACACCCGGTGCCGCTTGACGCCGCGTGGACGCTTCCTGACGGTGCGCGCCTCACTCCGGCGGGGACACTGGAAATCCAGATCAGGCCGGGGAAAGAGGCGAACCGCTTCCTGACGGCACAACGCACATTCGACATCATTCCCTACCGGGGCCACGACATCGAGCTGGTCTATCGGCTGCGGGCCGAAAAGGTCACGCGGCCGCCGCAGGATTTCACCGGAATCAAGCTGATCCTGAGCTGCCGCAGCGGTCACCGGGAGATTGTCGCCGACACGCCCCGGCAGTGGAACCACGGCGATTTCGACTGGCGGGAAGTCACAATTCCGATGTCGGTCCCGGAAGATGCCCGGACCGCGAAACTCATGGTCGGTCTGCAAAACAGTTCCGGCCTGATCGAGGTCCGTTCGATCACAGTACGCGACCTCGGCGAACGTCCCGATGCCGAAGTATCGCCGGCACCCTATCTGCCGCCGCGCGGGAAGTTCCGCCGGGCCGACACAATCGACATCGCCGCAACCGGGCCTACGAAAGTGCAGCGTTCGCTGAACGGAATGTGGAAAATCTCCGAACTGGAGACTGCAGTGAAGCCGTTTCCTGCCGATGCCGACCGGGAACGGGGAATCGAGCGCCCGGAGTTCGACGATTCGGGCTGGGCTGAAATCGCGGTTCCGCTGAACTGGTATCTGAAGTACCCGGAAAAGCAGAATCTCCGCGAACCTTACGTGAAAGGCTGGTATCGCACCACATTCGACCTCGCCGCCACGGAGCTGAAGCAACGCCGCGTGATCCTGAAATTCGATGTGATCGGCTGCGATGCGACACTCTTCCTGAACGGCAGGGAAGTCGGCCGTCATCTCGGGGACTTCACCGCATTCGAGCTGGATGTGACCGATGCGGCGCGGCCCGGACGCAATACGCTCGCAATCCGGGTGTTCACCGATCAGGGGCACGCCGCGAATCCGGAAAAGATTCACCACGCCTACGGCGCCCAGTGGTCCGTAAAGGATATCAAGGGCGGCATCTGGCAGAACGTCGCGCTGTCGCTGGAACCGGAAATCCGAATCGCCGGACTGTTCGTTACGCCACGGTTGGCGAAAAGTGCCGTCGAGGTCGATTACAAGATCCTCAACCACACCGGAAAAACCGTGAAAACCGCACTGGACTTTTCCGCTACGCCCGCAATCCGGCAGGATGCCGGCAAACTCGCCGGAACACGGCGGCATGCCGTCGCGCTGCAACCGGGCGTCAACACCGGCACGGTCGAACTTCCGCTCAGCGATCCGGTTAGGTGGTCGACGACGAATCCCTATTTGTACTTTCTGGTCTGTGAGGTGAAGGACGCCGAAGGGGGCTTCTCCCGCGATGCGGTCCGGTTCGGCTACCGGGAATTCGCCGCCAGGGACGGAAAATTCTTTCTGAACGGCGAAGAAATCTACCTGTTCGGCCAGAATATCGGTTCCAAGTTCGGCGGCAACGGCCTGGACGAAGCACAGGAGGAGCGGAATATTCTCGGAATCCTGCTGGATTACCGCAATCTGGGCTATGTGATGACCCGCACCTCCCATATGCCGATCCTGCCCCTTGCATTGGAAATTGCGGACGAAATCGGCATGATGATCTACCACGAATGGGCATGGAGCTTCACCACGAATCTCGACTTCGAGGCGTTCGAGCGGAACAACCTGCGCGAAATCGCCGAGTTCGTCAAGGCGAGTTACAACCATCCCTCCGTCTGCATGTGGTCGCTGGGCAACGAGATCAAGCACCAGGAACCGGGAATCGCCCGGCAGCTGGATCTCCAGTACGACACGGTACGCGCGCTGGATAAATCGGGACGCCCGGCCTGTTCCTTTTCCGCCATGGGCAGTTGGTACTCCTACGGTACGAACCGCCTGAAAACCGATGTGATCGACATCCACGAGTATGCCGGGCTGGCTTCGCCGTGGAGCCGGCTGCCGGAACTGCTGGCCCGCCAGTATGAGGGCGAACTGCGGATCTACGGAGAAACCGGGCGGCTGTCGCGGCCGCTGGTTGCGTGGGAGACGGTCGGCTTCTCATGGGGAACGCATGTGACGGACCGCAACTTCCGGCGCGGCGATATCGGGCAATACGCCGACTATGTAAACAAGCCCAGTTCGTGGGGCAGCCCGAATGGGATCGGTTTCATCGGCTGCGCGCCGCTTTTCGAGGCGCTGACGCCCGGCTTCGCGGAGTGGGCGCAGGCGCTCTACGGAAGGCGCATCTATGAGATATTCCGGCTCGACCCGAATTTCAGCGGTTTCGCGCCGTGGTTCGGCGGCAATCCGGCGGCGACGCTGTGGACGCAACCGCTTTTCCCGGCTTTGCGGAATGAAAACTCGCTTTTCCCCCGCAACCTGTTCACCGGGGAGAACTACCGCTGGCGTCTGGAACTTGTGAACAGCAATTCCCGGAGATACCGGGCGCCGCAACTCGAACTCGCCCTCCACCGCACCACGCGCGAAGCGGTCATCCTGCATACGCAAAAGCTGCCGGAGATAGCGCCGTACAGCCGCAGTTCCGTGCCGGTCGCCCTGACGGTTCCCGCCGGACTCCGCTCCGGCGACTGGCAACTCCGGGTGACATTGCGCGAGGCGGATGAAATCGTCGCGCGAAATTACTACGATCTTTTCCTCTCGCCCCGGCCGGAAAAGATTACCGGGCGGCGCCCTCTTTTCGTGCTGGATACCGGCGCCGGGAAAAATGTGGCCGCACTTGAAACCCTCCTCGATGAGTTCGGCCTTGCCTGCCGGCGGATCAATTCCGCGGCGGAGGCCGCGGCGGACTCCGTGCTGGCCGTACCTCCCGAAACCGCGGAACCGCAGACCCTCCGGCTGCAGGACGATCCCGCAGTCGCCGCTTTCCTGAACCGCGGCGGCACATTGCTGGTGCTGGAACAGAAGAACATCAAAAGCATCCTGCCCGGCAACCGGAGCCCGGCGCCGGGAGGCAACACCTTCGTCGATGTCGTCACGCCGGACCATCCGCTTTTCGCCGGCCTCGATCCGGCCCGGTTCGATACCTGGAACAACCCGGACCACGGTTACGTGGCAGCAGCGGCTTTCCTCCCCTACTCTCCGGATGCGCTGGCAGTCAGGGGAACCGGCCTCGGGCAGAACGGCATCGGCGGAGCCGTTATAGAAGGAACTGTCGGCAGCGGGCGGGTCCTGCTGTCGCAGCTGGAAGCAACGGCGTGTTACCGGAATGACAGCGCAGCGGCCGCCTATCTGCGCAATTTGCTGGCCTATGCGGTCGGCGAAGAACGTTGGGAACAGGCACAGCCGCTCAGCGTCGGCCAGAGCCGGACCTTTGAAGTCCGGCCGGAGACGCAAAAGCCGATCGACCTTGCACCATATGCGAACGCCCCGTTCCGCGACGAATATGAAAACGACGGCAAGGGCGGCTGGACCGATCAGGGCAGCAACGACTTCCGCATGATGCCGGTCGGGGAGCTGACCGCCGCCGGAGTGCGGTTCCGCATCGTCGATCCCGCCCGGAACGGCGGCCGGGGATGCCTGGTGCTCCGCGGCTCCGAACGCCCCGGACTTCCGGCGGCAGTACGCGGCATCCGGGTACATGAAAAGGTGTCCCGGCTCTTTTTCATGCACACCGCCGCGTGGGGAAACCGGGGATTCGCCGGAGCCTACCGGATCCGCTATGCCGACGGCAAAACCGTCGATTACAAACTTCAGGGCGGCAAGAACATCGGCGACTGGTGGCGGGTCGCCATGCTGCCGGAAGCCAAAGTCGGAATCATCTGCCGGAACGCATTCGGCAGTGAAGTGGGCACTTTCGTCGCGGCGTGGCGGAATCCGCGCCCGGAGGTAAGGGTGGACTCCTTCGACTTCCTCTCCGCCGGAGAGGCGCAGGACGGGGGAATCGACTGGCTTCCGTCGAACTCCCCCGTCCCGGTACTGGTCGCCGTGACCGCGGAAAAGGCAGAGGAGAAAGATCATGGCCAATTGCGATAAAGAACTGCTCCGGCAGGTCAGGGTGTTGAAACCGAAGTTGGAACATTGGGAAGTCGCTCCGGAACAACAGGTGGCCTTCGCCGCGGACTCCACCGCCTGGCAGGGGTATGCGGCGATCGGCGTCGGGCCGGTCGCAGGAGTATTGAACCGGCCGTTCGCCGCGGGAGAGCGTTTCCTCCTTGACTTCGGAGAGCATTCGGTCGGCCGCCTGAAACTGGCGATGCGCACCACAGGCAAGCCGGCCGACGCCCCGGTACGATTGAAACTGCTCTTCGCGGAACTGCCGCAGGAGATCGCCGAAGCGGACCGGCCGTTCACCGGGTATTTGTGCCGCTCATGGATTCAGGAGGAGACCGTAACGATCGACGAGATTCCGGCAACCGTGGTGCTGCCGCGCCGCTATGCGATGCGCTATCTGCTTTTGGAAGTGGTCGGCACGCCGGACCGGCTGGTATTTGACGATATCCGGTTCATCGCCCAAAGCGCCGTGGGACGGAGGTTGCCGCCGCCCCCGCCGGGCGTTCCCGAACGGCTGGCGCGGCTCGACGCAATCGCGCTGCGCACACTCCGGGACTGTATGCAGGAACTGTTTGAGGACGGCCCCAAACGCGATCGGAGGCTCTGGCTCGGAGACCTCTATTTGCAGGCTAAAGTGGACCGGGTGAGTTTCCGTCGCTTTGACCTGGTGGAACGCTCGATCGCACTTCTGGCCGCCTTTACTTCGGAGCAGGGGCAGGTGGTTTCCAGCGTCTATGAAAAGCCGGTACCCGCCCCCGGCAACTGGCTGGCGGATTATCCGCTGCTTTTCCCGGCGCTGATCCGCGAGCACACACAAGCCGCCGGCGGAGCGGAATTCGCCGCCCGGTATTACGATACGGCCCTGCGCCAACTTGAACCGATGCGTCAAAGCTGGGGAGATACCCCTTGCCCCCATTCCGAACATTGGGCGTTCATCGACTGGTCGGAAAAGCTCGATAAGACGACCGCGCTGGCGGGAGTCTACCTCTTCGGCCTGCGGAACGCCGCCGCTCTGGCGGAACTGCTCGGACGCGAAAGCGACCGGGCGGCGCTGCTGGCCGAAGCCGAAAAACGAAGCCTCCGGCTGCGCCGCGAACTGCGCGATCCCCGGACGGGACTTTTCGTCAGCGGCCCGGACCGGCAGCTCTCGTATGCCTCGCAGATCTGGATGATCCTCGGAGGCGCGGTTCCCCCGGAAGATGCCGGCACACTGCTCCGAAAACTCGCTTCGGCACCGGAAGCAATCCGGCCCGTCACGCCTTTTTTGCATCACTTCCTGCTGGAAGCGTGGGCGGTCGCCGGCGAGTTTGAACAGCTGTTCCGCCACCTGCAGGAATACTGGGGCAAGATGGCGGATTGCGGAGCCGACACCTTTCAAGAGGTGTTCGATCCTGACAATCCGTACCGCACCCCCTATGGGGATGTCCGGCTCAACAGCGCCTGCCATGCCTGGAGCTGTGCTCCGGCATACTTCATCCGCCGCTACCGCGACCGGATTCCCGGCTGACGCCGCCAGCCTTATGCTTTCAGCGAATGGAAATAACCGAGATACTCTTTGTTCGCCTCGAACATTTCGTTGACCATGTCTCGGATTTCCGCAAGCGAAAGCACCGCACCGGTCAGTGGATCAAAGAGAATCGCCTGATAAATCATCTTCGGGTCACCGGCGAAGAAACCTTCAATCGCCAGCTCCTCGCACCGCGCGCTGATATTGGTCAGCAGCGCCAGCTGCGGCGGTAGCGCGCCGATGGCGACGGTTCGGAGCGTATCGCGCCCGGCGATCACCGGGACCTCCACGCAACTGCCGTAGGGCAGGTTGTCGATGTAGTGGAAATTGCGGACGTTGCCGTTGAATTCAAACGGCGTGTAGTCGCCGAACACCGCGTTGAAGATACAGCTTGCGTATTCGTTGCCCCGCGCGAGGTCGAAAGGCTCGGCCAGCTCCTTGCGGGTCAGCTCCTGCCACTTGTCGTTGCGCTCGCGGTAGCAGTCGACGATATAGGCGTGCACTCCCGGATTCCAGCCGGTTCCCGGCAGGCAGTAGGTTTCGATCAGGTCCGGCCGCTTGCGGAACCACGCATTGTATTCGGAGTTGTGGCCGCTCGACTCCGTCACGTAATAGTCCAATGCGAGAAACATTTCGTTGCGGACGATCTCCTCTTTGTAGACCTCCTCGCGGGTGGTGACCGCCTCCCGGATCAGCGGATAGGCGTCTTTGCCGTTCCACTTGAAATCGAGGTAAAAGGCCTGATGGTTGATTCCGGCGCAGGTGTAGGTGATTTCCTCCATCGGCGCGCCGATCCATCTGGCCAGCATTTCGGCGGTTCCCTGCACCGAATGGCAAAGCCCGGTAATCCGCAGTTCGGGAAATTCACTCTGCATCCCGCGGCAGAGCATCGCCATCGGATTGGTGTAGTTCAGCACGATCGCCCCGGGACAGCACTCCCGGATGTCGCGGCAGATGTCCAGCATCACCGGCAAGGTGCGCAGCATCCGGAAGATGCCGGAGGGGCCGCGGGTGTCGCCGACGTTGATGTCGACCTTGTACTTCATCGGGATTTCCACATCGCTGCGGAACACCTGGAAGCCGCCCTGCAGAATGGTGATGACCACGCCGTCGGCGTCCTTGAGCGCCTCTTTGCGGTCGAAGGTGCTGACGACCCGGGCCGGATAGTTGCCCGCTTCGACGATCTGGTTGACCGCAGTGGTCACGAAGCCGAGTTTTTCGGCGTCGATGTCCATCAGCGCGATGGTTGCATCCCGGAAGGCCGGGAACGTCAGGATGTCCCGGACCAGCTTACGGGTGAAGCCGAAGCTACCGGCTCCGATAAAGGCGATTTTCTTACTCATGTTTCTCTCCCTGCGCTTTTTGTTGACGTTTTTTGGGGATTCCTTCCGGCAGCACCTGCTGCTTTCCGGCCAAAACAATATTTCTGATGTATTTCTTCCCGAAGCGGCAAGCCCATATACGGCGCACCTTCAGAACAGTAGCGGACTGCCGGATTCCAGCGCGAGCAGGCGCTCCTTCAATTCGACTCCGCCCGCGTAGCCGACCAGTTTTCCGCTGCTGCCGATGATCCGGTGACAGGGGATGATGATCGCGATCGGGTTGCGGTTGTTGGCCAGCCCGACCGCGCGGGAGCCGCCCGGGTTGCCGATCCGCTCCGCGATCTCCCCGTAGGTCGCGGTCGCGCCGTAAGGCACCTTTACCAGCTCCGCCCAGACCCGCCGCATGAACGGCGTCCCCTCCGGCGCCAGCGGCAGCTCGAACTCCCGGCGTTCCCCGGCAAAGTATTCCGCCAGCTGGCGCATCGCTTCAGCCAGCAGCGGCGTCTCCCGCTCCTCCGCCGGAAGCACCGCCCCGGCCGGATTCAGATACAGATGAGTGACGGCTCCCTCTTTTTCCTCCACCCCGAACCGTCCGAACGGAAAATCCCGAAAAATCCTGAAGCTCATAACATCATGCCCTCCATTCCGTGTTTTTCCAGTCTCCTGCAATATATCCCGTCAAACTCTCTTCCGCCTCCCCTTTCTCTGTAAAAACGGGAAATTTCCATAGCCGCCAAAGGCCGGTCGGAATAAAAAATGTGACTTTTTTTTCGACTTCCCTATTGACATTGATGTAATACGGTATTCAAAATATATATGACGATATGCGAAACACTCTACAATACGGAGGTGAAATGTTTGTTCCGGTTTACCATGAACTCGTCGATAAAATGAAGACGAGCATTCGCAGCGGCGACCTCTCCGGCAGGCTGCCGGGGGTGCGGGTGCTGGGAAAGCAGTTCGGCGTCAATCCGGCGACGGTTTCCAAGGCGCTCCGGGTGCTGGAGGAAAAGGGATATGTTTCGGTGGTCCCGAATATGGGAGCTTTCGTGATTCCGCGGGGAAACACCGCCCCCAACCATACCATCGGCGTGATCTGCATCCGCCGGAACGAGGCGGCGGAAGAGACCGAGTCGCGCTATCTCAGCAGCCGCTACCACTATTCGCCCTACACCGTATCGCAGATTGCGGCCGAGATCGACGCCGAAGCCGCGCAGGCCGGATTCCACGCGATCCTGATTCACATCGGGGCGGAGCAGCTGCGGCAGAATCCGGGTTATCTCACGAGTCTGCCGGTGGACGGCATGGTCTTCATCTTCTCCTCGCTGACCTACGAGATCGCCGACATCCTGAAAAAGCGGCATATTCCGTTCGTATCGGCCAACGCCTGCTACGGCATCTCCGAGGTGAACTACATCGATTTCAATATGGCGCAGGGGATCGGCGACCTGCTCGACCTGCTGCGGGAACGCGGCTATACCCGCATCGGCTACTTCGGGCCGCCCGGCAAGTACGGCTTCAACGAGAGGGTCTACAACATCTTCCGCAAAAAGCTCGGCGGATTGTTCCGGCCGCACCTGTTCGCGGCGGGAGCGGAGTCGTTTGAAGCGGATTTCGGCCGGGAAGAGGAGCCGCCGTCCGAACGGGCAGCCGCCCTGATCCGCAACGGAGCGGAACTGCCCGAAGTGATCCTGTGCAACGCCGACCTCGCCGATTCGCTGGAGGAAACGATCCGCCGGCAGGGGCTGCGGGTCCCGGAGGATATCCGGCTGGCGGTCATCACGATCGACCCGAAGCAGGGAACCGCCGGAGTCGCCGGAAGCGCGTCGGAACTGTTTCAACGGGTGACGCAGCGGCTGATCTCCGTGATTCAGGAGGGGGACGACTCCGTGATCCAGCAGTGGCTTCCGGTCCGGGTCTGCTGGCCGGAAACCGGCAGTTCCAATGCGATGCACCGGCAGCAAGCCTTAATTGCCCAATAAAAGAAGGAGGATTCGTGATGAAAACCAGAAATTTCACCTTAATTGAGCTGCTCGTTATTAAAACTTGTCAAATATACTATTTTCTTTCATATACCGCTCTGCGGAAAAGAGAGGGGTTCGGGGGAGAGAAAGCGGCGACAAGCGCCGCGTCTCTCCCCGTACCAACCAATCTGAACATCTCTCTTATTCCCCGCAAGCTCTCACGCCTCCGCCAATGCTCTGCAAGCGGCAAGTCGGAGCAAAAACGTGAAGTTGCCTTTCCGCAAAAAAGCGGGAAGACAACTTCACGTTATTGCGGATCTTCTTCCCACCACCGACCGACCGCGTCTTTGCACTGCACCGCCCCCTACCCGGCACCGGCACCTTGCCGGACGCAGGGGGCGCGGGGGGCGGCGGATACGCCCCCCGCATACCGCCATGTAAGGCCGTTTACCCTTATTGAGCTGCTCGTTGTGATAGCGATCATCGCCATTCTCGCCGGTATGCTGCTTCCGGCCCTGAATCAGGCGCGGGACAAGGCGAAAAGCACCAAATGCGCCGGAAGCCTGAAACAGATGGGGCTGACGGAACAGATTTACGCCTCCGATTACAACGGCTACGGCGTATACGGCGCCTATTCGGATTCCTCCGGCTCCAAAAACTACTGGGTCAAAAATGAAACTTATCTGAAGATGCTCGGTCTCAAATTCAAAGGTGATGATCCTCAGTTCGTGACGCCGAGCTTCCTGTGCCCCAACGGAACACTGGTCAACCAGAGCGGGCGGAACAAGGACGGCTTCGCCGATATGAGCGTGGTCTACGGCCGCAACAACGAATTCGGCACAAGCTGGCGGACCCCCAACCACCGTGTGACCAAAATCGACCGCCTGCGCAATCCCTCCGGCAAACTGGCGGTGATGGATGCCAACGACTGGAATGCGGAATATCCCAAGGCAAATTACAACACCAATTACCTGATGACCGGCGAAGTGCTTCCGAGCGTCGACAATGTGATGCCCGCCTACCGACACGCCCGCAAGCTGAACGCGGCCTTTTACGACGGCCACGTGAAAGCCGGAATCGACTGGCGGGAGATCTGCGACACCCAAACGCCGAACCGTCCCTCCGATCCCAAGAGTTCGGAAATCTACGATCAATACTGGAATTTGTGGCCGGATAAACAGTAACCCATTCAACCCGAGGTGATTTGATGAAAAAAATATTGATGTCTCTCCTGCTTTCGATCGCGGCGCTCCTGCTTCCGGCCGGTCCGGTCGTGGACGGCAACGGCAATCTGCAGATCGGAAAACTCGCGCTGCGCTGGACCTGCTACGCCCCCGACTGGTCCGCCGCGGTACTGGGAAACGACAGCTTCAAAGCCGCTCCCGGTTTCCCGCGATACAACTCCGGTGAATTTGAAACCGCGGGGACGTGGAACGGCTTCCGGTTCACCGTCACGGCCGCGGCAGTGAAAGAGGACACGATCACCTATTCCGCCCGGTTCAAAGCCAATCCTCCGGTCGAAACCCGGACGCTCGCACTGGTGATGAATCTGCCCGCCGACACCCCGGCGCCCGGCGTGCTGGTCGACGGACGGAAAATCGAACTCCCGGCAACGTTCGAGCGCATCCAGCTCTTCGGCAGCCGCAAGGTCCACTGCCTGCAATTCGAGCTGGACGGACGGACCGTCACCATCGAAGGCGACTTCACGCTGCTGATCCAGGACGACCGCAAGTGGCGCAACAACCATTTCGTGTTCCGTCTCGGAGCCGATCCCGTTTCGGGCACACTCAAGGAGGCGTCGCTGGACCTGCGGCTCCGGGTCGCGTCGCCCCGCACCGTCGCGGTAGACCTCAAACCGGCCTTCAATATGGGATTCCGCGATGAAAAACTCAACGACGGCAAAGGCGGCTGGACCGATCAGGGGCCTTCCAACGATCTCTCCATGATGAAGCCGGGCAAGCTCGCCGCGCTCGGAGTCGAGTTCGATATCGCCGACCCGGCCCGCAACGACGGTCGTTCCTGTCTGGTGCTCTCCTCCGGCCAGAAGAAGTTTCCGGCGGAAAAGACGGTGAACTGTGCGAAAACCGCCGGAGAACTCCGATATTTGTATTTGCTGCACGCCTCCGCGTGGACTCCCGCCGCCGGACAGCCGGTCGGCACGATCGCCGCCGAATATGCCGACGGCGGCAAAAAGGAGTTCCCGGTCCTCGCGGGCCGCGACGTCGGCAACTGGTGGCAGCCCTTCAGCTTCCCGAACGGCGCGCTGGCGTGGACCGGCGAAAACAAGGAGTCCTACGTCGGGCTTTACCTCTCCTGCTTCCCCGTCGGCGGCACGCCGAGAAAGCTGACCTTCCGGGCCGCTTCCGGCGGCGACGCGGTCTGGATGATTCTCGGCGCAACCCTCGGCGACCGCCGGCTGAACCTGAACCAGATCGAACCGCCCTCCTATATCGTCGCGGGCAACGACTGGCTGCCGCTCGACTATGACGGCACGACGGCCAAAGGCTCCCCGCTCGATTTTTCGGTTTTCCTCGACGCTCCCGCCGGGAAATACGGTCCGGTCACGGTGAATGGGAACGGGCACTTCTCCTTTCGCGACGCGCCGGAAAAACGCATCCGTTTCTTCGGCCCGAATCTGGTGGGCAACTCCAGCTACCTCGACAAAAAAACGGCGGACGACTTCGTGACCAAAATCGCGCGGCTCGGCTACAACACCATCCGTTTCCACCATTTTGAAAACGACCTGCTCGATCGCGGGAGCGCCGATTCGCTGACCTTCGACCCGCAGGCGCTCGACAAATTCGACTACCTGTTCGCGGAACTGAAAAAACACGGCATCTATCTGTGCCTCGACCTCTACGCCAGCCGCGCGCTGCGCGCCGGGGACAACATCGAAGAGCGCAACGGCAATAGCTTCGGGCGCTACGACTTTGAAATGAAAAGCCTGGTCACGTTAAGCCCCTCCGCGATGGCGAACTGGAAGGAGTTCGCACGCCGGCTGCTGACCCACCGCAATCCGTACACCGGTCTGACCTACGCGGAGGACCCGGCCCTCTACTCCCTGAATCTGGTCAACGAAAATCCGCTCGTGTCGATCTGGAACCGCAACCCGCCGCTGATTCCGCTCTTCGAGGCGAAATATGTCGAATTCCTGAAAGCGAAGGGGCTGGACACCCCGGAAAACCGCGCCTCGCGCGGCGGGCTTTTCATCGAATTCCTGAATGACCTCCAGATCCGGTGCATCGAAGAACAGAAGCGGTTCCTGAAGCAGGAACTGAAGCTCACCGCGCTGATCACCGACCTCAACATGCACAGCAAATTCACGCTGAACCCGGTCCGTGAGCAGCTCGACTTCGTGGACAACCACCAGTACTGGGACCATCCGAGCTTCCCGGTGCGGCAGTGGGGAATGCCCTATCTGTTTTCCAACATGTCCTCGATCGCGCGCCTCGCGCAGAATCCCCGCTACCTGATGCCGACGCGCATCTTCGGCAAGCCGTACACGGTCACCGAGTTCAACTTCTGCAATCCGAATCCGTACCGGGTGGAAGCGGCCCCGCTGATCGGCGGCTACGCGGGCCTTCAGGACTGGGACGGGCTCTACCGCTTCGCGTGGTCCCACAACCGGCTCAATATGGAGAAGTTCAATATCCCGATGGGCTTCGACATCGTCAACGACCCGCAGGCGCAGCTGGCGGAGCGGATCATCAATCTGCTGTTCACCCGCGACTACATCCGGCCCGCCGCGCCCGCCTTCGCATTCACCTGTACCCCGGAGCAGCTCCGCACGCTGGCCGGCCCGCCAGAAAGCGACGGCAACTATCCGGACGCCTTCACCGAACTGGGCCTGTACGGCCGGATCGGCACCCTCGGCCCGAAAGCGACTTTCCCCGGAGTGCAGAAGGTCGATCCGCTCACTTCCGGCTGGCAGGCGAAGCTGCCGCAGGCCGCCCGCGCCGCGCTGGCGGGACTTGAAAAAAGTGGAACCATCACCAGCGCAGGCGGCGAAATCACCCTCGACGCCAAAGCGAAAACATTGAAAGTCGTCGCTCCGAAGTGCGAGGTATTCACCTTCGCCGGAAACGAAACCGGCAAGGTCATGCGCCTCTCCAACGGCAGCCGCTATCAGACGGTCGCGCTGCTTTCGCTCGACAGCCGGAAACTCGGCGAAAGCCGCAGCCTGCTCCTGATTCAGATGCCCAATCTGGCCGCGACTAAAATGAAGTTCGCCAACCGGCGCCGCAACCTGCTCGAAAGCTGGGGGCAGCTGCCGCTGCTGCTGGAAAAATGCAAAGCCGATGTGGAGCTGACGCTTCCGGCCGGTTTCCGGGTGGAGGCGCTGAAACTCGACGGCACAGCCGCCGGAGCGGTTCCTGCCGCTTACCGCGACGGCAAACTCCGGTTCACCGCCGACACCTCCGCCCGAAAAAGCGGCGTAATGGTCTACCACCTGACCCGGTAGACTTTCGGCCTCCGGCGGCCGGGGGCGTTTCGCCCCCCGGGCCCCCCGACCGGCAAGGTGCCGGTGCCGGGTACGGTTTTGAGATTTTTGCGCAGCAAAAATCTCAAAACCGAGGGTATTATCTATCAGTTTATCCGCTCTATCGGCAGTACTTGCCACCGGGTGCTACCCGGTCGGGTTGCAAGGGCGAAGCGCCTTGCCCGTCGGAGACACCTGTGCGCTATGCGCCCAGCTGCCAGAGCCTGATTGCAAATCAGGCCGCGTAGCGCACAAGGTCTGCCGCCCGACAGGGCGGACAGACCCGCCTGCCTTCAAAACGGCAGGCTTCCCCCGCGATTCGCCTTTGAAGATCATAAAAAATATAAGCCCTGCACTTTCAAAGCGGCAGGCTTTCCCTTTCCGCACCTCGCGCCGGGCAAGATATCCGCTCACCACTCCTTCTGCGCAAAGCGCGGAAACTCCAGCGCAAGGCTGCCCCACGCGGCCGTGACGCTTTCCGGGCCGACGCTCTCCGTGAAGGCTCCGGCTTCGGAAGCGCCGCCGGCGGGAAGCACTTCGACGCCGCAGGCCAGAGTAAGTTCGGTTCTCTCATCGAAAAGCTCCGAACGGGACGGCCCCGCATAGAAGACCGCCTCCACCCGCGCCCCGTTTTCAGAAGAACTGCACTCCCAGCGGACCGGAATACCGCTGAATACACCCGAACCGGGACGGATCACCGCCTGCGTTGAACCGAGCCGCAGCGTGAAAGTTCCATCCGGGTTGCGGCTGACCTCCGCTCCCTTTCCGGTCAATTCAAAGCAGGCGGCAAGCCGTTCAAAATGGAATACGCCGTCGGCGGGCCGGTCGAGTCCGGGATGGTGGTCGCCGAGGTCGCGCCGCAGGCCGACGCCGCACAGGATGCGGTTCCGGCACTGCCGCGAATAGAGCTGCGCCGACGAGAAATCCCGGTTGTCCCGCAAGAACCGGAACCGGAACTGCGCAGGGACCGCCGTTCCCGGCACCCGCCAGTAGCCGAGCAGCGGACGGCTCTGAATCCAGAAGATCGACACGCTCGCCGAGCCGACCACAAAATCGTCGTTCAGGAAGGTGGTGCACCAGGTCGAATGGGTGTCCGGCTGCCGCCTGATGCAGCGCAGCGCCACCTCCGTCTCCGGCTCCGGCAGTCGGGCGAAGCGCACCGCGATATCCGGCGGGCAGGGCCGGTGGCGGATTCCCGAATAGGTGAAGTGGCAGAACTCCTCGCCCTCTTTTCCCGGTGCGGCGATCGGAATCTCCACTCCGGTCGCCTCGCGGATGAAGCGGGCGTTGTCCGCCGGCAGAAAGTCGCCGTAGGCGCGGGACTGCGGCCCGCCGAGCTGCCCGGTCGCCGGATGGAAGTGGTTCGCCAGTTCGTTCCAGAAGAGCCGCAGCAGCTCCCCGGCATGGCTGCGCGTCTCCGGCTCGCGCACCAGTTGCAGAATGCGTTCGACCTCGAAAAGCGCGACGAAAGTGTAAGTCGGGCTGTTGTACTCGTTGATCCCGCCGGTTTCGCGGGTGTAGGCAAGAAACTTCGCCAGCCGGTTCTTCGCGTATTCGCGCAGGATCGCATTGTCGAGAATCTCCCCGGCGCAGCCGGTCACCGCCGCCCCCATCAGCGCGATATTGGTGTAATTGGGCTGGATGTTGCGGCGGAAAATCGACCATGCGGCGCGTTCGAGCGCGGCGGTGATCTCCCGCTTCAACTCCGCATCGAGCTTGCCGGCGTGTTCGACCAGTATGTGGCACAGCCCGGAGCCGATGAAATCCGCCCAGTTCCAATCGGGCGGAGCCATCTGCGCGACCGGTTCCTCGTCCAGCCACGGCCAGATGCCGTAGGCAGGATCGTAAGGATCGGTGACCTGACTTTTCAGCACCGCCCGGATCACCTTTGCGGCGCGTTCGAGATACTCCGGCCTGCCGTCGTCGAGCAGCGCCAGCGCGTAGTAGATCGACAGCCGGGTCTGGTGCACCCAGCTTCCGTTCGGAACCCGGCTGTGATAACCCGGCCCGTTCCAGACGGAGCCGAGCAAATTGCGTTCGGCGTTGAAATCAGGCTCGACAGCCGCGATCATATCGGCAAGTTCCATAAAGACGTCCCTCTGAATTATCATTGTAAGGCCGGAGGCAAATGCAAATAAAGTATAATCCGGATTCCGGCGGTTTCAAGCAGTTTTCCGCCGGAACCGCCTTGTTTTTCGGTAAAATACAGATATATTCTCCATACGAAACAGTTTCAAACCTCGGGGAGCATCGGATGATGAACTATATCGGAGGAGCCGGCAACTCCTTTTGCCGCAAGAGTTTTTCCATAGACAGAACGGTTGCGGAAGCGATCCTGACCGTCGCCGCCGATCCGCATACTTATTTGTGGCCCTCCTGGATGGAGGTGGAGCATGAACACAACTGGCTGCTGGCCGGGAGCTTCCTGAAATACCGGGTGTTCCTGAACAGCGCCCCGGCGGCGGTCGGCCCCTTCCGCCCGGTCCGGGACGGCCGCGCGGTCGCGGAACGGTACGATGTGACCGGCCTTCTCCGGCAGGGTGAAAATGTGCTCGCAGTGCAGTCGCGCGGTGAAAAATACGGCTTCGCGCTGACCCTGGAGCTTACGTTTTCCGACGGTTCCCGGCAAACCGTCGCCACCGGTCCCGGTTGGAAACGGCAAAACGCCAACGACTTCTGCAATCCGGTCTGCTGGTGGCACCCCGCCCTCGGCATGTCCCGCGGCACTTTCGGCCCCGGCGAACAGCCTGAACACCTCGACGGCACCCGCCTGCCGCAGAACTGGGAACGGCCTGGCTTCGACGACTCCGGCTGGGAGGCCGCCGCCGTCACCGCCGTCGATCCCTTTGAACTCGAAGCGGGAGAAGCGCTCCACTACACGCCGGTTTCCATCGCACCGATCCGGATCGAACAGCTCGGCGACGGCCGCATCGTGGCCGATTTCGGGCGGGCGGTGGCCGGCGGAATCGAACTGACCTCCCCCTGCGGCGCCGAAATCGAGCTGCGGCTCGGCGAAGAGCTGCTCCCCTCCGGCGGCGTGCGGTTCCAGATGCGCACCGGCAACTGCTATCAGGAGGGGTGGCGCTTCCCGGAAAACGGCGGGACGCTGAGCCACTTCGGGATGCGCTCCTTCCGCTACGCCGAGCTGCTCGGATATCCGGACAGGCTCGATCCGGCGGCGATCCGGGCGGTGTCGATCACGCTGCCGTTCCGCGAGGAGGATTCCGCCTTTTCCTGCTCCGATCCCCGGCTGGAACAAGTGTGGGAGCTGTGCCGCAACTCCATCCGGTATACCACGCTTGACATCTACTACGACTGCCCGAGCCGCGAACGCATGGCTTACGAGGCCGACGCCTATATCAATATGCTGACCCATTTCGCGGTCGAACACCAGACCGCCACCGCCCGCCGCACCATCCTCTACCAGATGAACCACTACACCTGGCCGTGCGAGTGGCGGATGTTCATGATTCCGGTGGTGTACGAATATTACATGCACACCGGCGACCTCGGACTGGTGCGGGAAGTCTGGCCCCGGCTCAAATCGGAGTGCACCTTCCACCACCTGCTCAAAGACGGGCTGGTTGAAAAATTTCCGATGCGCGTGATCGTGGACTGGCCGATGTCCTGCCGGGACGAATACGAATTCGGTCCCGCCGAAGCAGTTCCGAACGCATTTCTGTACCGCGACCTGTGTGACCAGTCCAAACTCGCCGCAGCCCTCGGCCTTGCCGGCGAAGCGCGCGAATACGAGGAGCTTGCCGTCCGGGTCAAACGCGCCTTCAATACCCGGCTTTACGACCCGGAGAGCGGTCTTTTCCTCGACAACGCCGCCTCGCGCCACGCCGGATTCCATGCGAATATGTTCGCGCTGGCCTTCGGCGTCGCCGATGACGACAAGGTGGAAAGGCCGCTCGCCTTCATCGCGCAGTCCGGCATGAAGTGCAGCGTCTACGGCGCGCAATTCTACCTCGAAGCCCTCTTCCGTTACGGTTGCGCCGAAAAGGCCGTCGAACTGATGACCTCCGACTCCGACCGCAGCTGGCTGGAGATGATCCGCCTCGGCGCGACCTGCGCGACCGAAGCGTGGAATCCGGAGCTGAAGCCCAATATGAGCTTCGTGCATCCGTGGGGCAGCGCGCCGGGGAATATGATCATGCGCGGCGTTTTCGGCCTGCGCCCGACCAAGCCCGGCTGGGAAGAGTTTGAATGCAAGCCGCAGCCCGGCGGCCTGAAGTCCGGCCGTTACCGCATCCGCGTCCCTTCCGGCATCATCACCGCCGAATTCGATCACGAAAACGGCGAGCTGGTCACCCGCTGCACCCGCGACAAATAGCGCCTCCGGTTGTCCAAGGCGAATCGCAGCGGGGGAAAACCTGCCGTTTGCAGGCCTTGCCCGCTGCACGCATGAAGATCTCCGGCGGCCAACGGTTTCGCCGTTGGATCACGACCGGCAACGTGCCGGTGCGGAGTAACGCCGATAGAGCCGATAAACTGATAGACAATAAACCGGCGAGTCACAGCCATGCCGCTTTCGCGGCAGGCGGGTCTGTCCACCCTACCGGGCGGCAGACCTTGTGCGCTACGCGGCCTGATTTTCAATCAGGCTCCGGTAGCTGGGCGCATAGCGCACAAGTTACCTCCGGTGGCAAGGGCGCTTCGCCCCTTGACCCCGACCGGGTAGCACCCGGTGGCGAGTATTGCCGATAGAGCAAATAAACCGATAGATAATCCCCCGGCCGCCGGAGGCACTCAATCAATTGATTTCAATCATCGGCGAGCTGTAGCAGCAGCCGTTGTGGTCGAACACCGTAAAATAGGCGGCAGTTGCGCACCGCGGGATCTCAGCGCCGATGCACCCGTCCACCGGCTCGACCGGCAGCGTGTTCCAGCAGCGGTCGCCCCAGTAACCGGTCGCCCGGGTGAAGTTGAACTCCGCTTTCCTGAGCCGCCGTTCAGAGGCGACCGCTGCCGAAAGGCGGTTTCCGTCGCGCGTGATTTCGGAAACAGCGGGAATGGAACGGTTGTTCAGCACCGCATCCGCAAAGTCGAAGATCGTCTCCTCGGTGCGGCACTCCGTATGATTGTGCGGATAGGCAACCCGCACACCGAGCCGCTTGAGCTTTGCCGGAACCGTCCGGAACGAGCGGGACAGCGCATCGAACGGAAACGCGAAATCATTGGTTCCCGAAAAGAACAGCATCGGCAACTTCGCCCGCGCCAGATAGTGACCGGGGTCCCACAGCTCGAACCACTGCTTTCGCAACTCTTCCGTGACATCCGGGTGCTCGAAGCAGAGCGCCGAGGCCTCCTCATGGAAGAATCCGCACCCGTACACCGGAATCGCAAAGCGGAAACGGTCATCCACGCCCGCCGTGATGCAGGTCAGCACGCCGCCCCATGAAATCCCGGTCAAACCGATCCGGCCGGAGTCCACACCGGGCAGCGAACGCAGCAGCGAATGGCTCAGAATCACGGCGGAAACGGCATGGAACGGCCACTGCTCCCGCGGCGGCAGACCGGCCTCCTCCATCCTTCCCCAGCCGGCGGGGCCGCCGTGCGGCTGCCGGGGCCACTTCGCATACTGCGGATTTTCCGCCCAGCACGGCGCCGCTCCGCAGGTATCCATCGAGATCGCGGCATAGCCGCGCCGGTTCCACAGCGCGACCCAGTCGGCGACGGCGGTCGCCCCGCCGCCGTGAACCAGCACCACGCCCGGCGCCGGCCGCTCCGGCGTCGCTCCTTCCGGCAGGCCGTAACAGGCGAAAAACCGGGTCGTCTTGCCCCTGTAGGGAACACTCTCCACCCAGACCGGCTTCGCGCCGGAACACCACGGCAGCTCAGCCTCCCAGGTCCGCGGAACCTGAAACAACTGATCGAGTTTGTCGTCGAATACAGATGTCATCGTTCTATCCTCCTGAAATAAATCTCTATGATAATATACTGTTTTCAAATCCCAAAACCATTTCGTGTTCCGGGAAAGTTGCAAAAAGGTTGAAAACAGTGCAACAGACCCGCAAGCCCCCCCTGGCGAACCCGTATATGTTCCATTTAAAATCACTTTTTCGGCAACGCCTCTTGACATTTTCATTTCTCTGTGGTATAATTAATGTGTACTAGGACAATTTTATTTGTATCCACAGAGGGCCTTCGCTGTATGGCACAGAAAGAAAAATATCAGCAAGTTGCTGATTACATCGAAGATTTCATTAAGCAAAGACAACTCAAGCCGGGCGAGCGCCTGCCAAGTGTCCGAACGCTTATGACCATTCTCGGAACTACCCGCGCGACCATTTGCAGGGGAATGCAGCTGCTGGCCGAGCGCGATGTCATTTCAAGCAACGTCGGCAGCGGCACATTCGTCGCGGATCCGCTCCGGGTCCGGAAAGCGAAAAGCCGCAACAGCAACGTCACAATCGGCGTGATGCTGCCCGCCGGAGCCGATTCGTACGCCATCAACGTCCTGAACGCCATCAACAACGCGGCCGAAGAGCTGCCGGTCAGGCTCAAACTCGTCTGTGTAAGCAATCTGGGCACGCATATCATAAAAGTGGCCGCGGAACTTCTTCAGGAAGGATGCGACTCTCTCCTGATTCCATGGTTTCCTCCTGGAAATCTGATGGAACTCGCCGCGTTTCTGAAGATTTCGCCGCTGCCGGTCTGCCTGCCTGCCGCCCTCCCGGGATTCGAGGAGTGCAACATCACAATTCCCCCGCCGGAACAGATGGACTTGAGCAGAAAGACGGATGAAGTGTGCCGGTATTTCCAGATACTCGGCGAAAAACGCCTCGTCCTGCTCGGCCCCGATATCTGCCGCGTCCCCAATATGCGCGACAATGTGTTGAGCTTCTCCCGGTTCATGTCCGCCAACCCGCTGGAGTGCCATATCCGCATGACCGGCCCCTCCGCCCGCGACATGGATGCAACGGCGGCGGAACTGAAGAGATTCAAAGGAGAGCTGGCGCTTATCTGTTATGACGATATTCATGCTCTGCGCTTTATGGTCGCCATGCACAAACTGGGCTTGAGCGCGCCTGCGGACTTCCGGATCATCGGGGCAAACGACACGCCGGAAGCCGTCTACTGCGAACCGCCCCTCTCCAGCGTCCGGCCCGATTACGCCCAGATCGCCCGGATCGCGCTGAAGGCCGCCATTGCCAGGGCCGACGGCAAACTGTGCCAATATCCGGGTGAGCTGTCGCGTGTTCTGGTCATACGCGACTCATGCGCCGGAAAGGAGAAGCTCTCCGGGAGAATATGCGAAGAGTTGCGTGCGGCGGGGATCGCTGTCACCAAAGGAGAAGGTCCCGGCGCGTTCAATCATGTCGCGTCGTAAGCGGAACAAAAGAACCAAAGCGAAGGAGTGGAAAATGTCACACAAACGCCGTCTGTTTACATTGATAGAATTGCTTATCGTAATAGCAATCATAGCGATACTGGCGGCGATGCTGCTGCCTGCCCTGAACAAGGCCCGGACGCGGGCCCGACAGACCCGGTGTCTGGGAAACCTCAAGCAGATCGGGCAGGCCGTCGCGATCTATGCGGATTCTTCGGATGGAAACCTGCCTCCGCTCTACTACGGCAATTATCAGGCGCCTTTTCTTCAGCCGACCCTCGCCCGGACGGTTTTCAATGTGGAGCTCGGTGCTTCCTCCTCCGCCGAAGAACTGCTGAAAACCATGAAAACGCCTTTCTATTGCCCTGATGTGACGGCGGATTCGCTGGGCACGCATCAGCACGGCTCTTTCGCCGCCAATCTGTCGCATGTGTTCGCCACCAGCCCCGCCAATGCCTATTCGCCGAAACCCAGAAAGATCTCCGGCTTCCGCCGCCCCTCCCAGATTCAGATGTTCGTCGATGCGCGCGGCGGCACCGGCCGCAACAACTGGGAAATCGCCTGTCTGGTGGAATTCGCCGGCCATGCGGCCAACCTGTCCGGCAGACACAACGGCGGGGCCAATATGGCGAAAGTGGACGGTTCCGCGACCTGGGACAGGCGCGAGGCCATCATCGACAACCGCAATGATCTCTGGGGACACGACAATCAGTGAATATCCGGAACACCTGTCCGCAACCGAAACAGCAACCATAACCATAACTCCTTACGAGGGTCCTCATGAATCTCCGGCATGTTACAGTCATCGTCGCGCTTGCGTGGTTTTCCGGTACGGGAATTTTACCGGCGGAGGAACCGGCGCGGGAATTTCCGGAAAAGATCATCTTTCAACATTCGTTCCCGGATGGTTCGGGGAAAGACACCGCTTCCGGCATCCTGATCCGCACAGTTCCCGCCGGCATCCCGGCGAATGCGGTTCGAAGCGGAACCGCCCGGAAAATGTTGCGCATCGACAGTTCGAAGGCGTTCCGGGAGGGGGCGCAAAAGGTCAGCCTTGTCTTCACCGGGCTTCCCCTGCTGGAATATCCCGCTCCCCGCTATGAGTTCTCCGCGCGGTTTCAAGGGGAAAAGGGGCGGAAGGCTTCCCTTTTTCTCGAAAGTTACGATCAGAACAACAAGCATCTCTGGTTCAGAAAGGATATCGACCTGACCGGGGAGCCGCAGACAGCCGGCCTGACGGTTTCGTTTCCGCCGGGAGCGCGGAAAGTGTACTTGCAGATCGATATTCCATACGCCGGAGAATTTTTCCTCTCCCGGGCCGCATTCCTGCAGAAAAGCTCCTCGCGGGGGCCGCGGGAACTCCTGTTCCACCACACCTTCGACAACGGGGCCGGGGCCGATTACGCCAAAGGCGACGGCCGGCCGGTACGGGCGGAACGCCTGGAATTCGCGGACGGACTGTTCGGCAAGGCCCTGCGGATCAACCACCGGAACCGAGGCGCGCTGGAATTCGCGCTGGCAAACAACATGCGTCCGGAGCGCGGTACCATCTCACTCTGGTTCAAGCCGGAATGGGACTGTCCGGTCGATTTCGCCAGCCCGGCGGACGAGTGGCGGCAACTGGTCATGACGGAACAGCCCGATCCCCGGGCCGGTTCCGGCGCGATCTGGTTCTGGGCGTACGGCGGTTTCCTGCGCGGCGACCTCTCGGATAAAAAGGACCGTTACGTGTTCTCCTTTTCCCCGATCCGGAACCGCAACTGGAACCATCTGTGCATGACGTGGGATGAGGAGCACGGGCAAAAAATTTATATGAACGCAAAGAGCCTTGCGAGTCCCGGCGACGAACATTCGCCGCTGGTCAGGCGGCCGCAGGTTCCGCAGTTCGACCGTGTGCCGCTCAAAAGTCTCTTCATCGGCAACCATCACGGCAGGCAGCAGGCGGACGGGCTGATCGACGAGGTGAAAATCTTCTCTTACGAATTATCACCCGAAGAGATCCGGCGCGAAAGCGACAGGCGCCTGACGTTTGATCTGGAAGTGCGGAAACGCTACTTTTCGCCGGACGCTCCGCTCGTCGCCGATTGTGAATTGACCGCCCGCGCCCCGCTTTCCCAGGTGAAGTGGCAAATTCTGAATTCGGCAGGAGAAACCGCAGCCTCAGGGGAGTCCCCGGACAGGCTCCGCCAAGGCGAAAAGCTCCACCTCTCCGAAACCTCCAGCCGGAAAAGCACTGCCGGCGAAACCTATACGTTGCGCGTCACAGCCGGGGGAATGACCGAAGAAGAGCCCCTGTTCGCATTCCGCCGGGAGAATCCTTTCCTGACCGAAACTCAGGAGGCCCCCCAAGAAATCCTCCGCATCCTGCCGGATCCCGATCTGGGCGACAGCCGCTTCGCATCGATCGGCGAAACGGTGCGCAAGCGCTGCGACGGCAAGCCCTATCTGGAAGCGGGCAAAGAACGCGGCGACCGTTTCGCCGTCCGGCTGCGCCTCCCCAAGGCTCCCGCGATCTATTTTCTGGAATTCGATTACCCGGATGACGCAGTGCGTACCTGCGACGTGATCGTCCAGAATTCCGCCTCGCACCTTGCAACCTTCAACGTCGGCTATTGCAGCGGCGACGAATACCGCAACACCGGCAAAATGCTGACGCAGCGCAATGTGTTCTTCGCGCTGTCGGACGATGTAACCGCCATTTTCATGACCGCCCGGGAAGGGCTCCCCGCCGCGGCCGGAGAAATCCGGATATATGAACCGAAAGACGGCAAGCTCCCGATATCGCCGGACCGCCCGGCCCCCGCCGTGAACGGACAGACCCGGAATGTGGTCCTCTATTTCGAGGACCCGGCAGTCAACAGCGCCTTCGAAACGGCGGCCTCGCGGATGCCCGGCTTCGAGAATATGCTCGACAAGCTGGTCGCCTATATGAAATACAGCGGCCAGAATATGCTGGCCTATCCTCTCGTCTGGTATCAGGGATACATCGACGGCGAATACAATCCCCGGATGCACGCGGACACATTCCTGGACGGCTTCCTTGAGAAATTCGACCGGGCCGGGTTGCAGTTCATGGGAACCGTCAACCAGCACAACCTCAAGGCCTGTCCGGTAAAATCGGTTCCGGCGGAACAGCAAAGTGACGGCAGCCTGCTTTCCTCGCCGTTTTCCATCCTCGCTTCCGGACGGCCCAATACCGGGTGGCACGGCACGCCGCCCAACTATAACATCCTGCATCCGGCGGTTCAGGCGGAGTTTTTCGCCGACCTGCGGCGAATTCTGGAGACCGGAACGAAGCATCCCTCATTCAAGGGAATCGTGATGCACCTGTCGCTGCATTCGCTGCACTCCTTCGGAAGTCTCGAAGCCGGTTACAACGATTACGCAGTGGAAGCCTTTTCCCGTGATACCGGGATCGCCGTCCCCGTCAACCGCGAGGCCCCCACGCGGGGAAAGCTGTACGCGGAATGGATTTTAAAGAATGCCCGGCAGAGCTGGATCCGCTGGCGCTGCGGGAAACTCGCCGCGTTCTACAGGAAAGTTGATTCAATGGTCCGCCAGGCCCGCCCCGACCTGCGGCTGGTGCTCCTGCCGATGGAGGGAGGCAACCTGTACGGGAACGCGAATTACACCGATCGGGATTTCGCGCAAAAACAGCTGGCGGAAATGGGGTTGGACCTGCACTGCTTCTCCGGAACGCGGATCATCACGGGCCAAACGGTTTTCCCCGCCGACCACCGTTTTTACTCCGACCGGAAGATGTCCCCGGAGCGGCGGAAACGGCTCCGCGAGTTCTTCGACACCCGGGAGTGTTACAATTTCATGATGAATCCCGGACGCTCCTGGCTTCACATGCACGACCGCTATTGGGAATCCGCGATCGGTTCGACGTTCCAGAACCACTGGAGTGACAAGCCCAACCGGCTGAAGGCTTCGTGGCTCAATGAGAAACCGTGGCGCGCCTCGACGCTGAATCCGGCCGGATTTCATGCGATGAAGCACTATGTGCTGCCGTTGCGCTACGCCGATTACATGAATGTCTCCAAAGGAGGATACCTGATCGGCACCTACGGCATGGACACCGCCCTGGCCGCCTTCAGCCGGGCGTTCCGGTCTCTTCCGGCCCTGCCGTTCCGCGAGCAGCCGCTGAATTCGGAAACCGTGAAGCTCCGGACGCTCTCCTTTCAGGGGGACACCTGGTTTTACGCGGTCAACACCGACGATCGCCCCGCCTGCGCCGAACTGCGTTTCGACGCCACGGCGGCGGAAGATACCGCTTCGGGACGGAAACTGCCCTCGCCGCTGCGGCTGGAACTGGCGCCCTACCAGCTCCGCACATTCCGGATCAAAGGCGGCGCGACACTCACAGGGCAAGTCAGATGAAGCGATACGTACCGCTCGCCGCCTGCGGGATTCTCCTGTCAGCCGGCTGCGCCTCCGACGGCAGGGCAAAGCTGCTGGAGGAAGCCTACCGCACCGGCAAGGGAACGCCTGCCCAATTCGCAACGGATAAAATCATCCGCGACCGGGAAACCGGCAGGGCGATCCGTTCGTGGCTCGGCACCGATATTCCGCGCATACCGGAGGCGGAGGCGGAAAGGAGCGTGAAAGCCCTGTTATGCGACATCCGGAGCGGTTTGAACTGGCGCCTGAAGCCGCCCCGCTATAATCTGCCGCGGATTTCCGCCGGAGAGTGGACGCACGCTTTGAAGTTTGACCGGGCGTTTCCACTGGGACAAACGGCGGGAGCAGGCGGAACGCGATGGTTCCTGGGCTGGACTCCGGAAACACTGGAAGTCCGGGTCGAATGCGTCGATCCCGCCCCGGTTTCATCGCGCAAACAGCTCTGGGAAGGGGATTGCATTGAGCTTTTCCTATGGCCGGATATCCCGCTGATGCTCTATGCGGAATATCTGGTCACGCCGCATGGCGGGAAACGTTCCATATACCACCTGCGGACCGAAGAGGGAATCGTCCATTACGGCATCGACCGGCGCGGACCGGAATTCACCGCCGCCGCGGGACTGACCCCGGACGGTTATTTCGTGACCTGCTCCATTCCCTGGAACAAGCTCGCCGGACTCTGGGAAAAACGCGAAGCCGTCCCCGGGAACCGGGTCCGCCTTGCGCTGGTCCGGTGCGACTGGAACGGAGAATCCGGCAGCCCGCCGGTGAAAACCTCGCCGTATCCGCTTCTCTATGACGGCCATAACCTCTACGGATATGCGGAATTCATTCTGACGCGCTGACCGCCGGGCCATCCCGGTTCCGGCGGCCGCCGAACAATCCAACCATAATATGGAGTTGCCGAACATGCAGCCAAAAGAGTACGATTGCAAATACGCGTATGCCGTTAAATTCCACGAACGCGTATCGCGCCATCTGCTGGGTGAAACCATCCCGCTGAAGGCGGAGGTGTTTCATTCCGTTGAACCGGTGCCGTTTCAACTGGCGGCGGCAGGAAAATACCGGCCGATTTCCGAGGGGGAAAGCTGGGGGGGAGCATGGGAATCCGGCTGGTTCCGCCTTCATGCGGAAATTCCGGCCGATTGGACCGGACGGCAACTGGCGCTCCGCCTGAATCTGGGCGGAGAAGCCCTGTTGTTCGACCGGGACGGCGTGCCGCAGTTCGCCTTCAGCGCGGGCTCGCTGCTCGGCCCGGATTTCCGCAAGGAGATTTACCGTCTTCCCGATTGTCCCGCCGGGCGACAGGCCGAATTCCTGGTGGAGGCCGCGGGCAACGTCGTTCACGGGCTGCTTCCCGACAGTGACCCGGAATTGGGAGAACAGAACCCTTACGGCCGGTTCAGAGCCGTTGCCGCGACAATGCGGATCGGCTGTTTCAACCACGAACTCTGGCAATTGTCGCTTGATCTGGAGATTCTGCTGGACCTGCTGAAGGTTTTGCCGGCCCGCTCCCGCCGCAGCGATCTGATCCTGGCCGCCGTCAGCCGCGCTGCGGACATCTTTGCGGAGGAGCCGGGAAACGCGGCCAGGGCGCGGGCCGAGCTGGCTCCGGAACTGGCGCGTCCGGCGTGTTCGAGCTCGATGACCGTAACCGGATTGGGACACGCACATATCGATACCGGCTTCATGTGGCCGGTCCGGGAGACGGTCCGCAAATGCGGCCGGACCTTCGCCAACCAGATCGACCTGCTGGAAAAATATCCGGATTACGTATTCGGCGCCTCGTCGCCGCTGCACTACCTCTTTGTCCGGGAGCACTACCCGGCACTTTATGAAAAAGTGCGGCAGTCCGTGCGCTCCGGCCGCTGGGAACTGCTCGGAGGAATGTGGATTGAAGCCGACTGCAATCTGTCGGGCGGCGAATCGCTGGTCCGCCAGTTTCTCTACGGCAAGAATTTCTTCCGGGATGAGTTCGGAATCGAAGTGAAGAACCTGTGGCTGCCGGATATATTCGGCTGTCCGGCTTCTCTGCCGCAGATCGCCCGCCTCGCCGGATGCCCGAATTTCGTGTGCCAGAAAATGTCCTGGAACCAAACCAACCGTTTCCCCTATCACGCCTTCCATTGGCGCGGCATCGACGGAAGCGAACTTCTGACCCATTTCCTGCCGGAAGACAGCTATATCGCCTTCGTCAGGCCTTCCGAGCTGATTCCGGCGGAAAACCGGTTCAACGAAAACACGGTGACCGATGAGTTCCTGAGCCTCTTCGGGATCGGAGACGGCGGAGGCGGCCCCAAGGAGGAGTATCTGGAAAGGGCGCTCCGGCTGAAAAATCTGGAGGGGACGCCGAAGTTCCGCTTCGGGCGGGCCGATGCGTTCTTTGAACGTCTGAGCCGGTGCGCCGACTCGCTGCCTTCCTGGAGTGGCGAACTCTATCTGGAAAACCATCGCGGCACCCTGACCAGTCAGGCCCGCGCCAAGAGGAGCAACCGGAAGCTGGAAGAGCAAATCGCCGCGACCGAGATATTGTGGAGCGCGTTGCCTCCGGATCAATATCCGGCCGGAGAATTGGACCGGGTCTGGAAGATCATCCTGCTCAATCAATTTCATGATATTCTGCCCGGTTCTTCCATTCGCGACGTGTATGAGAATACCGAAAAAGAGTACGCCGATGCCCGCGCCACCCTGATGCGATTGCGGATGGAAGCCGCAGCCCGGCTCCTGAAGCCCGACACGGAATGCGTGACGTTTTTCAACTCCCTGAACACGGAATTCCGCGGTTCGGTCGAACTCCCGGCGGACTGGGACGGAGCGGGCCTGGCCGGGGACGGAGTCCGCGTACCCGTCCAGCGGGAAGGAAACAGGCGGTACGCTGCGGCGCTCACCGTCCCGCCGCTGGGTTTCGTCACACTCCGGCGGATCGGCCGGGCAGAACACCTCCGGGCGGAAGAAGAGAAGTCACCCGTTTTGGAAAACCAATTCATCCGTTACCGCTTCGATTCCTGCGGCCAGCTGATTTCCGCGTTCGACAAGGAATTGCAGCGGGAATTCATCCCCTCCGGTGCCTGCGGCAACGCCTTCACCCTTTACGTCGACCGCCCCGCCGTTTATGAAGCGTGGAATATCGACGATTCCTACCGGAACCGCCCCTGCGCGAAGGTGCGCGCCGAAGCTCCCTGCCGCATCACACGCGGGAGTGTGCGCGACACAGCCGAATTTCATTTGAAAATCGGTTGTTCCACCATTGTTCAGCGTGTGATTCTCGGAACATCTTCCCGCCGTCTCGACTTCGTGACCACCGTCGACTGGCGTGAGGCGAGAAAGCTGCTGCGCGTCGCCTTCCCGGTAACGGTTCAGGCGGCGGAAAGCACCGCCGACATTCCCTTCGGCTTCATCCGGCGTCCAACGCACACCAACACCAGCTGGGACAGGGCACGCTTTGAAGTCGCAATTCACAAGTACGCGGACCTTTCTGAACCCGACTTCGGAGCGGCCCTGCTGAATGACTGCAAGTACGGTTGCAGACTGCAGGGAAATACGATTGATCTCGCCCTGCTGCGCGCCCCGAAGTTCCCGGACTGGGAAGCGGACCGCGGAGAGCAGTGCTTCACTTACAGTTTTCTGCCGCATCCGGGAGATGCGGTATCCTCGGCCGTCCGCCTGGAAGCGCAACAGCTGAATCGGCCCCCATTCCGCTTCGACGGCCGGAGCGGAACTCCGCAGTTGCCGGTTGCAATCGAATCAGAGCATGTGGAGTTGAGTGCCCTGAAGAAGGCCCAACAGGGTTCCTGCCTGGTAATGCGCCTTATCGAGCGGAGCGGCCGTTACTCGCAGGCGGTCATCCGAACGTCATACCGGCTTGTGGAGACTTCGCTGCTGGAATGGGAAGATGGCCGGGAAATTCTCCCGGAGGCAGGCCTGACCACCATCTCTTTTCACCCCTTTGAAATCAGAACCTTCAAACTATATTGAAACCGAAAGATGCGAATCCCCCAAGGTGATAAGACCAGCTTAACTTATTGATAATAAACCAGTAGCCCAATATAAACATACTCATGGCAAGAATCTTGAACTTTCACAAAGCCGGTTCGAGCTTTATAATGAATCTATCAACGACTTGAACAGAAAGTGACGCTTTGCGAAAGCGTGACCGCTGCCGGATTGAGATAATTTCGCCTGGCTCGCAGAAAAGAATGGCTTGCCGGCCCTCCGACGCGCTACGCGCTATGGAGGACATCCTTCCCCTGCGGGTACTCCTGTCTGCGCTCATCCTTTTTCTCGCTTTCGCTCACGAAAAGGAGGGCTTGCCGGTCCTCCGACGCGCTACGCGCTATGGAGGACATCCTTCCCCTGCGGGTACTCCTGTCTGCGCTCATCCTTTTTCTCGCTTTCACTCACGAAAAGGAGGGCTTGCCGGTCCTCCGACGCGCTACGCGCTATGGAGGACATCCTTCCCCTGCGGGTACTCCTGTCTGCGCTCATCCTTTTCACTCGCTTTCGCTCGCAAAAAGGAGGGCTTGCCATCCGTAGCTCGACTTCATCGAGCGAAGGATGGTGGGCGATGAGGGACTCGAACCCCCGACATTTTGCGTGTAAAGCAAACGCTCTAACCAACTGAGCTAATCGCCCGAAAAGAATGTTTTAAAATATATCACCGGCTTACGGCAATATCAAGCGGCTGAAGCAAGTTTGCGGAATTTTCACCGGCGGTAGGCCGGAGTCCGGGCCGCCGTCAGGATGAACACCGGCCCGGAACCCGCCGCCAGCAGCGTTTTCGCTGCGGCGGCCAGCGTCGCCCCGGTCGTGAATACATCGTCCACCAGCAGGATCCGTTTCCCGCGGATTGCTTCCGGGGTGCGAACCCGGAACGCCCCGGCCGGATTGCGGCGGCGCGCCTCCTTGTTCAGGCTCGATTGCTTCCTCGTCCGCTTCGCCCGGCTCAATGCATCGCAGTATTTCGCATGCAGTGTCCTTGCCGCAACCTCGGCGAAAAGCCCGGCCTGATTGTAGCCGCGCCCATAGAGCCGCAGTGGATGCAGCGGAACCGGCACGACCAGTTCCGGGGAGAATTTCGCCCCCTGCAATGCTTCCGCCGCCAGTTCCCCCAGTGGCCTCGCCAATTCCGGGCGCCCCCCGAATTTGAACTCATGCAGCATCCGCCGGGCCGCTCCCCGGTATTCGAACAGCGTCCGCGCCCCGACCCACGGGCGCTTCTCCTCGGCCAGGCATTTGCCGCAGACCGCCATCAGTCCGTCCAGCGTGCCGCCGCAGCCCGGGCAGAACGGCTCTTCGAACACCCGGAACTCTTTGCGACACTCCGGACAGATCCGGTTGCGCCCGCCGCCGTCCCCCGTCCTGCACAGCGGGCAGGGAAACAAATTGAACCAGGCCGCAAAACGGAAAAACAGCTCCTTCATCCCGGCATTTCCTTCCAGTTCAGGCGCGGCAGATAGTCGTGGTGGTGGCGGATCTCCCGGAGCCGCCAGCGCGAAGCCACCACCTCCACGAGATCGAAGCGCACTGGCAATCCCGTACCGCCGATCATGCGCAAATACAACTGCGCCGCATGGAAATTCCGCTTTTTCTGATGAGCGGAAAGATTGTCCAGAGGCCGGAAGAATCCTTTCCGGTGCAGCGTCTTGACTTCGACGAACACCACGCTCGCCCCGTCGCGCGCCACGATGTCCAGCTCTCCCGCCTTCACCCGCCAGTTCCGGGCCAGGATATCGAACCCCTTGGCTTCAAGCAGCCGGCACGCGGCGGCCTCACCCCGCCGTCCCAGCGCCAGATGTGCCGCCCGCGCCAGCTTCATCGGCCCTGTTCCTCCAGCAGCCGGACGAGAATCGCCGCATCCCCGGCATAGGTGATTTTCAGGTTTTCGGCGGGATTGAACACGACCGCCGTGTCGAAACCCGCCGCCGCCATCACCCCGGCGTCGTCGGTGAACTCCCGCCCGGCCGCCGCTTCATAGGCCTGCTTCAGCTTCGCCGCGTCGAACACCTGCGGAGTTTCCACCCGCCACAGGTCGGCGCGGTCCACCGTTTCGGAAATCACACCCTCTCCATCGGTCCGTTTCAGGGTGTCGGTGACCGGCTTTCCCGGAATCGCGCCGCCGATCTCCCGCGCCCGCTCCAATACCTTCGCCAGCAGTTCCCGGGTCGCCAGCGGGCGGGCGGCGTCGTGAATCGCCACGAACTTCACCCCATCCGGCAGCATCGCCAGCCCGGCCCGCACCGAATCGCTGCGGACGGCTCCGCCGGTCGTCCACAAAATCCGGGCTTCCGGGCAGTATTTCTCCGCCAGCGAACGGAAGAGCTCTCCCTGATCCGCCGGCGTCACAATCACAAAACGACCCGGCATCGCTCCGGCGAACTCCCGCACTCCGTGCAGGAACACCGGCAGGCCGCCCGCCTCCAGCAGCAGCTTGTTGCCGCCGCCGAACCGGCGCGCCGAACCGCCCGCCACCATCACAAATCCGGTATCCTCGTACATTTCCGTATCCGCTTTTCTTTCTCTCAATATCAATACCGGCGTCTGCCGGGAAAACCACGCCGCATTCGCGGCGGCAAGGCGCTTCACCTGATTACCGAAGCCGACCGTTCAGCCCCGCCCGGACTGCACCCGGTGGCGTATATCGCCCATAGACGATTCCAACCCATTCGTAATACCCCGGTTTTGAGATTTTTGCGCAGCAAAAAACTCGAAACCGTACCCGGCGCCGGCACCTTGCCGGTCGGGGGGACCGGGGGGCGAAGCGCCCCCGGCCGCCGGAGGCATCCCCCTCGCCGATTACAGCAGCCGGAGCTGGATCATATCGTCGGATTCATCCTCTCTGCCTTTTTTGCGGCGGGCCTTCACCGTGTTGCGCGGCAGCGAAGCGATCGCGTCACGCGGAGCGTCGGCGGCTTTTTCCAGCAGTTCGAGGATCACGTTGGCCCGTTCGATCACCGGCGTCGGAATGCCCGCGAGCTTCGCGACGTGAATACCGTAGCTGCGGTCGGTCGCGCCGGGAATGATCTGGCGCAGGAAGATGATCTGGTCGCCGTACTCTTTGACCGCGACGTTGTAGTTGTTCACGCCACGCCGGGTCTGGGCGAGTTCGGTCAGCTCGTGGTAGTGGGTCGCGAACTGGGTACGGCAGCGGCAGCCCGGATCGTCGTGCAGAAATTCCGCCACCGCCCATGCGATCGAAAGTCCGTCGAAAGTGCTGGTGCCGCGTCCGATTTCATCGAGGATCACCAGACTTTTCGGAGTCACGTGGTTCAGGATATTGGCGGTTTCGACCATCTCGACCATAAAGGTACTCTGGCCGCGCGCGAGGTCATCCGCCGCGCCGACGCGCGTGAAGATGCGGTCGACGAGGCCGACTTCGGCGGAATCCGCCGGAATGAACGAACCCATCTGCGCCATCACCACCAGCAGTGCGGTCTGCCGGATATAGGTGGATTTACCGGCCATGTTCGGGCCGGTGATCAGCATCATGCGGTTGCGGTCGCCGTCGAGCAGACAGTCGTTCGGCACGAATTTCTCGCTGCCGGTCATCGCGGCGTCGAGCACCGGGTGCCGCCCGCCCTTGATGATCAGCCGGTCGTCCTCGAAAATGCCGGGCCGGTTGTAGTGGTGAAGCCGGGCGCATTCGGCCAGGCTCAGCAATGCGTCGACGTCGGCGAGCGCGTTGGCGGCGTTCTGGATGCCGCCCGTGAAACCGAGCGCGAATTCGCGCAGTTCCTGAAAAAGCTGGTATTCGAGCGCGCGGGCCTTTTCCTCGGAGCCGAGGATTTTGCTTTCCAGCTCTTTCAGTTCCGGGGTGATGAACCGCTCGGCGTTCACGAGGGTCTGCTTGCGGATGTAATCCTCCGGCACGGAGGCGAGATTGGCTTTGCTGACCTCGATATAGTAGCCGAATACCGAATTGAACTTCACCTTCAACGACTTGATGCCGGTGCGTTCCTGTTCGCGCTGCTGGATCTGGGAGAGCCATCCCTTGCCGTCGGTCGCGGCGGCACGAAGTTCGTCAAGCTGCTGCGAATAACCGGGGCGGATCACGCCGCCGTCGGAGAGCAATGCGGGCGGCTCATCCGCGATCGCCTGGCTGATCTTCTCCGACAGCTCCGGGAAAAGCTCCAGCCGGTTGTTCAACTGCTCCAGCAGCGGCGCATCGAACACCTCCAGCAGCGTTTTCACCCCCGGCAGCACGCCGAGCGACACCGCCAGCGTCTGGAAGTCGCGCGGATTCGCGCTGCCGATGTTCAGCCGCCCGACGATCCGCTCCAGATCGCGGACCACGCCGATGGTTTCGCGCAGTTCGGCCAGCGTCAGCGGATCGAGCTTCAGCTGTTCGACCGCATCGAGCCGGGCCACGATCGCGTCGTGCTCGCACAGCGGACGCAGCACCCAGTTGCGCAGCCGGCGCCCCCCCATCGGGGTCACGGTATGGTCCAGCACGCCGAGCAGTGAACCGGACTTGCCGCCGCCGAACATGGTTTCGACCAGCTCAAGGTTGCGCTGTGAAATCGAATCGAGTTCAAGAGAATGATCGACCGAATACACCTCAAGTTTCAGGATATGCTTCGCGTCCTGCCGCAGGTTTTCCGTCGCGTAGCGCAGCACGGCTCCGGCAGCGGAGACCGCCAGCGGCAGGTTCCGGCAGCCGAAGCCGTCCAGCGTCGCGACTTTGAAGTGTTCTTTCAGAAACTCCTCGGCGCGGGAGAAATCGAAGTCGTCGTTGTCCAGCTCCGTCCACAGAATTTTGTTGCGGGTCTCCGGGAAACCGTCGGTTTCGCGCAGCTCGGCGGCCAGCCGGTGCGAAATCACACACTCGCGCGCGCCGAGCCGGTTCAATTCGGTGCAGAGCTTATGGCCGTCGGAAATCTCGGTCACGCGGAACTCGCCGGTGCTGATGTCGAGGCAGGCCAGCGCGCGCTTCTCCTTCGCCGCCGCCAGCGACACCAGAAAGTTGTTGCAGGAGGGATTCAGCAGCGCGTTGTCCATGATGGTTCCCGGCGTGATCACCCGGGTGACCTGCCGTTTCACGATGCCCTGCGCGAATTTGGGGTCTTCCATCTGCTCGGCGACCGCGACCTTCACGCCGGCGGCAACCAGCCGGGGCAAATAGGTATCCAGCGCATGGTGCGGAAAGCCGCACATCGGCACCCCCTGCCGCTTGGTCAGCGTCAGCTCCAGCGTCGAACTCACGACCTCGGCGTCCTCAAAAAATTCCTCGTAAAAGTCGCCCATCCGGAACAGCAGCACCGCATCGGGCGGAATCGAATCCTTCGCCTCGCGGTACTGGCGCATCATCGGAGTCAGGTTGTCCTGCATGGTTCCGCGCCCCCTTTCCTCACGGTTTCACGTATTTGGAAACACCCGCGATCCGGACCACTTCGCCCAGCAGGAACACGTGGAAATCCCGTTCCGGGTACATCCGGCTGACCAGCGACTTTTCCAGAAACTCCTTGCCGGTGAACTGGCCCCGGTAAGTTTTGCGGCACTCCAGCACCAGTTCCGCCTCGCGGAACGCGGGGGCGGCAACCTGCTTCGCGGCGCACGGGGTCAGCCCCGCCTGCGCCAGCTTGTCCGGCATCCCGCGCCCGGAGTGTTTGCCGATGAAAGCGAGCTTTTCGCGGTGCTCCGGCGCGAACGCGCTCAGGGTGAAGCTCGAATACTCATCCAGAAACTCCAGCGTATACCGCTGCGGGCGCACCACCACCATCACCGCCGGAGCCGCCCACATCGTGCCGAAAAAGCCCCAGCCGACGGTCATCGCGTTGAAACGCTTCTCTTCAAAATCGCCAGCGGCAAGCGCCAACCAGTTGTCACCCCAGACCTGAAAGGCGTCACACCGGAACTCTTCAGGGGAAATTTCCATCCATTCCGTTTTCACATCCTGCTCCATATTCTTCTTCCTCAAGTTAGCGGGTAAAATTCAATTCCACGGCGATGGCGCGGGCATGGCGGGCGGCGCGGGGTTTCTCGATCCTGACTTTCACCGTCTGAACCCGGGTATATTCCAACACCAGCGCGCCGATCGCTCCGGCCAGCCGCTCGATCAGCAGAAATTCCGACGCATCGGCCAGCACGACGATCCGTTCCTCGATCTCGGCGTAATTGACAGTGTGAGAAAGGTCATCGCTCCGGGAAGCCATCTGCAGGTCAAGCCCGATCTCCACGTTGACCAGCAGCCCCTGCCGGTGAATCCGTTCCCCCGGATAAAGCCCGATGATCGGATTGATCCGCAGGTCGCAAATAAAAATCTTATCCATGAAAAACCTATCGGTTGAGTTGATACCGCTCCCGCTGCGCAACCGTCGGGAACTGCAGCAGGTAGTACCGCACATTGCGCCAGAAGTCATTGCTTGAAAAAAGCCCCATGTGCGCCGCCGCGACATGGTCAACCCCCTGCCAGTAGATCGGCGACTGGGAAAACGGCAGCCCCGCTCCCCGGCGCGTCCGGTCGAACCGGGCGCTGGTCGCCAGCACCTTGCCGTCCCCGGCGCTGAATCCGGCCGGGGTCAATTTACCGGAACGCGGATCAACTTCAACCCGGTAGGCGGTCTCCACCGCATCCCCGGCGAACAGGAAAAGCATCACATCGTCCGGCGGACGCGAAGGCACCGCCAGCGCCGCCCGGAACTGCCGGGCGCGGGCCAGGCATTTCTTCAGATGATCCAGCGCGACCACCCGCCGCTCCGCGGCCGTGTAGAAGCCGGGCAGCAGCAGCTTCAGCTGCGCATCCGCCGCCGGATTCGCCAGTCCCCAGCGGAACATCACCCAGACTCCGTAATCGAAAAGGTCCAGCGTCTTGCCGGAATCATCGCCCTTCACCACCGCCTCGCCCCCCCCGGCACCCGGCAGCATCTGGTAATAGGAGGGAAACGTCGAGATGATTCCCGAGGGATAGACCGGCGCGCCGGCCACCATTTTCAGCCCCTCGACCATTTCGGTCAGCGTGTCGAGATAGCCGTCGTTCGGCGTCCCCGCCACGATCACCTTGTCCACCAGTTTCGCGCCGCTCCAATCCGGAACCGGCACCTTCGCCGGGTCTTCCGGCAGGTCCCGGTCGCCGTACATCAGGTAGTAACGCGCCACCAGCCCGCCCATGCTGTGAGCGACGATATCGAACTGGACATCGTAATCCTTCAGTCCGTATTCACGCTCATAAATCTTCTGCAATTCCTCCCGTTTCTTCAACAGGAACCGGTGCAGACGCTCCGCCGTTTCCGGCAGGTCGCGGCGCCAGTCATAGGCGAAACTGAACAGATCCGCGTACTTCCGGTCTTTCGGCAGCGGTTTATTCGCGTCGACATAGCCGGCTTTCACGAGCTGGTCGATCGCGGTCCGGTAGCCGGGAAAAGTGAAATTGAACATCCCGACCTCCACATCCGCCTCATCCAGAATCGAAAGCGGTACCAGAGCCGTCGGAATCTCCCGCAGCGGGCGGCCCAGAATCATCGGGTGTGCGAGCTGCTGCAATTCAGCCGCCGCCGGGGGACGCGCGGAAAACTTTCCCCACACCATCTCACAGCTTTTCGCATTTCCCAGTTTCGCCCCGAGGAAACCGTGAATCACCACCACCGGATTGCGCTCCGGCCCCTGAAAGCGGAATGCCTCCTTCGCCGTGTCGCTGAAAAGCACCCGGTCATACGTCGCCGCCGACTGGTACGAACCGACCGGCGAAGGCGCGCAACCGAAGAGCAGCGCCGCAGCCAGTGCAGCGAACGAAAAAAACAGAGTGAATGATTTCATAAAATTCCTTATACCGGGTTTCTATACAATACCACTCTTTTCCGTATTTAGCAAAACCGGCAGGCTAAAAACACCGATTTTATTCCGGGTAAAGGAGGAGAGGAAGAAAGGAAATGGTATGGGCAAGTACTACCGGCAGACTCAATAGTAATAAATGCCATGTTCAAGAAACTTGCACATGGCATTAATAATCTTTGTCATCGGCTTTCCGGAGGAGCGATTTCCACGCAAGTCACGGAGTTCAGTTCCGGCTCCAGATCGATCAGCAGCTTGTTCCCGGCGAAGCGGAACTTCTTTACCGGTTCCGGTTTCATCTCGTTCGCCCGGCGGAACGGCGTCACATCAGGATGCGCCGCAATCGTCGGAGAACCGGCCTTCTGGTAAGCCGCGTGAGAGTTCGCATGGGCGCTGTCAACACGGATCAGCAGTGGAGCGATATTCCGGGAACGTCCGGTCCAGTCGAGTTCCAACCGGACCCTGGCCGCAGCAGCCGCTTCAGGCTGCAGCTCATCGAAGGTGGTCAGCAGCACCCGGACCGCGCCGTTTTCATCGACTCCGGCGACCGCGTCGAACGGATCGTTGGAGGAACTCACCGGCAACCGCCTGTTTCCGGTAAGGCGGTTCAGCAACGCCACCGCGTTGAAAGCCGGCTTCGGAATTCCACTGGCGGTGAAAAGGCCGAGTCCACCCTCGAAGTGCCGCCCGCTGTACAGATAAAGGTGATCGCACACACAGAAGAAATATGCCCGTTCGATGCCGCCGTCCAGAAAGAGGCGCGCGACCTTGACCGCGAATGCCGCATTGGCCCCCGTGTCGAGCTTCACATCGTTCATCGTATTGGCGTTGTATTCGGTCAGGTACAGAGGCCGCTTGTCCATCGGCGGAAACTCGGCCGCGATCCGGCGCATCCGGGCGATGTTCCGCGTAAAGCTCTCCAGCGAGCCGATGAAGCCGGCGTAGAGGTGGAAGGAGATGAAATCGATCCGGTCCAGCTTTCCCGTCGAGCGTGCCCTTTCAAAGAGATTGAAGAACCATGACGTCGCCTCAAACGCGCTCATCGTGCCGATGTTCAGTTGAATGTTCCTCTCGGCCTCCACTTCGGTCAGCGCCTCCAGATAGGCTTGGAACAGGTCGGTGAACTGCGCATCCGTCCCCTTGAAGAAAGCGGAGGAATTCGGTTCGTTCCAGCACTCGAAACTCCAGCGCGCCACGGCATCGCGGCCGTACCGGTCGATCCAGTGGTTGACCGCGGCCTTCACGATATTGCCCCACACCCGATTGTCCCGGGGAGGATGGGAGTTCGCATAGGGATCGCCGGGATCCGGTTTCACGGAAAGCTGGTTCGGCGAACTTTCGACGGTCACGGTCAGGTCAAATCCCAGTTCCCGGACCACATAGTCGAGCGCCCGGTCCGCATTGGTGAAATCCAGTTCAAAGCTGCCGTCCGGCGCGAGATTTTTCACAATGCGCAGCCCCTGCATGAACTCCCGCAGCCGCAACTGGCGCACTCCGGCCCGGCGAAGCTCCGCCAGCGCGTAACGCATCGACGGGTGATAGGTGTCGACCGCATAGGACATATCCGCCGCCTGCCATAAGGGCGTGAAGAGCTTTCCCGGCCGGGCCGCGTCGATTCGGACCGTCCCCTGCGCGGCGTTGTAGGAGCGGCGGCTTTTACTCCCATCTTCCTGCCGGATCGCGACCGCCATGCCGGTTTTCAGCGTGCCGTGCGCCCCGTCGAACACCCGGATGTAAAGCCCGAAGCTGTCGACCTGCCGCGACCAGCTGCCCGGCTCCACTTCGAGCCAGTAAAATTTCCACGGCGTATCGCCCGGCGCCAGCGGCGTCAGATCGCAGTGGCCGATCTCCCTGCCGGTGCGGTCGAACAGCACCGCCTGAACCGTCGCATAAGCCCAGGCGGGAGCATTCGCATCCCTTCGCAGGTTCTCCTGCTTCAGCCACGCGCCGATCAGGAGCCTCTCGCCCGCATACGGAAAAGTCGCCGAATTTACCGTCCCGGTATCGGTAACCGCCAGGATGTTGCCTCCGGCCGGACCGGCGGCGGATTCGATCCGGACTCCGCTGTCCGGGCCTCCGTAGCTCAGATTGTCCCAGTCCCGGCCGTTTCCGCGGATCAGCCAGTGATCGCGGCCGAGCGCGTTCCGGAAAAACGGGTCGCCGGTCAGCGGCGCGCCATCGACCGCCAGCCGCAATTCCAGTGCGGAAAGCCGCCCGTTCCCGGGGCCGGGCGCGGCGACTTCCAGCCGGAACTCCTCACTGTTCGCCGGAGCGCGGGAGGCCGGAACGGAGGCCACGGCCGCCACCGGCAGCTCTCCGAGCCTGCTGCCGGCGCGGTAGAACGCCAGTTTCAGCTTCACGGCCCCGGAAACCCCGGCCTTGATTTTGATCTCCCCCTTCACCAGCGGAAAACGCTGTGTGGCCAGCAGGCTGCCGGGGGGCAGTTCCAGTGCGTTACCCCGGACCGACGGCTCACCCGCCCCGGATGGAATCAGCAGTTCGCGCCAGTCGGAGCGGGAAAAATCCGGCTTCAGCCGCAGGAAGTCAACCCCGCCCGCCGCCAGCGAACACAAAAAGCAGAACAACAACAGAAATTTCATCAGAACCTCACAGCGTTACAGGTTGCTCAATGGGAGTCCGGATGGTTCATCCGTTCATCATATTCGTCGAATTCACCGAAGCTGTGGGAAGCGACATGACCGTCGGCGTACAGACAATTCATCGTCCCCTTGTGCGCGAACGCCCCCTGGCCGGAGTGCTTCAATCCCCATGAATTGATCGACGCGCCGTCGCGGGGGGCGCCGGTGCCGCCTTCCAGAAAAGAGCCCTCCATCAGCAGGATCTGGCGCGAAGGATGCGGCAGGCGGCTGATTTTACAGAAGCCGTCCGTGCTGCGCCACTCTCCCGGCCACCAGTACCAGCCGTTGCCGACGCGGCAATAGGTGGTGACCAGCAGTTCCGGCCGGGGAGCGGACATCGCGTTGGTCGCGCAGGTCATGATGCCGGGCTTTCCCTCCTGCAATTCCGGGATATAGTTCAACATCGACATCTGCCAGAACCACCACTCCGACGGCTGGTACCCGGATGTCCAGTAAGCCGGGATATAAGCGTCAAAATCCCCCTGGTAATGCTGAAGCGCGAGCCCGACCTGCTTCTGGTTCGCGCCGCAGGCGGTTTTTCGGGCGGCTTCGCGCGCCTGTCCCAGCACCGGCAGAAGCATGGAAGCGAGAATTGCTATTATCGCAATAACAATCAACAATTCGATCAATGTAAAACGATGTTTCATTTTGCTCCTTTCGCTGTAACATCCTGTTCCTATTCTCCGATCCCGGCAACCGTATTGCCTTCGAGCCGGCGGCAGGCAATGGTACGCGGGAAAGTTCCATTCGGTTCGCGGATCAGATTTCCGGCGGCCTTGCCGAGCTCGATCAGCGACGGGACGATCCGGGTGATCACGTGATCCGCGACCAGCAGCGGCGGATCGCAGAATGCCACGACCGACAACCCCTCCGGTATTTTCCGGCCCGCCGCCAGCGCGCTCTTCACGAAGCCGAGAACCGGCACGTCGCCGTAAATCAGCACCGCGGTAAAGCCCGTCGCATACTCCTCAAGCTCCTTCCACACTTTTTCCCCCTCGGCGGGCGTCAGGTTTGAATACTGCGCCATCAGCCGGGCGTCAGGGATAATGCCGTGTTCGCCGAGTGCTTTGATATACCCCCGCCGCCGCTTCTCGCAGGAGGGGAAGTGCGGGCCGCGGCGGTCGACCAGCGCGATCCGGGTATGGCCGCGCCCGATCAGGTCGCAGACGGCATCGTAGGTTCCCGAAACATAGTCGGTATCCACACAGGGAACCGACTCATCCTCCGCCTGCCCGACGGTCAGGAAACGGATATTCGCCTCGCGCAGCATTCCGGTCAGCTCCGCGGAAAAATTGAAGCCCGCCAACACGGCGCACTCGCCGGGATGAATCGTACTGATGATCGTCTTCATATCTTCGTGCGAATGTTCCGTGAAGTCCGCGAAATCGAGGCAGATCCGCCAGCGGAACGGGTCGAGCGCCGCATGCAGCCCCTGCACAAGCCCGCTGATGAAAGGATCGCTTTCCCCGGTCCTCCAGGGGTTGGCGCAGATGAAATGAACCACTCCGGCCGAGGTGCTTTCCACGATATGCGGGCGCGGTTCCAGCACGAACGTGCCCTTGCCGCGCACCCGTTCGAGCAATCCTTCGCTGACCAGCGAGGAGAGTGCTTCGCGCACCGTATTCTTGCAGATGCCGAGCTCACGGAACAGCATATTCTCCGACAGAAACATCGAGCCGGGCGGATATTTTCCGCTGTTCAGCTCCTGGATCAGGTAGTTGCGCACCTGATCCTTTTTGGACGGAGTCTCCACGATATTCATTTCAGTTCTCCTATAACTTCTTCCAGCCGGAACGCCATACCCTGTTTTCATTCTCTTTTCAGCAGCAGGAAGCTCAAACAACAGGTTATTCGGTTCTCCTATAACTATTATACCAAACTTTTCACCCGATGTCAAGAGGGCAAATGTTGTTATTGTCCCAAATTTTGTGAAACACACTTGTAGTTTCCAACGCCGATAACGACGTTGCCGATAATTTGCATACGTTTTTGCCAGTAGTCCTCC
>NZ_QEKH01000021.1:26162-93166 GCF_003096415.1 Victivallis vadensis | reverse complement strand
AAAAATTCGTGTTTTTTTCAATCAAGGTCGGCACAATAAATTCAGGAACTTCTCTCGATTCGCGGGAGCAGTTCAAAAAAACAGGAAAACTTGAATTTATAATCAGGGCATCTGATTTGCCGCAAAATATTACGGCAGGTCAGATGCCTTTGATGCCAGATAATGGACATCAGTCAGGCCGTAGACCGGTCAGATGTCCTTACTTTTCATTTTATTCCTCCAATAAAAGCAGTATCCCGCGTCCAGGTTCGACGGGGATCTCCGCGTCTGCATCAAAACGTTCTGCGGTCTGCATTCCATTGATTCCCATGGCATTGAGCGTGCTGAATTTTCGCAGGTTCTCCGGCAACTGTGCGACATCGAACCGGAAACGCACTTTTTCCGTGTGTGGGCTCCATGAGGCGGCTGCCAGAAGCGCCCGGCCGCCGGGATGCAGGAACAGGGTTGCTTTCACCGCAGGCGCGGAACAGCGTACCGCGGGGGCCGCATCGCAAAAGGTGATCATGCGGCTGTGCGCCAGGTCAAAGCTGTCAAACAGTTTCCAGAGCGGCCGCGGGTCGGCAAGCCAGCCGAGACGCCCCGTCATGGCGAAAAGCATCCCGCGCCACGGATTTCCGCCCCGATCGAGCATTTCACTCATCAGACCGAACGGCAGCCCTGAAATTTCCGTCAGGTAGTAATCAGGAGAGGTCCCCTCATAGTCGAACGCTTCTCCGATCCAGAGCGAACTCAGGAACGGATAAAAATGCAGATCGCGCAGGACCGGCGAGGCGTTGCCGTAATTCGGGAAGCGCGGATTGTAGGAATTCCAGGAATGGAGATTCAGAATCGGTTCGCATTTGCGGATGCTCCGGAAAATCGTTCCAAGACGGCGGAAGCCTTCCCGCGAAAGCGAGATGTCGTCGAGGTAAAGCCCGTCAATCGGACAGCGTTCCAGCAGATAACGGAGTCCTTCCAGATAATAATTTTCAAAACGTCTTCCCGGTGCGGTTTCGACTGCAAGATCAAGTTCCCCGGCATGCGGTCCTTCCTTGACGGCTTCCGCCCATGCGGAAAGATATCCGAACCGGCAGTTTGTCTGCAGATAGGGGTGCGCTCCCATCGGCGCGGTCTCGGGGCGCGCCTCGTTGCCCGGACCGGGGAACAGAATCTCGCCGCGCATGGCGGCAAAGGCCCAGAATTCCGGCGCATGCACTGACAGTTCCCGGATGGTATAGTACAAGCAGACCTTCAGTTCTTCACGGTGGGCCTGTTCCACGAATTGCTGCAGGTATGGGAGTGAAGCGGCGGTATACGGCAGATTGATGAACGGATTCTCTTTCAGCGCATGGTGAAGATTGATGACTTCAACTCCTTCGGCACGGAGCCTGGAGAAGAATTCCGGCGTGAACATCTTTTCCAGAGGCAGCTCAAGATCGTGCATGTAGGGATGGAAGAAGCGCTGCTTCAGGTGCCGGACCGGATCCGCTGGCTTGAACGGAGTGAGCTGAAGTTCAAATCCGTAATCCAGCATCGTCCCTGCGGTAACCTTCCGCGCTCCGGAAAAAGCTGTGATTTCGCTGATGCCGCCACATTTCGTCAGCGCAATTCCGCCCTTGCCACCGTTATCCCACGCGGGGGGCGGCGTGATCGGCGAAAAATGATAATAACAGTTCGTCAGCGGAATCCGGCTCGACCGGTCCCGAAGCCGCAGACGGATTCCTCCGTTGAGGTCTCCCAGCCAGAAGCCGTCCTGGTTGCGGCGGGTGTCCCAAAGCCAGCGGAGTTTGTCCGGCGCCGGTCCTCCGTGACGGTTCAGGCCGATGAATTCGCAGCCCGACGCCGAAAATTCCAGCCGCAGATCGTTCAGGGAACACTCCTTTGAGAATCTGATTGAACAGTCGAAAGATGCAAATCCATCATATTCAAGAAATCCAGAGACCGACAGTTCCGCCCCGCACCCCGCGAAGCGGCATCCGGAACGCCATTCGATCCGGTCGGGCGCTTCAACCGTGAAACGGCAGAAGCTGCCGGAGGCTACCGCGGGAAATCCGCCGTCAGGAACAAATGCAAACGGCCTGGAAAGCAAGGACTTGCCGACTGTGCCGAGGCGGTCATTGCTGCCGCAGAAAAAGCTTTCCGCAGACTCGGGAAGTCCCTCCGGCGAGAGCGTCAGCGTGCGTCCGAACATGAAAAGTTTTAATCCTTTTCTGCGGAGCGGCAGGTAAGGTTCGGGAACCTCATGGGAAATCCCGATTTCCGAATCCAGCCAGCGGAGCCGCGCCAGACGGGAATCATCGGATTCGCCGCCGTCGGTCAGCCTTTCCCCGGCGACGGTCAGCGCACAGGGAATCGCGACAGTTGAAAAACCGTCGGCTGTCACTGTAAAATTTCCGTGAAACGTCCTTGCTGTGTCCGGAAGGTCGATCATACACCAGAATACCTGAATCCGTCCCGCCGAAAGGTTGATCTTCTGCTCATTTTCCTGGAGAAACACCCGCACGGGGAGCGGAAAACTTCCGCACTCCAGATGCAGGTTCCCCAGCGCCTGTCCGGGGGACCAGACAGCGATCTGGAATGCGAGGAACTCCCCGGGACGCCCGGTCAGCCGGAGTTTTTCAAGCTCCCCGACCGCGCCCAGGAGCATGACTCCTGCGGGGAGATCAAACCGCGCGACCGGAAATTCACGCGGAATCCCGAAACAGTAGAAATCCCTCGGATATTTTTTCTGGAATTCCGCAATCATTTCAGGAGACGCCGTTTCATGCATCGACAAATCGTCGCCGTAATATTTATGGAATTTCAGTTCGCTGTGAGCGCGGTCTGGAATATTCGCCGTGGTGAATGCCATAATGGAAAGTCCTCTTCAGAATCGGTGAAGAGATCATCGTGATCTCCTCGTCATAATTGTTTTGACTGATTTTTCAGTCGTTTTGTTTCGGCTTTGAAATTGTTTTCAACTGAAAATGATCGATACCCCCAATTTCAAGGCACAATACGCCACTGAAGTGTGCGCTTCATCCCACTTTCAGGTTGCTAAATGAACAGTATTGACCCTTGGGTTGAGGAGCTTTATTTTATCTTCGGCCTGTAGTCGATGCCGAGCAGATAGCGGGCGGGTTCGTCCTCCTCAATCTGATCGAAGCGGGGCATGCCGTCAACGAAACAGTTGTCCGTGAAGTCGTCGTTGACCCGCGAGACTTCGCCGACCATCACGTCGCCGTCACCGTAGAAGAGATGGGCTGGCAGGGGCTGAGGCAAACGCTTTCTCCGGGGGAGAGCACCACCTTGCCCCCCGGCTGAAGTTTGCGCGGGAAAGCGTCCACCGGGACGGTGAACTCCATGTCCAGAAGCCGCTTCTTTGCCGGATCGGCCGGCCAGAGTTCGATCACCAGGTTGCCTCCGCCGCGGTTGATGATATCCTCCTGCTTCTGCATGTGGAAGTGGCGCGGAGTGACCTGCCCGTCGCGGACCATCATGATCTTTTCGGCGTAGGGTTTCGGATAATTTTTTCCGGGGGCGGAGACGAGCAGTCCGTTCCGGGTGGTGAGCAGGATCAGCCCCATCTTTTTGAAGTCGCCGCTCCCGAAGGTGGTGATGTCCCACCCAAGCTGGCAATCGCGGATTTCATCGGGGACGCCGCCGGCCCGGTTCCACTGGCCGGGGGACCAGCGCGCCCACGCGGGCACAAGAAAATGGAACGAGTCGAAAAAGCCAGGGCCTCGTCGATCCAGCCATTCAATTCCGAACGTTTCATGAAAAATTGTCTTTCTATGATCGGATTACGCGATTCATTGCTTTCGGTCTAATTACCCTGAGGTTTGCCGATATTTCCGGATGAAATCATGCGGATCTCATGGGGCTTGAGAACAATCTCCTCGTTCGCATAGCGACAATGCGCCGGTTCTCCGGAGGGGTTCCAGACGGTCGTTCCTTCTTGAGAAAAGCTCTCGGCGACCAATTCGCCGGACAGTTCGGGCAGAGGGGGGCGCGCATGAGGGTTCGCAAACTCCGACGGCGCGTGGCCGGTGATCTCGCGCACCTCGGGGGTCAGCAGCCGCACCGACGCGCGGCGCGGCAGCATTTCCGGGACGACCGCCGGATCGCTGTCGATCCAGAGTGAAAAGTAAGAGAAGCCAAGATCCATCCACCCTTCCCGTTCGAATGATGGAAAGCTCACAAAGTCCGCATAACGCGAGGGGCGCAGAAGCGTTACGCCGAGCATTCCGTCGGAGAGGTTGCAGCTGTAGAGGTCGGGCGCATAGACCGTGACCGCCTCGCTCCCCGAATGGAGCTGACAGAAATCGGTGAATGCGTACTCGGGCGAGTCCGCAGGAGTACGCATCCACGCTCCGTTTACATTGCGAAGCGCATAGTCGCAACTCCAGCGGTAGCGTTCGGTGATTCCCCCGGCGTTGCCGGTGAGCAGGAAATCGGGCTGGGCGGCGAGTTGAATCCCGAGCTTGAGACAGGTAAAACGCTCGTGCCAGTTGACCGCGAGGCGCACCCCCACCTCGGCGATGCCGCGATAGGCGGTCAGCTCCAGATGGACGGACGACTCCCGATAGCGATAGGTCGCCGCGAGAATGCTGCAGACCGGACCATCGGCGAACTCGTGGATGCCGGTGCATTCCGCGTATTCCGACGCGACGCCGTAAGGGGTCATCGTGAACCCCCACACGCCGTTGCGGTCGGGCAGCACCGGGAAGCGGAGCCTGGCGAGGAGTTCGCGCTGCTTCGCAAACCCCAGATTCTCCAGCGGTTCCGCCTTGCGGCGGCTGAATGCGTAGAATTGTTCCTGAGAGGCGCCCAGCGACAACACCGCGGTCAGCCGTCCCCACGGCGAAAGACAGGGCCCGTAGCTGGTGGTCCCCGGCAGCAGTTGCAGCGGATAACAATTGCCGTCGCGGTCGATCAGCGAGGAGAAGGGCTCCCCGACTGCGTTGGGGTCGCTGAACGCATCCATCGCGACCGGCGCAACCACCGGGAACGGATGGGGAGACCACACCTGAAATCCCCCTTCGGTGATGAAATTGAGGTCGGCCGCGCTCTCCGACGCAGCCAGCTCCTCATCCATGTATTCGGTGGCGGCGAAGTCCGCCGCGCCGAGCAGCGAAGTCACATCCTCCGCCAGCGCTTTGCGGATGGAGGAACCGGGCATGATGTCGTGAAAATGGGCGAACGCCGCTTCGCGCCACGGCCTTGCCAGCGTTTCGGCGGGAGCTCCGAGCCGTTCGGCTTTGAGCAGATGGCGGACGGTGCGCGCCGCCGCCTCCTTCACTGGACGGCAAGCCGAGTAAATGCCGCGCGCCGCCGGTGCGATCTCGCCGCGAAATTCGGGCAGTTCGACCTTCCGCTCTTTCAGGTCGGCGAAGAACTCCGCGAGCGTCGCGAAGCGGATCGGGAATTCCTGCCGCGCCTCGTTCAGCCATTCCAGATGCCTGGCGTAGACGCCGCCGCCATGGTCGCCGATGCCGTAGAAGAAGGTCTGAAACTCGTCGCCGTGTTCATGGTGATCACGGATGCGGTCGAAGAACTGTTCCCGACTCATTGCCTGCGGGGTGCCGTAACCGTCACGGGCATGGTGAGCTACGACTTCGGAGCCATCGGCGGCGATCCAGCGGAAGACCGAAGGCAAATGCTCCTGCCCGCGTCCGTAGACATAGGCCGTGAAATCATGCTGGCGGAGGATCGCCGGCAGCATGGCGGTGTGGCCGAACGTGTCAACATTATAGGCGATCGACGCCGCCGCGCCGAACCGGGTGCGGAAATATTCCTGCCCGATCTCGGCCTGCTTCAAAAGGATCGGCAGCCGGGTGATCACCGCGTCGGACTGGACCTCCCAGCCGCCGACCGGCTCCCACCGCCCCTCGCGGACCAGTTCGACGACCCGGCGGAAAAGCCCGGGGTCACGCTCCTCGCACCAGCGGTAGAGGTCCGCGGAGGAGCAACTGAACTTGAAGTCCGGGAACTTCTCCATCAGCTTCACCACCGAACGGACCGTGTTGAGCATACTGCTTCTTCCCGAGGCGCGGGGCCACAGCCAGATCGGGTCCAGATGGGAGTTCCCGATCGCATAGATTTGTTTTGCCGCCATATGAAACTCTCCTGTTTTTTTACAGTTCGTGATTGTAGTCGAATTCTACCGCTCGCAGGAATGCGCGCGCGATGATGGTCGAACCATAGACATTCGGATGCACCCGGTCCCAGGAAATATAACAGGAATAGCAATGCTTCAGCACCTTATCGAACACCGCCTGCAGATCGACGAACAGCACACCGGTTTCCGCTGCGATTTTTGCGCAGGCCGCGCCGTATTCGTCCATGCGTTTGCGCATGGCATCGGAAGAATTCGGTTCGATGAAATACGGGGCCATCAGGACCAGCCCGCCGGACAGCCGGGGCTGGGTTGATACGACCAGCTCCCGGAGGGTGTTTTCGTATTCTTCCGGCGGAACGGCCTGTTCGGGAAACTGTGGAGAATCGAATTGCCGCCAGACATCGTTGAAGCCGATCAGAATGGAAAGCCAGTCCGGGGCAAGGTCGATCACATCGCGCTGCCAGCGGGCTTTGAGGTCGCGTACGTTGTTGCCGCCGTTAGCCACATTGGTGATGCGGACTCGCCGTTCCGGATACACCGCGTTGAGCAGCCCCGAAACGATATGGGGATATCCTTTGCCGAGCGGCTCGAACAGGCCTTCCGAAGGGGCGTCGCCATTGCGTGTACGTCCCATATCCGTTACTGAGTCTCCGATAAACACCAGCCGCTGGCCATTCTGAATCTTCATAATACACTCACTCTTTCTTGAATTTGAGAGAAGATTACTGGAATCTTCGCATCCTTATTGTTCGGGCGGATTTCAGCCGTTTTCTTGATTTTTGAATCATTTTCAGTCTGTCTTATCCTCAATGCTGAGAATCAAAATTCCGATCAGTCCCAGAGAATCAGACTTTCCCGATTCTGCGGACAGCAATAATTGGATTGCTTTCCCGCCCGGAATATCTTCTTCGGGGCGGGAAGCCTTTTCCGATCGGTGTCGGCTGCTTGAAAACGCATCAGAATTTCAGGTGACTTTATTCCTTGACTAGTTCATATGCCAGAATCGTGTCGGGTCCGGATGAGATTGAGGCAATGAAGGAGAGGGCCGCATCCGTACATTTTAATGGGATTTCCTTTATGCGTTTTCCGGAAAGATCCACTCCATACAGTTTATATCCCGTGTATGCGCCCCGGAGAGTAAGCAAGGCGCTGCCGGTCCGGACAAGACAGGGATAATGCCCCCAATCAAGCAGCCGCGTCATTTGGGAATTTGCAAACTTCGTCCCTGAATACAGACCGTTTGTGAGATGCAGCACAAGAATCCGCCGGCTTTCTGCCAATGACTTCCCGTCAACGGATGCGGCACAGAAAACAGCCCATTCGGTATTGCCTTCAACAGAAAAACGTTTTCCGGAAAGCGCCGTTCCTGCGGGAACAATCAACGTTTCGCTCCGGGGGGTTATCGCTTTGAACGTGCCGGCAATTCTATTCCGCTCCAATTCATTGGTTGTACTGATCAATAATCCGTGTTCAAGCCCTTCCGCAATGTTTTGCGGAAGACAGTTTTTCAAAATTCCGGACGGTGAAGCGTTATCGGCGGAAAGATTAGGGCGACCCCACCCATGTGCGGACATCGCCGATTGAATGCAATTGACGGCAATCGCATCTTTCGGAAAAACGTCCGGGCTCACAAATTGGCATTTTTTGTCAACAATGGCCATGCCTATTTTACAGACAAACGCCAGTTGTTTTATATCCCATCCATCAGGTCGGTTTACCTCGTTTCCGGCAAGGTCATTGCAGACAATGGTAGGAATGCACTTGCGGGCGGGCGAAACGTCTCCGCGCTGAAAAAGAAGAATTCCGATTCGGTCGGAAAGCGCTTTGACCGGATCAACGGAGATATCCCAACAGGCATTGACGTGAATGTGACCATTTCCTAAGATATGAGAAGTGTGATGCGCGTAGGCAAACCGGTAAAGCGCGTCCCAATCCTGCAGGGAGGCGTAGGCTCCCATCAGCGGACCGGACTCGGCACGGAAAGGATTCGGTGAAGCGAAATCGAATTCCGTAATGACAAATGGCTTACCCAGGATACGGCCGGACATAACCGTAACCAACCAGTCGGGCCCGGTCGTGATAAAGCTTTTCCCCGCAATTCCAAACGGAAGCGCCCATTCCTCCATGCGGGGATGATCCCAGTATGCATGGATATCAACATAATCGTATTGCGACCGCAAAAGAGTCAAAGGGATATTCTGGGCCATATTCTGGTCAGTGATCGGCGTTTTACAGCCAAGGGAACGGACAAACGTTTTCATCTCACGAAATCCCCTGCTGTAAAGTTCGGAAAGAAATTCGTTCCATGTGGAATTGTCCGCCTTGTCAGGAGAAATCCCCTTCTTCTGAAGCCACGAATCATAACGTTTGCGGAAAAGCGCCGACGTGCGCTGGTTTTGGGACATGTCAAAAATGGTATCTTCATTGATCAATGAAAGCGTTATCAAAACCGGATCATCCTTGAGCGCCAGCTTCGTATACGGATTGACATGAGTGAGAAACTGCCGGGTAAAATCTTTCCAATTATCCATCGCCGACGGAAGAAGAAACACAAGCCCCTTGTATCCGTCCAGTCCGGAGAATTCGGGAAGATCGGAAAGTTCACCGGGAACAAGCTGACGGCTGACATAAAGATCAATCGTCACGTAAATCCCTTTCTCCTTAAGACAGAAAATAAAATAGTCAAACAGATCAACTTTTTCAGGGTCGAACACAATCCCTTTTCTGTCTTTTTTTAGGAGGTCGCCGTCATAATGATGAATTCTGACGGAATTATAGCCGGACATGGCAAGACGTTCCGCTATCCGCTTGCACCATGTTTTATCAATATAGATGATCCCGTTCAGGTTCGTGCCATAAAACCGCTCCGCCTTCTGCGGGGTTGTTTCAAAAGCGAATTTTCCGCTCTCGTTTACAATTACACGCCCGTACTTTCCGGCAGGAGCATCCTGGAGAGCGGAAAAATCCAGCACGCTTCCCTTTTGAATATCCTGTTTCAGCTCCAGTCGTTTCCACTCTTTGTTTTCAAAAATAACCGTTTCAACATTTTTCGGGATAAGATAATCGCCTTTTGCCAGCGAGAGCCCTGCGATCAGCCAGACCGGCCCGCAATTGCTGTGAAGCGTTATGGAAGCCAACGGCTTGTCCTGAATTTTATATTGCGTGAGATAAAGCCCGACATACGCCGCGTTGTTATCCGCGCTCCACGCGACAACGGAATTTGTCCCGGCACAAGGCCCCCACCAATTTCCTACATCCGCCGAGGTAACGGGAATCTCCTGCTTGCTGCCGTCTTTATATGCAACGGTAATCCCGCCCGGGGCTGACTCGCCCCACGCAAGCGCATGCAAAAGAAAAAGACTTGTCCACGCGCCATCGGCCTTAACCGAAACAGACTCCGGCAACCACTCCTGTGCTTTTCCGGCCAGAGCGATGCAGGCTTTACCGTTGTTCTTTGTCTCATCAAGGATATCGAACATCACACCGGAAAAACTCCTCTTCCCCGGTTTGAAAATACGAAGGTCATTATCGGATCCCTGATCTGTCCAGCCGCCTTTCCTGTCATTGGCAATCTCGTCTTTAAACCCCATGTTGACAGCGTTGGATATATCGACCGGCGAGGAAGAGAGCGGGACCAACTCTTTCAGCACAACCGAAGCAACTTCCGCTGTTCCGTCTTCGTCGACTACCAGATGAATCCGGATTCCCTGATCTCCGGGTTGGGCGGTAAAAATTGTCTCCGCCTCGCCGTTTCTGAGCAGAGCGGTATACGAAGCTGGATTCCTGCCCTTGTTGTCGGGAAAGCTGATCATCAGTATGGAATTCAGGGTAGCGTCATATCGCGCCAGTTTTATGGAAACCCGGTAGGTTTTACCCGGCTTGACCGGATAGTTGTTCTTATTGTAAAAGTAAAGGGCGTCGCCCCCGGATTCCTTTGTTACTTCGTAACTTCCATTTGCATTCTTTTTCGCGACGCCTTTGCATTTGTTGGCCAGATAGGTCCAGTCCAGAAGATCGTTATCCAACAGGTTGCCGTTATCAGATGCAACTTCGGTGCGGGGGGACGGGAGGGTCTTGGCTTCGGTCACAAGTACGGAATCCACTTTCGCTTTGCCGTTCCCCTTGGCGATCAGGTGAATCCGGATTCCCTTGTCTCCGGGCTGCGCGGTAAAATATGCCTCCGCCGCGTTGTTTTTGAACAGAACGGAATACGACGCGGGTTTTCTGTCTTGGTTTCCGGGGAAAGTGATCATTACTTCCGGCTTCAGTCTGGAGTCGCACTGTCCGAGTTTTATCGACACCCGGTAAGTTTTGCCCTGCTCGACCGGATAACTATCCTTGTTGTAGAGATAAACGGCGTCACCGCCGGACGCTTTTGACATCTCGTAGCCGCCGTCCGCGGTTTTCACCGCACTTCCATTGCATTGATTGGCGAAAGAGGTCCAATTCAGGGAATTGCTGGTGAGGCATTCGGCCGCTGACAGCGAGACGGCAACTGCCGCCGCAAGTCCTGAGAATAATTGTTTAACTCTCATTTTGATCCTTTCTGGAAACTATTTTTCTGACAAATCTCGGTATGGGCTTCTTATCTTTTTTTCTTTTGGAATACTCTCCCGGTCAATAGGCGAATGGGGAATCGGGAGAAAACTTTTTTTGATCTTGTCTTTGGAAAGATTCTCACAATGCCCGTCGAAAAAAGCCGCATTGCTCCGGTTTTGGTGAGCAAGCAAAAACGGCCTGGAGGTGAAAACGGTAGTGTTGGGAACACGTACCCGTAAATCGGAATAAAACCAGTTGCTCCGCGAATCGGCGAGGAACAGGGTTCGGGTGGGTTCTGACACCTTGTTTTCGTGGATGATATGGCAGTCCGCTTCCGCAATGACCTGGCAGGTCAAAATTGGGAAGGAACAAGAATTTTTGCAGACTGCCATTGGGCACCTCAAATATGACGGATTGATTTTCAGTGTATCAAAGCATTTTGTAGTCGTTGTCGAGACAGTTCGCGCCGTTGCGATACCGAACTAGGGCAACATGACCGTCCGTAAATAGGAAATTGCTCCCGAGATTGTGCTTGAATCCGGGCGCGTTCGGGGAGGACAGGGTATAATCCCCGACAAAAACTTGAACACCGGCGAAGCCTGTTTCATTCAGCGTCCAATTCATGTCCACCAGAATGGCCGATCCACTTAGGATCTTGTCCAGTTTCTGCGACGGCTTGGTCAAATCCCAGTCGTCAAGGTAAATCCAGCATCCGTTCTCTTTTCCCCCTGCATAAGAAACTGGCCATTTCATCGTCGGGGAATACGACGGTCCGTAATACGTAACGGAACCGGTGATCGACGTGTCCGCCGCCGGGCAGTGCAGAACTGTCTTCGGCTGTTTGTAATACGGAGCACCTCCCCATTCAACACCGCTGGAGATCCCCAGATAGCCCACAATAGATGTAGCATACGCGCAGTGCCAATTAGTCCGCGGCAGCCAACCGTTGTAGTCGTTCACATACATGGAAAGTCCTGTGAAGACCTGCTTCATGTTTGAGGTGCAGGTAATCGCTTTCGCCCTCTCCCGCGACTTACTCAATGCCGGGAGCAGCATGCCCGCCAGAATCGCGATGATCGCGATTACCACGAGCAGTTCGATGAGCGTGAAACAGTTGTTTTTGTTTTCTGTTTTTTTCATTTTGTTCTCCTGGTCTGTTGTTGAATTCTCACAGTGGTCAGATTCATGTTTGCGGCCTCCGTTTTGTTGGTGCTCAGATTGGAAAGTCGAAGAATTCCGCTGGCAGAGCCGGAAAGAGTCAACGTCCCGATCTTGGAGATGGCCCGGGCGTAGCAGCGGGAGGTGAGTTTTTCATCTTCCCGGAGTTCACATTCCAGGCGTTGTCCGGCGAATTCCAGCCGCACGCGGCGGCCGCCGGTCCAGGGGGCGCTGTGACAACGGTTCTCGGTCACAACCTGAAACTCGTAAGACCCGGCTTCCGGAATCCGGATGTCCCAGCTGACTCCGTCGCCGGGGTGGTTCCACTGGGTCAGGGCTCCGCCGTCGTTCAGCGAACATTCCGGCTTTTCCGTCAGCACCTCCGCCGCCGCGCCGAGTATCGTTTCCCCGGAAGCGGTTGCCGCAGCGTTCCCGTGAACGATCTCCCCGCTTGCCGGGGACAGGATCAGAACGCCGTCCTGAAGCGTCAGCGTTCGGTCAATCTCGGGTTTCCCGGTGGTTTTTACCTTGACGACCAGCGGCAGGTCGTCGCCGCGTTCGGCCGGGAGTGCGATGCGAAGAAGCGTCCCGTTCCGTTCGAACGGCAGATTGCACGCCTTCACCTCGTTGCGTAGTCCGGAAATCTCGATTTCCTTCCGATGCTCCTTCACAAAAAACTGGAGCGTGCTGCCGGACAACGTGCAGTATCCCCACGGAAAAGCCTGGGGAAACGGGTTGGGGCCGGTCCCTTCGATCCTGACGCCGTTGCGGTTCCGCCATTCCGCGACTTCCCCGAGAATGTCGAGCGACGCCTCGGGCAGTCTGCCGTCGGGGCGGGGGCCGATGTTCAGCAGGTAATTGACATCTTTCTCGTTGCAGGAGAGCAGTCCGTCGATCAGGTGCCCGGCGTTGCTCCAGTTGTGGTCGTCTTTTTTGTATCCCCAGGTATGGTTGAGCGTATGGGCCGATTCCAGCGGAATCCGTGACTTTCCGGCGGGGGACTGATTGTCGCCGAGACTGCCGAAATCGCCCATGCCGTGTCCGATCCGGCCGTTGATGAGACAATCCGGCTGGAGCGACTTGACCAGCTTGCGCAGTTTTTTGCCCTGCGCCTCGCTGATCCCCAGCGGGCAGTCGAACCACATCAGGAAAACCGGACCGTAGTCGGTCAGCAGCTCCTCCACCTGGGGGAGCGCCTTGTTTTCGAAATAGCGGGAGAAGTTTTTCCCGGACCAATCCGGATAATCCCAATCGTTGCCCCAGGACATGCCGAAGTTTTTGGGGGAGTCCGGTCCCGGGTCCGCGCCGTCGGCCTCGTGCCAGTCCAGGCAGTGGGAGTAGTAGATTCCCAGTTTCATCCCATACCGTTCGCAGGCATGTGCCAACTCCCGCAGTACGTCCCGTCCGAACGGCGTCGCATCGACGATGTTGTACGGACTTACCCGGCTGTGGTACATGGCGAATCCGTCGTGATGCTTCGCGGTGAACACGAGGTAGGTCATGCCCGCCGCTTTTGCGGATTTCACCCATTCGTCGGCGTCGAACCGCGTCGGATTGAATTGTTCCGCCAGCGCCGCGTATTCGGTGTTGGGGATGCGGAAACGGGATTGAATCCACTCCCCGATGTAATCCATCCGCTCGCCCTTCCAGCGTCCGGCCGGAACCGAATAGAGCCCCCAGTGGAGAAACATTCCGAACCGGGCGCGGCTGAAATTCTTTATATTATTGTAATTCACCGAAATTCTCTCCTTGATATTTTCCTGTTCTTATTATATAATAGAATTGGCATTATGTCAATGCATTTGTATCCGGTATTATATGCACTTTTCTAAATTCAGCGGGGGATTTCCATGAAAGAGCTGAGGCATCAGGTCAAGGATGAGATCGCGTTTTTCTTTGCCGACAGTCCGGAGCGGGAATTGGTCAACCATCTCGACTTGAATGTGCTGGTGAGCGGAATGGCGGCGAAGGACGATCTCGATGCCTATCATCCATTCCAGGCCGATCCGTATTTCCGCTTCTACTATGTGGTGGACGGCAATGTGAGGTTGATTTTTGCGGACGGCAGCTATCTGCTGGAGCCGGGAATGGTGTATCTGATTCCGGTGGACCATCCGTTCCGCTACTCCACGACCGGTAAGTTCACCCATTACTGGCTGCATTTCCGTTCGGCCCGGCTGGAGAATGTGAATTACTTCCGGCGGTTGATCGGATTGAAGGCGCCTCCGGACACGGAAGCGCTGATGAGAGAACTGCTGCACTGCGCGGAGACCGACGACGGTGTGGAAGCGTTGATCGGAGCCGACATCATCCTGCGTCGTCTCCTGACCCCTTTTCTGGCCGCGATGCCGAAGAACGACTACGAACAGGTGATGAATATCGGACGTTACTCCACCGTACTCGAATACATCGACCGGAATCTGGAGAAGAATCTGATTGTAACCGGGCTGGCGGTGATCGCCGGAATGAACTACAACGATTTTTCCGCGGATTTTCACCGCACGTTCGGGGTCACTCCCAAGCAGTATATCTGCAACCATCGCATCGAGCGGGCAAAAGCATTGCTGCTGGGCAGCGACCTGACCGTCAAGCAGATCAGCGCCCGGGTCGGATACGACAACGAGTTCTTTTTTTACCGGCTGTTCAAAAAATATACCGGACAGACACCCAAAGATTTCAGGAACAACAATATGCTGGGGTGAGCGGCCTCTGCGGTTGAGCACGGAGCCGGAATCAGCGAGCGCAGGGATTGACCGGCGCGGACCGCTTGGCTCCTACTTCAGGGCTTGCGGAACCGGACGGCTTTATGCGGCCACCCTGTACTCATGGATAAATCCCGACATTCTCAAGATGAAAATCGGAGTTGGAATTGGCCGCGATAAAGGCCACCCCGGCTCCAGCATCCACCGGATCAGGTTTGCAGTCAGAATTGTAATCGCGATGACGTTACATCTGCGTTTCCTTTATGCAAAATAAAAGGCTGGTATTTTAATGGCTTCCTAAATCAGCAGGAGGTAGTATATTGACAAAAACGGTCAACCATGATTTCCTCTCGTAGTGATTGTTTATAATGTGTTCTGCGTAATGCGTTAAACGCTTTATAATTAACGACTTTTGAGTCGTTTGCCCTTGAAAATTCCTCCTCTTGGTGATATATTGTGTCAGAAATGTAATTTCTCCCAATTGGGAAATTGCATATGAAGTCAATCCCAGAACCACAATGCCATCTTCGAAATCCAGCCACAAATGCTCTTTGGTATAAAGCCTCATGAAAGCATCCTCCGAAAGTTGGGCGTTTTACTGTTCTCACAATACTGCCGCATACGAAAAAATGCAAGTGATTAAAATAAAAGTATCCTTGAGTCTTCACGCCCAAATTTCGAGCTTCATGCCAGAAATGGAAACTTCTTTTCTGGTTTTGTTCAAAACTGCAGGAGTACCATTTGACCTTGTAACTATCCAAGTAGAAGAAATATTCCAGCCTCTTCCGAGTTCCTTCACGACTGAGATGCTCAAGGCTCCAGAACAAGAGTGCCCTCTCCCATGTCGAGAAATTATTCCTGTCAGTTCCATAGCAGATTTGAAAAATACACGTCTTTGACACGTTGCCATTGGCCGAACAGGTGAACTCGTTTCCACGTCATGATGGCTATTACGTTGGTAAATGCCCTGTATATCAATTTTAACAGAGGAACTGTAACGGATACCAGACAAAAGATTCTACTTTAGAAGAGCAAGGCAAGGAGGAGAAGAAATAAGGCGAACGGTAAAAGTGTTTCGGTATCGTTTTTACCAACTAGTCCTTGGAAGTTATCGGCAGATATAGAAAAAGGTACGACGGTAACAGAAAGATGTCCATAAAATATTTGACATCTCGGTATAGTTATGCTACCTTGAGTGTTAAGAAATATGTATACCGTAGACCATATTTCTATTGTAATCTATCGTTCCTCATAGAGCCTTGAAAGCAAAAATTGCAGAAAATTGCAAAAAAAATCCAGCTTTTGAGGTTACCACAATAGCGATGATCGCTATTACAATGAGCAGCTCAATAAGGGTAAAACTCTGACGCATAATGCCGGGTATGTTAAGAGAAGTTGCTGGATTTTTATATTGCATCTGCTTATCCTTTATCATGTTATACATATTTTATCCTTTGTCCGCAACTCACTTTTTATTTCAGGGCGTTACCGGCAACAACTCAAAGGCGATGTTTACTTGTCCGGCCCAATGCCGTCCGATATCAACCTTGGAGTGCAGAGATTCATCTCCGCTTTCCAGTCGCACGTGATCATGTACTTACTCATAAGTTTAGTCTGCCTTTCCGCATCATTACAGTTCACAAACTGGTCGTTATGTCTTATGCGGATGGCTCCGGAGGGCCACTCGCCCTCCGGACCTCCCCGCTCGCCTCGGGACTCCCGTTGACTTGCGAAGCATTCCCACTCGCGGGCGCGGCTTTGCCGCTTACTTGTCGGGCTGCGCCCGCCAACCCTTCAACGTTCGCTGCGCTCACTACGCCAGGGGGGCTTCGCTCTCTACGTTCGGCTTCGTCACTATCGTTCCTCGTTATTTTGCTGCCGCAAAATAATTCCCTCACATTCGTTCGCGGCGCTGACCGCGCTTATTGTGCGCCGCGTAAGTGGTTATGGAGACCAACCTTCGCTTGCTTGTGCCAGACGCCGCGCGACCCCGAAGGGTGTGGAGCGCGCACCCGGCAGCGGCACCTTGCCGCCAGACGCCGCGCGTCCCCCCCGAAGGGGCATTGGCGTGCGTGCCCGGCAGCGGCACCCTGCCGCACATAATTACGCAGGCTTTTTCTGTTATTAATTATGCGCGGAACCGTAGCGAATGTCAACGGGGAATCATGCAAAAGCAAAATTTTTTGAGAGAGCTATCATACAAAATTGTATGAATATTGCATGGAATATCATTTGATTTGTTCAAACAATCCTTGCTTTTGATCAGGCAATCCGGTATAATTATAACAGGAAAAATCAGCAACCGTCATGGAAAGGTATCCGGATATGAAGCAGTTTCACGTGATTTCACATACGCACTGGGACCGGGAGTGGTACCAGCCGTTCGAGGTGTTCCGCCACCGGCTGGTCGACCTGATTGATCACCTGCTGGAGATCTACCGGGAGTATCCGGAGTATGTGTTCGAGCTGGATGCGCAGACCGTCTGTCTGGAGGATTATCTGGAAGTCCGGCCATACCGCCGCGCGGAACTGGAGCGGTATATCCGCTCGGGCAACCTGAAAGTCGGGCCGTGGTATGTGCAGAACGACTTCTTCCTGACCGGCGGCGAGGCCACCGTGCGGAATCTGCTGGCGGGAACCGCGTTGGCGGAGGAGTTCGGAGCGTGCGCCCGGTGCGGCTATACGCCCGACCAGTTCGGATTGATCGGACAATTGCCGCAGGTTTTCCGCGGCTTCGGCATCGACAACTGCGTATTCGGGCGCGGCTACCGGCGGGAGGGGGAAGCGCAGCCCAATGAGTTTGAATGGTGTTCGCCCGACGGTTCGGCGGTGCTGGCCTCCTTTATGAGCCGCTGGTACAACAATGCGCAGCGTTTTCCGGAAGACCCGGAACTGGCGCTGCTCTTTTTCCGCGAAGTGGAGGCGGCGCAGGAATCCGAGGCGGTCACACCGCACCGGCTGCTGATGAACGGCGTCGACCATCTGGAGGCGCAGGAGAACCTGCTGCCGGTTCTGGAGGAGCTGAACCGCCGGATCGCGCCGGATGTGATCCGCCAGTCCACCCTCTGCGGTTATCTGGAAGCGGTGCGGACGTTCGCGGCGGAGCATGGCATCGCGCTGCACCGTGAAACCGGCGAACTGCGCTACGGCGCTTCCGGCAACGTTCTGCAGGGGACGCTGTCGGCCCGGCTGCCGCTGAAACGGCAGAACGCGCACTTCGAAGCGCTGATCGAACTGCGTCTCGAGCCGCTGTACATCCTGCTCGAACAGCTCGGCGGCGACGCCCTGTACGACCGCGACTATTTCCGCTATCTGTGGAAATCGCTGCTGCGCAACCATCCGCACGATTCGATCTGCGGATGCAGCACCGACCGGGTCCATCAGGACAACGCCAACCGCTTCGCCCGGATTGGCGATCTGGTGAAAGACCTGACCGACCGCGGCGTCCGGCAGTTCTGGGCGCGGCTCGACCGGAAGGGATTGAATCCGGCGGAGTATCTGCTCGCGTTGTTCAACCCGCTGCCTCATTCCCGTTCGGAGGTGATGACGGCGGAGGTGTTTCTGCCGCTGGACGAAAACCCGGCGTCGATCCGGCTTACCGGTCCCGCCGGCGAACCGGTGCGGTTCGCGGTCCGTTCGATGGAACGGCGGTTCCAGACCAATTACTCGGCGATCAACCTGCCCGGACAGATTCCGGCACTGCGGGTCGAGCTTGAGATTGCCGCCGAAGCGTTGCCGCCGTGCGGCTTCCGGGTCCTGCGGCTGGGGTACAGAGAGGGCGCGCCGCTGGAGGTGGCCGACGCCGCAGCCGGAACGGTGCTGGAGAATGCGTTCGTGCGCTTCACGGTCGACGCATCGGGGCGGACCGAACTCCTTGACAAAGATTCCGGTGAAATATTCCCGGACCTGGTTTCGTTCACCGACGAGGGCGATGCCGGGCACTCCTACAACTTCCTGCCGGTCGAAGGCGGAAGCATCCGGGAGCTGGGCGCGATTTCGCGGATACATGTCGTCGGCTTCCGGCGGGGATTGCGGCAGGGCGTGCGGGTCGACTATGAATTCGAGCTGCCGCGCGATTACGATTTTGAACTGTGCCGCCCGACGGCGGAGACGGTTCCGAACCGGCTGGCCGTCGAGTACATCCTCGATGAGTTTTCCCGCCATGTCGCGGTCGAAACCCGGATCGAAAACCGCTCCGGCTCCCACAGGCTGCGGGCGGTGTTCCGTCCCGGAATCGTGTCGCCGGTCACTCTGGCGTCGGTGCCGTTCGGTTTCGAACAGCGCACCCGCGACGAGCTGCTCCGGCAGGAGGGGCGCCACAACGCGGACCAGCCCGACTCCGGCGTGATCACGATCCGGGAGGGAAAGCGGCAGTTCAGCTGCCTGAACGAGGGGCTGCATGAGTACGAGCATCTGGCCGACGGCCGGATCGCGCTGACGCTGCTGCGTTCGACCGGCAATGTGAATGCGGTCCGCTACGACGAGGCGGGACGGTGGGTCCGTTCCGGCGTGGAGTGGTGCGCGCCCGAAGGCAAATTGATCGGGGACCACGTCTTCCGGTTCGCGCTGCGTCCCGGCGAAGCGGCTCCGGCGGAGCTGGAGCGGGAACTTCAGGCGTACCTCGCCCCGGCTTTCGCCGCCTTCGATTCGGTCGATCCGCATAAATTGACCGGCGGTCGGCCGTGCGACCAGTGCAGCGCGGTACGCGAACTGTTCTTCCGCGATCTGCCGCCGGAGAAGCAGCGGCTGCCGCTTCAGGCTGCCGGCATTGAATTGAACGGCGACGCGGTATTTTCCGCCCTCAAAAAGGCGGAGGACGGCAACGGCGATATTCTGCGCATCTACAACCCGGAGCGGCGGGAAAGCGAAGTTTCGGTGCAGCTGCCTGCGGGCCTGCGGGCCTGCCAGGTCCGGCTGGACGAAACTTCCGACGGAGAACCGCTGTGCGGCAACCCGCTCCGGCTGACGCTGCCTGCGGCGGCGATCCGGACGCTGCGTCTGGTGCGGGAGGGGTGATGGCGCCTTCGCGACGGCAACAGGCGGTCGATGCGGTCCGCCGCCGGATCGAAACCGGCGAATGGCTTCCGGGCGTGCGGATTCCGACCGAATCGGAGCTGACCCGGATTCTGGGGGTGTCGCGTTGCACGGTGCGCGGCGCGCTCGATGAGCTGGCGCGCGCCGGTGAGATCGAACGGCGCGCCAATGTCGGCTGTTTCGTGGCTTCCGGTCCGGGCGGCGACTCTTTCCGCAGCGGACTGATCGCGTACCTCGAATCGAACACCTCCGGCAATTTGTCGGGCAATCTGCAGTTGCGCGGCGCCGAGCTGCAGGCGTTTGAATACGGCATCGACCTGATCTACTGCAATTTGAACGGCCACATGGAGAAGGCGGCGGAGTTCATCGAGCGGCTGTGCCGCCGCGGCTGCCGCAATGTGCTGTTTGCCCCCGAGATCTGCCGGAACTACCATGAGGTCAACAATCCGGTGCTGGATGCGTTCGAGGCGGCGGGCCTGAACTGGGTGGTGATCGGCAGTCCGCTGGTGCGCGACGGGATGATCCGGGGGGATTTCGTCGGCAGCGACAACTATGGCGTGATGCGCAACGTGGTCCGGCAGCTGGTGCAGGCGGGTCATCGCCGGATCGGCAGCATCCGGGTGTTCGACGGCGTGTTCTCGTCGGACCAGCGGCTGGCCGGAATCCTCGACCAATTGCGGCTGGACGGGCTGCCGGCGGAACCGGAATACCACCTGACCATCCGGGACGTGCCGCTGGAGGAACAGGGGCGCGAACGGCTCCGGCAGCTGATGAAACTGCCCGAACCGCCGACCGCGATCATCTGCATCCACGACGCGATCGCCGCGAATGCGATCGACGAACTGCGCAAACTCGGGAAGCTGGTGCCGCGCGATGTGTCGGTGTTCGGCTTCGACGACTCCTTCATGGCCCGGACCCTCCTGCTTTCCTCGGTGCGGCAGCCATTCACCGAAGTCGGCAAGCGCGCGGTCCGGCTGCTGTATGAGAAACGGTTCGGCGGCGACTCGGTGCGCCACCAGGAGTTCCTTCCCTGCCGGATCGTGAACCGCAAATCGGTGGCCGAGCTGGTGTGATCCGTCACCTTTCGACAGCAGCGAGAAGCGTCCCCTGCACCGGGAGGGTAAGGCGGCTGCCGCCGGTTTCGCCGGTGTGCAGGTTGCGGAATCGCCGGACTCCGTGAAGCGTCAGCTCCTGCGGCTTCGTGCTGTAATTGGTTACGTAGAGCAGCTCGCTTCCGGACTGTTGCCGGACGGAGTGAAACTCCACGCCGGGAACCGGAGAGCCGTCGGGCTTGCCGACCCGGATCGCCGGTGAAACACCGGCGCGGTCGGCAACGTCGAGCAGGATTTTCTGCAATTGCTTCTGATCGGCAGTCGTCTCGTAACGGAGTTCTCCGGGGACGGGGCCTCCGCCGAATTCGCCGATCCGGGCGAATGTTCCGCCGTTACGGCGGAAGTTCCGCAGCGCCTCGGCGGTTCCCGCCTCCGGGGCGAGGCAGTCGACGGAGATGATCGCGCGGATGCCGTCGAGATCGCCCGCAAGCAGCTGCCGTTCGTCGAGCAGCCGGATGCCGAGGCCGGTGAAAAGCGAGGCTTCATGGAGGCGCTGAAGCGGGTGGACCGCACGGTCGTCGAACAGCCGGCGGCTTTTCGGGCTGTACAGCAGCGCGACCGGCCGGGGGCGCTCCGCCAGCGCCCGGTAGGCTCCGGCGAATTTCCGGATGGTTGCGGCGGTCTGCATATAGCGGATCAGCAGCGGCACATCGCCGGAGATGTCGAAGGCGTCCACACAAGGATTCATCACCCAGACCGTGCCTGCGCGGAGGCCGTGCATCACATTCTGCTGCATGACCATTTCAATATATTCCGGGGGCGTCCGCGCGTCGATCGCGGCGATGTGCCACTCGCTGTCGAAAAGCGCCTTGCGGCGGTCGTAGCCGGAGACCAGATCGTAATAGAGCGACTGGTACATGGTGTTGGCGGCGTACTCTCCCTCGGCGGAGTATTTGTCGGCATACGAATCTGTGCCGAGAAGATCGGTGAACCCGGCGATCGCGAAGCGGTCGATCCCGTCGGCCAGTTCGGTCTCTTTGCGCTCTTTTGAATCGCGTTTCACCCAGGTGTGGCCGAACTCCCACGGCAGGACCTTCACGTGGGTCGGCAGTTGCGTGTGGCGTTTGACGTCGTCGTGGAGGAAGCGCAAATGGGCGGTGCCGACGCCGGAAGTAAAGAGAAACCAGTCGTAAAAGCGGTTTTTCTTCTCCCGGTCCAGCGCTTCCCGCCGGGTCAGCGCGATCGCGTCGTAATCGGGATAGGCGCTTCCCCACGAACGGTTCAGTTCCCCGATGCCGGAATAGCGTTCCCGGAGGAAGTCGCGGAAACGCGCCTGCATCGCGGGCGTGTAATCCTCATAGCCCGGCTCATTATCGAGGCAGATCGCTGCCACGTTCCGCTCCCGGTCGAGGCGGGGGATCAGGTGGCCGAGATAGGCCCGGCAGAGGGCGCGGTAGTCGGGGTGGATGATCGAAGCGCTCAGAAAGCCATGCCCGGCGAGCCGCTTTTCCGCATAGGAGCCGCTCCATTCCGGGTGCTTTTGCAGCAGGAACGGCGGCGTGTAGGGAGCGACGAGCATATCAACCGCGATTCCGTAATGCGCGAGCCGCCGCAGTGACGGCAGGGTGCGGCTGCGATAGTGCTCCTCGTTGAAGCCGCCCTCCGGGGTGATGAGCTGGGCGGGCCAGACCGAGTCGGAGACCAGATCGCAGCCGAGCAGCGCCAGCTCCGGCGCGTAATTTCCCAGTTCCCAGCCGATGACGCCGAAGTGGAAATCACGGTCGCCGGGCGTCAGGAAACCGGCGGAACGGTCCCGCGTCAGCGGAATCGCCGGTGCCGGAACGTGCGGAGCGGCAAGCCGGGCGGCTTCGACTTCGAGATCGGCGAGATAGGCGTCGAAATTGGCCGTCTGCCCGATGTGAAGCCGTTTCCACAGCGAATCCAGTGCGATGCGGATGGCGGCTCGTCCGGCATTGTCGCGGTCGAAGGCTGCCGGAGCGACTGCTGGATTGAGGTCGTATGCGGGATCGGCAAGGAGGCGGCGGTCGGCTTCGGCGAGCCGGGCGAACTGCGCGCTGCGCTCCGGGTAGTCCGGCTGCCGCGCCGGGGGAGAGGCCGTGTCGGAGACGGTCAGCTCCCGGTAGCGGCCGAAAGCCCCGGGAATCCCGTTCTCCGGTCGGGCGAGCGTGATCGAATACTCTCCCGGCGGCAGCGCCGGGCCGGGAAGCTGCGTCCACATGCGTTGTTCCATTTCAAGCCGCGCGCCGCCTCCGTCGAGGACAAGGCGCAGCGGGAAACGGTCGATCTCATCGAGCAGCGGCAGGGAGATTTGCGTTGCCTTGCCGTACTTCAGCTGGAAACGGCCGCGGCGGACCAGGTCGAGCTTCAGCACCTCATTGCCGGAGGCATCCCGGATCAGCAGGAGGTTGCCGTCGAGCAGCAGCCAGGTGTGGCGCAGAGCGGGCAGATAGTCCAGCGCGACGGTCAGGGGGCCGCCGTTGTGACGGAATGTCGGAACCGGAATCGCCTCATTGCGCGGCGGGAAATATTCCGGTTCGGCGGGCTGATGGCGGAGCAGTTCGGCGGCCGCCGCCGGGAACAGGCAAAACGCCAGCAGCAGTGCGGTGGTGGAAAACAGCGGTCTCATACTCGGTCTCCTTCCGGGTGTACGGTGATCTGGATGCGGCCCGCCGCAGGCGGACAGGTGACAAACAGGGTGTCGAGCTGCTGCCCGGATTCGCGCCGCGCTTCCGCGGGGATTCCGTTGACGGTGACGATGTACGGCAGCCCGGCGGCAGCCGGCAGGCCGAGTTCAAACTCCCGGCACAGGCCGGTTTCGACTTCAAGCCGGTTGTTTTCATAGTGGAATGAGAGGGCTTTGCCGCATTCGACCGGCAGGGCGGAACAGCCGCCGCCGTGAACGAGCGCCGGGCGGAGTTGGAGCCTTCCGTGCCGGAAGCGGACGCCGAGGATATCGTCAAGCATGTGCTGGAGGAAAACGGCGGTCTGTTCGCAGTTGCCGCTGTCGACGGTGTAATCTCCGGCGGGATCCTCCGCATAGGCGCACCAGAGCTCGCGATGGTCGGCGAGAAAATCCCGGATGTAGCCGGAGAGTTTCTCCGGGCGGTGGTGGAACCACCACTCCGGGTAGAGGTTGAACGGGCGGCGGACACTCTCCTCAAGGAAGCAAAGGCCGTCCCGGAGTTCGGCTTCGCGCCCGGTCCCGGCGAAGTAACCGAGCTGCTGGGCGAAGAACTTCCCGAGCAGCATGAAGCGCCGCCCCGGAGTTTCGCCGGTGACGAGCGTGTGATCGTCCCAGCGGATCGCGGTGTCGGAGAGCAATTCGGCATAGGCGCGTTCCCACGCCTCCGGCCGGCCCTCGTACCAGCGGCGGCAGTACAGGATGATCCAGTTCTCTTCCGGCATGAATCCGCGCCGGTCCAGCGAATAGCCGCTCCGGTAAAAGCCGCGTTCCGGGTCGAAAAGGCGCTGCTCGATCCCGGCGGCCAGCAGTCCGGCCTGTTCCGCAAATTCTCCGGCGGAGTTTTCGTCGCCGAAAGCGGCGGCAACGCGCCCCAGCGCCGCCAGCCCGCTGTGCATGGCCGTGTTGGTGAAGAGATCCAGCAGCAGTTCGCTGCTGCCGTCGAACCCCTGCTCGTTGTAGTTGCCGGCGTCGAGCAGCCGGAACTCCGGGTGATAGTGGTGACGCCAGGCGGCGCGGCAGACTTCGCGCAATTGGCGGTAGAGCGGTTCCGCTTCGGGGACGGGACCGCCCTGCCGGACGCAGCGTTCCAGCGCCCGGGCCAGATGGCCGGGAGTGTCGACCTGAACCGTGTTGGCCCGGCTGGAACCGTCGCGGCGGTAGACGTGCGGCAGATAGTACTGCCCCGCCGGGATGTGTTCAAGGCTGAACCGCAGGATGCGCAGGCCCAAATCCGTCAGGCCGACCGATGCGAGCACGCCGGCGGCCTCCGCCGCGTCGCGGGGATAATGGCTGGTGCCGTAGCACTTGATGTTGCCCTCCTCCCCGAAACTGGTCTGGCAGAAACCGCTCGGATCGACCCGGTCGGCAAGGGATTTCAGCGATCCCCAGAACAGCGCGTTCAGAAAAGGGGTCCCGAGGTCGATATCGCATTGAAGTCCGAAATTTTCCGCCAGCTCCCGCCGGGCGCGCAGGTAAAACGCCCGGGTGATCCGGTCGTCGATCAAGGGCGGCTTCATATTCCCTCCTGTCCGCCGAACGTCTGTTCAAAGCCGTATTTGTCCTTCAGCTCGGCAGGGGAGTTGCCGGCGGCGTGCCCGTCGAGGAACGCGCCGTTGGCCCGCCCGGAATGGGTGTGGCGGGTCAGGTTGTTGGTCATGCCGCCGTTCGGATAGGCGTAGACCAGCACGTTCTGCTGAAAATCGACGCGCGAAATGCTGTCGACGTAGATCAGATAGGCGGCGGGGGAGCGGCGCTGGTTTTCCGGAATGATCGGGTTGTCCGGCCTGACGGTGTAGAAGGGATTGCTCCACCACTCGTAGGAGACCACGCCGTAGGTGTAGTAATCGGCGTACTCGTTGTCCACGTCATAGCTCATCGGTTTCCACGCCGGACAGGTGAACAGATTGGAGGGCTGCAGGTAATTCTGCTCCTGCATCAGCTTCCAGTGCGTGATCGCGGTCGCCGCGTTCTTCTGGTAGTAGGCGCCGGGAAGCACTTTGTAGTCATTGCCGTACATCGCCCCGGCCAGTCCGAGCTGTTTCAGGTTGTTGGTGCATTTGCCCGACCGGGCCGTTTCGCGCGCCTTGTTCAGCGCCGGCAGCAGCATCCCCGCCAGAATCGCGATAATGGCGATTACTACGAGCAACTCAATCAAAGTAAAATGAAAGACGGATGCCGCCGAATGCGGGGATTTGGTCCGTGCGCGTTCGGGAACACGATGAAAAACGGGGAATGCGGGGATGCCGGAAACTGTTTTCATAGATCGGAAGCTCCTTATATTGATTGAGTGATGACTGATTGGGAACTTTCTGCACGGGTTATGCCGTAATCCGGCCGGATTCCTTTCCGGTGCGGGTGAAAAGGCGCGGCGCGATCCGGATGATTTTTTCAGGGCGGTCGTCCGTCAGCAGTTCGACCGCGCGGCGGCCGATGGCCTCGAAATCGATCGCGACCGTGGAGAAGCCCCCCAACTGCGAGAGTACCGGAAGGATGTTGTCGTAGCCGATGATGTCATATCGTGAACTGTCCGCGGTGCGGGCCAGCTCCGTGGCGATGCCGGAGGCGAAGTAGTCGTTGACGGCGAAAAACGCGGTCGCGCCGGGGTGCGAAGCGAGCAGCTCGCGGGTCAGGGCTTCGGCCTGCGGAACCGCCTCGGTGCAGATGTCGCGGAACGGGTCGAGGTAGCGGAAGTGGATGCGGCTGTTGGAAACCCCGAGTTCGACCAGCTTCCGGCGGAACCCGTCGGTACGGCGGGCGTAGTTGCGGCAGTGCAGTTCGCAGGAGAGGACCGCGAATTCACGGTGTCCCCGGCGGTAAAGCTCTTCCGCCGCCATGGCCCCGCCCTCGGCGTCGGCGTTGTAGACCTTGAAGAGGTTGTCGAAGTAGCCGAGGTCTTCGGGAAGCTGGTAATTGAGCAGGATGAATTTCAAAGAGCGGTAGCGTTCAACCAGGTTGAGCATCTTTTCTTCGTGGGTCATGCCGCAGAAGAGGATGCCGCGCAGGTCGTTGCCGCGCTGTTGCAGCAGCGTGTCGATCATTTCCGGCGCGGCCGCGGTTTCCGCGAGGATCACGACGATGCCCGTCCTGGCCGCCTGCGCGGTGATGCCGGAGTAAACCTGCATTTCGAGCGCGCCGCTCTGGAACTGCTCCGGCTGGCGGTCGAGCAAAAGCAGGCAGACCTGACGCTGCGTTTCAGCCGAAGCGGCGGCGACGAAAGTGCCGCGCGATCCGTGCCGCTCCAGCACTCCGGCGCTGACGAGGCCGTTGACCGCCTTGTTGACGGTCATGTGAGCGATCCGGTACTGCTTGCCGAGGTCGCGCTCGGAGGGCAGTTTTTCGCCGGGCCGGTAGACGCCCGACAGGATCTGCTGGTGCAGGAAGCGGCTGAATTGCTCGTATTTCGGCGTATCGCTCATCGCTTCTCCTTTGGAAAAAAGGTTCGTTTCTTGTATGATACATATTATATTATACAAAGAAACGCCGCCGATGTCAAGTCCCCTTCCGGAAAAATGCGGAATATTTTGCGGGACGGCTCGGGCTTGATCTGCCGGGAACCCGCAGCCGCTCTCAGCGGTTATGCTGCAATTGCAGGATTTTCTGCATGAAAGGATCGCGGTGCAGCAGATAGGAGACCGGGTTGCGGCCGGGGTTGGAGTTCCAGTACTCGACGTACTCCGCCGGCGTCAGGTCGACTTTCTGTTCAACCCCGGTATGCAGCGTGTCGGCGGCCCGGCGGCAACCGGTCAGGTCGAGCGCCGGCTCAACCGAAACGACCAGTTTGGAATTCGGCAGCGAAAAGAAGAACGGATCGATCCCCCTGCCGAGGCTTTTCGGGTTGTCCAGTCCGACGCTGGTCACGAAATCGAGCTGCTTCGCAACCGCCGTCAGGTTTCCGGCGGAGGAGTAGATGTTGTGCGCGATCACGTAGACCGGCACCCGTTCCGGCAGCACCGCCCGGTTGCCGGGCAGCTGCTTGGTGAAGGTCGCGGCGAGGAATTTTTCGTTGTCCAGATAGGGGACCGCGACCTGCCGGAACTCGTTCAGGCCGGGCATGTCGTAGCTGCGGCGGTTCCGGCGGTAGAATTCGCGGTGCTGCTGCAGGAAACGCCGCATCTCCGGCGAATCCTTCAGCGCGAAGGTGGTGGAGTAGCTCCACGGGCCCGGAATCAGCAGCGCGAGGATTTCATTCCAGACCGCGTCGCTGCCGCCGGGATTGTTGCGCACGTCGAGCACGACGGCCCGGATTTTCCGATTTCTGCTCTTTTCGAGAATTTGTGTCCGGTAGAATGGAATATCCTCTTCCCGCATCGCCGGAATCCGGATATACAGGATTTCCGGCCCCGGCAGGTATTCGACCAGCCTCGGAATATGCCACGGCTGCCGCAGCGGCCCCTTCCAGATGAGTTTGTCGCCGGAGGCGAGCGGGAAGGTCACCGTCGCGCCGTCAGGCCGTTCGAACCGGAACACCAGCGGCATTTTTCCCCAGCGCCCGGAACGGGTGTAGAAAGGGATTTCGCCGCTGTCGTAAAAGGTTTTCCGGGCGGCGTCGAAATTGTCCAGATGGTCGTTTTGTTCGGCCAGAAACAGCTCCGGGGAGATGCCGTCGATCGACAGCAGCTTCATGCCGCGCGGATAAGTGACGCCGTGCAGCGTGAAATCGAATTTCGTATAGTACGCCCCTTCGCAGTAGATCAGCCCCAGGTCGGGACCGGCGGGACGGCGTCCGCCCTCGCGGATGGTGACGGCGGCGGTCGTTTCAAGCGCCGCCGGGTCCACAAAACCGCGGTAGACCGACAGGAAGTCGTGCAGTGCGGGAGGGAGCTCCGTCAGGGCGGCAGTGACCCAGAGGTGGTTGCCGCGGCAGGCCTGCAGGGCGTCCTGGATCAGCCGGTAGAAGGCTTCGGGGGATTCGTCGCCGGTGATCCGGCTGCGATGGGCGGCCAGTGTTCCCGGGATGTCCACATCGTAGACTTTTCGGTTCACGGTGAACAGCGGGCAGATTTTCTCCAGCATCGCGGTGAGGTAATCGAAGTCGGCCAGCATCTGCGCTCTGGTCAGGCGGGGAATGTCGATGTCCGGCAACACCGCGAAGCCGTTCACCCTGCCGTCGGGAGCGCACGATACGAGAAAGCGGACCGGGTGGTCGGAGAAGCGGCAGCGGACCTCGACGCGGTCCTCCCCGAGTTCCTGGCTGGAGAGGATGCCGCGGAACACGCCGAAGCGCGCCGCCTCCCGGATCAGCTCCTCGCGGTCATGGCCGGAAAATTTTCGGAGTCCCTGCGGGGAGCTGTTCCGCGCGACTCCGGCTTCATCCCCAGTGAAGAAAGCGGTCAGCAGCGCCTCGGCGGCCCGCTCCGCCGGAATCGGGGCGCAGAATGCGGCGGAGACAAGCACTCCCAGCAGAATCGATATTACGGCGCGTTTCATTTCCGGACCTCCCGCGATTTCTCTCTGATACTCTAAGTATACCACTCCGGGAGAAAATTACAAGAACCTCCGGGCCTTTTCGCTACGGAAGAAAAAGAAAAACGCCTCTGTTTCCAGAGGCATCACAGGCCATTTCTATTCCGGATTGGGGATAATCCCCCGCCCCTTGAGATGATTTTAAAAATCCAGAAATTACACCGTGTACAAGTTTCCTGAATAGGGGATTTCGCTCCTTTCGGAGCGACCAAGGCGCTTCGCCCTTGGAACCCGACCGGCAAGGTGCCGGTGCCGAATACTTAGAGCCGGGAAAACCGTTCCGGCTTTCCCTCCGGGTGGGGGAGCCCTGATGGAGACAGGCATGGTTGTACAGGAGCGGCACACCGCTCCGGTCGGCACAAAGCCCGCTTTTTTGCGGGCTTCAGGCACTCCCTGCGGTAAGCTGCCGCCGGAGGTCACGCGCGGAACCTCCAGATGCTGACCGGATGATGTGAAGTTACCCTCATGGAGGCTGAACTCCGCCTATCCTCATAATACAGGCAAGGTTCAGTAAGGCCCGTATTCCAAGATGCTTGCCTGTGGGTTGGCAACTGCATTGTTGCCTGCTCTCGCCTTGCCTATCCTCATAATACAGGCAAGGTTCAGTAAGGCTCGTATTCCAAGGTGCTTGCCTGTGGGGTGGTAACTGCATTGTTGCCTGACCTCGCTTTGCATATATCGGCAGATAAACTCTTATCAGCCTCCATCAGGGTATCTGTCTATTACCCGGTCAGCATCTGGAGGTTCCGCGCGTGACCTCCGGCGGCAGCAGGCGTAGGGAGTGCCCGGCGTCGGCAAAAAAGCCGACGCGGCCGCCGACCGGAGCGGTGTGCCGCTCAGGTACTCGCCTGCCTGTCCACAGTAGAGCCTCCCCTATCCGGAGGGAAAGGCGTTTCGCCTTTCCCGGCTCTGAAGTATTCGGCGCCGGCACCTTGCCGGTCGGGTTCCAAGGGCGAAGCGCCTTGGTCGCTCCGAAAGGAGCGAAATCCCGGATATCCCGCTACTTGCGGAAGGGGAGGTTCACCGGTTCTGTTCGAACAGGCGGCTGACGAAGGTCGGCACTTGGAATGCGGCGTGGTGGATGGCGGCGTTATAGTAACGCAGCCTCTTCTGAAGTTCCGGCGGTACCGGGCGGGCCGGCACGGTTACGTCGTCGCGGTCGCTGGCGACGCAGGCGCCGATCATGCCGGTCGGATAGGTCGGCACCATGATCGACGCGTAGCCGACCGAGCGGAAGATGCTGCGGGAAACCCGGTTCAGCCGCGCGACGATGTCGGGCAGCAGATAGGGGGATTCCGCCTGGGTCGCGATCACGCCGCCGGGGCGGAGCGCCTTTTTCATGTCCCGGTAGAACGTCTCGCCGAAAAGCGGGGTGCCCGGACCGCCCGGATCGGTGGAGTCGACGATGATCACGTCGTAATAGCCGGGTTTGTCCTTCACGAATTCGGAGCCGTCGGCGATATGGATTTTCACGCGGGGATCGTCATAGCCGCAGGAGATTTCAGGAAGAAATTCGCGGGCGACCTTGATCACTTCCTCATCGATTTCGCAGATATCCATCACTTCGAGTCCGGGGTGCTTGCCGAGCTCGCGCAGGATGCCACCGTCGCCGCCGCCGATCACCAGGGCGCGGCGGGGATTTTCATGGGCGAACATCGGCAGGTTCGCGAGCATTTCGTGATAGGCGAATTCGTCGAAATCGGTCAGCTGGATGATGCCGTCGAGCAACAGCAGCTTGCCGAGCTTGCCGGTCTGATAGAGTTCGATCTTCTGGAACTTGGATTGACGGCGGCAGAGTTCGGCTTCGACCTCGACGGTCATGCCGAATCCGTTCATGGCTTCAGTTACCCACATACTCTTCTCCTCAAAAAAGTTAAAAAAGCAAAAAAACAAAAAGGACAGGCGGCAGAGCCGCCGTCGCCACCGGCAAGCTGCCGGCGGCGTAAGCCGCCTTCGGCGGATTTTTTAGATTTTTTTATTTTTTGAGGTCGATTTGGGGAGCTTCGTCCTCCACATCCCGTCCCGTCCAGCAGTATGTGCACACCTTCGACGGTTCCACGCCGATCGCCTCGATCAGCTTTTCAAGGCTCTGGTATTTCAGAGAATTCAGCCGCAGCTCCTTGCGCACTTCCTCGACCATCGCGTTGTATTTGTCGGTGCCGTATTCCAGATATTCCCGGATCACGTCGTCCGTCAGCTCCCGGGTTTCCAGCTTGGCGATTGCCCGCCGCGCCGCCAGATCGAGTTCACTGCGGGAACGCGAGAAATTCAGGAACTTGCAGCCGAAAGCCAGCGGAGGGCAGGCCGAACGCATATGCACCGATTTCGCTCCCCGCTCATAGAGTCGCACGACCGTGTCCTTGAGCTGCGTGCCGCGCACGATCGAGTCGTCGCAGAACAGCATCCGTTTGCCTTCGATTTCGGTCTGTACCGGAATCAGCTTCATCCGGGCCACCAGGTCGCGGACCGCCTGATTCTGCGGCATGAAGCTGCGCGGCCAGGTCGGCGTGTATTTGACGAAGCTGCGGCGATACGGCTTGTGGCAGGCGTTGGAATAGCCGATCGCATGGGCGATGCCGGAATCCGGGATGCCGCAGATCGAATCGATTCCGTCGAGGATATCCGCATCGGCCGCCGCCATGGATTCGCCGTTGCGGTAACGGGCGCTTTCGGCGCTGATGCCCTCGTAGCAGCTCGACGGATAGCCGTAGTAGACCCAGAAGAAGGTACAGAGCTTCATGGTGTCGCCGGGAGCGCGCTTCTGAATCACCTCTTTTTCGGTGATTTCGACGATTTCACCGGGGCCGAGCTCGTATTTCAGCTTATAATCGAGGTTCGGGAAGGCGGTGGTCTCCATTGTGACCGCGAAAGCGCCGGGCTTTTCCCCGAGAATCACCGGAGTGCGGCCGTAACGGTCGCGGGCCGCGTAAATTTTGTTGTCGATCAGGATCAGGATCGAACAGGAGCCGTCGATCACTTTCTGGGCGTATTCGATTCCCTCGACGATGGTCGGCTTGCGGCCGATCAGCATGGCGACGATTTCGGTCGGATTCAGTTCGCCGCAGCTGGATTCGGAAAAGTGCGAGAAACCGCGGTTGAACGCATCCTCGGCCAGTTCCTCGATGTTGTTGATTTTCCCAACCGTGACGATCGCGTAATTGCCGAACCGGCTGGAGATGATCAGGGGCTGGTCCTCGTAGTCGCTGATGATGCCGATACCGGAGTTCCCGGCGAATTTGTCGATGTCGTCGTCGAACTTGGAGCGGAATTGGGCGTTGGTGATATCGTGGATCCGGCGGGTGATGCCGTTTTCGGGATCACAGACGGCCAGGCCGCCGCGTTTGGTTCCCAGGTGGGAGTGATAATCAGTTCCATAAAAAATGTCGCATACACAGTCGTGATCCGCGACGACGCCGAAAAAGCCGCCCATAGATAGCCCTCGAAAATGTGTTGAAAGTGATCCTTTTTAATTTACAGCCGAACGCTTCTGATTGCAACCGTTTCAGCGGGAAAAACCGATTTTATCCGAATCGGCAAACGGATATCGGCCGCTCCCTGTGACGCTTTACCGGGGAACATCGCCGGAAAGAACTTTCTTGTCGTGGTCGCGATTCAGCGCCACGCGGTACTCGCCGGGCGTGCAGCCGTGTATTTTGCGGAACGCGCGGCAGAAGTAGTGCGGCTGGTTGAAACCGCATTGGAAGCCGATTTCGCCGATCGAAAGATAACAGTTCAGCAACAGCTGCCGGGCGCGGTTCATCCGGATGCGGTTCAGGCTCGCCAGCGGACTTTCCGAAAATTCACGCCGGAACAGCAAATGCAGATGGCTTGGACTGACGCCGCAGGCGTTCGCGACCTCCGCCACTGAAATGTTCCGGTTGTAGTTCTCCTCAAGGTACGCCATCGCCCGCGCGGCGGCCGGGGAACGCCCCCCCTCCCGCTGCAGCCGGTTTTCACGGCCGGTCAGGTAGCTGAGCAGCACGCCGAGCAGCCGGTCCGCCTCGCGGTCCAGCCGGGCGGTTTTCAGCGATACGATCTGCTCGAACCAGCCGGGCGCATAGCGGTCGCCCTTCACGTCGAGGATGCGGGCGGAGCAGTCGAAACACTCCTGCTGCGCCTCGAAAATCACATAGACGGTCGTTACGCGCCCGGAATTGAGCTGCCGGTGCGACATGCCCGCCGGAACCACGATCACCGAACCGGCTTTCGCATGCTGTTCCTTTCCCGGAAGCACATTCACGCACTCGCCATGCACCACGAGGATGATTTCCGTGCCATTGTGGGAATGTACGGAAGTCGGCTTCTCGCTGTCGTATCTGTCTGCAAAATAAACAACTGCGTCGGAATTCACCGGTAGGCCTCCATTTCACTTAAATAGGATTGTGATATAATATCATCAAAAAGTGATATTGTCAAGGCTTGTTTTTTCCTGCATTTATGACCATAATATTCAGTGTAACGGAAAAATGGACCGGATTGCCAACACAAGGAGGAACCAATGAAACACATTTTTACCTTAACTGCACTGTCCGTAATGCAAGCTTGCCGAATACACGACGGTTCCCCATCTGTTCTTCAGCCCTTCACTCCCGTTCCGCTCCCCCGGCCCCACGTTCTCTCTTCCGCTCCCGCTCTGCGCAAAAGAGAGGGGTTCGGGGGAGAGAAAGCGGCGACCAGCGCCGCGTCTCTCCCCGTACCAGACCTCCCCAACCTCTCACATATTTCCGGCAAGCTCTCACACTTCCGCCAATGCTCTGCAAGCGGCAAGTCGGAGCAAAAACGTGACGGTATCTTTCCGCAGAAAAGCGGGAAGATACCGTCACGTTATTGCGAATCTTCCTTCCCCGCCGAGCGATCGCCGTTCCGCCTGTCGACCGTCCCGTACCCGGCACCGGCACCTTGCCGGACGCAGGGGGCGCGGCACGAGGCGGACACGCCCCCCGCATCCGGCCATGTAAGGCTGTTCACTCTTATTGAGCTGCTAATTGTGATCGCAATCATAGCGATACTGGCGGCGATGCTGCTGCCTGCCTTGAACAAGGCGCGCGACCGGGCCAAGGCGGTCAGCTGTCTTGGAAACCTGCGGCAGATTTCGCAGTTCGGGACGATGTATGGGGTTGATTTCAAAGGGCAGTTTCCGTTCCAGATGCCGGGACGCAGCCAGAATGCGACGAACCACTACTCTTCCTATAATGTACAGCAGGGCTTCACCAACCCGAGCCGGCGCCAATCGTGGGTCGGCGCGTTGTATGATTATTATACGAAAAACAAGTCTTTGTTCAAATGCAGTGCGCTGATCACCCGCGACAGCGGTTCTTCCGCGCCGGACGAGGACAACGAAATCGGTTATCTGGCCAACGGCGTGGTCGCCTCGGTGCCGCTGCACCGGCTGCGGCCTTCCCCGAACCGGCTGGTGGCTTACTTCGACCGGTACGCGCTGACCGGTTCATCGGATATGCGTCCCTATTTCGCGAAGAGCGGCGCGCTGGACTACAACAGCTTGAGCACGGAGGAGCTGTGGGTGGCGTGGATGCGGATCGGCAACGGCAACCTGATCTCGGAGCGTCCGCATGGCGGCCGCAACTATGCGTTCGCGGACGGCAGCGCGAGGTTCGCCCGCTGGACGGAGGTTACCAGCGGCTGGTTCGGCCTGCTGATCAACGGGGAGGACCAGCATGAGGCGATGGTCAACGGCTATGAGGCCGCCGGCCGGGCCGGAAAGCTGTGGGTGAAGTGATGAGGTGCGTTCTGCTTTTTCTGGCGGTTCTGGCGGTTGCGGCGCTCCGCGGCGCGGAAACGGAGTGGCGGGAGCTGGTAACGGCAGGCTCCGCGTGGACGCTGACCTTCGACCTTGAGGTGGAGCGTTATCCGGATGGGGGACGGGGCCTGTGGGACGACCGTTCGCCGATGACCCTGCTGCGTCTCTCCGGCGGCACGGACCGCCACGCCCTGATCCTGCGGCTGGACCGCAAACGCATCCAGCTGGCGCTGCCGGGCTTCAAGCCGGAGCCGTCCGTCACCGGCGGCGCGGTGATCGACCCCGGAACACCGGTAGCGGTCCGGCTGGACTGCGACGGCCGTGTTTTGCGGCTGTGGGTGAACAACCGCCTGACCGCGCGGCTGGAACCGGGCAGGCCGTTCGGCTCCTGGAAACAGTTGCGGACCGGAAGCGACCTGAAGGAACGCCGGCCGCTGGCGGGAAAGGTGGCGAACCTGAACTGGCGGGCGGGAGTGGTTCCGGCCGGAGTGCCGGGGGCGGCGCTGCCGGTGAACCTGCCGTTGGATCATGGATATCCGGCGCTGCAGTGCGAAAAAGAGGCGCTGCATCCCTTTATCGACCAGCTGCATGTGATTGCGGCGGCGGTGCCGTGGTTTTCGGCGGAGCCGCGCGACCTGCTGCTGCACGGTTATCCGAATATGTACGGTTTCCGGCTGGCGGTCTACCGTTTCCTCGGATTGTCGCCGGAAGGACTGCCGGTCTACGACGCCGGAACCACGGTGAGCGAACTGCCCGGAAGCCACTTTCAGGCGGAGCTGTTGCCCGGCGGGGCGTTCCGGCTCTGGGCCAGGGGGACCAATTCATTGTTCGGGCCGCAGGCACTGATCCTGCTGGAGAATCGCGGCAAGCCCGGCAAACCGGAATTTTCGGACCCGGTCGAAGTCCGCATCGGCGGAAAGACACTCCGGCAGGCGCTCGACGGCGCGGGAGAAAGCGGCTTCTTTTTCGGCGATCTTGACGGCGACGGCGTCACGGACCTGATTGCCGCGAAGTGCCATGAACCGGCCGAAGGGCCGTGGCCGCTCGGCGAAAAGCCGTGGACCGGGCGCGAAACCCGCTATCTCGGCAGGGACAAGGGATACGATGTGCGCGGCCGCTGGCTGGGGCGCGAGCGCGTCACCGAGCTGTTGTGGGCCAGGGGGGGCAGCGTCGGCAGGGGACGGGCGGAGTTCGCCGCGTTCCGGCCGGTCTGGTTCCGCAAGCCGGGCGTGCCGTTCACCTGGAAATCCGGGGAATCCGAACGGGCGCTGGCATTGTGGCGCGATTCGGACGGCGGCCGTTTCCTGCTGCACACCGGTTCGGTGGACGAGCTGCTGGCCTTCCGGTTTTCGTTTCAGGATGGGGAACCGGTGATGGCGGAGCCGATTCCGTTTCTCGCCGCCGGGCCGGAAATGGCGGAGACCTATTTCGCATTGAAGCTGAACGTCGTCGATCTCGACGGCGACGGCAGGCCGGAACTTCTGGCCGACGGCAACCCGGGCAAAATTGCGGTGATGCGCGGCGGCCGGGCCGGCGATTTCCGGGAAGCGGGCTGTGCGGTGATGCGCGGCGGCAGCCTCGCCGGGGAGACGCTGGTGTCGCCGTGGCGGACCGACCTCGACGGCGACGGCAGACCCGACCTGCTGCTGGCGGATGCATCCGGTTTCCTGACTTTCTGGCCGGGGACGGCGGATCCGCTGGTGTACGGCGCACCGGTGCGGTTCACGTCCGCCGGGAAGGAGCTGCATGTGCAGGCCGGTTATTCCGGATCGATTCAGGGGCCGAATGAAAAGCGGTGGGGATATCTGAAAGTCACCGCCGGCGACTGGGACGGCGACGGCCGCCAAGAACTGCTGACCGGCGATATCGAAGGCAGGCTCAGGCTCTACCGGGTGGCGGCGGCTCCGGCCGCTCTCGGGGAAGCACGGGAATTCACCTTGAACGGGCGGCCGTTTCGCGCCGCGTGGCGGAGTCGTCCCGCCGTGATCGGCCGGGAGTTCGGCTACGGCGGCGAACCGCGCGCCGCGCTGCTGCTGGTCGACTGGGACGGCGATGCGGCGGTCGGAATTCCGGCGGCTGCGGGCGGCGTCGATTTCAAACGGGTGGAAAAACTGCGCTACCGCGACGGCGGCGTGCTGCGGATGTGCGGCGTCTCCGGGCAGTGGGGGCGTACCGCGATGACCGTCGCCGACTGGGACGGCGACGGCCGCTGGGATATTCTCGCCGGTTCCCCGAACGGCTGCAACGCCTTCATCATGGGCCGGAAAATACCGACCAAGGCGACGGTGTTCTTCCTGCGCAACACCGGCAACAACGCCGCGCCGGTATTCGAACGGCCGGAGCCGCTGGCCGGAGCCGACGGCGCGCTGCTGAATTTCGGCGTGCACAATGCGACGCCGTGCCCCGCCGACCTCGACGGCGACGGCAGGCCCGATCTATTGGTCGGAGCCGAAGACGGCAAGGTGTATTATTTCAAACGCGATCAACTGAAAGACTGAACCTTATGACGATGGCAGCCATAATTGGATCATACCGGTTCCGATCTGCTGTTCCGGTACGGCAGAAAGGAGTGCTGAACCATGTGCCGGTTCGGTGATCTTGCAGCGATCGTGCTCTACTTCGCCGCGATGGCAGCGATGGGAATCTATTTCGCGAGAAAAAACAAGAGCACCGAGGAGTATTTCCTCGGCAACCGCTCCTTTCCGGGGTGGGCGGTCGGGCTGTCGATGCTCGGCACCTCGATCAGCTCCGTGACCTTCCTGGCGCTGCCGGCTGCGTCGTTCGCGCTGGATTTCCGCCAGTTCGTGCAGTCGTTCGGCATTGTGGCGGCCGCGGTGCTGGCCTGCTGTTTCTTTATCCCGTTCTTCCGGCGGGGAAAGATGACCAGCGCCTTCGAATATCTGGAAGCGCGGTACGGCGCCGTCGTGCGCTGTTATGCGGCGGGCAGCTTCATCATCCTGCAATTCGTGCGGCTGGCAACCATCCTCTATCTGATGGCGCTGCCCGCCGCCGCGATGACCGGCTGGAACATCTTCGCGATCATCCTGATCACCGGCATTGTGGTGGCGCTTTACACTTCATTCGGCGGCTTCGAGGCGGTGATCTGGACCGATGTGGTGCAGACGATCCTGCTGCTCGGCGGCGGCATCCTTTGTTTTGTGCTGATCGCCTGCAAACTGCCCGGCGGCTTCCGGCAGATTTTCGAAATCGGCCTCGCGGACGGCAAGTTCAGCCTGGGGCCGATGAGCCTGGCGTTGAACGACCGGACTTTTCTGGTGGTGCTGCTGCTCGGAATCGTCGGTTTTACGACCGAATACTCCGGCAACCAGAATGTGATCCAGCGCTACATCGCCGCGAAATCCACCCGCGAAGCGCGCAAGGCGACGCTGCTGTGTGTCGGAATGAGCCTGCCGACATGGGGGAGCTTTTTCTTCCTCGGCGCATGCCTTTACGCCTATTATCAGGTGTTCGGCCGGGAGCCGATCGCGGGATTGGAGAACGATCAGGTGCTGCCGCATTTTATCTTCACGCATATTCCGCCGTTTATCGCGGGCAGCATCATCGCGGCCTGCTTCGCGGCGGCGATGAGTTCGTTGTCCAGCTCGATCAACAGCATTGCGACGGTCGCGACAGTGGACTTCTACCGCCGGTTCGGCCGGAGCGGCGGCGACCGCCGTGAACTGCGGTTCGCCAAGCGGCTGTCGATGCTGGTTTCGGCGTGGATGATCGGCGGCGCGGTGCTGATCCACTATATTCCGAAGGAGAGCATCAACGACCTGACGATTGTTCTCGGGTCGCTGCTCGGCGGCGGGCTGCTGAGCATCTATATGCTGGGCTTCTTCACCGTTCGCGTCGGAGAGAAGGCACTGCTGGCCGGGCTGGCCGTGGCGCTGTTGGTCAATTTCGCGATGCTGCTGCATGAATTCGGGGTGATCGAGCTGCCGGTTCACTCCTATTGGGCGACGATCCTCGTCAATGCGGTTCTCGCCGTGGTGGCCTGGCCGCTGTCGCTGTTGTGGCCGAACCGGAAAGCGACCGACGGCCTGACTGTGTGGGATCGCCAGGCGGGAGGTGCCTTGAAAAGGTCCGGTAAAGTTCAGTGACGCGATTCAATTTGCAAATGCTCCGGCGCAAACATATATTTATGTGAAACTATGGATTCCCGCGGCAATAAACTGATGCCGGCACGGCATTGCGGGTGAAAAAATCGTGAAAAAAAAGCATGGCTGCTTGATATCTGGAATAATTGTGATATTTTATTAAATCAAAATTATGCGGGAGCGTCTTCATATCGCCTTTCCACCGCTCGTGACGGCGTGACTCGCAAATGTCTCAAATCAGGAGTTGCTTTGGGTCCATTGGATTTCGCAGATTGTTGCGAAAGGGATGATCGACGCTTGATTTGGGTTTTTGTGCTTCTGTGGAAAACGGCTTCGAAAAAGCAAGGTGAGGTAAGTTATGAAAGTCAGAGCATCGGTAAAACGCAGATGCGAATTTTGCCAGATCGTCAAACGCAACGGCACGATCCGGGTCATTTGTTCCCGCGACGCGCGCCACAAGCAGCGTCAGGGCTGAAACGGCTGAACGGCAATTTTTAACGAAATAGGAAACAAGATATGCCTCGTATTATTGGTGTTGACATTCCGGGCAACAAGCGCGTCGAATTTTCGCTGCGTTATCTTTACGGCGTCGGCCCGGCCAAAGCGCTGGAAATCATTCAGAAAGTCGGTATCGATCCTGACCTGAAAGCCAAGGACCTTACTCCGGACCAGATCGGTGCGATCACCAAAATTCTTCAGGACGACCTCCTTGTCGAGGGCGACCTGCGCCGTACCCTGGCGGCTGACATCCGCCGCCTGCAGCAGATCAACTGCTATCGCGGCATCCGCCATCGCCGCAGCCTGCCGGTTCGCGGCCAGCGCACCAAGACCAATGCCCGTACCCGCAAAGGCAAGAAGGTTACGATCGGCGCGATCCGCGACAAAACCCAGCGGCGTCTGGCCAAGGCGTAAGAGCCTGGCCGCGGATTTCAGGCATGCGGAGGATTCCGCGGCGGCCTGAAACGGGACGAATCGAGTTTGATAATTGGTTAATCAGGAATTGAAATATTATGGCAGAAGAAGTTAAGAATACCGAAGTCGCCGAGGTTCCGGCTGAAGGCGCGGCTGCTGCGGCACCCGTCGTCAAGCAGCGCGGCAAGACCGGGCGTTACGTTCCGTCCGGCATCGCTTATGTGCTGGCCACGTTCAACAACACCAAAGTGACTTTCACTGATTTGCACGGCAACGTGATCTGTTGGTCGACCGGCGGCAAGAACGGTTTCAAGGGATCGCGCAAGAGCACCGCGTATGCGGCTCAGGTGATCGCCGGCGACGCCGCCAAGAAGGCGCAGCTGGTCGGCATGAAGGAAGTGGAAGTCCGGATCAAGGGGCCGGGCGCCGGTCGTGAATCCGCGGTCCGCGGCATCGCCGCCGCCGGGATGGAAATCAGCACGATCAAGGATATCACCCCGGTTCCGCATAACGGCTGCCGTCCTCCGAAGCGCCGCCGGGTCTGACCCGACCAATTCGGGTGGAGCTTCCGGCGTACCGGCCAGGATTTGAAGTGCGGATCGGCCGCGTGAAGAATCGAACGGCCGCCGCTTAAGAAGCCGGAAGTTTTCCGGAGAGCTTATGTTGAAAGAGTGCTGAAAAGCATAATCAATTTGGAGGATAAATATGACTGCTGCAATCGGTTTTCCGATGCCCAAGTCGATCGTCGTTGACGATGCGACCGTGACCGAAACCTATGCGAAATTCATCGCGGCTCCGTTTCAGAGCGGCTTCGGTCATACGCTGGGCAATTCGCTGCGCCGGGTGTTGTTGTCTTCGTTGGAAGGCGCGGCTATTTGTTCGGTTCGAATTGACGGCGCGAAACACGAGTTTGACTCGTTGGACAATGTGGTCGAGGATGTGACTGAAATCGTCCTCAACCTCAAGTGCGTGCGGCTGAATCTGCACGCCGAGGGTCCGAAAACGCTGGAAATTCGCAAGGACAAGGCAGGCAAGGTCACCGCGGCGGATATCGTCTGCGACAGTACGGTCGAAGTGCTGAATCCCGATCAGGTGATCTGCACGCTGGATAAATCCCTGCCGTTTCGCGCGGAAATCGAAGTGATCAAAGGCAAGGGATATCTCCCGGCTGAAAAGAACACCGCGCCGCGTTCGATCGGCACGATCCCGGTGGACTGCCTGTTCAGCCCCGTGACCCGTGTCAACTACCAGGTCGGCGCCGCCCGCGTGGGCGAAGAGACCGAAATGGACAGTCTCGAACTCGAGATCTGGACCGACGGCCGCATCTCCCCGCAGAATGCGCTGGAAGAGGCCGCCCGGATTCTCCGTGACCATCTGCAGCCTTTCATGGGCAATCAGGTGGTGGAGAAGGATGTGGTCCTGACTGAAGAAGAGACCAAGATGTTCAAGCTCCTGTCGCACGACGTCGAAATTCTGGATCTTTCGGTCCGGGCGATGAACTGCCTCAACAGCGCCAACATCAAGCTGATCGGCGAGCTCTGCACCAAGACGGAGAGCCGGATGCTCAAATATCGGAACTTCGGCAAGAAGTCGCTGGATGAAATCAAGGAAAAAATTGAAAAACTCGGGTTGGAGCTTGGCATGAGCTTCAGTGACCGTCTGATGGCCGCTCTCGAAGCGGAATCGGTGCGGGTCCGTTCCGAAGTCGAGGAGACTAAGTAATTATGCGTCACAGAGTAGACACTTTCAAGGTCGGTCGGTCCAGCGCGCATCGTCGTTCGATGCTCGCGAATATGGTCAGCAGCCTCTTCGAGCACGGCTCGATCCAGACCACCGTCGTCAAGGCCAAAGCCGCCCGCAGTTTCGCCGAGCGTCTGATCACCATCGGCAAAAAAGGCGATCTGCATCGTCGCCGTCTCGCGGTTTCCAAACTGCGCGACAAGGGTGCGGTGAAGAAGTTGTTTGATGAAATCGCTCCGGGATATGAAGGCCGCAACGGCGGTTATACCCGCATCCTGAAGCTCGGCAAGCGTCGTGGCGACGCCGCGGAAATGTGCATCCTCCAGCTGGTGGAAGTCGCCGCCGTCGAGGAAGCCCCGAAGAAGGAAGCCAAGGTTGCCCCGAAGAAAGCCAAAGCCGAAGAAGCCCCGAAGGCTGAAGTGAAGGCCGAAGAAGCTCCGGCGGTCGAGGCCAAGGCTGAAGAAGCCCCGAAGGCTGAGTAAGCTGTTTTTGCTTGTTATGAAAAGACCGGTTCCGTTTGGAGCCGGTCTTTTTTTATTATGGTGGATACAAAGCGTCTTTGGAGTGTGCTGTCTTTGGGCTTGCTCCTGCGACGCGAAGCGTCTTTGGAGTACGGAGATTCATCTCCGTTTTCAAGTCGCACGTGAGTTTTATACTCGGCTTTGCATTGCATCAAGAACAGGCAAGGTGCCCGGAGGGTAACAACTTTTGAGCGCAAGAACAGGCGGGGCTGCCCGGAGGGTAGTAAGCACCGCACCTCCGGCCTGCGGATGGCTCCGGAGGGCCCGGTTGCGCCCTCCGGACCTCCCCGTCCGGACTTAGACTCACGTGGACTTGTGATGCACTTCCGCTCGCGGGCGCGGCTTCGCCGCTTACTTGTCCGCCTGCGGCGGCCAACTCCTCAACGTTCGCTGCGCTCACTACGCCGGAGGGGCTTCGCTCTCTACGTTCGGCTTCGTCACTACCGTTCCTCGTTACTTGCCAAAGGCAAGTAATTCCCTCACATTCGTTCGCGGCGCTAACCGCGCTTGTTGTGCGCCGCGTAAACGGCGATGTGGCCTTATTTGTGCGCCTCGTAAATGGCTTTGCCGACCGACCAAGGCCTGCCTGTACCGGCAGCCCGCACGCCCCCCGTTGGGGTATTGGCGTGCGCACCCGGCCGCGGCACCTTGCCGCCGCGGCGCTGACCGCGCTTGTTGTGCGCCGTATAAATGGCCATGGAGAACCAACCAATACTTTGCCTGTACCGGCGGCCCGCACGCCCCCCGTTGGGGCATTGGCGTGCGCACCCGGCCGCGGCACCTTGCCGCCGTGGCGCTGACCGCGCTTGTTGTGCGCCGCATAAATGGTAATGGAGACCAACCAAAGCTCGCCTGTACCAGCCACCGCACGCCCCCCGTTGGGGCATTGGCGTGCGCACCCGGCCGCGGCACCTTGCCGCCGGTGGGGTTCCGGGGCAACGCACCGGACCGCAGGAGGCATCTCCCGTTACCGGGTGGCGACGGGGCAGCGGAAGCCGCGTCCGACGAGAATCGGGCGGAAGCAGCCGTTGCACCGGACGCAGGCCGCCGGGCGGAGGTCGCCGGAGCGCCAGCGTTCGATCAGTTCGGGTTCGCGGATCAGGGGGCGTGACAGGGCGATCAGGTCGGCGCAGCCGTCGTGGAGCGCCGCGTTGCAGGTTTCAAACCGGGTGAAGCCGCCGACGAGAATGACCGGAATGTCGATCCGGTTGCGGATTTTGCGGGCGATTTCGCGATAATAGGGAGGTTCTCCGGCGTTTCGGAGGCTGCCGAAGCCGGGACGGGAGGCGGGGATGCCGCCGGAGAGTTCGATCGCGTCCACGCCGCGTTCCTGAAGTTCTTCGCACACGCTGCCGCATTCGGCGGCGGTGAAGCCGCCGTCGGCGAAGTCGTCGGAATTGATCTTGACCAGGATTGGAAAGTCGCCGCCGACGGCGTTGCGGATGGAGGAGACGATTTCATAGAGCAGCCGGGCACGGTTGGCGAGCTCGCCGCCGTACCGGTCGGTACGTTTGTTATAGACCGGGGAGAGGAACTGACTGAGCAAATAGCCGTGAGCGGCGTGGACCTCGACGGCGTCGAATCCGGCTTCATGGGCGCGGACGGCGGCGGAGGTGAAAAGATCGACCAGTTCCGCGATGCTGGATAATGTCAGCTCGCGGCATGGCGGGCGTTGGGTTCCGGCTGCAAACGGCGACGGCCCTGCGGCGGTTTCGGCGTCGGCGGCGAGCCCGCCGGCGTGGGCGAGCTGCAGCGCGATTCTGCCGCCTGCGGCGTGAATCTGTTCGAGCGCGTGTTCCCACGGGACGACGCATTCGTCCCTTCCGGCGGCGGCCTGGTTGCGTCCGGCCCGGCCTCCGGGGGAGACGAAGGCGTGGCCGGAGATGATCAGCCCGATGCCGCCCCGGGCGAGTTCCGTGAGCTTTTCGGTCAGCACGGGAGTGTACAGGCCGTCCTCGCCGCACAGCCCTTCATGGGTGGCGGAGCGGACGAAGCGGTTCGGCAGCACGAGCCGGTTGATCGTGACCGGCGCAAACAGTGATTCAGACATAAGACCTCTCTCCTCTTCATAACTCAAGGGGGCCGTACCGGCCGGAGGGCCGTCGGAGGCGGATACAAAAAAGAAAGCAGGCTTTATATTCTCGCGTAGACAAATGTACAATAAGCTCAAAAGAGAGCCCGATGCTTAAATTGTTCCGAGATTGACCTGCTTTCTGATATTCACTATATATCTAACTTGATTAAAGTCAAGGGGGCGAGGGTGAAATTTTTTTCGTTTTGGTTTAAAACCCGTTTTTTTTGTAAAAATGGCTGCTTTTTGATTTGAAAAATGCGGAATCGGCATTATTTTAATAACTCGTTGTCATCAGGTTTTATCAGGTGGGATGATAGCTCAGTCGGTAGAGCATCGCCCTTTTAAGGCGGTGGTCCCGGGTTCGAGTCCCGGTCATCTCACCATTTTTTCAGACATATTTGGTTGAGTTTAACATAAAGTCTCCGGTTCAGCGGCGCTGCATCGGGAGAAACGAGGGACAAAATGAGCAAGTTTTGTGAAATGTGCGGCAAGGGCAAGGCCCACGGCGGCTGCATCACCCGCAAGGGTTTGGCCAAGAAGGCCGGCGGCATCGGTATGCACGTGGTGAAGAACGTGAAGCGTACGTTCGAAGCGAACCTCCAGAATGTTCGAATTAACGAAGGCGGCACGGTCAAGACGGTCAAGATGTGCGTTCGCTGCATTCGTACCGGCAACTTCACCAAGGCGTAAGCTGCGCCGGAGATTCGGAAGTTGGATTGGCGGACGAGGTCTTTCTCGTCCGCTTTTCGTTTTTTCCGGGAGGAAAGGGACTGAACTATGCTTGGACTCGGTGACGGACAGACCGCCGCGGCGCTGATCGCCTGTATCGGCATTACCGTGATCGGCGTGATCTACGGCGCGGTCAACTGGAATTCCGGAGATTCCGACGGGGAAGTGCGGCGCCGGAAGCGCAGGCGCGCCGCCGCCCGGAGACGCCGGAAAAAGAAGAAACACAATCGGTAATTGCAAGGAACGATAATGGAACTGTTATCGATGCTCTCTCCCGCAGCCGCCGCGGTTCATGCGAATCCGGACAGCGGCATGAATACACTCGTGCTGGGGGCGCTGATCGCAATTTACATGCTGGGCATCGGCTATCTCGGCTACCGGGGGTTCCGCAAGACCAGAGGCAGTCAGGATTATCTGCTGGCCGGGCGTTCGGTCAACCCCTTCGTGATGGCGATGAGCTACGGCGCGGCGTTCATCAGCACCTCGGCGCTGGTCGGCTTCGGCGGGATCGCCGGGCAGTTCGGCATGGGGCTGATGTGGCTGGTTTTCATGAACATCGCGATCGGCATCGTAGGCGCTTTCATCTTTTTCGGGCGCCGCACCCGCCGCATGGGGCTGGCGCTGGACGCCCACACCTTCCCGGAGTTCATGGGAAACCGGTTTCAGTCCCGCGGGCTGAAAATATTTCTCGCACTGATCATTTTCCTGTTCATGCCGCTCTATTCGAGCGTGGTGCTGATCGGCGGCGCCCGTTTCCTGCAGGAGGTGATGATGGTCGATTACGGCTGGGCGCTCGGGGTGTTCGCGGTGGTGGTCGCGTTCTACGTGGTTTTCGGCGGGCTTAAAGGTGTGATGTATGTCGACGCGCTGATGGGGACCGTGATGATCGTCGGAATGCTTTCGCTGCTGGTGATGTGTTACTGGAAGCTCGGCGGGATCACCACCGCCCATCAGGCGCTGACCGACATGGCCCCGCTGGTGGCGGAGCGGCTGCCGCAGGAGGCGGCGCTCGGCCATCAGGGATGGACCTGCATGCCGCGCTTCAACTCGGTCTGGTGGTGGACGCTGGTGTCGAGCCTGATGCTCGGCGTCGGCATCGGCGCGCTGGCGCAGCCGCAGCTGGCGGTGCGCTTCATGACGGTTAAAAGCAGCCGGGAACTGAACCGGGCGGTGCTGATCGGCTCGGTGTTCATCCTGTTCACGGTCGGTTCGGCCTATATGGTCGGGGCGCTCTCGAATGTATTCTTTTACTACACCGGCCACGGCATTGCGGACGGGATTCAGGGGAAACTTTCGATCGAGGCGGCGGGCGGCAACCCCGATTTGATCATCCCGATGTTCATCCGCGAGGCGCTGCCGCCGGTGATCCTGTATTTGTTCTCGCTGACGCTGCTGTCGGCGGCGATGTCGACGCTGAGTTCGCTGTTCCATGTGACCGGTTCGGCGATCGGCCACGACCTGTTCCGCAACCTGACGAAGAAGCAGGGGGACAGTACGCTGATCACCCGGCTCGGGGTGGTGTTCGGCATCGCGGTCAGCGTGATTCTCGGGATCGTGCTGCCGCCGGGCATCATCGCGCGCGGCACCGCGATCTTTTTCGGCGTCTGCGCGGCGTCGTTCCTGCCCTCCTACGCGGCGGCACTCTACTGGCGCGGCACGACGCGGGCGGGAGTCTGGGCGAGCATTTCGGTCGGCGTCGGCGTGAGCCTTTTCGGGCTCTTTTTCCTGCACCGCAAGGAGTCGGCGGCGCTGGGGCTTTGCCGGGCGCTGTTCGGAAAGTCCGAGCTGATCGGCACGTTTCCGTGGCCCTATGTGGACACGTTCGTCTATTCGCTGCCGCTGTCGCTGGCGGCGCTGCTGGTCGTCAGCCGCCTGACCGCGAAGCTGCCCGAACAGCACCTGAACCATTGTTTCAAATAATATAACGATACGGAGAAGAATATGGCGTTTCAAAACATCTCCAACCAGGTTACCTTTCCGGAGCTGGAAACCGAAATCCTGAAATTCTGGCAGGAGTCCGGCATCTTTGAAAAATCGCTGGAGCAGCGCAGGGGCGGCGACGAATTCGTGTTCTACGACGGCCCCCCGTTTGCGACCGGCCTGCCCCACTACGGCCATTTGCTGGCCGGCACCATCAAGGACGTGGTGCCCCGCTACCAGACCATGCGCGGCAAGTACGTCGAGCGCCGCTTCGGCTGGGACTGCCACGGGCTGCCGGTCGAGAACGAGATGGAAAAGCAGCTGAATCTCTCCAGCAAGCGCGATATCGAGGCCTACGGTATCGATAAGTTCAACGAGGCGTGCCGTTCGATCGTGCTGCGCTACACCTCCGAGTGGGAGAAGATCGTGAACCGGATGGGGCGCTGGGTGGATTTCCGCAACGGCTACCGCACGATGGACCGCAGCTTCATGGAGTCGATCTGGTGGGTGTTCAAGAACCTGTGGGATCAGGGGCTGGTTTACGAGGGGTATAAAATCCTGCCGTACTGCCCGCGCTGCGCGACGCCGCTCTCCAACTTCGAGGCCAACCAGGGGTACAAGGATGTGGTGGACCCGGCGATCACGATCCGCTTCAAGGTGAAGGGGGAGGAGAATACCTACTTCCTCGCGTGGACGACCACGCCGTGGACGCTGCCGTCGAACCTCGCGCTGACCGTCGGCCCCGACATCGACTATGTGAAGATCAAGGACGGCGGCGACTTCTACATCATGGCTGCCGCCCGCGTCGGCGCCTATTACAAGGAGGCGCCGGAGGTGGTCTGGCAGGGCAAGGGGGCCGAACTGGTCGGCCGCCGCTATGAGCCGCTCTTCCCGTACTTTGAAAACCTGGCGGAGCAGGGGGCGTTTCAGGTGCTTTCCGCCGGTTTCGTCAGCACCGAGGACGGCACCGGCATCGTGCATACCGCTCCGGGCTTCGGCGAGGACGACAACGCGGTCTGCAAGGCGGCAGGACTTCCGGAGGTCTGTCCGATCGACGGCGAATGCCGCTTCACCGCCGAAGTTCCCGACTATCAGGGCCGCCCGGTCAAGTCGGTGGACAAGGATATCATGCAGCGGCTGAAGGATGAGGGCAAACTGGTTCACCGCGGCCAGATCAAGCACAGCTATCCGCACTGCTGGCGTGACGACGGCCCGCTGATCTACCGCGCGATCTCCACCTGGTTCGTGAAGGTCGAGGCGATCAAGGAGAAGATGGTCGAAAACAACCAGTCGATCAACTGGGTTCCGGCGCACCTGCGCGACGGCCGGTTCGGCAAGTGGCTCGAAAACGCCCGCGACTGGGCGATCAGCCGCAACCGCTACTGGGGCACGCCGCTGCCGATCTGGCGTAACGACGAGGGCGAGGTGATCGTGGTCGGCAGCGCCGGAGAGCTGGAGCAGCTGACCGGCAGAAAGATCGACGACCTGCACAAGCATTTCATGGACAAGATCGAAATCCCCTCCCCGACCGGCAAGTCGCCGCTGAAACGGGTGCCTGAGGTGTTTGACTGCTGGTTTGAATCCGGTTCGATGCCGTATGCCCAGCAGCACTATCCGTTTGAAAACAAACGGCATTTCGAGGAGAACTTCCCGGCGGACTTCATCGCCGAGGGGCTCGACCAGACCCGCGGCTGGTTCTACACGCTGGTGGTGCTGGCGACCGCGCTGTTCGACCGGCCCCCGTTCAAGAACGTGGTGGTCAACGGGCTGGTGCTGGCGGAAAACGGCCAGAAGATGTCCAAGCGGCTGCGCAACTATCCCGACCCGATGGTGGTGGTCAACACCTACGGCGCGGACGCGGTGCGGCTCTTCATGCTCGGCAGCCAGGTGGTGCGCGCCGAGGACCTGAAGTTCTCCGAGGCGGGCGTCAAGGAGGTGCTGCGCGGCATCATGATCCCGATGTGGAACGCGCTGGCGTTCTTCACCACCTACGCGAATGTGGATCACTACAATCCGGGCAGGGGCGAAGTGAAGCCGCCGGCGCACGCGTCGAACGTGCTGGACCGCTGGATTCTCTCCTCCGCGTCGCAGATGGTCGAGGAAATCCGCGGCGAACTCGATGCATACAACCTGCAGAAGGCCGCGAACCGGTTCAGCCGCTTCATCGACGACCTGACCAACTGGTACATCCGGCGCAGCCGCCGCCGTTTCTGGAAGTCCAGCGACGACGCCGACAAGCAGGAAGCTTACGCGACGCTGCACTATGTGCTGCTGACCTTCGCGAAGACCGCCGCGCCGTTCATCCCGTTCACGACCGAGGCGATCTACCGGGCGCTGCGCACGGAGGAAATGCCGGAGTCGGTCCATCTGTGCGACTATCCTGAACCGGCCGACTGCCGCGATGAATATCTGGAACGGCAGATGGCGCTGACCATGAGCGCGGTTTCGCAGGGCCGTTTCCTGCGTACCGCCCACAACCTGAAAGTGCGTCAGCCGCTGGCCCGCGCCGTGCTGGTCGCCGCGAACGCCGAAGCGCGCCGGATGCTGGAGGACACCGCATGGATCATCGCCGAGGAATTGAACGTGAAGAACGTCGAATTCAGCGATGACGAGGAGGCGTTGGTCCACCGCAGCTGCAAGGCGAATTTCAAGGCGCTCGGCAGCCGCCTCGGCAAGAACATGAAGGCCGCCGCCGCGGTGATCGCCGCGTTTTCCGGCCGCGAAATCGGTGAAATTCTGGCGGGAAAAAGCGCGTCGGTCACGCTGCCCGACGGTTCGACCGCTGAAATCGGCGCGGACGACCTGATCATCCAGCGCGAGGAGAAGGCCGGTCTGGTCGCCTCCAGCGAAAACGGCGTGACCATCGCGCTGGCGACCGAGCTGACACCGGAGCTGGAGCAGGAAGGATTCGCCCGCGAGCTGGTCAGCAGGATCCAGAATATCCGCAAGGAGCTGATGTTCGAGGTCACGGACCGGATCGCGGTGAAGTACCGTGTCCCGGCTGAATGGGAGGCCGCGGTGCGGAACTTCCACAGCTATATCTCCGACGAAACCCTTGCGGTCGAACTGGCCGCCGGAACCGGCGACAATGAGCAGGAGCTGGATGTGAACGGCGCCGCCTGCTTCGTGTCGGTGGTGAAGGCGTAGCATGATGACGGCGCGTACCCGGTTCGGTCTGGCGGGAGCCCTCCTGCTGGTGTTGGTTGCGGCCGGTTTCGCGTCGGCCTTTGCCGTACAGCGGGCCGGCCTGAAGAAGCTGGAGCACTCGTTCCCGACGATGGGAACGGGGGCGGCTTTCACCTTCTGGGGAGCGCCGGAAAAAGCGGAGCTGGCCGCGAAAAACGGCCGCGCCGAATTTGACCGCGTGGTTCGGGCCTGTAATTTGTACGATCCTGAGAGTGAGCTTGCCAAGCTCAACCGCAGTGCGGCGGAGGCTCCGTTCGGTTGTTCGGACGAACTTTGGGTGCTGCTCAGCGAAGCGCGGCAGGCGTATGAATTCAGCGGCGGCGCATTCGACATCACCGCCAAGCCGCTGATGGATCTGTGGGGCTTCTACCGCAGGCGCGGCGACTCGCTGCCCTCCGAAGCGGAGATCGCCGAAGCGAAAAAACGCGTCGGGCTCGATAAAGTGGTCTTTGACGATGAAAAGCAGACAGTGAAATTCACGGTGCCGGGCATGGCGTTCGACCTCGGCGGCATCGCCAAGGGATACGCGGTCGACCAGGCCGCTGAAGCTGCGCTGCAGGCGGGCATCCGGCGCGGCGTGATCGACCTCGGCGGCAACCTGCGGCTGCTGCCGGAGCCGCCGCCGGGCAAGCCGTTCTACCGGGTCGGCATCCGCAACCCGAAAAATCGGGATGAGCTTCTGCCCGAACCGCTGGAACTGCGAAACGCCTCCGTTTCGACCTCCGGCGATTATGAGCGCTATGTGACGATCGGCAAGCAGCGGTATGGGCATATCATGAATCCCAAAACCGGGTTGCCGACGCAGGCGGACTATTCGGTGACGGTGATCGCACCCTCCGCAATGCTGGCCGACTGGCTTTCGACCAGTGTATTTCTGGAGGGCGAGGAGCTGGGAGAGCGCGCCGAACGGGAGTTCCCGGGCGTTCAGGTGATCTTTTCCACGGCTCCGTAAAAAACGGCGGTGAATCTCTTGCCGGAAGCGCCCGTTGCTCCGAAATCCGGAGAAACAGCATTTTGGGGCATTTTTTTTGATTTTTTTCCTGTCCCCCTCTTGCTTTTTTAAATCTTTTTTGGTATAATTAAAATGTATTCATGGTAAATACAATCATGCGGCGCGGATTTCGCGTTTTTTATTTGAAACGAATGTATCTATCGCAAATACATTCAAACGGAGCGGTTTGATGGAAAGTGAAAATAAGAGCGACTGGCTGTACCGGCAACTGCACCAGCGGGTGATGCGCATGCGGGATCAGGAGGCGTTTCCGACCGTCCGGCAGCTGATGGCGGAATACGGCCTGAGCCTGGTCACGGTCACGGCGGCGGTGAGGCGCCTGAAGGAGAAAGGGCTGGTCGAGTCTTTCGTCGGCCGCGGCTCGTTCGTCCGGCGCGAGCGGCAGGCCTGCTTTCACGTGCTGATGCTCCAGCCGAACTGGGAGAGCGCCTATTTGGACCGCAACCGGGATATGCTCATAGAGGCGGTCCGGCAGTTCCCGATGGAGCTGGAGGTGTGCCGGTACGACTACCGGGTGGACATTTTCGCCCATCTCAACGAATACAGCGCCGACCTGATTGTGCTGGACGCCGCTTCGATCGACCGGCTCCGGCCCGAACAGGTGATGATGCTGACCCAGTCGGTGGCTCCGGTGATTCTGTGCAGCAACGCGGTGCCGCTGGAAGGCATCCGTTATGTGTGCGGCGACAATAATGCGGTGGGGATGCTCGCGGTACGCCACCTGACCGAAAACGGCCATGACCGTCTGGGATTTCTGTATTGCGAACCGCATGTGCTGACCTCGGAAACCGTGGTGGGAAGTTTTAATTTCGCGGCGTCCGCCAGCGGTTGCAAGGTGACGCTGCTGGATTGCGGTATGCGTTCCGGCGACCGCCCGGAAGCGAAGATCCGGGAGTTTGCGAGGCGGTTCGCCGACGGGGAGTTCGATTTTACCGCGATGTTCGCGATCTCCGATTACGGCGCGCTGGTCGCGCTCCGGGAGTTCGAGGCGTTGGGGATTGAGGTCCCGGAGACATTGAGCATCCTCGGATGCGGCAATGTCAAAGTGCCGGGAATCGAACGGTTGACCACGGTGGACACCCCGCGCAGTCAGATCGCGCAGGAGGTGGCGACGATGGCGTATCATATTCTCGGCCATCACGAGGGATTCAGGACGCAGGTGAATGTGCCGCCGGTGATGGCCGTCCGCAAAACGGTCCGGCAGCTTCCGGTCCGGCAGGTTGTTTAGAAATCAATGGTTTTCGGTAATGTTTCAACTTACAGGAGGAAGTTATGAAATTAAAAGAATATATGCCGCTAAATATTATAATATATGTAGATGATTTTGTATAATGTGCAATATGTTTGCCGCCTTGAGGGAACCAACATTAAAAATATGGAACAGAAAGGGCTGAAATATGAAAAACAAGCAGAATAAACGCAACATACTGCACATTATGCGGCAGAATGGGTTGAGGTTCACACTTATTGAACTTCTTGTGGTGATTGCGATTATCGCGATTCTGGCGGCGATGCTGCTGCCGGCGCTGAACAAGGCGCGCGAGGTCGCCAAGAAATCCAAATGCACCAATAACCTGAAGCAGATTTTCACCGGCCTGTCGCTGTATGCCGGGGATTATAAATATTACCCGGCCGCCTGGCCGCAGTACAATGAGGAGAATTTGAATCTGGATATCTGGCACTACAAGGTGATGCCTTATCTTTCGATCAACAAGAAGCCGAAGAATTGGGATGAATGGTCGGAGCTGCGCAACACCGGCATCTTTCGCTGTGCCTCAATGGCTACGATTCCCGGACTTAACTTCTATTGCTATTCCATGAGTACGTTCTGCAAACCTTATACCAGTTTTGACATGACCAATCTGGTGGCTCCGCTGGGAAAGAATATAAAGGACTGCAATGGCCTCTATTCAATGCCAGAATCCAGGTGCCGGCGGAGTCCGAGCGCTGCAGTGTCCCGTCCCACGCCGTCTGAATTGCTGTTTGTCTCCGAGCTTGGTTTTGAAAACAATTCAAGTGACAACAATACGCCGATGATTCAGGGAGGCGATATTTTCAACAGCGCGAACCGCGGCACCGGGGCGATGGATGCGTTCGGCACTTCGTTCCGGCATGGCGGCATGAAACCGGTGATGTGGTTCGATGGCCACGTCGATTCAGTGAAGCGCGATGAAGTGAACTGGCATCTGGCGCGTGCGCCTTATGGACTTTGAGAAATAAAGAAAGGATTCCGATGAAAGCAGGAAAACATCTCCAGATGGGGGGCGTCGGCGCGGTTCTGTTCGCGTCGGCGGCATTGGCCGGAGCGCCGGTCGCGTTCGACGCGGGCGTGGTCCGCAATGCGCCGGGCCTCGAACCGAAGCCGTTTGCGACGGAGAATGGCTCCCTGACGTTTGCGTGGGAGCCAAAAGCCTCTCCCTATGTTGAACTGGCTTTTCAAAAGCCGGTCACGCTGCCGCGTTTCGCCAATGCCCGGGTCGGCATGAAATTCCGGGCCCCCGCCGGTTCTCCGGTGGGGCGGATGGGGCTGCGATTGCTGGACGCCAAAGGGGAGACCTTTCAGTACACCGCGCCGGTGAGCAAAAACGCCGACGGCACTCTGGAAGTCCTCTGGAAGGTGAATCCGGCTGAAAAATTTGAAAGCTGGGGCATGAACGCCGACAAGGTGCTCGACCAGCCGGTGCGGCTGAATGCGTTCAGCATCGATTACGACCGGAACGCCGCTCCGACGGAATTGACGCTGGTGTCGGTGGACGCCGAAACGGAAGACGGCGGCAGTGCGGCCCCGCTCCGGCTGGCGGTGAATGCCGGGGCGAAGAAATTCGTGCCGGGCGACCGGAATGCTGTCGAGTTGCCGTATGTGGCGGTGCCGGACGGGAATGGCCGGGGCATCGAAGTAAGCTGGGACCCGTCGAAATCCAGATATATCGAAGTATTGTTCAATCGGCCGCTGGCGCTGCCGGAGTTCAACAAGGTCACGGTGAACGCGAAATTCTACGCTCCGGCAGGGTGTCCGGTCCGGAACATCGGGCTGCGGCTGGGCGACGCCTCCAATGAGATTTTCCAGTACTCCAAGGCGCTGAGTTTCACGGCGGGCGGAGTGATCGACGCGAGCTGGACCGTCACGCCGGGCGAATGGAAGAACAGCTGGGGCGGCAATGCCGACCATCAGTTCGACCAGCCGGGGAAGGTGCGCGGTTTCGGCGTCGATTACGCTCCGGCGGGAACTTCGGCGAAGTTCTATTTGCTGTCGCTGACCGCGGAGGTTTCCGGCGGGGCGGCGCAGAATGCGACTCGCACGCTGTATTCGTTCGACCTGGCGAACGCATTCCGCAAGAACTGGGGGACCGGGACACTCAGCCTCGGTGAAAACGGGCTGTCGGTCGGCGATATCAGGGGAGAGACGGCGATCGCGGAGCGGAAAGGGGAACTGGTGTTCTTCAACTCCCGCCCGACCCGGATTCAGCTCGACGCGCAGCTCAATGCCGGGCAGGTGAAGGCGTACTGGGTGTTCCGCGACGCGGCCGGCAAAGAGCTGCGGTCGCCGGAACTGGCGTTGAAGAACGGAAAGAACGTGTTGAATTTCAACCTTGCCGAACTTATGAAAAACGTCCGGCTGCCGATCCGGGTCGAACGGCTGGCGCTGGTCAATTCCGGCAGTGCGCCCGGTTCGGTCGTGCTGACCGGCAGCCGCATGTCGGTGGCGCAGCCGCTGGCGGAGGCGGTCGATTTTGAAGTGCAGACCGGCAACGGCATCGGCGTGCTGAAAACCGGCATGGAAAATGCGCTGATGCTGAATTTCACCAATACGGCCGGCGAAGCCGGGGAGTTCGCGATCGACGTGACGTTCCGCCATTTCAGCGGCAAGACAGCCCGGGAGAGCTTCCGCGCCGCGCTCAAGCCGGGCGAGAGCCGGAGCCTTTCCCCGAAATTCCGGCCTGACCTGCTGGGCCACTGGGATGTGGAGGCGACGGTGCGGAACGCGGAGGCTTCCAACCGCACGGTGCGCAGCTTCGCTTACCTGCGTCCTGCCGGGCCGACTCCGGGGCTGGCTCCGGGGTTTCTGTTCAGCATCTGCACCCATTCGGGCCGCTGGAGCATCATGGAACAATTGCTGGAGGCGGAAGCCGCCGCGACCTGCGGAGCGAAGGTGATCCGCGACAGCGTCGAATGGGGCAGCCTCCAGCCGGAGCGCGACGTCTGGAACTGGGAACGGATGGATTTCCTGGTGAACCTCTACAGCGCGCTCGGTATCGAGCATCAGGCGTTGTTCGCCTTTACCGCGAAATGGGCCGCTCCGCTTGAGGCGCAGCAGTCCAGAAACTGGCTCGACTGGAACCGCTGCGCTCCTGACCTTGACGCATGGCGCACCTATGTCCGCACGATGGCGGAGCGTTACCGGGGCCGGATCCGGTACTGGGAGGTCTGGAACGAACCGGATCTCTCCGGCTTCAACAAAATGTCGCTCGACGAATATGTCGCGCTGCAGAAGGCCACCTATGAGGAGGTCAAAAAGGTTGCGCCGGAATCGGTCGTGATGACCGGCGGCTTCGCGACTTTGTCCGACCACCCCGGCAAGAAAAGCCCGACCTTCCACCGCGACTATCTGAATCTGGCCAAGGGCAGCTTTGACGTGCACGCCTACCACGAACACGGCTCTTTCGCCCAGTTCGCGCAACTGGTCGACGGCATCTTCGTGCCGATGCGCAAAGAGACCGGAACCACGGCGTCGTGGTACGCCAATGAAACCGCGATCAACTCGATGAACGGTTCGGAACGCAACCAGGCGCTGACGCTGTTCAAGAAGCTGCTGTATGCGTGGAGTCGCGGCGCGATCGGCTACACCTGGTACGACCTGCGCAACGACGGTTTCGACCCGCTGGAGGGCGAGCATAACTACGGCATGCTGACCAACGACTTCCAGCCGAAGCCGGTCTATTCGGTCTACAACATGCTCGCCGGGCTGTACCGCGAGATGAACTATGTGAAGCAGCTGGAGCTGGGCACCAACCGCTGGGGCTTCGTGTTCGCGGACGGCCGGGATATCCTGATTCCGGCCTGGGATGAATCCGGTTTCGGTTCCGCGATGACGCTGGCGGTGAAGACCGACGCGAAGAGCGCCGCCGCGATCGACCTGATGGGCAATGAAACCCCGGTCGCGCTGCTTGACGGCATGGCGCTGCTGGAGGTGACCGCGCTGCCCTATACCCTGAAACTCGCCGGAGCGCAGAGTGCGGAACCGGCCGGGACGCTGCTCGAACTCGCCGCCGGTGGTGTGGCGGTGCCGGGACGGACGTTCCGCTTCTCGCTGAATGTGTTCAACCCGCTGAAGCATGACTGCAAATTCCGGCTGGAGCTTTCGGGCCTGCCGGAAGGGCTGACGGCGGCGGAAACAGTGCGCGAAGTCGAAGTAGCCGCCGGGAAAAATGCGGTGGTGGAATTCGCCGCGGAGGTCGCTTCCACACTGGCTCCCGAATACGGTTCCCGCAAGGAGCTGACGGTCGGCTACCGGCTGGCCGGCACGCCGTGGGCCGGTTCGATGACGGTTCCGGTGAATACCGCAGTTGCGGTTCCGGCCGGGAAGAATTTCGACCGTAAGCCGGATTTCACGTTGGACAAGCGCGGGCAGGTGGTTTCGCTGACCGCCGCTGACCCGGCGATGTCCCACCGCGTCTGGCGCAACGCGGACGATCTGAGCGCGAAAATCTACCTCGGCGAAGCCGACGGTGCGATGCACATGCTCGTGAAGGTCACGGACGACAAGCATCACCAGCCCTACAGCGGGTTTGAGGTCTGGAAGGGCGACAATATCCAGTTTGCGTTCCAGCTGCCCGGCCAGCGCGGTTACTGGGAGTTCGGCCTCTCGCATCTCAATTCCGGCAAATCCGAGATCATGCCGTTCCAGGCTCCGGACGGTTTCGACGGTGCTGCCGCCGCCGGAAAACTGAAGCTGGTCACCACCCGCAAGGGGACGGAAACCTGTTACGACCTGACGATCCCGGAGAGCGCGGTCGGCGCTGATTCCGCCTTGCTGAAGCAGGGCATCCGGTTCAATCTGCTGGTGAACGACAATGACGGCGAAGGACGCGACGGCTGGATGCACATCGCTCCGGGAATCGGAGAGAACAAGAATCCGGACCGGTTCCCGTTTGTGCTGTTCGAGTAACTCGGGAATAAGCAGACCTCCCCGGGATGGCGCGAGTGCCGTTCCGGGGATTTTTTGTCGGCTTCAGAGGCGATTCGCGTGTGGAAAGCCATGCCGCCTTCGCGGCAGGCGGGTCTGCTTGCCCTGACGGGCAGCAGACCGCCGTGGGCTCACGGCCTGATTTTCAATCAGGCACCTGAGCTGGGCGTTTCGCCCACGGAGTGTCTCCGACGGGCAAGGCGCTTCGCCCTTGCAACCCGACCGGGTAGCACCCGGAGGCGAGTACTGCCGATAGACCTTGCACAACCCATTATTAATAACCCCGGTTTTGAGATTTTTGCGCAGCAAAAAGCTCGAAACCGTACCCGGCACCGGCACCTTGCCGGTCGGTGCCGAACGTCGGCTTCGGTAACTGGGCGAAGCGCCCCGAGCAGCCGGAGGCAAGGCTATCTGGTGAGCTTGATGCGGGGATCGGCGGCGAGGTAGAGCAGGTCGGCGATCAGGACGCCGGCGAGCGTCAGTGCTCCGGCAAAGGCGAAAAGCGCCATCTGCAGCGGATAGTCCCGGCTCGACAGCGCGAGCAGCGACAGCGAACCCATTCCGGGAATGTTGAAGATGTATTCCACAAGGATGCTTCCGGCGACCAGCGAGGGGAGCAGGCCGCTGAAGAGTGTGATCAGGGTGATCAGGGCGTTCCGGAAGGCGTGGGTCCAGATCACGGTGTGTTCGGAAAGCCCTTTGGCGCGGGCGGTGCGGATGTAGTCGGAATGGATCACTTCGAGCATTCCGTTCCGGGCGTAGCGCGACAATCCGGCGAGTCCGCCGTAGGCGAGACAGAAGACCGGCAGCGTGTAGTGGCGGATGATTTCCCATTGCAGATGCCAGGTGGAAAGCTCGTCCGCATGGGCGGGCACCAGCCCTTTCAGCGGGAAAAGCTCCCAGTGTCCGCCTTCGCACAGCATCGCCTGCAGCATCAGGCCGACCCACATCACCGGCAGCGAGTAGAGCACGAACAGCCCGAAAGCGGTGATCTGGTCGAACCAGCTTCCGGCGCGTATCGCGGTGAATACGCCGAGCGGGATGGCGATCAGGTAGGTCAGCGCGACGGCCCAGAAGTTCAGCGTGACGGTCACCGGGAGCCGTTCGAGGATGACGGTCGTGACGGGACGCCCGGGATCGACCGAGGCAGAGGTGCCGAAGTCTCCCTTCAGCGTCACATCGCGCAGCCACAGGGCGAAGCCGGTCAGGATGGGCTTGTCCAGATTCAGCTTTTCGCGCATGGCGCGGTTGGGGGTGGGAGTCCCTTTGGAACTGTCCACAGCGGCTCCGGCCGAATCGCTGCCGAACATACTGCTCCGGGTCGGATCTCCCGGCGCAAGCCGCAGCAGCACATAGCTGACCAGCAGGATCATCAGCAGCGTGAAGGCCGCCAGCAGCAGCCGCCTGATCAGGTATTGAACCATCAGCTTCTCCTTTCGGAGGGGACGGCGACGCGGCTGAGCAGCCATGCTCCGGCGAGGAACGGAACCGCCAGCAGCGTGATCCCGTATTCCGAACGGCCGAAGAGCCAGACCGCCACGCCGATCAGGATCGGACCGAGCACGGTGGTGAATTTGCCGAAGATGTTGTAGAAACCGAAAAATTCCGATGCCCGTTCACGCGGGATCAGTTCGCTGAAGAGCGACCGGCTCAGCGACTGGATCCCTCCCTGCGAGGTGCCGATCAGGAATGCGGCGATCAGGAATGCGGCCAGCTTCGCGTCGGCGCTGCCGAGCGACGGGATGATTCCGACGATCAGGGTGATCAGCACATAGATGCCGATCGCGAGATAGACCAGCTTCCGGGCCGGAATCCGCCGTGCCAGCCGCCCGTACAGGATCGTGAACGGGAAGCCCAGGAACTGCAGCGCGAGGATCGTGCCGAACAGCCAGCCGGGCGGAATTCCGATGTCCTGACTGAGCGGAGCGGCCATCATGAAGATGGTGCCGACGCCGTCGATGTAGAGGAAATAGGCGGCGAGGAAGATCACGACGTTGCGGTAATTGCCGATTTCGCGCGCGGTCGCGATCAGGCGGCGGAAGCCGTCCAATGGATTGATCCGCTGCGACGCGCGCGGCTTTTCCCGGACATTGCGGAAGAGCGGCCACGCCAGCGTTCCCCACCACGCCGCCGCGATCACAAAGGAACATTTGACGCCGAAAATGGAATCGCTCCCGACGATCATCAGCAGTCCGAGGCAGAGCAGGAACGGAATCATTCCGCCGATGTATCCCCAGGCATACGCCATTGAGGAGAGGCGGTGGAAGCCTCCGCGCGAACTGACGTCCACCAGCAGCGAATCGTAAAAGGAGTTGCCGCCCATATAGGCGACCAGGCTGATGAAGTAGAGCCAGAGCACCAGACTGGCGTCGCCGCGCCGGGCGAAGCAGAGCGCGACGGTGGCGAGAATCCCGGCGCTCATGAAAATGCCGAGATATTTTTTGCGGCCGGAGTTGGCGTCGGCGATGGTGCCGAGCCAGGGGGCGAGAATCCCGGCGGCGATTCCGGCGGCGGAGCTGACGAATCCCCAGTAACTGGTGGCGACAGCCGGGGCGAGGTTTTCCGCCGCGTAGTTCTTGAAGAAAATCGGAGCGAAGACAGTCCGTACGATCAGCGCGAAAGCCGCATTGGCCATATCGTACAGAATCCAGCTCAACTGGGCGCGTGACAGCTTCAAATTCGGACTCCTGCCTGCTGTTAAGAATGATTTTTCATAATATAAGGTGAAAACCAAACGAATTCAAACCGAATGACCGGGGAACACATTACCGTCTCTGATTCGGAGATGGATGACCGGAAAATCATTTTTCACAATATAAAACGAGGTTGAAACTTTTATCGGAACCGCTAAGAAAGGCCGCCGTGTGAACGTCTTTCTGCAGTAAAAACCATTTTGTTTCATTACTTTTGCGTATTTATAAATTTTATTTACGAAATCGGTGATGGAAAAAAACTGAAAAAAATTCTAAAACGCATTGACTTTTGCAAAGCGGTATATTATTCTATTGTTGATGTAGTCTGTTTTAATAACTGATCTTTTTGAGGGTAATGGGGGAAAAGGAGTGAGGTTTCCGGAAATAAACAAGTCGGTTGATGGTCGAAAATTATTTTATGAAACAGCAGTAAAAGCAGGGGAATTCTGTAATGAGCGTTGATTATATTTACACTCCAATCGATCAGAAAGTTCAAACGCCCAATGATGTTACAATTCTGGGAAATGCAATTGGCGTGACCGACTTCGGCCTTGTTCAGGGGGAAGAGTATTTTGCGATGTCGGTGAAATACGAAGCCAGCCTGACTTTGACGAAAAACAATGCAAGGCTCACCATCGGCGGCGATTACAGCAACTATGGACTCCCGAATATCAGCTACCAGGGACGCCAGATGCGCAAAGATGTCACCGCAGTCCGTTTCAGCCAGGACGGTACAGTGATCTTTGCCGCACAGACCGGAGGCAGCGGGGCGTATGGAAATCAGGATTCCAATATGCTGGTGACGGCAAGGCATGAAGCCTATACCGAACGCTCTTACTGGGACACCAACCCGCCCATCACGGATAATGTCAATGTTTCGGCGTTTGAAGCCGCAGGAACCATGACTGTGGTGGGGGATGTGTTGGGAACCATCAATGCGGTCAGTGACAGCAAACTGTTGGGGCTTTTCCAGAAGAACAATGATAAATACGAGGCCAAAAATACCAGTGTAAATGAATCGGGTAACAGCAGTGCTCTGAAGGCCAAACAGCTTGTGATTGGCAACGGCTTTACCGCGCATGTCAATGCCGTGACCAAAACCCATATCGCGGGATTTGCGAGTACTTCGGTGACCGGCAACTCATTCCGCGCGGCAGGTATTGAAACAACGGAAGGGATCACCGGAGGAATCGGCGAGTGGTCCGGCGCGATCTTCGCAAGCAGCAGCAACAGCATATTCGAAGCCACGGTTGCCCAACTTAACCCGAATGACAAGGGAGAACGGGCGAGCGGTTCCACTTCCATGTCCGATAATACGATCAAAGCTTCCGGTATTTCCGCCGGCGGTACGGTGAAGATCGACAATATGGTCGGAGGGCTTGAAGGAGTCGGAACGATTGGCGGTCGTAATATCAATATCGGAGCGAAAGTAAGCAACAACCGGCTTACCGCAGATGTTTCCAATGGTGATGCCGATATTTCCATTGCGATGAACAACAACGTGCTGGAATCCGTCGGCATCAAGGCGGGAACATTGGAATTGGGCCGGTTCGGAAAAGATGCACTGATTGTGGCGGAAACTTCCGGCAACAGTCTGAACGCTTCGTTTACAGGAGGCAAGAAAAGAACGTTTTCGTTCTCCGGTAACCGGCTTACCGCTTCCGGTCTTGAGGTTACGGATCTGAAAGCCGCCGATTATTATGGCGCGACCCAGATCTATTTCCAGAACAATCAGTTGAATCTCGGCAGTTGGACTGGTTCGATCGATGCCGATGTGGAATTCAAGGCGTATGGCATCAATGCTTCCGGAAAGATTGAAGCCTCAAATAATTTCGGCGGCGCCATCAATGTTGACAGCTCCGGCAACGTCGGGCACATCAGCCAGTTTAAGGTCCATAACTCCAAGATCATGACTTACGGTATCAAGGCAGGTGCCTTTACCGTGAACGGTACCATTGACACCAATATTACGGTGAATGCCGGAACCAATTCCACCTGGGATGTCCAGAGCGCATTCGGCATCAGTGTCAATACGCTGAAGGCCGAAGCATTTTCCGGGTCCATCAGCGTGGCCGGCGATACGTTGTCGGGATCTTCGCTCAGCGTGGCGGCATTCGGCCTCTATGTCGCTCAGGACGGTGTGGGAATTTCGGGAAATACCGCCGGTGATGCGTTCGACATCAACGGCAGCATCAAATCTACCTACTGCGGCATTTTGAGTTACGGTACGATCAACCTGCGGATCTCCGGGATGATCGACGCTCCGATCGCGATCATGGTGGAATCCACCTATAACGAGCAAACCGGTATTTTTTATACCCGTACTCCGAACAATCCGGACAAAGTGGAATTGGCCGACGGCGCGGTAATCAACGGAGCGGTCGATTTGGGCGGCGGCGAAAACACCATGGTCATCAACAGTGGTGCGACGATGAATGGAACACTTGCCGCCGATCAGGGCAAGATGAACATTACGTTCATGCTGGACAAGACGGTTAAATCCGGGGCGATCGTTACCACAAACATCAATGATGTGTCCCTGACCAGCGCCAGTACGATTACCGTCAACCTGAACAATGCGGTTGAAGGGGGCCGGTATGTACTGTTCGATTACGGCAGCGCGTATCCGGTTGGGGCATATTGGATGTCCCGTGAAGTCCGGTTTGTCTATCAGGGGGAAGAGTACCGGGTCAGTATGGTTGACGGGCGTGCCGAATGTACTTTTTCCAATGGGGTGCGCGGTACTTTAGTGTATGAGCAATCCACTCAGCAGGTCGTCGCCGTCATCAATGACATGAAAGCCGCACCGGCTTTCACCGGGCAAACCCGGGCGGAAGTCAACTATCAGGACCGGGCAGTGACCCTTTATTGGAATGGAGCCGCCCGGGCGGAACAGTTCGAAATAGAGTACAGCATCAACGGCGGGAAAAGTATTGTAGTCAAAGTTGACGGAAGCCGCAGTTCGTATGTGATCCAGGGATTGGACAACAGTTCGAATTACAATATTGTCTGGAAGGTCCGGGGCAGTACCGGCAAAGGAACCGAGGTGTCCGCCTGGAGCGCCAGTCAGACAACCAGTTTTGCGCCGGTCATGGAGAAAAACGAGGCGCAGGTCACGCTGACCGGAAATTCTCCGTACGTGGTGAATCCGGATGATGCCGCCGCCGGTATCACATCTTCGATTGCGAAGTTTGTGTGGGGAAGTGCCGTCAGTACCAATTCCAAGGAAGGCAAGAACGAAAGTTACGCGATCAAGAATTACACTGTTCAGTATTTTGAGTCGGACGAGGAATTGACGGATGCGCAGGTGAATGCCTATTTCTCAAGCGGCAAGCCGTTCTTTTCCAAGACTGTGACGGGGACGGAGGTTACGGTTTCCGGGCTGACCAACCAGCGGTTTGTTTACTGGCGTGTTCAGGCTACCGATGTTTATGGCAATAAGAGTGCTTTTTCAAACGGTGATGCTTTTCGGGTATGGGTCGGGGATGATGTAAAGCCCTATTTCCCGGATCTGGAAAACAATGCGGAAAAAGCCAAGGTCGACTGCACGTTCGACCGCTCCGATCCTTATAATGTGAAGCTGAATGTTTCGTTTTACTGGAGCGAGGCGCAGGATTCGCAGTCCGGCGTCAAACAGTATGTGATCGAATATAAGCTCAAGGGGACGGAGTGGAGTACAGCGGAACGCGTCTCTGTCCTTGCCGACCGGAAAAATCCGTCGGGCGGCTTTGCGTACAGCCTTTCCAAAGTGATTGCCGGAGGCATGTATGAGTACCGGATTACGGCGGTGGACAACGTCGGCAATCAGAGCGACCCGGTCATCGAAGGGGAGTTCGGCTCCGAGGACCTGACGCCGCCGGAAGGCAAGTTCATCAGCCTGGGGAAGGCTCAGATTACCGTAACCCGCTCGGGCGGCAGCAGCGAAACTCCCGATGAGGGCGGGGAAACGGAAACAGTGAGCACCGTTTCCACACGTGCTATCGGCAGCGGTTCTTCCGGATTGCTTGATGACCAGGTGACCGGCGGCGGCAACAGCGGCGGCAGCAGCGGCGGTGACGGCGGCGCCACGACTCCGACGGAACCGGTCAACCGGATCACCGGAGCCACGGTTACGGTCAGTTGGGAGGATACTTTCACCGATCCGTCGGGCGTTAAGTATATCGTGCAGTTCTCGGATGATATGTCCTTTACCAGCAACCGCACATTTGAAGTCACGGCGGATGGCAAGACCCTGGTTCTGGGCGACGGCGTCGGCAATGCCGTGGGGCGGCTTTCCGGGATGTCGACCGTCTACTGGCGCGTCAGGGCGGTGGACGGCGCGGGCAATACGGGAGCGTTCTGGAGCAACATCTCCTCGTTTGAGTTCAAGGACCCGGAGACCGGCGAGGCGATCGTGGATTACGATACGCCGACCGCTCCGTCGAATCTGTCCGTGACTCAGGGGGAGGGACGCTACGTTTCGTTCAACTGGAGTGGCTCGTCCGATCAGTTCGGACTCAGCTACTATGAGCTTCAGGTGACTCTGAACGGAGAGACCAGGACATATCGGATCAGCAGCGGAGACAATACCGATATGTTCGGTTATGAGGTGAAACTCTGGGCTGACGGCGTATGCACCTGGAAAGTGACGGCGGTCGACGGGACCGGCAAAGTCGCTTCAAGTTCCACGGAAAAGCTCACGGTGGATACTGCGGCTCCGAACTGGGATAAGTTTGAAGGTGTGATCGGCCTCGACGTCATTCCCGCGCAGAACAATCCGATCGTCAGTTGGAATCCGGCTCTGGATCTCGGCCATGAGAAGGACAAGGACGGCGGCGTCAAACATTATGTTCTCCAGTACCGGATCGCGGGACAGGGGGACGATGCGTGGCAGAGCATGGTCGTGGAAGGCACCAGCCAGATGCTGAACCTCGGGAACGGCAGCTATGAGTTCCGGGTTTCGGCGGTCGACCATGTCGGCAACCAGAGCGAATGGAGCGAGGCGCAGGAATATCTTGTGACCAGCGGCGGCGACTCCGGCAATACGATGGGCAGCGCGACATTGATCGAAAGCGGCTGGAGCAACAAGGAATCCGATCGGACCGTCGGGATGAGCGATCCCGCCGATTACCTGAAATTCCGGGTCGACCGCGCATTCGAACTGACGATTTCGGTCAGCGATGTGAAGTCGTTGTACAACAATGGCAGCGGCATCACGATCAAGGTGCTGAATTCCAGCGGCAAAGTGGTCGGCAACTACTCGGTGGCCAACGGTTCCAAGAGCTTCACGATGAGCCTGCTGGCGGGAATGGGGCAGACCTTCTATATCGAAGTGACCTCCAAGAAATCCAATGCGATCATGAATTACGAACTGGAGGTCGACTACAAGGAGCTGAATGCGAACAACGCGGACGACACCTGGACGCTGGCGCAGAACAATGCGGCTTACCACTGCCGGGTCGATGCGGTTTCCAGCGAGCAGGGAAACAAGGTCAGCGAAACGCTGGTCGAAACCGACTGGGTCGGCTTCGGCGACACCGCCGACTACCGCAAACTGGTGCTTTCGCAGGCCGGCAACTACAGCTTCACGATCTCCAATCCGGGCGGCGCGAACGGCGGACTGGCGAACAGCGTGACGCTGACCATCTACAAGGCTGACGGCAAGTCGAAGCTCAAATCGATCACCGTGAAGCCGAAATACGACGCCAGGACCGGTACCTGGACCGCTACCGCCGGTTCCACCGGCTACTTCCTGATGGAAGCGGGAACCTACTACGTCGCGGTCGGCGCGCCCGGCGGCAACAAGGGGGAAAACACCGATTACAGCGTCAAGGTGGATGGAACCGTGTTCAATCATGCCAAGAACGGCATTGCGAACAACACGATCGATCAGGCCAAAGCGCTGGCGGGCGTGAAGCTCGGCGGCAATGTCGACGGCACGCTGACCTCCACCAAGGTGCTGGAGCAGGAGTGGGTCGGTTACGGCGACGCGGTCGACTATCAGAAACTGGTGTTCCAGCACGCCGGCAGCTACACTTTCACGACGAGCGGGCTTTCCGGCAAGGTGAAGCTGACGGTCTACAGTGTGGATGCGAACGGCAAGCAGAAATCGCTGAAGTCGATCACCGTCAATTCCGGCGCCGGCACGATCAAAGACCTGCTGCTTGAGGCGAACACCAATTATTATATCGCGGTCGAATCCACCGACGCCAAGAAGGGTGCAAGCATTGATTATGAGGTTTCGGTCGGCGGCAAGGTGTTCAACCATGACAAGAACGGTCTGGCGAACAACAGCTTCGATCAGGCGCGGGCGCTGCCTGTGCTTACCGTCACGGGCAATGCGGACGGCACTCTCGGCTCCACGCCGGTTCTTGCGGACGAGTGGGTCGGTTACGGTGATGCGGCGGACTGGCAGAAACTGACGTTCACGGATGCGGGCAGCTACACCTTTACGGTGAGCGGGCTTTCGCAGAAAGCGAAGCTGACGGTCTACAGCGTGGACGCGAATGGCAAGCTCAAGTCGATGAAGTCGATCACGGTGAATGCTCCGAAGAGCGGCGTCGCTTCCGGTACGATCAAGGATCTTCTGATGCTGGCCGGCACCACTTATTATATCGCGGTGGAAGCGCCGGATTGGAAGAAGGGCGTCGGCACGGACTATGAGTTGAATGTGAGCGGCAATGTGTTCAACCATGCGAAGAACAACCTCGCGAACAACAGCTATGATCAGGTCAAGGGCCAGAGCGTCACGCCGATCACCGGCAACGCCGACGGCACGCTGAGCACGACTCCGCTGTTGGCGGACGAGTGGGTCGGCTATGGCGACTCGGTAGACTTCCAGAAGTTGACGTTCACGAATGCGGGCAGCTATACCTTCACGGTGAGCGGAGTTTCGCAGAAGGTGAAGTTGACGGTCTACAGTGTGGATGCGAACGGCAGGCTCAAGTCGATGAAGTCGATCACGGTGAATGCTCCGAAGAGCGGCGTCGCCTCCGGCACGATCCAGAACCTGCTGATGGAAGCGGGCAAGGATTACTATGTCGCGGTGGAAGCGCCGGACTGGAAGAAGGGTGTCGGCACCGATTACGATCTGACGGTCAACGGCAATGTGTTCAACCATGCGAAGAACAACCTCGCGAACAACAGCTATGATCAGGTCAGGGGCCAGAGCGTTACGCCGATCACGGGCAACGCTGACGGCACTCTCAGCTCCACGCTGGTTCTGGCGGACGAGTGGGTCGGCTACGGCGACTCGGTCGACTTCCAGAAGCTGACGTTCACGAATGCGGGCAGCTACACCTTCACGGTGAGCGGAGTTTCGCAGAAGGTGAAGCTGACGGTCTACAGCGTGGATGCGAACGGCAAGCTCAAGTCGATGAAGTCGATCACGGTGAATGCTCCGAAGAGCGGCGTCGCCTCCGGCACGATCCAGAACCTGCTGATGGAAGCGGGCAAGGATTACTAC
>NZ_QEKH01000021.1:0-26064 GCF_003096415.1 Victivallis vadensis | reverse complement strand
CAAGTCGATGAAGTCGATCACGGTGAATGCTCCGAAGAGCGGCGTCGCCTCCGGCACGATCCAGAACCTGCTGATGGAAGCGGGCAAGGATTACTACGTCGCGGTGGAAGCGCCGGATTGGAAGAAGGGCGTCGGCACCGATTACGATCTGACGGTCAACGGCAATGTGTTCAACCATGCGAAGAACAACCTTGCGAACAACAGCTATGATCAGGTCAAGGGCCAGAGCGTCACGCCGATCACCGGCAGTGCGGACGGCACTCTCAGCTCCACGCCGGTTCTGGCGGACGAGTGGGTCGGCTACGGCGACTCGGTCGACTTCCAGAAGATCACGTTGGCGAACGACGGCACCTACTCGTTCACAGTGAGCGGAGTTTCGCAGAAAGTGAAACTGACGGTCTACGGCGTGGATGCGAACGGCAAGCTCAAGTCGATGAAGTCGATCACGGTGAACGCGCCGAAGAGCGGCGTCGCCTCCGGCACGATCCAGAATCTGCTGATGGATGCGGGCAGTTACTACGTCGCGGTGGAAGCGACGGACTGGAAGAAGGGCGTCGGCACCGATTACAACGTCTCCATGAGCGGCTCGGTGTACAACAACGCGAAAAACGGCCTGAACAACGGCAGCTGGAATGCGGCGGGCGTGGAAACGCTGACGCTGAGCACCGGCAAGGCGGTTTCCGGCGAGTGGGTCGGTTACGGTGATGCTTCCGACTACTTCGCGTTCAAGGTCGGCGCCGACGGCAGTGCGGCCGGTCAGTACACCTTCAAGCTGACCTCGGCGGACGGCAACAACCTGAACGGGAATGCGACCTTCACGATCTACCAGAAGAAGTACAACTCCAAGGGCGCGGCTTCCGTCTCCAAGGTCGGCAGCTTCACGAACAACAAGGCCGATTCCATTACGCTGGAACTCGGCGAAGGCGAGTACTTCATGGCGGTCGATTCCGCGGACAAGGGCAAGGGCAAGAAGAATATGGGCTACGATATCGACGTCACGGCCCCGGCGGCTCCTTCGCTCACCTCGTTTGCGCAGGATCAGCAGCCGGCGACGGCGGCTGCCTTCGCGGAGCTGGCCGGATTCGACGGCGTGACGGCAGCGTTGAATGCGGTGGCGGCGGATACGCTGGCGGGATTCGGTTCCGCGCTCGACTCGCTCTCCGGCGGCGACGAGCAGAAGAAGAACCCGTTGTTCTCGGTCCTCTGATTCCGGTAATCCGGTCGACAAAGGCGTCTGGCGATTGTGCCCGGCGCCTTTTTTTGTTGCTGTTCCGGTGTAATACTGCTTCACAGTTTGAAAATGAAACAGTGGAAAGTTGACAAATTTTCTATTATTGAAATTCCTGAATTTTTGGCAGGATAATTCGATGGATGATAATAGGAAAGGATTTACCGGAAAATGAAAGAACAATGCATCTGCCACACACCGCTTCAGGCTCTTCTGATCGCCCGCTCCGCGGAACCGGCCCTGCTGGAAGCGGCAATCGCCGGGGCGCTCGGCCGCTCTCTGGCGGATGGAACGCTGGTGCTGGATTCGGTCGTTTATTCCCTTGCCGATCTTCGGGCGAAGTGCAGTTTCATCATCTATTGCCGCAGGTGTGATACGCAGGCGTTTTTCCGGCAGGCGTCGGAATTGCGGCGGCGGGTGGAGAGCGTCGGCCTGTGCCGGAAATTCCGGGGAGGTTCTTCAGTGCGGTTCAACCGGCTTGAGGTTCCGGAGATGCGGATCGACGAAACCGGAATTTTCATTCGCGGAACCGCGGAGATCGACCTGTGCGAATCGGCATTTTCCGGTTGCGACCGGCCGGAGGGATGTTCCCGGTCCGTCGATCTGGTCCTGCTGAAAAAGGAGATTGAAGAAGAGATGATCGGCTGCAGTTTCCGCCCGGTTCAGATTGAAATCATCCCGGATTCCGAAATCGTGTTCCGGGGCATCGCCGGGTGCGGTCCGAAAGTGGAGGTCGCGCTCGCTCTTCCGCGTTGACCAATGCTGCTGGACAAAGGCGCGGCGTCGTGGTATATTTTACCATGATGCCGTATTTTTTTGTGAAACCGCAACCGGGGAGCCGAATCATGAAATCATTTCGCAAGGAACTTGTCTTCAATTTACCTTACCGCCGCCAGTTCGTGAATATCACGGCGGAAGTCGAGGCCGCCCTGGCCGAATCCGGCATCCGCGAGGGATTGCTGCTGTGCAACGCGATGCATATCACGGCATCGGTGTTCATCAACGATGACGAATCCGGCCTGCATTCCGATTTTGAAACCTGGCTTGAAAAGCTCGCTCCGGAAAAGCCGCATGACCAGTACCGCCATAACGGTTATGAGGACAATGCCGACGCCCACCTGAAACGGCAGGTGATGGGGCGCGAGGTAGTGGTCGCGGTCACGCGCGGCCGTCTGGATTTCGGACCGTGGGAACAGATTTTCTACGGGGAATTCGACGGGCGGCGCAGTAAGCGCGTACTGGTCAAAATCATCGGCGAATAAGCGGTTTTTTCGGCTGCCGTCTTGAAAATGGCGGGGAGACGGGTTATAATAGTGCAAGCTCGTTCGAAATGACTATTTCAGGAGAATCCGACTCATGCCGCTCGATGTTCAATGGTTTATTTATGCGCTGGTCAGCAACGGCGCACTGACCGGGGAAGATGCCCGGCAGCTCTATGCCGACCTCGGGCCGGAGACCGATTTGGCCGCATTCGCGCAGGCGGTGCTGGATAAGCTGGTCGCCGATCTTTCGGAGGAGGATGCCGAATTCGTGTTGAACCAGATTCAGACGGTGATCGATTATGCCGTCGAACAGGCGGAAACCGGCATCGGCCCCCGGTATGAGGAAGAGGCGGAGGAAGCGGAAGTATGGGATGAGCCGGGGGCGGCGCGGGGCGACCTTCGCCCGGAGGGCGCGGGCGGGGAGCGTGTCCTCGATTTTCACGCTCCCGTGCTGGAGAATTTTCGTGCTCCGGGCAAAGAGGAGAAGGAGCCGGAGGAACGGAAGTTCGGGGCGCACCATCAGGCCGGAATCGTTCAGGATTCCGCCACCCGTTTTGAAGGGCTGGAGCTGGATCTCTCCGGGTTGCAGTCCTATGACGACCTGCCCGGCTTCGAGGAGGTTTCCGCGCTCAGCGAGGCGCAGCTGCAGGAACGGATGATCATTCTGCTGACCTGCCTGCGGGCGCTGGGGTGCAGCGACCTGCACCTTTCCGCCGGTTCGCAGCCGTTCGTGCGCCGGATGCTCGGCATTGAGCGGATCAGCGATTATGTGCTGACCGCGGAGGATGCGCGGCGGCTCAACCTGGCATTGGTTTCCGCCGAACGCCGCGGGCAGTTCGAGGAGGAGATGGACATCAACTTCGCGCTGGAGGTCGGTCAGGACCGTTTCCGGGTCTGCCTGATGATGCACAAGGACGGCATCGAGGGCAGCTACCGTCTGGTGCCGGATCATATCTGCACGCTGGAGGAACTCGGATTCCTCGAATCGGACGTCACTCATATCAAGCGTCTGCTCGACTACCACAACGGGCTGGTGCTGGTCACCGGTCCGATCGGTTCGGGGAAAACCACCACGCTGGCGGCGATGGTCGACATCATCAACGACAAGCGCACCGACCATATCATCACGGTGGAGGACCCGATCGAAATCCTGCAATGGTCCAAAAACTGCCAGGTCACCCAGCGGGAGATCGGCAGACATACCGTCAGCTATCACGCCGCGCTCAAGGGGGCGCTGCGCGAGGACCCCGACGTGATCGTGATCGGCGAAATGCACGACCTTGAGACGATTGAAAATGCGATCACCGCGTCGGAAACCGGCCATCTGGTGATCGGCACGCTGCATACCAGCGACGCCGCGAATACCCTGAACCGCCTGCTCGATGTATTTCCGCCTTCCCAGCAGCCGCAGATCCGGGCGATGACCGCCGGCAGTTTGCGGGGGATCATCTGCCAGCGGCTGGTTCCGGCGGCGGCCGGCGGGCTTACCGTGGCCTACGAGATCATGGTCAACACGATGGCGGTCGGCAGCATCATCAACGAAGGCAAGACTTTCCGGCTGAAATCGACGATGGCCACCGGCAGCAGACAGGGAATGTGCACGCTGGATCAGTGTCTGCTGGAAAAGTACAAGCGCGGCCTGATCACCCGGGAGGTGGCGCATTCCCTGATGCGCGACCAGTCGGTGATTTCGCAGCTTCAGGCGGAGTGGGCGACCCGCGAGGCTCGTAAACTTCAGCATAACGGGTAAAGCGGAGGAACGCAAGCGATGGAAAAAGAACCGGTTATCAATCAATATCTCCGCCGGATGCTCGAGCTCGGCGGTTCGGACCTGCATTTGTCGATCAACTTTCCCGCCAAGGCCCGCGTCCACGGCAATATTCAGCTGCTGGATGACGATGTGCTCGACGCTCCCCGCATGGAGGAGCTGATGAAGGAGATCTGCCTGCCGGCGTGGCGGTGGACGAAGTTCATGGAGACGCACGACCTCGACTTCGCGCACGAGATTCCGGGGCTGGCGCGTTTCCGGTGCAACTACTTCTACAACTATCACGGCATGGGCTGCGTGCTCCGCCAGATTCCGAGCCGGATCCTGACGATGGAGGAGCTTCATCTGCCGAAGACGCTTGAGGAGATCTGCAACTACCAGTCCGGGCTGGTGCTGGTGACCGGGCCGACCGGTTCCGGCAAATCGACCACGCTGGCCGCGATGATCGACTATATCAACGAGAAGCTGCAGAAACACATCATCACGATCGAGGACCCGATCGAATTCGTGCACCGGAACAAGAACTGCACGATCGTCCACCGCGAAGTCGGCATTCACAGCGAATCCTTTCCGCGCGCGCTGCGCGGCGCGATGCGTTCCGACCCGGATATCGTGCTGATCGGCGAAATGCGGGAGAACGAGACGATCCGGCTCGGCCTGACCTGCGCCGCGATGGGGATGCTGGTGTTCGCGACGCTGCACACCAACAACGCGCCGAAAACCGTGGACCGGATCATCGACGCGTTTCCGGCCGACGAACAGGCGCAGATCCGGACCATGCTCGCGGAGTGTCTGCAGGCGATCGTGTCGCAGCTGCTGTGCCGCAAGAAAAACGGCGGGCGGGTCGCGGTCCACGAAATCCTGCTGTGGGCGGACGGTTTGCCGAATACGATCCGGGAAGGGCAGATCGCGAATATCCGCACGATCATCGATTCGAGCGGCGGGCGCGGGATGCGTTCGATGGACAATTCGATTCAGGAGCAGTTGAACGCCGGGAACATCACGGCGGAAGAAGCATATATGAAAGCGAGCGACAAGAGCCGTTTCCTCGCCGCCCTTGAGGCGGAGGAGGCCGCGGCCAAAGCCGCCGCACGGGAGGACGCGGAGCAGGAGTAAGGAGCCGCGCCGCCGTTTCCCGAAGGAGAGAGTTGCATGTTTGGAGTCATCAGGGATATCTGGCATAAGATTGCGGCGGCGCACCGTTCCGCCGATGAGACCGGCGCAGGGACGGTGCTGGAGTTTTTCGTGCCGCGGCTGAAACGGGCTTTTTTCATCCGCATGAGCGTGGTGGCGCTGCTGGCGGCGGTGGTGTTCGGCTTTGTGCTGATCCCCTGCGTGATCAACGGCGAGAGCATGGTGCCGACGTTTCCGGCGCACGGCTTCACCTTCTGCTGGCGGGGCAAGTACCTGTTCGGCAAGCCCAGACGGGGCGATGTGGTGATCATCCGGTATGCGGACAAGGTCTATTTCCTGAAACGGATCGTCGGGCTGCCCGGCGAAACCGTGGAATTCCGCAACGGCGACCTCTATATCAACGGGCAGCGGCAGACCGAGCCTTACGTGCATTACATCTGCGACTGGAATTTGCCTCCCCGGACGGTGGAGCCGGGACATTATTACGTGGTCGGCGACAACCGGAGCCAGCCGATCGAACAGCATAAATTCGGCCAGGTGCTGGCCGGAAAAATCGCGGGAGCCCCGCTTTTTTAGGATTGACAAGGATTTTTTGACAATATGACACTTCGACTTCAATGGTGGCACATCGCGGTGCCGGTCCTGATTCTGGTGCTGGGGGGGCTTTCCTTCTGGTATCTCAACCGCAATACGGATGAGGCGGAAATCCGCCTGACGCTGAAGCAGCTCTGTTCGGTGGGCAGCAAGGCGGAGGGCGAAAGCGCCGCCGCGGGGGCGATCAAGCTGCAGCGGTCCAACGAGCTGTTCACGGACCCGTGCCGGCTGGATTTCCGGCACAGCATGTTTCAGGGAGATTTTTCGGTCAGCGAGATCGCGGCGAACATCGCCCGCTTCCGGATGCTGTTCCAGACGGTTCAGATCGAAATCCGGGACCTGCATATCACGGTGACTCCGCCGGACGGGGCGCAGGTCTATTTCACCGGGCTGCTGGACGGCGTCGCACGGAACGGAGAGCAGGTCGGCGAGGTGCGCGACCTCTTCTGCAAGCTGAAAAAAGTGGACGGCAAATGGCGGATTTCCGAAATGAATATCCGCGAAGTGCTGGAAAAGTAGCGCGATGGCCGCCCTTCCCGAGAACCGGCTCCTGCTGACCGGCAAAGTGGTTTCCCTGACCGGACGGATCGAATCCCGCCTCGCCGAATGCGGCGCGGTCGGGACCGGCCTGCGCGAAAAGACCGATTCACTGGGCAGCAAGCTCTCCCCGGAAGTGGTCAAGCTGCTGGCCTATATCGGCTCCATCCGCAACCGTTTCGCCCATGAGCCGGAGGCGGAAATCTCCGGGGAGGAGTTCGCGCTGTTCGAGGAGTCGGTCCGCATGGTGCAACAGGAGCTGGATATCCTGTGGCCGGTTTCGCGAAGTCACCGGCCCGCTGCCTCCGCCTCCTCTCCGCTGCCGGAAGAGGAGTTCGACGAATCTCCTTACCGCGGCACGGAGCCGGACAGCGACTGGCTGATCTTGGCGGGACGGCTTCCCGTCCTCCATCTGGCCTACGCGGTCCATCTGTTCTGGCGGGCGGTGACGCCCGGCATTCGGCTGCTCGGCCTGCTGGTCGGCGAAGTACTGGGCATTCTGCTGATCGCGTTCGGAATCTGGAAAGGAGAGCCTTATGTGACCGGCTTCGGCAGCGCGCTGTTCCTGATGGTCCACGGCTTCGGAATCTGGGAGGCGCATCGCGATCCCGCCCGGTCGCTGCCGACTTTCCTGTATATGACGCCCGGCCTGAATCTGTTCTACTTCCTGCTGCGGCTGCTGCCGTTGCTCAACTGGATGATGCTCTTTGAAAGCTTCGCGATCATCATGGTATGGGTCGCGGCGATCGTGATGGCCGCGCGGGGCGAAATCACGATCGCCGGAGGGCTCGCTTTCCTGAGCTACATCGGCGGCGTGGTCGCTACCTACGTGCGCCGGTGAGCTTTGTTCAGTGGTGATGCTCGTGAGCCTCGATGTAGCTGTTTCCGAGCCATTCCGGCACGAAGTGGCGGTTGGTGGCCGGATCATGGGCGTCGGGAACGGTTTCGGCGAAGGTCAGGGTTTCCGCATGGCCGTCGGCAAATAGATAGTTCGCCCGCTTCACGTGCCGCCCGGAAGCGATCACGTCGCTCCAGTCGTGCGGATCGGACATGCCGTCGTAGCACTGGTGTTCTTCCGGCTCGGTGGCGCTGCCCGATTCGAAGCCCCGTTCCGCCAGCACCACGTGGAAACTGGCGCGCCGCAACGTGTCGACCGGCCTGCCGAATGTGAAAACCCCGTTCATCATATAGCTCTGGATTCCCTTTTCCGCATCGTACTGCATGTCGGCGGGGCAGCGCAGATATTTAAGATCGTAGCCGAGCGCGGTCAGCGGCGTGAACCATTCGTCCCCCGTCTCGTGGAAGTGGTCGAAGGTTCCGGTATGGACCACCGGGTAAGCCCCGTTGTACTGGCTGGAATACATGAGCAGCGCCAGTCCGGTCTGTTTGTTGTTGTTCAGGCAGCTGATGGTGTACGCCCGCGCCCGCGCCCCGTTCAGCGCCGGCAGCAGCAGTCCGGCCAGAATCGCGATGATCGCTGTCACGATGAGCAGCTCAATAAGCGTAAATTTTGCGGTGGTCGGCCTTAAGCGGCGGTATGCGGGGGGCGTGTCCGCCTCGTGCCGCGCCCCCTGCGTCCGGCAAGGTGCCGGTGCCGGGTAGGGGGCGGTGCAGTGCAAAGACGCGGTCGGTCGGCGGTGGGAAGAAGATCCGCAATAACGTGAAGTCGTCTTCCCGCTTTTCTGCGGAAAAACAACTTCACGTTTTTGCTCCGACTTGCCGCTTGCAGAGCATTGGCGGAGGCGTGAGAGCTTGCTGGGAATGAGAGAGATGTTAAGATTGATTGGTACGGGGAGAGATGCGGCGCAGGTCGCCGCTTTCTCTCCCCCGAACCCCTCTCTTTTACGCAGAGCGGCAACAGATGAGACAACGAGGGGCCGGGGGAGCAGAGCTCCCCAGCGGGATAAGTAGGAGGAACGAAGTGACGACGCACATCCCGTTATCTGGCAGCGGCACCTTGCCGCCTCTCTTTTACGCAGAGCGGGAATAGATGAGGAAACGAGGGGCCGGGGGAGCAGAGCTCCCCAGCGGGATAAGTAGGAGGAACGAAGTGACGACGCACATCCCGTTATCTGGCAGCGGCACCTTGCCGCCGACGCACATCCCGTTATCTGGCAGCGGCACCTTGCCGCCGACGCACATCCCGTTACTTGGCGGCGGCACCTTGCCGCCTCTCTTTTCCGCAGAGCGGGAGCGGGAGAGATGGGGAGAATCAGGGAGGTAAGACGGCACAGTGCCGTGGTGATACGGTATTGTTTCATGATGATTTTCCTGAATTTCGGGTACAATCGGGGACACCGTGCGGCCGGAAAAGCCGCATGGCGTCAGCGGGGAACGATTCGGGGAAATCAGCAGAAAGGCGGGGCGCGCGCCCGGAGACGGAAATATGGGGCGGTGTCCGGTTCCGCCGTATTCAGCGGCGTTTGAAAGCCGGGATGATCTGCAAAAGTGACGGACCGGGCGGCAGGCGGCTCGGCGGCGCTGAAAATCCCCGAGCAGACCGGGCAGAACTTCAGGCCGGGAGTGAGTGCGGTATGCCCGGAATCCGTGTCCAGCACCGTTTCCGTCACGGCCTGCACGGCTTCGCCGCACGCCGGGCTGTGGTGGAACAGCGGGTGCACGACTTCGGAGAGCGCAAGCAGCAGTGCTCCCAGAAGCAGCAGGGATGTGGCGAAACGGGAACGGATGGGATTCATGAAATTACCCTTGTCTAATTCAAGATTAATCCAATATACATCCGGAATATCCGACTGTCAAGATCAACAATCGGAATTTCGTGTTTTACTGCGCCTTTGCCGTTCTGCGGAAATCGTTTTTGACTTTGACGTTTTCCGGGATATGTTATAGGCAATCATAACTAATCCGGGAGAGAGCCATGCTGAATAAAGCTTGTGCCGCGGTGTTGCTGGCGGCGGGAATTGTCGGGAATGCGGCGGAGCCGGTGATCTGGAAGGGGGAAGTCCCCGATGCGCTGACCTCCGCTTCCGGCAGGAAGATCGCGACGGTACAGGAGTGGGAGACGATCCGTAAACCGGAGCTTCTGGAGCTCTTTTCCCGCGAAGTCTACGGCCGTTCTCCAAGGGCTCCGGGGAAAGCGGAATTCCGGCTGCTGGAGCGTTCCGAAGACGCGCTGGACGGCAAGGCGATCCGGATTCAGGGGGATGTCACCATTCCGGGGGTGAATCTCCCGCACCCGTGGCGGATGCTGATCTATCTGCCGAAAAACGCGAAGAAACCGGTGCCGGTTTTCTGGGGGATGAATTTCAAGGGCAATCAGGCGCTCAGTGAAGATCCCGGCGTATTGATCCCGGAGTGGTATCAGCCGGTCCGGCCGCGCGGCGCCGCGAAAAGCCGTTATCCGCTCGAACAGATCCTTGACGCCGGTTACGGCATCGCCACCATGCGTTACTATGAGATCGAACCCGACCGCGACGGCGAATGGAAAAATTCGCTGCGCGGCGTTTTCGCGCCGGAGGGCCGGTTGAAGCCGGATGACTGGGGCGCGATCGCCGCGTGGGCATGGGGCCTGTCGCGCGGCATGGACGTGCTGGAGAAGATGCCGGAGGTCGGCCCGGTCGCGGTCTGGGGACACTCCCGTCTCGGCAAGACCGCGCTGTGGGCCGGAGCGAACGATCCGCGTTTCGCGGCGGTGATCTCCAACGATTCCGGTTGCGGCGGGGCGTCGATCACCCGCCGGATTCTGCCGGGAGGCAAAAGCGAGACGCTGAAGGTGATCAATGAACGGTTCCCGCACTGGTTCGCGAAGAATTTCCTGAAATACATTGACCGCGAAGAAAAATTGCCGGTCGACCAGCATGAATTGATCGCGCTGTGCGCGCCGCGCCCGGTTTTCATCGCCAGCGCCGCCGAGGATCTGTGGGCCGACCCGGAGGGGGAATTTCTGGCCGCGAAACTCGCCTCCCCGGTGTACGCATTGTGGAATTTGCCGGGGATTCCGGCGGAGCAGGAGATGCCGAAGGTACACGAGCCGGTCGGCGGGCGGGTCGGTTATTACATCCGCTCCGGCGGCCACGACGTGACGCCCCGCGACTGGCAGGCCTACTGCGATTTCCTGTCGCAAAACGGCATCCGCTGAACTCCAGGATATCCCAGGCTCCGGTCAGCGGTGAAAATTCCGGGGAGAACTGCCGAAGAACTTTTTGAACTCGGTGGAAAAGTTCAGGGGGTTGTCATAGCCGACGCGGGCGGCGATCTCCTTGACTGACAACACCCCCTGAAGCAGCATCATCTCAGCCTGGCGCATCCGGTGGCTGGTCAGATAACGGTACGGCGTGGTGTGCAGATACCGCCTGAAAAGCCGGGCCAGCCCGGATTCGCTGACGCCTCCGGCCGCCGTGAAGTCGGCGATGGAGAGCGGGCGGCCGTAATCCGAATCGATCAGGCCGAGAACTTTGGTGAGTGCCGGCGGATAGAGCAGCTCCGGCGGTGGCGCCGCGAGATATTGCAGGATTTCAAAGCACAGATTGGAAATGCGGCGGCGTTCCTCCTGATTGTGGGCCTTGGCGAGACTCTGCCCCACCTGTGAAAAGCGGTTTTCCAGAAAATCCAGTCCGGCGGGGGTCACCACCAGCCTCCCTTCCAGTCCGCTTTCCGCCAGCAGTGAGTGCAGCAGTTGTCCTTCGATCAGAAGGCTGGAGCGTTCGCACCGCTTCGGGGTTACGAATTCGTAGTCGGCCAGCGGCGGCAGCAGGATCACGTCCCCGGCTTCCGCCGACCAGTATTCGGAACCGCAGTGGACGCAGGTTTCTCCGGAGTGAACCAGGGATACCTGCAGGAAATGCGGGGCGATCCGGTGGTGGTAATAGCCTTCCCAGGAGCGGGCGCGGCAGTACATCTGGCAGAACAGCAGCATATCCCGCCGGAAATCCGAGGGGCGCTGGTCGAAAATCACATAATCGTGGACGACCATCGCGAAATGCTCGTCGCCGATGTGGTGATAGCAGGTCGCCTTGTCGTTTTCAAAAACGGAACGGTCTTTCAGAATTTTCATGATTTGACGGTTTTCCAGATGTATTTCCTGTTTTTCAAATATATTATACCGGAGTTCCCATTGTTTTTCAAATGCTGATCCAGTATAATTTATTTCAGACGTACCCTTGATAAACTGTTTGGAAAAGGAATCTGAATATGAGGAAAAACAATTGTTTTACCCTTATTGAGCTGCTCGTTGTGATAGCGATCATAGCGATTCTGGCGGGGATGCTGCTGCCGGCGCTGAACAAGGCGCGGGAGTCGGCGCGCAGCACTGCCTGTCTGAACAACCTCAAACAGAATGGAACGATGATTCTGATGTATGCAAATTCCAACCGGGGAGTATTCATGGTGTTTTCCGAAGTGGCGGACGGCACCAGCCCGTGGGCGGATTTCGCGATGAATTACAGCAGCAGCGACCCGGCGCAGGCGAAAGCGATGACGCGCTCGCTTGCCTGCCCGTCGCTGCCGCTCGCGGATTGGGACGGCTCTTACAACGGCCTGAAGTGGAACACCTACGGCATCTGGAATCTGACCGAATGGCTCCCGGAATCCTATTGGCGGATTCTGGATGGCGGCAAGCACCAGTTTTATAAGATCGACCGGATCAGGAGGCCGTCGAGCCTGCCGATGCTGGCGGATACGCTGAACAATCAGGACAAGCAGAGTTACACGTTTTCGCATATCCAGACCGGCACGACGAAGCCGCTGGTCGCATTCCGCCACGGCAACCGCACCAACGCGTGGTTTGCGGACGGGCACGCCGCCGCGCGCAATACCGGGGAGTTCGCCGATGCCATGCTCGACAGTCTGGATGCGGTCAAGCCCGGCACGATCTACGGTTATGCGACGACGCCGCAGGCTTTCAAACTGAAATAACCGGAGGAGAAATACAATGAGACTGATTTTCTGTTTGGCGGCGGTGCTTTTACTGGCGCTTTCGACGGCGGCCGGCGATACCGCACCGGGATTTGTCCGTATCCGGCAGCAGTTGCCGCTGACGGCGGAAACGTGGAAGCCGGTTTTTTACGAAGGAACCGGCCGGGCCGGATTCGGCGGGAATGGCGTGACGCTGGCGCTCGACTGCAAGGCGGCGGCGCTTTTCCCGCGTCGTCCCTTGCCGGAAGTTACCGGCCCGCGGCGGTTCACGGTGCAGGCGGAGCTGCTCGACGGAACCGCCGAGATCCGTTTTCTGGTCGTCGGCCGGGACGGCAGGGAGTTCCGTTTTCCGTGGCGGGCGCTGAAACCGGGGAAAAACACGGTCGCATTTCCGTTTGACGGCGAAGCCGCCGCCGTGGAACCGCCGCTGCGGTTGACCGGAGTGTCGGTCCGGACCGGCGGGAAGGCGACGCTCCGGCTTGAACAGGCGGAGCTGGAAAGCGACGAGCCGGAAATCAGCCGGATCGAACTCTCCTACGACCGCGCCTATCCGATCAATATCGAAACGCCGGACGGGAAGCATCCGGTGGCGCTGCTGCTTCGCAACCCGCTGGCTTCCGCGGTGAAGGCGATGTGGAAGCTGGAATTGCGCGAGCCGGGAAAGGAGCCGGTCCGGCAGGAAGGGGTGAGGGAGCTGCCGCCGGGAGAAACGGTCCGCCTGCCGCTGCCTCCGGCGGAACGGAACGGCATCCGGTACGGCACGCTGGAACTGGCCGCCGCCGCGCTCCCGGAAATCGTGCGCCGGGAAAGTTTCTCGGTGGCGCGGATGAATCCGGCCGGGCCGACGCCGGGGCGGGCGGAGGGGTTCCTGTTCGGCGTCTGCGGCCATCCGCAGCGTTACCCGGCGGAAGATCAGCGCCGCGAAGCCGCCGCCGCCGCATTGTGCGGAGCCAAAGTCCTGCGCGAGGATGCGGGATGGGGCCGTATCCAGCCGTCCCGCGAGGCCTGGAACTTCGATTCGCTGGATGAAACCGTGCGGATCTTCGGCGAACAGGGGATCGAACTTGAACTGATTTACAGCTACACCCCGGCCTGGGCGGTTGCCGCCGACTGGAAGCCGCTCAATGAGCAACGCAGGCGGGTCCATAACTCCCGGCCGGATTATGAAGCGTGGCGCGAGTTCGTGAAGCGGACCGCCGCCCGCTACCGCGATCAAATCCGCTTTTTCGAGGTATGGAACGAGCCGGATTTGTTCAGTTTCGCGAACTTCACCGCCGAAGAGTATCTGCGGATGCTGAAGATCGCCGGGGAGGAGACGCATAAGGCCGCTCCCGGGGCGCTGGTGCTGACCGGCGGCTACACCTGCATGCCGCCCTATTTCGCGCTGAACGACCAGAAGCATCAGGAGAAAACGCTGGCGGACGGCAGAGGGTATTACGATATTCACGCGTTTCACGGCCACGGGCCGCTCGAACACTATGCGCCGCAGATCGAACGGATGATCGCGATGCGCGAACGGCTCGGCGTGGCCGCGCCGTGGTGGGCGAACGAGACCGCGGAGACTTCCGTATTCGTCGGAGAGGCGGGACAGGCCGCCACGTTGTGGAAAAAGCTCTTTTTCAGCTGGGCCAACGGTTCGATCGGCTACAACTGGTACGACCTGCGCAACGACGGCTTCGATCCGCGCAATGTGGAAAACAATTTCGGGATGATCACTCACGACTTCTTCCCGAAGGCGATCTATCCGGCCTACAATACGATCGTGCGGAACTTCCGCGGTACGGAGTTCGACCGGGCGCTGGATCGTTTCCCGGCGCTTCGCCTCTACCGGTTTCAAAAGGGAAAACGGCGGCTGCTGGCGGGCTGGAACGATTCGCCGGATTCCGGGACGCGGCTGATCGCATTCACCGCCGGAGCCGGGAAAGGGGAGAGATTCGATCTCTTCGACAACCGCAGTCCGCTGGCGGTGGCCGGCGGCACGGTTTTGATTCCGGTCGGCAGGGAGCCCGCCGGAGTGGAGTTGTCCGGCGGCGGCTGGGAGCCGCTCTGCGAACCGGTGCTGCCGCTCGGCCCCGCCACGCTGCGGCGCGGCGGCAACCCGCTTACTTTGCAATTGGAGAATCCGTTCGATGTTCCAACCGAAATGCGGCTCGCTTTCCGGCTTCCGGCGGGGAATGCTCATCCGGCGGAGACCGTCCGGCTTGCGCCCCGCGAAAAGCGCCGGGTCACGGTTGAGTTCGCCGCCGCTGAAAATGTGCCGGCGGAAAATCCCGGAATTGCAATCGATATGCGGCTCGGCGGCCTCGCCGGTACGCTGACGCTGCCGGTGCGCCCCTCCGCCGCGATCGGGCCGGAGTTTTCCGCCGGGCCGGATTTCCGGCTGGACCGGCCGGAACAGCTTACCGTGCTGGTTCCGGCTGATCCGGGCAAGGTCAGATTCTTCTGGCAGGGGCCGCAGGACCTGAGCGCGGCGCTGTTCCTCGCGATGCGGGATGGCGTGTTGAAACTGCGCGCCGAAGTGACGGACGACATCCACTGCCAGCCTTTCCGCGGAGAAGCGGTCTGGCAGGGGGATAACATCCAGTTCGCGCTGGCGGTGCCGGGGCAGAAAACGGTGTGGACGTTCGGGTTGACCCGACTGGCGGACGGCGTTTCGGAGTGTCATGTGTGGGATGCTCCGAAGGGATTTGATTCCAAAGCTGTTGCGGCGGAGATGCGTCTTGAAACTTCACGTGACGAAGTGAAAAAACTGACCGTCTACGAAGCAGAGCTTCCGCTTTCCGCCATCGGAGCCGATTCCGCAAAGCGGAAGCAGGGAATCCGGTTCAATCTGCTGGTGAACGACAATGACGGCGAGATGCGTGAAAGCTATCTCGCGCTGACGCCCGGCCTCGGCGAGGGGCGCCGTCCCGACGCCTACTACCTGCTCTCCTTTCAGTAAGTGGAAGCGCTCCCGACGGCCAACTCTGAAAATCAGGCCATTTGTCATCCGCCTACAGAGAACCGGCGACAGTCGGGACTTCTCTTTGACCGAGTCGTCCGAAAGAAAGAATCTTATCATTATCCCAATCCCGGATTCCGGTCAGCGTTCCCGCATGGCCGTCTGCATAGACTCCGTTCACCGAATTGATACTGCCGTGCCGGTAATCAAAGCGGATTCTTTCCCATTGCCAGATACTGTGGCCGCCTGAATTCATCACCAGAAAGTTCATCTGTCCCACGGTGCGGTTCAGATAATCCAGACAGAGTCCTCCCGCGGAAGGATTCCGCAGCGAGCCCAGTTTGATCGATTTCACGCACTTGAAATCGCCGCGCGAAGTCTGACCGCAAATTCCGTTCCATGCGTAATTCGTGACGGGTTCGCTTCCCTGGGAACCTCCCGAAGCAGTCTGGAACGGACCGGCATCACAAATATAAGCTTTTTGCCTCATTGAATTTCCATAGGTCATCGCATTGCCGATCAGGTAGGGCCAGGTTCTGGCGACCCAGGAAAGATTCGTAATGTTGCCGATGATGCCGACCGTGCCGTTACCGGTGATCTGGGCTGGCGGCAATACTCCGTCATAATCTCCGGCATAGAGAGTCGCGGCCTGGCCGATCTGTCTGAGCTTGCCGACGCAACTGATGCTTCTGGCCCTTTCCCGCGCCTTATTCAGCGCAGGCAGCAGCATTGCCGCCAGAATGGCGATGATAGCTATCACGATGAGCAGCTCAATGAGGGTGAAACGGCGCTTTTTCCGGGAGACGGGAGCAGGTATGCCGGTTAAGGTGAAATCATCAATTTTCATTCGTTTTCTTCCTTCTTTCCATCATTCTTGGTTGTCATTCAGGAAGCCCACCAGTTCTTCCGTTACGTATCGGTTCAGGAACGCGTGGCGCGCTTCCGCTGCGGCCAATTCGGCCTCCCCTTGCGGGGTCTCCGGCAGCAGAAAATAGAGCCGGGCGCTTTTTCCGGCCGTATCCAGCGTAAGTTCTCCGCCGTCAAAGGGATGTTTTTCTCCTGAAATCAGTTCATACAAAATTCCCCTGCCGCCTGAAACCGTGACCGTTGCCGGAGAAAGCCCGGTTTCGTACCGCATGAAATTCTCCCGCGACGGCGCGCCGCTCCGGAAGACGAATCCGTTCCAGGGCCGCCGGTCGAAAAGCGCGAATACTTTTCCACCCGAAGGCAGGCTGAATTCCTGAACCAGTAAATCCGCGTCGCCACGGCCGAAAGGCGTGACCTGCGCTTTTTTCAGGATTCCGGCGATCAGGGCGCGGTCGGCGTCGGTCGCTTCCCGGTGGAACAAATAGAGCGATGCGCCGTTGGCGAGTTTTTTGGCGGAAAGCAGCGGTCGCCCGTTTTCCTGTGCGACGGTCTTAAAACCGTCGAGCCGAAAGGAATATGCCTCGTTTTTTCCTGAGGCCGAGATTCCGAAAGCGGCATAAGCTTCGCCGTCGTTGAGCCCGGTATTCTCGCCGTAGTAAGCACTCAGCAGGTCGGAGCCGTCGAAACGGCGTCCCGCCGACAACGGCGAAAGCACGAGCGTGCGGTTGCCGCCGCGCTTCAGGTAAGCGGTCAGGCTCTGCACTTCACGGGCGGTATGGCCTTTGCCATCCGCGAAGATGACGCGGGTTTTCTCCGCTACGAAAGGAGCGTCGAGCATCGCCCGATCCAGAAACTCCACCGGGTAGAGCAGTTTCCGCCATGCGATATCCCCGATGGCGGCTTCAGCCCTGACTGCGAAATAATCCGCGGAACGGACAATGGAAACCACTTCTCCCCGGTTGGCCGGCGCTTTGAGGCCGGCGTCGAATGCGTCCCGGAACGCCGCTATTGTGACGAGCTGATCAACCAGGCGGCTGTGATGGAAACGCTGTTTGGGATCGTTCAGCAGTGCCCATGTCGGCAGGCCGCGGTGCGTGTAGGTCGACAGGAAATCAACCTGCATGCTGTCTGCCCCGGTCGCTCCGGCCAACGCATAATTCAATACATAGTTGAGGCGCGGATCGCGATAGGGAACGGCCGCTCCGGCCTGTCCGGTTTCATGGATCAACCTGAGCTTCGTGCCGGAAGCCTTCGCCGCTTCCGACCGGCTCATGCCGCGCGCGATCATGCCGAAAAGCCCGGCTTCGGCAGGCAGTTCTCCCGGACGTCCGTAGGCGGGCGATTCCGGCGAATTGAAGCTGTTGGAGTCGCAAAGATCGAAATTGGCCGCCAGCAAACCGTCCAGCCGCGCCATCCCCTGCCCGAAGCAGGAACAGTTCAGCGGCATCGCCACGACATTGACTCCCTTACTTTTGCCATAGGCGCCGATTTCATCGAAGAACCGGAGCAGCGCATAACGTTTCAGCGCGTAGAAAACCGCCAGCCGCAGCCGGTATTGCGGCGATTCCCTGCCCGGGACGCGCGAACGGGGCGCGGCAAATTCGTCATAGGAGCCCAAGCCGAGCTTCTGCGGTGCGAGTTCCACGCCGAACGTCCATTTGAAATACTCCGGGAACCTGATCCGGCGGCGTCCCTCCGGGAAGAGGGCGAATTCGACGCCGGGATCATTTCCGGCCAGACAGGCGCGGAACGCGGTTTCATCGGCCTTGGAAAATCCCGCCGTGGAACTCTCCCACCAGCCGACATCGGGCATGATGTAGTCGGCAATTCCCGCCGCCGCCAGCTTGTCGATGATCTTCTTGTGCGCTTCGGCCGCCGCCGGGTGACAGAAGCTGCCGCCGTGGTACTGGGCTCCGCCGGGCCATTTGCGCCGGTCGAGTTCGCGGTTGCGGCTGAAGCCGGACAGTCCTTCGCCGAATGCTCCGTGCGCACCGAAAAATCCGCCGACTTCGCGGACCAGCGTGGTCTGGTAGCTCATCGGCAGGTCCCGCCTGAAGTAGTCGTTGCGCAGCGGCGCGATCTGGCTGTAATCGAAATCCGGAGCGATCGCGAACCGGTCGCCGCCGAATATTCCGGCGATTTTTTCGATTGCATCGGTTGAAGCGGGAAGCGCGGCATAGCCTCCGCCCATTCCGAGGATCACGCGCCCGTTCATTGACGGGCTTTTCCCCTCCGGCTCTGGGACGGCGGCCGAATCGAAAGCGAGGAAATGGCGTTCCGGTGCGATCGCGTCGATCACGTTTCCTTCCGGTGTGCGAATCTTAAGCCCGGCAACCTCAAACAGCAGCGGCTCCCCTTCGGTGACGAAAGCGATCGTCACATAGGTGAGGTCACGGATACGTTCATCGGCATAGGAGGCGTCTTTCCAGCCGCCATCCCCCGGATCAAGCGTCACTTCCCGCTGCCGGTAGTTTTCGCCGGAGCCGAGGCCGAGGATCAGTCTGCCCCTGCCGGATAACGCGCGGTACCGGAGTTCCGCTCCGGCGACCCGGCTGTGCGGAAACGCGACAAGGATATTTTCCCGCCGTCCGGCGGGAGAGGTGCCTTCCACCAGCAGCGCGCAGGAAATTCCCTCCGGCAGATCCCGCGTGGAAAGCGCACAGCGTATCGCGTTGCCGCCGAACATCAATGCCGACATGTTGTTGAGCAAAGCCCGCTCCGCCGCGGTACCGGAATAACGGAATGCCGGAGCATCCGCCCCATGCGAGACGATGGCGCCCAGCAGCATCGCCGCGCCGGTCAACTTCAACCTGAACTTCATAAATTCAGTTCCTCTCCTGTTACGTCAGAACGGAATAATCTCCTGAACCAGCGGCTGAACCATGATCTCCGGAAATTCGAGATGTTCCGGGAAGTCGCAGATATAGCGCACCAGTTCCCCCATCTGGTCGGGAGACATCATCTTCGCCGCCAGCTCCTTTCCCGTCGGCGGCAAGTTGGCGGCGATGCCGAATTCCGTCGCGCCCCACGACGGCGTGAGAACCGTCACGCGGACATTGTGCGGACGCAGTTCGGTATAGAGCGCCCGGCTGAACATATCCAGCCCCGCCTTGGCCGCCGTATAGCAGGCGAAGCCCGGCCAGCCGTAATGGGAGCAGACGCTGGTCACATTGATGATAAGCCCGGATTTGCGCGCGACCATCTTCTCCGCCACCCGGCGGCACCCCAGAATCGCGCCGGTCAGATTGCCGTTGATCGAGCGGAATATCTCCTCGTCGCTGAAGGAAAGCAGCGGCTCGACCTTCACGGCGATTCCGGCGTTGTTGACCAGGATGTCCACCTCCCCGACCGTTTCCATGATGCGGTCCCAGTCCTCCCCGCGGGTGATATCGCCCTGAATGAACCGGACTCCCAGCTCCTCCGCAGCTTTCCGGAGCCTTTCAAGGCGGCGGCCGACGATCCAGACTTCACCGCCGGCGGCTTTCAACGCTCTGGCATCCCCGTAGCCGTAACCGGTTGCTCCGCCGGTGATGATGATTTTTTTCCCTTCGATGCTCATTTTGCACATTCCTTTCGTTTTGTTTGCATTTACAATTCGACGCCGCCGTCCTGAAGAAGTTCACGGACAACTCCGGGCGGCAGTTCCGGGAAATCCTCCCGCCGTTCCAGACTCAGGTACGCCGCCGTTCCGGCCGCCTCTCCCAGCTGCAGCATGGTCCGCGACAGGCGGCAGCTCGAAGCCGCCAGCGCACTGAAACCCGCCATCCGCCCCGCCGCCAGCAAGTTTTTCATCCCCGCCGGAACCAGCGAATGATAGGGTATGCCGTACAACAGACCGCTTCGTCCTCCCCCGCCGCGCCCGTGAAAATCCAGCGGATGATCGCACAAAGCGATGATTTCGTCCCGTTTCTGGCGGGCGAGTCCGCCCAGGATATCGCGCTCGGTCAGCATTCTGCGGCACAGCACGCGGTAGCCGTCGCGACATCCCGGACGCGGAAAGATATGGTGCAGCCGGAAACGCCGGAATTCCGGAAACGTCGTCTGCAAATAGTGCCAGAACGCATAAACCCGCCGTTTCAATTCCGCCGATACCGCTCCGGCTTCAAACGCATAAAACTCCAAACCGCTCATGGTCGGCAGCATATTGCAGTTGAAGTCCCCGTTCGGATACTCCGTGATGCAGGCCATCGGGAACTGCGCCGCCCACCAGCATCCGGCGGGAATTCCGGCGGGAAGCGGCTCCACCGCATCATCGGCCGCCGGCCGGATGCGGAAGATTTGCGATACGCCGTTCAGTACCGGCTCCGGAAACTTCGGCGCGCCGGATTCCCCGTACCGGCCGGAAGCTTCCTGTCCGAAAAGCATCCGGCAGCCGCATTGTGCCGCGACCGCTCCGGAGCAATCGATCCAGCGGGCCGCTTCCAGCCGTGTGCCATCCGTCAGCACCATCCGGCGCAGCACGCCGTCCCGGCACTCGACCGCCGCCGGCGCGACTCCGGTGCGGAGACGGCAGCAGCCGGATTGCGCCAGCAACCCCTCCACGGTGCGGCAGAAAAGTTCCGGTTCAAAGATGATGCCGCGCCGGAGCCTCAACGCTCTGGAAAACTCCTGTTCCTCCATATGTGAACGGAGGGTGTCTTCGTAACGTCCCGCCGGATCGATCCGCTGTTCCGAGCCGGGGAACGGATGGGCCGCTTCGTCCGGAATCATGCAGTGCCGGGTGATCCGGTAGAAGCCGACTCCGGCGGAATCGTTCCGTTGCATCTCCTGAAAAATCCGCCGGGAAATCCCGGTCGCTCCCGCCACCGGTTCATAGCAGTTCACGCCCGCGAATGTCGAAGTGCCGCCGATGCGCTGATAATTTTCCACCAGTATCGTATCGATTCCCAGCCGCGAAGCCGCAAGGGCGGCCCCGCAGCCGGCCGAACCGGCGCCGATCACTGCAAGTTGACAGGAAACCATCTTACTTTATCCTTTCTGTATTTATTATACCGGAATGCTTCCGAAAAACAACAGTAGAAAAAGCAAACTTTTGGCATATCTGGTATTTGATTTTTCCTCTTTGCAGGTATATTAAAAACAGGAGCGGAAAAATATGAAAGCCATACACCACCTGCAACTCAGAAGCAACTGCCTCTATCTCGGCGGCGAAGGCAACAATGCGGAAAAACTTTCCGGCGGCTTTTACGATCACACGTTCATTCCGGAGTTCGCCGGGGAATATTTCCGGCATAAATATTTTGCAATTACCTATATATTAAAAGGACACGGTGTTTTCAAAGATCATTGTGCCCGGAGTTTCGATTACCGGGAGGGGGATCTGGTCTTCCGGCATGCCGACACGCCGTTTTTCATGTCCAAATGCTTCCGGGAAGACGGCTGGCTGGAATTTTCCGCCGCATTGCCGCAAAGCCTTTCCGACGCACTGCTCGCGGCGGGAGTCCTGAGAAAAGATTTGACTTTTTTGTCGCCCGGAATTTCCCCGGCGCTGCTGGGTATGGCGGAAGCCTATACGGATTCCTTATTCTGCGTGAACAAAAATGCGGGGGCCGCGCAGGCATATGCGGCAATTCTGAACTTTCTGGACGAACTGGCCAGATCAACTGCCCCGGAAAATTTTGCGGGAACGCCAAAGGAAATGGGGCAATTGGAACAGGTCAGACAGCTGCTCGACGATGTCTCCGACACCACTCCGCTGCCGCTGCTGGCCCGGCGGATCGGCATGGGCTATGAAAATTTCAGGAAATCCTTCCGCCGCCGGTTCGGGCTTTCGCCGCAGGAATACCGCATTCAACGACGGCTCGACCAGGCTGACGCGCTGTTGCGGCATACCCGTCTGTCGATCAAGGAAATCGCCGGACGGCTCGGCTATTCCGACATCACCGCGTTCTCGCGGCAGTACCGGAAATTCCGCCGGGTTCCCCCCTCGTCCGGGCGGGACGCCCTGCCTCCGGCGGCCGGGGCCGCCGCGTTTCCCGGAGTCCCTGGCCGGTAAGGCACCGGAGGGGCTTTGAGATTTGGGCACAGCAAAAATCTCTAAACCGAGGGTGGTATCCATCGGTTTATCTACTCTGTCGGCGGTATTCGCCGCCGCAGGCTGTCCGGCTCACAAAAGGTACGGCAAAATCACAAAATACCGCCTTCGCAAAACTTGTTTTTTGAGGGGCAATGGGGTATACTATATGAAGTATGGTTTGAAATGACACAATAGCGGAACGGAAAGGAGGCCGGCGCGAATGGCGCTGCTGGAAACCAGAGAACTGACCAAGTCTTATGATGCGGTTGCGGCGCTTCAGGCGGTCTCGCTTTCCGTCGAATCCGGCACGGTTCTCGGGCTGATCGGCGAGAACGGAGCGGGCAAATCCACGTTCGCCAAATGCGTGACCGGCCTGATCCGCCCGACTTCCGGGGAGATATTGCTGGAGGGGCGGCCGGTTCACGGCGCGACTCCGGCGATTGCCGGAATTCCGCAGGAGTTCAACCTGGTCGAGGACCTGACCGTTGCGGAAAACATCTTTCTCGGGCGGGAGCCGTCGCGTTTCGGCCTGCTTGACCGTAAAACCATGTGTGAGGAATCCCGGCGCCAGCTGGCGCGGCTTCAGGCCGATATCGATCCTGACGCGCCGGTTTCGACGCTTTCGCCCTCCGGCAAACAGATGGTGGAGATCGCGAAGGCGTTTTCCTGTGACTGCCGGGTGCTGCTGATGGACGAGCCGACCACGATCCTGAATCCGGAGGAGACGAAGCGGCTGTTCGCGATCATGCGTGAATTCCGGGACCGGGGCAATGCGATCATCTATATTTCGCACAAACTGGCCGAAGTCAAAGAGATTTGCGACCGGATCGCGGTGTTCCGCGACGGCGTGCTGGTTTCGGTGGACGATTCGGAGGCGCTGGAACCGGCCGAAATGGCGCGGCGCATGGTCGGGCGCGAACTGACCCGGATGTTTCCGCCTCCTTCGGCGGCGGTTCCCGGTGAAGTCGAGTTGGAGGTGGAGCATCTGGCGGCCCTCCCGGCGGTGCGCGACGTGAGCTTTACGCTGCGGCGGGGAGAACTGCTCGGCGTGGCCGGGCTGGCCGGAGCGGGACGCACCGAACTGGCCGAGGCGATCGCCGGATTGCGGAAAATCGACTCCGGCACCGTGCGGCTGGCCGGGCGCGAGGTGAGATTCCGTACACCCGCGCAGGCGGTCGCCGCCGGAATCAGCTACCTCTCCGAAGACCGGCAGGGGACCGGCATCCTGCCCGATTTTTCGATCGAGGCGAATATCACGCTGGTTTCGCTGGCCCGTTACTGCCGCGGAGGGATTTTCGACCGGAGCGCGGCGGAGGAGGCGGCGCGGAACTATGTGGCCCGTTTCCGGATCAAGCCCCGCGATATTTCCGCGCCGCTGCGGGCGCTGTCGGGCGGCAACCAGCAGAAGGTCGCGGTGGCGCGCGGGCTGGATATCGGCCCGACGGTTTTCATGTTCGACGAACCGACGCGCGGCGTGGATGTGGCGGCGCGGTGCGAAATCTACGAATTCATCCGGGAGCTGGCGGATTCGGGCGTGGCCTGTCTGTTGATCTCCTCGGATATGGAGGAGCTGCTCGGCATGTGCCGGAAAATCATGGTGATGCGCGAGGGGCAGGTGGCCGGTTTCGTCGAGGGGGACCTCCTGACCGAGGCTGAACTGATGTATCTTGCAATCGGAGTGAAAGAATGAAACAAGTGGTCCTGAATGCCCGGAAGCTGTTCGCCAATTCCGGCGGCGTCTATATCGCGCTGGCCGTGCTGCTGGCGGTCTGTTCGGTTTCCAACGAATATTTCCGCAACCCGCAGAATCTGGCCAACATCACCCGCCAGGTTTCCTACAGCGGCATCATCGCGCTGGGGATGACCTTCGTGATCGCGGCCGGCGGCATCGACCTCGCGGTCGGTTCGCTGCTGGCGCTGGCCGGAGTGCTGTCGATCCTGTCGATGGATCTGGCTCCCGGTTCCCCGGCGCTTCAGCTCGCGCTGGCGTTCGCCACCGCGCTTGGCGTCGGCGCGCTCGGCGGCGCGGTGAATGGAGTGCTGGTCGGCGCGGCGAGGATTCAGCCGTTCATCGTGACGCTCGGCACCATGTCGATCTACCGCTCGCTGGCGCTCTACTTCGCCGATGCGGGACTGGTTTCGACCGGCAATGAACTCTACCGCACCGCGACCTCCGCGACGTTCTGCATGATTTCAGTGCCGGCATTGGTGATGGTGCTGCTGACCGTGTTTTTTACGGTGGTGATGCGGTCCACCCGGTTCGGCAGGCATGTGTGCGCGGTCGGTTCCAACGAGCGCGTGGCGCGTTACGCGGCGATTCCGACCGGGCGGATCAAGTTCCGGACCTATTTGCTGGCGGGGCTGCTGGCGGGGCTGAGCGCCTTTCTGCTCGGCGGGCGGCTGAGCTCGATCAGCAGTTCGGGCGCGGGGCTTTCCTACGAGCTTGACGCGATCGCCGCCGTGATCATCGGCGGCACCGCGATGACCGGCGGGCGCGCTTCCGTGCCGGGGACGCTGGCCGGAGTGCTGCTGCTCGGCATCGTGTCGAACGTGCTCGACATGTGGGGTATCTCCGTGAATCTGCAGGGGACCGTAAAGGGGTTGGTCATCATCATCGCCGTATTGATTCAATATAAACGAAAGGATTCGTAATGAAAAAACTGTTGACGTTGTTCGCCGCCGGAGCGCTGCTGCTCGGGCTGGCCTCCTGCGGGAAATCCGAAGCGAAGAAGCTGCGCGTCGGCGTGTCGATTCCGGCGGCCGACCACGGCTGGACCGGCGGCATCGTGTGGAGTGCCGAGGATGCGAAGAAACGCCTCGAAGCCGCGAATCCCGACCTCGAAATCGTGATCTCCACCGCCCGCGACGCCGCCGAACAGGTCAGCAGGATCGAAAACCTGATGGTGCGCAATGTGAATGCGCTGGTGGTGCTGCCGCAGGAGCCGGGGCCGCTGACCAACGTCTGCGAAGCCGCCAGAAAACAGGGCATCTTTCTGGTCACCGTGGACCGCGGCCTCGACAAGCCGGTGCAGGATGTGAACGTCGCGGGCGACAACGCGGGCTTCGGCCGGGCCGCCGCGCAGGCGATCGCCGGGGCGCTGGACGGCAAAGGCGATATTCTGGTGATGGAGGGCATTCCGTGCGTGGTCAACACCGACCGGGTCACCGCGTTCAGGGAGGAGATTGCGAAGCACCCCGGCATCAAGGTGCTGGAGTCGCAGTCCGCCTACTGGGACACCGAAAAAGGGCTCAAGCTGATGGAGAACTTCCTGCAGAAGTATAAGAAGATTGACGCGGTCTGGGTCGGCGACGACGATGTGCTGCTCGGCGCGATGAAGGCGCTGAAGGAGTCCGGCCGCAAGGATGTGAAGCTGATGCTCGGCGGCGGAGGCAGCAAACATGTGGTCAAAATGGTTCTCGACAAAGATCCGATCGTGAACATGACCGTCACGTATCCGCCGAAGATGATCGAAGAGGGGATCGTGGCGGCGATTGCCGGACTGCGCAACGGCGGCAAGGCTGCCGACGGGAAGACGAAGATCGTGATGCCGTCTGAAATCGTGAATGCGGAGAATGCCGGGGAGTTCTATTTCGCCGATTCCATCTACTGATTCCGCGCTCGGCGGAGGAAAAAGCCGGCGGCACGGAACAGGCGGGGCAATAAATCCGGCCTCCGTGCCGTTAATTTCACATAGTTGAACTCTTTTCACCATGTAAAATGGTCTGTTTTTCATTTTATTTGAACTTTTTTGTTATTGTCCCAAATTTTGTGAAACACACTTGTAGTTTCCAACGCCGATAACGACGTTGCCGATAATTTGCATACGTTTTTGCCAGTAGTCCTCC
>NZ_QEKH01000020.1 GCF_003096415.1 Victivallis vadensis | reverse complement strand
TAGATTAACTGCACCGGATACCGCAATTCGGGCGAAAAATTGGCTCCGCCCAGCTCCCGGCTCACGATATAGCCGTTTTCGCTCAGCGAAGCCTTACCCGCCGTCATCGGCGACGAACGAAAGTTCAGTTGTTCCGCTCCATACCCCATCAGGCTCCCCGCCGCCATCGTCAAGCCGATGGCCCAACACCGCGCTCTTCGTGTTAAATTCAATTTAACATCTCCCGTTTCGCTTTTCAAATTGGAAACCGGGGCGGCTGCGCCAACTGTCGTCGCACAACAGGATCTAATTATACCATAAAAAATCCAGAAAGACAATAGTCGGAAAAAATTTATTTAAAATATATTTATTCAGCTACCAAATTAAGATATTAATATAAATCATTTTTAATATTGGCGGTAAATAAGAGACGTTCATGGAAACATTCAAATATACTGTTGTTTTCGGAATTGTTTTTCGTGTTGCGAAAAGCAATTCCGTATATGGCACCGGCACCTTGCCGGTCGTGGTCCAGCGGCGAAAGCGCTGGTCGCTGCGGCAGCAGCGAAATCCCGGATTTTCGTTCAGAAATTTTTTTCGCGGCCGAAGCGGCGGCGGAAGGCGCGGGGAGTGAGGCCGGTTTCCTGCCGGAAGGCGTTGCCGAGGTGGCTCTGGTCGTGAAAACCGCAGGCGAGGGCGATCTGCGACAGCGGCAGGTCGGTTTCCGTGAGCAGCCGCCGGGCTTCGCGCAGCCGTTCGCGCCGGAGGCAATCCGAAAAGGAGAGGCCGGTTTCCTGCTTGAACAGGTGGATGAAACGCGATTCGCTCAGGTTTGAGCGGCGGGCGAAAGCGGCGGCGGTGAATTTTTCGCCGGGATTGCCGCGGAGCGCCGCCAGGACGGCGGCGATGCGGGCGTCCCTGACCGTGCGTCCGGCTTCGGCGAGCCGGGCGCGGTCGCGCCGTTCCCGGAGAAGCGGGACGAGCGACGCCAGCAGCCGTTCGACGGTCCGCAGAGTATCGGCGTTCCGGCAGGGGAGGGCGGTAAAGGCCGCCTCCTGTTCCGGGTAAGGGCAGTTCGACTCCGCGGAACGGAAGACGCCCGCCAGCAGCAGTTCGCGGCAGCGGCCGTTTTCAAAGAGCGGAATCACCAGCTCGGTTGCTCCGGCGTGGCAGCGGTGCAGGAAGGGAGCGCGACGCTGTCCGGCCTCGCGGGCGAGCAGCTGGGAGTCGTTCCGGGAACAGCGCTGCAGGAGTTCCGGGCTGCTCTTTACCGCGTTGCAGAAGCCGCAGAGGTGGAAGGTGTGCCGGGCGGAGAAACCGCAGCCGGAGCCGTTTGCCTCCTTCCAGATCACCATCAGACCGGTCAGGTCGGCGAGATTGTCCAGAATTGCTTCGATTTCCTGCATGATTGGTATAGTTCTGTTGTAAAAAGCATCTGTTTACAATAAGATAGCAGGAGTTTCCTATCTTTTCCAGCGGGTTTCCGGTATAATTACCGCAGAACCAAACGAAAGGAAGGTCATAAGATGGAAACGATCCTGATTCCGGCGGAGCAGGTGAAGGTCGCGGCGGAGGCGGATGTCTGCGTGATCGGCGGCAGTTGCACCGGCGTATTCGCGGCGGTCCGCGCCGCCCGGCTCGGCGCCCGGGTGATTCTGGTGGAGAAGCAGAACCGGCTGGGGGGCACCGCCAGTTGCGGGTTGGTCAGCATGTGGCACTCGGTGTTCGACGCGACCGGGACGCGGCAGGTGATCGGCGGGCTGACGTTCGAGATGATGGAGCGGCTGGAGCGGTGCGGCGGCATCGGCAACTTCCGCACTCCGGCGGAGTTCAACATCCGGCTGAACAGCGAATTGCTGACGCTGGAACTGGATGCGCTGGTGGAGGAGCATCCGAATATCCGGCTGTTTTTACAGACCTCGTTTTCCCGCGCGGTGATGCGCGCGCCCGGCGAGGTGGAGGCGGTGATTGCGGAAAACAACGCAGGGCGCTTCGCGATCCGGGCCGGAGCATTCATCGACGCTTCAGGCGACGGCGTGCTCTGCCGCGCCGCCGGGTGTGCGATGCGCCGCCCGGAACGGTTCCAGCCGCCGACCAGCTGCGCGCGTTTCGAGGGGTGGAAGACGCTCGGCGACTTCAACCTGACCGCGATGGTCGAAAAGTTCCGGGACAAGTATCCGGAACTGCCGTGCGGCTACTGGTGGGGAATGGAGGTTCCGAACAGCTCCTGTTATATGCTGGCCGGCACCCGGGTCCTGCATTACGACCCTGAGGAGGCCGACGCGACGACCCGCGCCGAACTCGACTCCCGGCGGCAGCTGCGCGCGATCCTCGAAATGATCCGCAATGAGTGCCGGCCGAACCGGGTGTCGCTTCAGGCGCTTCCGTCGGCGGTCGGCATCCGCGAGGGGCTGCACATCGAGTCGCGCGCCCGGCTGAAGGGGGAGGAGATGCTGGCGGGGACGGCTTTCCCCGATGCGATCGGTAACGGAACTTATCCGGTGGATATTCACAGCGACGGCGACGACAGCATCTCGTTCCGCAGGCTGAACGGCGAGGCGGTCACGTATCGGGGAGGAAAGCCGGTCTGCCGGTCGCGCTGGCTGCCCGAAGGGGAGGTTCTGCCTTTCTACCGGTTTACGCTGGGCAGCCTGATGCCGGAGGGGATGCGCAACCTGATCGCGGCGGGACGGATGCTGGATGCGGACCGCGACGCATTCGGCGCGGTCCGGGTGATGGTCAACCTGAACCAGTGCGGCGAGGCCGCCGGAGTCGCCGCGACGCAGGCGCTGGAGCATGGTGCGGATTTTACGAAGACCGATTGCCGCAGAATCCGGGAGCTGCTGGCCTCCGGCGGGTCGATTATGCTGTAATACGTTTTTCCTGAAAGCCTCTTCGACAACCCGGCGCTTTTCGAGCCGGGCCGCCGGCTTCCCGGGGAGAAACGGTTACAGGCCGCGGCGGAATTGCTCACTCAATTGCTTTTGGCGCCGGTTCCAGAGGATCGCGTGCAGCTTTTCCAGATGGGCGGTGCAGGCGGCGTCGCCGGGATCGACATCCCGGATGAAGTTGGCGATGCCGATCAGGCGGTGCAGTTCGGATTCCGGGCGATCTTCCCAGCCGTACTTGCGGATATAGAACATTTCCTGCCGCAGCTTCCGGATCATTTGGCGCGGCGCGTGGAGTGTCTCGTTGACGGTCAGCCCGGTCACGGTCTGGCGGCGGCAGCGCCGTTCGATCCGGATTTTGCCGCGGTTCAGGCGCAGGCCGAGCCTGCCCAGTTCGTGCCGGCAGACCTGAATCGCTTCGGCGATATGTTCGGGGCCGAAATCCCCGGAGAGCGTGATGTCGTCCGCATAGCGGGTAAACTGGATCGGACGGCGGCCGATCCACGCCGCGATCCGGTAATCGGCCGGACGCAGCAGCAGGTTTGCCAGCCGGGGACTGGTCGGCGCCCCCTGCGGCAGGTGGCCGCACAGGCAGCAGAGCCGCGTGAGCAGCGCCGCCACCGGCGGCGGATGACCGAGCTCAAAAAAGAGCCGGTAGACCGGCGGTGATTTCAGCGAAGGAAAGAAATTCCGAATGTCGAGCTTGAGCACGACCGGTTGGTTCAGGTGGAAACGGGCGTTGTCCGCAATGCTCCTGCCGCGTTCGAACGCGGTCGCGTAAGGGCTGGCTTCCACCGGATTGAGCAGTGAGGTGAGAATCCGGCGCTGAAGCCGTTTCAGGAGCGGGCGGGGAGCTTCGATGATCCGGAATTTTCCGTTCCTTTTCGGAATCGCATAGACCCGGTAGAAGCGGGGCGTGTGGTTCGAAATCCGGTAAAGCCATTTCGGGGCGATCTGCAGCAGTTCCGACAACGCTTCGACGTCCGGCAGCTCCGGCAATCCGGAGGCTGTTTCTTCCGCATCCATCTTCCATCCCCCTCCTGTTTTTCAAAAAGACAGCCGCAATGATTTTCCACTGAAAACGATTCTGCGAAAGATTCGCACCGCCGGAAAGCGGAGCTTTGCGGATGATGCGGCGCCGGGACGGAAACAGGCGTGTTTAAACTACGCGCAGCGTGGCGTTACACGCCGCTCCGGCCCGGACCGCAGGGCCGCAAAGAACGCCTGCCGGCAGGTGAAGATGAGCACCGATACCGGAAGTATCGTCCGAAGACGGCGACTCGCCGCCCCTGTCTTCCGAAGGAAGACCCGCATTCTGGAAAAATCATTGCGACTGTCAAACAACCCTTTTATACTATAATAGTACATCTTTTATCTTTTGCAATCCCGCAGATTGACAAATTTCGTACTTATGAGTACGAGCGAAATCATTTTAACGGGAAAGGAGTTTTCATGAAACAGATGATCAGGGAATTGGGGATGGTGATATTGCTGGGCGGCTTCGGCGGCTTCATCCGCACGCTGGTGGGCAAAAAACGCGGCGAACCGTACAACCTGAGAATCGGAACGGCCGAAATCCTGATTGCGGTATTCGCCGGCTTGCTGGTGCACTGGCTGTGCCGCGAATATGTACAGTCCGACAACCTGCGTACCGCTGCAATCGCGTTGGCCGGATATTCGGCGCGCGGCATCATGGCGATTCTGGATGCGGCGGTGATCAGCCGCTGCAAAGCGCTGGCGAAGCTGTTCGGCAGGATCGGTGTGCTGCTGTTCACTGCGATTCTGGCGGTCGTCGCCGGAGGCTGTGACGGCCCCGGACATCCGGTGCTGCGGGAGGAAACCGATGTCGGATTGATCCGGGTTTGTCGGACGTATCACCGTTGAATCCGGAAAAAAGAGCGGCAGGCGATGAAATTCGCCTGCCGCTTTTCGCATGGCGGCGTCAGCGTTTGACCGCGCGGCGCATCTCCAGGTCGGACTGGCGGCGGCGCAGGGTTTCGCGCTGGTCGCCGTGGGTTTTGCCCTGACAGTACGCGATCTCCACCTTGACCAGTCCTTTTTTCAGGTAGAACTTCAACGGGACGATGGTGCCGCCCTTCTGGCCGAGCCACTGGGCGAGCTTCAGAATCTCGTTGTGGTGCAGCAGCAGCCGCCGCTTCTGGGTCGCGACGTGGTTGAAGCGGTTGCCGAAGCCGTAGACCGCGATATGAACATTGAGCAGCCATGCCTGGCCGTTGTTGATGGTCACATAACCCTCGTTCATCACGATCGCGCGGTCGCGACAGCTTTTCACCTCGGTTCCGACCAGTTCGACGCCGGCTTCGAAACGTTCGATGATATGATAGTTGTGAAACGCCTTTTTATTGGTGGCGAGTACCGGATCCGCCGGAGTCTGTCGCGGCATGATTCACCTCGTATTATGACTGCGCCTGATCTTCCCGCATGAACTGTCTGGCACGTTCCGCGTAGGATTTCTGGCGCGGCTGGTTTTTATCGGTCAGGGAATCGCTGAATTTCGTCAGCGTTTCCAGTTGCTCCTTACTCAATGCGACCGGAGTTTCGACGACGACGCGGATATGCAGGTCGCCCCGCGCGCCGCCGCGAAGCGACGGTACGCCTTTGCCCTTGAGCCGCAGCACGGTACCGCTCTGGGTTCCGGCGGGCACGCGCATCTTGGCCTTGCCGGTGATGGTCGGCACCTCGACGACGCCGCCGAGCACCGCCGCAGTGAACGGAATCGGCACTTCACACATCAGGTCGTTGCCGTTACGCTGGAAAATTTCGTTCGGCCGGACCGTGATGAATACGTACAGGTCACCCGGCTGGCCGCCGCGCTGACCCGCTTCACCCTTGCCCGGAACCCGCAGCCGCGAGCCGGTGTCGACTCCGGGCTGGATATGCAGCTGGAACGATTTTTCCACGCGAACCTGGCCGCGGCCGCGGCACTTCCTGCAGGGCTTCTCGATGATCTGGCCGGTTCCGCCGCAGGTGCGGCAGGGCTGCCGGACGCTGAAAAATCCCTGCGAAATGGTCTGCTGGCCGGTTCCGCCGCAGGTGGAACAGGTCTTTTTGCCGGTGCCCGGCTCACAGCCGGACCCCGAGCAGTCGGGGCAGTCCACCATCTGCGGAAGCGTGATTTTCTTGTCGGCACCGTACATCGCGTCCTCAAAACTGATTTCAAGGTCGTAACGCAGGTCGTTGCCGTCAACCGGGCCGTTGTAGGAACGGCCGTGGCCTCCGCCGCCGAACAGGTCCTCGAAGGAGAAACCTCCGCCGCCGCCGCCGAAGAACTGGCTGAAAATATCCTGGGCATGGCGGAAATCCGCGGCGCCGCCGCCCGCTCCGCCGCGCGAAGTGTAGGCGTCGTGGCCGAACTGGTCGTACTGCCGTTTTTTGTCCGGATCGCTCAGGGTTTCATAGGCGGCCGAAACTTCCTTGAATTTCTCCTCGGCTTCCTTGTTGCCCGGATTCTTGTCCGGATGGTATTTGATCGCAAGTTTGCGGTATGCTTTCTTAATTTCATCGGCGGAGGCTCCGCGCTCCACTCCGAGAATCTGGTAATAATCCTGTGCCATGAATGCTTATTCCTCCTTCTTCGCCTCTGCGGTCTCCGCTTCGGCCGCGGGGCCGGAGGAAACCACTACCCGGGCGGCGCGCAGCAGTTTGTCGCCCATTTTGAAGCCGCCCGACCACTCCTTGAGAATCTGCCCCTCGGGGATGGTGTCGGAGGCTTCGCGGGCGACGGCCTCGTGCAGTTCGGGATTGAACTTCGCGCCGACCGAATCCAGTTTTTTCACATTCAGTTCATCGAATGCCTTGTAGAATTCGGCGATGATCATATTCAATCCCTGCCGGATCGACTCGATGTTGTCGGATTTTTCCGAAGCGGTTTTGGCCATATTCAGATAGTCGAACACGGTCAGGAACGGCGACAGCGCATTGGCGGTGCCGTAAACCCGCGCATCCGAAACATCCTTGGCGACCCGCTTGCGGTAATTCTGATAGTCCGCCTGCAGGTAGATCAGCTTTTCCTTGAGATCGTCGACCTCTTTTTTCAGCGTATCGATTTCGCTCGGGATGGATTCCGCCTGAACCTCTTCCGCCGGAACCGGCTCCTGGGGTTCAACCGTTTCATTCTGTTCAAGCTGATCTTCCGAACCCGGATGTTCTGTTTCCGAATGGTGATGTTTGCGTGACATTATGTAAAAACTCCTTAATTAATAAACTGATGTCCCGGGTATTATGCAATACTCGGGCTAATCTAACCAATATAGACGGTTTTCCCGAAAAATCAATAGCCGTTTCCCGGAATTTTCAGCTTCACCGTAAATTTTTCCAGCCTGTATGACTGCCTGCGCGGGCGGCGACCGGCACGTCAAAGGAGCGGGCGGCCAGCATAACCATTTACGCGGCGCACAAATAAGGCTGTATAACCACTTACGTGGCGCACAACAAGCGCGGTCAGCGCCGCGAACGAATGTGAGGGAATTACTTGCCTTCGGCAAGTAACGAGGAACGATAGTGACGAAGCCGAACGTAGTGAGCGAAGCCCCCCCTGGCGTAGCCCGCAACGCGGGCGGTGAAGGGGTTGACGGGCGCAGCCCGGCAAGTAAGCGGCGAAGCCGCGCTCGCGAGCGGAAGTGCTTCGCAAGTCTGCGTGAGTTCAAATCCGGACGGGGAGGTCCGGACGGCGCTGCCGAGCACGCCGCAAGGCGGGCAGCCTTTTTTAAAGGCCCTCCGGAGCCATCCGCAGGCCGCCAATCCTGTGCTTACTACCCTCCGGGCACCTTACCTGTTCTTGCGCTCAAGCAAAGCAGTCCCTCCGGGCACCACGCCTGTTCTTAATGCAATGCAAAGTCAAAAATAAAACTCGCGTGCGATTTGAAAGCGGAGATAAATCTCCGCACTCCAAAGACACTTCGCGTCGCAGGAACAAGCCTTCCGGCGGATGTCAGTGATAGAGGTTGTTGCCGAGGGAGTCGATCGCGACGACGAGAGGGAAGTTTTCGACTTCGAGCCGGTGAATCGCTTCGGGGCCGAGATCGGGAAAGGCGATGATTTCGCACTTCCTGATGCACCGGGCGATCAGTGCGCCGGCGCCGCCGGTCGCCGCGAAATAGATGGCGCCGTACTGCTTCATCGCGTCGATTACGGCGGCGGAACGGTTCCCCTTGCCGATCATGCCGCGCAGTCCGCAATCGGCGATCAGCCGGGGGCTGTACGCATCCATGCGGCCGCTGGTGGTCGGTCCGGCGCTGCCGATCGGGTGGCCGGGAGGGGCGGGGCAGGGGCCGACGAAATAGATCAGCTGGTCGCGCAGCTCCACCGGCAGCGGCTTGCCTTCGTCGAGCAGGGCCACGAGCCGCTTGTGGGCGGCGTCCCGGCCGGTCCAGATCACGCCGGTGAACAACACGCGGTCGCCCGCCTTCAGCGAGCGGGCGGCGGCTTCGGAAAATGGCGAAGTGAGCTTCAACGCTTCTTTCATAGTGTCACCTCCGCATGGCGCGCCGCATGGCAGTTCAAATTCAGCGCCACCGGCATGCTGGCGAGGTGGCAGGGATGGAATTCGATGTGCACCGCAAGACTGGTGATATCGCCGCCGAGGCCCTGGGGACCGACGCCGGTGGCATTGATCTTCTGCAGGATTTCCGCTTCAAGCTCCGCGTAGCGCGGATCGGGATTCGGGGAGCCGAGGGGACGCAGCAGCGCATGCTTGGCGAGATAGGCGGCCTTTTCAAAAGTGCCGCCGATACCGACGCCGACCACGGTGGGCGGACAGGGGTTGCCGCCGGCGTTGCGGACGGTTTCGACCACGAAATCCACCACTCCCCTGCGGCCGTCGGAGGGCTTGAGCATTTTGACCGCGCTCATATTCTCCGAGCCGCCGCCCTTGGGAGCCAGCAGGATTTTCACGCTTTCGCCCTCCACGAGGGTCAGGTGGATCACCGCCGGGGTGTTGTCGAAGGTGTTCCTGCGGTCGAAAAGCGGATCCGAAACGATCGATTTACGCAGGTAATGGTCCTTGTAGCCGCGGCGGGTCCCTTCCTCGATTGCTTCGTAGATCGTGCCGCGGTCGAGCCGCACCTGGTCGCCGAGTTCGACGAAGTAGACCGCGAACCCGGTGTCCTGGCAGAGCGGCATCCGGTCGGAGGCGGCAATGCGGGCGTTTTCAAGATACTGGCGGAAAAAATCCCGGCCCAGTTCACTCTGCTCCGTTTCGCCGGAGTTTCGCAGTCCGGCCAGTACGTCGGGAGGCAGGTCGCATGCCGCCTTGCCGCAGAGGTCCGCGACAGCGGAGGCGATCCGCTCGAATTCGATCACGCGTATTGCTTTCATGGTGTTTTCCCCGTTTACAGCTCGATATAATGTTTCTGAATTTCCGGCGTGCGTTCCGCGATATTTTCGAGGTGGGCGCCGATTTTCTCAAGTTCTCCGAGCATTTCGATGAAGATGATGCCGTTGGCCATCAGGCAGTTGCCCTTGCGCAGGCGGTCGATGTGGTTGGACTCGAATTTATCGGCCATTTTGCTGATCTTGCGCTGGTCCTTCAGCGCGAATTTCAGGGTTTCCGGGTTGTCGCTGCCGAGGGCGGCGATCACGTTTTTCTGCTGGTCGTTCAGGACTTCCCACATCTTTTTGAGGTCTTTGCGCCCCGCTTCGGAAATCTTCTTGTCGGTTTTGGTCAGCCGTTCGGTCAACTGGAGGATGATTTCGGTATGGTCGGCGATCCGTTCGGCGTCGTTGGTGCAGTGCATCAGCAAGGGAACCAGTTCCGACTGCGGTTCGGTCAGCTGGTGGCGGGTCAGCTGCACCAGATAGGCGGTGACTTCGGCCTGCATCTTGTCGATGCGTTCCTCGGCCTTGGCCAGCGCTTCGAACTTCTTTTCATCCACGCTGGAGGCGAGGAAGTGCTTGTTGACCGCCGTGTCGACCATCCGCCAGGAATCCTCGACCATGACCTTGATTGCCCGGATGGTCTGCTTGAGCGCGATCGACGGGGCGGAGAGCAGGTTCGGTTCGAGCATGGTGATCTTCACCGGGGCGTTGTTCGGAATCGGCAGAATCCAGTTGCAGAGCATCGCGAACTGCCTGATGAACGGCAGTAGCACCACGACCACCGCGATGTTGAAGAAAGTGTGCGCCATCGCGATATGCCGTTCGAGATTCTGCGGCACCGCCGCGAACGCGTTGCCGGGGGTGATTTCGTTGATGAAATAAAGGAAGACCGGAATCCGTTCGGGGCCGTACGGCACGTAGAACAAAAGCAGCATCAGCAGCGCTCCGAATACGTTGAAAAGCGTGTGCGCCAGCGCCGCCTGCTTCGCGACGCGGTTCGCGGCGATTGCGGCCAGCATCGCGGTGATGGTCGTGCCGATGTTGGTGCCGACCAGCAAGGGAACCGCCGTGTAGAAATTGATCAGACCGGAGCCTGCCAGCGCAAGCACGATGCCCATCGCCGCCGAACTTGACTGGATCAGCACCGTTGCGACGACGCCGATGCCCATCGCTCCGAGCACCGCGAGAAACGGCATCCAACCATTCACCGGCGAGCAGTCGAAATAGTTGAAAGCCTCGCGGAAACTGCCGAATTCGCCCAGCACCTTGAGTTCGTCGCTCATCATGGTCATGCCGAAGAAGAGCAGACCGAAGCCGAGGATGGTTTCGCCCCAGCCGGAAATGACCCGCCGGCTCGAAAGGGTGATCAGAAAGCCGATCGTGATCGCCGGCAGCGCCAGCCCGGAAAGATTGAAGGAGATGATCTGCGCGGTCACCGTCGTGCCGATGTTCGCGCCGAAGATGATGCCGATCGACTGGACCAGCGACAGCAATCCGGCGTTGATGAAGCCGATCACCATCACGGTGGTCGCGCTGGAGGACTGGATCACCGCCGTGACCAGGGTGCCGGCCAGCACCGCGACGATGCCGTTCCGGGCGAAGAACTGCAGCAGTTTTTTCATGTTTTCCCCGGCGATCTTCTGGATGCCGTCGCCCATCAGCTTCATGCCGAAGACGAAAAGGCTGAGCCCGCCGAGTACGCTGACCACCACGCCGACCAGGTTGAAACCGAAGATTTTCACAGGTTTGCTGCTGACGAGGAAACCCTTGTCCGGGGCCATGATTTCGATGCCGATCTGGTAGCTGCCGGTCTTGTCGCCGAGCTTGATTCTGGTTTCGGCGACGCCGTCGGCGTCGGTCAGCACGACCGGGCTGTCGACGGCGGCGGTAGTTCTGGTCCCTTCCGCGGTGGAAAGGAGCTGGAACCGAACCGGAATATCCGCGGCCGGTTTCCCGTCCGCTCCGACCAGTTTCACGCCGACCGGTTCGGTACTGATGCCGGAGGCTTTGTACTCGCGTCCCTCGCCTTTCAATTCCATGCCGGTGATGAAACGCAGCCGGATCGCCTTCTTTTCAAAACCTCCGGGGATGATGTCGAGATACTGGTCGCCGGTCTGTTTGCCGGCGGCGACTTTTACCGTGACGGCGCCGCCCGCGTCACTGACCGCCGTGGCCGGGGTCACGGTCAGGTCGGAACCGTCCACCGGCACGAAATGAACCGGCACGTCCGCGACCGGGGCGCGGCTGCCTTGTCCGCCGAGCAGGCCGGGAACTTTGGGGCCGAGGAGTTCGATCTTGAGTTCCTGTTTGAAATCGTGTCCGGGCAGGGCGCATTGTTCATTCCCGGAGATGATTTTGATCCGGTCGACGGTACGGCTCTGTTCGTCGGAACAGCCGAAGAGAAACAGCACGGTGAGCGTCAGCAGCAACGACAGCCCGATGGTGCGGGCCGGGGCGAGTAAGCGCATAGATTTCTTCCTGTTTTTCGGTTTGTATTGCGGGGAAAGCCGGATGCGTTTCCGGATTTCCGCTCTGCCATTTGCTGAATATACTGCCGGAATGGGATAAACTCAAGGGTTTTGAGCAACTTTGAGCGGATAAAATCTTGTAAAACGCGGAGCTTGTGCTATCATTAAACATAGGAACGAAATTGCGTTGCGTTTGATGAAGCGGAGGCGGAATCGGAATGCGGAGTGGAGTCCGTTGCCGGTTTCGGGAGTGTGAATTGTGATTTCCGGCAGGAGGAGGCGGAGCGATGCAGATTCAGTTGGAAGAAGCGGAGAACTGCTCTCCGGCATTGGTTGAAAACAGGCGGTTCCTGATCAAGATCGCGGAAAACCGTCGCGAAATCGAAGCGGCGATGCGGCTGCGGTATCAGGTCTTCAAAATCGAACAGGGCAGGATGCCCGGACTTCCCGGCATCGGACTGGATCGCGATGAATATGATGAATATTGCCGGCATCTGCTGGTGGTCGACCGTGCGGCGGATCGGGTGATCGGCACTTACCGGATGCAGGCCGGGACGGTGGCGGCGGCAGGGATCGGATTCTATTCCGAGCGTGAATATCGGTTCGGAGGTCTGCACGAGCTGATGCGGCAGGTGTTTGAGGTGGGGCGCTCCTGCGTGGCCCCGGAGTACCGTTCGGGGGCGGCGGTTGCGCTGCTCTGGGCGGGGATCGCCGAATACCGCCGCCGCTGCGGATTCCGGTACATGCTCGGCTGCGTCAGTTTGGAGCATACGGATGCGGCAATCGGCTGGGGGCTTTATCATTGGCTGGAGCGGGAAGGGCGGATCTGCCGGGAGATTTCGGCGGTGCCGCGCCCCGGATTCGAGTTGCCGTTGCCGGAAGGGGGCGTACCGGAGCTGGCGGAACCGGTGAAGGCGCTTCCGCCGCTGTTCAAGGGATATTTGAGAATCGGTGCGAAATTTTGCGGAGTTCCGGCTCTCGACCGGGAGTTCGGTTCCATCGATTTCCCGGTGTGGTTCGATTTCGAATCGGTGCCGGAGCGTTATGCGAGACATTTCAATGTGTAGAGTGTAGAGAGCGGGAGAGTGAGCGGGAATGAGCAGGATCCGTGCTGTATGGCGGCTTTTGCTGCTGGCGATCTGTTTTACAGGCTTGTCGGTCTGGGTGCGTCTGATTATCTGGGGAAACAGCTGGAAGGCGGTCAGGCGTGCTTCGTATTGGACTCGGGTGTGGGCCAGAATGGCCAATCGGATCATCAATCTCAAAGTCACCGTTCACGGCGATCCCGACCTGTTCGGCGGAGGGTTGATCATCGGCAACCACCAGGGATATCTGGATGTGGTGACGCACGGTTCGGTGTTCAAGATCCGGTTTGCGCCGAAGATCGAAATCAGGCGCTGGCCGTTCCTCGGCTGGATGGTCGGCCTGAGCCGCCCGGTCTGGATCGACCGGCGTTCCCGGCAGAAGTCCAGAGCGACCGCCGAGGAGATGGTCGAAACCATGCGCCACGGCATCCCGATGCTGGTCTATGCCGAGGGAACCAGCACGGACGGCAAGCATGGGCTGCTGCCTTTCAAATCCACACCGTTCGAAGCGGCGGCGGAGCAGGGGCTGCCGATCCAGCCGACACTGCTTTTTTTTGAGTCGACTCCCGCCGACGGCAACGGCGGGCCGCTGTCGTGGCATGGCGACTACACGCTGCTGCCGCATATCTGGTGGATTCTGGGGTTGAAGGAGATCCGGGCGGATGTGCATGTACTGCCGGTGATCCGGCCGGAGCCGGGCGAGGACCGCAAGCATCTGGCGAACCGGGTGCACGATTTCATGGAAGAGGAATATTGGAGGATCATGAACCGTGGTTAGAGTCGATAAATGGGTACGGGGCACTTTGGCGGCCTGGGAGATGCTGATCGATTTTCCGCTGCCGTCCGGCCTTGAGGAGTACCGCAGGCGGGGCTGCGACCAGTTTTCGCGCTTGATCGGTTTCCCGCTGCTCGGATTGGCGATCGGGGTGGTGCTGGTGCTGGTCGCGGCATTCTGCTCGGCGGTGTTCAACCGGATTGCGGGCGGGATCATTTTCGCGCTGCTGGCGACCGCGTTCCTCGATCTGAAGGATTCGGGGCGGGGCGTCGGACTGCTGCTTTCGCTGCTGCTGCTGAAATTCCGCCGGGTGCCGTTCCGCGAGTCGCTGGGCGCGTTGAATCCGGAGCTTGTGCAGACCGATTCGCCTCAGCTGACGGTGCTGCTGGCGGTGTTTGAGCTGCTGAAGGCGCTGTTTTTCTTCCTGTTGTGTTTTTACGGCGCGAAGCTCTGGCTGGTGGTGATTCTGGTCGGCGCTTTCACGGTGCAGGGGACGCTGGCGATGCTGCCGGATTCCGAGTCCGGGAAGCCGTTTCTGGCGATTTCCGAGGAGAACCATAAGAAGATCGGCATCGCGGCCGCGGTGATCTACGTGCTTTTGATGCTGGCGTTTCCGGTCGGAATCATCGCTGCGGGAGCGGCGGTCTATTTCATCGCCACCGGTTTCCGCCGCTACTTCCTGCATGAATTCGGCGGCGTCACCGCCAATTGGATCACGCTGGCCGGAGCGATCACCGAAAGCGTGCTTCTGCTGGTCGGCATCCTGCTGGCGCTCCACGTCGGCCACTGATGTGCGGAGTGGATGCGTTTTGCAATTCTGTTCCTGCGGTGCTTATCGTTCCGCGTGCAGGGGCCGGCTTGGGGGCGCGGGGGGAGTCCCATCGTTGCCTGGAGGAAGCGGGGCTTGTCGGCGGAGTCCCGGGGTCAGCATCACCGCTGTGTCGAATATCGCCCGGAGCAGCGCGGCGACCAGCATCAGCGCCAGAATGTAGGCGTTGCCCAGCAAATAGAGCAGATTGACCAGCGCGAGGAAAACTCCGGTCTGCCGGTTCCGCCACGTGAGCACGGCTACTCCGGTGACGATGCAGAGAAATCCGCCGATGTCGAACCATACGAAATCGCAGTTGCGCATGATCAGATGCAGCGGCTGTTCCAGATAAAAGCTGTAATTCGCGGTGGTGGGGTTGGGGATGGTCAGATACCAGCCCAGTGCAATCAGCAGCAGGAAAGGCAGGTCGCGGCGTTCCACGTTTTTCCAGATGCCGCATGCCGCAATCGCGATGAAGAACGCCGGATAGCTGGTCAGGATGAAGCGGATCGGGTCATCGGTGCCGTGGCTGTAACCGAAGAAGAACAGAATGATCGGCACCGCCCACCAGGTCAGGGTGATCCGCAATTTCCGGTCCCGCATGAAAAAGAGTGAAAGCAGCGCGGGAATCCAGATCACCTGATTGGTGGTGCCGTAAAACGCGCTGGTCAGCTCCACGAACATCCAGTGGATATAGGTATGCGCGCCGTGGGCGTAGTTGGTGTAGGAGAAGCGCAGCGGACTGTCGAAGAAGTGCCAGTTCACCAGAAACTGGGGCATAAAACCGATCAGGAACGCGGCCAGGCCGACAAGCCCGTTCCGCAAAAGGCGGCGCGGCGTATCCAGATACTCCGGCCGGTAACACCACAGCATCACCGCAAGCGCAGGGGCGAAGATGATGTTGTTGATTCGGAACATGCAGCCGAACGCGTACAGGAAAGACGCCAGCGCCACATTATGCCACGTCGCCCGGCGGTAGAGCAGCAGCACCATCACCAGCAGCATCAGCATGGTGGACGGCGTGTCGCTCATCGCGGAGAAGCCGCAGGCGATCAGGTTGATGTAGTGGCGGTAGGTGAACGCCCAGCTCGGTTCCGCGAAAAAGGAGGAGAAATAACGCGGCTCGAATTCCGGCAGATGGTGGTAGATGAAGGGCAGCACCGCCCACGTGAGCATAGCGCCAAAGGCGATCTTCACGCTTCCGGTCAGTTTCCGGGCGATCAGAAAGCCGAGGAAGAGCGAACAGGGCGAGATGATGAATCCCTCCACCCATGAGACCGGAATGAAGATGTCGATCAGTTCTCGTGTCCCGGAGAACAGCTCGAAAGGCAAATAAAAGATGCTGGTGCCGACCGTGAAGTGCCACGGCACGGAAAAATCCCACGCGAGAAAACTGGTCAGGTTGGAATAATAACCGCCTTCGTCGGCAGGCGAAGTGATCAGGTTCTGGGCTTGATTGACCAGCAGCAACAGCAATAACTGGCGCAGGAAGACCGGGATCAGGGCGAGCTTCAGCCAGCGGAGGCGATCTTCCACGTCCCGTTTTTTCCAGAGGGAGAATGCGGTCGCGCCCAGCGCCGCCATGAAAAGCGGCAGCAGACAGTAACGCCACCATTCGACGGCGTTTCCGGAATGGAGGGTGCCGCGTTCGGTCAGGGTGATCTTGGGATCGACGAAGCCGGTCTTGCCGTCCGGCAATCTCACTTCGGTGAAACGGTGATAGCGGGCCAGCGGATGAATGGAGACCAGGGTGGTTCGCGTGCCGATTTCTTCCACCCGCAGCGGTTGTCCGGTCACGCCGACCAGTTTGGAACGATGGTTCGGTTCGGTGAAAATCGGAGTGCGCCCCGGAAGTTCAAGTTGCGCCGCTGCCGGACAGGCTGCCGCAAATGTCAGGAAAGTCAGCAGGGACAGCAGGATTTTCGGCATTGCTTACTCCGGTTTGGCGCTGCGGCTCATCAGGTTGCGGATCGCATCCGGGACGTTGCGCCCTTCGTGGAGGACTGCGTAAATCTCGTCGATGATCGGAGTTTCGGCCCCGACCCGCCGCGCAAGCGCATGCGCTCCCTTGGCGGTGGTGACCCCCTCGGCGACGACCATCCCCATCGATGCGAGGATTTCCGGCAGTTTTTTGCCGCGCCCAAGCTCTTCGCCGACGTGGCGGTTGCGGCTGTGCCCGCTGGTGCAGGTTACGATCAGGTCGCCGATGCCGCTCAACCCGGAAAAGGTCTGTGCCTTGCCGCCGAGCAATTCGCCGAGACGGCCCATTTCGGAGATGCCGCGCGTCATCAGTGCCGCCTTGGGGTTGTCGCCGAGCTTCATGCCGTCGATGATGCCCGCCGCGATCGCCATCACGTTTTTCAGTGCGCCGCCGAGTTCCACCCCGACCACGTCGGTGCCGGTGTAGACCCGGAAATTGTCGTTGATGAAGCTCTGCTGGACCAGTTCGGCCAGCGCGAGATCGGCCGACGCGGCCACCACCGCGGTCGGAACCCGGCGGGAGACTTCCTCGGCATGGCTGGGACCGGAAAGGACCACATAGCGGGTTTCACCGAGCACGGATTCGACCATTTCACTGATCCGGAGCCAGGAATCGATTTCGATTCCCTTGGCGACGTCGACCAGCACATGGCGCTCCCGGTCGAATACCGGAGCGAGCTTCGCGAGCACACCGCGCAGATACTGGGTCGGCGTGGCGAGAATCAGCATGTCGCGCCCCTCGACCGCTTTGCCCATATCCGCTTCGAAGCGCAGTCCGGCCGGAAGCTCGACACCCGCGAGAAAACGGGGATTGCGGCGGGTGCGGCGCATTTCGTCAAGGTAGTCCGGAAACGGTCCCCAGATCGTCACGTCGTGGCCGTTGGACACCTGGTTCATCGCCAGGGCGGTCCCCCAGCCGCCGTCGCTGAGTACGGTGATGCGCATGGAATTATTTCTCCTCGGATTGGGCTTTTTTCTTTTCAAAGCGGTTTTCGGTGCCGTTCAGCAGCCGGGCGATGTTGCCGATGTGGCGCAGGATCGCCAGCAATGCGATCAGAGTCAGGAAACCGATGGTGATCCAGCTGGTCGAAACCGGATTGCCGACGCCGCAGAGACGGAAGATCACCGCCAGCACCGGCACCACCGCCGCCGCGACGATGCTGGCGAGAGACACGTAGCGGGTGGCCAGAAACGTGCCCGCCCAGACGGCCAGCCCGATCAGCAGCGGCCAGGGCGCCATCGCCATTGCGACGCCCGCCGCGGTGGCCACGCCTTTGCCCCCCTTGAATTTCAGGTAGACCGGGAAGATGTGTCCGAGCAGTGTCGCGAGGCCGACCGCCAGCGTCAGCCAGGGGTATTGCGGCAGAAAGAGTCCGGTCAGCAATACCGGGAGCAGCCCTTTCAGAAAATCGCAGCCGAAGCAGATTTTTCCGGCGGTTTTGCCGACGGAACGGGTCACATTGGTCGCGCCGATGTTGCCGGAGCCGACCTTGCGGATGTCCACTCCGTTGAGTTTGCCGATCAGGAAGCCGAATGGAATCGCACCGATCAGATAGGCGGCGACCGGAAGAAGAATGAACTCTGCTCTCATAAAAAATCCTGGTTGTATGATTGAATCCGAAAGCCGGATGCATTATTTTAAAGCGTATGCCGATTTACAATATTACCCTTCAACGGCTTTTTTTCAAATAAAAGGGATACTGAAATGAGCAAAATCGCACGTTTGATCATCGCTTCCGGCGAGAGTTCGCCGGATATGCGCTATGCGGCGGGATTTTCCACGCCGGACGAATTCATCTGGTTCGAAGCGAACGGCGACGCCGGGGTGATCTGTTCGCCCCTGGAGTTCAGCCGCGCGGTGAAGCAGGCGCGCCCCGGCGTGACCGTCCACACCGAAGCGGAGTTCGGCGGACCGGACCGGATCGATATGCTGAAGAATCTCGCCGCCCGGCTGCGGGTGCAGGGCTTTCTGGTGCCGCCGGAGTTTCCGCTTCTGTGGGCGGACCGGCTGCGCGAGGCGGGGCTGGCGGTCAGGGCGGCGGACGGCACCTATTTCCCGGAGCGCGAATTCAAGTCGGCGCAGGAGGTGGAAAAGGTGGTCGAAAGTCAGCGCGCGGCGGAAGCCGGAGTCCGTCGCGCTTTCGATGTGCTCCGCGAGAGCCGGATCACCTCCGAAGGCCTGATCGAATGGCGGGGCGGAATCCTGACCAGCGAGATGCTGCGCAGTGAAATCGATATTGCGATGGTCCGGCTCGGCATGGAGCCGACCGGCACCATCTGCGCCGGCGGCGCGCAGGGGGCGCAGCCCCACAACACCGGTTCGGGGCCGTTGCCGGCGAACTGGCCGATCGTGATGGATATTTTCCCGCGTTCGGCGGCGACCGGCTACTGGGGCGACCTGACCCGCACCGTGGTCAAGGGGAAGGCGTCCGATCTGGTGAAGAAGGCGTTCGACGCGGTGCTGGCGGCGCGCGAACTGGGCAAGTCGCTGGTCAAGGTTGGAGCCGATCCGGCGGAAATCCACAATGCGGCGGCGCGTTCGATGGAGCGGGCCGGATTCCATACCGGTCGAAGCGGAGAAGCGGATTTCGGCTTTTTCCACGGTCTCGGTCACGGGGTCGGGCTGGATATTCACGAAGCGCCCCGGTTGAGTCCGCGCAACCGCGTTCCGTTGCGCGGCGGCGAAATCGTGACGGTCGAGCCGGGGCTGTATTATCCGGAATGGGGCGGCATCCGGCTCGAAGACCTGATGTTCGTCGAACCCGGCGGAGCGGGCCGCTGCCTGACCGAAGTGGAAACCTTCCTCGAAATCGATTGAGGATCCGGCATCCGGCATTTTTGCATCGCCTTGCTGTACCGTTAGTTATAAGTTCCGGCTGGCAAACTGCTCCTTTCCCGTTATATTATAGGGAACAGAGGTAGAATTTGACAGGAATGAGGAGGAGGTACGAATGATACTGCTTGGGGTATGTACCGGTTTGACGGCGGCGCTGTTTCAGTCGGGCGGATATATCTGTTCGCGGATCTACATGAAAAGGGGCGGGAACGCGGTCGGGCTGATGGTTCTGGCGCAATTGCTGATTGCGTTGTTCAGTATTCCGCTGCTGGCGCTGGCGTGGCAGCCGGGTTTCTGGGGAAGCTGGCACTGGCTGCTGCCGCTTGCCGGAACGGCGCTCGGCACGACCGGCGGCGAGGTGATGTTCTTTCAGGCGGAAAAAAGCATTGCGCCGTCGCGGCTTTCATCGCTGCTCGGGCTGCGGGTGGTGGTGCTGGCGATTGTGTCGGCCTCGATCGGGCTGGAACGCTACAACTGGCTTCAGGTCGGCGGCATTGTGCTGGCGGCCGCGTCGGCGATGGTGATGAACTATCAGAACGGCAGGTTCAATTTCCGGGGGATGGGCTTCGTATTCGGTGCGCTCGGATTCTACTGCCTTTCCGACCTTTCGATCAAATTCATGATCGACGGGATTGCGGCCCCGACGCTGTGGCACCGGGCATTGCTGGCGGTCTGCATGATCAATTTTGTAATCGGAATCGTGCTGCTGCCCGCTTTTTTCCTGCGGCGCATGAAGCCGGCCGAACTGAAACCGGCGGCGCCGTATGCCGGGGCATGGTTTTTCAAACAGCTGTTTCTGTACGGCTGTTATGCGATGGTCGGGCCGGTGTTCGGCAACGTGATCATGGCGGCGCGGGGGCCGCTGTCGATCCTGCTGACCTTGCTGCTGCTGCGAATGGGGGTGCGGAATCTGGAAACGCCCAAAGGGGGCGATGTCTGGCTCCGGCGCGGAATCGCCACGTTGATGATGGTCGGGGCGATCCTGCTGTATTCGTTCGGATAAGGTTGGATTTTCCGGTTGCGGCGTGCTATTTTAATAGGGTGACAAATAACAGTAAAACAGCAGGCGGAACCTATGGAATTCGTGAAAATCACCAGTACGCAGAATGATTCGGTCAAACATGTGATCAAGCTCCGCGACCGGCGGCCGCGTGAAAAGGAGCAGCTGACCGTGCTGGAGGGGTATCGGGAATTGACCCGCGCCCGTGAATACGGCATGGAGATCGTCGAAGTTTTTTTTGCCCCGGAACATTTCCTGGGGCAGAATGAGTTCCCGCTGCTGGAAACATTTGCTTCCGAAGGGGTGAAGGTGTGTCAGGTCGCGCCGTTCCTGCTGGAGAAGATGGCCTATCGCGAACGCCCGGAGGGGCTGATTGCGATTGCGAAAATGAAGCGTCACACGCTGGCCGAAATGCCGGTTCGCCCGAACGGCCTTTATCTGGTGGCGGAGGCGGTGGAGAAGCCGGGCAACCTCGGTTCGATGCTGCGCAGCGCGGACGCCGCCGGAGTGGACGGTTTCATCATCTGCAACAAATGCACCGACATCTACAATCCCAACGTGATCCGGGCGAGCACCGGCGCGCTGTTTTCGGTTCCGCTGGCCGAAGCGGAAAACCAGGAGGCCTACGACTGGCTGAAAAAGAACAACATCAGGACGCTGGCCGCGACGCCGCACACCGATCAGATTTACACCGACGTGGACATGACACAGGCGGTGGCGATCGTGGTCGGAACCGAACAGACCGGGCTGACCGAGCTGTGGATGGAGCACTCCGACCTGCCGGTGCGCATTCCGATGCTGGGCAAAATCGACTCGCTGAACGTCGCGACCGCGACCACGATCCTGCTCTACGAAGCCGCCCGCCAGCGCAATTGGAAAACCTCGGCGCGGCTGTAATGCCGGAGGGAGCAAGAAATGCCGGTCTTTCCGACGCTTGGATTCCGCATTGTTTCCTGTCCTTAATAAGCCGTTTTTTACAACCTGTCTGGGAGTTGATATGAAAGTCGCAATTTTGCAGCCGCCTTATCTTGCCGCCGCCGAAACGATTGCATGGGAAACCGAACAGCTTTGTCTGCTTGAAGATTCCGGATGCGATCTGGTCGTGCTCCCGGAGTATTCAAATGTCACCGGCATTGAAGAAGCGGCGGCGTTGCGGGAGTTCGCCGCCGGAGAAGGGGGGGCATTTATCGGGCGGCTTACGGAATTTGCCCGGAATTCCGGTTGCGCGGTTGCCGCCGGAGTGGTTGTCGCCGACGGAGCCGGACGGCTTCGGAACCGCCTGATCCTGATCGGCTCCGACGGGCAGACCGTCGGCGGCATTGATAAGATGCACCTCACTGACGCCGAAACGGAATTGGGATTGGTGCCGGGGGAAAAGATTGAGCTGCTGGAATTCAACGGCTTGAAAATTGCCGCCGCGATCTGTTTCGACCAGTACTTCCCGGAGTATTTCACGGCGCTGGCCCGGCGTGGGGCGGATCTGATCCTGTGCCCGAGTTATCAGCGCGCCGAAAGTGCGGGCAGAATCCGTCTTCTGGCGGCAGCCCGCGCCCTGGATTCGGGAGCATGGCTGATCCGCAGTTCTTATTCGGTTGAAAATTCGCCGGAGCGGGCCGGGAACTCGTTGCTGGTCTCTCCGTCGGGGGAGCTGGCGGCGGTTGCCGGAGGGATGCCCGCCGTATTGATCACGGAATTCAATCCGGCCCGGAAGTTCCGGAAACCGGCTTCCTTCGGCCGCCCCGAAGTCGAACACCGGCAGTTGATCGAAGCCCATCGGCGTTGGGCATTCTACCGGCCGGAGAATGTTCTTGAGGAGGGCGCGCGCCTCTGCGCCCATCGGGGACTCAGCGCGGCAATGCCGGAGAATACTTTGCCGGCATTCGCCGCAGCGATTGCGGTCGGAGCGCACGAAATCGAGTTCGACCTGTTTTTGAGTGCGGATCTGGTGCCGGTGGTTTCGCATGATCCCGACCTTGCCCGCGTGGCCGGAGTGCCGCACCGGGTGGAGGAGCTGACCTGGGAGGAAATACGGCGGATTGACCTTGGGGCCGTCTATGGGGAACGTTGGAAGGGAATCCGGATTCCCCGGCTGGAGGAGGTGCTGGATATATCCGGCGGCCGTGTCGGCCTGAATATTCACCTGAAAACGCCCGGTCCCGATGGAGTTTTGCTCCGGATGGTCGGCCGGGAGCTTTCCCGCCGCAATCTGTTGGGCCGCGCTTATGTAGGCGGGGAGGCGGATGTGCTGGAAGCGGCGATCCGGCATGTTCCGGAGGTGTCGCGTTCCTGTATGGCCGAACAGCATGATTCCGCCCGTCTGGTCGACAATGCGATCCGGTATGGCTGCCGCTATCTGCAGTTCTACGCCAGTTTCCAACCGGAGGATGTCACGCGCGCCCACCGGGCGGGCATCCGATGCAATCTGTTCTTCGCCGACGACTATCCGGCTGCGGCCGAAGCTGTTGCCCATGGAATCGATACGGTGCTGACCAACCGGGCGGCGGAGCTGCTGGCGGCGCCCGGATCACTTTTCCGGCCTTCCGATTCGGCTTTTCTCTGAAAAAATTGACAGCCGCCCTTGCATTCGTCCGGGAAACGGCTATCTTTTAAGCATCAATAATGCAACCGGTTGTATTTATAAATAATCAGGAGCCAGCATATGCAGCAGCAAGAGTTCGACCTTTACCTTCAGCGCGCCCGGAAATTCCAGGAGCGCCTGAGCCGCCACCTCTTTTTTGAAACCATTCCGCTGACGGCGGAGGTGCGGCATTCCGTCGAGCCCATCCCGTTCGCCGAGCGGCTGAACGGGGAGTTCAGGCCGATCCGCGAAGGGGAGAAGTGGGGGGATTCCTGGGATTCGGGTTGGTTCCGGCTCACCGCGGAGTTGCCGCAGGAGTGGGCCGGCCGGCCGCTGGCGCTGCGGATCGGACTCGGCGGCGAGGCGATGCTGTTCGATGAGGCGGGCGTGCCGAAGTTCGGCTTCAGCGCCGGCTCGGTTTTCGGCCCCCATTACCGGAAGGAGTTGTATCAATTGCCGGAAAACCGGGCGGGGAAAACCGTGGAATTCTGGGTGGAAGCCGCCGCCAACGCACTGTTCGGCGTCGCGATGAACGCCGATCCGGAGCTGGACGAGCCGCATCCCTACGGAAAGTGCGACGCCACCGCCGAAGTGATGCGGATCGGATGGTTCAACCGCGAACTCTGGCTGCTGACCCTCGACCTTGAAGTGCTGCTCGACCTGCTCAACGTGCTGCCGCCGCGCTGCCGCCGCGCCGACCTGATCGTAAGCGCGGTCAGCCGCGCCGCCGATGCGTTCGCCGAATCCCCGGCCAACGCCGCGAAAGCCCGGGCCGAACTTGTTCCGGTGCTGGAAAAACGCGCCAGCGCCTCCGCGATGACCGCCGTCGGGCTTGGCCACGCCCATATCGACACCGGCTGGATGTGGCCGGTCCGCGAAACGGTCCGCAAGTGTGCCCGTACCTTTGCCAGCCAGATCGACCTGATCGAAAAGTATCCGGGATATGTGTTCGGCGCCTCCTCGCCGCAGCACTATCTCTATGTGAAGGAACACTACCCCGCGCTGTACGAAAAGGTCAAAGCGGCGGTGAAGTCGGGCCGCTGGGAGCTGCTCGGCGGCATGTGGGTCGAGGCGGACTGCAATATGCCGGGCGGCGAATCGCTGGTCCGGCAGTTCCTGCACGGCAAGAACTTCTTCCGCGATGAATTCGGCGTGGAGGTGGATAATCTGTGGATTCCGGATGTGTTCGGTTACCCGGCGTCGCTGCCGCAGATCGCGAAGCTGGCCGGCTGTCCGAACTTCCTGACGCAGAAGATGTCGTGGAGCTGGTCCAACCGTTTCCCGTACCATGCGTTTTTCTGGCGCGGCCTCGACGGCAGCGAGCTTCTGGCCCATTTCCCGCCGGAGAACACCTATAACGCGGTGGTGACGCCCTCCGAACTCGTTCCGGCCGAAAACCGCTTCAACGAGAATACCGTGACCGATGAATTCGTGAGTCTGTTCGGCATCGGCGACGGCGGAGGCGGGCCGAAGGAGGAGTATCTGGAACGGGCCGCCCGGCTGGCGGATCTCGAAGGTGCGCCGAAGTTCAAATTCGATCGTGCCGACCGCTTCTTCCGGCGGCTGGCGGAGCACTCCGCTGAATTGCCGAGGTGGGAGGGTGAGCTCTACCTCGAATATCATCGCGGCACCATGACCGTGCAGGCCCGCACCAAGAAAAACAACCGCAAACTCGAAGAGCTGCTGGCCGCCGCCGAAGCGCTGTGGTGTGCGCTGCCGCTGCCGGAATATCCCGCCGCCGAATTCGACCGGATCTGGAAGGTACTGCTGCTGAATCAGTTCCATGATATCATTCCCGGTTCTTCGATCCGCAAGGTCTATGAGGTCACCGAGCGCGAACACGCCGAGGCGCTCGCCGCGACCCGCAAACTGCTTGACGAAGCGGCTTCGAGGTTGCTGGAGCGGGACGGTGAGGCGGTCACCTTCTTCAATTCGCTGAATATCGACTATACTGGTCCGGTCGAACTGCCGGAGAACTGGGCGGAAGCGGCGGTCGTGGCCGGAACTGGCCCGGTTCCGGTGCAGGCCGACGGCAGCCGGGTTACGGCGGAGGTGAAGGTTCCGGCTTCCGGCTTCCTGACGTTGCGCCGGAACGGCACCGCGCGGAACGCCGTCGCCGCCGGTTCCGGGGAACTGCTGCTGGAAAACGGATTGATCCGTTACCGCTTCGACGCGGACGGGCGATTGATTTCGGCCTTCGACAAGCAGCTCGGCCGGGAGTTCATCCCGGCGGGAACCCCGGCGAATCTCTTTTCCCTCTATGTGGACCGTTCCAATGCCCACGAAGCGTGGGACATCGAGGAGTTTTACATCAACAACAAGTGCGGCGAGGCCCGCAGTACGGAGCCGGCGCGCGCTTTTTCGGGGGCGGTTCAGGACGGGCTGGAGTTCGTGCTGCGGATCGGCAGCTCCACGATCCGCCAGCGCGTTACGCTTGGGAAACACTCGCGCCGCCTTGACTTTGAAACCGCCGTTCACTGGGACGAGGCCCGGAAGATGCTGCGGGTCGCTTTCCCGCTGACCGTCCGCACCCCGGAATCGACCTCCGACATCCAGTTCGGCTTCGTGCGCCGCCCGACCCACACCAATACCAGCTGGGACACGGCCCGCTTCGAAGTGCCGATCCACAAATACGCCGACCTCTCCGAATACGAGTACGGCGCGGCGTTGCTGAACGACTGCAAATACGGCTGCCGGCTGCTCGGCAACGTGATCGACCTCGCGCTGCTGCGCGCCCCGAAATATCCCGACTGGGATGCCGACCGGGGCGATCACACCTTCACCTACAGCTTCCTGCCCCACGCGAACGGTGCGGTCGACTCCGAAGTCCGCGCCGAGGCGCTGCGGCTGAACCGTCCGCCGCAGCGTTTCGACGGTCTGGCCGGTTCCGCCGAACTGCCGGTGCGGGTGGAAGCGGAGCAAGTGGAGCTGGCCGCGCTGAAAAAAGCGGAAAAAGAGGATTGCGCGGTGGTCCGTCTGGTCGAACGCGGCGGCCGCCACTCCTCCGCTGTTCTTCACACCGCCTGCCGTCTGGTCGAAACCGGCCTGACCGAATGGGAAGACGGCGCCGAACTGACTCCTGTGGACGGCAGGATCGTCGTCACATTCAGGCCGTTTGAAATCAAAACCTTCAAACTGAAAAAGTAGCCTCCCGCAGGGGGGCTAGTTGGCGGGGACGACGGCTTCGGAAGCGGCTACGGTGCCGGCGCGGTGTTTTTTGAGCCATTCGCCGCGCGTGACTTCAGGCCATGAGGGCAGCTCGTCGCAGTAGACGACGAGGGGGCGTTCGGTGATTTCGAATTGCGGTGAAGCTGTGGTGAAAGGAACTTCATCGAGCAGCCAGTCCACGGCTTTGACTACCTTGCCGTCGCGGAAATGTACCGTGGCGGGTTCGAGAGTCGGGCCGGGGGTGAAGTCGGGATTCATCGCCTCGGCCGCGCCGTTTTTCCAGAGGATGACAGCGTATTTCGGAGTGCCGGCGGGAGCGGCCGGGTTGTTCTGCAGCAGATAGGCTTCCACGTCTTCGGCGGGTTCGGCCATGCGGACGAGGTCGCGGGTTTTCATCGCGTCCGCCGCCGCCGCGAGGCTCAGCAGCCGCAGCTTCGGGCGCCAGTCGATGTCGAAGAAGCCGGAACGGTTCAGGCTGGCCCCCTCCATCCGGTCGCGGGCGAGGTAGCAGTAGACGCTTTCAAATCCGTGCAGATAGAGGTCGCGCGCCATCAGCTTGATGACGTCCGACGGATGGCTGAAGGCGCTCTCTTCGCTGTTCACGAGTTTGTTGCTGATCGTGCCGGGCGAGAGTTCGCGGAAAAACTTCACGAAATCCTGTTCTTTCATCTGCCAGGTGTAGTGCAGCGAATAGCCGTCGATGTACCGCTCCAGCCCGGCGGCCAGGCAGCGGCGGGTGAACTCCTGGCCCTCGCCGTTTTTGTCGCGCGCGGCGCTGCGCGAATAGGTCGCGGAGATGCCGAGCACGGGAGTTCTGATGCCGAGTCTATCCATCTCCTCGCGCAGGATGCGGCAGTCGCGGACGTAGTCCTGCGGCGTGGCGTCGCGCCACCAGACTTTCGGCGCATCCACTTCGTTGGCGTACTCCCAATACTGGGCGAAGCGGTCGTAGCGGGGCAGGATCAGGCGCAGGTATTCGCGGAACAGCGCCTCATGTTCCGGCTTGAAGGTGGAGAGATGGAACGGGTGCTTGTTGAATTTTGCGGCGGGGTAGCCGATGGTGAACATGAAATTCATCCCGTATTTGCCCGCCTGTTCCACCTGATAGTCGATGTTCCCGAAGTCGAAGCTCGCGGGGGCATCCTTGCCGAGGCGGTGCCAGCAGAGTTCGGCGGTGCGCAGCGTATCGACTCCGGCGCGGGCGAGCAGTTCGAAGGCTCTGCCGGTTTTATCATCCTGGAATCCCTTGCGGACCAGCGGGATTTCCATGCCGTGGACTCCGATCCGGTGGATGCTTCCTTTCGGCATCGGCGCAGGCAGGGGGCGGGCCAGCAGTTTCTTCAGGGCCATCGCCGCGTTTTCATCGGAAACGCCCTCGACCGGGGCCTTCTCCTTCATCAGGGCGCGCACCAGCTTCTGCTCCGTGGCGAATTGCAGCGAACGGAAGTCCCCGGATTGCGCAAGAAGTTTCTTCCATTCCGGTTGCAGGTTGGAGATGCGGTAATTCGCCCGCGGCCTGACTGTCCGGCTGGTGGTCAGCAGGAAGCCGTCGAAGAAACAACTGTAGGAGTTGGAATCGCGGCGGGGCCGCGTGACCCGGAAGTCGATCCGGTGTTTGCCGGACTTCAGTTCGACCGAGCCGGGATTGATCCAGCCGAGCACCGCTTTGGGAGCCGGAGCGCCGAATGCGCCGCTTTTCCATTTCATCGCCGCCGGATCGTCCCAGACTACCTTGCCGTCCACCGCGATCGCGATCGGGGAAGCCCAGCCGGAAGCGGGATTGGAGACCGCCGCCCAGAGGGCGTATCTGCCGTCGGCGGGGATCTCAATTTCGTATGAGGCGTAATAGTGATCGGCTCCGGCCGGCTTTTTGGCGGTGAACAGTTCGAGGATCAGCCCGCCGGAAGCGCCGCCGCCGTTTTTCTGCAGGTAGATGGAGCGGTGCGGCCAGTTGGAGGCGGTGAAATCTTCCGCCTCCTGCCAGATTTCGGCCGCCGTCGCGGCGGCGAGGTTCAGCAAGGCGGCCAGGAGGAGAGTGCACGGTTTGCTCATTTTATATTCCTTAATGGTTGCATTTCATATTTTTCCCGATTGGAGTGGATACCCCATTCTTCGGGGCGGTTTTTAAAGTTCCGTGGAAGCCATGCCGCTTTCGCGGCAGGCGGGTCTGCCTGCCCTACCGGGCGGCAGACCTTGTGCGCTACGCGCACAAGTTACCTCCGGTGGACAAGGCGCTTCGTCCTTGTAACCCGACCGGGTAGCACCCGGTGGCAGGTGCCGCCGATAGAGCTACTCCGACCCATTATTGATACCCCCGGTTTCGAGATTTTTGCTACGCAAAAATCTCGAAACCGTACACGGCGCCGGCACCTTGCCGGTCTGGGGGACCGGGGGGCGAAGCGCCCCCGGCCGCCGGAGGCAAAGTCCCGGTTATCTGTCATTGATCGTCCAGCAGAGCCACAGCTTTTTGGAGCGCTCGGCGCGGGCGCGGAGCATGGTGCTGCGCGGATAGAAATTGACATGGCCGTCGAGCAGCAGCATGTTCATGCCGCCGTCATGGCCGTACTGCACCGTGCCGTAATAGCCTTCTCCTGAAATTTCGGCGGGTGTGTAGAGGATTCCATAGTGCAATGCGACGAGTTTCTCCTTGCATTTGGGAGTGGGGGCGTCGAAATTGGCGGCGGTTCTGGACGGATATTTGTACTGGGTGATTTTGCGCGCCGGGGAGTAGGTGCGCCAGGTGGAAAGCCGGTAGTTCTGTGCATAGCTGAGGCGGGCGTCCGGATCGAACGGCGGTTTGGAATAGTAAGTGCTCAACAGCGTTGCGTTGGTTTCATCGGATGCCGGACAGTGGAATAGCCGGGCGCTTTTCTCGCGGCCGATCAGGTTGGTGAACTGGGTGACCCAGATGATGTCCCCCGGCTGCAGGATTTCCGGGCAGAGCACGCCGTCGTAGGAGTCAGCGTACAGGCTGTGGGCGATTCCGAATTGCTTGAGGTTGTTGGAACAGGAGGCGGTCTGCGCCTTGCCGCGGGCCTTGTTCAGCGCCGGCAGCAGCATGCTTGCGAGGATCGCGATAACAGCAATTACAATCAGCAATTCAATCAATGTGAATTGACTGCGTGACTGCCGGCTGAAGCCGGTGGGAAGTTCAGGTGCCGTTTGATGTTTCCGCATCATTTCCTCCATTGTTATTTGGTGTTGAGTTTGCGTACGGAGCCTTGTTCGATCAGGTTGGTTTTCAGGGAGATGTTTCCGGGATTGCCGGAGGCGAGCAGTTCGAGTGCCGCTTTGATCTGCCCCGGCAGGTCGGTTTCCACGGTATCGACCGGCGGCGCGAAGGTCCGGGTCAGGCCGATGCTGCCGATGGTGACCACGCTCAATTCGCCGGGAATTCCGATATTGCGGTTGTGGCACGCATTCAGCAGACCGGAAAGCGAATTGCTGGCCACGCCGACGATGCCGGTGAAGTCGAACTTCCTCTGCAGGCGTTCAAACATGTGGTCGTAGGTTTTGCCGGGCGCGAATTCGCCGCTGCGGACGCCGCAGTCGATCACTTCCAGTTCCAGTTCGTTCAGTTCCGCATAGTCTTCGACCCCCTTGACACGGTCGAGTGTGGCGCAGTTGTGCGGTTCCGAAAGCAGCACGGCCAGTTTGCGGTGGCCGTTCCGGTGCAACTGGCGCGCGGCCAGGCTGCCGGCGAAGGTGTCGTCCAAACTGGCCGAGGGGAGGCGGCTGCTCAGGCAGTTGCGGCCGAACATCACCGCCGGGATGCCGCCGCGGAGCCGGTTGAACGCTTCGGCTTCGGCTGCGTCGAACTCGTCTCCCGCCGGGTGCAGCAGGATGCCTTTGACGTTCTCTTCGAGCAATGGAAGCACGTCGGGCAGAGGACGGGCGAAGTCGAACTCGTACCCGAGCAGCCGCTGCCGGGGAAATTCCGGCTGGAGCTCCCGGAACGCATTCAGCATCTCCATGACATCGTGGGAGTGCCAGCGCGGCACGGCGCAGAGCACGGTTTCAGGGGTATCGGCGGTGAAGCGGCTGATCTTCTCCGAAACGAACAGGCCGCGTCCGCCTTCCGCGGTCAGGAACTCCTCCTCGCGCAGGCGCGACAGTGTGCGGTCCACGACCAGTTGGCTGACCTCGAATTTCCGCATGATCTGCCGGATCGACATGAATTGTTCGCCGGGCGCGTAATGCTGCAATTCGTTCCAGAGACGCGGGTACAGTTCGTCGGATTTCAAACGGGGCTGGATCATACCGGTATCCTTGATGATTGGTTTCCTTTTGTTTATATTATACCGTATGATACAGTATAATGCAATAGCGGAACCAATTTTTTTCCGTTTTTTTGACAGATGCGGGGGAGGGGAGCGGCTTACGGGAGGGAACGGCAGCTGGAGCCGGGCAGCAGGGCCGGGGCGAAGACGCGAACGGCCGGTGAGGTTTCGCGGTCTTCGATCAGGTCGATCAGCAGTTGGGCGCCGGCCCGGCCCATCTCCTGCAGCGGGTGGTCGATCACGGTCAGCATCGGCTGGAAGAAATGGATCAATTCATGGTCGTCTACGCCGATGATGCTGAGGTCCTGCGGGACGCGCAGGCCGGTGGCGATGGCTTCCCGCATCAGTGAAAGCCCCGCGAGCGAATTGTAGGCGACGACCGCAGTGGGCGGTTCGGGGAGCGAACGGAAATAGTGCAGCGCCTGAATGCCTTCCAGCTGGCAGCGCTGCCCCTCCGGCGGGATGGGCGGATGGCAGTTGTCGATGTTGAAGATCAGTTCGGGGGCGCGGTCCAGCCCGAATTCGGCGGTTGCGGCGCGGAACGGTGCCTCCCGGTCGGGCGCTTCTTCGAGCGCGTCGCGGGTGCAGACCCCGGCGAAACCGATCCTCCGATGCCCGAGCTGCGCCAGATGGGAGACCGCCAGCCGGATGGCGGCGTCGTTGTCGAACAGAATCCGGCTCAACCGGTTGCTGTCGAAGCAGCAGTCCACCGCGACCACGCAGTCGCTGGCGTCGCAGAGACGGTCGATCCACTCCGCCTCCCGGTCGGCGTGCAGCAGCAGCAGCCCGTCGATCCGCCCTTCGCCCAGCCGGGCCTCGCAGACCTGCGGCAGGGCCCGGCTGCTCAGGTTCAGCACCAGAATATCGTAGTTACGCTCGAAAGCGGCCTCCTCGATCCCTTTGAAAATCTGCCGTTCATAGTTGTTGCCGAGGCTGCGCCACAACTGCGGCTGCACGTAGACTCCGACGGTGCGCGAACGGCGGGTTTTGAGGCTGCGGCTCGCGAAATTCGGCCGGTAACCGAGCTCGTTGGCGATCGCAAGGATATGTCTGCGGGTTTTGTCGCCGACCACGGAATTGCCTCGGGAGTTGTTCAGGACCGTTGAAACTGAAGAGATCGAACAGCCCGCTTTCTCTGAAATCATTTTCAGCGTGATCGGCCGCCGGCCGGTTTCCGTACTCATCGGTCAATTGCTCCCGCGATTGCAAACCTAACGTTTCATCTTTTTTATAGTATGGCATACGGATGGAAGAATGTCAATCCCTCCGGCCGGAATTTTTCCGGAAAATTGCGTCAGGTTTCCAGCAGCGCCGGAAAGCAGAATTTTTCCGGCAGCCCGAAATCGCCGGCAGGAAAAGGTTGCGGCTTTCAGGACGTTTCTCCCAGTGGAAATCGACCATGAGGAAGTCGGGGATGAAACCGAATTCGATGCGCTCGATCCGGTCTGCCGTTCGATTTTCAAAGGTGTCAAAGCATTGCGCCGATGCCCCGGCGACACGCCGGAGCTGGAGAAGGCGATGAAAACGGCGACCTGCTCTTGCGTTTCCGATTTCCGGTCGAATAACTCCGGGAAGGCGGACACCGCCGTCTTCTGCTGTTCGTTGAATCGTCCTGAATTTTCTTTGGCCTGCTCTGGAGGCGGTGCAGTTGCGCACGATCCGGATTGTTCGATACTCTCCTTGAAGTTTCCCAGGAGGAAGGCTGCTGATCTCCTGACGCTGCATGGCTCCGGCGCCGGAGTTGACAACCGATTCTACAGCAATTCCTTGCAGTTGCGCACCTGCGACGGGGAAAATCCCGTGATGCGCCGGAATTCGCTTGAAAAATAGAAAGGATCGCAGTATCCGAGCTGGAAAGATATCTCTTTAATGGTCAGTGAAGTGACGACAAGCAAATGGCGGGCCCGTTCCATCTTCTTTTCGATCCGATACCGCATCGGCGTGATGCCGAGTTTTTCCTTGAACAACCGGTTGATCTTCTCTTCACGGCTGTTCAGCTTTCTGGCGAGCTGGGGCAATGTCAGCCGGGTTTCGAAGTTGCTCTCCAGAAGCATCTGCGCTCGCAGCAGAAGGTTGTTGGTACGTTTTTTCTCCGGCAGGAGATCAGAGAACTCCACCAGTATGCGGTAGGTTCGGCCGAGCAGTTCCGGAACTGCGGAGGGCTGTTGCAGATGAATCAGGTCGCCGATTGCGCGAATCTGATCTGCCAGCACTTCGCACCGATCGCTTCGAACCGAGATCAGGCGGTTCAGGCCGAGGGTTTCCAGATCTGAATTCAGATTCTGCCCGATCACTTCAAGGACCACTTTATGCGAGGATTCAGATTCGCCGTTTTCAAAAGAGTAGCCGGTATTTTTCGGAATGAACAGAATCTCCCCCGCCGAAAGCCGGATATCCTTGTTGCCGAAGTGAAACAGAATATCCCCCTCCAACGCGATGATCGCCAGCCAGAACCGGGTGAAATTTTCCATGAACCAGTAGTCCCGGAGCCTGACCTCCTCTTCCATGCAGTAGGGATAGAACGGAAACGCTCCGCTGACAGGGATCATCCAGGTTTCCCGCCGCCGAGTCTGATACTCGGCCTTTTTTGACCACTGCATCTCGTGTTTTCCTGATGCCGCCTGGCAGAAATCCTCATGTTTTTTGTCGGTTTTCCTCATGTTTTCTCTTTTGACGGTAATTGACTTTCCGTCTTTTTTTTATTATATTTATAACAACAAGGTTCGGAGTTGATATATAATACCTTGAAAAATCTGTTTTACAAATGCAAGGAGGGACGGAAATGAAATGGATTCGTCGGTTCACGCTGATTGAGCTTCTGGTCGTTATCGCGATTATTGCCATTCTGGCAGGAATGCTGCTGCCGGCCCTGAATCAGGCGCGGGCCAAGGCGCGGGCAATTGCCTGTACGGGCAATCTCAAGCAGGTCGGGCTTTATCTGGCGATGTACGCCGATACCTATGACGGCTATTATCCGGCACCGGGGGCTACCAACGACACGGCGGCCTTGCGTTGGGGAAAGGCGCTCGCCACTTATTCCACGATCGCCCAGTCCCAGAAAGGGACGGCGATCCTCCGCTGCCCTCTCCACTCCGGCTATAGCGACTCCAACAGCTGGTTCTATTTCTCCTATACCTATGCTTTCAATCCGCACCTCGTTACCGGTTACTGGAATGAAGCCGCCTGTCCGAAAGTCGGGCGGATTTCCTCGGTGAAACAGACCGCCAACGGCTATCTGCCGGATACGACCGGCCGGACCTCCGACATCATAATCATCGCCGATTCCCGCGAGCAGGGCAGCACCCTGCCCTGTTTTCGGATTTCCAAGTCCAGCGGTATCACTCCCGCCCACAGCGGTCGAGCCAACGTTCTCTTGCTGGATGGGCATGTGGATGCGCGCTCCCCGCAGGAACTCCATGAGAAATCCGGTGTTCCCAGATACATCGACGACGCCTCCGGCCAATTCATTGAACTTCATTGATCTGTAACGAACGGAAATGTTTATGAAAAGATTTCTCCTCTCTGTTCTTTCCTTTTCCATTCTTGGCGCCGCCGCCGGAGAACCGGCAACGCTTTCCGGAAAGGGACGTCTCGTCCTCAACGACGCCTTGCAGATGGAATGGCGTGATTCCTCCTCCTGGAAGGGGATCGACCTGAAGCAGCCGCAGCCGAAGTGGAACGGCGACACCATCTCAATCGCCGGGAAGGTTTCTCTGTCGCCGAAGCAGAATGTCTCGCTGAATGCTTCGCTCAAAAAACTCTCCGGCAACCGCTGGCGTTACCGGGGAGAGGCTGCTTTTGACGAGAAAAACGACTCCGCCAGCATGGAGATCAAACTGCCGGTCTCGATCCCCGCGGAACTGGAGATCAGCGGAAAACCGGTCGCCCTGACCGGGGAGAAATCAAACGGCCGCATCTTCGGGACATTGCGTCACCTCAGGGAGAAGTCGCTCTCGATCGTGGCCGGTGATCTGCTCTTCACATTCCGCGGCAGCTTCCGGGTGAGAGTCAACGATCAGCGGGTTTGGAGCAAGGAACCGTACTACTCCGTCCATCTGCTTGCGGAACTCTCGGAAGACGGCCGCAGGGCTGAACTGGAGTTTGAAATCGAAACCGAACCGCTCCGCAGTATGCCGATTCCGCTCGGAGCGGCTGCGAACATGGGACTTTGCGACGATACCGCCGATGACGGTCGCGGCGGCTGGACTGACCAGGGGCCGAAACAGGATCTCAGCTGCATGCAGCCCGGCGACGTGGCCTTTTCCGGAATCCGTTTCAAGGTGGCTGATCCGGAGCAGAACGGCGGCAGAAGCTGTGTGGTTCGTTCGAATCACCGCACCTTCCCGGCAGCGGGCGCAGTCGAGCTGGAGGGCGCGGAACTGCACCGGTATTTGTATCTGCTTCACGCGGCGGCGTGGGTGCCGCAGGGCGGCGAGCCGGTCGGCGTGATCGCCGTTACTTATAAGGATGGCGCCCGGCAGGAAATTCCGGTGCGCGCCGGAGTTGACTGCGGAAACTGGTGGCGGCCGATGCTTGACCTTCCCAACGGCCCGATCGCCTGGACGGGCGAGAACGGCAGCGGCAAAGTCGGTCTTTTCGCTTCCGCTTTCCGGCTGGACGAGAAGCCGGTCGCACGGCTGGAGTTTTTACCGGGAAAGGGGGTCTGGATGGTTGCCGCCGCTTCGTTCGCCAACCTGCGCCCCGGCAGAACGGCTGGAAAGCCGATCGTGATTTCGGAGGGGAAGGAGTGGAAGAAATATGATATGCCGCTTCGTTACCTGCAGGGATCGCCCATGGACTTTTCCGGCCGGAATCATGTGCCGGCCGGAAAATTCGGGCATGTCGTGATCCGGCCTGACGGGCACTTCGCTTTCGAGAACGCGCCGGAACAGCGGATTCGCTTTTTCGGCACCAATATCTGCCAGCGGCTGGTGGCGCCGACGCACGAGGAGGCGGACATCTTGGTGGAGCGTCTTGCCATGGAGGGATACAACTCGGTTCGTTTCCATCAGTTCGAGATGTTCATCATGGACTGGTCGAAGGATGATTCGCTTCATTTCAATCCGGAGACGCTCGATCGTTTCCAGTATTTCTACGCCAAGCTGCGCGAGAAGGGCATGTACATCACCACCGATGTCTGTGCGTCCCGCCCGATCCGCCCCGGCGACAACATCGCGGAATGCCGGAGTTCGAATAAGAACCATTACCGCAAGGTGCTTCATTTCTTCTCAGATTCCGCTTTGGAAAACTGGAAGGAATACGCCCGCCGGGTGTTCACGCTCAAGAATCCTTATACCGGCATGAGCATGGCGGAAGATCCGGCGTTCTTTGCGCTCAATCTTGACAACGAGGCTCCGCTTTACGCGGTCTGGAATATGTTTCCGGAACTCCTGTCGCTGGTTGCGGAGCGGTATGCGGCGTGGCTGCGGGAAAATGGAATCTATTCCGAAAAGCTCGCGGCGGAGCGCGGAGAAACCTTCTACCGCTTTCTCGCGGAACGCCAGCGCGCGGTTATGGAGGAAGAGAGCCGCTTCCTGCGTGAAGAACTTGGCGTCAAGGCGATCCTCACGAACCTGAACAACAACGCTTCGCCCTCGCTGCAGCCCTTCCGGGATATGCTGCCGCTGCTGGACGCCCACATCTACCACGATCACCCGACTTTTCCGATGAACAACTGGCAGGCGCCGGTCGCCTTTCATCAGAACGCCGACATTGCGAAATACGCGGCGGCGATGCGCGAATCGATGCCGCTCCGGATTCCCGGGAAACCGCTGATCGTCACGGAGATCAACTACTGCTACCCGAACCGCTACCGCAGCGAGATGGGGGCGGTGGCCGGCGCCTACTCCGCGCTTCAGGACTGGGACGGACTTTACCGCTTCTGCTATGAATTCCGGCGGGAGAACATTTTCTCTCCGAAGGCTCCCGGTGCGTTCTCCACCCTGCGCGAACCGATTTCGCTGCTGACAGAACGGATCATCTGGTTCCTCTTCGTGCGCGGCGACGTCGCGGCGGCGTCGAATGTGCCGCTGGCCTATACCTGGAATTCGGAACGGTACGGCGAGGAATTTCCGCCGGAGTTTTCCCAGCTCGGCTTGATCGGCCGGATCGGGTCGGTCGCCGCCGACAGCAAGTCGGAGCAGGTTCACAAAGTGGATACCTCCCGGCCGGACTGGATCGACGGGCTGCCGCCGGAGTTCCGGAAAGCAGCGGAGCGTTTCCGGAAGAAGGCTTCCGTCACGAGCTTGACCGGCGAGATCGAATTGGAGCCGGCCAAGGTGAGTTTGCGGGTCGTGACGCCGAAATCGGAAGTGCTGACCTTTCACAACGGCAATGCGCGGGGGCGCTTCCTGGATGTGAAGAATGCCAATGACTTCGCCACGGTATCGGTTCACTCGCTTGACGGGAAACCGCTGGCGGAAAGCCGCGATCTGCTGCTGTTCCACCTGACGGACGCTCTCGCCTCGGAAGAGCAGTATCAGACTCCGGCCCGGAAGCTGCTGCTCAAGGACGGCAAAATCCCGATGCTGGTCGCCCGCGGCCGGGCCGATGTGACGCTGGCGGTCGCCCCGAACGACGGGTGGCGCGTCGAGGCACTTGCGGCGGACGGTTCCGTACTCGCTCCGGTGAAATGCGAACCGGGGAGGGCGGGAATCAGCTTCCCGGTGGAGACCCATCGTCCCGAAGGTGCGACGATGATCTACCACCTCTCACGGCCGTGAGACCGGAAGCCGGTCGGAATTCGACCGGTTCTGTTCCGACTCCTGAAATCCGGGATAGGTGACGGGCCCCTGCTTCTGAAACGAAAATCGTATCAGGTTTCCAGCAGTGCCGGGAAACAGAATTGTTCCGGCAGCCCGAAATCACCGCGCAGGAAAAGGTTGCGGCTTTCAGGACGTCTCTCCCAGTGGAAATCGACTTTGAGGAAGTCGGGCGTGAATCCGAATTCGATGCGCTCGATTCCGCTGAAGGGGAGCCGGGTGCGCACTTCGCTCCATTCGGTGGGACGGGAGCCGAATACATCGAGGAGCCGGAGCGTGCTCCCTTCCTGAATCGCGACGGCGGCGGTTTCGCCGGAGAGCTGCCAGATGTGGTCGCGGCATTCGCCGTAGAGATGGAAGAGGTGGATCGGCAGCCCGTCTGCAGCGTCGAAGACGCGGGAGAACTGGCAGCGTTTTTCCAGCAGCGGACGCGCTTCGTCCGGCGTGATCCGGCGGGCGGCGGGGCAGGGGAGAAGCCGCTCCTCCGCGACCGGCAGGAAATCCTCCGCCCGGCGGAAGCCGAACCGGGGATAAAACTCCAGCACGGAATCGTTGGCGAACAGGAAAGCGGGCGTGCCGGCGTGTTCTTCGAGGATTCGCCCGATGATCCGCCGGGAGAGGCCCCGGCCCCGGTGGGAAGCGGTGGTCGCCACCCCGTTGAGCTGGATCGCCGGGAGCGGGCGGCCTTCGACCGACAGCGTGAGTGCGAAAAGTCCGGCATGGGCGAGCATCCGGGCGCCGTCGAAGATCGCGAAGCTCTCATAGCGCCGGTCCCACACATGCAGCTTGAACCAGTGGTCGAAGGTCATGCCGAAGGTTTCAAGCATCAGCGGGTTGAATTTTTCGATATAGGCGGCGCTCTGGAAGTTCTGCCTGCGGATATCGCCGGGGCGGACCTTCTTGGCTTCGCGGGAGTTGCGGAAGAACTCCCGGATGATCCGCTGCGCCTCTTCGGCCAGCACGCCTCCCTCCACCTCCGGATGCCAGAGTACGCCGGGATGCCCGGTGATGTCGAGAGCGGAGCCGCAGCCGCCCATGCGGGGATCGGCCAGTCCGAAAACGATCCGCCCGGCGCGGGCGTTGACCAGCGCGCCCGCGCACATCGGGCAGGGCTCCTTGGTGATGTAGAAAGTGATTTCATCCATGCGCCAGTCGCCGGTGACGGCTTCGACGGCGTGCAGCAGTTCGATTTCGGCATGGCTGACGGCGGAATGGCGTTCTTCCACCCGGTTCCGGGCGGTCGCCAGCACCCGGCCGTCCCGGACGGCTACCGCTCCGACCGGAACTTCTCCGGCTGCGGCGGCATTGCGCGCCTCGTCGAGGGCGAGGCGCATGAAGGCAGGATCGGAGTCGTTCATTATTTTTCGATGATTTCCACGCCGGTCACGAAAATTCCGTAGGTGTAGAAGATCAGCCGCACGTAGTGATTGTTGTACTGGTAATTGAAAGTGATGGTCCGGTCGACCGCCGCCGGCGAGTCGATGATCGCGTCGCCGTAGTAGAAAAGCTCGTTCAGCGTCTTGGTTTCGCGTGTGAAGGTATAATCCACCTTTTTCAGCAGTTTTTTGATGGTTTCATACTTCTCGCGGCTGTTGCTGGGCAGCCTGGGATTTTTCATGGTCAGGATCAGGTCGGCGTAAAGCTGGGGGACTTCAAGGTCTTCCGCCGGAAGCCGCTCCGGGACGTAGAAACCGGTGACTTCCGGATATTCGACGGCTTCAGTCTGGTCGACGGCGCGGATGCTGGCGTCCGGTTTTTCAAAGTCGCGGCGGACGGATTTGGTGTCGGTGCAGGCGGACAGAACCAGACTTCCCGCCGCGATTGCGGCGCAAAACATCGAATTTTTCATGATTTATACTCCCGTTTGTGATTTTTCTGCTTGAAATCCGGCCGGTTTGCGCTATATTCTATATCATCCTCTGGATGCGGGTGTAGCAAAACGGTTATGCTCCAGCTTCCCAAGCTGGCGACGCCGGTTCGACTCCGGTCACCCGCTCCATTTTTTTTGTCTTTTTTCCGAAACTCATCTTCGATGATCCCGATCTTAACCGGTTCTTTGCGGAACCGGTTTTTCTTTATGGAAAATCAGCGGCGGCGCATGGGGGGACGGCGGCGGGAGTCGCCGCGGCCGCGGCTTCCCGAAGAATGCCGGTCGGCTTCCCGCTTCGGCAGTTTCGCGCCCGGAACCGGCTCCGGCATTTTCAGCATATCTTCGGTCGGCTGGGTGCTGTGGAACTGCACGTCGAGCAGCTTTTCGATGTCCGGCAGATAGTAGGCGCCGTATTCGCACAGGAAGCTGATCGATTTGCCGTTGTGCCCGGCGCGGCCGGTACGGCCGATCCGGTGCACGTAATCTTCGGCGCGCTCCGGCAGGTCGTAGTTGATCACCAGCGACACGTCATCGACGTGGATGCCGCGCGCGGCGACGTCGGTGGCGATCACGATCTTCTCGGTGCCCGCCCGGAACCGTTCCAGAACCTTGATCCGCTTCTCCTGCGGAATGTCGCCGGAGAGCACCGGCACTTCGTAGCCGAAGCGCGCCAGATCGTACTGCAGCCGCAGGTTCACATCCTTGCGGTTGCCGAAGATCAGCACCCGGTCGTAGGGTTCGGTGCGCAGGATATACAGCAGCAGCGCGAGCTTTTCGTCGCGCAGCACGGAGTAGAAGGTCTGCTCGATGTTTTCGCTGACCATCTTTTCCGGTTCGCTTTCGACGATCACCGGTTCCGCCAGCCAGCCGGAGGCGAGCCGCAGGATGTGGTCCTCGAGCGTCGCGGAGAAGAGCAGCGTCTGGCGTTCGCCCTTTCTGGGCAGTTGCGACACGATCCGCTTCACATCCGGGATGAAGCCCATGTCGAGCATCCGGTCCGCCTCGTCGATCACCAGCACCTCGACTTTGGAGAGCTTCAGGCTGCCGCCGCGCGAATAGTCGATGATCCGCCCCGGAGTGCCGATCACCAGGTCGACCGGCTGTTCGAGGCTGCGGCGCTGCTTCTCATGGTCCATGCCGCCGAACACCACGACGCTGGTGAGGCCGGTGAAGATTTCCAGCACTTCGGCATCCTTCTGAATCTGCATCGCGAGCTCACGGGTGGGGGCCAGGACCAGCGCGCGCGGGCAGCCGGGCTTGCGCTCTTCGAGCGGATGATTCAGCAGCCGGGTGAATACCGCCAGCAGAAAGGCGGCGGTCTTGCCGGTTCCGGTCTGCGCCTTGCCGGCGAGGTCGCGCCCTTCCAGCAGCGCGGGCAGCGTCAGCGCCTGGATCGGGGTGCAGTACTCGAAACCGGCGTGCTGGATGCCGAACTGCACGTCTTCATGCAGCGGCAGGTCGAGGAAACGGGTCTTGCCTTCGGCGGGCGGAACCTCCTTCAGCGCGGCGGGGCGTTCCGGCTTCGGGGCCGGGACGGCGGGGGCGGACTCCTGCGGGCGTTCGCGGCGCTCGCTTTTGCGGGGGCGCTCCTGCTTTGGCCGGGCTTCGCGTTCCGGCCTGCCCTCGGCGGGGGCCTTGTCGCGGCGCGGGGCGCGTTCGCGCTCCTTGGCTTTGCTTTTTTTCTCGCTCTTTTCGGAGCGTCTGGAGGAGCCGGCGGATTTCTCCTTCGGCTCGATTGTGACGATGACGGTGTGATCCTTGAGCCCGAGCAGGCCCTTCAATGTTTTTTTCAATGAACTGAACACGGTAACTACTCTTTTCTGTGGTTTTGCGGGGCGCCGCATTGGTTTTGCGCCTCCAGTTGGTTGAGCTTGTCGCGCAGGAAGGCGGCGAAGCGTTCGCGGAACTCCGGACGGCGCAGCCCGAATTCAACCGTGCCCTCCAGAAAACCGAGTTTGTTGCCCAGATCGTAACGGTTTCCTTCGATCCGGCGCGCGTACATCTCGCGCGTTGCGACCAGCCGGCGCATCGCATCGGTCAGCTGGATTTCGTTCCCCTTGCCGCGGGGAGTCTCCTTCAGCGCCTCGAAAATATCCGGCGTGAAGAGGTAGCGGGAGGCGACCGCGTAATTGCTCGGCGCCTCTTCGACGGAGGGCTTTTCGATGAAGTCCTCCACTTTGAACAATCCCGGTTCGAACTCGTCCGCCCGGATGACTCCGTAGCGGCCGACCAGTTCCATCGGTACCGGTTCGACCGCGGTGACCGGTGCTCCGAAACGCTCGTAGGCGTCGATCAGCTGCCCGGTGACGGTCCGGTCGGTCGTGCTCGACAGCACCGTGTCGGCCAGCAGCACCGCAAAAGGCTCGTCGCCGACGAAGGACTTTGCACGCAGTACCGCGTCGCCAAGCCCGTTGAGCTGCTGCTGGTAGATGTAGTGGATGTCGGCCAGCGAATCGATCGCACGCAGTTCGTCGAGCAACTGCTGTTTGCCGTTGGCGGCGAGACGCGCTTCCAGGTCCGGAACCGGGTTGAAATGGTCCTGAATCGCGTTTTTACCGGAGCTGGTGATGATCAGGATCTCCTCGATTCCGGCGGCGGCGGCCTCTTCGACCACGTACTGGATCACCGGCTTGTCCACCAGCGGGATCATCTCCTTGGGGACCGCGCGGGTGAAAGGCAGGAACCGGGTGCCGAATCCGGCGGCGGGCAATACGGCTTTGCGCACGGGCTTCATCGGATCTCTCCCGAAGTGACGATTTCCGGCTTGATCACGTCGATCCGCTCGTTGCGCAGCACGTCGGCGAGACGGCGGAACATCTTCTCGTCTTCATAGGTGCCGATGATCGCGCCGCCGGAACCGGTGAATTTGGCGGACGCACCGACCGAACGGGCAAGTTCGACCATGCGGCGGTTCTTTTCGCTGACCGCATTGGCACAGACTTCGCAGCGCAGGTCGAAATTGCGGTCAAGCAGCGCCGGGATCCGGTCGAACTCCCGCGAACCGAGGCAGGCGCGGACCTGTTCGGTCAGCTCCGCCCACTCCCGCATCGCGGCGACCACGTGCGGCACGCGCGCTTCGTACTCCTCGCGGAGGCGGCTGTGCAGCACCTCGGAGCCTTCGGCAAGGTCGGTCCGGTAGGCCACATAGAGGTTCAGCCCGTCGGGAATCTCGATCGCCTCGTAACGGCCGATGCCGTGCTCATTCATGTAGGAGGCGTCGAAATCCATGTAGACCGGGATGTTGTAGGCCTGCGCCACCCGGTCCTGAAGCCCCGCCGGAATCCCCAGCTCGTCGCGTTCGGTCGACAGCACGATATTCGCGAGGATCGCCGGAGCAAGGCGGATGTGGTAAAATTCGCACATCGCGCGCATCGCGGCGGTGATGATCGCCGACGATCCCGCCAGTCCGAGCCGGTTCGGAATCGTGCTGCTGTAGCGCATCGTGAAATTCTTTTTTTCGAGCTTGAGCCCGTGGCGGTGACAATACTCGTTGAATTTCTTCACGGCGGCCTTGAGCAGCCGGATGCCGCCGTAATAACCGTAGAGTTCGACGTCGCTGGTCAGCGCGTCGAGGTCCGCGAACACGTTGTTGTCGCGTTTGGCCGGGAGCAGTTCCAGCTCCGGCGTTTCATAAAGCCGGACCTCCGCGGAGTAGTTGCGAAAGACGAATGCGATGGTCTTGCCGTTGTAGCCGTCGGAAGGATTTCCGATCAGCGCGGCGCGCGGATAAGCTACGGTTTTTATGATCATGGAAAGAAAACAGTTCCTCTTTTACAACAATATGCAACGTAATATAACGTTGCCGCCGGTGTTTTGCAAACGTCTCCGCCCGGCAATTCGGAAAAAACGAACTGCCGGGCGGCGGGCATCGGGAAAAGCGGTCCCGGTCAGCATCCGGGCTGCGGAATGCTCCGGAACCGGGAGTAGTCGAGGAACTGCATCGCCCGGGGCAGGTTGTGCCGGCAGCTCAAGATGACGGTATTGGTCATAAAGCTGTCGGGTTGCGGCTGGGAAGGGAGGAAGGCGCCATGTCTCGGGACGGGACTTTCATTACGGAAAAACGACTGCCGCGAATCTTCCGAAACGCGTTTGATATCCAGCACGGCCTTGCCGGAACGGTCGCAGGGAATATCGAGAGGGTCTTTCAGGAACCGGGCGCCGGCCTGCAGAGGATATCCGTCCGGCAGCGGCAGGGAGATATACTGCTTGAGCAGCTCTTCCGGGGCATCGCCTTCGTGGTTCAGGAAAAGGCGTATTTCCACAAGTTTTCCGCACATGAAAGTCAGGCTGGTCGCTTTTATGTCGCGATCCTTGTGGTTGCCTCTGTAAATGATCTCCTCGCCGAACGGAACGGGACGGCGCAGCAGGATTGCCCGGGTGTTCCGGTAGAACGGATAGGACTGAAAGAACTCCTTGTTGGTTGTGCCGAGCGTGAAACCCTGAAACGTGATCGGCACAGGCTGAACCCGGTCCGCGAGTGACTGGATCACTGCCTCCGGGGCCTGCATCATGGTTCCGGGGTGCGAAATGGCGCGCTTGCCGGTCTGCTGGCAGACGACGCAGGGGATTTTTTTCGTGATGAGGCTGGATTCGCCGCTGTTCGGATCGTAGCCGGGACGGGGAACGTGTTTGGTGATCTGACCGTAGCCGGAACAGAAGAAACATTTTGTTTTGGCCGGCTGAATCCGGGCGTAGGTGACTTCCGACGCATTCTGGTAGAGCAGGGCCAGCGGGTCAAGCAGTTCCAGCAGGTCGCCAAGTTCCAGCCGTTCGGTAATTGCGGTGAACAGTTCCGTGTCTTCGGCGAACTGTTTTTTCAGATAAGAGCTGTTCCAGGCAAAACTCCTGCCTTCCGCGATCAGGGAAAGATTGCCGAACAGGATTGCCGCGAAGTCCTGAGAATTGTTCGCTTCCTTCAGTTGCCGCGTCACTTCCTGCGCCCGTTCGCACATGGTCAGGTCGCATTCTGCGATTTTCCGCATGTCGATCTGTTCAAGATCGGAGACGTCGATATTGTCGATCCGGGTCGCGAAACGGCGGACTACCGGCTTCCACCATTTTTTCTGTTCGAAGCCTGATCCCTGTTTGGTCCAGTCGTCCCTGATCCGGATCATATAAGTGGCGACTCCCACGACCTTGCCGCCGTCGGTGGTGACCAGCGGTCCGCCGCTGTTGCCGGTCACGAAGGGCACTGTGGTTTCAATGGTCTGCGGTCCGACTGCCTGCAGTACCCCGTCGCTGCGACGGATGACGTTGCCGGCAAGGCTGTTGCCGTAAGCGGTAAGCCGGGTGTCCGGCTCAAGGGCGCTGACATCTTCCTCCACTTCCAGCGGCTTCGCCGTCTCGCCGGGGAACGGCTCGAATACCAGAAAAACCAGATCGCGGCTTTTGGAGGCGATCACCTCTTTGATTTCGTATTCGCGGTCGTTGACGTCAAAAACCCTCGGATTGCGTCCGGTCAGATAGACGTGAGCGTTGGATACGATGACCGGGCGGTTCCATTTGTTGACGATAAAGCCGGAGCCGGCGCCCTTATCCGTGCGGATAATCAGCATATTGCCGTTTCGCCTGGCCGCGTGCCGGCCGGGGTTCGTTTCGCCGCGGGTGAGCTGGCTGAACAGCGAATCGCCGCCGTTTTCCGGCGGTGTGCCGGCGCAGAGCGAACCCCCGATGGAAAACGCGAGCAGCAGAAGCAGGATTCCGGACATGATTTTCCCCCGTTTTAATGAATTGTGTGTTCCGAAAAAATAAACCCGGTCGCATACCGGGATAATATATAATATTTTTAATTGAAAATCAAATTGCTCCGGTGGTTTATCCGTGCAATATTCTTCCCTCTGTAAAAAACGGCAACTCTCCTGGAACGTGTTCCGGAGAGTTGCCGAATCGGAAAACGGATCATTACGGCAGGAGCTTGAACGCCTTGACCACGTCGGCCACTTCCTGCTCGTTCATCGGCGTCATGCCGCCGAGCGGACCGGCCATCAGCGTCGCCTTGGCGCTGTATTCGGCCACTTCGAGGCGGTCGAAAGCTTCGAGCACGCTCTTGCCGGTCGAAATCACCGCCTGCTGGCGGATGCGCACGATCGGATAGCGCGGCGACAGGGTCTTGAGCAGGTTCGCGGTGTCCTGCGTGGTCGCCGTGAACGGAAATTCCGGCATTTCGCGCAGCATGATGTAGCTCTCGGGAATCACCCGGGGATCGAACTTGGCATTCGCGATGCCGTAGGCCGCGAGGCAGGGCGGATTCGCAATGATCATCGCATTCAGCTCCGGCTGCGCGTCGAAGAGCGCCTTGATGAACCACGCGGTCGGGGTCAGCGCCTTGCCGGCTTCATATCGCGTGCCCTTGACCAGCACCATGTCGGCCGGTTCGAGGGTGGCGCGGTCGGCGCCCGCCGGGGTGACCAGGAAGGAATCCGGGCCGAGCCGGACCGCGATGGTGCCGTCGGCGCTGGTGAACAGGAACTGGTCGTAGGAGCGGCGCGCCATTTGCGCCATTTTGCGGCGCTGTTCGAGTTCGTCGCTGCTCGGGCACTCCGGGGTGAACTCCGAAAACTCCTTGTTGCGGTCGGTGAAGAGGTCGGCCAATTGATCCGCCGGAATCGACTGCGGCTTGCCGAGGGTCACCGCGTGGGCGAGCATCCGGGCGCAGAAGTCGAGCGTTTCGATGCGGCGGAACGCCTCGTCCATCGTCCTGCCCACCACGCACGCGCCGTGGTTGCGCAGCAGCGTGGTATTGTGCCCCTTGGCGAATTCGGCGCTGACCAGTTCGCCGAGGCCGTCGCTGCCGGGAACGTCATAGCCCGCGAAACCGACGCTGCCGCAGACTCCGGCGGAGGTGCTGGTCGCGCTGGTGTCCGGCGTCACGCCGGCGACGCTGAAGCTGACCAGCGCCGGGGGATGGGCGTGCAGCACCGCCTTCACGTCCGGACGGAGCTTGTAGACGGCGCGGTGGAACGGGTATTCGACCGACGGGCGGTGGGGGCCGACGATAGCGCCGTCGGGCTTCACGCACATGATATCCTCGCGGCGCAGCGTGCCTTTGTCGACGCCGCTGGGGCTGATCCACATATTCCCGTCGCTGTCCATGATCGAGAGGTTGCCGCCGCTGGTGGTGGTCATCCCGTAATCGTAGATGCGCTTCATGAACGCGACGATCTGGTCGCTGGGATGGATGAACTTGTTTTTCGTCATAGCTGTTCCCTGTAGAAAATTGATGATATAGGTTACACCTGATTCCATTGCTTACTATACACCCCCGTCCGGTGTTTGGCAAGTGCGGAAATCATGATTCGGCCTGTTGCAATGAGCCGTGCGCGGTGCTATATTAATAAGATTTGTCATTATAACCCATCGGAACAAGCAAGAACATCATGAGTGAAATCAGAAACATCGCGATCATCGCGCACGTCGACCACGGCAAAACCACCCTTGTGGACCAGATCCTGCATCAGGCCAAGGTCTTCCGCGACAACGAGGTGGTGCAGGAGTGCTTTCTCGACAACAACGACCTCGAACGCGAACGCGGCATCACCATTCTGTCGAAGAATATCAGCATCAACTATAAAAATACCAAGATCAACGTGATCGACACCCCCGGACACAGCGACTTCGGCGGGCAGGTCGAACGGGTGCTGAAGCTGGCCGACGGCGTGATCCTGCTGGTCGATTCGGCGGAAGGGCCGATGCCGCAGACCCGCTTCGTGCTGGACAAGGCGCTGCAGCTCAATTTGCGTCCGGTGGTGGTGATCAACAAGATCGACAAGCCCGACGCGCGGCCCGACGCGGTGCACGACAAGGTGTTCGACCTCTTCTGTGAATTGAACGCCTCCGACGAGCAGCTCGACTTCCCGGTGCTCTATGCCTCCGGCCGCGACGGCTGGGCGGTGCGGGAATTGGACGATCCGCGCGAATCGATCTATCCGCTGCTGGATGCGATCATCGAATTTGTTCCGGCTCCGCCGAAAGTCGACGGCCCGGTGCAGTGTCAGGTCGCGACGCTCGACTATTCCAACTTCGTGGGTCGGATCGGCATCGGCCGCGTCTACCGCGGCACGCTCGACACCCGCAAGCCGCTGGTGATCGTGAAGCGCGACGGACGGACCGAACCGGCGCAGGTCAAGCAGCTTTTCACCTTCGAGGGGATCGGCCGCAAGGAGACCAGCGTGGTCGAGTGCGGCGACCTCTGCGCGATCGTCGGCATCTCCGACATCGACATCTCCGACACCATCTGCGACGCGGAGCAGCCGGAGGCTATGCCTGTGATCGCGATCGACGAGCCGACCATTTCGATGCTGTTCCGGATCAACGACTCGCCGTTTTTCGGGCGGGAAGGCAAGTACGTCGGCAGCCGCCAGCTCCGCGAGCGCCTTTTCAAGGAGGTCGAGCGCGACGTGGCGCTGCGGGTCGAAGACGTGAACGGCGAAGCCTTCAAGGTCTCCGGCCGCGGCGTGCTGCATCTCGCGATCCTGATTGAGACGATGCGCCGCGAAGGTTACGAATTCGCGGTCGCCAAGCCGCAGGTGATCTGCAAGGAGATCGACGGCGTGAAGAACGAGCCGATTGAACGGCTCAGCGTCGACGTGCCCGCCGATTTCGCGGGGCGGATCATCGAGATGGTCGGCATGCGCCGCGGCGAACTGATCCAGATGGAGTCGCGCGGCCAGCGGCAGCTTCTGGAGTTTTACATTCCCACTCGCGGCCTGATCGGTCTGCGCAGCAAGGCGCTGACCGCCAGCCAGGGCGAGGCGATCGTGTCGCATTTGTTCGACCACTACGAACCCTTCAAGGGGGCGATTCCGTCGCGCACCAACGGCACGATGGTCAGCATGGGCAACGGCAAGTCGATTCCGTTTGCGATCGACGGCCTGCAGCAGCGCGGCGAGTTTTTCATCGAGCCGGGCGTGGACTGCTATGAGGGCATGATCGTCGGCGAGCACTGCAAGGAAGGCGACCTGGTCGTCAACGTGCAGCGCGCGAAGCAGCTGACCAATATGCGCGCGGCGGGCAGCGACCGCAATATGAAGATCGCGCCGGCGCGCAAGATGTCGCTGGAGCAGGCGCTCGAATACATCGAGGACGATGAACTCGTGGAAGTGACGCCGCTGAACATCCGCCTGCGCAAATTCTTCCTGACGGAGCTGGAGCGCCGCCGTCAGCGCGGCCGCCTCGCCTCCGAGCTGGAAGAACAGTAATTCACTGCCGGGAGAACGGGAACATGCGGCGGATCATCGCGGGACTCGTACTGGTTTTTCTGCTGTTGCCGGCGGGGGCGCTCCATGCTTCCGTGCGCAATGTGATCCTGATCCTGACCGACGGGGTGAATCAGGCGCAGCTGGAGCTGGCGCGCCAGGCGGGATTCCGGAATGCCGGCATGTCCAATTCGGCGGCGATGCCGGTTTCCGGCACGCTGCTTCCGCTGCCCGGCGATTTTGAACGTCCGGTCCTTGCCGCGAAGAATGCGCTGGCCACCGGAACCGGACAGGACCGGATGCTCGGCATGACCGTTTCGGACGAAGTGCTTGATTCTTTGCTGACGCAGGCGAAGCTGCAGGGACGCCGGACCGGTTTCGTGACCGACGGCGCCCTGAACGACTGGACCGGCGGCGTGTTTTTCGCCCACGAATCCCAATTGCCGGAGCCGGACAAACTGGCCGACTGGCTGCCGCTTTGCGACTTCGACCTGCTGGCCGGTACGCTGAACCGGCCGCAGGCTCCGGCGCTGGACCCGTTGGACGCGCCGATGGCGAAGCTCGGCTACGCGTTGGCCAAGAACCGAAAGCAGGTGCGGGAGGCCGCGCCGGACCGTCGGCTGTTTGCAACCCATTCTCTGCTGGAGAGCCGTCTGTTTGCCGCGGACCGGCCGAAGGACTCCAATGAATCCGGCCTGCTGGACTACATGGCGCGGGCTTTGTCCTGGCCGCAGGATGCGCGGGGAATGTTTCTGGTCGTGGATTGTTCGAAAATCCGGCTGGCGGCGGCGACGAACGATACCGCCGCGCTGATCCGGGAGCTGTGGATGTTCGACCGGGTGCTGGGAGAGGCGGTCGCTTTCTATAAGGAGCACCCGGAGGATACGCTGGTGGTGGCCGTTTCGCTCTACGATGTCGGTGATCTCCAGCTCGGCCGGGAGATCGGCACGGACTTTCCGGTCGGAACGACCCGGGCGTCGATGCTGGCGAAGCTGAACACTTCCGCGATGACTTTCCGGCAGGCGTTGGAACTGGCCGGAGCCGGCGACCTTTTCGCTCCCGGCGCGGAGGAGCTGCGCGAGCTGGAGCGGGCCTACGATGTGATCCTGGCCAAACCGGCCCCGCGCGATTTCCGTTCGTGGCTGGACCGGGTGCTGAACCTGCGCGACCGCCACGCCGGTGTGGAGTGGCTGACCCGCGCTGCGACGATCTCCCTGACGCCGGTGCTGGCGATCGGGACCGGTTCCGAAGCCTTCGCCGGAGAGTACAACGCCGAAGAGCTGCACCGCAAACTGGCCGCCGTCCTCGGGCTCACCGCCCGCCCGGAATAATTCTCCAATAAAAAACTCCTGCCCGGTTCGGACAGGAGTTTGCGAGCGCGTGTTTGCTGAAACTCAGAAGTTTTCAGCGGTGATTTCGAAGTAGGCCTTCGGATGCTTGCAGACCGGGCAGATTTCCGGAGCTTTTTCGCCGACGAAGATGTGACCGCAGTTGCGGCATTCCCAGCGCTTTTCATCCTTGCGGACGAAGACTTCGCCGCTCTGGATGTTCGCGAGCAGCTTCTTGTAGCGCTCTTCGTGGCGCTTTTCGATCTCGGCGACGCGGGCGAAGTTGCGGGAGAGGGCCTCGAAACCTTCGGCGGCAGCTTCTTCCGAGAAACGCTTGTACATATCGGTCCACTCCTCATGTTCGCCGGCGGCCGCCGCGACGAGGTTGGCGGCGGTGTCGCCGAGCAGGCCGAGTTCCTTGAACCACAGTTTCGCGTGCTCCTTCTCGTTGTTCGCGGTCTGCTCGAAGATCGCGGCGATCTGCTCATACCCTTCCTTGCGGGCGACGGAGGCAAAGTAGGTGTATTTGTTGCGGGCCTGAGATTCTCCGGCGAACGCATAAGCGAGGTTGGCTGCAGTCTTGCTGTTCTTGAGGTCTGCCATTTTCAATTCTCCTGTGATTTTGGTTGTTTACCGTTTGATACGGCATCTCGGGTTGACATCGTTTAAAATAACCTCAGGAAGGAGAATGTCAAGTTAAAATTGATAATAATTATCAAAAAATATCGGGAGGCGAAAAGAAAACAGCAGGTTTGCGGGAAAAGCGCTAGGGTTCCAGCGTGCCGGCAGCCTGATTTTCATGGTTCCGACATGGAATCCCATTCCGGGAAACCTGCCCGCTACATGATTTCAGCCCGGCAAACCGGGATTTCCGGCCGGAAGCACGATATGGAACTCGGCACCCTGTCCCGGTACGGAGCGCACGAAAACCGTACCATGATGGTACAGCGCGACATGTTTCACGATTGCCAGCCCGATTCCGCTTCCCGGCTGCTTCCTGCTGCCGGAGGGAACGCGGTAGAAACGCTTGAAGATCCGATCCTGATGTTCCGCCGGAATGCCGCAGCCGTAATCCCGCACGCAGAAATCGATCCTGCCATCCTCCGTGGCGGAGGCGGAAACCTCGATCCGCTCCGTGCCGCTGTGCAGCACCGCATTGGCGATCAGGTTGTTCAACGCCTGCTGGAGCAGCAGCGCATCCCCCGGAAACTCCGCGGAGACGCACGGCCCCGCTTCGACCGTAATCCCCGCCGCCTCCGCCACCGGGCGGCAGACTTCAATCGCGCTGCGCACCACTGCGAGCGGCCGGACCGGCAGGAAATCATCTTCGGCCCTGCCGCGCGTGTTTTCCAGCGAAGTCAGGGTCAGAAAGTTCACAAGCAGCGTATGCAGCCGCTCCGACTGCTTCGTCAGGGTGTCAATGCAACGCACTTTGTACTCTTCGTGGTCGAGCGCCCCGCTGTTGATCGCATCGACCGCGCCGACGATTCCGGTCAGCGGCGTTTTCATTTCGTGGGAGATCGCCGCGATGAACTCGCGGCGGTACGCCTCCAGCTTGCGGATCTCGGAGAGGTCGGTCGCCGAAATCAGGAAAAAACGCTGTTCATCCCGCACAAACGAAACCGCGTTGACCAGCAGTTGGTACTCCCGGTCGCCGCGCCGGAGGATCAGTTCCCCGGAATATGCGCCGTGTTCGCCGGTTTTACGGATGCACTCGCGCAACTCCTCCGGACAGTCGGGAAGGGCGGCGCATTCCGGGTTCGTTCCGGGAAAGAACAGTTCGCACGCGGTCCGGTTCCACTGTCCGATCTTTCCCGCGGCATCGACCAGCAGCACCGCTTCGGTCAGGGAGTTCAGGATCGCCTTGCGTTCGTTGGCGTCGTCCCGCAGCGACACGATCTGCTTTTTCAACTGTTCGGTCAAGGTCTGCAAACAGAGCGCGATCTCCCGGATCAGGCCGCTCCGGGGGACATACACGGGATATTCCAGTTCACCCGCCGCGATTTTCGACATGCTTGCGAACAGACGGTTCAGGGGCGAACGGATCCAGTAGCAGAAATAGGTCACCAGCGCCAGCGTCGACAGCACTCCCAATGCGGTCAGGATCAGGATTCCCCGCCGCGTCTGCCGCATCAGCAGCGTCATGCTGTTGCATTTCGAGGCCATCACCAGCACATAGTCCTGCTCCCCGATCCGGAACCGGACCGAATGGTAGACCATGAAGGAATTCAGCGTGCGGTCGAATTTGACCACCACGTCCTCGTCGCGGTTTCCCTTGAAGATGTTCTTGATTTCCGGTTCGCGGATGTGCTCGGAAAGGTAACCCGGCACTCCCTCGCTCTCCATGATCGCCCCCTTGCCGCGGGCGATGATCTTCACGATCATCGGATTCGGGCCGTGGTTGCCGCTGAGCATCCGGCGCATCTTGTCGAGCTGCTTCGTCTCCAGCAGCTCCCGGAACGCGCGCACCAGAAAGGCGTTGTTGTGCCGCGTCTCCTCCGCGATCTCCTGAAAGTAGGCTTTCTTGAAATTCGCAAGCTGGATGTCCAGCAGGAAAATCGAAAAAATGATGATCACCCCGATGATGGCGGGAACGAACAGCAGCACCGTATCCTTGCGCGCCATCAGCTTCATTCTCCGGCCGCCCGGTAACCGACGCCCCGCACCGTTTCGATGTGATCCGCCCACTCTCCGAGTTTCCGGCGCAGATTGACCATGTGCATGTCAATCGCGCGCGCGGTCACCGGGTAATTGTCCCCCTTGACCTCCCGGATGATCTGGTTCCGGGTGAACACCCGTCCCGGATTGGCCGCCAGCAGCGCCAGCGTCTTGAACTCATCCGCCGTCAGCGTCAGCGGCCTGCCGTCCAGCGACACGCTGTGCGTGACCAGGTCGATGGAAAGAGCCCCGAGCACAATCGTCCGGCCTCCCTTCGTCCCGTTGCGCTTTTTCCGCAGCTGGACCGCGATCCGCGCCGCCAGCACCTTGCTGCTGTACGGCTTGGTGATGTAGTCGTCGGCGCCGATTTCCAGCCCGAGCACCACATCGTTCTCTTCGCCTTTCGCCGTCAGCATGATCACCGGAATATCCGCCAGAGCCGGATTGTTCTTCAGATTCCGGCAGACCGTCAGGCCATCGATCCCCGGCAGCATCACGTCAAGCAGAATCAGGTCCGGCACCAGCTGCGCGGCCATCGCCAGCCCCTCTTCGCCGTCCGAAGCGCAGTACACCTGCTGGAACCCGTTCATATTCAGGTTCATTTTCGTCATGTCGCGGATGGAGGCATCGTCCTCGATCATCAGTATCTGTGGATTCATACGCACCGCTCTTTCCCTCCGTAGCTGTTCCGCATAATTTACATCGGATTCACGCCAAAATCAAGCCGCCCGACAGCGGCAGGGCACTGCTGCCGGGGCGGCGGGCACATGCAAAGCATCGGTCGGCCGCCAAGACTATGAGTAAGGCCACATTGCCTTTCAGGCAGTATATAATAAGGCCGTGCCGCCTTTTACACGGCGCACAATAAGCGCGGCAAGCGCCGCGGCGGCAAGGTGCCGCTGCCGGGTGCGCACGCCAATGCCCCTACGGGGGGCGCGCGGCGCTTGGCACATGCGAACATTGGTTGGTCTCCATAACCGCTTACGCGGCGCACAATAAGCGCGGTCAGCGCCGCGAACGAATGTGAGGGAATTACTTGCCTTTAGCAAGTAACGAGGAACGATAGCGACGAAGCCGAACGTAGTGAGCGAAGCCCCCCCTGGCGTAGCCCGCAACGCGGGCGTTGAAGGGGTTGGCCGCCGCAGGCGGACAAGTAAGCGGCGAAGCCGCGCCCGCGAGCGGAAGTGCTCCGCAACCGAATTGGCCTCCGCCGCCGGCGAGGGGGTCCGGGGGACGTGCGCGACGTCCCTCGGAGCCATCCGCAGGCCGGAGGCCCGGTGCTCACTACCCTCCGGGCAGCTGGCCTGTTATTGTGCTCAAAAATTGTTACCCTCCGGGCAGCTGGCCTGTTCTTGATGCAATGCAAAGCCGAATATAAAACTCACGCGCGATTTGGAGTGCGGTCCCATGATTTTCTCCTGCCCATTCCCGATATCGGACATGGTGTCGCCCATACGAATTAACTGATTTATCCATAATGAATTGCGCTCGACAATGTGACTTTGTCAATCCGGCCGCGGCCCAAGCCGGGCCGACGTGAGACGCACAGTAACTTTTTCATTGAAAGCTAACAGTTTAATGACGGCAGTAAATTTGACAAGTTGAAATTTACGGATTATATTATATATTGTATTGAAAGGGGAATGAGGAGACAAGCGTACAGGATTGGAATCGCATCGCGGGAATGAGGCGTTTCTATTCATCGCTCTGTCTTGATTTTCAGCAATTTGACTGCTGTGCGCAATACGGATTTCGTGATAAAGACACGGCAGCCGGATTGGGATAATGCCGGAAGGATTCCGGCAGTTGGGACAAACGGCCCGGGAAGAGGGGCCGCGCGATCAAAAAAAGGAACCTGAATTAAGGAATCTGGAGGAAAATTATGTTGAAAAAGAGCATGGCCAAAGTTACCCGCACCCCGCGCCGCAGCATTACCTTCACCGTGGAGGACGCTCCCGGCAAACAGGTCGCCGTCGCCGGCACCTTCAATGACTGGACGCCCGACCGTCCGCTGCTCGACAAGGAGGGCAATGGCGTCTACTCCTGCCGGATGATGCTTGAGCCGGGCACCTACGAATACAAGTTCGTGGTGGACGGCGAGTGGAAGCTTGATTCGAACAATCCCAATTTCGCTCCGAACGATCTCGGTACGCTGAACAGCGTGCTGGTGGTCGAGAGTAAATAACCATGTTTTGACGGGGCGGCAATTCCGCCGTCCCGCAAAAGACCGGATTCCCCGGGAAACATACGGTGTTTGAAAATCTCCGGACGCCCGGTTGGGAAACGTCGGCTGCGCCATCGGCGTATTCTGCGGTTTCTTTCCGGCGTTGTCCGCTGTGTTTTCGCTCCGGCGAAGGATCAGAACAACTATGGAACTGCAGCTGTACAATGTGGCGCCGCGCGTGCCGAAAGAACTCAAATTTCTCGAAGAACTCTCCAACAACATCTGGTGGTGCTGGCATCCTCTGGCGATCGAGGTGCTGATGCGCATCAATCCGAACCTGTGGCGCGAACTTTCCGGCAACGCCAAGCGTTTCCTGCGCGAAGTGCCGCAGTCCCGCCTGGAGGAGCTGGCGCACGATCCGACTTACATCCGGCAGCTCCACGCCGTACAGGCGGAGTTTGAGCGCCAGATTCCGGCGAAGGACGACCTCGCGGCGCGCAAGGTGGCCTATTTCTCGCTGGAATTCGGCATCCATGAAAGCATCCGGATCTTTTCCGGCGGCCTCGGCGTGCTGGCCGGCGACCACCTGAAAGCCGCCTCCGACCTCAAGCTGCCGATGGTGGCGGTGGGGTTGCTGTACCGGCAGGGATATTTCCGGCAGGTGCTGGACCGCAACGGCTGGCAGATCGAACACTATCCGGTTTCGGAAATCCACAATCTGCCTGTGGTGCGCGGCTGCGATCCCTCCGGCAAGCCGGTGACCATCAGCATCCGCCTGATCGACCGCGAGCTTTTCGCGGCGGTCTGGGTGCTGTGGGTCGGCAACGTCCCGCTGGTGTTGCTCGACACCGAGCTGCCCCAGAATCCGCCCGACCTGCGCGAAGTGACCTGGCGGCTCTACGGCGGCGACAAGCGCATGCGGCTGCACCAGGAGCTGCTGCTCGGAATCGGCGGCTTCAAGGCGCTGGTCGCGATGGGATACGAACCGGCGGTCTGCCACATGAACGAGGGGCACGCCGGCTTCCTGTCGCTGGCGCGCATCGCGCATCTGGTCAACGACGCGGGCTACGAACCGGATGTGGCGCTCGAAATCGTATGGCGTTCCAATGTTTTCACCACCCATACGCCGGTGCCGGCGGGCAACGAGGTCTTCGACATCAATCTGGTGCGTCCTTATCTGAACACTTTCGCGGCGGAGGCCCGCCTCGACGTGGACCGCGTGATCCGCTGGGGCATTCCGATCTACGACCGCGACCACGCTTCCGAGATGTCGATGACGGTCTTCGGGCTGCGGCTGGCCAACTACAGCAACGGCGTCAGCAAACTGCACGGCGAAGTCGCCCGCGAAATGTGGAAGCACCTGTGGCCGCAACGCTCGGTCGCGGAAATTCCGATCAGGCATATCACCAACGGCGTGCATATCGCGTCGTGGGTTTCGCACCGGATCTGGGACCTCTATGAGCAGTACCTGACTCCGAAATGGGCCGCGAACCCGAAAATGGACGCGCTGAAAGAAGGCATCCGGGAGTTGCCGGACGAAGAACTGTGGATGGCTCACGAGCTGTGCCGCCAGTCGCTGGTGCGCCGCGCCCGCCGCCTGATGCAGAATAACTTCCGTTACATGACCGACGGCGCCGCGCCGGAGGTGGTCACCAAGCGCAAGAGCGTGCTCGACCCGGGCATCCTGACCATCGGTTTCGCCCGCCGCTTCGCGACCTACAAGCGCGGCACGCTGCTGCTGCGCAATCCGCAGCGGCTGATCGCCCTGCTGAAGGACAAGAATCATCCGGTGCAGTTCATCTTCGCCGGCAAGGCCCATCCCGCCGACGACGGCGGCAAGCGGCTGATCCAGGAGCTGATCCAGTTCGCGCAGCGCGAAAACGTGCAGGACCGGCTGCTCTTCCTCGAGAACTACGACATCGGCATGGCCCGTTCGCTGGTGCAGGGCGTCGACGTGTGGCTCAACACCCCGCGCCGCCCGCAGGAGGCGAGCGGCACCTCCGGCATGAAAGCTGCGGTGAACGGAGTGATCAACTGCAGCATCCTCGACGGCTGGTGGGCGGAAGCCTACAACGGCGAAAACGGCTGGGCGATCGAGGGCAACGACTACTACACCGAGGACGAGGACCGCGACAACTACGAATGCCAGGAGCTGTTCAACCTGTTGGAGAATGACATCATTCCGTGCTTCTACGAGCGCAGCGGCGGCGAACTGCCGACCCGCTGGATCAAGCGGATGAAGGCTTCGATCACGACCGGCCTCGGGCTGTTCTCCAGCATCCGGATGGTCGAGGACTACCAGCGCATGTTCTACGCTCCGGCGACCGAAGCCTATGCGAAGCTGACCGCGGACAACGCGGAATACGCGAAGGGTCTGGTCCGCCAGAAGGAGGAGTATGTCAAGAACTTCGACGGCAATCTGCTCCATATCGAGCAGCCGACGGTCGACCGGCCGCTTTCGGACGTGCATGTCGGCGACACCTTCCAGGTGACCACCCGCGTCCATCTGGCCGGGCTGAAACCGGAGGAGGTCGAGGTCGACGCCTATTACGGCACGGTCAACGCGCACAATGAGATCCAGACCAGCATCGCGGTTCCGATGGCGATGAAACAGGACCTCGGCGACGGCAACTACGTGTACGGCTGCGAGATCGAATGCACCTTCTCCGGCCGCTTCGGGCTGACCGCCCGGATCAAGACCGGCGGCACCGAGTGGGACAACAGCGTCCCCGGCTTCATGTGCTGGCCGCGCTGATGTGACAGGGGGGGCGCCGGATTTCAAAGTCCGGCGCCCCGCAATACGATTTGCCGGAAGAGGAGTTCCGGCGCCATTTACCAGTGAGGCGTACCAATGCGCAAAAAGACAGGAAGATCGAAACCCAGGATTCTGGTGGTGACCCCCGAAATCACCTACCTGCCGGAAGGCATGGGCAATATGGGGAATATCATGCGCGCCAAGGCGGGCGGACTGGCGGACGTTTCCGCCAGTCTGGTCGGTGCGCTGTTCCGGCAGGGAGCCGACGTGCATGTCGCGCTGCCTCACTACCGGCGCATGTTCCATATCGACGTGGGCAAGCTGATCAGCGATGAGCTGCGAGTCTACATGAACCATCTGCACAACAGCCGGATTCATCTGGCCGAGGACCGAATTTTCTACTACCGCGACGCGGTGTACAGCAACTATTCCGACGACAGCTTCCGGCAGGCGATGGCCTTCCAGCGCGAAGTGATCAACAACATCATTCCGGTGGTGGAGCCGGATCTGATCCACTGCAACGACTGGATGACCGGACTGATCCCCGCCGCCGCGCGCCGGATGGGGATTCCGTGCCTGTTTACGGTGCACAACATCCATACCCAGAAGGCGACGCTCGACGCGATCGAGGACCGCGGCATCGACGCGGCTCCATTCTGGCAGAACCTTTACTTCGAACGGCCCCCGTACAACTACGAGGAGAGCCGTTCGACCAACCTGGTGGACCAGCTCGCCAGCGGTATTTTCGCCGCGCACTTCATCAACACGGTCAGCCCGACCTTCCTGCGTGAAGTGGTGGACGGGCAGCATTCGTTCGTGCCCGCCAACATCCGGCAGGAAATGGCCAACAAGTACCATTCCGGCTGCGCGACCGGCATCCTGAACTCCCCCGACGAGGACTGCAATCCCGAGATCGACCAGTATCTGGAAATCAAATACAACGCCGACACCCATGTCCATGCCAAGCAGGTCAACAAGATCGCGTTTCAGGCGCGCACCGGGCTCAAGGTCGACCAGAATGCGCCGCTGTTCTTCTGGCCGAGCCGGCTGGACCCGGTTCAGAAGGGGTGCTCGCTGCTGTCGGACATCATGTACAATGTCGTGCATAAGTACTGGGATGCGGGGCTTCAGATCGCGATCGTCGCAAACGGCAGCTTTCAGAAAGTGTTCCGCGACATCGTCGCGTTCCATGATTTCTACGAACGGGTCACGGTGTGCGACTTTGACGAGGGGCTGTCGCACCTGGCGTTCGCGGCGTCGGACTTCATCCTGATGCCGTCGCTGTTCGAGCCCTGCGGCCTGCCTCAGATGACCAGCCAGTATTACGGCAGTCTTCCGGTCGTCCACGACACCGGCGGGCTGCATGACACCGTCGAGCACCTGAATCTGATTGACCATACGGGCAACGGCTTCCGCTTCGAGAACTACGACGACGGCGGGCTGATGTGGGGCATGGATGAGGCGATGCGCTTCTTCCGCCAGCCGGAAAACGTGAAGGAAAAGGAGATTTCCCGCGTGATGCGCGAAGCGAAACAGCGTTTCAATCACGACGTGACCGCGCAGGCCTACATCAAAATCTACGAAACCATGCTGTCGCGCCCATTGGTGCAGCATTGAACCGCTGAAGGGGGTGTGCAGTGAAGTTTCTGCCTCTCGGCAATGAACCTGTGCCGCTGAACTCCGATCCCTGGCTGGCCCCGTTCCGGGAGAAACTCCGGGAGCGGAGCCGCCGGGCCGTCGCGACCGTGAAGCGGCTGACCGGCGGGAAGTCCACGCTGGCGGAGTTCGCCTCCGGCCACGAGTATTTCGGGCTGCATTTCCGCGACGGTGAATGGGTGTTCCGCGAATGGGCGCCCAACGCCGTGCGCATTACGCTGTTCGGCGATTTTTCGGATTGGCGCAAGCTGCCGGAGTATCGGCTGAACCGGCTGGAGCACGGCGTCTGGGAGTTGCGGCTTCCGGCGGAAACGGTGCGGCACGGGATGCACTATTTGCTGTTCATGGAGTGGCCGGGCGGTTCGGGCGACCGGATTCCCGCCTATGCGCGCTGTGTGGATCAGGACAAGGAGACGGGGCTTTTTGCTGCGACCGTCTGGCGGCCGGAGCAGCCGTATGTGTTCCGGCACGCTTCACCGCCCACGCCTGCCGCGCCGTTGATCTACGAATCCCACGTCGGCATGGCGCAGGAGGAGCCGAAGGTCGGCTCCTTCGACGAATACCGCGAAAAAATCCTGCCGAAGATCGCCGCGAGCGGCTACAACACCATCCAACTGATGGCGGTGATGGGACACCCCTACTACGGCAGCTTCGGCTACCACGTTGCGAATTTCTTCGCGATCGCGAGCCGTTTCGGCACGCCGGATCAGTTCAAGGCGCTGGTGGACGCCGCCCACGGCTGCGGCCTCCGGGTAATCATCGACCTGGTGCACTCCCACGCGGTGAAGAACGAGGTCGAGGGGCTGGCGAAGTTCGACGGCACCCGCTACGCCTATTTCCACGAGGGGAGCCGGGGCGAGCATTCCGGCTGGGATTCGCTGTGCTTCAACTACGCGAAGCCGGAGGTGCTGCACTTCCTGCTCTCCAACTGCCGCTTCTATCTGGACGAATACCGGGTCGACGGCTTTCGCTTCGACGGTGTGACCAGCATGATGTATCTGCATCACGGATTGGGAAAGACGTTCACCGGCTATGACGACTATTTCGGCGGCGACGTCGACGAGGACGCGCTGACCTATCTGGCGCTGGCCAACCGGGTGATCCATGAGGTGCGCCCCGACGCGCTGACCGTGGCCGAGGACGTCAGCGGCATGCCGGGGCTGGCCGCGCCCGCTTCCGGCGGCGGCATCGGCTTTGACTGCCGCATGGCGATGGGGGTCACGGATATGTGGTTCAAGCTCTTCGACCTGCCGGACCAGGATTGGAACATGTTCTATTTGTTCCACGAGCTGACCAACCGCCGCCGTGACGAGCGCTCGATCAGCTACGTCGAATCCCACGACCAGGCGATCGTCGGCGGCAAGACCGCGATCTTCCGGCTTGCAGACGCGGCGATGTACGATGCGATGCACGCCGGTTCGCAGAATCTGGCGGTCGACCGGGCAATCGCGCTGCACAAGATGATCCGGCTGGCGACCGCAGCAGCGGCCGGGCACGGCTATCTGAACTTCATGGGCAACGAATTCGGCCACCCGGAGTGGATCGATTTCCCGCGCGAGGGCAACGGCTGGTCGCTGCAGCACGCCCGGCGGCAGTGGTCGCTGGCGGACGAACCCGGCCTGCGGTATCATTTCCTGCGGGACTTCGACCGCGCGATGCTGGAGGTGCTGAACCGCAACCCGGAATTTTTCCGGCGCCGGGTGCAGACGGTCCGGATCGACGACTGCGGCAAAGTGCTGATTTTCGAGCGGGACGACTGTTATTTCTGCTTCAATTTCCACCCGGAAAACTCCTACTTCGACTACGGCTTTGAGGTGCTTCCCGGGGAATTTGAGACGGTATTGGACTCCGACGCGCCGGAATTCGGCGGCTTCTCCCGCCGCGCGCCGGAACAGCGTTACTGGTCGCGGCAGGGGCAGAGCGGCGCTTTCATCACGCTCTATCTGCCGAGCCGCACCGCGCTGGTCCTGAAAAGAATTTAGTTTTTTGTACCGGAAGGCTTGCTTTGCAAGGCAGCTGCCGGTATACTATTTACCATTCCGGTTATCGCAAAAGAGAAGGAGATGTTACGATGAAACGGATTTTGCTGTTTACCGCGTTGATGGGATTCGCCTGCATGCCGCTGATGGCGGCCGGCCCGATGAGCATTCTGGGCAAGGTGCAGCGCAAAGGGCAGGAACAGGCGGTCGCGAACAACCTGAAACAGCTCGCGACCATGCTGATCATGTATGCGGGGGATCATAATAACCGTCTTCCGGCGGCGGCGGGAGCTGCCGGGCTGGCCGAACTGCGGCCATACGGCGCCAGCGACAAGCTGCTGATCGTCCCATACGATTACGTCAGCAAAGCCGCCAACGGCGACAAGCTGACCGAAGCCAACACCAGCTACGCCTATCTGGGCAATGCGGTGGGTGAATTGAATAAGATCCGCAAGCCTTCCGTGATTCCGCTCATCATCGAAAAGACCTCTCTCAAGGAAGGCGGTGATGTGCAGATTGCGTTCTGCGACGGACATGTGGCATTGAAAAAGTTCGGTCCCACCACGGTGGCCGGAGTCGTCAAAACTCTGATGAAGGAATCCGGCAGCGAGAAAGACCCTGTCTGGCAGAAGCTGATTGAGGCCGCCGCCGCCCTCGACGCGAAAAAGTAACCGCCGGCCGTTCCCCGTTTCCGGTAAGCGGGGCGGCGCGGTCAGACGCGTTCGATCATCCCGGCGGGTGTGCGGCGGACCGGGATGTCGCAGCTTTTCAGGTCGACCGTTTCGGAGAGTTCAAACACCGCGGAATTCTCCTCCGGCATCGATGCGGCGACCTGCAGGGCCGCCCGCCGGTTCCGGGAACAGGCGAGCAGCGTGCCGCCGGAGGCCGGAAAATCGCAGCCGGAGATCAGCACCGAAGTCCGCTTGCCGTCAGGCTCCCCCTCGCGCGATTCGGAGAGCCGGACCGCTCTGGCGGGCAGCCGGGAGTTCAGGATGCGGATATTGCCGCACGGCGTGTTGCTCTCCAGCAGCCACTCCACTCCGGCCTCCACGGAGATGTTTTCCAAAGTGATGTTTTCGACCGCCGGGGCCTTCACGCCGGGGTAGACGCTGCGGGCGTACTGGTTGAATTCGAGCAGCATGCAGAAAGCCAGCTCCCGCCGCTTCCGCAGGAAGATATCCCGGAAATGCACATTGCGGATGGAGGCGTCGCGCCTCCCGTCCTGTTGCACGAAGCGCCACGGAATCCCGTCGGCTGCGACGATCCCGTCCTCATGCTCCGGCGGGTTCAGCGAGGTATACTCGGTGAAATCCGGTTCGCCCTTCACCGAATACAGCCGCCCGCCGTGCGCGACCAGATCGGAGTTGCGAACCTTCATTCCGGCGAACCACTCCCGCCACGCCCCGGAGAGCAGCCGGCAGAAGAAGCCGGTGGTCGCCGGCTGGTCGAGGTCATAGCAATCCTCGATCACGCCGTCCTCGATCCAGCCGAACTGCGGATTGGAGTTGGAATAATCGTAGGCATTCAGCGCAATCGGGTCGTCGTAGGTGCGGAACACGCCGTGACGGATCGCGAACCTGCGGCCCGGCCCGAGGTGGACGCCATCCTTGAACCCCTCGATATGCAGGTTTTCCAGCAGGATATTTTCAAACGTGCAGACCTGAATGCAGAATCCCCGCTTCTCCAGATCGAGGCATTCAAAATCCCGGATCACCAGATCCTTCACGTAAAAAAACGAAATATGCGAACACAAACCGGGAATTTCCGCCGTATAATGCACATCGTTGCCGTTGCAGATCACCTTCAGGCCGGAGATCCGGATCCCGTGGTCATAGCTCCGGCGGAGGGCGCCCTTGTTCAGCAGCAGATGGCAGAAGGAACCCGCCCGGCGGAAATAGACGCCCGCGCCGCACTCCAGCGCAGTATCGCTGCCGATCAACACGGTCCCGTCAAGATCGTAGACGCCGGGCGTGGTCACGCGCACGGTCCCGGTCCGGTCGAGCGCCTCCTGTAAGGCCCGTACGTTTTTTCCCGGGGCGGCGCCGGGGAGGAAACCGAATTCGGCGGCATTTTCCTGGTGCATGACGATCTCTTTCCGTAATGAATAAATCAAAGTTGCCGGCTCCTTTCCGTGGGCCGGTCCGTCACACTTTTATTATATCATGATGTTTGCCGTTTTGCAAACCGCATTACGGCCGGAACGGCATCCCCCACTGCTGCAGAAAGAGCCGGGAGGGGTCGTACTTCTGTTTGGGTTTTTCCGTCCCGGCGGGATGGCCGACCGAAATCAGGCTGAACGGCACGATCCCTTCCGGCAGCTTCAGGATGGAGCTGATTGAGGCGGAACGGTCTTTATAGGGATAGACGCCCAGCCACACCGCTCCGAGTCCGGTCCCTTCGGCGGCCAGCAGGATGTTTTCGGTGGCGGCGGAACAGTCCTGCACCCACATCTCACGGGATTCGCCGGAACGGAACGCGCTTTCGACTCCGCAGACCGCAATGGCGGCGGGAGCCTTCTTCAGCATCTTTCCATACGGCATCGCATCGGCGAGCGCGTCGAGTTTGGCGCGGTCGGTCACGATCACGAAGGCCCACGGCCGGGCGTTCCCGGCGGTGGGGGCGGCGAATCCGGCCCGCACCAGTTCGCGCAGTTCGGGCAAACCGACCGGCTCACCGGTGTAGGAGCGTACACTTTTACGCTGGTGAATCACCGTCAGCACGTCCGGCAGGCCGGATGTTTCCGCCGGGGAGGCAGCGGCCTCCGGCACGGTTTCCGGTTTCGGGGCGGTAACGGTCACAACCGGTTGCGGCCGGAACAGCGCCGCTGCCAGAAGCAGCAGCAGGATCAGGATCACAATGCGTTCATAGCTCATAAGGTTCCTCCGTATCTTCACTTGGTTTTATGGAAAAAGTCGAGCAGCGCCCCGCAGCCGCAGAACCAGCGGCACCACAACCGCGGCACAAATACCGAAGCCAGCAGAAATCCCGCCGCCATGCCGAAAATCCACCACGCCGTTCCGGGCAGGAAAGCGGAAAAGGGTTCGACGATCGGAATCGCGACTCCGCAGATCGCGGCCAGCACCGTTGCCCCGAGGATCAGGCGGCGCAGGTAAGGACCGCCGCGGAAGGTGGCCGGATAGGTCTTGACTCCAAGTTTTTTGCCGAACCGGGCCGCCAGCTCCTGCGCTCCGCCGTACGGGCAGACGCTGCCGCAGTAGAAATTCCGCCCTTTCCAGATGGAGAGCAATACGGAAATCAGAAAGACGAGTGACGCGACGGAGAATTTCCAGTGCGGCGTCACCCGGAGCCAGCCGTTGAACTGCGACAAGGACAAATAGCAGTGGGTCAGCACTCCGAATACCGCCACGTTGCAGAATAGCAGGATGACCCGCGTCCGGCCGGAAGCCGGAAAAAAGAAGAACACCAGATTCACCGCCAGCATCAGCAGCGCGGTTACGTCGAACCAGTTGAACTGGAACCGGGAAGCCGGAACGGCGCGGGGGAGGGCGGCGGCTTTTTCCAGCCGCGCCCGGATCGTTTCCTGCGCGGCGCGGCTGGAGAAGGTCGCGCCGGTCACCGCGTCGATCGGCAGCCGGGCAGCTTCCGCCGGGGTTTTGCCGAGGTATTTGCGGAAAACGCCGGAGTCAAGCACCCGCTTCCAGTAATCGGCGTCCTCGGCATTGGGCGGGAAATCGACGGCCCGGATTGTTCCGGAATCCGGGGCGAGGGTGATTTTCACCGGCACCGGCCCGCCGAAGCCGACGATATGGCCGTACTCCGGCCCGGTGGTCAGCACATCGGCCTCGGCGGCCGGTTCGGAAACCGGCTGCGCGCTTTCCCGGTAATGGCGCGCGAGACAGAATATCAGAATAACGGCGGCGGCGAACAGCAGATTGCCGCTCCGCCGCACCCGCAAAGGCTGCTGCATCAGAGTTCTCCTGTAGTGATTTTCCTCCTTCCTACTGTAATTCCAAAACCGTTTTTTGCAAATTAGCCTGATCGAATAATTTTGTTTTTCACTTTTTCCTGCGGCATCCGACCCGGGAACCGGCACCATGGCTGCCGTATGCGACGGCAGTATTTTGCCGGTCCGGGGGATCAGGCGTGGATCAGCGTGCCGCGGAAAGAGCGGTAGCCGTCGAGGCTGAATTCCGGCGTCGGAACGGCCCACGGGAAGTCGGCGGCGTTGAGCATCCGGTTTTCCGCATAGGCGCGGCGGATGGCGTCGTCGATACCCGGAATCACCCGGCGCTCGACGCCGTTGGCGTCGGCGACGACCCGGAAGGAGTCCGCCGGAACCGTCGCGATGGTCGCGGAGTCGAACATCGCATTGGTGACGCGGGTGTGGTTCATCGCGATTTCGGCGGTGCAGATGAAGGCGTCCGGATCGGCGAGCCTCTTTTCAAGCTGGTTGAAGATATTGATCCGCATCTGTTCCCAGCCGGTCATCGGATACTCTTCGGTCTCCCCGGAGTTCAGAATGATGCGCATGTTTTTCTCATCGTACTCGATGCGGCCGAGGTCGCCTTCGATCGCGGATACCGGATTGACGTTGGCTTCGCTGCAGTGGGTGACGTAGAAGAGCAGCTCCTTGCCGTCCGCCGTGGCGATCTTCAAACTGGCGGTGTCGAAACTTTCGATCGGGTTGGCCCGGAAAAGCCCTGCCTGAATGCTCCGGGCTTCGGCGGTGCCGGTAAAGCTGTCGCCCGCATAGAAGATCAGCAGATTCAGGAAGTGGGCGAAGGCGTTGGTGACCGGACTGTCCAGAATCGGCGCGCCGCTGACCGTCAGCTTGCCCGCCCAGTTGTTGCGGTGATAGTAGGAGTCGTCGCGCGGCCAGAGGCCGTAGGATTTCAGCACCCGGATTTTACCGAGCCGCCCGGAGAGCACGCACTCTTTGATCCGGCGGGTTTCCGGCTGGTACATGGTCTGGTAGCCGACCGCGACGAATCTGCCGGTGCGCTTTGAGGCTTCGACCATTTTTTCGGCGTCGGCGAAAGTCGGGGCGACCGGCTTTTCCACATAGACGTTGGCGCCGGCTTCCAGGGCGGCGACGGTCATCGGCATGTGCAGCGCAATGCCGGTCGGGATGAAGCAGACATCGATTTTCCCGGCGAAATCCCGCAGCATGTCGCGGTAGTCGGTGTAGATGCGGCAGCCGACGGAACGGAGAAAGTCGCACTTTTTCGCCTCCTCTTCCTGATTGATCACCGTGGCGGCGACGATGTTGACGCGGCCTGCGGCATGTTCGCGGACGAGGTCCCGGTAGTGCACGTCTCCGAATCCGGAGACGCCGATGATGGCGGCATTGAACATAGTGTAAATCTCCTTACTCTGCGTTGCCGGAATTTCCGGCCTGGGGTGATGATAAATGTGTGATATCGGATTGTCCAACCGTTTCGGCCGGAGAAGCGGCCTGCTGCGGATCGAGCCAGCGCCGGAAAAACTCCGCGGCGAGCGGGGCGCAGTCCAGCCCGCCGAAAGTGCCGTCCTCCACCATGACTGCGGCGGCATAGGTGCGGCCGCGCCACGCGGTGAAGCAGATGAACCAGGTCGTCAGCTTGCGGCCGGCTCCGGAGCCGACTTCGGCGGAACCGGTTTTGCCGTAGATTTCGAGGCCGTCCACGGCGGCCTTGCGTCCTCCTCCGTGAGAAGTGTTGACCACTTCGAACATGCCCCGGCGGACGATGGCCAGGGATTCGGGGTTGGTATCGAGCCGGCTGACCTGTTCGGGGGAGCGTTCATGCACCGTATTGCCGAAAGAATCCACGATCCGAGCCACAAGGTGCGGCTTCCAGATGCGGCCGTCTTTGGCGAGGGCGGCAGTGTACACCGCCGCCTGCAGCGGAGAAACCGTGACAATCCCCTGGCCGATCGACAAAAGAGCGGTGTCGAAGGCGGTCCATGGCGTGCGGTGAATGCGCCGATTGTTGGCTTCGGAGGGAAAGGTGCCGCGATTTTCCGACAGTTCCACGCCGGTGGGACGGCCGATCCCGGCGCTTTCGAGTTCGTCCGCGATCGGCTGCCGGCCGGTTTTGAGGGCGTGTTCGATCATATAATCGTTGCAGGAGCGGGCCAGCGCCCCGACCATATCCACCGGTCCGTGTCCGCCGCTGCGCCATGACGCGCACTTGATCTGCGCATTGCCGATCGGAGTGCTGCCGTCGCAGAAGGTGACTGCGTTCGGAGAAACGCCTGCATTCAGGAAGGCCAGCGCGACCAGCGGTTTCAGGATGGAGCCGGGCGTGTAGTTGCCGCTGAACGCGCGGTTGACCAGCGGCCTGTCGGGCGATGAGGTCAACTGCCGGTAATAATCGGCCCGGATGACCGGGGAGAACAAAGTCAGGTCATAGGAGGGGGTGGAGGCGGCGGCGAGCACATCCCCGTTGTCGGCGTCGAGAAGCACGAATGCGCCGCGCCGCCCGGCGAGTACCGATTCGGCGATCTCCTGTGCTTTCGAATCCAGCGTCAGGATCACATTGTTGCCGTGGCGCGGTTCGATTTTATCGATCAGGGTCTGGCGGATGAAGCCGAGGTGATCCACCTGAACCAGCGAATAACCGGGCAGGCCGCGCAGGCCGAGCGGCGCTTCCGGCGACCCTTCCGGCGCTTCCTTGCCGGTTCCGGGCAGGCGGTCGAAGGCCGCTTCGATCCCGGCGCGTCCGACCAGGTCGGGGACGTAGTAGAAAAAGTCGCTGCGGTCCGGGGCCTGCCGGGGGCTTTCAAAGCGGGTGTAGCCGACCAGGTGGGCGGCGAGTTTTCCTTCGGGATAGATCCTAGTTTCATCCGCTTCGATATCGACGCCCCGGTAGGAGCGCGACACCTCCAGCGCCCGTGCGGTTTCCCGGGGCGTGAGCCGGGTGAAGACCGTCAGCGGCAGGCCGGGCCGGGTGTTGAGGTGCCGGTTGATGGAGTCGGCGGAGAGCGGATTTTCGCGTCCGATCGCCCTGCCGAGCGCGTCGGCGGCTTCCATCATGTAATCGATCGATTTCTGGCGGCGGTTGAACCGCATCTCCTCCGGGTAGAAGACCAGATTGCAGGAGGCGCTGTTGCCGGCGAGGAGTTTGTAGTCCGAAGTGTAGATTTTGCCGCGCCGGGCCGGAATCCGGATCCGGCGGATCGACTGGCGCGAAATCTTTTCCCGGTGTTCCTCGCCGGACTGGATTTGCACGGCGAACAGCCGCCCGGCCAGAATCAGGAAACCGGCCAGAAAAACGAGGCCGACCAGAAGAATCCGCAGCTTTTCTTCCGGCAGAAATTCCGTGATCGGATTGGGCCGCCGATTGACGCGGGGAGGGGATTTTTTCATCTTACTCTCCCTCCTTCCTGCGGTTGGGGTTGACCAGCCGTTCCCGGACGCGGCGGGGGCGGCTGCCCAACGGATTGCGATTCAGCCGGGAACGGGTTTCCTTCAGAAACTCGGGAAGCCCGAGCGTGCGTGCGGCGGAATCCAGCACAAATACGGTCAGCGGCAGCAACAGCAGGCCGATCGAACCGAACCAGACCGCCTGCCAGAGCAGCAGCCAAGACGGCGGCTGCCCCCCGGGCATCCGGAGCGCGGCGGCACCGAGGGCGGCGGTCGCTCCGATGGCCATGCCGGGCAGGGCGGCTTCCAGCAGCGTCTCCATCTGGTTGCGGCGCAAGCTCCAGCCGGCGGCGAGGGCGGCGAGCAGTATGAGCGGGGTCAGCAGCAAAGTGCGCCCGTAGATCAGGTCCAGCACGGTTCCGGCGACGATCGCCGCCGCGACTCCCGCCGCTGCCGAAATTGAACAAGTGAAGTAGAAAACCGCATAAGCGGTCAGCGGCAGATAGATCCCGACGTTGCCGGCCAGCAGTTCGGCCAGCATTGCCAATGCGGTCACGGTGATCAGAAAGGCCGCTTTCATCGGCCACCTCCCGCCCCGGCGGGAGGCCTGACCCGCTCCGCAATCAGCAGGAAACGGATGCTGTTCAGCTGTGCGGCGGGCTTCAGCAGTCCGGAGAGATGGAGCGCGTTAGAGTAGCGCGGATTGACCTCCTCGACTGCGGAGAGTTCACCGATTTTGAGGCCCTGCGGGATGCCGGACTCATAGCCGGTGGTGAAAAGCGCCTCCTGCAGCGTATAGGCGAGATGGCTTGGAAGATAGCCGATCGGCACATGGTCGGAGGTCGGCTGGCGCTCGCCCGCATTGACGATTCCGGTGATTCCGGTCGTACCCAGCGCGGCGGAAAGACGGAGGCCGGGGCTGAAGAGCGTGCGCACTTCACTGGTCCGGGCTCCGACATTTTCCAGGATGCCGACCAGAATCGGCCTCCCGTCCGGCGTGACGCTGATGACCGCGGAACCTTTGGTGAGGCCGTCGCGGCTGCCGCGGTCGATGGTGAAGTGTTCGTTCCAGAGAACCGGATCGCGCAGAATCACTTCCGCCGCGACATAGCGCCAGGCGGCGGGAGGATCGAGCTTGAGCAGCCGGCGGAGCTGGAGGTTTTCCTCCTCGAACTCCTTGGCGGCGGCGGCTTCGGCGGAAAGGCGGCGGTTGACCGCCATCAGTTTTTCCACCTGCGCCGCCAGTTCCGGGCGGCTGTAGGCCAGCAGGCTGCGGTTGGAGACCTGGTCGCCCGCAAACCGGGCGACCGCCAGATAGGGATAAAAGAAATCACCGAAGAACCTGCCTGCACCCGGACGCAGTGTGCGGTAACCGGCGTAGGCGATCAGAAGCGCCACTCCGGCTGCCGCCGTCATAAAAAGACGCCGATTCAGACTGCTGCGATTGAGTGCCATGGTTTCTGGATTTCAGTTCTCCCCGGGGTCAGCAGCCGAGTTTGCGCCGGACGGCGGCGAGTTCCTTCTCCGCATCGGTGAGCAGCTCAGTGAGCAGTTCACCGATGGAGAGAACCTTGTCGACGAGGCCGACCGACTGCCCGGCCATCAGCGAACCCATCTCGATATCGCCGTCGACGGCGGCGCGGCGGAGGGCGCCGATCCAGAATTTTTCGACCTCCTCCTGCGCTTCCTGACGGTGGATGTTGCCGGCTTCCAGCTCTTTGAGCAGCCGCAGCTGCAGCGCGCCGAATTCCGCCGTGCCGCGGTTGCGCAACGCACGCACCGCCACCACCGGCAGCTTGGAATCGTACTGCGGAGTGGAAATCGCGTCGCGCGCATTGGCGCGGATGAACGCCTCCTTGAATTTCGGATGCACGTTGGATTCCTCGGTCATCACGAAACGGGTTCCGAGCTGGACGCCCGCCGCACCCATCAGCAGCATGTGGGCCATCATTTTGCCGGTGCCGATGCCGCCCGCGACGAAGATCGGAATCTGGTCGCAGAACTTGTAGAGCACCTGCTGGACCAGCACGGTGGTCGCGACATGCCCGATATGGCCGCCCGCTTCGCTGCCTTCGAGGATGATCGCGTCGGCGCCGAAGCGGATCATCCGTTCGGCGATCGACTCGGTGGAAGCAAAGCACATCACCTTGGCGCCGGTCGCCTTGGCCGCTTCGATCTCTTTCTCTTTCGGGAAGCTGCCCGCGAACACGATGAAGGGCGCTTTGACGTCCTTCATCATTTCGAGGTGGGCGTGGTAGCTCGGGGCGATCGTGATCAGGTTGACCGCGAAGTTGTTTTTCGTGCGCTGTTTGACCTCTTCGATCTGGCTGCGGAGGATATCGGTCGGGGCGTTGCCGCCCGCGAGGCAGGCGAAAGCTCCGGCGTTGGCGACGGCGGAGACCAGTTTAGGCTCCGAAACCCAGGTCATGGCGCCGCAGATGATCGGATATTCGACTCCGAGAAATTCGCTGCCGCGTTTCAGGAGCGGCTTCAGCATCGAGATGTTTTCCATACGTTTCCCTGTATTGTTCCTTTGTTTCCCGGCGAACCTGTTCCCTTTCCCTGTCGGAAGATTCGCCAAGTCGTTAATATAGCATTGTCTGCGGTGGTTTGCCAGTCCCGGACCGGCAAATCTACTCCTGCAGATAGAGCGCTTCGGTCCGTTCCAGGAACTTCCGCGCCCGTTCGATCAGGAAATCGTCGGGACGGGAGGCTTCGCGGATGCGGCTTTCGTAAAAGCGGAACGGCGACTCCGCACTGCGTTCAAACTCTTCCAGATATCGTTCGATTCCGGCGCGGCGCTCCACCGATTCGCGCAGCATCCGCAACGCGTGCCGGAACTCCTCGGCGGGAGCCGGATCGTGCGGTTCCACCCGGGTGATCGGCAGTGCCAGCAGCTTGAGGTCGAGATCGCGCAGCAGCCGGCTGAAGTCGAGGCCGTTGCCTTCGACGATGCTGCGGAGCCGAAGCGACTCGTCGCGGAGCAGCTGGTAGGCGTCGGGGCGCTGTATCACCAGCTCGGGCAGTTCTGCATAGTCGACCCGGAGCCGCTTGCCGGTCGGTTCGCCGTTGGCGTCAAGTTCCGGCAGATCGGCCTGCAGGATTTCATTGAGCTGTTTCTGAGTGAGTTCCGCCGGGCGGGGAGAAAATTCATGCCAGGCGAGCCGTTCGGCGGAGTATTCCAAATAGCGTTGGATTTTCGCGTCGGCGCCGAGTTCTTTCCACCCCTCCGTCTCCAGCTTGCCGGGCAGCGGGGAGCGTTCGGCGGCGGAGAGCCACAGACGGCCCAGCGTCGAGCGGAACACATGTTCCGGCTCCGCGGTTCCGGCGGCCGTCAGCACCAGGTAGTCCAGAAAAGCATTGTCGACCGGCGTGCTCGACGTGGAGGCCGAATCGACCAGCACCCGGCAGAGTTCGCGATACCAGACCAGCCCGGATTCGGAGAGTTCGGCCGGATTCATCTGCATCGTCTGCTGAAAATCAGGAAATTTACCGCAGGCGAGCAGCGCCCGGAGCAGCGGCAGCTGGCGGTTGCGGCGCAGGAAACGCTCCGCGGTGCGGCTCCCTTCGATGCGCGCATCGATGCCCGCGACAACCCACGCGGGGAAGCGTTCCGGCCAGGCGGCCAGCGAACGGTTGTTGAGTTTGGCCGCCAGCAGCCAGCCGAGAATGCGGCCGCGCATGGAGAACGACCTTTGCCACTCCGGGGTGCGGTCGTTGAATTCGATCGTCCAGATGTTTTTGGCGCTTTTGAGGAGGACTTCGCCCTCCGGGACTTTATCGCTGAAGGCGATCCGGCACAGGATCGGGCTGCGCCGGTTGCCGACCCGCAGCAGGGCGCAGAGCTGGCGGTCCAGCATCTTAAGCTCCTCGACGGTGTCGTTGGCGTCGCTGCCGACCCGGTCGGGAATGAGTTCCACCTGGTCCGCGGTGAAAATACTGCTTGCGGCGGCAAGGGAAAACCCGGCCGCCAGCAGCGCTGACGCGAGACTCTTTTTCAGGATACCGGAAATATTCATCGGTTTTCGGGTTGTTTTTTTCTGTTTTGCGATGTAGTTTAAAACAGAATATAATACGGAAAACCGACAAAGACAAATCATGAGCAAAAATAATCCGAAAACCGAATTATACCCGGCCGCGATGACCGTCGCCGGCAGCGATTCCGGCGGCGGCGCGGGGATTGAGGCGGACCTGCGCACCTTCAACGCCTATGGCGTCTACGGCTGCGCGGCGCTGACCGCCGTGACCAGCCAGAATCCCGCGGAAGTCCGGCGGATCGACGCGATTCCCGCCGAAGGGGTCCGCTGCCAGATCGAGACCGTGCTGGACCGGATTCCGGTGCGGGCGGTAAAGAGCGGCATGCTGTTCAACGCGGCGATCGTCGAGGCGGTCGCGGAGGTGGTGAAGCAGCGCAGGCTGATGCTGGTCTGCGACCCGGTGATGGTCTCCACTTCGGGGGCGGCGCTGCTGGAAAAGGAGGCGGTTGCGAAGGTGCGCGAGCTGCTGCTGCCGGTGGCGGCGTGGATCACTCCGAATCTGCCGGAGGCCGAGCTGCTGCTGGGGCGCGAGCTGAAAACCGCCGACCAGTTCGCCGACGCCGCGAAGGAGTGTTTCGACCGCTGGGGAGCGGCGGTTTTGCTGAAAACCGGCCACGCCCTCTCCGGGAAATTCGTGACCGACTTCGTGTGCCGCGAGGGGAAAATTTACACTCTGAGCGCGCCGAGGGTTCCGGAAAACGGGGCCTCTCACGGAACCGGCTGCACGCTCTCTTCCGCGCTGGCCGCCGGGTTCGCGCTGGAGATGCCGTGGAAGCAGGCGGTGTGCGAAGCCAAGGCTTTCGTGACCGGTTCGCTGCGTGAAAGCGTGCCGATCGCGCCCGATCTTAACGCGATGTACCCGCCGGTTGAGGACCATATCAACACGGTGCGGCTGGAGAAGCGTTGACGAGTGATGAAGCGATTCCGGATTTTTCTCACATGGGTTTTATTGGTTCTGGCCGCGGGGGCGGAACTGGCCGCCGCTGCTCCTAGCATCCGTACCGCCTGGGCATACGGGCGGGCGTATTCCAATTTGTACGACATGACCCGGCAGTTCGGGTTGCAGTTGCGCGTGGGCAAGGGGCGTTACGACGTGACCGGGAACGGCAGCCGCATGGTGCTTTACCCGGACAAGCGTTATATGTTCCTGAACGGCGTGCGGGTCAACCAGTGCTTTTCTCCGGTCATGAAGGGCGGCGCGACTTATGTGAGCCGGACCGACTACACCAAGACCTTCACGCCGCTGCTCGGATCGAAAAGAGCTTATAAGCATCCGGTCGGCACGATTTTCCTCGATTGCGGGCATGGCGGCAAAGACCAGGGGGCGGCGGGGAAGTTTTCACAGGAGAAAAACATCACGCTCCGGCTGGGGCGGCGGTTGGCCGCGATCCTGCGCAGCTGCGGGTACAAGGTGGTGATGAGCCGCAATTCCGATGTGTTCCTGTCGCTGGAGCGGCGGGCGGCGCTTCAGGCGTCGACCAGATCGGACCTGTTTATTTCGCTGCACGTGAATTCAGCCGGGGATCGCTCGGTTTCCGGGATCGAGACTTACTGCATGACTCCGGCAGGAGCACCGTCCAGCAACAGCACCAAGGCGGATGCGCGCACCTATAACGGCAACCGGTATGATTCCAATAACATCATCCTCGCGTGGAACCTGCAGCGTTCGATGCTTTCCCGGACCAAAGCGGCGGACCGCGGGGTGAAGCGGGCGCGCTTTCAGGTGCTGCGCGATATCCGCTGCCCCGGAGCACTGGTCGAAATCGGTTTCATCTCGAACGCCGCCGAAGAGCGCAACCTCGGCAGCGCCGCCTACATCGAAAAGCTCGCCCGCGGCCTCGCCGAGGGCATCCTGAACTACCACCGTTCGCTGTCGAAATAATGCCGGGTAATGCTGGGTATGCATCTCAGGCCGGCAGATAATCGGTTGATTCAGACCGTCATTGATCAGCTTTGAAGTTTCGGTGGCAGGAAGAATCCGCGCAATTCTCCGGGAACTGCCGGAGAATTATGAATAAATAATCGCTCCCGCTGTTGTCATCCATGTTGATTTGTGGTATAATGTATTGCAAAGATCATACCATTGGCAGTTGGGGTGGAAAGATGAAAATCGCGGAGTTGGCCGTCGTGGCCGTGCTCAGTGTGCTGGCAGGTTGTACCGGAGGGCCGGCAGGGAGCCGTGAGAATTGGAGAAGGTCATCTCCATATCTGCCGAATCCTGACCTGAAAAAATTGTCGGGGATCAGCGTTCTGCCGGAGAAGCCGACCGATCGGCAGATCAGTGAATATCTGGCGGAAATTGAAGAGGCAAGCCGGGGGCAGCGTGTATTCGGTTCCCAAGACCCGCAGGTTGACTTATTGCGCCGGATCCCGAAATCGTGCAGTTGTTGAAAAACGGCGGGGCGAACGGGGCGGAACGGGTGCCGGAGGCGGTGGGGCAGATCGGCCGCACACCAGAGGAACGGGCCGAACTGACGGCGGTTTTTCTGGAAAGCCCGATGACCGGAAAGATGTTTCCCGCCATGGAAGGTTTTCCGGAGGGCGACGCGAAGGAGATCATCTGGAAAGCGTGCGACAACCATCGGGATGAGATGTCCTTTTCCCGTGCGGTTTTCGAGTTCCATGCGGCGCGTTACGGACGGGTCGATTCTTTGATTTATCTGTTGAAGGAGGAAGAAAAGTATCATTGTATGCTGGATTTTGTCGGCGGGGAGTTTGCGCGCGAAGAACTGACGCGGCTGCTGCACATGCCGTTCGATTCGGCGGCGATGCTGGAATATGTGATGGCAAACCGGGCCGGACTGAGGTTCGATGCCGTTGAAAGGCGCTATGTATTGAAACGGGAGGAGGGAAAATGAGGTATGGGGTGATGTTGGCGGCCGGAAGCCTGTTGCTGGCCGGATGTTCCAGCGTGGAACCGGAACCGTCACCGGAGCTGAAACGGCTTTCGGAGGAGATTGCAACCTTGAAGCAGAGCCTGCAAAAGATGGACGGGAAGTTGGATAAGCTTCTGGTGAAGCCGAAAGCGCGTTCCGACGGGTTTGTCGAGCGGGTGGCCGATCCGGAAGTGCTGGCGAAGATCAAACCGTTGCCGGATAAACCGACCGATGCCGAGATACGGGCATATGTGGGGGCGATTCTGGAGGCGACAAAAGATCAGAATTCGTTCAAGCCGGAGGATCCGCAGGTGGCGATGCTCGAAAAAATCGGTCCGGGGCATCTGAAGATTCTGCTGCCTTACCTGTCGCAGCGGAGCTATTATCATTTCGGTTACGCATTGCCGAAGTTGATCCTGCCTTCCGACAAGCAGTTGATCATTGAGAACCTGGATGCCGGCGACGGCGCGTTGGCCAAGCTGGTGGTCGAAAACGGCTGGGTCGCCGAGGCGAGGCCGAAAATCATTGAACTGTTCAAGAAGGGCAGGGGGGATATTTTCTGGCGGGAGAAGATGGAGACCGTCATTGCTCAGATCGCCCGCACGCCGGAAGAACGCGAGGAGGTGGTGGATCTTTTTATCACCTATCCGAATACCAGCGAAATGTACCGTTCCATCCGGCATTTTCCGGACATCGACCAGGCTGATATCACCAGACAGGCGTGGGAGAGTCATCAGTTTGATCAGGTGCATTCCCGGAGCCGGTATGCCTTGTATGCCGCGGAGCAGGGGAATATCGAAGCTCTGACGGCTTTGCTCAGTTTGTTGACCTCACGGGAGAGAGAGTTGGGATATATGCGCGAACAGATGGCCGCTCCGCTTTCCGTATTGCTGGGGCGGGCTTACAATCCGGCTGAAATGTTGAACTATGTGACTGCAAACAAGGAGAAGCTGGCGTTTGACCGGGAAAAGATGAAATACGTACTGAAAGAGAAGCAATAACGGACCGGTCCTGATGGCCGCGGCGAAAATCCGCGGCTTTTTTGTTGTATTTGCGGTATGTTTTTGAATGATGTTGTATTTTGTTTGGTACGAAATTCGGTACGAAATTTATGATTTTTTCTGCTTTATCCGCAAATTGCGCTTTTATGATTTGGAGTTTGGTGAAATCCGGTCCATAATAAAAGCGAAATCAATACAGGATTCAGGAGATGCCCGAATGAAATATCACAGCAAAAGCAGCCGGGTCGCGGAAGTGGTGCTGGCCGATTTGGCCGGCGGACGTTTTCGCGGCGAAACCTTTCTGCCGTCGGAACAGCGGCTGGCCGAATATTACTCCTCCAGCCGCCACACGATCCGGCGGATCATCGGCAACCTGGTGGACGACGGCGTACTGACCCGGTGCGGAAACCAGCGGCTTCAGGTAAACCCGGAGAAACTGCGCGAGGTTGAGGCGGAACACTCTGCGCCGGAACAGATCACTCTGGCATTCGCCTACGCGGCTTACCCGGATGCGATGATTTCGAGTGTGACCACCGGACTGAAGCAATACGTTGCCGAACACGACATGAAGCTGCAATTGCTGACCAGCCCGACCGGGCACGGGCCGATGCTGCGGACTCTGGAACATGCCGCCGCACTCGGGATTCAGGGGATTTTCGTGCTCCCTTACTTTATGGAGGAGTATGTGGATGTGATCAACAAACTGATGGATTCCGGCGTGGCGGTGGCGACGCTGAGCGAATTGCCCGGCGTACAGTGCAGCAGCGTCTGCGGCGACGATTACAGCGGCGCTTTCGTCGCGGTCAGCCGCCTGATCGAAAAGTACAATCGCCCGGTCTATTTTTTCGGCCCGCGCGGCGAAACTTCCAGCTCGGTCGACCGTTACAATGCGTATTGCCGGGCGATGACCGAGGCGGGGTTCGATGAGGAGGTCGCAGCCTACACGGTCGATTTCGAGGCCTACGGCAGCAACCCGGAGTCGTGGCCGATGGAGAGCAAGCTGGAGCGGCCGGCGGATATGGCGCGGGCGTTCCTGAAGCAGGTGGAAACTCCGGTCAGTTTGTTCTGCATGAACGATTACATGGCGCAGGGGGTCTACCGGGCGGCGGCGCGGTTGAAGCTCGAAATCGGCAAAGATGTGGTGCTGATCGGCTTCGGCGACCTGCCGATGGCGCAGCGCCTTGAACCGCCGCTGACCACGATCCGGAGCGCCCGTGAACAGATCGGCTACCAGGCCGCGAAGCTGCTGCACGGGCTGGTGAAAGGCGAGTTGAATACTGCCGTCCACCTGCGACTGCCGATGGAATTGATCGAACGTGCATCCTGCTGATGGGCATGAAACCGTAACATTGAAAGGATTGGGGTATGAAAAAATTTACTTTAATTGAGCTGCTCGTAGTGATCGCAATTATTGCGATTCTCGCCTCGATGCTGCTGCCGGCGCTGAATAAGGCGCGGGAAAAAGCGAAGATGATCCAGTGCGTGAACAACCTGAAATCGTGGGGAAACGTGCTGACGATGTATGCGGGGGATTTCAGCGACTATTTTCCGAACAACGGCCTGCCCGCCGATGTCTGGAAGGAGGCCAAAGGCTACGAATACATCTGGAGCCGCCAGAATGCCGCGCCGTTCCTGCGGATCACCAAACCTTACTTCATCACGCGCGGCATCATTTACTGCCCGCTGGAAACGGGGCTGCTGAGCCGGGGCGGCTGGGATTGGGAGCATCTGGATTCGGCGGATATGCGGCAGGCGAACGGGATCGGCTACGCCTATTTCGGCTCTTTCGGCCCGCCGAAGAAGTACAAGCCGCGCAAGGCGGGGAAGACTCCGGTCACCGGCCTGATGAGCGACCACATGGTCTACAAGGGCGGCTGGCGCTGGCTTCACAACGGATTGAAGTTCGACAACGCGGCCTGTTCGCTGAATGTGCTGTTCGCGGACGGCCGGGTCCAGACCGGCAATTTTCCCGCCAACTTCAATGTTTATGAATTCGGCAGGCGCACTTCCGTGACCGATTCGACCAGAATCAATATCGATTGACATACAGGAGACAAACGATGAAACATATTCTGCTGCTTACCGCCGCGCTGGCGTCGCTGCCGCTGATGGCCGGGGACGCGCTCGACGCATACCGCAAAGAGGTGAAGCCGTTTCTGGAGGAGAAGAAGCTCGACGCCTACGGCAAGATGCGCCATTTGCTGATCAACCGCTTTCAGTCGCAACTTGAGGGCAGTTTCTATAACAACGTGCCGGAACTGCGGGAACCGGCGCGCCGGGAGGTCGAGGAGATGGCCGCGGCGGAGACCCGGCGGCTTCAGGCGATCGCCGCCGGAAAAGCGTCCGCTGTGCCGGTTCCGGTGCGGAAAAAGGGGGAATATCCGCGCATCGACGGCGCGAAACTGGTGCAGAACGTGGTCTGGCCGGATGGAAAGACCGAGGAGAGGCCGGTCTATCTGTTCGGTTTCGGCGCGTTCCGGGGGATGTGGAGCGACCTCGACTTCCTGGGGGAACTCGGCATCAACTACATACAGGCCGAGGTCGGGCCGAGCCACGTCTACCCGGAGGAGAACCGTTACGACGACCGCCGGGAGCGGGAATTCCGCACTCTGACGGGCAAGGCGGAAAAGTACGGCATCCTGATGGATCTGCTGATTTCGCCGCACTACCTGCCCCAATGGTTTTTCGATAAGAATCCCGATGCGAAGGTCCATCTCGGCGGCTTCCTGCGCGTGGGGCTGAACCGCCCCGCCACGCAGGAGCTGATGCGGAAGTGTTACGGGAAGTTTCTGCCATTGCTGGCTTCGCAGCCGGCGCTCTGGTCGGTCAGCGTGACCAACGAACCGGTGGCGTTCCTGTGGCACAAGGATGTCGATACGCCCCGGCTGTGGCAGGAGTACCTGACGGAGAAATACCGCACCATCGACGGCCTGAACCGGAAGTGGGGCACGGAGTACGCAGATTTCAAGGCGGTCAAGCCGGTGCTCGCGCCGCCCCGGGTGCCGTTCGCATTCGATCCGCGGCTCTACGACTGGACCGATTTCAACGCCGCCCGGCTGGCCGGCTGGATCGGGAGCCTCGGCAAAATGACACGGGAGTACCTGCCCGGCAAGCCGCAGGGGACCAAGATGATCCAGCGCAACTTCAAGCAGTATGACCTGATACAGGGCGTCGATGTGTACTACTTCACCCGCAATGGTGAACTGAACGGCTTCGACGGCGGCACCCGGCCGGGGGCGGACTCCTTCCTGCACCAGATGGTGGCGCGTTCGCTGCTGCTCGGCGCCCGCAAGGCTCCGCTGATCAATTCGGAACACCACCTGCTGCGCGACCGCAACGTCGATCCGGTTCCGGCGGGATTCGTGCGGGCTGCGTTCTTCACCGACGCGCTGACCGGGCTGAACGGTTCGGTCGCGTGGAACTGGGATTGGGACGGGAGCAACCGCAATTCGCTTTTCATCGGCCTTTTCCGCTATCGTCCCCGCGCCACTGAGGAGTACGTGCGCACCGGGCTGGACCTGATGCGCCTCGCTCCCGACGTCGCCGCGATTTCCGGGGTGGAGCCGGAGGTCGGCATTCTGTACTCCCGCGCCAATCTGCTCTGGAATCAGGAGTCGATCGAAACCTTGAACCGGACCTTCGCGGCGGTTTCCGCAGCCGGCCTTCAGCCGGTGGTGATTCCCGATCAGGTGCTGGCGTCGGGCGAACTGGCGGAACGGTTCCCGGAGTTGAAAGTCCTGATCCTGCCGGATGTGCGCTATCTGCCGGATGAGGCGTATGCCGGGTTGGAGGTCTTTATGCAGCAGGGATTTCACGATAACCGCGGCGTGCTGGCGGTCGGCGGTCTCCCGGAGCTGACACCCTACGGAAAGAAGCGCGACACCGCGATTTTCGACGACACCGCCGTATCGGTCGAACGGTTGGCGATTGCCGACGCTGAAGCGGGCAAAGTGGCGCGGCAGTTGGAGAAGTTCGCGGTGAAACCGGCGGTCACTCTCACTGCCGCCGACGGCAAGCCGGCGCTGAACGTGTTCTTCCGCAGTGCGGTGCGGGACGGGCGCCGGATCGTCGCCGCCGTGAACCTCTCCGACGAACCGACGGCGGAGCTTCAGTGGCGGGATGCCTCCGGCAAGCCCGGTGCGATGACCGATGCCGCGTCGCTGACGCCGGAAGGAGTGAAAACAAATTTCCGTCTTGCCCCGTGGCAGGTGGTGCTGGGCGAATTGAACTAACCGGCGATGAATGGAGAATCCGGCGCCCCCCGCACCAGGCGGCTGCGGCGCCGGGATTCCAGCGGATTGGCCGAAAACAAACTCTGTTGTCTCCAACTTCATGTCAGTTGAAAGGATTGAAAAATGAGAATTTCCCCGCATGAAAACTCCTGCCGTCCGGCTTGTTTTGCCCGGTACGCCCGATCGTTCACCCTTATTGAGCTGCTCGTGAACATAACTTGTAAAATATACAATCAGGCCACGGATGCCGCTCTGCGTAAAAGAGAGGGGTTCGGGGGAGAGAAAGCGGCGGTTCGCGCCGCGTCTCTCCCCGTACCAAATTTCCCCGACATCTCTCTTATTTTCGGCAAGCTCTCACGCCTTTGCCAATGCTCTGCAAGCGGCAAGTCGGAGCAAAAACGTGAAGTTGTTTTTCCGCAGAAAAGCGGGAAGACAACTTCACGTTATTGCGGATCTTCTTTCCCCGCCGTCCGACCGCTGCTCCGCCTGTCGACCGTCCTGTACCCGGCACCGGCACCTTGCCGGACGCAGGGGGCGCGGGGGGCGGCGGACACGCCCCCCGCATACCGCCATGTAAGGCAGTTCACTCTTATTGAACTGCTCGTAGTGATAGCCATTATCGCGATTCTGGCGGCGATGCTGCTGCCGGCGCTGAACAAGGCCAGAAGCAAGGCGCAGGAGATCAACTGCGTCGGAAACCAGAAGCAGATTTCCACCGGGCTTCAGCTTTATGTGAATGATTTTAACGACAGGCTGCCGGGCCATTTCAATTCGGTGACCGGCGGCGATGCGTCGGGCGGGGAACCGCGTTCGCTGTCGGAAGGGGGATTGGCCTATCCCAATATCGGCTTCGGGCTGCTGACTGCCGGGGGATACCTGGGCGGAAAAGGGCCGTTCGACTACACCAAACGCGTCCGGGATACGATCATCGACCGCCCGAAAATCCTGCGCTGCCCTGCTTCGCCGACCGGCGGCTGGACGGACAACCCCAATTTTTCGGATTACGTTTACATCCGCGACTCCTCCGATCTCGGCTGTCAGGGCGTGCCGAGCTTCAACAAGCCTTTCAGCCGCCTGAAAGGGGAGGTGCTCTCCTACTGCGTGACGGGCGAGACGATTCTGCGGGCCGGAATCGACATGGGCCGTTTTCCGATGCCTCCTGCCCACAGCGGCGGCATCACGGTGGTGCGGGCCAACGGTTCCTGCGGCCGGGCCGGGCTGAATGTCTACCGGAGCGGCAATAACTTGCAGGAAAAACTTGAATTGCTCGATGAAATGTGATTGCGGGAGGAGACGGATTTCCATGAAGAGATTTTTGACCGCCGCGGCGGTATGCGTGTTATTGCCGGCCGTCGCCGGGCCGGTGCGGAACGGCTCCTTTGAGAGTTTCGGGGGCAACGGAGTGCCGGAGAACTGGACGTTTACGCGGAGCAACGACGCCCCGGTCACGGTTTTCTCCTCGGCGCCGGGAGCCGACGGGGAAAAGTGCCTGCGGGTCGTCAGCCGCATGGAACGGAAAATTCCCCATACATTCGGCCTCCTCTCCCAGACCGTGAAGCTGAAGCCGGATACGGATTACGTGTTCGTCTTTTCGGCGCGGGGCCGCAATGTCGGCCATGTCGGCTGGGCATTCGGCAAAGGGTGGTTGATCCGCCATCCGGTCACGGGCGTCACGGAGGAGTGGCGCGAATTCCGCGTGCCGCTGCGGATTCCGGCGGATCGGATGGAGGGGCGGGAGAGCTGCGGCGTCCGCCTGATCGTCGAGGGAGTCTGCGGGGAACTGGACATCGACAAGGTCGATATCGTTCCGGCGGAGAAAACTCTGGTCGCGAACGGTTCCTTCAACGGAAAAGCCGGGGAGAGTCCGGCCGGCTGGTCGTTCCGCGTCTCCGGCGGCGCGAAGGTCAAAATAGCCGCCGACGGTGCGGGGGCGCTTCATATCGTCAACGAAACGCCTCGCAAGCCGCATACCTTCGGCGCGCTTGCGCAGACGGTGAAGCTGTCGCCCGAGGTCGACTATTTGCTCAGGCTCCGGGCGCGAGGTTCGGGGCAGGGGGTGACGGTTGCGGTCGGTTCCAAATGGGCCCATCGGCTGTCGGTTCAGCCGCTGGACGGAGTGTGGCGGGTGTACGAACTGCGTTTCCGGCTGGCTTCGGATGAGGTCGGGCGGGATGGAAGCACTCCTCTGGTCATCATTTCCGAAGACCGGACCGACGGCGCATGGCTGGATGATCTTTCCGTCACTCCGCTGGAACAGTGGAGCCTGCCGCAGGCTTCCTGGCAGCGGCACGGGATCACTCTGGCCGGAGCCTTCTCCGGGGAGTTTGCGGAATTGAATGGGATTCCGGCGGGAATGCACACGATGAGGATTCCCGCCGATGCGGACCATACACAGGGAACGGCTGCGGAAAAGACGGGGTTTGCCGCGAAAACCGCGCTCGCATTTGATTCCGACGGCCTGATTTTTCTCGCTGCCGTCACTGACCGCACTTCCCGCCCCGGCAGCGGGGAGGCTATGTGGAAGGAGGACTGCGTCCAGCTCCGCATCGACCGCGGCGCGCGCCGCCTTCACGCTCCGGCGGAAACCGATCTGGAACTCGGCTTTTCGGTCGGCGCGGATGGCCGGGTGCGCAACTGGTGCTGGGATGCGGGGAGTGATCCTTACGGCGGCGAATTGCCGGAGGAGCTGGTGCAGGCGCACGGCGTGCGCACTCCGGCCGGGTATTTCGTCGCCGCCCGCCTGAGCTGGAAACTGCTGGGCGGACTCCGGCAGAGCGGGAAATTCGGCTTTACCGTCGCGGTCAACGATTCGGCCGGAAAGGGAGAGCGGACGGTCCATTTCCTGACGCCCGGACTGCATGATGCGAAATATTCCGACTGGTATGTGCAGGCGCTGCTCGATACCGGCGAACCGGTGTGCTGGGCGGCTTTTCCCGCCGATTCCTCCGCCGGGCTGCAACGGGGAAGCCTGCTGTGTTCCAATCTGGCGGGGGATGTGAGGATCGCTGCGGAGCTGACCGGAGCCGACGGGAAAAAGAGTTCGCGCGAGCTGGGGATGGTGCCGGAAGCCCGGAAGGGGGAACTGGTGTTTTTCCCGGCAGTCCTGCCGCTTGACGGGCTGGCGCGCGGAAGCTATACCGCCGAATTCAAAATCAACGGTGTCCCGGTGGCGAAGTACGCCGGTTCGCGGATCGATCTTTACGAACAGCAGTGTGAAGCGGTGGCGGCATTCTGCGCGGAAACGGAGCGGCTGCGGCGGGAATTTTCCCGTTATTATGGGGAAAGCGCCTGGTCGGAATACGTTTCCGTGCCGCTGCGGGTTCTGGAACGATGGCTGCCGCGCCTGCGCAGGCGGCTTGAGCTTGCCCGGAACGACGGGGAAAAGGAGTACTACGCCCGGCAGGCCGCGATGGTTCACCGGGAGCTTGAGGAGAGTCTCGCCGCTCTTGCGGAGCAACTTTCATTCCTGAAAGGAGGCGGCAGCCTGCCGGTGGCGTGGAAGTTCAAAAGCGGCCCGGTTGTCCTTGAGAAAGGCTGGCCGGTCGCTGATGCCGTCAGCGAAAACGGCCGCCGGGAACGCCGTCCGGTGATCTTTTCCGGTTACGGGCACTTCAACGACATCGACCGGGACATCGCGCTTTTCCCGAAAATCGGCGGGAACGTCGTTCAGGTCGAGATCGGGCCGCGGCATCTGTTCCCTGCGGCGGGGACGGTCTCGGCGGCGGTGGAGGAACGGCTGCTGCCTCTGCTGGAAAAGGCGTATCGGAGCGATGTGAAGATCGCGCTTCTGATCTCGCCGCATTACTGTCCGCAATGGCTGCTGGATCAATGCCCGGAGATGGCCGCCTCCTCCGGCTTCCTGAAGTACGAGGTGACTCATCCCGAAGCGCAGAAGATGATGCGGCGGTATATCACGACACTGTTTGAAAAGCTCCGGCAAAGCCCTTATCTGGGTGCGCTGCACAGCATTTGCCTTTCCAATGAGCCGGTCTATTCCAACTGTCATCCCGACAATTCTTATTCGGCAGCGCGTTTCCGGGAGTATATCGAACGCAGACACGGTTCGCCGGCAGGGTTTAACCGCACTGCCGGCCGGAACTTCGGCAGTTACGATGAAATGCTGAAGGCGGTTCGGGACAACGATCCGGCTTCGCTGTATGAATTTTACACGTTCTCACGCGAGACCTTCACCGGCTGGCACCGGATGCTGGCGGAGCTGGTCAAAAAAGAATTGCCCGATGTTCCCGTCCATGCCAAGATCATGGTGTTCAGCTCGCCGTTTGAGTATGTGACGGGGGTGGACCCGGAGCTGATGAGTGATTTCTCCGACTACAACGGGAATGACAACTACTTCTACCGGCGCGGCCGCTACGCCGCCGACTGGAACGTGACGGCGATGACCCATGAAATGCAGATTTCCGCGAAATCCGTTTCGGTGGCCAATACCGAAAATCACATCATCCCGGACCGGGAGACCCGGCCGGTTCCGAACGATCATATCTATACGGCCAATTTCCAGCAGTTCATCACCGGAGCGAGCACGCTCTGCACCTGGGTCTGGGCGGATATCGATTACGATTTCATCAGGAAGAATCCGGCGAGTGATTTCGGCGGCAATATCTTTCTGCGGCCTGGAAACGTGATCGCCCATGCGCTTGCCGGCCTCGACGGAGTCCGGCTGGCGCCGGAGATCCGCAAATTCATGGATTACGAGCCGGAAGTCGCGATTCTCTATTCGCCGACGGCGACGATCCTTTCTCCGGGTTCCTACCGGGGAGAGGTCGACCGGCTTTACACGGCGCTCTGTTTTACCGGTTACCGGGTGCGCTTTCTGTCGGAGCGGCAGCTGGCGGGCGGGGAGTTCGGCAAAGTGCGGCTGCTCTATGTTGCCGGCGCTCCGAATGTCTCCCGTGCGGCGCGGGACGGAATGCGGAAATTCACGGAGGCTGGAGGACGGATCGCCGTCGCCGGGAACAGCCTGACGCAGGATGAATACGGACAGGACATTCCCGCCGGCTTCCGGACGGAACCGGCGGCGCCATTCACGCCCGAAGCGCTGACCGCTCAGATTCTCCGCAGCGTGAAGGCGCTTCCGGCAGCGGTGAAGGTCGATCATGAAAAGGGAAACGACGGAGTGTTCTTCCGCATGGTGCCGGATGGAACCGGTTCGTGGCTGGTGAATGTCGTAAACTACAACTTTGAACCGCGCCGGCTCCGGCTTGAGGGAAACGGCACGTTCCGGGACCTGATCCGCGAACGGGAGTTCGAGCCGCAGCTCACTCTCGCGCCGCTGAAACCGCAGTTGCTGCGCTTCACTCCCCGGCAGTGAGCTAGAGCGCGGTGCCTTTGAGCGGGATGAACAGCTTGGTCATATCCGCCTTTTCCAGCGTGAGTAACTTCACTTTCTTGGAAATCCCTCCGGCATAGCCGGTCAGGCTGCCGTTCGTGCCGACTACCCGGTGGCAGGGCACGATAATGGAAATCTCATTGTGCCCGACCGCGCCGCCGACCGCCTGCGCGGACATCCGGGCGAGGCCGCGCTGTCCGGCGATCATCTGCGAGATTTCCCCGTAGGTGATTACCGAACCGTAGGGAATCCGGAGCAGAATCTCCCAGACGGCAAGCCGGAAGGGAGAGCCGATCAGATGCAGCGGCGGCCTGAAATCCGGTTCTCGGCCTGAAAAGTAGATGTCCAGCCAGCGTTTCGCCTGTTCAAAATGCGGATGGGGTTTCTCCGCGTGTTCCGGGATGAGGCCGGCGGCAAAATATTTCTGCTCATCGAACCACAGCCCGGTCAGGCCGGTTTCGTCGCAGGCGAGCAGGATGCCGCCGAGCGGAGAATCGTAATGGTTGGTGTACTGCATGGGATCGCCCTCCTTGTGTGCCTTTTTTGATATTGCATTGGCCGGCGGCCGCCGCTACTCCTCGGGATCGCCGATGGTGAAGTGCACCAAAAGCAGCAGCGCCAGCAATACCGCCGTCAGATAGAGCCCGGGATTGGCGGCGGAGAAAAACGCGTCGGGGAGGGCGGGGCGGTCAAGCGCCATGTCCCAGCGGTACAGCGTGTCCGACAGGAAGCCGGAAACGGATTTCACCGCCGGGATCGCCAGCGCCATTCCGAGCAGCACCCAGACCGCCCGCAGCCGTCCCGCTGCCAGCGACGCGACCGCGGTAGTCGGCGTCAGCGACGAAATCACCAGCCCCGCGCCGGTCAGTGCGCCGCCGAGCAACGCGGACCACAGGAACGCGGGATGGACCAGCGCCTTCGGCAGCAATCCCGCCCGCGAGGCGAGAAAGACGAATACGACACCGAGCGCCAGCGCCAACAGTACGCTTTTGATGATCCGGCCGTTGCGGAGCTGAAGCGCCGACCGGACGGTTTTCTGCCAGATCAGGTCGGACTTCACGAGGGTGAAGCCGAGGGCGAGGCCGACGAGCACCGCTGCGGCCAGCTTCCAGTTGCCGGAAAGTTCGATCGGGGCCATTATTTCTTCCTCCGTTTTCCGCCTTTGGCAGGGGCGGCTGTTTTCCCGCCGCCGGATTCGCCGCGCCGTTCCAGCAGGATCGCCAGCGTTGAACCGGTCAATACCATGCCGACCAGAAAGATCCACGCCCCGCTGGAGAGCTGGATCGCGGAGCCCCACTGTCCCCAGACCGTATCGCCCGCAAGCTGCACGCCGAGCATCACCAGAAATCCGCCCGCGACGCCGCCGAGGACGGTGCGCAGGGTTTTGACGGTGAAGCTGCCGGACTCTTCATCGAAGAATTCCAGCTTGAAATTGCCGCCGGAGGCCGCCGCGATCAGCGCTCCGAAAAAGAGTCCGAAGAGCATCGCCAGCTGCCAGTCCATCGCCGGGGCGTCCGGCAGGCTCTGGCCGGCCACCGCGCTGTCGCAGTATTCGGTCATCGCGGTCATCGCGGCGGTCAGGCCGACCGGGTCCCCGAAAAGGCAGAGCGAACCCGCCAGCAGGAGCGCCAGCAGCGGCCCGCTCACGTAGAACGGCCATTTTGCGGTCAGAATGTTCATGCAATTTCCTTTCACTGTGCCAGCCGGGCGCTTGCGGCCCGATAGAGAGTCTCCACCTGCTGCGTATGCGGCAGGAAATCCTTCAGCGTTTCCAGATAGCCGCGTTCGCGGAAAATCCGGCGCGAGGTCGGATAGTTCAGGTCGTAGACCCAGTTCAGCTTGGCGCTGACGAAATCGGCGACGGTCCGGAGTTCCGCGTGGGGCGGAGTGCGCTGCGCGGCGAGGTCGTCCCACACCGCCGGGGTGATCTCCGGCGAAGCGGCGAGGTTGAGCACCACCGACTTGTTGGTCGGGTGCTTCAGGTAGTCGAACAGGATCGGCATGATGTCGATCTTGTCGGCGTCGCGCACCACTTGTGCCAATACCGTGCCGCGCTCCGAAAGCGTGCCGGGAATCGCGAGCTTGTTGTGGCTGCGGATCGCGTCGAGCACGTCGGCTTGCGCGGCTTCGTCGAGGTCGTCGAGCAGATGCTGTTCGGCGGCGAGTTCGGCGGAGCGGTCGCCGTGGTCGAAGCTGGCCGCGTCCTTGAAAGTGCCGAAACGGGCGAACTGTTCGAAGCGGCTCAGGTCGTGCAGCAGCGCGGCCCGTTCCGCGAGGGAGCGTTCCGCCGGATCGGGAAGCTCCGCCGCCGCGATGCGCCGGGCTTCATCGCGGACGCGGAAGGTGTGGTCGATCTTGAGCCGGATGTTCCGGTCGTTTTCCGGCTGTCCGTTATAAAAGGAGGCGGCATAGTCGCGCAGGTGTTGTTCCAGAGAAATTTTCATGATTCCGGCAGGCGGTTCGGGTTGTTTTTCTTGCTTTGTGTGTAATATAATGCCAATATTTCCCCGCCGCAACTTGAACCGGTGGGGATTCGGCATTAATTTATAGGATGATCGTCAACGCGGTGGAGCTTTATGCATTCTCGTTTCAAATTTAAAGCGGAAGATTTCGAGCAGTATTTTCTCGACCTGATGGCCGGGCGGCGGCGCAACTGGTACGACCGGGTGCTGACCGACGTGCTGTTCATCGCGTCGCGCTTCTACCGCATGGCGATCCAGTTCCGGATCTGGATGTACGACAAGCGCGTGATCCGCAACCACGCCCTCGGCTGCCTGGTGGTCAGCATCGGCAACCTCTCCTGCGGCGGCACCGGCAAGACCCCGGTGGTCGAGGTGTTCGCGCGCACGCTCAGTTCGCAGGGGCGGCGGGTCGCGATCCTGTCGCGCGGCTACCGCAGCAAGAAGCGGTCGCTTGGCTACAAACTGATGCACATGTTCCAGTCGCAGAAGATCGAGATTCCGCCCAAGGTGGTTTCCGACGGCAAGGACCTGCTGCTGGAGTCGGACTATGCGGGCGACGAACCCTATATGCTCGCCTCCAATTTGCGCGACGTCGCGGTGCTGGTGGACAAGGACCGGGTGAAGTCCGGCATCTACGCGGTGGACCGCTACCAGACCGATGTGATCATCCTCGACGACGGCTTCCAGTACCTGATGCTGAAGCCGCACATCAATATCGTGCTGGTCGATTCGACCGATCCTTTCGGCAACGGGCATGTATTGCCGCGCGGCATCCTGCGCGAGCCGATCAAGAATATCCGGCGGGCGGACTACATCTTCCTGACCAAGTCCGACGGCAGCCACAAGCTGCGCCACCTGAAGAACTTCCTGCGCCGCCACACCCGGCGGGCGGAGATCATCGAGTGTACCCACCGGCCGCAGTATCTGGTCGAGCTTTTTTCGGGCGGGCGGCGCGAACCGCTGGAGAAACTCAAGGGGGCGAAAGTGGCGGCGCTGTCGGCGATCGCCGCCCCCGCCAGCTTCGAGGGGTTTCTCGAACAGCTCGGCGCGGAGCTGGTGCTGCGCGACCATTATGCGGACCATCACCGCTACACCCAGCAGGAGATCATCGACTTCGTGAATCAGGCGAAGGCGGCCGGAGCCGAGTTCATCGTGACGACCGAAAAGGACGCGGTGCGCATTCCTAAGCTGGAGCGGTGCGACGTGCCGATCTATTATCTGCGCATCCAGATCGACATTCTGAGCGGACAGGAGAGTTTTGACCAGTGCATTTCCCGAATCTGCTTCATGTGATCCCGGAAAAGTGGAGAAAGACGGCGGCATGGGCGGCGTTGGCGCTGCTGGCCGCGGCCCTGCTTTTCAACGCCTTCGCCGGGCTGGGCGCCGCCGAAATCCGCAACTGGGACGAGGCGCGCCACGCGATCAGCGCGTGGGAGATGCTCAACGGCGGCAATCTGCTGGTCAATACCTTCCGCTTCGAGCCGGATTACTGGAACGTGAAGCCGGTGCTGGCGTTTTGGCCGTCGGCGGCCGGATTCAGGCTTTTCGGCTTCAACCTCTTCGGAATGCGCTTCTTTCAGGCGCTCGCGCTGGTGCTGATCGCCGGAATCTCCTTTGAGGCGGTGCGGCGGGCGGCCGGATGGGCGGCGGCGCTGGTCACGCTCGGATTCCTGACGGTGAATCCGGCGGTTTTCTCGCACTCCTTCCGCAATGCGGATGCGGATGCGGCCTATATGCTGTTTTTCATGCTGTTTTTCTGGGGGCTGTGGTGGTCATGGAAGCGGCCGTGGCTGCTGGCGGCAGCCGCGTTCGCGGGCGGCTGCGCATTCTTATGCAAGAGCTTTCACGTCGCGGTCCCGGGATTGATTGCGCTGGTCTGGGTGATCGTCTGGTTCAAACGGTACAATTGGAAAGTGCTGGCGGCCTCCGTCGCGGCCGGATTGCTGCCGATTCTGGCGTGGGGCGCGGCCCGTTACGGCGCGGACGGCACGAAATTCTTTGAAACGATGGTTCAGCTCGATCTGCTGGGGCGGGTCGCCGACACCTCGGCGGCGGAGCACGGCGCTTCGCCGTGGTACTACTATCTGCGCCGGATGGGGCGCGACCTGACGCTGGTCCCGGCGGTGATCGTGCTGCTGGCGGGGGGCGTGTACGCGCTGTTCTTCCGCTGGAAGGCGATCCGCGAAGAGCTGCGGCCGCTGGCGCTGCTGGGCTGGCTCGGATTTCTGGCGCCGATTGCGGTCTATTCGATTGCGCGCGTGAAGTTGCCGTGGTATATTTACCCGGCGTTCCTGCCGATGGCGGTGCTGGCCGGGGTGCTGGTGCGAATCTGGCTGGAGGCGTCGCCGGAGGCGGTCCGTCCGCAACTGGCGGGGCGGTTCCGCCGGGTTTCGGCCGGAGCCGTGGTGGCTGCGCTTCAGGCGGCGCTGGTGCTGGCCGCGACGGTCTGGATCGTCGCCGGCGAGGGAAAATCGATCCGCCGGATCGTGAAGCTGGACCGGCAGCGCGATGTGCTGCTGTCGGCGGAGCAGCCGGGGAGTTTCCGGGGAAAGCGCGTTTATCCGGTCGGCCCGGACGGGGCGTTCCGGCTGGCGGATGCGACGCAGCTGCTGACCTTCTACCTGGCCGGCGCGGAACCGCTGGCGGGAGGGCTGGAGAAGTTCCGGCAGGATGCTTCGCCGGAGAAACTGCTGGTCTGCGTCTGTCCGGGCGAGGTGTCGCGCGAGTGGGCCGAGGAGACGGGCCGCCGCCTCGGATTGCGCCTGATCCGGTTCGCGGGCGAGTCGGCGCTTTACGGTTTGTAACAGTCTTTACTATCACATATACAAAATTGCAAGGAGCGAAAGAAACATGGAAAAACTGATCAACGATTTCACGAAGTTCTACGGCGCCGCCCCGACGGTGGCGGCCCGCGCCCCCGGCCGTCTGGAAATCCTCGGCAACCACACCGACTACAATCAGGGCTTCGTGCTTTCGTGCGCGGTCGAGCAGGATACCCGCTTCGCGCTGCGTCCGGTCGAAGGCAAGCACTGCCGGGTCAAAGATTTCCGCGACGGCAGCGTTCGTGAATTCGATCTCGACGATATCGACAAGGCGATTCCGCGCGACTGGGCCAACTACGTGAAGGGCGTGATCGTCGAGCTGCGCAAGCGCGGCATCGAAGTCGGCGCATTCGACGCCGGCATGGAGAGCAGCGTGCCGCTGTCGGCGGGGATGTCCAGCAGCGCCGCTTTCGAAACCGCGGCCGGCTTTGCGATGCGTGAGGCTTTCGGCATCGAGCTTTCCAACGCCGACTGGGCCCGCGTCGGGCAGGGCGTCGAAAACCACTACATGGGCCTCAAGAGCGGCCTGCTCGACCAGTTCAGCTCGATCTTCGGCAAAAAGGATTCGATGATCCTGACCGATTTCCGTTCGGTCGAAGTGTTGCGCACCGTGCCGCTTCCGGCGGGGTATTCGATCGTGGTGATCAACTCGATGGTCAAGCATAATCTGGTCGACTCCGAGTACAACGTCCGCCGTCAGGATTGCGAAGCGGCGGCGGAGAAGCTCGCGCAGATCTATCCCGATGTAAAGACCCTGCGCGACGTGTCGCTCGAACAGCTCGCCGCCGCGAAGTCGGCGCTGACCGAGCGTGAATACCGCCGCGCGCTGCACGTGGTCGGCGAATGCACCCGCGTGATCGAAGCGGTGCGGATGCTTGAGCACAACGATGTGAAGGGGTTCGGCCGGCTCTGGTTCGATTCGCACGAATCCAGCCGGGTCAACTTTGAGAACAGCACCGAGGAGCTGGACTATCTGGTGGAACTGGCGAAATCGGTTCCGGGCGGCCTCGGCGCGCGTCTTTCCGGCGGCGGCTTCGGCGGCATCACGATCCACCTCGTCGCCACCGACGGCGCGGAGGAGTACGCGAAGCGGGTGCAGGCCGGATTCAAGGCGCGCACCGGCATCGACGCGGAATACATCATCTGTGCGATCGGCGACGGCGCGACCTCGCGGAAACTTTAAGGAGTGAAAGAATCGTTACCATGAGAATCCTGACCGGAATCCAGCCTTCTGGTACTCCGCACATCGGCAACTATTTCGGCGCGATGCGGCAGATCATCAACATCCAGGACAAGGGGGAAACCTTTATTTTCCTCGCGGACTATCACTCGCTGACCACCGCTCCGGAGCCGGAGCAGCTCCGCAAAAACGTGCTGGAGCTGACGCTGAATTATCTTTCCTGCGGCGTCGATCCGGAGAAGGCGATCCTGTTCCGCCAGTCCGACGTGCCGCAGGTCTGCGAGCTGACCTGGATCCTGAACAACGTGACGCCGGTGGGCCTGCTGGAGCGCGCCCACAGCTACAAGGACAAGATCGCAAAGGGGTTCGCGCCGAACAACGGCCTCTTCTCCTATCCGGTGCTGATGGCCTCGGACATCCTGATCTACCAGAGCAATCTGGTGCCGGTCGGCAAGGATCAGAAGCAGCACCTCGAAATCACCCGAGACATCGCGATCAAATTCAACAATCAGTACGGCGAAGTCTTTACGATTCCGGAAGAGCTGATCCCGGAGGAGGTCGCGATCGTGCCGGGCACCGACGGCCAGAAGATGTCCAAAAGCTACAACAACACCATCCCGATCTTCGGCAAAGAGAAGGAGATCAAGAAGGCGATCATGAATGTGGTCACCGACTGCAAGGCTCTGGAAGAACCGAAAGACCCGGATAATTGCAATGTGGTCGCCCTCTACAAGCTGGTCGCAACCCCGGAAGAACTCGAAGAGATGAAAGCGCGTTACCGTGCCGGCGGTTACGGTTACGGCCACGCCAAGCTGGCGCTTTTCGACAAACTCTGGGCCTACTTCGAGCCGATGCGCCAGCGCCGTGCCGAATTGGAACAGAATCTCGACTATGTCTGGAGCGTTCTGGCGAAGGGTGCCGAAAAAGCCGGCGCCGAAGCCGAAAAGACCATGGACAAAGTCCGCCGCGCCGTCGGCCTGCGCTAAGTTGCGCGGCCGCGACGCGAAGCGTCTTTGGAGTACATCGCCTTTGGGCTTGCTCCCGCGACGCGAAGCGTCTTTGGAGTACGTCGCCTTTGGGCTTGCTCCCGCGACGCGAAGCGTCTTTGGAGTGCGGAGATTCATCTCCGCACTCCAGTCGCGCGTGGGTTTTATGGTTGGCTTTGCATTGCGTTAGAAACAGGCAGAGCTGCCCGGAGGGTAACAACTTTTGAGCGCAAGAACAGGCAGGGTGCCCGGAGGGTAGTGAGCACCGCGCCTCTGGCCTGCGGATGGCTCCGGAGGGCCCGGTAGCGCCCTCCGGACCTCCCCGTCCGGATTTGAACTCACGTTGACTTGCGGAGCACTTCCGCTCGCGGGCGCGGCTTCGCCGCTTACTTGTCCGCCTGCGGCGGCCAACCCTTCAACGTTCGCTGCGCTCACTACGCCAGGGGGGCTTCGCTCACTACGTTCGGCTTCGTCACTACCGTTCCTCGTTACTTGCCGGAGGCAAGTAATTCCCTCACATTCGTTCGCGGCGCTGACCGCGCTTGTTGTGCGCCGCGTAAGTGGTTATGCAGACCAACCAATGCTTTGCAAGAGTTAGCCGCCGCGCGACCCCGGAAGGGGTGGAGCGCGCACCCGGCAGCGGCACCTTGCCGCCGTACGCCCCCCGGAGGGGCATTGGCGTGCGTACTTGGCGGTGGTACCTGCCCGCCCGTGCAATCCAGAAGGGCATGGTGCGTTGCCTCAAACTCCTGCGGAAAACTTGTAAAATCGGAACTTTGTGATATGTTTGTTTCCATATAAGTTTACTGGAGAGTGAGGCGGCAAGTTGGCGTTCAAGAGATTTTATCAGGGTTTTCTGTTTGACCGTGCGGATTATGAGCTGGTGCGCGGCATCGATGCGGCGCAGGCGGTGGCGGATGGGCGCGGCAGACTGCCGGTGTTCGCTCCCGAATTGCATCCGCGCGGGATCCGGGAGCTGGCCGAGCCTCAGTCGCTCCGACTGGTCCGTACGATGATGAACCTGCTGGATACGTTTGAAGCCGGTTCCGAGGCGATGGAGCGGCGGCTGGCCGCGCTTCAGGCGCTGCGCGACGAATTGCTCGAAGGGCTGGATGTGCCGCTGCGTTACAATACCGCTCGGGTGATTCTGCAGATCATCAAGGAGTTGATCCGGCTGCGGGGGGATTGGCTGCGGCGGCTGCGTCTGGCGCACGACCTGCGCTCGGCGATGCTTGGCAATCCGCTGTTCATCCGCAAGCTGCTGCGCCGCTACCGGCTTGTGGAGATGCCGGAGCATTGGATTCCGGTGGCGTTCGACCAGCATGTGCACGATGCGAATACCAAGGGGCGCAAGTCTCCGGCCCATCTGATCATGGATGCGTGGATCAAGGGGATCGTTCAGGTTCAGGTGATCTACTACAACTATGTGCCGCGCGACGCTGCCGAGGAGGTGATGCGTGCTGCCGGAATCATGAAGATGGAGGCCCGCATCGGCGTGGAGTTCCGCTCGTTGTTCCGGGGGCGCTTCGCGGAACTGATCTGGACTCCGTGCGGTTTCTCCGGCGTGGCGGATTACCTGAAATTCCTGGACCGGCCCCGGACGCAGGAGTTCGTGCGCCGCTGCCGCAAAGCCGCCAACTACCGGCGCAAGATCGTGCTGGAGACCCTGAAACGGTTCAACGAACATGGCCGCAGGGAGCTGAACAAATATTACGGCATTGAAATGCCGCCGGTGACGGAGGAGGAGTTCCTGATTTCGGTCCGCTACGGCCAGCCCTCTCTGGAGCACATCGGCGAGCTGCTGAACAACCGGGTGCGGGCGCTGCTGCAGGCGGAACTGGACCGGATGGACGGCAGGGAAAAACTCAAACACGCCGCCGAACTGCGCCGGCAGGAGCTCAATTCGATGTTGGGCAAGCTCTCCGCCGAACTGCTTTCGGGGCGCTATGTGGACCGGTCGCTGTGGAACCTGCCTCCGGCGGATTCGGCGGCGCTCCCGGAGCTGAACCGGCTTTCGCCCGCCGAGCTGGTCAATGAACTGCACAAGGTCGCTTCCGGCTTCCGGATGACGCTGAACCTGACCGGCCTGCGGCTGGAGGACGCGATCGAAATCCTGTACGACTGCCGGGGCGACCTGACCACGTTGGAAATCTTCAACCTGAAGGATGATTCGGCGGGAGAGCGGCCGGACGATTCGGTGATCAATTCCCTGCGCCACGCGCTGAATTCCGGCAATGTGGTGAAGCTCAAGAACCTGATCCGGCTGGCGATGGAGCGGGTGAAGGCGGGAGGCGCGCGCGACCGGGCGGACCGGCTCGAACGGCTCGGCCATATCCTGCGCGACATGTCGAATTTCCTGACTTTCTACGCGCGGACTCCGCTGACGGTGTCGATCGGCAGCGATTCGGCGAGCCGTCCGTCGCCGCAGGTGCACGGGATGGGGATGGTGGTCGTCGATACGCTGACAACACCGGTGCGGCGGATGATCGTGCAGAAGCGTTTGCCGGAACTTTCGCTGCTTCAGGTTCATTCCGAGGTTTATAAGGTGTTGAGCTACCTGCCGAAAAACACGCCCGGCTTCGGCGGGCGGCTGGCGAGGCGGTTCGGATTCGGCTCCTATGTGAAGATCGAGTGGCAGTGCCCCGACCCGGCGCAGTCGATCGACCGGGGGCCGGGCAATCTGGCGACGCTGGGCGGCTTCTACGTGCCGCCCGCCGGAAGCAGGCTGCTGCAGCCGGTCGAATCGCTCGGCGAATGCTGGCGGTATTTGAACAGCAACCTGAAAATCTTCCTGAAGGTGCTGACCGGCTTCCTGGCGGCGTTTTTCACCTTCTATTACAACTCGGACTGGTGGTTCCTGATGTGGTTCGGCGCGGTGATCTGGCTCGGGATCACCTGTGTGCGGAACATCATCCAGCTGGTCTGGGCGGGAGGCGGTTTCCGCAGTTCGCCGCTGCTGAAATGGAATGATTTCGTGTCGTGGCAGCGGGTCGCGGACTCCTTGTTTTACACCGGGCTTTCGGTGCCGGTGCTGGATTACCTGGTCAAGACCGTGCTGCTGCAGCGGGGGCTGGGGTGGACTGCCGAGGAGCAGCCGGTGCTGGTGTTCTCCGGCATTGCGCTGGCAAACGGTTTCTACATCACCGGGCACAACCTGCTGCGGGCGTTCCCGAAGTCGGCGGTGATCGGGAACTGGCTGCGCGCGCCGCTGTCGATTCCGCTGGCGCTGGTGTTCAACTCGATTTTCGGCGGAGTATTGAGCCTGCTGCAGGTGCCGGGAATCGAGGGGATTCTGCAGCAGTGGGCGGCGATCGTGTCGAAACTGGCTTCGGATGTGATCGGGGGCGTGATCGAATCGCTGGCCGACCGGAAGCGCAATATCGCGGCGCGGCTGCGGGATTTCGGCTGCAAGCTGCGCGAACTCTACGCGCTGACCGCGAAACTGGAACTGCTGCTGCCGGAAAAGAACCTGCCGGAGCTGCTCAAGGGGCATAAATCCTTTGTCCGCCTTTCGGGGCTGAAGCGGAGCAATCTGGTGAATCTGTTCTATATCAACGCACTGGATATGATGTACATCTGGATGCGCCAGCCGCAGGCGGTCACCGCGATGCGCGAACTGATGGAGCGGGCGACGCCGGAGGAGCGCGGTGTGTTCCTGAAAACGCAGGAGATCCTGTATCGCGAGAAGAGTATCACCAAGCTGTTCCTGAACGGGCTGGTCGGGAGCAACTTTTCACGGGCGCTGGCCTTCTATCTGCACTACTACCGGCACTATCTGGAGGAGTTGCGGCAGTTCGATCCGCAGCCGGAGAAAGCGGAGGATGCCGCCGACTGGAAGGGATTCACCGCCGTGATCGGCCCGGAGGACGGGGAGGAGAGCTGATGCGTTTGGGGCGGGCCGTATGCGGGGGGATTCTGCTGGCCGCGCTGGCGGCGGGCGGGGGGCTGGTCGTATGGAAGCGCCCGGCGGCGGAACCGCCCCCGGAGCCGGTGCGGCTGACGCTGCATGAACTGCCGCCGGAGGAAGAGGGTGAGCGGCTCAGCCAGTACGATGAATTGATCCGGAAATACGCTGCCCGGTACGATTTTGACTGGCGGCTGATCGCGGCGATGATCGCGGTGGAAAGCCGGTTCGACGCGGAGTGCCGGACCGCGGACGGCGGCATGGGGCTGATGCAGCTGATGCCGGATACGGCGGAAGAGATGCGCTGTGCGAAACCGTTCGATCCGGAGGAAAACATCGCGACCGGGGTGAAGTTCCTGCGTTCGCTGTGCGACCGGATTCCCGGGAACCTGACGGAGCGCGACCGGCTGCAGTTTGCGCTGGCGGCCTACAACGGCGGTTACGGCCACCTGATCGACGCGCGCAAGCTGGCGAAGACGCTGGAGCTTTCGCCGGACAAATGGCGCGGCAACGTCGAGGAGTCGATTCAGTTCCTGGAGCACGAAAGCTATTACAAACAGAGCCGCCACGGCTACTGCAAAGCGCAGGTCATCATCCGCCATGTCGAACGGGTGATGAAGAAATTCGATGAGTACAGCGAACGGTTTTCCGCAACGGGGCCGTCCGCGCGCAGAATTTTTTGAGGGGCAACATGTGCAATATCCTGACCGGCTACATCAATCCAGAGGGATGGCGGGAAGATTTTTTTCAGGTCTGCCGGGAATTTAACCGGCCGTATGAGATCGAAACGGATGACATTCTGGCGCCGCTCCAGCGGGAGAAAGTGGTGCCGTTCCGGCTGACCAAGGAATTTTGCGATTGCTGTACCGCGATCGGTGGCGGCAGTGCGGATGAGCCGGAATTGGCGGAACATATCCGTTTTTTCCGGGCGTTGCAGCGTTGTCCGAAACTGCGTTTCATTGAAATATTCAATCACTTTTATTCAGTGCAGAGTGATCAGCAGTTGCGGGCGGAAAAAGAGATTCCGTTGCGTAAAACCCATATCGATCAATTGACGCCGGTAATGCTCGCTGAACTGCCGGAAGATACGGTATTGCGGATTCTGCTGTACCGCAAAAGCTGGTGACGGATTCCATAGTGTCGCGGGCTTGTCTTTTCGGCTGTATTGCTGTATCAAGTTATTCTACAACTATTTTCCATTTATTTCTCAATGTGATAATTGAAAGAAAATTAGAAAAAAATATAATTCCGCTCTTGCTTTTTCGTGCATTTTATATCATAATAACTTACTGTGGCCGGCGGAGAAAGGAAAATTCCGCCCTTGAAAAACCAACAGGGAGGTGTTAAATTGAATTTAACACGGAGAGCGCGGTGTTGGGCCATCGGTTTGACGATGGCGGCGGGGAGCCTGATGGGGTATGGAGCGGAACAACTGAACTTTCGTTCGTCGCCGATGACGGCGGGTAAGGCTTCGCTGAGCGAAAACGGCTATATCGTGAGCCGGGAGCTGGGCGGAGCCAATTTTTCGCCCGAATTGCGGTATCCGGTGCAGTTAATCTA
>NZ_QEKH01000019.1:99694-111284 GCF_003096415.1 Victivallis vadensis | reverse complement strand
AGCAAGCAAGCAAGCAAGCAAGCAAGCAAGCAAGCAAGCAAGCAAGCAAGCAAGCAAGCAAGCAAGCAAGCAAGCAAGCAAGCAAGCAAGCAAGCCTTTATTTATAAATAAAGGCTTGCTTTTATCGGAAAACAGCGTGTGTTTTCCGCAATTTCCGTCTATCCCTTTCCTCTTTTTCCATCAACCTTTCCGACTGTTGTCCTTGCCGGCATTCCACCGGTCATGGCATGGCGGCGAATTCCTCGTTTATTCCGGTGGGGGGAGGACGGCATGAGATATCCGACCACGGTGAAAACACTGATCGACAAGCTCCGGGACGGCGATTCGGTTTCGTGGGGCGAGTTTTACGAGCGGTATCACCAGATCATCCGTGACGTGGGGGCCGTAAAGGGGCTTTCCGGGGACGAATGTTCCGATCTGGTGCAGGAGGTGATGCTGCGCTTTTTCCGCAATTCCTCCACGTTCCGCTTCGATCCGAATATCGCGAAATTCAGGACTTATTTCAGCCGGATCGTTTCCGGCAAGATTGTGGACATCCTGCGCCGGCGCATGGTGACGAAGCCGGAGTTCGCCGCGGATGAGGAGTTGTGCCGGGGCGTGGAGGAACCGCCGGACGTCGCGCTGGACCGGATCCTGCTGGACCGCTGGCGGCGGTTCATGCTCGAACAGGCCAGGGAGATCCTGCGGTCGCGGGTCGATGCCGGAACCTATCAGGCGTTCGAGCTTTACGCCGAGCAGGGGAGGGAGCTGCGGCGGGTCGCCGAGGCGCTGGAGATGACGCCGAACCGCATCTACGTCGCCAAAAGCCGGTGCCTGAAGACGCTGCGGCAGATTCTCCTTGAACTGAATGAATCCGACCCGGAACTGGAGCTGCTGCGCGATGAAGTATGACGTCGGGGACAGAATCGGCTCTTATCAGTTGCTGTATCTGTGCGGCGAGGGCGCGTACGGCCGGGTGTTCCTGGCCCGTAACGTGCTGACGCAGCATCAGGTGGCGTTGAAGCTGCTGCCGCTGTCGGCGAAAGTCACCGCACGGGAACTGCAGGGATTGAAGAACTACCGGGAGTGCCGCCATCCCAATCTGCTTCAGATTCACCATATCGATCAGGCGGAGGGAGTCCTTTACTATACGATGGACGCGGCAGACAACCTTGCCGGAACGGGCGGCGGGTACGAACCCGACACGCTGGCGGCGCGTCTGGCCCACCGGAAATCCCTGCCTGCCGGCGAGGTCGCCAAAATGGCGGCGGAACTGCTGGAGGGGCTTGACTGCCTGCACCGCCGCAACCTTCTGCACCGCGATATCAAGCCGGACAATATTCTGTGGGTGGACGGCCGCGCCACGCTGGCCGACATCGGCCTGACCACGGATTCGCGGAATGCCAGCCTGGTCGGGACACCGGGATTCATGTCCGGCGAGCTGCTCTCCGGCAAGCGCCCGGCGAACCGGGAGGATGACCTGTACGCGCTGGGCAAGGTGATCTATTGCGCCCTGACGGGATGTGCCGTGTGCGACTATCCGCACTATCCGCAATCGGTCACGATTTCGGAAGCCGCCCCGCTGATCCGGGCTTATACGGCGGCCTGCCGTTCGCCTTCGACGGTGAAGTCCTCGCAGGAGATGAAGCGGCTGCTGACTGCTCCGGCGGAAACTGTCGCGCGGCGCCGGGGAGGCGCGTGGCGGTGGGCCGCCGGACTGCTGTTGCCGGCTGCAGCAGCTGCTGCTGTGTTCTTCCTGTCGTGGAAAACGGAGAAAAGGCCGGTGGAAGCCCGGAGCGCTGCTGTCCCGGTTCCGCCCGCGGAAAGCACCGTTGCGGCCGCATCGCTCCCGGAGCCGCTTCCCGGCGGGGCGCTTCCGGTTACGGAACTTGAACTGCTGTACCGGAACCGGACTTCCGGGCAGGTGAAAGCGCTGCTGGCACGGGCGGAACGGGCGGAGGAAATGCTTGACCGCGAAGCTGTGGAAAAGCTGGGCGAACTGAATGTGCACGAGATGACCGCGGAAACCTCCCGGATGGTGCGCGGCCTGATCCTGAAAGCACGCGAGGAACACTGGCGTGAGGATCCGCTGTGCCGTCTGGCGCGCAAAGAGGAGCAGGTGAAAGCGTTCCTGGCCGGGCGCCGGAGTGGGGGAGAGGCGGATGTCCGGGCATTTCTGGCTTTGCTGAACGAGCGGGATTCGCTGGTGCGAACCTGCATGAAGTTGAACGACGACAAACGATAACCGGGGAGGGAAGGATTTACGGAATTTACGAAATGATACCGGAATAAGCAAAAACAGTGGGAATTCTTTCTGTTTTTTGCCGTGCATGTGTAAGAAATGAAGAGCCTGCGCGGATAATGGCAGAAAGGATTCGACCGGAAATTACAGAAAAAGGAATTCCCAAATATCGGGAAACAGAATCAACCAACCGTATATAAAGGATAAAAGAAAAATGAAGAACTCTTTCGTTGCACTCGGAGCTTTTGCCGCCGCTGCCATGTTCGTCGCCGGATGCGTGTCCGGCGACAAGCGCAGTGAATGGGACGCCCAGTATGAGCGGTTCCGCACCGAACGCCCCGCGGCGGTCGCGGTGAATTCCGGCGATGCGAACCTCGACGCTGTCTCCGCCACCACCGCCAAACTCTACGGTGCCACGGTCAAGTACCTGGATGAATACGTGACGGCCAACAATGAAAACCGTCCCTATATCGGCTATACCTACGAGGTTGAGGAGCTGGTCAGGAACAATAAGGGCATGACCGAGGCGCAGGCTTCCGAAGTCGTTCTTGCCGAAGCGAAAAAGCGTGACGAAGGCAAACCGGAAAGCGAGCAGGAGTATCCGCGCATTATCGCCGGACACAAGGCGGTGATGGCGTTGAAGCCGGAAAACAAGCTGGCGGAGCTTACGCCGCTCATCGCCGAGGCCGCCTCCAATGTGGACAAGGCGATTGCGCTGAAGGATTCGTTCAAGGGGTTCGACGCGAATACCCTCATGAAGGTGAAAAGCGTGATGAACGTGATCGATCAGGCGCAGTTCACCAGCGAGGCGCTGGTGTTCCTGAAGTACCGCTATGAGCAGGCGCAGAGCCTTGATGAGGGCCGGATGAAGTAATTTCCTTTGTCCGGGGCGCGGGGGCACGGCCGCGCTCCGGAACGCCTTCCCATTGCCAGAAACATAAAGAACGGTTAAAAATGACAAGAACACACGAGAGGCCGAGTATGAAGTACGGTTTGGTTTATCTGGGAGGTCTGCTGGCGGTTCTGGCCGCCGGTTGTTCCTCCGACGATATCGCTCTGGAGCCGACCCACGCCACCTATTCCTATGAACAGGTCAAGGATCAGGAGATCGCGCTCCCGGCCAACTACAACAAGAACAACTACCGGAAACTGCTGCTCGGCGTCGCGGTCAACGACATCGGAGTGAAGGCCGGGGAGATTTCGCCGAATGTGGTGCAGACCCTGAGTACCCGGCTCCAGACGGAGATGGCGAAACTGAAGCGGTTTTCGGTGTTTTCGGCGCACAACCGGGGCGGGGTGCTGCTGTTCCAGTCGCTGGCGGATGTCGGCGATGCGAAGATGCCCGACAAGAATTCGCGGGAGATGGATCTGATCCTCAGCGCCTCCATCACCGTCAGCAAGGAAAAGACGGAACGCAAATATGACGACCTGCTGATCTACGAAGTCGAGTGCGATTTCAGTTGCGAGGACATCCGTACCGGCGAAGTGAAATTCGCGGAAAAGGCCACCGGCCGCACCGCCCGGGCGGTCAAATTCGGCCTCGGCGGCCGCCGTGTCGGCGGTTACAGCGAGGAAGATGAGAAACAGGCGATCTACAATGCAGCGATGAAAGCGATCGCGGTGGCCGCCAACAAGCTCGGCAACTACTATCCGGTCGGCGGGCAGATCACCGGCATGCTCAGCACGCGCATGACCATGGACAAGGGGTTCGAGCACGGTGTGGGCAAGGATATGGTGATGACGGTTTACGCGTCGGTTTCCGGCGTTGACGTGCCGGTGGCGCGCGCGGTCGCGTCGCCCTCCGACCTGACCAGCAGCCTGAAGATCATGCAGTGGAACGACGATGACGAGGACGCCGAACCGATTGTCGATGAGATCCGCAAGGACCGCAACTGGCTGAAGAATAACAAACTGTATGCGGTCGGGATCGGGCTGGCCACTCCGCCGGAGTGGGAAAATCAGTACAAAGACAGCTTCGATGAAAGCATGAGAGCGCGCTGATGTTCAAATTTGCTGCATGGCTGGGAGTGTTTCTGGCGGGGGCGGTGCTCTGCGCGGAGAATGTTCCGTTCGACGTCCGCGCCAAAGCGGAGCGGATGCGGGAGAACGGGCAGACCTGTGCGGGCGGCACGTCCGAAAAATTCGGCGTATACATCATTTCGCTGGTCGACCTGGAACTGGATGGCGAAATCCCGATGGCGGAGGCCTCCGAACTTGCGCTGGCGCAGGGCAAGCGGGAGATCGCCGCTTTCATCGGGCAGGAGGTATCCGCCCGCGACCGCGTCGAAACCACGGTCACGACCATCGATGACCGGACGGAGAGCAAAGAGTTCCACGAGTCGATGATTTCGGTGAACGTGAACCAGTTTCTGCGCGGGGTCGTGCTGTACGATATCCGGAAAACCCGGAAGGGGGTCAGCGCGATCTGCTTCGTGACCGGCCGCACGATGGATATGTCCCGCGAGCTTCAGGAGCAGATGGCGAAGCTGCCGCCCGGCACGGTTTCCGCCGTCGGCGTCGCCTACGTCGTGGACGGGCGGCTCGACCTGGCGAAGCAGCAGTCGCTGCAGACGGCGTTGCGGTCGGCGGTGGAACAGGTGCTCGGGACTACGCTCGCGGCGAATACGCAAGTGCAGGACAATGAAAAAGTGCGTTCGAGGATTTTCGCTCACGCCTCCGGTTTTGTGGAGGAGTACCGGATCATCGAGGAGGGCGCCGGCGACGGCAGCTACCGCACCGCGATTTACGCCAGGGTGGCGAAAGACAAACTGCTGGAGTCGTACAGTGCCTATCTGAAATCCTTCGGTGATCCGCTGTTCTGCCTCAGGAGCGGCAACCGGGAGCTTTACCAGACGTTCGCGAAGTTCTTCGTCGGCTTCGGACTGAAACTTTCCGCCGATGAAAAGAAGGCGGACTACCTGATCGATGCGCTGGGGGATTACCGGCAGCTCCGCCATCCGGCCAGCGGGATGAATGGAGTCCAACTGAGTTTGTGGATTCGGATCAGCGACGCGAATACCGGGCGGGAGCTGCTGTCGCAGAAGAACGACCCGCGCCGTTCGGCGGTGTTTCACGCCTCCGGCGAGCGGCAGAAGGAGATCGCGACGGAGAAGGCGTTCGCACAGATCCGGGAGCCGCTCCACAGGGAGCTGAACCGGATGATCGGACAGATGGCCTCCGCCGGGCGCGAGATCACGGTGGTGATCGACAACTATTCGACCGCGTATTCGGAGGCTCTGGAGCTGTTCTGCAAGGTGTTGGAACAGGTTCCGGGCTGCGGGAATGTGAACCGGAAGATCGACGCGGTCTCCCAGACCGTCACCGTCACCGCGGACTATCAGGGCAAGATGGATGATCTGGCGGATTTCCTGAAAGCCCGGCTGCGGAAAGAGATGCCGCAGAAGAGCTGGATACCGGCCGTTACCGCAGTCGAAACCAACCGGCTGCAATTGACTTATTAACCTTTCAATGATAAAGGAGAGATACGATGGAACACAGAAAATGGTTTGTTTCCCTGATCGGCGCCGGTCTGGCGCTCGGAATGCCGCTGCAGGGCTTCGCACAGGAAGCCGCGGGAGAGGAAGTTCCGGCGGTTGAAGCTGAATCCGCCGCCCCGGCGGAGATGCCGCCGCAGGAAGTGTCGGATGGCGGCGTGGAGGCGGTCCGTGAAGCGCAGGAGGGAGAACCGGCTCCGGCGGAACCGAAATTCAAAAGCGCCCAGCAGGTGCTGAAGCGGATCGCCAAGGAAAAGGGATGGGACGAAGGCTGGGATGAGGCAAAGAAACGCACGATCGTGATCGAGTCGGCTGACTTCAAGACTGCCGATCCGGCGACGGACGCCTCATTTTTCATCAAGCGTGAAATGGCCGCCAAGAAAGCCGTCCTGACGGCGAAAGTCGCGATTATCCAGACCATCAATCAGGAGATGTCGGCGATGGATCTGGTCAATATGCCGGGCAGCGACGTCAACAAGGCGTTGGGCGCGGAACGTGAAAAACTGAATACAGAACTTGCGCAGCAGAAAGAACTTCTGGCTTCCATGCTGGAAAAGGTGGACAAGGCGGAAGCCGACGTGCTGCGCGGAACCACATTCGGTGACCGTTTGAATGACCTGATGGCCGCCGCGATCAGGAAACTGGATCAGGAGTATGAAGCCGATGCGCGCGATAAGAAGGCGCAGGCACAGTATGAACAGGCCAGAAAAGAGTTTGAGGTCGCTCAGAAGAAATATGCTGAGCTGACGGAAAAGGCCGAGGCGATGCAGGCTGACGTCCGGGAACGGCAGGACAGTGCCGTCGAATCGATGGCCAAAATGCCGCTCTATGGTTCTTCGGTGATCATGCAGACCGAGTCCTGGGATAAATCCACCGGCAAGTATCAGGTTTCCGTGATTCTGTGCTGGAGCTATGCGATGGAACGTGCCGCCCGGGCGGTCGTGACCGGGGAGGAGTTCCGCATCAAGCCGAATGCGAATGGAAAGAGCGTGCAGAAATGGCTGGATTCCCAGAATCCCGCCACGATGGTCGGACCGCGCCAATATGTCGACGGTCAGGGCAACCGCTGGTTTCTCGGCGTGACGGCCCGCGCCTATGACGACGAACTCGCCTCCAGCGCGCGCCGGAGAAACAAGGGAATCGCTGAAATGTACGCCCAGCAGATGGCGGCCTTCTGCCTGTGGGCCGACGTGGAAAGCTATAAGCTGGCGCAGACCGCGCTGGAGAGTCGCGGCGACGACAAGGTGCAGCGGGATATCGTCGCGGAAAACTATGCGGAAAAGCTGACTCAGTCTTTCAGTAAAAAGAAGATTCGCGGTATGCAGAAGCTGTTCAGCGACGAGGTGACGCATCCGATTACCGGAACCACGATTTACGTTGCCGTGTACGGCATCAACCCGAATGCGGCCAAAGCCGCGTTGGAGATTGAAAAGCTGAACTACGCGACCAAGGTGATGGACAACCGCCACCAGACGGTCGAACGCGGCCGCGATGCCGCGAATCAGGCTGCGGTGAAGGCTTCCGAAAACCGCAAGGAGGATTTCCAGAAAGGTTACAATCAGCAGAAAAAAGCGGTGGAAGGCGAAGTGCAGAAGCGCGAGGCTGTGAAGAAGCCCGCGAAGGGAACCAATATCATCAATCGCGGGACTTCAAATGCCCCCGCCAGAACGAAGCAGTCCACTTCCGGCACTTTCGGCGGGGATGTCGATGTCAGCGATGATTTCTGATTGAGTTGCCGGTAAAAGAAATACGGGGAGGAAAAATTTCTTTCTCCCCTTTTTCAGGAGGAACATATGAAAATTCTGTTGTTGGCCGCAGGCTGCATCATGCTGGCCGGCTGTGCCGGAGCGGGGCGGATTGCGGAAAACCCGGCATCAGTCGGAAATGTGGAGACCGTCGCCGAAACGGAACCGGCGGGAAGTGTCGCGGCATTGCCGGAACCGGTTTCCTTTGCGCCGACATATCAGGCGGCGCCGGAAAAGCAGTATGCTGAAGCCCGCAGGATTTATGATTCCAGTCCTGCCGCAGCGCAGGGAGCATACCGGCATGGGACCCTTGTTTTCGTGATCGTCGTGATTGATACCAATCAGGAGAAGATCAGGTATCTGGAAGGGACCGCCATGCTGCGTGCAACCGCTCTGCTTCGGGAGAAGTATCCCCGACTTCCGCCGCAGTTCCGGCTGAGAAACCGGGTGGTGGAAAAAGAATTGGACGACGACACCGGGATTTACCGATATGCTCTGGTTTACCGTTTGACCGATATCGAAAAGGCAATCGGGAAAAAAGCCGGTGAGTGAGCGGAAGAAACGCTTGCGGATTCTCCGGTGGAAACAGTATGCAAGTGTTCCCATTCGAGCCTGAAATACCTGGTCTCCGCGCTCGGAGCCGTTCCGGGAATGAAGCGCATGAATCGGAACACTCTTTTTTATCTGCCTTTCAATGGACGGGAGTTTCCCGGCCGGGCTTTGCAAAGATGAGAATCGCAACAAAGCGGTTGCCGATATACAGGGTTCCGTTTGCCTGATGGCGGTAAGTGACAGCGATCCGCCGGCTCCGGAAGTCTCGGGCGGAGGAATGGTGACGGTTCAATTCGCTGGCAAGTATGGTACAGGGGACTTCCCGCCGGCTTTGCCGTCATATCGCCTCCTGTGTTTCATTGATTGCCGCAAGGAGCAGTCTGTAAAACGCCCGTTCGATCGCCGGGAGTTCATTTTGCGCAAGTTTTACAAGAGTGAACCAGAACAGCGGCAGCAGCAACAGCAGCGCGCCCGGCGTAAGCCAGAGCGGGCAGTGGCGCGGCGAAAAGCAGAGCGTGGCGATAAAAAGCGCCAGCAGCATTCCGAACAATCCGAACAACACCAGCCAGGCCAATCCCGGTATTTGGAGCGCATATTCGACCCGGCAGCCGCCCGGAGCCGGAACGATCCGGCCCTGAATCTCCGCCCGCGCGGAGTTCCGCATCCGTGTCCCGGTCAGGTTACAGGGCGGCTTCAGCCGGAATTCCAGATCGTCAACCGTGCCGTGGAACCGGACCGGCCGCAGACTCCGGGGAATATTCACCGCCCGACGCAGGCATTCGGCAGCTTTCTCCGGCGGGAGGGCCAGCAGAAAGGAACCGGTTTTATATACCCGGTTGAATCGTTTCATCGTTCTCCCCGTTTTCGGAAAAGATACATCAACTCCGATTGTTTTTCCAGCCGGGCCATGAAAAAAGCCGCCGGAAAATTCCGGCGGCCTTCTTATCGCAAATGCTCAGAACTCAGTTCTGCGCCTTGCTGACCCGTTCGGCATAAGCGCCGGTGCGGGTGTCGATCTTCACGATATCGCCTTGGTTGATGAAAAGCGGAACCTGAATTTCGTAACCGTTGTCGATTTTGGCCGGCTTGGTCACGTTGGTCGCGGTGTCGCCGCGGACGCCCGGCTCGGTTTCGGTGATCTCTTTTTCGATGAAGGTCGGCAGCGTGATTTCGATCGGCTGGCCGTTGTAGAGCACGAAGTTGCAGACGCTGTCCTCGATCAGGAAGTAGGCCTGATTGCCGAGGGTTTCAGCCGAAACCGCCATCTCTTCATAGGTGGTCGGATCGCTGAAAATGTAGTGGTGGCCGTCGAAATAGGAGTAGAACATTTCACGTTCTTCGAGGTCCGGCTTTTCGATTTTATCGGTCGGACGGTAGGTTTTTTCCATGCCGGAGCCGTTGATCATGTTTTTCAGGCGGCAGCGGTAGAGCGCAGTGCCCTTGCCGGGCTTGCAGAAATCGAACTCGGTGATGATCCACGGTGCGCCGTCGATCTGGATCTTCAGGCCTTTCTTCAGGTCGGATGGACTGAACATGTTTGAAAAACTCCCTTAAAACATTGGTGTAATTGAGTCGTAAACTTATAATGAACCGAATAATATACACCGGCATCCATATTTTTTCAAGAGGTCGGAAGGAGAACTTTTTGTGATGGTTCACTGAATCATACATCAACTCGACAGGTTGACAAATTTTCCTGTTATCAGAACGGCAACCAATAAACTGCAGGGAGATTTTCAATGAATTGGGACTGGAAGAAAGACACCTGTAATTCCCGGGAGAAAACAAAATATTGCTGCACCATTAAATATGGACAGGGTATTGTTGATTCTCTGCTCGAAGAAAAACCTTGGAGAAGATCAATTCCGCAAGAGGGTAAACTGGCTTTGGCTTCTTTGGCGCAGCTTGATGTTTATGAATTTTCTCATTGGGCATCTGATGTGAAAATTGATGCCAAGACTGATGGGATTGATATATCCGTCTGGATTGAAAATATCTGGCTGACGGCTCAAAAAGAATCCTGGAAATGGGAAAGTGAGTCTTCATATGGGGCAAAAGAACTGATCTTTCTGGTCTGCAAGGGGTGGAAGTGTACTCCGGCACTTCTCAAAAAAGTGAGGGAAAAGCGAATTACTCTGGCTGATATTCCACGGGGAGCCAGAAAAATTCTGGCGAAAAAAGTGGAATTGAATGAAAATGAATTTGATTATTGGGCCCAGGAATTGAGTGTTACGGAAGAAGCCGATGGATTCAGAGTACGGATCGGAGTTCCGAATATCTGGATCTGCGCGGATTTATTTCAAGGGGGAACCTGGTATTGGGATAAGCCGATCTGGGGAACGGCCGGTTTATTTGGGCGGTTGCCAAGCGTCTTGTTTACATGGCGTCAGAAGGTCATCTACTGTAATACCTTTAAAGAGTTGCTTGAAACTCTAACTGAAAAACGGGGGAAAGTATGGGGAATGGTTTTATTTGCTCATGGTTCAAGGGATGGAAGAATCTGGGAGAATACCAATGTTGATGACAGCCGTAATTGGCAATTTGACATTATGCGTAAATTAGATTCATACCGATACAAGCTTGCCCGGATAAATATGATGCAGTGTTACAGCGGTTATCAGGGGACTTTCGTGATTCCATTGAAGCATTTGGCTTATGTGAACCGTTTGTCCGGGGATAAGAATTCTGACACTTGGAAGAAAGAAAAAATTGAAAACTATTTCCGGAAGAAATATAAAGAATTTGATGATTCTGCTGATGTAGAAATCACAGTAGTGAAAGAAATTTCAACAGACGGCCAAGAAGTTTTCCGTTTGGGGGGTCGAGTTACCATCAACTGGGCCGGAGCCTGGTTTCGTTACGGGGAAAAGATAACGCTTTACCGATATGTGAACACGGCCCTATTGGATATAGACTGGAGCGGGTTATGGGAAAAGTGGAATGTTTTTGAATAAAAATTCATTACCGCTCGACCGGATGCAGCAGGATATGAATATCGGGTGATTTGATCAGAATGCTCTTGGTAAGATGGTCAATTTGCGCAACCCGGTAATCCTGCTCAAATATCTGTTTTTGACCATTCACTGTCCGGGTTGTCCATAACTCGAAAATACGCGGTGGAAGCGGCGGATGGTCGCGATACTCATGCCAGAGGAGGCTTCCTTGCAAGTTCGGAGTGGAAAAAGTCAGGCTAAGTGCGTTTGAATCAGGCCAGGGAGGTTCCGGGTATAAACCGGGGCTTCCCAGATAACCGATATAGCTCCAGAAACGAACAGGACCAATGGAAAACGAACCATCTTCAGCGGTAATCGTCTTTTGCGTCAATTCTTTGATTTTCCAACAGACAAACGTGATTTTCGCTCCGGCCAGCGGTTTGCCCTGAGCATCGGTTAATCGACCGGTCAATTCAGGATATCGACAAGTCGGAATTGGTGCAATGATGCAACCTGTCTGAAAAAGCATCACAGAAAAAAGAAAAATCAGGAACAGCTTCTTCATATTCATTAAGTAAAATTTCCCGGTAAAAGTTTCAACCTGATGATCCGCACCAACCTCAGCCCGTCGGAGGCGCTACGTGT
>NZ_QEKH01000019.1:0-99597 GCF_003096415.1 Victivallis vadensis | reverse complement strand
CAGGAACAGCTTCTTCATATTCATTAAGTAAAATTTCCCGGTAAAAGTTTCAACCTGATGATCCGCACCAACCTCAGCCCGTCGGAGGCGCTACGTGTAAAAAGTGTCTCCGATGGCCAACGGTTTCGCCGTTGGATCACGACCGGCAACGTGCCGGTGCGGAGTACCGCCGATAGACCCAATCTAACCCATTATTTACAACCCCGGTTTTGAGATTTTTGCGCAGCAAAAAACTCGAAACCGTACGCGGCACCGGCACCTTGCCGGTCTGGGGGACCGGGGGGCGAAGCGTCCCCGGCCGCCGGAGGCAAAGTCCCGGGGGAAGCCATGCCGCCTTCGCGGCAGGCGGGTCTGCGCGCCCTGTCGGTCGGCAGACCTTGTGCGCTACGCGGCCTGATTTTTAATCAGGCACCGGTAGCTGGGCGCAATGGAATATTTTTGAATAAAAATTCATTACCGCTCGACTGGATGTAACAGGATATGGATATCGGGTGATTTGATCAGAATGCTCTTGGTAAGATGGTCAATTTGTTCAACCCGATAATCCTGCTCAAATATCTGTTTTTGACCATTCATTGTCCGGGTTGTCCATAACTCGAAAATACGCGGTGGAAGCGGTGGATGGTCACGATATTCGTGCCAAAGAAGTACCCCATGAAAGTCTCCGGTGGAAAAAGTCATATACAGTGCATTTGAATCAGGACGCGGAGGATTGGGATATAAGCAAGGCGAACCGATATGAATGATATAACTCCAAAAGCGAGCCGGGCCAACTGTAAATGAACCATCTTCTGCAGTAGTCGTCTTTTGTGTCGATTCCTTGATACCCCAACAGGAAAATGTGATTTCCACTCCGGCCAGCGGTTTACCCAAGGCATCGGTCAACTGGCCGGATAGTTCCGGATACCAGCAAGTAGGCATCGGTGCAATGATGCAACCTGTCTGAAAAAGCATCACAGAAAAAAGAAAAATTAGGAACAGCTTCTTCATATTCATTAAGTAAAATTTCCCGGTAAAAGTTTCAACCTGATGATCCGCACCAACCTCAGCCCGTCGGAGGCGCTACGTGTAAAAAGTGTCTCCGACGGCCAACGGTTTCGCCGTTGGATTACGACCGGCACGTTGCCGGTCGTGGAGTACCGCCGATAGACCCAATCCAACCCATTATTTACAACCCCGGTTTTGAGCTTTTTGCGCAGCAAAAAGCTCGAAACCGTACGCGGCACCGGCACCTTGCCGGTCTGGAGGACCGGGGGGCGAAGCGTCCCCGGCCGCCGGAGGCAAAGTCCCGGGGGAAGCCATGCCGCCTTCGCGGCAGGCGGGTCTGCGCGCCCTGTCGGTCGGCAGACCTTGTGCGCTACGCGGCCTGATTTGCAATCAGGCACCGGTAGCTGGGCGCAGTAGCGCACAAAGTGTCTCCGACGGCAAGGGCACTTCGTCCCTTGACCCCGACCGGCAACGTGCCGGTGCGGAGTACCGCCGATAGACCCAATCCAACCCATTATTTATTATTTACAACCCCGGTTTTGAGATTTTTGCGCAGCAAAAAACTCGAAACCGTACGCGGCACCGGCACCTTGCCGGTCGGGGGCGCCGGGGGCGAAGCGCCCCGGCCCGCCGGAGGCATCCCTTTCCCCGCTATTTCTTGCGGCGGGGATGGGGGCGCGGGGCTTCGGGGTCGGGATCGCCGCGCAGGATTGCGTCGATGCGGGCTTTGATCGCCGCTTCGGCGTTTTTTTCGCGTTTGTTCAGCTCCGCTTCGAGGCCTCTGGCGCGGCGTTTCATCTCTTCGAGGTGGCGCCGGTTTTCCTCCAGCCGCTTGAAGTAGTCGAAACGGACGTTGGCTTCGATTTTTTTGTACAACTCCTCCCGGCGGTCGGAATCGGCGGTGGAGATGTATTCGGCCACCATGCTGCGCAGCTCGATCAGGCGGTCACGGTCGGCTTTCAGCAGGGCTTCGCCTTTTTCAGTCATGACCTTGCGGAATTTTTCCGGATCGGTCCGCTGCAATTTGACCATCTCCCGACGCTCTTTTTCGGGGAGGCTGGAAAAGGCCCGCCAGATCGCGAACGATGTCCGGCGCTCTTTTTCCGATTTCAGAGGCGGCGGAGGCGGCGGCACATCCTCCGGTTCTTCCGCTCCCGCCGGAATCAGTCCGGCGCAGCAGAACGCGATTAAAAGCAGCCATTTTTTCATGGTGGTCAGAATCCTTTCAGCGAACCTGCTTCCGCCAGTTCGGAAACCGCCTGGCGGCCCGAATAAAGCTCGAAGCTGAGGTTATAGTTTTCCTGTTCGACACTGGTCCAGTCCGACAACGCGAGCAGGTCGGCCCGCGGAGCCGGGGGACGGGTATTGCCCGCCATTTCCGGCAGCAGGAGCACGGCTCCGGCGATTACGAGAATCGCGGCGGCCGCCGCCGTTGCCGAACCGGCCCAGAACCAGCGGCGTCTCGCATGGCGGAAACGAAGCTCCGCGGCGCGCTTCGACGCCGCGGCCAGAATGCGGCGGTCGAGTTCGACCGGCACATCGCGGGCGATCAGGGTTTGAAACCGCATTTCATTTTTCATTTTATGATACCTCCATGGTCAACTGCCCGGATCAATTTCCGTAAACTTTTGATCGCATATTGCATCCGTCCGAGGACGGTGTTGATCGAACACTGCTGAATCGCCGCGATGTCCCGGAAAGGCAGCTCCTGCTGCCGCAGCAGAAAGACCTCGCGCTGTTCCTGCGGCAGCTTGCCGACGGCGTCGGCGATCACCCGCTCCAGATCGGCGGAATCCAGCTCCCGCTCCGGCGACATCGACGCGGGGCCGGCGATTTCCGGCGCTTCCTCCGCATCGAGGTTCAACACTCCGTTGCCGGGCGGCCGGTTGCGCCGGACCCGGTCGATGAAGAGGTTCCGGCTCACCCGGAACAGCCATGCGCTGAATTTCCCGTCGTCCCGGTACTTCGGCAACTTGTCGATCACCCGCAGCCAGGTCTCCTCGAACACCTCGTCCACCTCGGCCGGATTGCCGGGGATCAGGTTGCTCAGGAACCCGTAAAGCTGGCGGCGGTAGCGGTGATAAAGCGTCTCGAAAGCCGCATGGTCCCCCTCGCCGAAGGCCTTGATCAATTCCGAATCGCTGAGCTCCGTTTCCGGCATCGCTTCACTCACTTGCTTATTCTTTTCACAGTATTAACGCAACGGATTGTTAAAAAATTGTCAGGGCCTGCCGAAATTTATCAGAAAATTCCAGACGGGCAGATCGGGAGCCAGCAGCCCTTCCGGGGCTTCTCCGCTCAATTCCACCCAGCGGAACTCCTGTCCTTCTTTCGGGACGATCTTTGCATCCGGCGCCAGCAGCGTGCGGATGAAGTGGAGGCGGATTTCCCGCTCCGCATTCCGGGTGACCACCTTGTAGAGCCGGTCGGCCGGAACCGAATCGACGCCCAGCTCCTCAAGCAGTTCGCGCCGCAGCGCCGCATTGAAGTTTTCGCCCGGCTCCACCTTGCCGCCGGGAAATTCCCAGCCGAGCGGCGGTTTCGAGGCGGGGCGGCTGGCCAGCAACACCTTGCCTTCGCGCCGGATCACGGCGGCGACCACGGTGATGATTTTCATATTTCACGCTCCCGCGATCCGGTCTGCAATCGCCTGGAAGAACCACAGCATCGCGGCTGTGGAAATCCGGCCGAACTCGAAGAGTTTGCCGATCCCCATGAACACCAGAATGATGATCACGAAGAAGCTGCCCTTCACGATTTCGGAGTCGATCCGCATGATTTTCGGGAAAAACGTGACCAGAATCGCCCAGCCGTCGAAACCCGGAACCGGCAGCAGGTTCAGCAGGAACAGCACCATGTTGATCGTCGCGCCGAAGTAGAGCATGTCCCAGGTGAATTCCGTGCCGACCTCGTTGCGGAACGCGAGGAAGCAGAGCAGAGAAAAGGCGACGCCGAGCAGCAGGTTGGTCGCAGGTCCGGCGAATGCGACCAATGCGTGACTGTACCGGTGGCGCATTCGCGAAGGATCGACCGGGACCTGTCCCCACGCGATGCCGATGAAGGCGAGCATGAACAGCGACCACGGCCCCATCTGCTTGAGCGGGCTCATCGTCAGGTGGCCGCGTTCGGCGGCGGTGCCGTCGCCCTGCAGCAACGCGATCCAGGCGTGCATGAATTCGTGGGCGCAGACCGAAAACACCACGATGATGATTGCGGCCAGAAAGAACATCGGGTCTTTCCACAGATAGGTGATAAAGAAATTCATCTGGTTCATAACTCTTTCTCGCTGATTCCGACCGGCCAGAACTGGAAGGCCGGCGTTTCGTAGGGATGCGCCTCGCGCATGGCCGCGATCACTGCCCTGAGGTCGGCGGCGGCGCAGAGGGTTTCGATTTTCATTTCCGGCACCTCCTCGACCGTGCCGGGCGTCCCCAGAAAGGGCTTGCTGTCCGCCAATGGCCGGAAGCGGCCGGTGCCGGAGGTCGTCCAGCAGCAGCTGTCATAGTTGCCGAGTTTCCCGGCGCCCGCCCCCGCGATCGCGTGTCTGACCGCTTCGGCATGGGTTTCGGGAACGTAGATTTCAAGTTTGCAGTATTTCATGATGTGAAGAATATAACTGCGGCGGCGGCGGATTTCAAACCGCCCCTCCGAAATATTTTCGCCATTTGCGGCGCGGCGGCTTTAAAAAACGGCGGAACCGGTGTATATTAGTCCCTTTCAGGAGATCACAGGCTTTTTCGGAGGAACATCTGAATGCGGATTCTTTTCGTCTGTACCGGCAACAGTTGCCGCAGCCCGATGGCGGAACTCTACTTCGAGGAGCTCTGTCGCAAAGCCGGTCGCGACGACATCGACGTGCGCTCCGCCGGCACCTGCGCATGGGACGGAGGCCGCATCTCAGCTCCCGCCGCCGCCGTGATGCGCGAACTCGGCATCGACGGCGGGACATTCCGTTCCGCGCGCCTCACCGATTCGCTGGCGGCCGGCTTCGACCTGATCGTCGCGATGACGCGGGGGCATGCCTCCGATATTCAGCTCCTCTGCCCCAGCTCCGCCGGGAAGGTGCGGCTGCTGCTCGAATTCGACGGCGGCGGCGACGTGCCCGACCCCTACGGCGGCAGCGTCGAACATTACCGCCGGGTGTTTGAATCGATGCGCCCGGCTCTGGAAAACCTCGCGTCATTCGTGATGAATTCAAAATAAAACATACCATTACAATTTTTCAAGGAGTCATCAACATGTTTGAAATCACCGACTGGTACGGCAAATCCCTGAAGGTTGCGATTGCGACCGACCACGGCGGCTTCGCCCAGAAGCCCGAACTTGCCGCTTTCCTCGAAGCCAAAGGCTGCAAAGTGATCGACTGCGGGCCTTTCGAGCTGAATCAGGGCGATGATTACCCGGACTTCGGCGCTCCGGCCGCGCGGGCGGTCGCCCGCGGTGAAGCCGACTGCGCGATTCTGGTCTGCCGCTCCGGCGTCGGCATGGGGATCGTCGCGAACCGCTTCCACGGCGTGCGCGCCGCAATCGCCCGGGATGCCGAAGTCGCGAAGAAAAGCCGCGTCCACAACTGTTCGAACGTGTTGGTGCTGCCCGGCGACGACCTCGATTTCGCTGCGATGAAGCCGGTGGTCGAAGCGTGGTTCTCGACTCCGTTCAGCGGCGATGAGCGCCATGTGCGCCGCCTGGCCAAGGTTGAAATCGACACCTACGACGACATCGCCGCCGTCCGTCACGCCGACCCGGCGGTCGCCGCGATCATCGACCATGAAGCCAAACGCCAGGCCGACGGCATCGAGCTGATCGCCAGCGAAAACTTCGCCTCCTGCGCGGTGCGCGCCGCGCAGGGTTCGGTGCTGACCAACAAGTACGCCGAAGGCTATCCCGGCAAGCGGTACTACAACGGCTGCGAATTCGTCGACGAGATCGAACAGCTCGCGATCGACCGCGTGAAGAAGCTGTTCGGCGCGGAAGCGGCCAACGTGCAGCCCCACGCGGGCAGCTCCGCCAACCAGGCGGTCTACATGGCCCTCTGCCAGCCGGGCGACACCGTGCTGTCGATGAGCCTCGACCACGGCGGCCACCTGACCCACGGCCATCCGCTGAACTTTTCGGGCATGCTCTACAATATCGTCCCCTACGGCGTGAACCGCGAAACCGAAATGATCGACTACGACGAGGTCGAACGCCTCGCGGTCGAAAACAAGCCCAGGATGATCATCGCCGGCGCTTCGGCCTATCCGCGCGTGATCGATTTCGCCCGGCTGCGGGCGATCGCCGATTTGGTCGGCGCGAAGCTCTTTGTGGACATGGCGCACATCGCCGGACTGGTCGCGGCGGGCGAACATCCGAATCCCGTGCCGTACTGCGACGTGGTCACTACGACCACCCACAAGACCCTGCGCGGGCCGCGCGGCGGCCTGATCCTCTGCAAAGAGGAGTACCTCAAGAGCATCAACTCCAAGGTGTTCCCCGGCATGCAGGGCGGGCCGCTTGAGCATGTGATCGCGGCCAAGGCGATCTGCTTCGGCGAAGCGCTGACTCCGGCGTTCAAGGCCTATCAGCATCAGGTGAAGCTGAATGCGGCCAAGCTGGCGGAGGAGCTGGTCAAGCGCGGCTTCCGGATCGTTTCCGGCGGCACCGACAACCACCTGATGCTGATCGACCTGCGCCCGAAGCACGCGACCGGCAAGGCGGTGGCGAACGCGCTGGATATCGCGCATATCACCGCCAATAAGAACATGATCCCGTTCGATCCCGAGAAACCCTTCGTGACCAGCGGCATCCGCGTCGGCACCCCGGCGATCACCACCCGCGGCCTCAAGGAGGCGGAGATGGTCCGGGTCGCCGACTTCATCGAGCGCGGCGTCGAGCTGCGCGAGGATGAGGCCGCGCTGGCCGCCCTCGGCAACGAGGTGCAGGAATTCATGGCGGATTTCCCGATGCCGCGTTTCTGAAACCGCAGGAGGTAACCTGAAATGATTGATATCAGACTGATTCGTGAAAACAGCGAAGCGGTGCGCGCCAACTGCGTGCGCCGCGGCTTCCCGATCGACATCGACGGATTGCTCAAGCTCGACGCCGACGCGCGCCAGCTCGGGCAGGAGGCGGAAGCCCTCCGCGCCGAACGCAACCGCCTCAGCAAGGAGTGCGCGAAAGATCCCTCCGCCCGCGACAAGGTCAAGCAGCTCAAGGAGGTGCTCGCCTCCAAGGAGGAGATGCTCGGCAAAATCCAGGAGAAGATCCGGCAGGTGGTGATCCGCATGCCGAACATGCTTGCGCCGGACGTTCCGGACGGGCTGGACGACTCCGGCAACGTCGAGATCAGGAAGGTCGGCGAAATTCCTTCGTTCGATTTCAAGATCCGCGACCATCAGGAGCTCGGCGAACTGCTCGACATCCTCGATATTCCGCGCGGCGCGAAAGTGGCGGCGACCGGCTTCTACTACTGGAAAGGGAAGGGGGCGATGCTCGCGCAGGCGCTCTATTTCTGGGTCCAGCGCGTGCTGGTCGAACGCGGCTTCACGATGTTCATGACTCCGTGCCTCGCCAAGGAGCGCACGCTCTTCGGCACCGGCTATCTGCCCTTTTTCGCGGATCAGACCTACAACCTCGTCGGTGAGGACCTCGCGCTGATCGGCACCAGCGAGCAGACGCTGGTCGGCTACCATGCCGACGACGTGCTCGACGGCGCGGAGCTGCCGCTCTGCTACACCGCCTTCACGCCCTGCTTCCGCACCGAGGCGGGCAGCTACGGCAAGGCGTCGCGCGGCATTTTCCGCGTGCACCAGTTCCACAAGGTCGAGCAGATCGTGTTCTGCAAGCCGGAGGATTCGGTGAAGTACCACGAGATGTGTCTCGCGAACGAGGAGTACATCCTCCAGCAGCTCGGCATCCCGTACCATGTGGTGAACGTCTGCGTCGGCGACCTCGGCGCGCCCGGCTATAAGAAGTATGATATCGAAGCATGGTTCGCCGGGTTCGGCGGTTACCGCGAGGTGACCAGCAATACGAACCTGACCAGCTTCCAGAGCCGCCGGCTGAACATCCGTTACAAGGATGGCGACACCCGCGACTTTGTGCATACGATCAGCGCGACCGCCGTGACTGACCGCGTGCTGATCGCGATCATGGAGAACTTCCAGCAGGCGGACGGCTCCGTGGTCATCCCCGAAGTCCTGCGCCCGCTCTGCGGCTTCGACAAAATCGAACCCAAGAAAAAATAGACCACTCCAGCTTGTGCCAATCGGGATTTCGCTCCTGTCGGAGCGAGCAGGGCGCTTCGCCCCTGCACCCCGACCGGCAAGGTGCCGGCGCCGGGTACGAGAGCCGGGAAAGGCGAAATGCCTTTCCCTCCGGGAGGGGGAGGCTCCGGTAGAGACAGGCAAGGTTGTACAGGAGCGGCACACCGCTCCGGTCGGCACAGAGCCTGCTTTTTTGCAGGCTCCAGGCACTCCCTGCGCCTGCTGCCGCCGGAGGTCACGCGCGGAACGGCCAGATGCTGACCGGGTAATAGAAAGATACCCTGATGGAGGCTGCTAAGAGTTTGTCTGCCGATATACGCAAAGCGAGGTCAGGCAACAATACAATTGCCATATCACAGGCAAGCATATCTTTGAGTACGAGCCTTACTGAACCTTGCCTGTATAAAAGGCAGGGGAGAGTTCAGCCTCCATGAGAGTAACTTCACATCAGATGGTCAGCATCTGGAGGTTCTGCGCGTGACCTCCGGCGGCAGCAGGCGCAGGGAGTGCCTAAAGCCCGCAAAAAAGCGGGCTTTGTGCCGACCGGAGCAGTGTGCCGCTCCTGTACAATCTTGCCTGTCTCCATCAGGGCTCCCCCGCCCGGAGGGGAAACCGGAACGGTTTTCCCGGATCTGAAGTATTCGGCACCGGCACCTTGCCGGTCGGGTTCCAAGGGCGAAGCGCCTTGGTCGCCGAAGGCGAAATCCCGGATACCCTATTTCAGGATGCCCCAGCCGAACTCGTCGGGATTTTTGGCGCGGCCGATGCCGCCCATCCATTCGATCCAGCGGATGCGGCCCTTGCCGTCGTTTTCGTTGACGAGGAAGGAGAAGCGGAAGAGGGTTCCGGTTTTATCCGGGATGCCGAGTTTCGCCAGCGGCAGCGATACTTCGTAATGGGTCACGTCGCCGGTGCGGGTGACTTTGGCCGGAACCTTCCACTCATTGCGGAGGGCCGGGTCGGGGGCGTGGTGGGCGTAGACCGCGCCTTTGCCGTCCTTGCCGGAGAGGGTCACTTCGGTGAACTTGCCGTCGAGCGTCGCGAAACCGACCTGAATGCTGTCGTCTTTCCAGGCTTCGTCGGGCGTGCTGTTCATCACATGCCGGTCGTCGGTTACACGGATGTCGAGGTTCAGGTTGCCGTTTTCGCGGGTCATCGCGAAGCGGCAGGAGAGGTCTTTCGGCCCCATCCAGCGCCGGATGTTCGGATCGAAGCTCATTTCGTTCACCCGGTCGAGGGTGTCGAGCACCAGTTCCTGCGCCGGTTTCCTGCCGGAGGCGACGGGATAGGAGACGTTGACGGTGACCGGGACGGTCAGTTCGAGCGTTTCATTGCCGGAGGCGAGCCGCAGCTTTTTCTCCGTGGTGAAAATGCCGTTCCGGGCGTCGGCTGGAATCGGGAGCCGCACCGGCAGCGTCGCAGTTTCGGCGGCTTTCAAAGAGCGTCTGCCGCCGTCGAATTCGACCTGCGCCGCCTGCGGGAACGGGTTGCGGACCGTAAGCTCGACGCGGGCGTCGGTCCCGGCGCTGCCGCCTACTGTCTGCTTCTGGGCCGCGACGGCGGAGCCGTACCGGAAGGCTCCGGCGGGGAAGCTCACATACATCGCATCCTCCACCGGAATGGCGGCGTAGTTGTACTGCACTTTGGCCGGGACCGGCCTGCCGTAGAGGTCGACGGCCGCAAGCTCGCCGCTGCCCTCCAGCGGCAGGAGGTGCCGGGTTCCGCCGATGCGCGGCCAGAGCGCCAGTACTTCGCGCTTGCCGTCGGAACTCAAAAAGCGGTAGATGTCGAGTTCGCCGGTGTTCTTCAACAGCTCGCCGCGCCCGGTGCTGCCGAGCTGGCGGATCAGTTCGTTATAGGCGACGAAAGAGGGTTTGGGGCGGTTGTCGCTGGTCACAAGGCCGAAGGAATCGTCCGCCTCCGGGTCCATATCCCAGTAATCCTGAAGCGTGAACCAGATGTAGAATTCGGTGTTGCGGCTCTTGGCGTAGACGATCTTGCGCACCAGCGTTTCCGCCTGACGGCGGATGGTGTCCGCCGCGTAACCGGCGCGGTCGCCGGTTTCGGTGTTGCAGACCGGCAGGTCGACGCCGGCTTCGCCGAGCCACTTTTCGACCATCTCCTGGCGCTCCGAGTAGTTCATCAGGCTGCCGTGGGCGTGGAAGCAGGCGATGTCGTACAGCCCTTTGCCTCTGGCGTAGACGTCGCGGGAGAAGTTTTTCTTCTCGCGGGGGTGGAGGATGGTCACGCCGCCGGTGGTGATTTTAATGCCGGGCGCAACCGCGTTGCGCGAATCGTGGACCACTTTCAGCGCGGTCAGATACTCGTCGATGGTGCCGTTGTAGAAATCGAGGTCCGGTTCGTTCCAGAACTCGAAGTAACGCACCGGCTCGAACGGCCTGATGCAGCCGAACACCTTGTCCATGTGCTTGCGGAACTGTGCCGAATTGGTCGGCGCGCCGCGGTGTTTCGGGGTGTTCTGGGTGACGGCGGGGACTCCCTCGGTGTAGGAGAAACAGCAGAGCATGCCGAGCTGCCGGTAGGAGTCGAGGAACTTCCGCACTGCCGGGAGGTTGTTCACATCTCCGTCGTCGATGCGGTTGCCGGTGATGCCGAAGCGTTCGATGTCGAAACCGGCCTGCTTCTTCCACTGGTTGTGAAGCTCGTTTTCGGCTTCGCAGTTCCAGATCACGGTGTCCTGAATGCCGAACCACATCGGCGTGTCGTTGTTCCGGCCGTTGTTGGGACGGAACACGCCGACCCAGTCCGGATAGTCGGTTCTGATCTTGCCGGAAACGAACTCGCAGGAGGCGTGGTAACTGCCCTCCGCCAGCGGCGGCAGGTCGATCTCCGTTACGGCGCTGCCGAAGGGGGCGAGTTTGACCGGGAGGGTTTTCTCCATCACGCATTTGTCGTGCCGGTTGAAGAGCCGGTAGGTGACTTTTCCCTCGATCGGCTGCTCCGACGCGCTGCGGAGCTGGTAGGCGGTCTTGCCCGGCTTGCCGGGTTCGGTCGCGAGCGGCGCGAGCACCGGGCGGATCGAAACTTTCCGCTTCCGGCTGACGCCGCCGGTCAGCGCGATATCGTCGATCAGGATGTAATTGTTGCCGGAAACCCCGGAAGCCTCGAAGCGGAGCCGGTAGAGCTTGAAGGGCGGAGTGAATTCTTCGGCTTTCCTGCCCGCTTCGGAGCGGTAACGCTTCCAGCCGCTGCCGGTGAGTTCGACCGGCTCGGTCGCGAACCGCTTGCCGTTGGTGTCTTCGAGAATAAACCGGATTTTCCCCGGAATGCCGCGCGCGTCGGCGTCGAATTCAACCCCGTCGACGAACACCTCCGGCTGGCTCGCCTTGGCGCGCTGGTACTCGATGCAGCCGGTTTTGCCCGGATCGGCGAAGTCGAACCGGAGCTTGCCCGCGTAGCCGTCGTCGCGCGAAGCGTCGGGAGTCGCTCCCAGCACGAGATCGGCGCCGAACCATTTGCCGGGCGTGACGTTCTGCCGGGACCAGGCGCGCCAGGTCCCGACGTCCGAAAAATCCTCGATGATCAGCCGGTCGGCCGCGCCGAGGCTCAGCAGCAGGCCGCAGCAGGCGGCGGTGCAGAAAGCGTGCTTCATTTTTTCTCCACAGGTTCGATTTCGGCGATCCATTCGGCGGAGAGCGGCGTCGCGTAGATCCGCACCTCGTCGATCTGCATTTTCTGGCTGTTGCTCTGCTTGAGGCGGCCGAGCATCAGGCTTTGAAAGCTGTCGAGCCGGGTCATCGGCGCGTGACGTTCAGCCCATTTGCCGTCAACGTAAAGGTAAAGTTTTCTGGTCTTGCCGTTGAAGACGATCGCAACGTCGGAGTAGCCGTCCTTGCTGGTCGGCAGGTGGCCGGAAGCCATGCCCGCCTCCAGCTTTTCCGGCCCCTTGGCGCGCACCGCCATCCCCTTGGGCGTGGAGATGCCGTCGAAGATCAGCTGCGCCCAGTCGGCGGGCTGTACGCTGTTCATCAGTCCGAAGGGGAAGGAAAGTTCCGGGTAGTCCAGATATTTGATCCGGCAGTAGATGGTGCCGCCGTCGGCCAGTCTCGCAAATTTTTCCGACCGGGAGTTGACCGCGTCGGCGACGAGGTAGATGCCGCCGCCGAGGGTTACGGAGCCGTCCGGGTTGAGCAAAAAAGCCGTATCCTTGCCCCAGACGCCCTTTTTGAATTGAAGTTGGCCGACGTCGTCGGTGAAGGCCGCCTGCTCGCTGGAGGTGTCGTTGAAGGTCCAGCGGGCCAGCATGCCGGAGGTGAAATCGGCGTGGAGCGAACCCGCTCCAAGCAGCAGCGCCGCGGTGATTGCCGGAATCTGTTTCATCTTCTGCTCCTTTCCTTAAATATAATAGTTGGCTACTGTTTCAGGAAGCCGCTGTTGTGGATCTGGTTCAAACCGACATCCGAAACATGGAGGTCGAACCAGAGCACGTTTTTACGAGCGTTATGGCGGTAGGCAAACTCGAAACCGTTATTTTCCGTAATGTATCCCAATTCGTTGCCCAGTTGCACACCGCCCTGAAACGCGGAGTCTATCCCTTGACGCGGTTCCGAAATGAAAGTGATGGTGGATGGTTTCGGTATGAAACCGGTTCCGCCATGTTTCGTGGCTTTGGATGTCGGCAGGGGACAAAAAGAGGCCGTACTCTCCTCCTGCTTTCCTTTGGTCAATTTCGCGGGGCCGAAGCCGAACCACTGAACCAACGGTCCGAAACAGAACATGGAATAACTGTTCCAGTCACGGGTTTCGACGGTAATCGGCGGTCGGGAAGGACAGAGCAGCGGGCCGCGTTCCCGCCGTTTGGCGAGATCGGTCCAGTCTGCCGGACGGGTGGCGGCATCCATGCCGATATAGGGCATCACCAGCCAGTGCCAGGTATTACGGTTTGTCCATGGATCGAATCCATCCTGCTTGCTGGGCGGATAATATTGATAGTCATCGGCATACAGCGCCAGGCCGGTGCCGATCTGTTTCAGGTTGCCGGTGCATTTGGTTTTCATCGCCATCGCCCGGGCTTTGTTCAGCGAGGGCAGCAGCATCGACGCAAGAATCGCGATGATCGCAATTACTACTAACAATTCTATCAATGTAAATAAATGATTTTTCATTATTCCTACTTTCGTGGTGCGTTTGTGAAATTTTTTCATTTTATCATATCTCCTTGTGGTTGGAAATTAAAGATTCACCTTCGAAAACTTCAAAGTCGGTCAGTTGGAACAGCAGACGGTCATCCGGTTCGGCTCCGGGAAGATACTGGCTGAGCAGTTCGCGCATCGCATTGTCCAGTTTGCCGGTGTTGGCGATGGTCGCCAGCGCGGGGGCCATGAATTTCGCGGTTTCCTGTTCGCCGAAGGAGAAAACGGAGATATCCTTGCCGATCCGGATGTTCCTCTCATAACAGGCCCGGTAAAGGCCCAGGGCTCCGGCGGGCGTCAGGCAGAAGACAGCTTCCGGCAGGCGTCCCGCGTCGATCAGGTCCAGCACCAGTTTGCGTATTTTAGGCTCCGGGTGCTCGAAGGGGAGGATGCCCGGGTCATGAAATTCGCCGGAAAGTCCGTGGCAGTCCAGAAAAGAACGCCACGCTTCAAGTCGGGCGGAACTTTCGGTGTCGGAGCTGTTGCCGCTGCCGAGCGCATCGATCCGGCGGCAGCCGCAGTCGACCAGCTTCTGCATAATCAGATGGATGCTGCCCGGATTGGAGCCGATGAAAGAGCGCAGGCCGTACCGGGTCATGTCGTGAAACAGGATGACCACCTTGTTGCCGAGCTTGCGCAGCCTGCTGAGCAGTCGGCTGTTGCGCCGTCCCACCGGCAGAACCACGAAAATCACATCGAAGCTGGCGCTCAACGCTTCGGTGATGGCCGGATCGGTGTCGGAAGCATAAGCGACAAAGCGGACCTGCCCCCCGAGTTCGGCGGTCACGTTCCGGATGGAACGCATCCATTCGGAAAAATGCCAGAAAGGGGTGATCACGCCAACCAGCGGCTGTTTCGTGACCGCCTTGCCGATCACGATCTTGCGGTTGGAGGCATTGTGGGTGATGATGCCGTTCTCCTTAAGCTCGTTGACGGCTTTCCGCGCGGTCAGGTAGCTGACGCCGATATCCTCCGCAAGCAGCCGGACCGCGGGGAGCTTCCCTTCCGGATACTCCCCGTTGTTGATGCGCTGCTCCAGTAGCTCGACCATCTGGCGGTATTTCAGCATGGCGATTCGGTAATCCTTTTTAAAAATATACCAAACTTAGTATATTTATATTATACCAAAGTGTTTTTCATTTGTCAATATCCGGAAAAAATATTTATCGGATTTTTTCAATAAGCGTGGTCGGTATCCGGGATTTCGCTGCTGGTCGCAGCGAGCAGGGCGCTTCGCCCCTGCACCCCGACCGGCAAGGTGCCGGCGCCGGGTACTAGATCCGGGAAAGGCGTACCGCCTTTCCCTCCGGGAGTGGGAGGCTCTATTGTGGACAGGTAAGGTTGTACCGGAGCGGCACACTGCTCCGGTCGGCAACCGCGTCGGCTTTTTTGCCGACGCCGGGCACTCCCTGCGCCTACTGCCGCCGGAGGTCACGCGCGGAACGGCTATATGCTGATCAGGTAATAGACAGATACCCTGATGGAGGCTGATAAGAGTTTATCTGCCGATATACGCAAAGCGAGGTCAGGCAACAATGCAATTGTCATATCACAGGCAAGCATATCTTTGAGTACGAGCCTTACTGAACCTTATCTGCATGATAGAGACAGGCAGAGTTCAGCCTCCATGAGTGTAACTTCACATCATCTGGTCAGCATCTGGCCGTTCCGCGCGTGACCTCCGGCGGCAGCAGGCGCAGGAAGTGCCCGGCGTCGGCAAAAAAGCCGACGCGGTTGCCGCCCGGAGCGGTGTGCCGCTCCTGTATAACCTTGCCTGTCTCTACCGGAGCCTCCCCCACCCGGAGGGGAAACCGGAACGGTTTTCCCGAATCTCAAGTATTCGGCGCCGGCACCTTGCCGGTCGGGGTGCAGGGGCGAAGCGCCCAGCTCGCTGCGACCAGCAGCGAAATCCCGGAGTGGGTGATGATAATCGCAGAAAACAGGGGAAACGGAAGATTTCGGGCGTTTCTGCTTGAATATGGAAATGGAAGAGGATAATTTATATTGGTGGAATATATCGGGGCTTTGTGGCGGAGGGCTGGATGCTGAAAATTAGGCGGAGCTGGAATATGCCGGCGGCGGCCGCAGCGGTGCTTCTGGCCGGTCTGGCGGTTCAGGCGGCGGAGGCGGGGCAACTGCTTCGGCTTCGTTTCGGCAACGGCGCTCTGGCGACCGGGACTTTCCTGGTGCTGGAGCGGGAGGAGCCGGATTCGGTGATGGTGTGCCGCCTGTTGAGCGGGAATGGACAATTCCGGATTCACTCCTCCTGGCTGGAACAGCTTCCGTTCGGGGAGAAAGCCTCCGTTTTCGCGGTTTCCGAATATCTGTTTTTCGCCTGTTTCGAGGATAAAAAATCCGCCGGAGCGTATGCGGAGCTCGGTGAAGCGCTCGGCGGTTCGAAGCGGATCGCGCTTTACCGGAACTTCGTGAACCGCTGTGACGCCCTGTTCAACGATCTCGCATTTCAGTTCAATCAGCGCGGCGACCTGATCCGGCTCAGGGTGCGGGTGCTGAATCAGGGGGCCTATCTGGCCACGGCGCGGCAGTTGGACGCCTCTACGCTTTCCGCCGGGGAGGCCGCCGACCGGATTTCGGAGTGCGAAAGCAAAATTGTCGATACGGTCGCGATGTGGGACGGCAACAGCCTGATTTCGGAAGCGCTGGAAGCCGGGGATGTATTCGCGGCGACGGCTCTGTTTGAATTATTCGCACACCGGCTGCGCCGCCTGATGGGCGAGCGGCTGACCCCGCGCGATGAATTGGATTTGCGGCTGCGCACCCTGCTCCGGGAGAATGAAGCGGGACTGGCGGCGGGAGCCGCAAAGGTGCGCTGGATGAGCGATCCGCGGGCGGAACGGTTCGGCAGGCTGTTCCCGGGAGCGCGCGGTCTCTGGAATGAGGCCGTCCCGGCGGGTTATGAGCAGCTCCGGCAGGGAATCCGGCGCAGCTACCGCTCTTTTCTGCTGACTGACCGGCTGTCGGAGTGGACGCAGTTCGAGGCGTGGGGCGGTGCGATGCTGGAGGTGCTCTGCATGGTCCGGGACCACGATACGGCGCGGGAGTTCGAGGGGCGTTTTGACGCCGCGCTGCGGAAATATCAGACTGTCGTCATGCGGAAACCGCCTGCGGAGAGCGGGAGCGGTTCCGGGGCGCAACCGAAGGATGTCAAACCATGAGTGTCTACTATATTCACGACAACGGGGTGTCGGTCGGGCCGTTCGAGCGGGATATCCTGCTCAAATTCGTGGCTTCCGGCCGGTTGAACGCGGCGTCGGCCGTCCGCCGGGAGGACGGGGCGTGGGCGACGCTGGCGGATTTTCCGGAGCTGCACCGGACTGCGCCGTCCCGGGAAGCGGGCGAACCGCTGCCGTTCGCGGCGATACTCGGCGAAAACGACGGGCGGCTGAGGTTTGCCTGCCCGGATTGTTCGCTGCACTACGAGGGGGAAGGATACCGGGGGCGCCGGCTGACCTGCGGCTCCTGCGGCACAGTCTTTCAGGTGCCGGATGAACCGGTGCTGCCGGCGGGGCGGTTCGACGCGGAGCTGGCCGACGAGATTCCCGACGGGGAGATCACCTGCCCGCACTGCTGGAAAAGTTTTCCGGCCGACCGGATGCTTTATATCTCCTGCCATCCGGCGCTGCTCGGGGACCCGGTCGCGGGCGACATGGAGCAGCTGCGGTTCCTGCCGGCGAAGTTCAACGCCGCCGGGCAGCCGCTGGACAATCACGGCATTCCGTGTACCGATATGGCCTGCCCGCGCTGTCACCTGAGGATTCCGTCGACGGTGGCGGACCTGCCTTCGTGCGGTTTTTCGATCGTCGGCGCTCCGTCCAGCGGGAAGTCCTACTACCTGACGGCGCTGGTGCATTCGCTGCGCCGCACGTTGAGCGAGCTGTTCTCCTGTTCGTTTCTGGATGTCGATCCGCTGCTGAATGCGATTCTCGACGGATACGAGAGGACCATCTTCATGGCGGTGGACCGCAAGGCGGTCGCGGTGCTGCCCAAAACGCAGCAGACCGGCCGCGATTTTTCCGATCAGGTGCTGCTGGACGGGGTGGCGACCGACCTGCCCAAGCCGTTTATTTTCGAGCTGAAACCGATCGCTTCAGCCGGGAAGCGCATGGAAAACTGCAATGTGATTTTCTATGACAACGCCGGGGAGCATTTCCAGCCCGGCACGGATGTGTTGATCAATCCGGCGACGCGCCATCTCGCCGGTTCGCGCGGCATTGTCTTTCTGTTCGACCCGACCAACGACGCGGCGATGCGGCGGCTCTGCAACCGGCAGGACCCGCAGATGGCCGACGCCGCGAAGGTTTCGGACCAGGCGGTGCTGCTGGCGGAGATGATCAACCGGATCCGCCGCCACCGGAACATGGCCGCATCGGAAAAGGCCGATATCCCGCTGGTGATCGCGGTGGCGAAGTACGACGCGTGGCGCGGGCACTTCGCGCCGGAGCCGGAGAAGCTGAAAACCGTGGTCGAAAGCGCCGACTGTTCCGACGGGAAGCTGGACATCGGCATACTGCAGCAGGTCTCCTTCGCGCTGCGGGAGCTGATGCTGGAGTATGCGCCGGCGGTGGTCAGCTCCGCCGAGGCGTTTTTCCGGCGGGTCTGGTTTGTGCCGGTCAGCAACTTCGGGTGTCTTGCCCGCCGCGACGCAAACGGGTATATCGGCATCGTGCCGGAGGAGCTGCATCCGATCTGGGTGGAGGAGCCTTTCCTGATTCTGCTGTACGAACTGGGGCTGATCGGGGGGACCCTGCCGGAGCGGAGCGGCTGCGTGCCGGGATTCGACTGCCGCGTCAGCGGGGATTCGATCATGTTCCGCCATCCGGTTTCGGGGAAGCGGGTTCTGCTGCCGTCCAATTATCTGGGAGCCGTGCTTGAGATAGGCAAAAAACGGTATGCGATGCCGCCGGAACGCGGGACGCATGCCGGAACGCGGGGAACCGCGGCGGGGGATTTGTGGAGTTGAAGTCCGTGGGGGACAAGGAAGGATCATGGGGTTATGTTTGAACTGATTCACACTTCGGCGAAGCAGGGGTTGATCGCGAACCGGTCCGGCTTCTGTTCGGTTGCCTGGACGGAGGGAATTCCTTCCAATCTGATCGCACCGATTGAGAACCTGAGCTCTTATCAGCCGCTCTATGCGGCGCATACGCCGGAGGCGAAGCTCAATCCGGTCTGTTTCGCCTATCGCAAGTGCGGCTACGGCAGCCGGACGCTGCGGGTGGTGAGCCGGATCGGGTTTGCCGGGGTCGACTATTCCGGCCGTTCCAACCGGATTGCGCACCATCTGATTTTCGAGGACCGCGAGGAGCTGGACGCGGTACCCGGCGGGGCGGTCGCGGTCTGTCTGGAAAGCACGAACTTCCGTTCCGGCTGGAACGAGGAGCCGAAACTGCTCGCGCCGCGCCGTCCGCGCAGCGTCGCGAACCCGCTCGGCATCGCCGACGCGTGGAAGCGGCTGACCGGCGATCCCGGCTGGGCCGGGGTGGTGGCGGAGGGATTTCTCGACGGTTCGATGCGGAACTGCTATCTGGAATTTTCCGCCGAGGTTCCGGCGGAGGAACTGCTTGAGCTGATCGCGGAGGTGGCCCGGCTGCTGCCGCCGGAGCGGCTGGACGATTTCACGTTCAGCACCTATTTCGTGCAGGCTCCGAGCGGCGGCGAGTGTTTCCTGCGCTGTTGTCCGGCCGGTTCTCCGGCTCTGGACACGATCCGGCGGCTGCGCCCGCAGGAGGTGATCCGGCTGGGGGTGTTGGAAACGATTCCGGAGAACCGGGAGCGGTCGCCGCTGGTGGACGCCGCCCGCACCGGCATTGTGCCGCTGGAGTGGAGCGCCGGAATGCCGAAGTTGCCGCCGCAGGTGGAGTTCGTGCCGTTGACCGGCGGGAAGCGGCCGGTGCCGGAGGAGGAGTTTTACCGGGTGTCGGACCGGACGCCGGTGCCGATCGTGCTGCCGGAAGCTCCGGCGTCTCCCCCGCCTGCCGAACCTGCGGCGGAAGAACCCGCGCCGCCCGGAAACACCGGGAGAAAGCTTGTTTTCCTGACCGGAATCATCGCCGTTCCGGTGCTGCTGGCGGCGGGCGGTTACTGGCTGATGAAACAGATGAAGCCCGCTTCCGGCGGGGCGGAAGCTCCGCCGGTGGTGGTGCGTGTTACGGAGCCGGCGGCTCCGGTTGTTCCTCCGGCGGCTTCCGAATCGCCGGAGGTTTCCGAGTCGCCGGTCGTTCCGGCGGAAAAGGAGGCTGTCCTTCCGCCGGTTCCCGTGCCGGAACCGGTGCCGCCGCCTCCGCCGCCGGAGCCGGTGGCGGAAATCGCTCCGCCTCCGCCCCCGGTCGAGAAGAAGCCGGAACCGCGCCTGAGGCACCTGATGCCCGCGGAGAGTTTCGCGCTGTACCGCGACTGGATGGAAGGGCGCGGTTCCATCCGGCTGCCCGCGGCGGTGGCCCGCGCCGAGCGGTTGCGGGTCGAGCTGGAGACGGTCGGCAAAATCCGGCCCGGAGTGCTGGACTGGAAACAGTTCGTCGCGGATTCGGCGGACGGCCGCATGGTGCGGCTGCTTCCGGCCCGGATGGTCCGGAAAAGCCCGGAGGTCGCCGCCGTTTACCTGCCGGAAGGCGACCGGCCGGAGAGTGAATTGATTTTGCGCCTGGGGAAAGCGGGAGCGCTTGAGATCGCATTGCCGATGCGGGTTACGGGGACGACGCCGGGATTGGGCAACATCCTGCGGATTCATTTTCTGGCTCCGGGCGAGGATGTGGTCTGGGAGGCGCGCTTTCAGCCCGGCTATGCGGAGCTGACCGGCAAGGGGACGCTGCAGGTCGGGGATAAGTGGCAGCTGGGTTTCGAGCCTTCGGCCGATGAAAGGAAGTTCGCGCCGTTTCTCGAGGTTCGGGTCGGCAGCCTGCCGCCGGCGGAGCTTTCGCGCAGTACGCTTTCCGCTTTATGCGGCGAATGGAACTGGCGCATGGGCAAACTGGACGAAGTGAAGCGCGAACTGGAAAAACTGCGCTCGGAGCTGGCGGAAATCGGCGGCGGTTCGGTTTCGCAGGGCTGGTGGGCGCTGCAGGAGAGCAAGCTCGACGACTTGCTCGGACAGGCCGTCTGGGACCCGAAAGAGATCATGGCGGTGGCCGGGGAGATGAGTGCGCTGGTGTTTCAGGCCGCGGCCGCGGAACCGGAACGCGCGGTGCAGTGGCGCAACGAACTTACTTCGGTGATGCGCGACTTCCACGCCCAGTGCGCCAGAAAGGGCAAGAACGCCCGGCCGGTGGAGCGGCGCGACTATTACGCGGAGGCCTCCGCAAAACTGCTGGAGCGGCTGGATACGCTGGAAAGCCACTGCGCCCGGCTGCGGAAACTCCACTCCGATATCCGGAAACAGCAGTCGGTGCTTGACCGGGAGAAGTCCAATCTGCAGAAGCTGGTGAAAGACCTGCGTGCGGAGCTGGCGCGGATTTCTCCGGTCGCGGAGCACTTTTTCGATTCCGAGCTGGAGGCGGAGCGGAAAATCGTGAATGACGCGGGCCACCGCGCCGCATTCGCCGCCAAAGTCCCGGTAACTCACCGGATGGCCAAAGACGCCGAAGGAAAAAAATGAGCAAAATTCAGGAGAGTTTGGATGCGATCGGCCGCTTTCTGGATGCCGCCGACCAGAGCAGCACTCCGGCGATGCGGAGTGTCGCCGAGGTGTACCGGGCCGCGTGCGTTGAGGTGAACGCCCGGCTGGGCGAATGCCGGAAACTGATCGACGCCGGATTGCTCTCCGAAGCGGAACGGCTGAACCGGAGGCTGTCGCCTTCGCTGACGGAGCGCGCCGGGATGCTGGATTTCCCGCGCTGCGCCGAGTGGTGCGAATTCTGCCGGCTGTATGATTGGCCGTCGCCGCCGCCGATCGACCGCGCCACCGTGGAGAAGCTGGCGGCGGGCGTCGCGTTGGCGGCGGACCTGAATGCGCTGGTGCGCCGCTGGCGCCTGGTTGCGCGCGACGGCGGCAGCGCGGAGAAAATCCGGGTGCTCCGGCAGCTGGTCGCGGCCGATCCGGCGGGAAGCCGGGTCTGGAAGGAGAATCTGGCCGAGGTGGAGCGCAGCCGGTTCGCGGAGCTGCTGCGCGACGGAAAACTGGCGGCGGAGCATGGTGACGTCGCGGAGCTGCAGCGGATCTACTCCGAGCTGGTCTCCCCGGAGCTGCTGACGCAGCCGGAGCGTGGACCGCTGGCGGAATTGGCCGCCGCTCTGGCGGAACTTCAGCAAAAAGAGCTGCACCGGCGCGAGGAGACGCTTCTGGACGGGATCGCTTCCGCCTACAGCGCGATGGACCGGAATGCCCTTGAACGGAAGCTTGAGGAGTGGCGGATTCTCTGCTCCGAACCGGGATTCCAACCGGCGCAGAACGGCTTGCGGCAGGTTGAGGACGCCCGGAAGTGGCTGGAGGAGTGCCGGGAGCGGCAGGAACGGGAGCGGAGATTTTCCGAGCTGGAAGTGCAGTTGACCGATGAGCTGGACAACGAGGCCGGTCTCCGGTCGGTGGAGAGTTCGTTCAATATGCTGATGGCGCTGGATCTGCCGGTTTCCTCCCGGCTGGTGGAGCGCGTGGAGCGTTACCGGGAGAGTTGCCTGCTCGCGGAGCGCCGTCGCCATATCCGCAAGTGTATCTACGGGATCGGCGGGGCGCTGCTTCTGGTGCTGCTGGTTGCGGTGGCGGTCCGGCTGGTGCAGAATGAGCGTGAAAGCCGGGAGGCCGGGCGGCAGATGGAGGAGCTGCTGGCCGAAAAGAACGCCGTCGGAGCTCTCGCCGTGTACGACCGGGTCCGGCGTGACTCCCCGGCGCTGGCGGAACGGCCGGAGCTTCTGGCGCTCCGGGCGAGGGCGGGAAAGCTGGCCGATGAGTTCGCCGCCGCCGATGCCGGCTTCGCCCGGCTGCTGGAGCGGGCGGAGGAGGCGCTGACGCCGGAGCGCGTGGAGAATTCTGAAGCGGCGGAGCTGTTCCGCAAGCTCGGAAGCATGGCGGCGGGACGGGCCCAGCCGCTGCTCGACCGGTTTGACGCCGCCGACCGGAAGCGGCGGAAACTGCTGGAAGAGAACCGGGAACGGCGGACCCGGGAGTTCCGCGCCGCATCGGAAAGAATCCGGCGGGAGCTGGAGCGGATTTCCGCGGAGATTCCCCGCGAAGGCAGTTCTCTGGAGCAGTTGGAACAGGCGGTGCGGGCCGTCGGAAAAGAGTTTGACGCCCTGCTGCGCAATGCTTCCGGAGTTGCCGGCAACCTGAAGCAACAGCAGCAGGAGCTGGTGAATATTGCGGTCGGCCGCGCGGACGGCGCACTGCGGACGACCGCCAAGTTGCGGAGCATCCGGCAGCGCCTGACCGCTCCGGCGGATTTCTGGAGCTATGCGGGGGCGTTGGAGACGCTGGCGGTGGAGGCGCCTTCGCTGGCGGATGCGAACCGGAAGCGGGCGGCGGGGCTGCTCGGGCTGTGGCGTTCGATGCTGGAGCAGCCGGTCGAGGCCGGGATTCTGGAGTCGCCGGAGAAGCTGAAGGAACGGCTCGCCGCGATTCCGGCGGGAGAGGCCGCACTGCCGGTCGCGCTCGACCTGGCGAAATTCGCTCCGCCCGGCATCGCCTACCGGGACCCGGTGGCGGCGGTGAAGGAGAAACTGGACAAACTGGAGCGCGAGGTGATCGCCGACAGCGATCTGTATGAATTGATCCTGGCGGATGCGGCGGGAGGGGAGTACCGGTTCTATTCGGTGACGGAGCCGAAGGTGCTGTTCAGCAGCACCGGCGTGGCCAAGTCGATGGAGCTGGCGGTGTCGCTGCACTCCGGGCAGGAGGGGATCCCGTTCTACCTTCAGCTGTGGCGTACCGACGGTTCGGAGGGAGGCCGCAGCGCCTACCGCTTTCAGCCGTCGTCCCAGACGGCGCTGGAGAAGCTGGCGTTCCCGAAGGAGTTCGTCGAACTGCGCGGCGTGGATATGAAACAGCCGGTCTTTCAGAAAGCGGCGCATTACCGGTTTCTGGCCCGGGCGGCGGCCCGGCTGCGGGATGCGAAAACGCTTGAAGAGATGGAGCGTGAAACCGGCAGCCTGATCCGGTCCGCCGTGGAGAACCGGGAGATGAATCCTTATATGAAGGTGGTGGCGGTGAAGCGGCTGCTGGAACTGCTGCGCGCTTTCTCCTTCTTTTACGACGTGCAGCTGACCGATATCCTGTACCGGCTCGACCGGAGCAACGCCGGGCGGAACTGGAACTGGCGCAATCCCCGCGAACTGGTCGACCACCCGGACGAGGTCCGGGAGATGGAGGCCGCCCTGGCGGCGCTGGATGTGACCCGGCTCTTCGATGAAGTCCGGCTGTACCGGAAGCTCTGGAAGACCGCGCTGCTGCGCAAATTTCAGGCGGTCGGAACGGTGGAGGAGAAGGCCGGCGGCGAGTTGACGCTGCGTTTGTTCGCCCCCGTCCGGTTCCGGGAGCTGTGGGTGGTCGATTCCGTGGGAAAGGACAAATTCCGGATTCTGTGCCTGCCGGATTCGGCGGCAGGCGGCAGGATTCCGGAGGAGTTCCGGCGGTACTGCTTCCCGGGGCAGGTGCTGTTTGCGCCGGTGGACTGGCGTTCCACCGGGGAGCTGGCCGCAGCGTTTCGGAAGGAGGCGGCGGAACGGGGAAGCCGCATCGATATGTGGCCGCAGTCGTGGCCGCTGAACCGGCGGGGGCGGGAAGATGAGTGAACGGTATTTTTACCTGAGGAAGGCGGGGCGGATCACCGGGCCGTTTGAAGCGGCCCGCCTGCTGGCCGGAGCGCGGCACGGCCGGATCGGTGCGGAGGATGAAATTTCCCGCGACAAGCGGGAGTGGCGGCGCGTTGCGGAGGTGCCGTGGCTGAAGCCGGAGTCCGCCGCGGAGCCGCCGCTCTTTGCGGAGCCGGAAATCCGGATGCCGGAACCGGAGGCGCAGGCGGAAGCGGCAATCCCTCCGGTCGCCGCACCGGTGGCGGTTTCTCCGGTTTTTCCGATTGAACCGGAGGAGGAGTGGGAGCCGCCGGAGGTTGATCTGGCGGAAGCGCCTTCGGCCCGGCGGCTGGTCGGCGATGCGCTGTCGCTGATCTGGAACACCACGGACAATCTCCTGAAAATCCCGGAGCGTTACGGCGTCTCCGGGACCGTCTGGAGCGGCGTGACCGCATGGCTCGGTTCGATGGCGATGATTATGGCCGCCATCGCGGCGTTCGGGCGGAGTTACCGCTTCTGGGAGGGCGGCGCAACGGTCGTCGCGGGCGGGCTGTTCACGCTGCTGCTGGGTGCCGGACTGTGGGCGGGAACGGCGGTGTGCCGGATTGTGGCCGGGCGGGACGGAAACGAGGGAGCGTGGCATTTCGACTGGCTGACCTCCGGGGCCGTTCTGCTGAATTTCAGCGCCGCGGCCGTGATTACATTGGCGACGGCGGCGTGGACGGCGGAGTGGAAGTGCCTGATCTGCTTTAATTTATTCGTCTGGAGTTTCAGCTTCGCGAACGGGGCGGCGGCGCTGCGGATCGGGTTGACCCGGTTTGCGGACGTGCGCCCGCGCCACGCGATCTGGCTGTCGGCGGTGGTGATCGGCACGCTGGCCGTCGCGGCCTGGGCGGCATGGCGGCGGTGGTTGGGATAAGGTTCCCTGAAGGGACGGGAAAGGACACTATGGCGGAAGAACGGAAATTATCGTGGGACCACAGCGACATCGAACGGGTCTGCGGCTTCCAGAGCAGGAAATTCACCGGTGTGAACTACGTGTTCACCTGCATCATCGGCGCGGCGCTTTCGGCGCTGTTCTATGCGGCGCTGCTGCCGTTCCGGGGGAGGGGAATCCAGTTGATCGACATGTTTTTCCACGGCGGCGCGGAGCATCGTTCGACGATCCCCTATTACACGGTCTTCCTGACCGGCTGGGCGCTGGCGATCGTATTTGTGAAGTGGAAGAAGCTGCAGGTGCAGCGGCGGGCGCTGGAGGTGAAAATCCTGCCGGACGATCCGAATTTCGTGCTGTCGCCCCGGACCGCGCGGGAGATTCTGGACCGGATGTATGAGAAGGTCGACTCCCCGCGCCGTTTCGTGCTGTTCGACCGGATCGAGCGGGCATTGTCGAACCTGAAAAATCTCGGGAATATTTCGGCGGTGGCCGAATGCCTGAACAATCAGGCGGCGAACGACGACAACTATCTGGCAAGCTCGTACACGGTGCTGAAAGGATTCATCTGGGCGATTCCGGTGCTGGGCTTCATCGGCACGGTGATCGGGCTTTCCACCGCGGTCGGCGGCTTCGGCACGGTGGTCGCGCAGGGGGCCGATATCGAACAGTTGAAGTCGTCGCTGGGCGGCGTGACCGGCGGTCTGGCGGTCGCCTTTGAAACCACGCTGATCGCGCTGGTGGCGGCGCTGTTCGTGCAGCTGGTGATGACGTTCGTGCAGAACAAGGAGGAGCTGTTTCTGGACGACTGCGCGGACTACTGCCACCGCAACCTGATCGCGAAGATGAAGAATGTGAATCTGATCGAACCGGAAGCGTAAAAGAAGGGCGGCCATGCCGAAACAGGATCATACTCCGGCGGTTTCGCTGTTTTCGTTTCAGGACATCATCACCTCGATCACCGGGATCATGTTTCTGGTGGTGCTGCTGTTGCTGTTGTTCATCCTGGAAGCGGAGCCGGAGGCGGCGGGCCGGGAACCGCGTGAAAAGCTCAAAGAGGCGGCGGCGCGAGTGGAAGAGCTGCGCAGGCAGCTGGACCTGAACCGTGCCGCCGACCGCGAGCTGCTCCGGAAAATCGGGGAGTACCGCCGGAACGATCCGCGTCTGCTGCAGCAGCGGCGCGAGGAACTGCAACGGCAGGTGCGGGAACTCTCCGCCGAAGCGGCGCAAAATGAATCGGAGGCGAAGAAGCTGGAAACGGAACTGGCCGGACTCCGGCGCGATCTGGAGGCGGCGGAGAAACGCCGGGAGGAACTTCGGCTTCAGCTGAAGGCGGCGGGACAGCGGGAAACGGAGCTGCGCGGAGAGCTGGAACAGGCGGAAAACCGGGAACTGCGCCGCCGCCGGCTGGTGCCGTATACGGTGGACGGGGATTTCGGGATGGACCCGGTGCTGGCGGAGTGCGGCCCCGACGGAATCCGGGCGCTGGCACTGGCGGATAAGAGCGTGCATGATTTCCGCCGCCCCGGTGCGCTGACCTATTTTGAATCGGTGGAGGCGTTTATGAGCTGGGCGCGCACGCTCGACGCTTCGCGGGTCTACTTCTGCGTGCTGGTCAAGCCCGCCGCGTTCCGGTATGCGGAGGTGACGGCTTCGCAGCTTCAGGCGGCGGGATTCCGGCGCGGGCTGGAGGTGATGCCGTCGGATGAAAGCACCATTTTCGGGGAGGAAGCGCGATGAGACGCCGCCGGGAGGATGCTTCAAGCCTGGAACTCTTGCTCGATACGATGTGCAATACCTTCGGCGGGGTGATGTTCATCGCGATCTCGCTGGTCGTGGTGATTTCGATGGTGCGTTCGGCGTCGCGGGCGCTGGAGGAGAATGCGCCGCGGAAGCTGGAGCAGCTGCAGCAGGAGCTGGCGCGGTTGGAGCGCGAGGCGGCGGAGAGCCGTGAATCCGTGGAGCAGCGCCGCGAGCTGGCCGGACTGCTCGCCGCCGGGCCGATGCGCGAGGAGCTGGAGATGCTGGCGGCGCAGGAGGCGCAAGTGCGCCGCCTGACGGACCGGAAGCTGGCGCAGGAGGCGAAGAGTGCGGTATTGCGGGCCGATGCCGCCGTGCGGCGGGAGGCGCTCGCGAAGCTGCGGCCGGAGATTGACGGACTGGAGGCGAAGCGGAACGCCGCCGAAGCCGCGCGGCGGGAGTTGGAACAGAAGCTGGAAATCATCCGGGCGAATCTCGACTCCTCCCCTGCCGGGACGCTGCATTTCAAGGTGTTGCGGCAGAGCAGCAGAATTCCGTGGTTCCTGGTGGTGCGCAACGGCCGGGTATGGCGGGTCGGGCCGGGGAAGCGGGACGGCAGGGACGTGCCGGAGCCGGATGTGGAATTCACCGTTTCCGGCACGGTGGTGAGCTGTACGTTGAAACCGGGCGCGGGCGTCCCGACGCTGGCGGACGGGAAGATTTCGCCGGAACTGCGGCGGATTCTGGACGCGGTCCCGGGAAACCGGGTGCCGGAATTCTGGGTGGACCCGGACAGTGCAAAGGAGTTTTTCACGGTGCGCGAACAGTTGAAGCAGGAAAAGGTCATGCACGGCTGGGGCCCCGCCCTCGCCGGAGACCGTTTCGAGTATCATATAACCACACAGGCGACCCATGAATATTGACGATGAACGCGATCCCGAACTCGACGTGGAGCAGGAACGGGAGCCGGACCGGCACTGGCTGCGGCCGTATCTGCTGATTCTGCTGGCGGTCGCGGTATTGGCGCTGTTTGTCCGCCCGGCGTTGTCCGGTGCGGGGGAGGGCGGTTCCGGCACGGGCGGCGGAGCCGCGGGAACGGGTTCCGGCGCGGGTCAGGAGAGAGCTGCGGCCGGTTCCGGCAGCGGTGACGGAGACGGGGCCGCCGCGACCGGTGCGGCGGAACGGGGTACGGGGAGTGGCGGGGAGGCTTCCGCCATTCCCGAAACCGCTTCGCCTGCGGCTGCTTCCACTGCTCCCGCCGCCGCTTCGGCTCCGGCGCTGCAGTGGGAGAGCGACCGCCCGGCGACCGACACTGAGGAACGGGTTTACCGGCTGGCCTGTCTGTATCTGGGCAATGCGGTGGCGGACGGCGGGAAAATCCGTTTCCCGGCTTTCGGAGCGCCGGGCACGTCGATCCGCAAGGCGGAAAAGGGCTACGAAGTCGCGGGATTTTTCCGGATCGAAGGGAAGGACGGACGGTTCGCCGATTACCGGTATACTTTGACGGTCGATGAACATATTGTGAGCGTACTGAACTCTTCCACCACCAGAATGGAGGCGAAACCTTGAGAAATTGGAAATGGCTTGTGACGGCGGCGCTGCCGCTGCTGTGGATGCTCCCGGCCGCCGGAGTCCCGGTCTGGTCGGGAGCGGCGGAGGAGCCGGTTCCTCCGCCGAAAGCGGCGCCGGGCAAACCGGGGAACGGTGCCGGAGGCTTCTACGGAGTGGAGGTCCGGGCGGAAAAGCGGGTGGTTTTCCTGGTCGACGTTTCCGGCTCGATGGGGGCGGTGACGCCGGAGGGCGGCAGCCGGCTCGACGTGATGAAGCGCGAACTGCGCCGGGCGGTCGGCAGCGCCGTCGCTTCGGCGAACCGGATCGGCGCGCCGAAAGAGGCCGGGAATTTCCGGGTCTGGGCGTTCTCGTCGGGCTTGCAGCTGTTTCCCGACCTGGAGCCGTGCGGTTTCCGGGACCGCTCTGCCGTCGAACGCCTGAACCGGTTCGTGGGGGCGCTCGGTGCGGGCGGCAGCACCAATATGCTGATGGCGTGGCGGAAGATTCTGGAGCTGACGAAGCACGGGCAGCTGGACACGGTTTATTTCCTGTCGGACGGCGACCCGAGCGATTGCTCCGCGGAGGAGCTTACGCGGCTTTTGACCCGCCTGCCGAAGGATGTGACGGTGCATTGCTTTGCGATCGGCCTGGATTCTTCGCTGCTCAGGGAGATCGCCGCTGCGCACAACGGCAATTATGTGGTCAGGATGTAGAAAAATCAAACTCCGGGGAGGGTATGGAAAGCATGTTTCAGTCTCGGTATGATCTGGTGGTGGCCGGCGGCGGAGTCGCCGGAGTCGCGGCGGCGTTGGCGGGGGCGCGGCGGGGGCTGCGGACCGCACTGGTCGAAAAGACGGTCTGGTTCGGGGGGCTGGCGACCTCCGGACTGATCTATATTTATCTGCCGCTCTGCGACGGCAACGGCACGCAGGTGACCTTCGGCATCTCCGAGGAGATGCTTAAGCGCAGTCTGGAATACGGTCCCGGCGAAATCCCCCCGGGCTGGCGGCGGGAACGCAACGCGGCCGAGGCGCGCCGCTACCGGGTGATCTTTTCGCCCGCCTCTTTCGTGCTGAGCCTCGATAAAATGCTGGAGGAGGCCGGGGTGGAGCTGTGGCTCGACACCGTGGTGACCGGCGCGACGGTCGAAGACGGGCGGCTGAGCGCGGTTTCCGTCGCGAATAAGAGCGGCTGCGGCGAGCTGCGCGCGGCGTGTTTCGTCGATGCGACCGGCGACGCGGACCTGGCGGCGTTTGCGGGGCACGGGTGCATCGAGGCCCCGAATGCGCTTGCCAACTGGACGCTGGAATACCGGGAGGGGGCGGTCGGGCTGGCTCCGAACTGTTCGATGGCGATTGTGGGATGCAGCACCGACCCGGAGACGGTTCCGCCCGGAATCAGCGGCCGGACCGTCAGTGAGGCGGTGTTGGCGGGGCGGAAACGCTACCGGGAACGGCTGGAACGGGAGTACGTTTCCGGGAAATTCGACCGGCGGAGCCTGTTCCCGCTGATGCTTCCGGCGATGGCGGAGTTGCGCCACACCCGCTGCGTGACCGGGGAATTCACGCTGGAGCCGGGCATGGAGTGGACCGCTTTCCCCGATTCGGTCGGCCTGGCCGCCGACTGGCGCAAGCCCGGCTTTGTGTGGGAGATTCCGTACCGCACGCTGCTGCCGAAAGGATTGAAGGGAGTGCTGGCGGCGGGGCGCTGTTCCAGCAGCCGGGGCGACGCGTGGGAGGTGACGCGGGTGATTCCCGCCGCCGCGATGACCGGGGAGGCGGCCGGAGTCGCCGCCGCGCTGTCGGTCGCGGCCGGGATCACGCCGGACCGGCTGGACTGCGGGGTTTTGAGCCGTGAACTGACGCAAGTGTGCGGTTTTGCGCTGCATTTCGGAGATCTGGGGTTGACCGGAGAGGGGCGGTGATTATGAAACAGGTGATTCTGACGTTTGACGACCGGGTCGCTTCCCAGCTGGAAGCGGTCGCGCTGCTGAAGGAGTACGGCTTCGGAGCGACTTTCTACATCAACCGGTTTGAGGAAAAACGTCCTGAGGCGGAAGAACGGCCGCTGATGACGGCGGCGGAACTGCGGCAGCTGGCCGGGGCCGGTTTCGAGCTGGGGAACCATTCGGTGAACCACCCGGATTTTTCGACGCTGGACGACGCGGAAATCGAGCGGGAAATCGACGGGATGGAGCGGATGTTCGCCGCCGCCGGGCTGCCGAAGCCGGTCACGTTCGCCTATCCGGGCGGCCCTTTCTGCGAACGGGCCGCCGCGATCCTGCGGCAGCGCGGCTATCTGGCCGCCCGGACCAACGAGCATCGCGGCTACGACCCGGAAACGGACTCCGTGATGCGGATTCCGGCCTTCCCGGTCGCGAACAAGTATCCCGGCATCTTCCGGGAGGCGGTCGCCGCCGGGCAGGAGGGCAGGGTGATCGTGCTGATCTACCATGGGATTCCGGATGCGGCGCTTCACTGCAGCACCGCCTTCGCGGAGTTCAAAATGCAGATGAAGTACCTGAAGGAGGAGCACTACCGCGTGACCGGCCTCGCGGAGTTCCTGCGCCGCTGAGCGGTCAGCTCGTAGGCGAACACCACCTGATCCGGCACCTGAAAGGTGTCGGCGGTGAAGCGCAGTTCGCCCTGCTCCCGGCGGAACGGGATTTCGGCGAGCCTCCGGCCGGAGCAGTCGAGCGCATGGAGCTTCCACGTTTTTTCCGGCAGCGCCAGCGCGAAGGAGGCGGTCCCCTTACGGCCGAGCATCCGCCCGGAGCCGTCCCGGTAGATCGTCAGGCCGTGGCCGCTCTTGAACTCCATGCCTTCCAGCCGGTTGTCGGTCAGGTGCAGCAGCAAAATGCGGTCCGATTCGGCGAGCGGCCGGTCGTCGAGCGCGATCGCGGCCACGGTCGCGAAACTCCGCTCCGCGCGGACGCGCAATACGGCTCCGGCCAGCGCCTGCTTTTCGGGCAGCACCGCCGCTTCGCTGCGCGGCGTGACCATCCGGAAAGTTCCGGCGGCATAGTCGGCCGCCAGTTCTCCGGGGCGGACCGGACCCGGAGCCGCAGGGCCGGCGTTGGCGTCCGCGAGGACCGTGCCGACTCGGCCGTGCAGCGCAAGTTGTTCGTACTCGTCGGGATAGGTCGGAAGGTAGCTTCCCATGCAGTCGGAAGCTACCGCGATTTCAAACTTTTCGCGGGCCGTGGCGACGTCGCCTCGCAGGAACGCGGCCAGCCCGATCCGTTCGCTGAGCATCCGCACCGGATCGTGAGCGGTTTCGAAGCAGCGCAGATCCGGTTTGCCGAAAAGGCCGCGGTGGTGCCCGGCGTAGTCGAACCGGAACAGTCCGCTCCATCCCTGCTGCGCCGCGAATGCGCCGAACAGCACCGCTCCCTCCGATCGGAACTCATTCGGGTAGCAGATGTCGAACTCCGTAACCATGAACGGCTTGCCGAATAATCGCGCCGGAGCGAGCTCGAGCGGCGCCTTCAGCCTCCTGGCGAGCTGGCTCCGATTGCCGAACCTCGCCGGAGGCTGCCAGGGACGGCCCGGATATTCCGGGTGATCCCCGTAGAGATGCAGGTCGACCACGTCGAGAAGCGCCCGGTCGGCGGCGGCGTTCGGCGAGGCGATATAGTTCTGGTCGGTCAGCGGTGCCGTGACGCCCAGCTTGCGCAGGAAGGTTTTCATATCGTTGTAGAACTCCCGGTAGAGTTCTCCGAGGAACCGCCGGTACTCCCGCTCCCGATCCGGGCTGCCGGGGTGTTCCCGCCGCCACGCGTCGAACTTCCGGTCGAACGCTTCGCGCAGCGGCCCGGAGATCATCCGTATCTGGTGGAGCGGGGTGTTTTCGTTGACCAGATTGACCAGCAGCAGCGACGGCTCCTGCGCCCAGCGGCTGCCGGTGTACGGGTTGCGGTGGCCGAGCAGTGCGCGGCTGAAGGCTTTCAGGTTGTCGCGCATTTCCGGGTACAGGATCACGCCGAGCTTGTAGTCGCGGTCCGAGGTGAATTCCGGCAGCGCCTTGAACTCCCCGCGCTGCCACGGCCGCCCCGAAAAAAGGTCGATCGTGAACCGGATGCCCCGCCTTTGCAGCGCATATGCGAAGTAGTCGAGCTTGTCGAGCTGCTCCGGGTCGAGTTTTGTCGAGCTTCCCGCCCCCCGTTTGACCAGGTCGCGGTCGAAGAGATGGAGGCGGACCGCGTTGTAGCCGATGCGCCGGAACCGTTCCGACAGGCGGTCGGCCTCCTGATGGCTCATGTAATTCGCGGTATAGCCGAGGTTGGTGCCGTAGAACCGGATCGGACGGCCCGACTTTTCCAGCCGCAGCTCCCCGCCGTGCGCCACCACCCGCTCCGGTTTACTGTCGGGCGGCTCCAGCAGAAAGGAGAAGTCCAGCGCCGAACCGGCCTGTACTTCAGGATCGACCGGGAACGGCCGCCAGTCTGCTCCCGGCCGGACGATCTCGTTTTCATACCGGGTCAGCGGGATTTCATCCGGCGACACGCTTGCCGCCGCGACCATCCACATCCCCTGGCCGGTGACGGTAAAACCGACCGATTGCAGCGGCCGCGCCGGTATCGCGAAGGCGGCCATGCCGAGCCGGGCGAACCAGCCCGCCCGCTCTGACGACCAGATCACCGGCGCATTCGCGAGCGTCGAACCGTTCCACCAGTTGTCCACATCGGTTCCGGCGGTTACCGGAATCTCCGCCGAACCGCCGTCGGTGAAACGGCAGTGAATCCGGCCGAGTTCGGTTCCGGCCGGCGGCGGCCACGCCGCCGCGTGGACCAGATAGAGCCGCCGGACCGTCTTGCCGCCCATCGGGATCGTCGCCCGCTTCGGGAAGTTCCGGCCCAGCACCACGCAGTGTTCGGTGAGGCTGAAGCGGAACGGCCCCTGCCGCAGCTCCCCCGGTTTCAGGTCGCGCAGGTCGTGTTCCGGCCCCTGATCGGTCCAGCCGCCCCTGCCGTCGCCCGCGGTTTCGTCGCGGAACCCCATGTTGCAGGCCGCGGTGAGGTCGACCGGTTCGATCCGCCACGGCTCAAACTTCGCCTCCAGCGAAAACTCCGCTTCCTGAAACGCCCCGGCACGGTCGAACGGGAGCGAAAAGCGCACCGCGTAGGTCGGAGAGTTCCAGACCCGGAAATCCAGCAGCCGGATCTCCGTTTCCCGTTCTGTTTTCAGCGTCAGCAGTCCGTCCCGCAGCGGCAGCCGCAGCTCCGTGCCGTTCCCCCGGAAAACCGTTCCGTCCGCCGCCGGTTCTTTCGGAAACGAAGCGGTTTTTCCGCCGATCCATACCGGCTTCCCGGCCAATGTCGCCGGCGGTTCCGCCTCGACCGGCAGCTCCGTGCCGTTCCCCCGGAAAACCGTTCCGTCCGCTGCCGGTTCTTTCGGAAACGAAGCGGTTTTTCCGCCGATCCATACCGGCTTCCCGGCCAATGTCGCCGGCGGTTCCGCCTCGACCGGCAGCTCCAGCTGCACGGCGAGCGTCTGCGTTTCAACCGGCTTTGCCGCCTTCAGGCTCCAGGTCAGGTGCCAGTGCTCCGGGGCGGGTTGTTCGATATGCAGTTCGCACCGGACCGGTGTTGGTTCGCCGCGCAGCTTCCAGCCGCCCCGGAATGTGTTCCCGTCCCGCTCCGGCCTCCACGAATCGGCGTGCCGGGTCTGGCTGGTCCAGTTTTTCGCGGTGTAGTGGGCCAGTCCGAGTGTTGCCGTGCCGTCGATTTTCAGGGAGCCGCCCGGCGTGAGTTCAAGGATTCCCGCCGCTGCCGCCGCCGGCAGCCAAAGGAGTGCGAGCAGTGTTTTCATGCGATCCGTTTCCTTTGCCGTTACAGGGGAATGCCGTTGGAATCCAGCACGTAGGTCACTTCGTTGGCGCTCCGGTTCAGCTCCGCCTTGTTGAGCGCCGCCGCGTGGCCGTCGATGAAAAGCGAGTTGGCGCGCCCGCTGTGCTGCGCCGTGACGGCGCCGTTGTTGTAATCGACATTGATATAGGAGAGCGCCCCTTTCCCGAAATTGGCTTCGGTGGTCCGGTAGCCGCTGTCGGAGAGGTAGATGCTCGACGACGGCTTTTTCGCTTTGCGCAGTACCAGGAACTTATTGCCTGCGTCCAGCCGGAGCCAGATATCGCCGTAGGCGGCCTTGTCCAGTGTCGCATAAGGGCTGCTCCACTGATTCCACGAATCCCCGATCGCACAGATGCCGTAACCGAAATTGGTGGTCAGGTTTCCGGGATGCTGCGTGGCCGGGCAGAAGGTCACTTCGGGCGTGGAGAGATAGGAGGTGCCGAGCGGCAGGGGAAGTGCTTCCCCGTCCCCGTTGATCCGTTTGCCCAGCAGTATCGCATTCCAGTAGATTGTCCCGAGATAGGAGTGGCTGGGAAGCGTCATGTAGATCGGCACGATGCCGTTGTGGTCGCTCTCATAGAGCATGAATGCCTGTCCGCACTGCTTCAGGTTGGAGAGGCAGTTGCTGGCGCGCGCCTTGTCCCGCGCTTTATTCAGCGCCGGAAGCAGCATCGCCGCCAGAATCGCGATGATCGCTATTACCACGAGCAACTCAATCAGCGTAAAACCGCAACGGGATAGTTTCTGACGGAAGATTTCGCTCCTGTCGGAGCGACCAGCGCTTTCGCCGCTGGACCACGACCGGCAAGGTGCCGGTGCCGCATACGGGACGGTCGACAGGCGAAGGCGTGAGAGCTTGCGGAGATTAAGGGAGATGTTGAAATTGTTTGGTACGGGGAGAGACGCGGCGCCGGTCGCCGCTTTCTCTCCCCCGAACCCCTCTCTTTTACGCAGAGCGGTATACAGAGACTGATTGTATATTTTACAAGTAATATTCATAAGCAATTCGATAGATGTAAATTTTACAACTGCAGTGACATATTTGCCATTCATTGTTCTACCTCCGGCATTGTGTTGAAGTGCAGGGTTGTGTTATAAATTTGTGACGTCATCTTATGCTTTCGGCGGCGGTGCGGTCGATTCGCGCTCGATCACTTCGCCCGCGAAACGGAACATTTCGGTTTTATATGCTTCCGGGTCGGCCACTTTGGCCATGATCAGCCGCGCCGTCTCCTTGCCCATCTCGTTGGCGGCAATCTTGCAGCAGGTCAGCGGCGGGATCGTATGCCGCGCGTGCCACGAATCGTCGAAGGTCACCACGCTCAGCTCCTGCGGCACTTTGACGCCGCGCCGCCACGCCGTTTCCAGCACTTCGACCGCGATTTCCAGCTGGAAGGTCACGATTGCCGTCGCGCTCTGCCGGCGGACCAGCTCGAACTGTTCCGCGACCGGCAGCGGGGTGATTCCGTAGCCGTCGATCACCGGCAGGCGGCGGGCGTTCAGGAAGTCGAGGTAGCCTTGTTCGCGCTCTATTCCGCTGTGGTGCCGTTCCATCACCGGCGGGCTGTTCAGATAGGCGATCCGGCGGTGCCCGAGGCGGTACAGATACTCCATCACCATGCGGATATTGGCCGGTTCGTCGCTCATTACCGCACTGCCGGCTTCGCCGCAGACACCGTTCAGCGTCACATAGGGGCAGCGATGTTCCTCGATCAGCCGCAGCATCGCCGGGTCGATCACATCGGGGATCACCATGCCGGCGACCTTCCACTCCGGCACCGGATAACATTCGACCCGCGCCCTGGGGTGGAACAGATAGTGGAAGGTGAAGCCGTTTTCTTCGAGAATCCGGGTGGCTTCATCCAGCGCCCGGTCCACGGTCTCGCCGTTCTGGCGCAGGGAACGGCTGTAGAAGGAGAACGCGATCTGCCGGTTCTTCTTCGCCCGGATCGACCGGAACACCGGATTCGGCCGGTAGCCGGTTTTTTCCACCATCTCCAGAATCCGCGCCCTCATCTCGGGATTCGCCCCGAAATTCTTACTGTAGCCATTCAGCACCCGGCTCACTGTGGACGGCGATACCTTCAGCTCCCTTGCGATCTCGGCCAATGTCATAGCTTCACCTTTGCATAAAGCAGAAATCAGATTTCTGCCGCAGTTCAAAAAAGAATCGGACTCCCGGCAGAAATCCGATTTCTGTATTAATTATACCCAATTCAAACGAAGATGTCAAGAGGGAGACGGAAAAATAATTGAAATTTCCGCCATTCGCGTCGATAAAAACGCGCCGCCGTTTGCGCCGGAGGCGCGGATGTTCAGAGCTTTTCTTCGGAGATGAATCCGGTGGTGGTGCCGTGGGCGACCACCTTGCCGTCGTCGTTGAACACCTGCACGCTGTAGACGCCGGTGCGGCGGCCGCGGCTGACTTCCGTGGCGACCGCCCGCAGCCGCCTGCCGGTGCCGGGACGGATGAACGAGATATTCGAAGTGAACGCCACGGTGCGGAAGCCCGCCGCGTTGGAGGCTCCCGCGAAGGCGAGGTCGGCCAGCGTGAAGATCGCGCCGCCCTGTGCGATTCCGAGGCCGTTGAGCTTGTTTTCGGTGATTTTCATCACCGCTTCGGCATAGCCGGGGCGGATCACGTCGATCCGCATTTCATTGTACCGGCAGAACCGGTCGTCCCGATTGAGTTTTTCTTTGATTTCTTCGATTGTCATGGTGAATTTACTCCTGTAGTGTTTCCGATCAATATACACTCTTTCGCTGAAATTTCATTCCGGAAGCCGAAAAAAGCGGCGCGCAATATTGAAAACAGCCGGTTCAGAGTCTACATTATCAGGATGATAACTGAATTTTAACCGAAGGAGCAAAAGCCGGCAAGATGGAAGTCAAAAAACGCGAAAATTGGGGAAGCACGCTGGGATTCGTGCTGGCCATCGCCGGTTCGGCGATCGGATTGGGCAATGTCTGGAAGTTCCCCTACATCACCGGTCAGAACGGCGGCGGCGCGTTTGTGTTGGTCTATCTTTTCTGCATTTTTTTGCTCGGCATGCCGATCATGCTCTGCGAAATGGCGATCGGCCGCAAGACCCGGCAGAATCCCTACGGAGCATTCAGGATGCTTGAGGTGCGCCGCAGCCGTCTCTCCAAAGTGTTGGGGTGGCTGTTGATCGGGATGGGGCTGGTGATGCTCTGTTCCGGCAAGTGGGGATTCGCACTGCTGACTTTCGCGGCGTCGGCATTGGTGCTGAAGCTCGGGTTTGCGGCGGTCGGATTGTTTTCGCTGTTCGCGGCGATGCTGATTCTCTCCTACTATTCGGTGATCGGCGGCTGGATCGTCGAATATGTGTACAAGGCGTTTTCCGGCCAGCTGAATGTGCCGGATGTGGAGTCGGCGGAGAAACTTTTCAGCGATTTCATCGGCAACCCGATGCAGGTGACCCGGTGGCATCTGCTCTTCCTCGGGCTGGCCGCGCTGATGATCTGGTGCGGCATCCGCAACGGCATCGAACGGTGGTCCAAAATCCTGATGCCGACGCTGTTTTTCCTGCTGGTCGCGCTGCTGCTGCGCGGTGTGACGCTGTCCGGAGCCTCAAAGGGAGTCGCGTTCTTCCTGACGCCGGACTTCTCCAAACTGACCGCGGCGGGCGCGCTGGAGGCGCTGGGACATGCGTTCTACACCCTCAGCCTCGGCATGGCGATCACCATCACCTACGGCAGTTATCTCGGGCGCGACAAGAACATCTTCACCTCCGCGCTGTGGGTGGTGCTGCTCGACACCGGTGCGGCGCTGCTGGCCGGCCTGGCGATCTTCCCGGCGGTGTTCGCGATGGGGTTTGATCCCTCCGATGGGCCGAGCCTGATCTTCAAAGTGCTGCCGGCGACCTTCTACAACTTCCCCGGCGGCTTCGGCTGGCTCTGGGCCGGGCTCTTCTTCCTGATGCTGACCATCGCCGCATTGACCAGCGCCGCGTCGCTGTTCGAGTGCGGCGTGACCTTCCTGATCGACCAGCTCGGGCTGAAACGTTCAGTGGCGGTGATTCTCTGCTACGTCGGCATCGGCGGCTTCGGCGTGCTCACCTCGGTCAGCTGCGCCACCTGGGAGCACCTGCCGGGGGTGCACGGGGTTCTGGAATATGTGTTCGGTGAGGTCAAGAGCAAAAACTGGTTCGTGCTGCTCGACTATGTGACCAGCAACTGGATGCTGCCGCTGAGCGGCTTGTTCACCGCGATTTTCGTCGGCTGGGTCTGGACCACCCGCAAGGCGGGCCGCGAGCTGCGGATCAGCGCCGGAAGCCTGGTGGATGAAAATTTGATCACTTATCTTTCCGGGTTCCGCGGCGAGCCGCTCTACCGTTCCTCCCGGAATCATGGCCTGACCGTGATGACCCTGTGGGGCTTGCTGGTCCGCTTCGTGGCGCCCGTGGTGATCCTTGCGCTGTTTCTGCAGTCGATCGGCGTGAACCTCGGTTTCTGAGCGATTGCAAAAATGCCTTGAGAGGCTATTTTATGGAAGAAGCATCGATCAGTGTTGAAGGACGGTTCATGTATCTGGAAAAAATAAATTCACCGGCAGACCTCGCGGGGCTGTCCGTCACGGAGCTTGAGCTGCTCGCCGCCGAAATCCGCGAGCTGGTGATCGAGACGGTCAGCGTCAACGGCGGCCACCTCGGGGCGAGCCTCGGCACGGTGGAGCTGATTCTTGCGCTGCACCGGGTGTTCAAGGTGCCGGAGGACCGGCTGCTGTTCGACGTCGGCCATCAAGCCTACGCGCATAAAATTCTGACCGGCCGCCGGGAGTTTTTCAAAACCCTGCGCCGTCACGGCGGCTGCGCCGGATTTCCGGCGGCGTGGGAGTCGGAGTTCGACGTCGGCGCGTCGGGGCATGCCGGAACCGCGATTTCGACGGCGGTGGGGCTTTCCGCCGCGTTCGGCCGCAGCGGAAGCCCGCACCGGGCGGTCGCGGTGGTCGGCGACGGCGCGCTGAACTGCGGCATGTCGCTCGAAGGCATGATCAACGCGTCGCGCGACGGCAAAAACCTGATCGTGGTCCTGAACGACAACAAGATGTCGATTCAGGAGAACGTCGGCGGCATGGCGCACTACCTGAACTGCCTGATTTCGGGCAGTTCCTACAACAAGTTCAAGATGACGGTGAAGCGGCTGCTCAAGACATTGCCCCGGCATGAGGCGATCCACCGCTTCATCAAGCGGACGGAGGACCTGCTGAAAGGGATTTTCCTGCCGGGGATCGTCTTCGAGCAGCTCGGGTTCCGCTACATCGGTCCGATCAACGGCCATTCGCTGCCGGATCTGCTGCGTACCCTGGAACGGGTCCGGGAGCTGGAGGGGCCGATTCTGGTGCATGTGATCACCGAAAAGGGGCGCGGCTACGAGTTCGCGCGGCAGGAACCGGCGCGTTACCACGGCGTGGCCGGGTTCGACCGGGCGACCGGCAGGCTGAAAAAATCGGAAGGGCCGACCTTTTCAAACGCGTTCGGCGACGCGATGGTCCGGCTCGGCGAGGCGCACCCGGAGGTCGCCGCGATTTCGGCGGCGATGGTGTCGGGAACCGGCCTGAACCGGTTTCAGCAGAAATTTCCGGGGCGCTGCTTCGACGTGGGCATCTGCGAGGAGCACGCGGTGACCTTTGCCGGAGGGCTGGCCGCGGGCGGGATGCGCCCGGTGTGCGCGATCTATTCGACCTTCCTGCAGCGGGCGTTCGACTCGATCTATCACGATGTGGTGCTGCCGAAACAGCCGGTGATTCTGGCGCTGGACCGCGGCGGCGCGGTGGAGGACGGGCCGACCCACCACGGCATCTACGACCTCGGTTTCCTGCGGGAACTGCCGGGGTTGACGGTGATGGCGCCGCGCTCGGAGCGCGAGCTGGAGCTGATGCTGGATTTCGCTTATGAACTGAAAGCGCCGGCGGCGGTCCGTTATCCGCGCGGCGGCTCTCCGGCCGATCCGGCCGAAACGGTTCCGCCTCTGGAATTGGGGCGGGCCGAGGTGGTGCGCGCTGGAGGCGACGGCCCGGTGATCTGGGCGATGGGGCCGGAGGTCTATACCGCGCTGGAGGCCGCCAGGCTGCTGGAGGTCGCCGGTAAGGGAAGCTGCACGGTGGTGAATGCGCGTTTTCTCGCTCCGTTCGACGGAGAAACGGCGCGGCGGCTGGCCGCTTCGGGTCGCCCGGTCGCGACGGTCGAGGATCACCGGATCACCGGCGGGCTGGCGTCGGCGCTGGACGAGGCATTGGCGGACGCGCCGCATGGGAAGGTGCTGCATTTCGGCTGGCCGGACCGGGTGATTCCGCATGGCTGCGTCGGAGAACTGAAACGCGAATTCGGCCTGACCGCCGAAGCGGTTGCAGAAAAACTCGGCTCTCTGTAATGGAGAAAGCCGAATTGTCATATTTGTATTTGCTGTGGCGCTCCGTTGAGGAACGGAGGATGTGACGGACAGCCCGGGGGGGATGTCGTGCGCGCGGTTTCCTGTCGGAATCGTGTGCCCGGAAAAGCAAGGAACCCTATAACTTTCTGGTGCTGCAATGATAAAAAAACTGATCTGTTTCGGTCTGGCGGCCGTGGCCGCCCTGACGCTGGCGGCGGGTGAACTTCATCCGGAAACTCAAACTTTTCTGGCCGGTATGCCTTCGGGCCTGGCGGAACTGCAGACGAAGGCGATCCGCGAAGCGATCGCCGGGAACGGCGCGCTGCTGAAACAGGTGCGCAACAGCCGGAAGGTCGATACGGTGCCGCCCTCCGGCGTGACCACCGAGGAGCTTTCTTTCGAGGGCTTGCCGATCCGGCTCTACCGGACGCCCGGCCCGGTGCGGGTGCTGGTGCTCTATCTGCACGGTGGCGGCTGGGTGCTGGGCGGGATTCCGAGCTGCTCGCGCTTCTGCGGGGCGCTGGCCGAACAGGAGGAGGTCGCGGTCGCGGCCTGCGACTACCGGCTCGCCCCGGAGCATCCGTATCCGGCGGCGCTGGATGACACGGTGAAGTTCTATGACTGGGCGAAGCAGCGTTATCCGGGAGCGCGGATCATTCTGGCCGGCGACAGCGCCGGCGGCAACCTGGCGGTGGCGGCGGCGCTGCGGCTGCTCGACGAGCGCAAAAAGACGGTGGACGGCCTGATCCTGTTCTACCCGGTGGCCTCGCTGCAGCAGGACAGATCGGAGTCGTGGAAGAAATACGGCAAGGGATATGCGCTGGATTCCAGACTGATGGAAGCGTTCAACGACGCCTATGTGCCGGATGCGGCGCGGCGCGCGGAGCGCTATGTCTCGCCGCTCGGAACGGATTTGAAAGGGCTGCCGAAGACGCTGCTGATCACGTCGGAGTACGATATCCTGCGCGATCAGGGCGAGGAGCTGGGACGCCGGATGAAGGCGGCCGGAGTCGATGTGCGGATGCTCCGCTTCGACGGCGCGCCGCATATTTTCATCTCGATGCCGGGGCTGGACACCTTCTTCGACCGGGCGCTGAAGGAAAGCGTCGCCTTTACCGCAAAATAAACGGGTTGCGATGAGTCTATGGGCGGTTTCCCGCGCCGGCACGTTGCCGGTCGTGATCCAACGGCGAAACCGTTGGCCGTCGGAGACACTTGTGCGCTACAGCGCCCAGCTACCGGAGCCTGATTGAAAATCAGGCCGCGTAGCGCACAAGGTCTGCCGCCCGACAGGGCGGACAGACCCGCCTGCCTTTAAAACGGCAGGCTTCCCCTGGGGCTTTGCCTCCGGCGGCCGGGGGCGCTTCGCCCCCCCGGTCCCCCCGACTGGCAAGGTGCCGGCGCCGGGTGCGGTTTCGAGCTTTTTGCTGCGCAAAAATCTCAAAACCGGGGGTATTGATAATGGGCTGTGGGGAGTCTAGCGGCAATACTCCGCGCCGGCACGTTGCCGGTCGTGATCCAACGGCGAAACCGTTGGCCGTCGGAGACACTTGTGCGCTACAGCGCCCAGCTACCGGAGCCTGATTGAAAATCAGGCCGCGTAGCGCACAAGGTCTGGAGGCCGTCAGGCCGTAAGACCCGCCTGCCGCGAAGGCGGCATGGCTATCGGGGGAACGCTGTGAAATTGGAGTAAAGATTGACCGGAAATGCAAACGGATGGAGGAAGCTATGGAGAAGAAGTTTGCGGAACTGAAAGCGCTGGTCGCTGAAATTCATGACCTGAAAGCCGCTCTGGCGCTGCTGGAATGGGACCAGCAGGTCTATCTGCCCGCCGGCGCCGAAAACGGCAGGGCGGCGCAGATCGAGACGTTGTCCGGAGTGATCCACGCGAAATCCACCGCCGCGAAGCTGGGAAGGCTGATCGAGACGCTGGAACCGGCGGACTATCCGGAGGATTCGACGGAACGGGCGCTGCTGGCCCGGCTGCGGCGCGACTTCGCGAAGAAGAACAAGGTTCCGGCGAAGCTGGTGTCGCAACTGGCCCGGACCACGGCGGAGGCCCATGCGGCGTGGGTCAGGGCGCGGCAGGCGGCGGACTATACACTGTTCGCTCCTCATCTGGCGCGGATCGTGGAGCTGAAACGCCGCTATGCGGAGCTTTTCGCGCCGTCGGCGAGCATCTACGATCCGTTGCTGGATGATTACGAACCCGGCATGACCGCCGCCGAGCTGGACCGGATTTTCGAGCCGCTGCGTCGCGAGCAGGCCGGACTGGGGCGGCAGTTGGCGGACCGTCCGGCGGACGACGCTTTTCTGCACCAGAAGTTCAACGGCGCGAGCCAGCTGGCGTTCTCCCGCGAGGTGGTCAAAAAGCTCGGCTATGATTTCAAACGGGGGCGGCTTGACCTGACGGTGCATCCCTTTACCACCAGTTTCGGCCTGTCCGACGTGCGGATCACCACGGCAGTTCATGCGGAGCTGCCGGTCTCCTGTCTGTTGAGCACGGTGCACGAGTGCGGCCACGCGCTGTACGAGCAGGGAATCGATCCGGCGCTCGACCGGACGCCGCTGGCGGAGGGGGCCTCTTACGCATTCCACGAATCGCAGTCGCGGCTGTGGGAGAATCAGGTGGCGCGTTCGCTGCCGTTCTGGCGTTTCTTCTACCCCGCGTTTCAGAAGCGATTCCCGAAGCAGCTGGGGGATGTGTCGCTGGAGCGGTTCTACCGGGCGGTCAACCGGGTGGTCCCGTCGGAAATCCGCACCGAGGCGGATGAAGCGACCTACAATCTGCACATCATGCTGCGTTATGAACTGGAACTGGGGTTGCTGGAAGGGCGGATTCCGGCTTCCGAGCTGGCCGGACACTGGAATGCGAAAATGCAGGAGTATCTCGGCGTGACCCCGCGGAGCGACACCGTCGGCGTGCTGCAGGATATCCACTGGTCGCTGGGCGACTTCGGCTACTTCCCGACCTATGCGCTCGGCAACCTGATCGGCGCGGAGATCTGGAACGCCGCCTGCCGCACGGTTCCGGGGCTGGAGGAGGAGTTGGCGCGGGGGAACTTCCGGGTGCTGCTGGAGTTTCTGCGCCGCCGGGTCCATTGCCACGGGGCGAAATACGAGCCGCCGGTGTTGTTGGAGAAGATTACCGGCAGGCGTTCGATCGATTCGGAACAGTTCCTGACCTATCTGAAGGGCAAATATTCGGCGCTCTGACGCCGATAGGAAGGCAGGGGAGGCGCAAGATGAAGAAAATCGTATTCGCGGGAATGTTGCTGTTCGGCCTGCTGATTTTGCTGGCCGGAGCGGAGGCGGAAATGCGGCCGAAGCGGGTTCTGCTGCTGCGGGATTTCGATGCGAACTACCGCTGGCCGACCCTGCTCTCCGACCGCATACTCGATTATTACCGCGAGGAGCCGGAGGCGCGGGCGCCGATCGTCACATCGGTTTCGCTCGGAGGCAGGAATAAGGAGTCGGGAGAGCAGTTCCGGTTCCTGGTGCTCGATGACCTGAAGAAAAAACGTTACGATCTGGTGATCTGCCTGACGCAGTCGGCGGCCGATCTGCTGTACCGCTATCGGGAGGAGCTGCCGGAAGAGCTGGACATCGTGCTTGGCGATTGCAGCGATTTACAGACCATCCGCCGGTTCGGCAATGCGACCGGCGTGCTGCGCCGATACAATCTGGAGGCGAATATCCAGTTCGGCTTGAAGCTGTTTCCGGAAACGGAGCGGATTCTGGTTGCCGTTTCCGGGGACGATGAAACCGGGCGGCTTGTGGAGGAAACCCGGCGTTCGCTGGCAGGGAAGGGGCTTCCCCCCGTGGAGTTCGTTGCCGGAACGCAGATCACCGGCGCCGAGCTGATCGGGAAGATGAAAGCCCTTCCGGAACGCTCCTTTGCCGTGATCAGCAATTGGATCGAAAAGGAGAGCGGCGAGTACAGTTCCGCGCCGTTTCTGCTGAGCCGGGTCCGCCAGGTCTATCCGGGGCCAGTCCTGTCTCCGGTGGACACCACGCTCGGTTCCGGCCTGCTCGGCGGCGTGATGTTTCTCCACCAGGATTACGCCCGGGAGATCTGCATGGCGGTGGACCGCTGCCTTGCCGGAGAATCTCCGGGACACATTCCGGTCAGCAGTTGCGAGCCGGTTCCGGTGGTGGATGCGCGCGAGGCGGCGCGGCTCGGGGTTCCGCTGGACAGTCTGACCGCCGCGACCCGGATCATCCATGCTCCGCCGCCGTTTCTGGACCGGGCCGGGATACGGCTGCTCTTTTTGCTGCTGACGGCGCTGGTTGTCGTCGCACTGGTCGCGGAAGTGCTCCGCCGCCAGCGCAACCGGTATGCCGCTCTGAACCGCCGCAAGCTGGCATTGCTCAACGCGATCACCGACGGCATCATCGAAACCGATGCAGACGGAGTGGTGCTTGATATGAATCCGGCCGCTGAGGCGGTCACCGGCATTTCCCTGAAGGAAGCGGCCGGGATGTCGGTCGAGATGCTGCTGCCGCTTTTTTCATCGAAGGACCATGCTCCGCTGCCCAGCCTGGTGGCGGAGGCGCTGCATTCGGACCGGCTCGTCAGCGCCGGGGAACATGCGGAGCTGCGCCGCCGCGACGGCGGACGCTTTCACGTGTCGCTTTCGGCAGTGCGGCTCTGCCGGAAAAAGACGGATTCGACATGCAGCGTGCTTCTGGTGTTGCGCGACACGACGGCCGAGTACCGGCAGAAGCGGGAACTGGCGATGCGCAACGGCATGCTGGAACTGGCCGCTCGCATCTCGGGGCTGAGCTGCTTCATCTGCCGCAGTGACGGCACCGGAATTGAGCTGGCCCGCTACCAGCCGATCTGGCCCAAGGAGGACGGCAGGCCGGTTCCGCCTGAAAAGTTCATGTTCGCCGAGGACGCCGAGGAGCTGCGCCGGGCATGGCAGGAGCTGCGGTCCAACCGCCGGAAGGAGGTCAGCCTCAGCTTCCGGTCGAACTACTACGGGGAGACGCGCTACTATTCGATGCGGGTGGTTCCGTCGAAGGATTTCTACTCCACCGGACACCGGCGCTATTTCGGTATTCTGCAGGATTTCACCCATGTGCGCATGAATGAGCAGAAATATCAGAATACCTGGAGTCTGCTCCAGCTGATTCTCGACAATCTGCCCTGCGGCATTTTCGTGAAAAATCCGGATGACGGCGGGCGTTATGTGCTGTGCAACCGCATGTTCGGCAGCATCGTGGGGGTCGACAGCCGCGCTATCGCCGGGAAGACGGATTGGGAGCTTTTCAAAGCCGCCGGTGAAGCCGCCCGTTTTTCGGCGGATGACCGCGAGGTGATCGAGACCGGCGCAAGCATCGACAAAACCGAATTGTACACCGGGGCTGACGGCGTGGTCCGGACTTCCCGCACCATCAAAAGCCGCCTGATTCAGCAGGACGGTTCCCGGCTGCTGGTCGGGCTGAGCATCGACATCTTCCGGCAGGTCGAGGTGGAACGGAAGCTGAGCCGGGCGCTGGAACAGGCCCGGCTGGCGGCGCAGGCCAAAAGCACCTTTCTGGCCACGATGAGTCATGAGATCCGCACGCCGCTGAATGCGGTGATCGGCCTGAGCGACCTGCTGCGTTCGCCGCGGATTTCCGATGCGCAGCGGGTGGCGTTTTCGGAGGCGATCAACACCTCGGGCAAGGCGCTGCTGCAACTGATCAACGATGTGCTCGACCTCTCCAAGATCGAGGCGATGAAAATGGAACTGCGCCCCGGCCCGGTGTCGCTGACGCAGCTGCTGTCGGAGGTGCACCAGATTTTCGCCCAGAGCGCCGCGGACAAGGGGCTGGAGTTCGAATTCGTGCCGCCGGAGCCGGAGCCGCCGAAGCTGCTGCTGGATGAGGTCCGGGTCCGTCAGGTGCTGTTGAATCTGATCGGCAATGCGGTCAAATTCACGACCCGCGGTTTTGTGAAGCTGGAGTGTGCGCTCGGTTTCAACCGGACGCCGGACTGCGAGGTGCTGATCACGGTTGCCGACAGCGGAGTGGGAATCGATCCGGAATTCATGGCGCATCTGTTCGAGCCGTTCCGCCAGGCGGTCAATGCCGACAGCCGCTCGTTCGAAGGCGGTTCCGGCCTCGGACTGGCCATTTCAAAGCGGCTGATCGAGCAGATGAACGGCACGCTCGATGTGGAGAGTTCATTGGGCGTCGGCACCACCTTCACGGTCCGCCTGCACCGTGTGCCGATTGTGGAAGAGCAACCGGAAGAGCCGCCTCCGCCGCCGGTCCCCGTCGGAGAGTTTCCCGGCGTGGAGGTGCTGGTGGTCGACGACGCCGAGGTCAACTGCATGGTGCTGGAGAGCGTCCTCAAGCGGCTCGGCTGCTCGGTGCGCACCGCGTTCTCGGTGGACGAGGCGCTGGAGAAAGTCGCCCGGAAGCATCCCGATCTGGTGATGACCGACCTCTGGATGCCGGATCGCAACGGAGCCGATCTCGCCCGCGCTCTGAAGCAGGATCCTGCGACTGCGGATATTCCGGTGCTGCTGGTGACCGCCGACACCGAAATGACCGGCGACGCCGACGATACGCAGTTCAGCACCGTGATCTACAAGCCGATCAACATCGCCAGGATTTCGGCGGCGCTGAAAAACACTTTAAACCGTTGAACCGGCTTATGCCGTTCCGGTTTCGGATAGGAAAAAATTGCCATGTTTCGACACCTTCGTGCGTTTTTTATGGCTTTTCATGCGATCTTCAGGCTGAGGGCTTATTCAGGGATAAGTTCTAAAGCCTCAAATCGAATTCGGGGCGGGTCTGCAACTTGAACCGGAATTCGGTCGGGGAACAGAGATGTATCTTTTTGAATTGCCGGGCGAAATATCCGGCATCGGGATAGCCGCACTGAAACGCGACTTCCTTGATGTCGCAATACGGCTGCTGCAGAAGCCGCCGGGCGTGGGCCATGCGGTAATTCTGCAGGAACAGGAAGATGCTGATCTTTTTTTCCCGCAGGAAAACCGCGCGCAGATAGCTTTCGCTGACGCCGACGGAACGGGCGATCAGTTTGGTATTGAGCGGGCGGTTGAAATTGGCTTCGATCAGTTTGATCGCCCGGGTCACGATCCGGTTGCGGGTGCCGAACTCCTGATCGCGTTCGAATTGCGCGATATGGCGCACCAGTGAATAAAGTACTCCGCCGCAAAGTTCATACCGCACTTCGCGCGACATCTCCTGAATCATATTCATAAGCCTGGGCGTCCACGGATCGTTGCCGAAATGGATCAGCCTTGTGCGGCTGCTGAGCAGCCGGGCGTCGATGACGGCGGTCACGAAAACGGTTTTGACCGGGCCCTCGGATATCTGGTTGTGCGCGGTTTCGGGGGAGATGACCAGCAGGTCGCCGGGGGTACAGAGGAATTTTTCCTTTCCGATGGTGACGGTGCATTGCCCGCCGGCCTGATAGATCAGCTCCGTGGCGGGATGCGTGTGGACCGGAACATTGGTGGAGTTGTCGAAATAATGGGAAAAGGAAAAAATCGGCAGGCACATCTCCTGGTTTTCCCGCAATACATCCATAGCGCCCTCCTTCGGCTTGAATTGTTCGCCGTATCAATAAATCCCATTCCCGGAATGACCGGAGTATTTCCGCTCCATTTCCCGGTGTGTCTGCTGAAACAATCTACATCTTTCCGGCCCCGATGTCAACAGGCCTTTGCCGGAAAAGAAGCGGATAATCCCATCATTCAGACATTTTATCCCATATGCGCCTATTGACTGCGGCGCAGGATTTATATATAATTAATAGCGAAGACGGATCTGGTGCCCGAATCACACAAAAGGAACGGAAAGATGATCATAACGCAGGAGGATGCAAATGAGAAGATTCGATAATAAATTCACGGAGTCGTCCGCAATGGAAATTGGTCAGAAGACTTTGCGCATGGGAACGGAGAATGCAAAATTTACGCTGATTGAGCTGCTCGTGGTAATTGCAATTATTGCAGTTCTCGCCGGAATCCTGCTGCCGGCTCTCAACAAGGCGCGGGAGAGGGGCAAGGCGGTCAAGTGCATCAGCAACCTGAAGCAGGTGACGCTCGGCACGCAGATGTATGCCGGCGACTACAAGCAGAGGATTCCGCAGGTTCTGGACATCAAAAAACGCTGGGGATGGGCGAATTACGAGTATTGGTGCACATATATGGCCGGAGTAAGCGGGCCTGCCGGATATACCGGTTCCGAAGCGGCGAAATGGAACGCTTATTTCTCCGCGAAAACCGTGATTTGTCCCGCCAATCCGGATCAGAAGGTCGGTTCGACGCTTTACTGGAAATCCTACGGAATGCGTTATTACGGCGACAACTTTTCCGATGAGGAAGGCAAATATGCCTATGAAAGCGTCAACGGGTGGCCGATGGGCGGTTTCATCACGACGCGGGTGAAGAATCCTTCGATGGTATTTTATCTCGGCGATACCGGTTCGATCGGCGCTGCTGTTTCCCACGGCGGCTTCGGCTGGAGGCGCAGCACCGATTATGAAAGCCGTAAAATCCGCATCATGACCAGACACGGCGGCAGGGCCAATATGGGATTTTTCGACGGCCATGTGGCGGCGCGTTCTTTCAATGAGATGAAAAACTCGCCGGTGAAACTCAATATCTGTTACGGGTTGCTGAACTAAGGAGGCGCAGATGCGTTTGTTGCTGCTTTTCATGCTGGCGGTTCTCGCCCCGGTTTTGCGTGGCGGGGAGATTTTTGATTTCGCGCGGCTGAGCGACCGCATTGAACTGGTCCATTATCAGAAGGGAAGCGCGGCGAAGGTCGGGAAAATCGACGGCCGCGACGCACTGGAACTTTTTTTTGATCCCGCCCTGAACAGCTGGAACACAATCGCGATCAAAAACTACCAGCGCCCGCGCCTGCCGCTGTTCCGCAAATGCCGGATCGCGCTGGAGGTCTGGCTGCCCCGGAATCATGCCGTCAGGAGCGTGAATCTGGAACTGTGCGACAGTACCGGTGAGATGCTGCAATACCCCGGTGTCGTTTCTGCGCAGGATCACGGCTGGCGGAAAGTCGCCTGGGAGATCGATACCGCGTTGCGCGCTCCGCACAGCTGGGGCGGCAAGAAGAACGCTGTGCCCGACGGCAAGACGATGATCCGGAATTTCTCCTGCAGCTTCAGGCCGGGAGGCGCTGCGGGGAGTCTTGCATTCGGAAAAGTTTTCCTTGAAGTGGAGGAGGCTCCCCTTGAGTTCGGCGTCGCCACCGGCAATGGTTTCCCGGTTATAACCAGGGGGCGGGAGGCAGAATTCGGTATCTCGCTGAAAAACGGCAATCCCGTCGTCCGGCGGGGAAAGGCGAAATGGGAAATCTCCACCGCGAACGGAGACAGACTGAGTGCGGGCGAGGACGATTGGGAAGTCGCTCCCCGGTCGGAAAAGGTCATTCCGCTTCCCGCTCCCGCCGCATACGGGCTGTACGATCTCAGGGTGAACATCGACGGCGAACAGGAGCGGAAATTCCGTTTCGGCTATATGGCTCCGGCAGGGCCGGTCGACGGTCCGATCCGGGGATTCGTCCTCGGCGTCTGCGAACACCCGGAGAGTCTTTCGGATGAGGAGGCTGAAGTCTGGACGCGCTCCGCCGCTCTCTGCGGGGCCCGCGTGATACGCGGCGCCGGAAGCTGGACCGGAATCGAATGGCGCAAAGGGCATCCCGATTATCACGTGGAAGATACCATGGTCGAACGCTTGGAGAGGTATCACATGAAAATGTCGCTGCTGTTGCTCGGCACTCCGGGCTGGGCGGTCGCGAAGGAGTGGAAGCCGTTGATGCCGGAAAAGAAGTATTGGCCCATGCCGGACCTCGATGCGTGGCAAAAGTATGTGCGCACTCTCGCCTCGCGCTGGGGTGACAGGCTCTATTCGCTGGAGGTCTGGAACGAGCCGGATCTCAGGACCAACGGCAATTTCACTTCCCGGGAGTATTTCAAGATGCTCAAGGCCGCCAACGATGCGGCCAAGTCCGTCAATCCCGGCTTGCAGATTCAGAGCGGAGGATTGGCCGGCATCGACCTGCCCGCCTCGATTTCCGCCGATCCCAGGTATGCCTGGAAGCTGTTGAAAGACGAAGCCGCGAATTACGATGTTTTCGCTCTCCACAATCATCAGGTGTATCTGGGATACGAAGATATGGTCGGGCGGTTCCTGAAATACCGCCGGGAGGCCCGGACCGGGAAACCGTGGTACGCCAACGAAACGGCGATCACCTCCAGCACCGTCGGCGACGAAAAGCAGGCCCATACTCTTTTTCAGAAGATCATCTACACGATGTCGCTGATGAACCGGGGCGCAATCGGCTACAACTGGTACAATCTGGTGGAAAAGACGAAATATCCGGCAGGGCATCCGGAGCGTCACTTCGGGCTGCTGACGCCGGAACTGGAGCCGAAAGCCGCATATCTCGCTTACAATACGGTGGCCGGGCATTTCCGGGAAGCGGTGCCGGAACGGGAATTTTCCGGTCCCGGCGACAGTTTCCGGCTCTACTGCTTCAAGGCGGCGAACGGCGACTACCTGGTGCCGGGCTGGAGCGTATCCGACAAGGGAAACAAGGCGATCCTGCTTTCCGGGATCACCGGCAGGGCGGTCAGGGTGGACCTGAACGGCAACCTGGAACCGTTGGCCGCGACGAACGGCGGAGTGCTGTTCACCTTGAGCGAAACGCCCGCTTTCGTCCGCATCAGCGGCCAGGGAAAAGCGCCTCTCTGCATGGGAGCGCCGCTGGAGCTGCCGGATACGCTGATCCTTCGCGGCAGGGAAGTGACGACTCTGAAGGCGGTCCTCCGCAATTCCGGGCCGAAGGCCGTGTCGCTGAATGTGGTGGCTGACGCTCCGCGGGGTGTTCAGGTGCGGCCGCGAAGTATCAGAGAACCGCTTGCGGCGGGCGCGTCCCGGCAGGTCGAGTTTTCGGTCAGGGCACAGGACTCCTTTGAAAGGGGAAATCTCCGTTTTCTGGTCAATCCCGGCATGGGAGTCGTCAGCGTGCGGCTGGAGCGTGCGGTTCGGCTGGGCGATGCTCCGGGGCTGAAGCATGACCTGTTTCTGGGGGAACGGTCCCAGCTGGTTTCGATGTATCCTTCCGCAGTGGAGACGACCCATCTCCAATGGCAGGGGCCGGACGACCTGAGTGGAAAATTCTTCCTTTCCGCCCGGAATCAGGTGTTGGCGATCCGTTGCGACGTGACCGACGACCGGCACCGGCAGCGTTTTTCCGGCAGTGAAATCTGGCAGAACGATTCGCTGCAGATCGCGTTGACGCTGCCGGGACAGAATACTTTCTGGGAGCTTGGAGCGGCGCTTGCCGATTCGGGGAAAGCCGTCGGGTATTGCTGGCGTGCCCCGGCCGGATTCCATGCGGAGCAGGCCATCGGAAAAATCGGAGTGGAGGTTACCCGCGACGAGGCGCGGAAGCTGACCCGGTACATCCTGAAAATCCCGTTTGATGCGATCGGCCTGACCGGAGAGAAACTCGGCGCCGGCATCCGCTTCAACGCACTGATCAACGATTGCGATGAAACTGCGACACGCGAAAGCTATCTGCGGCTGGCTCCCGGGCTCGGAGATGGTGCGGCTTCCCCGGAACTCTCCGTGTTGATATATCGGCAGGAAGCAGAGCAAAAATGATATCACGGAGTTTTTTACCGGCGGCGGTGTGTGCCATTCTGTTGAACGGCACGGTTCTGGCGAAAGGGGTCATTCCGTATTCTCCTGCGGAGAAGTGGCAGCTTGTCTATGAAGACGGCAGGCGGGAGGCGGTTTCCATCGCGGACGGCAGCGTGTTTCACGTCCCCGGCGGAGCGCGACTTGACGGAATGGCGACCTTTTCGCAGGAAATTGTCGCACCGGAAGATCAGACGCTTCAGATCGGCATCGGCGCGGATTGGTTCTGGCGCTGTCTCCTGAACGGCCGGATTGTCGCGGATCATTTCACGGACGGCAACCGGTATGCCGCGATCAATAAAGGGAATCATCTCGTGCTTCTTCCGGTGAAACGGGGGCGGAACCTGCTGGAGATTCAGGTGAAAAGCGGTTCGCAGGGTTGGAGTCTGGCGGTGGGGAAACTTCCGCTCGGCTACGATGTCCGGAAAGAACAGTTCAAAATGGTGCTTCGGCCGTCGAAGCGCCCGCAGGACAACTATCTTCAGTCTTTTCTGCCGCGGGATTTCTTTGAACGGCTGGAGAACGGCGCCTTTGACGGAAATCTCTATCCGCCCGCTTCCGACCGCACGGCGTGGGAGGCCGTGAAAAAGCTGCCGGACAGACAACAGCTGATCCGGGAGATCGTCGACCGGGCGGATGCGGTGCTGAAAGAGGAGATTCCCGCGCTTGTATTCTCCGAATACCGCCGTTTCATCCTTGACGGCGACCGCGCCGGTTATGAAGAAAAATATTTCAGGCGGCGCAACAATATGGGAGTACTGGTGCTGGCGCTTGCCCTGACGAACGACAAGGAACGCTATCTGGCAAAGACGATCGACTACCTCAACGCGATCCTTGAGGAGTGGACCTGGTGTGTGCCGGCGCATATGAGCTGGAATGCCCGCAGCCGTTCTCCGGAAGAGCATTACCAGAGCGACCTTTTCGCTTCGGAGACGGGGGCGGAGCTTGCGCTGGCCGTCAATGTGGCCGGCTGCCTGCTGGATGAAGACTGGCCGGGATTGACCGGGCGCATCCGGGAGACCGTGCTGGCCCGGACGGTCCGCAATCCGCTGTCGATCGAAACAGTCTGGAAAAACAGCTGGATGCACGGTGAGGTTCCGGGCAACTGGACGCCGTGGTGCAGCACGAATCTGATCATCGCCGCGCTGGTTCTGGAGCAGGACCGGCAAAGGCTGTCGGAAACCGTTCAGGCCTACCTGAAAGGCGTTTCGCGCTTCGCCTGGTACTACCCGGATGACGGATACTGCATGGAGGGGCCGACCTACTACGGAGTCGCCGCCGGAAACCTCTACCGTTTGTGCAATGTTTTTGAACGGGTCGTGCCGGGTTCCATGGAAAAGTTCTGCCGACATCCCAAAAATCGGGCGATCTTTGAATTTATCGCCCATACCGCGGTTCATTCGTGGCTGGTCTCTTTCGGAGACGCCGCTCCGGACGTGGGAGCATACCGGAACTCCGCGCTGCTGAAAAGCTGCGGCAGCGCCTTGAAAAGCGCCGGACTGCTGCGGATCGCTTCCGGACCGCTTTCCCTGCGCGGGTGCACGAGGAACGGCAGCAGGCTTTCCGGCTGCCTGATGGCGCTGTTCGATGTCCCGGCGGAAGCGGCGGAGCCGCGGACGGAGGCGGAGGACGGATGTTCATTTTTCCGGGACCGTCTGGTCGTATTCCGCTCCGATGTGCTGAGTGCCTCCCTGAAAGCCGGAAACAACGGGGAATATCACAACCACAACGACCTGGGACATTTTTCCGTCTGGTACAAAGACATGCCGCTGATCGTCGATGTCGGCGCCGATGTCTATACGAAGAAATATTTTTCCGATGAGCGTTATACCCTCTGGAATACGCGCGGGAAAGGGCACAACGCGCCGGTATTCGACGGGCTGGAGCAGCAGGAGGGCAAGCAGTATTCCGCCGCTTTGTCATTGGAGCCGGGGAGTGAAAAAGTCGCGGTGTGCGACCTCTCGCAAAGCTATCCGAAGCAGGCCGGGATTATCGGCTTCACCCGGACAATGCGGTTCGCTTCCGGCCGGGTGAGCGTCGAGGACCGCTTTCAGCTGCGGCAGGCGCGTAAAACCCGGATTCATCTGCTGTGCGCAATTCCGCCGCGGATCGACGGGCGCCGGATTCTGTTCGGCGAGGTGGCGCTGGAATTGGAAAACCTTGAATGTGTCTCGCAAAGAAAAGTCAACACGCCGAAAACCTGGTCGGCAATCCTGCCGGACTGCTCGATCACGGAACTTGTGCTTGAAGCGACGGCGGAACAATATCGGATGGGCTTTTCTGCTCCGGAGAAAAAATGACGACGCTGCCGCCGGCTGTCCGTTTCCCTGAAGATGGAATATGATTTATGAATTCTCTGATTATCGATACCGATTTTGAAACCGATTGCGATGACGCCGGAGCATTGGCGGTCGCCTGCGCTCTGGCCGATGCCGGACGCATCCGGCTGCTTGGAGTCAACGCCAGTATCTGTTCGCCGTGGCCGGCCGCGGCGGTCCGGGGATTTTTGCAGGTGTTCGGCCGGCCGGAGCTTCCGGTCGGCTGCAACCGGAGCCGGCAGGATACGGAGGAGTACCGCCGCCATGCGTCCCGTTCTTCCGGGCTTCTTTATCCCCGTGAAGTGGTGCGGTCTGTTTCTCCCTGCGTTGCGGAGCGGAACAGGCTGCCGGATTCCTGCGCCTTTTACCGGCGGCTTCTGGAAGCGGCTCCCGACCGGAGCGTGACGGTCTGCGCAATCGGGCTTCTGACTTCGATTGCGGAACTTTTTCTTTCCGGCGGCGGAGAGCTGTTCCGGCGCAAGGTGAAACGGCTGGTCACGATGGCGGAAGCGCCTTTCCCGGAAGGGGCGGACTGCTTCAACTGGCGCATGGGGCCGCTGGCCGCCGAAACCGTTCTCAACCGTTTCCGGGGAGAACTGGTCGTATCTCCGTGGGGGAAAAGCGTGATGACTTCGGCGGCGCACTGTCCGGCCGGGGAGCGCGGCGACCTGCTGCGCCTCATCTACCGGATTTCCGGCAGCGGAGACCCGGAATACCGGCGTTCGAGCTGGGATCAGCTGGCCGTGCTGTACGCTGCCGGAGAGTTGTCGGATCTGATGGTCCCCGGCCCGGAGGGAAAACTTCACTTCGAGGCCGCCACCGGCCGTCACCGCTGGACGCCCGGCGATGGAAAAGCGGTTTTCCTGCACCCGGCCGCATCGGACGAGAAGTTGGCCCGGCTGGTTCAGGAGTGGATGGACCGGGCGTGTACTTCATATTCCGGTATTACTTCAAAACGATTTTGACGCTTTGCCCGGCGAACTCTCCGGCGGGAAGCGGGACCTTGCGGGAGACTCCGTTCAACTTCAGCGTGAATGAAGAATGCCGGCCGGTGGGGTCGGCGGCGTGAACCGTCCCTTTGCCGATCAGGAAAACGCCGGGAGTATCGGTTTCAAAATCGTCCAGTCTGCCGGGTTCGTAAAAGATCGCGGCACGGACGCCGTCCGCAAATTCCACCGCCTGACACTCCGGAGTATTGCGCAGAACCCGGCCGGGAGGCGTTCCGGCGGTCTCTTCCGGCGTGGCTCCGGGCAGGATCGTATAGATGTAGGAGGCGTTGCGCGGTTTTACGCCATGTTCGACGGTCAGGGTGAAAAGCTCCTTCGTTTCCGGGACGGGGCGGGTCAGGCCTCCCTCCACGTAACGCCAGTCGCCGGTGCGGGGACCGGCGGTGAGCTTCAGGTTTTCGCCCCGGTAGCCGATGCCGTCGTGCCGGAACCAGCCGTCCCCCTGTTGGATTTCGCCGTTGCGGAGGCAGGAGTTCACGGTGGTGGCGACTTCGTAAGGGCTGGTCGAGGTGATGCCGCTGCCGAGACAGTAGATCGCGTCGCGGTCGAAGAACCAGGCTTTGCGGGCCCGGACCCCATCAAGATCCTGAGTGTAAACCGCCGCGCCGCGTTCGCCGTCGGTGACGCCGCCGACGAATCCGGTTTCGCCGAGCTGCCGCCAGTTGCGGCTGTGAGTCCAGCGCGGCAGGTCGCCGCCGCCGATTTTGAGTCCGAATCTTCTGGCATCTTCACCGGTGTAGACCGGAGTTTTCGGCAGGGTGGTTCCGGGCAGGCGGGTCCAGTCCCAGCAGGCGGTGATGTTTTCATATTCTCTGCCGGAACGCATGACCAGACAGGCGCCGTCGGAGAAATAACGGCCGAGCGCGTTGTCCCAGTTGGTATCGTCCTCAATCGGACGCACCCGGACGGAATTCATCCGGACCGATGCGTACCACGTCGGACGGCGGTGTACCATGTAATCTGAATTCCAGAAGTGCCGGTTGCCGGTCAGTGTGTTTTCGCCGTCCCGGTTGCGCCGGAGCGCCGCATCATACGGCGCGCGGTCGCCGGGATCGGCGTTGCGCAACTGTGCGAATGCGTTGAGCGTTCGTTCGCCTTTGGTTTCGGCGGCGTTCCGGCCGAGTTGGCGGCCGCAGGCGAGCAGGTCCATCCGACCGCGCCAGAGCACCCACTGAAAGCCGTTGAAGGTAAGATGGCGCATGATCCGCCACTGTTCGGGCGACAATTCCCAGTGTGTTTCCTTGAGGATATTGGACCAGTAAGCGATGTTGGCGAGAAATTCGCCGCCGTAGTTGCCGAACTGAATCTGCGGGCCATGCTGGTGATAGCAGCCGTCCGCCCGGATGCCGCCGAAACTCCAGGCTGTTTTATGTTCGGCGGGTGCGAACCGGATCTCTTCGGAAAGGACGGCGGCGGCGCGGTCCATCACCGGCAGATTGCGTTCAAGCAGGGCGCGGCAGAAGATGTTGGCGGCGATGAAAACGCGGTTGTTGCCGGTGTAACGGCTCAGGAAGCACGCCTGCCGGCAGACGTTCAGCGCAGCCCGGCGCCGGGGGCCATCCGGAAAGAGTTCCGGCGAAAGCAGCAGAATGTTCCCGAGGATTTTCGGGACGTACATGTCGTTCCACCACCAGTTGCCGTTCTGCGGCTGTCGTTCCGCCCACCAGGCGACGGCTTTGCGGACGGCTTCCCCGGCGGCCGGATCGCGGTAAAGCGCGTGGCCGGGCGTCGCCCGGGCCAGAGCCAGTTCGAACGTACGCTTCAGATGCCTCGCGGCAGGCCAGATGGAACGGTTGCGGGCGGAATAATCGAGGTCCCGGAATGTGCCGTCGCCGTTTTGACGTTCGAGCAGCTTTTTCACCTCCGGGCCGGGGGGCGGCTGTTGCGCCGGCAGACCGGCACGCAGCCGGGATTCGATCAGCTCACATTCCCGGATCTGCTCCGGAGTCGGCGGCACGGGAGAAAGTTCCGGGTCCAGAGGACGTATCTGCAGGGAATCGAGGTCGAATTCCACGTTGCCGGAACTCCCCTGAAGTCCGAGGCGAAGCGTCCCGGAAGTCGCATCGGCGGGAATCCGCTCCGAGAAGCGGAACCGCCGCCACGGAAACGGTTCGTGCGGAATCTCCGCCTGAGTCCAGCGCTCCGTTCCATTGCCGTCCCGGAAGTAGAGTTGAAACTTGATGCCGTTGTGAAGGTTGTCCGGCCGGGAGATGCCGGAGTTCCGGAGCCGGATCGAAAATTCGATCGGCTGCCCTTCAAAACAGGTAAGCCCGACGGGAGTATCGGCGGTGTTCCGGCGGGAGATTTCCGGGGCGTCTGCCGGAATCGCGACCGTCAGGAGTTTTTTCCCGGCGTGTTCCGTAATCCGGCAGTACTTCGACTGCCGCCACTTCCATTGCGGTTGGGAGGCCGCGAAAGCGGCGAAAGCGGTGAAAAGAAGAACGAACAGGGGAAAAACGATTTTTCTGTGCATGATCCGTAACATCCTGTTATTGCGGAAAACCCTGATTGTCCAGTACATAGGTGAACCGGTTGGCCGTTGTGGCAAGCTCTCCTTTGGAGAGCGCCGAAACATGGCCGTCCGCCAGCAGGCAGTTGGCTTTCCGGCTGTGCCGCGCCATCACTCCGCCGGCGACCCCTTCCTGAGTTTCCGGTTCGGTGTGTTTGAACGATTTCGGCGAATACGCGGCCTTGCCGCTGAGTCCGGTAAAGCCGGTATCCGCCAGGAATACGGTTGTCGCCGGAGTTTTGAAATTGCGGCTGATGATATATTTATCCGTCGGAGTGAGGCGGCGGTCGATGTTGCCGACGCTGTCTTTGATGTTCGGCCAGTTCCCGCAGTAGGTGACTTCCATCATGCCGTAGGAAAAATTGCTCCGGGCCGGAGTTTCCGGTAGGGAGGCAGGGCAGCGGGTGACGCTCTCCGGGCCGGAGAGATAGGGGAGGCAGCCGTATTGCTGCAGGTTGATTTTCTGCCCGCTGCCGGAAGCGTAATGTTTCCAGCCGAGGAGGGCGTTGTTCCACGCCGCCTGTGTGCCGCTTGCGGTCACTTTCCGCACTTTGAGGTTGTAGCCGTCGTAATCGCCGGCATAGAGCTGGAGCGCAAGGCCGCACTGCTTCAGGTTGGAAGTACAGCTGATCGCCCGCGCCCGTTCCCGCGCCTTATTCAGGGCCGGAAGCAGCATCGAGGCGAGAATGGCTATTATCGCTATGACTACAAGCAGCTCAATCAAGGTGAATTTTTTCCACATATCGTTTCCCCCTTTTCTGGTTAACTGTATCGGATAATGGTACGGAAAGCGGCGGCAAGTTCCGTCGCGACCGGTTCTGGTTCGGCTTGCCCGTGCCGGATGCGGTCGATCCCGGTCAGCAGCAGACGCTGCAATTCGGACCAGCCCAGACTGTGATCCGGCACGATCTTGGGAAGTTCCGAGAAGAATACCGCGTCGCGGCGGTCTTCCTCATTGAAGCTGCGGATCGCCGATGAACGGCGGATCGGGATGCCGTAACGGATCGCGCCGAGCCGGTCCTGCACCTGCTGCGACAGCAGCAGCCGGACGACTTCGGCGACCTGCCGGAAATCGGTGACCTGCCGCCGGACGCAGAGCAGGTCATTGGCCTGACGGGTGCGGTCGGCGCCGCCCGGCAGCATCGGAAGCGGCACGCTGATCCACTCGAAAGCGGCGTTGAAATCGACGTCTTCGCGGGCGGCGGCGGCCAGCGCCATGGTTCCGGCCCGGAAAGAACTGCGGCTGTCATACCAGTGCAGGCGTGAATCGCCGAGAACGCGGGAAAGTTCCTGCAGGCGTTTCAGCCCGGCGATGGATTCCGGTTCGTCGAGCCGGACGCGGCAGGAGCCGTCCGCCGCCCGTTCCAGTACGGCGCCGCCGGAACGGAACAGGAAGGTAAGCCGGAAAGTCGGGGAATACCAGAGGTCGAACACCTGCTCCGGCGGATATTTCCGGCGGAGAAGCCCGATCAGGGCGAGGAAATCCTGCCAGTTCCAATCTGGGCGGGGAAGTTCTCCCCCGGCGGCTTCGATCATGTGGACGTTGCAGCAGATCACCCACGGTGAAAAGATCAGCGGAATGGCGTACAATTTGCCGTCCCGGGCGTGGAAAGACTGGAATTGCGTCATGAAGAAGTCGCCGCGGTCCGGATAAGCCTCTTCCAGAAATTCGTTCAGATCCAGATAGTCGTCCTGCCGCCAGTTGGCGTCGAAGGTGGAACGGATTTCAAAGGCGCTTTCCCGGAATGCGTCGCAGATGCGCAAACCGGGAACCTCCGGCACTACCTGATTGCGGATGATCTCCGTCCAGACCGGCCGGAAAGTGCGGAAGCTGCCGGGCAGAATCCGGCAGTTCCAATCCCGGCGCACATAGGTTCCCTGCCGTGGAACGCTGGCCAGAATGCCGTCCCGGGTCAGGGAGTTGAACGCCATCTGGGTGATGGGCAGCGATACGCCGATTTCCTCGGAATACTCCCGTGCCGCCGGAAGTTTCGCGCCGCCGGCGAGTTCTCCGCGTTCTATCTTCTGCAGAATATATTCCCGCGCCGCCTGAAGTTTGTCTGACATGGTCTCGAATTCCAATCTGATTTTGTCTGTTGCATATATTATGTACTGAAATCGTGACAATGTCAATAGCAAAATCGATAAAAATAGCAGATTTTATCTGATTTTAACAGAATTTTTCCATTGTTGTGAATTTGTGACATGGTTACAGTTGCGCGAGTGCCGGAAATTGACAAAATCCGTTATTGCGGTGAAACACTGTCAAAAATACAACGGATTTCAACCGGGATCGGGAAAAACTGGAAAAAGAGCTTGGCAAGGATATCGACGAAGGAAAATTCAGTGCGCCGGGCCGTGAACTGGCTCCGGATATCGCCGGGCGCGGTCTGACGGCGGCATTGAATAAGAGCTTATCCCTAAATAAGCCAAATCGTCCTGATTTGCGGCGAAACGCCATTCGTTTGCCCGCTAAAATCGCCGATACCTCCAGTATCGTCAATTTTATCAGGCTTCGCGACTGACATTTCGGCGCGGCATCATGCCGATTCTTTATTCAGGGATAAGCTCTAAGCATCTTTCCTACCGGGAGGGCAGGAAGGAGAAAGTTTACCGGGATGGCAAGTCGTGGCCGACGCTCGGAGTTGGCGCCAATCTGGCTGAAGAGCACATTCTCGCCACATTCAAGACCCTGAAAAAATTTCCGAAAGAAGTGATTGAGGATTTACAGGGATTGAAGAAGCTTTCCGACAGTGAACGCGAGAAGAAAGCCAAAGATATTGAGAAGCAGTTTGCAAATATCACATTCAGCAATCAGGAGATCGATAAGTTGTTTGAGGCTTCGTTTCAGGTTGCGGAAAAAGATGTGAAAGAGGCGTTCAACAAGGGGATGTGGGAAGAGAGGCGTTTGAAGAACGGTGAAACGGTAAAGGTCTGGAACGGTCAGAAAGTCGATTCCAAAGCCTGGGAGAAGCAGCCGGAACTGGTGAGGGCGGTCTGTCTGGACCTTTCCTTCAACACCGGCGGGCCTGGGTTGAGGAAATACAAGAGCTTTTTAAGAGCCGTGAAAGCGGAAGATTATCGTCGGGCAGCTTTGGAATTGCTGAATTCAAAGGATTATACGGAAAATATTAAGCCCAAAGCGGCAAATCGCGGTTTGGCGTTACGCAGGCGGGATGCTGCAATTGAGCTGAGCAAATTGGCGGAAAAACAAGAGGAGAAACGAAAAAGGCATTCAGCAAACCCGGTTGAGATGGGAAAGAATTAATTATTAAGCGCTCGGATTACTATATTCGGTCCTCTGCCGGGAAGTAATCTGAGTTTGGTTTCATCAATGTAAACTCCCATCCCGCAAAATGAAAAATTCTGATCGTCGAGTTGCAACATGTCCCGCTTGAATTCCGGATGGAAAATGCGTGAATAATTACGTCTGAAATCCTTCTTGTTTTTGACAATATACAGGATTTTTCTACCGTTGAATTCCAGAGTTGTTTCAAGCGGGAAATGGATCATTGCAGCAATGGCATCAATGTCATCATTGCGAATCAGCGCTTTGAAATTCGGAATGAAATTTTCTATGGTTGTCTCCTGAGCAGGTTTGAAGCCGCCTGCTCCGTATTTGCCACCGTAAATAAGTTCATCGTCATATTCGGGTTCGTCAGGGGCGAATACTCCATCGTCGCCGGGGTATTCGTCGACGACGTCGGCGAAGGGGACGCCGCTTTTCCGGTGAGTTCCGTCTGCGGCGGTATAATCGAGTATGAAGTAACCGTTCTGAGTGCGGAAACGCTGGATTCTGATGTCGCTGCCGAGATAGTTGATCCACAAAAGCAGATCATCTCCCAACGGATAGGAAAACAGATAAGCATCCTTGCCGCGAGTGAAGAATCCGGCAAAATAGCGCCGGGCTTTATACTCTACCCGGAACCATCTCAAAGGATATTTCCCGTTCGGATCACGCATGTGCCTGTTGGGCGGCGGATTACTGGTCAGCGTATAGCGCGGACCGGTGAATCCGCCGTTTTCAAGCAGGTCCGCCAAGGCCTGACCGGCCGGCAGTTCCGGGCGCGGGGCAGGTGCGGACGCGGCCGGTTGTTCGGAACAACCGGCCGGCAGCAAAAACAGGAGCAGGAGAAAAATATTCTGTTTCATAAGAACCGCAACCTGAATTACTGTGCCGAAAGAAAAAATATCCGGGAAACCATACTGCCCTGTTATTATCTTCCGGTTTTGAGCTTCGGGCGTAAAAAACTCGAAATCGTATGTCCCTCAGTCACTGGAGGCGAGTCATGCGGGGAAAGCCTGCCGTTTTAAAGGCAGGCAGGTCTTACGGCCTTACGGCCTCCAGACCTTGTGCGCTACGCGGCCTGATTTTCAATCAGGCACCGGTAGCTGGGCGCTGCGCGCACAAGTTACCTCCGGTGGGCAAGGCGCTTCGCCCTTGCAACCCGACCGGCAACGTGCCGGTGCGGTAAAACGCCCATAGACTATTCCGACCCATTATTAATACCCCCGGTTTTGCAATTTTTACACAGTAAAAATTCAAAACCGAACCCGGCGCCGGCACCTTGCCGGTCTGGGGGACCGGGGGGCGAAGCGCCCCCGGCTGCCGGAGGCAAAGTCCCGGATTAGAGCAGTTCGGCGATCTGGACGGCGTTCAGGGCCGCGCCCTTGAGCACCTGGTCGCCGGAAACGAAGATGTCAAGCCCGCGCTTGTCGTTGCGCGAGATATCCTGACGGATGCGGCCGCAGAGCACGTCGTATTTTTCGGTCGCGTCCGCGGGCATCGGGTAGGATTTCGCGGCGGGATCGTCGACGAGCTGGACGCCGGGCGCCTTGCGGATGATTTCGCGGGCCTCTTCCACCGAGATGTCGTTCTCGAATTCGAGGTTCAGCGCCTCGGAGTGGGCGCGGAGCACCGGAATGCGCACGCAGGTGCAGGAGACCAGCAGGTTCGGCAGATGCAGCATCTTGCGCGATTCGTTGAGCATCTTGAGCTCTTCCTTGGTGTACCCGTTCTCATTGAAGACGTCGATATGCGGGATCAGGTTGAACGCGAGCCGGTGCGCGAACGCCTTGGGGGCGATCGGCTGGCCGTCGAGAAGCTGGCGGGTCTGCACGAGCAGTTCATCCATGCCCTTGGCGCCGGCGCCGCTGGCGGCCTGATAGGTCGCGGCGACGATGCGCCTGAGTCCCTTGGCGCGGTGCAGCGGGGCGACCGCGACCAGCATGATGGCGGTGGTGCAGTTCGGGTTGGCAATCACGCCCTTGTGCTGCTTGATGTCTTCGGGATTGACTTCGGGAACCACCAGCGGCACGTCGTCGTCCATGCGGAACGCGCTGGAGTTGTCGATCATCACCGCGCCCGCCCGGACGACCGCCGGGCGGAACTGCTTGGAGATATCGCCGCCCGCGCTGAACAGCGCGATGTCGACGCCCTTGAACGATTCTTCAGTCATCTCTTCGATCTTGATCGTTTCACCCTTGAAAGTGGCGGTCTTGCCGGCCGAACGGGCCGAAGCAAGCAGCTTCAGATTCTTGACCGGAAAGTTGCGCTTTTCGAGCGTCTTGATCATTTCGACGCCGACCGCACCGGTGGCACCCGCCACCGCGACATTAAAACCGTTTGCCATTTTCCTTGTTTTTCCTTATGTTATCTCCGTAATAGAGAGAGGCGCACATATTTATTTAACATACACCCGGATTGCGGAAAATCCAAATGGAAATTTCGGAATGACACCGCTTTTTTGCCGAAAATATCAGACTGCGACAGGAAAGGCCGTTTATTTTTCCGCCGTACTGTCCGGAAGCGCAAATCCCCGGAGGACCCCGGCGTCGGTGCCGACCGTGAGGGTCCGGCCATCGGAGGCCAGCAGGGTCGGGCGGCCTTCGATGCGGGCGCGGGCGGTGAGGCGGCCGGAGCCGTCGATCAGGTAGACGCCGCCGTCGAAGCCGGCGACGGCGAGCCGGTCGCCTTTCGCGCCGGGAACCAGCGCCAGCAGCAGCGGCTCCTCCGGCAGCGGGCAGAAGAAACGGCTGCGCAGCTGCGGATCGAATGCGGTCACGAAGCGGCGCTGGAAGGCGACCGCGATGGATTTCACCCCGTCCCCGTCGAAGTCGGGCAGTTCCAGCCCGCGCACATTGGTGTTGCGCAGCATGGTTTGCGCATACGGAATGCCGCCGAAAGCGCGGATGCCGAAGCCGAGGTCCGCTTCGTGCAGCACCCTGCCGTCGAGGTCCCAGACCATCACGCGGTTCACGCTGCCGTTGAAGTCGCCGACCAGCCGCTCCGGCTGGCCGGGTTCGAGGCGGGCGACGCGCAGGTTGTTGCGGCCGATGAAGCCGAAGCCGAAGGAGCCCATGAAAGTGCCGTCTTTGGCGAAACACAAATCCAGCGTGCCGCGCTGCAATCCGGCGGTGTAGCAATAGACGGTCGGATGGCCGACCATGAAGCCCCAGCTCAGCAGTGAAGCCGGTTCTTTGCCGTGGGCGGGCAGCGGTGTGAAGCCCTCGAAGGTGCCCCACTCCTGGAACCGGCGCTTCAGCAGCTTGCCGTTTTCGTCGAGGATTTCGAGCGTGCCTGCGCCGCCGACGAAGATCAGCGGCTTGCCGGGAATCAGTTCCGCGACGGTGACCGCGCAGACGCCGGGCATTTCGCCCTTGGCCCACCACATGCGCTCGTGCTTGACACCGTCCGGCATCCGGGAGGTGAACTCCCACACCTGCCTGCCGTCGAGGGTGAAGGCGCGCAGTTTTTCGTCGATGGAACCGGCCAGCAGCAGCTGTTTTTCCGGCCAGTAGCAGAGGGCGCCGACGGTGGCGGAACAACGGAATTCCTGCCGGATTCCGCCGTCATAACCGATCAGCAGCACCCGGTCGCCGGTCGCAACCGCAAGGTGCGGGACGCCGTCGAGTTCGAGCTTGCAGTGGACGCTGATGAAAACGCCGGGGTTCAATTCCCACACCGGTTTGAGCGCCGGAAGTTCGACGGTTCCGGCTGCATCGGCTTCGCGGCGGGCCGCGAAAATGGCGGCGGTTTGTTCGGTCAGCGCGGGCAGGGGGGCGGCTTTTACTTCGACCGCCGTTTCCTCCCCGGCGGCAAGCCGTACGGTGCGGCCGTCGGAGAAGGTGACGGTTGCGGCGGCGGGGGCGGCGAGGGCGAGAGTGCCGGTCATGAGGTCGCATTCGGCGGTGACCGGCGCGGTGGAGGTGAAAACGCCGGGCAGCTCCGTCACGCGGAAGCCGAAGCGGCTCTGCGGTTCCTCCAGCCGGAAGCCGCTGCCGGGCAGGAGTTCGAGCAGCGCCTCGTGCGGCAGGCGCAGGGCGATCCGGCCGCCCTGCTGGGCGGCGGCGGGACGGCCGGGTTCCGGCGCGCCGGGGCGGAGCAGCGATGCGAAACGGATCGCCTCTGCCTGTTTGCCGGGCCGGATCAGTGTGAAACGCGACGCGACTCCCGCCGTGTCGAGATTGGCTCCTCCGGCGATCGGCGTCCGGCTGAGTTCGGCGGGGAGCGAACACGCGACAGTCCACGCTTCGCCGGCGGGAGGCTGGAGTTGGAACTCCGCGGCGCCGGGCGCCGGTTTCATCACGGTGCCGCGCGGCGTTTCAAAGTGGGCGATCAGTTGGGAGGCGGCAGTGTCGGCCAGCGGCGTGACCGCGTCGAGTTCGATCAGGAAGCCGTTCTCGCGGATCAGCAGCGTGCGTTCCCAGTCGTGGCCGTTGAATTTCGCGAGCCTGCCGCGCACAAAGGCGGTTTTTCCGGTACGCCCGGAGTCGAGCACCTCGGTGAATTTCGCAATCGCGGGGTCGCCGAGGCCGTCGCGGTAGACATGGAGCTGGTTGTGGTAGCCGCGCAGCAGCGGCAGGCCGCGCAGGTAGAGGCTGACCAGCGCGAAGTTGTGGAACGCGTTGCGGCCGGATTCGTACTTCGCGTCGATCAGCGCGAAATCTTCGCCCCGCGCGCCGTGGCGGCGGAAGCTCATCCACTCGACCACCTTGCTTTTGTCGAAAGGCGGATCCCACTCCGGCATCCCCGCCGGGTCGAAACCGGCGGCACGCCATTTGCCGTCGGTGTCGGAGAAGTAGTTGCGTTCAAACTTTTTCGCGGGCCAGTAGGACTGTCCGAGCCGGAACACCTCCGTATCGAAACCGGTGCGCAACTCCGCCAGCTCCACTGGAGCCTGGTTCTGTGTCAGGTAGCCGCAGAGCAGCAGGAGACGCAGGCCGGAAAATTTCTGCGACCAGTCGTGCGGAGTGCGGTCGGCCAGCAGCGTCAACGCTTCGACATAGCGGCCGATCACCGGGCTGCCGACGTATTTCAGGCCGCCGTCGAGTACTGCGTAATCGAATGCGGGCCGCAGGAAGCTGTTGTACCAGAAGAGGGAGCCGACGGTCATCGCCGCGTAACGGTCGAGGGTTTTGAACATCCGCCGCGCCGCTTCAAGGCCGTCGCGCCCGTCGCGCGAAGGATAATATTTGTCGAAGTAGCGGGCCGCGACATAGACGGTCAGCGCTTCGGAAATCCAGTGGCGGTCGGGCAGCTGCACCGGCGTGTCGGTCCGTTCGTAGAGCTTGTAGATGCCCTTGTCGCCGTTCTGGCGGCGGCGGTTGAGCTGTTCGTAGAATTTCCGCGTGACCCGCAGCCGGTCGGCGTCGGAAAAGACCGGGGACTCCTCGACGAGGTCCCAGTGCGGGATCAGCATGGTCGCGTTGTAGTGGTAAGGCTCGCCCAGCGGATTTTTCAGGTTGGCGTAGGTGAATTCGCCGTCGAGCCGGTTCAGTTCATCGGCGGCTTTTTCATCGGGAAACGCGAGGCGCAGGAACTCCTTTGCGTACTTCGGGTCATCGGTCATGTAGAAGAGCGACAGATTCTTGCTGACCAGCGACCAGCCGTAGTCGTCCCACACCTGCGCGTCCTTTGCGTCGGCGGGCGGGGTAAGGCCGTCGCCGAGCTTCAGGTCGGCCAGCCAGCCGAATTTGCCGGACGGGGTCTGCGCGGTCAGCTCGGCGAAGCGTTCGACCGCCGCGCGGTCGCCGTCGAAATCGCTGCCGCCGACGGTGATCACGTTGTGGCCGTCGCCGAAGGGGTTGTGGAGGCTGCGGACCACCCGGCCCCCCTTGCCCGGATACTTGCCGTCGAGGAAGGTGTAGAAACGGTTGTAGAGGTTGGAAACGGTCCGATTCACATCGCGGCTGCCGATGGTGACGAGGTGGCGGGAAAGCCGGTCGCCGCAGGCGAAGTCGTCCGGGCGGATCTCCGGCCTGGTCCCGGTTTTCGCTTCGACGGCCCGGGCGGCCCGTTCGGCGAGTTCGCGGTATTCCGGAGCCGCCGGGGCGACGATCACGGCGGAGGCGAGATCGGTTTCGAGGCACAGGTCGCGCGGCTGGATTTCGAGGATGCCCGGCACTTTCATCGGGTCGAGCTTGCGCGGCGCGAACGGAGTGTCGCTCTGTTGCAATTCAAAGGAGTTCAGCAGCAGTTGCGGCGCGCCGCCGGCGGTGATAATGAAACAGGCGGCATGGGTGGTTCCCTCCGGCGCTTTCAGGGTAACGTCGGTCGGGATGCTGTCCGGATCGTAATCGGCCAGCGGCAGTTGCCGCAGATAGGCCGAATTGCCGAAGCCCTTGACTGAATAGGGATAGAAGCGGATCTGCAAATAGGCGCCTTTGCGGCTGCCGCCGGGCGGAACGGAGCAGTCCAGCGTGGCGCGGTAGTATTTGCCGCCCTGAGCCGGAAACTGCCGGGTCAGCCCGAGGCTTTGAGCCGGATCGGTGACGGCGAAGCGGACTGCCGTTTTGCCGCCGGGCAGTTTTTCCGGAGTGATCGTGCCGGCCTTGCCGGTTTCATATTTCCTCCAGCCGGCCGGAAGGCCGTCGGCGAATTTGGAAAAGTCGTCCTGAAATACCGTTTCGGGAGCGGCGATGCAGCCGAGTCCGAGAAACAGCGCCGGAAGAATGGTTCGGAGTGCGTTCATGGCTGAGTCCTCTATTCCGTCAGGTAGATATGCGGTTGGTAGAGGTCCTCCTGCGTGCGGGGCACGAAACCGAAGGTCCCGGCGTGTCCGTCGGCGTAGCTGACGTTGACGGCCATGCCGTTTTTCTGGTGACGGCTCCACGAAACCAGGCCGTTCGCGCGGTTCTCCCAGTTGGTGCCGCCGTTCAGGTAGACGCTGAAATAATAGGCTTCGAGCGTCAGGATTTTCATGGAGGGATTCCGGACGCGGCCGAGCTTGGTGTAGTAATCCGTATACCAGTCGGGGCTGCCGGTGAAGGCGCTCCGCCCGTAGCCGCCGCATTGCAGGGTGTACTGCCAGTTCACATCGGTCGGCGTCCACGGCGAAATCGAATCCCAGCCGGCGATCTTCAGGCCGTTTTCCGCCGCCGCCGCCGGACACATCGGCACTGCCGCCTCTTTGGCCGTGTTCGGTTCCGTGCTCTCGTATCCTTTGCGTTTGAACAGGTTCGGCGTGTAGGCGTACATCAGCTTATACCACTGGGAACGGTCGCCGATTGTGGTTTCCGGGGTGACGAATCCCTCGTTGTCCCCGGAGTAGAACAGGTCGCAGCTGCCGATCTGCTTGAGCATGTTCAGGCAGCTGGAGCGGTAGGCCGCCTGCCGGGCCTGATTCAGCGCCGGAAGCAGGATGGCGGCCAGAATCGCAATAATCGCAATCACCACTGTGATCACTTGTTAAATGTACAATATGGTATATATTAAAACAAGTCGCATGAGGAGAAAAAACAATGAAAGCACTGATTTATGCACGGCAGAGCAGTGGAAAGGATGATTTTTCGGAATCAGTAGAGGCGCAGATTGCCAACTGCAAGAAGCTGGCGGCAAAAGAAAAACTTGAAATTATTGGCATCTACAAGGATCTTAACACTAGCGGAGAGACTTATCCAGTGGGAGCGGAGGAAATTGCCCGGCTTGACAAAGCATATATGAAATGGGCTCTCAACCAAAGTTCCAAGAAAGATTTCCGATTGGGGCTCTGTCAGGTTTTGCAAAAACTTTCTGAAGTTGATTTTGTGTTGGTCAATGAGTTGACCCGCCTGTACCGTCCGATCAACGGGAGCTTCCTGGAGGGGCATATCAATCAGCTTTTGAAAGAAAATGAAGTGAAGGTTCTGCAGGTTCAAGGCGGAGCGATTGATCTGAGCAAATTTGACCAGCAGTTAATTACTTTAATCAAAAATCAGATTCTCTATGAGGATTTGCAGAAAAAGCGGCAGAACAGTATTAATGCTTTCCGGATCAAGAAAGATAGTGGCAGGCTTTGCAGTGATGCCAAGATGCACGGAATTCGCTATCTTGGCAACGGAAAAATCGAGGTAATTCCCGAATGGGTTGAGATCATCCGTTTCGTTTATGACAATATTTGCGCCTATCGTCCTTACCGGGCAATCATCCGTGATTGCAATGAACGCTGGGGAAAAAATATCTTTTTCTATGAAAGCTCCATTTATGCCATTGCAAAACAGCCGATTTATTGCGGCTATCAATATAACAGTCAGGGAGAACTGATCAAAAATGTCCAGATTACCGGTCAGGAGTTCATCTCATTTGAGCAGTGGCAGGAGGTTCAGAAAATCATCTCGCAAAAACGGAAAGATTACCATGTTAAGGTTCTTTTGTGGATTTGAACATATTTTACCTCACTATGGTTTGATTGGTTGTTTGCCGGAAGAGCGCAGGAAGCGGAAGAACATGCAGAGTCCCGTCCACCATGCCAGTACAATTCCAAGCTGCTTGAAATCGAAAAGATGATATTGAAACCAGAGCGTCATGCCGACGCAGATCGCGTAGTAGCCGAGAACCGCATCCTGCCAGATGACGGCTTTCAGATACTTCTGCTCCCTGCGAGGTCTGCCGGAAAACAGAGCCTTGAGAATTGCCGGAATCCGGTTCAGGCAGGCGCAGAAAATATCCAGAACCACGCTCCACATGTAAAAACAGAGCGTGCTGACGCAACAATAGAAAACGTCATTGAAATAGCCGATGAGAATATCCCGGTTCGTAAGCACGAGAAAAAATCCAGTCAGAGGAAACGCCAGCGACAGCAGAAATGCGATGAAGCAGAAATAATCATTCGGCAGCAAAATCCGATATTCTCCGATGTATTCGCCTTTGCCGATGGTCGGAACTTTCGGACAATGCCGCACGATTTTGGCTCCGCAGACACGGCGGCATTCCTGCTCGATGGTGGAACGGACAAATACATTGCCGTTGTTCAGAATCCGTCCCGACTGCCAGAAAATGAATCCGACTTTGCATTGACCGCGCGGTCCGCCGGTCTGGAGCGTGGAAAAATCAGCAGGATCGACACGGTAGTCCTTCTGTTCGTTATACCCTTCGGAATAGGACAACGACTTGTTGTCATCGCCTTTCATCGATGATGATTTGGAATCGCCGTAGGTCTTGGACTGACGGATGATGATCTCCTGCCCGATGGACTTGGAAGCCCATTCGTTCGTCTCGAATTCGCCGTTCTGGCAAAAAATTTTTGTGCCAAGATTGCCGAGAAGCGAGGAGGCTTTTTCCTTGCCGTAACCATCATAAAGGTTGCCGAGATTTTGAGTGGCATACATGGTCAGTGTCCGGCTGGAACGGGCGGTAGTCTGAAACTTCTGATCGTATTCAAGACTGAAGAACTGGCATTCATCCGCCCATAAAAAGACAGGCGGGGCATTGTCATCGGCAATGTCTTCCCGACGCTCGATCATGGACTCAAAGCAGTATTTGATGATGCCGGCGGCATATTGCCCGATCCGGCCCCAGGATTTGACATCATAATCGACAATCAGGATTTTCCCCTTGCGATAGAGGTCTTCCAGTTGAAGCGTCGATTGCTCGGCGGAAAAACAGCGTGCCAGTTCACCTCGTTGCATGGAGTCTGCGGCGACGGAAAAGGAGGAAATCGTGTTGGAGCGGGTCCGTTCGTCAAGATAAGCGAATTCCTCATAGAAAAAGGTGTGGGCAATCTGATATTCCGGCGTATCGCAAAATTCTCTTGGAATAACCACATCCAATAAATTGGAACAGTAACCTCTTTCTTCTACTGTTTCAGAAGAGGCAGAGGGCGCAGAAACAATGATTTCATGAATGTTTTCAATGTTGATCGGCTGTTGTGCCATTTGCAGAATCGTGATGGAGTTGCGCAACAACTGCTTGACGGCATTATTCCAATACTCCTCGTTGCCGCCGCCGGAATTGCGCTTGTCCTTGCCCATATTGACGATTTCCAAATAGAGATTGACGAGGTTTTCGACCTGCCCGCCGCCGCGTCCGGCACGTTTCGCCTCACTGTCGAGATAGTTGAAGGTCAGCTGACTCAAAAAGAGCAGATCCCCGGTCCGGTTCGGCTTGCGCGGATCATCGTCCAGATGGGCTTTCGCGGCATATTTCTTCCAGGTATCGGCTTCATCCGGTTTGGCGCAGAACACCACGCCGCCGTAACCGAGCGTCAGAAATTTATGTGCGATCTTGTAAAGCGGCCCGGAACTTTTACCGGAACCGGTCATGCCGAACACGATGCAGCCGGTACAGGCGTCGCGAACCGTCCACGGATTGCCTTCGATATTTAAGATGATTTCATCAAGAATGCTTTTTTTCATAGCCATGCCGGAGATCCTTTTCAGCGTTCAAGTTCAGATTTTTTCGGAGAAAACGGAATGGATTTCGAGACGGGAAGCCGCGATTCCCCTGCGGATGAGCTCCGTTGCGGCAAAACAGTATTCCTGAGAATGGTCTGAACTCCGCCGAACCGTCGCAACTGTTCCGCCGCCGTTTCCGAGGTCAACTGTGTCCAGGCATTGCGATCTGGAAGCCGCACCTGTCCGCTCGCGATCAAAAGGCGCATCGCATACTTCTGCATCGGACTCATCTTCATACTGTTTTCTCCAATTCACCGTTCCATTGAGGTTCTCTGGCGAGGCGAAATATTTCGCTGTGGAGCATTTTGCCTTTCTATCGCCTGCTGTAAAAGCCGGGGCGGAACGGAGGAGATTCGCTTCGATGCCTGATCGACCGTCATATCCCGCCACTCCGAGTACGGAATGTTTTTGATCAGCTTTTCTCTGACCAGCAGCGTTAAAAGACCTCTCTGTTTTGTGGTCGCCGGAGCATCGGGATTGTGCGTATTCCGCGCGGGATTGTTGATGTTCTGCTTGATCCACTGGTCGGCGGTCCGGAAGCGCAACCTGGTCAGGTCGATTTTATGCAGGTCAATCTGACCGCGCTGTTCCATTTTCTGCAACAGAGCAATCTGTCCCTGCGTCGCCATCGGATGCTTGGAACATTCGAGTTCCGCATTGGCGGCAATAATCTGCATTCCTTTGGAAATGCTCATCTGCTGAAAATCCTCATCCGCAATCTGCCCGATTTTTGCTTCGTCGATCAAGTCGTTGATCCGGGCGCGCAGATTCCTGCCGATTCTGGCGTCGCTGTATTTGGCGATCAGGGCGTCATCCTGTAACTCGGTGGTGAATTTGATTTTTGCCAGAGCATCGTTAGACTGGATGTAACCGCCTTCGATCAGATCTTTCAGCGCCGCCTTCTTGTCAAAATCCATTCCGCGATTCACCTGATAAAGCCGCTGCACATCGGCGATGGTTTTGATCTCTTTTTCATTGAAAATCTTCCCGCTTTCCATGTAGGCGCGACATTGGTTCAGGAGACCGGTTCCCGCGGATTTGCCAAGATGCGGTTTGATCAACTCCTTTGCCTGCGCATCGGTTATGAATTCCAGCTTCCCCAGAAACTCCCCCACGGTTTCAGGAGAAGCAATATGCCCTTCCGCCGCGAGATCGCGGAGAATGGAACGCTGCAGGTAATCGGCTTGAGGCTGGGAGAACAGATTGGATTTCTTGAACTGCGGAAACGCTTCATTCTTCGGAACCGCCCGTTTGGGATATACGGTCGGCGTAAAGGTGTTCTCTGGATTCTGCTCATGCTCTTGGATGTATGTTTCCGCGTCTTTGCGCGTAAAGGCAAGATAGTTCTCCCGGTCGATTTTCGGTCCTTTGCCGGATTCCTGCAGCGCCTTGATCTGTGCCCGCAGTTCCGGTGTGACCTTATTCAACGCCCGTTCGTCCTGTTCCTTACGGTATTGAGCGTAGATTTCAAGACGCTTCTGCGGACAGTCATCGAAGGCCAATTCCAGAGCGGAAAATTTCTTTTCATAGACCGCAGTTCCGGGGATCTGCGGCGTCCGGCAGACCAGTTTCTGCGCAAGCAGGATGTCCTGATTGCGGATCGTTTTGCCCGCAGCAAGATCGGTCAGTTCTTTTTCGGACAGCGGAACCAGCGGACGATGAAACTCTTTCTTATACGTTTCCCGTTCCGGAACATGCCCGACAGAAATATCCGGACTGGAAAATTTGCCGCTTTCCGCAAATAATTCGAGCTCCTTCTGCAGTTCTTCCGGACTCATTCGCCGGAATACCGGTATCTCCTGCGCCTTGGAAAAGCCGAGCAGCTTCTGCCCGCGCAGTTTGTTCCAATCCGCAAACGTTCCGGCTTCCAACTGATCCAGCTCCTCATCGGAAAGTTCCGTGACGAGCGGCTCAACGGATTTTTCCGCCTTCGTCTTGCCGCCTGAAGCATAACCGATTTCAATCCCGTTTCGGAACTCGCCGTTTGCCTGAAAATATTCGATTTCCGTCTGCAACTCCTCCGGCGACAGGAGTGCATAATAGGGCTTGCATTCCACATCCGACAAAACGGTATCGACCTGCACCTGTCCGACCAGTTCTTCCACCGGGAGACTGCCGGCAAGCCGTTCCCACTCCTTGGCGGACGGAGCACTCAGGGGCGAAAGAAACGTATGGAACGTGGTGTCTTCCTCGAAGGTTCCGACATCACCGGGGGCGAATCCGAATTGAATCCCTTCGGAAGCGCTTCTGCCGCTGCGCAATTTCTGTAACTCCTGGCCGAGTTCTTCGGCATCCAGACGGGCATAAATCTCCTGCGCAGGAACCGGCGCCTTATGCCGGAGCACCTCCTGCTGATCCTTCGGAACCGGAATCCTGGGAATCGGAATTTCCCAGCGTTCAAAATGATCGTTCAAGGCCTTCAGATTGACGGACTTGAGCGGCTGGGAAAAATATTCCAGCCATGCTTCCCCCGCGCCGAACTGCGGATTCGGCTGCTGAAGCAAAGTCAGATTCTCTTTTTCCAGCCAATCCTTCATCTGCTCGCGGCAGTTGTTTTCGGAAACGCCGATAAAACGCTTTTCGACGAGTTCATGTTTTTCATTTTGCGCTGCCGCATTGATCCACTCCAGAGGCGGCAGATTCATGCGGAACAGATCGCGCGCCTCGTCCTCCTGAAGAGTCAGCGGATTGATGTTTTTGAATGCGGGGATTTCCGCCATCTGTAATTTGTGCAGGAGTTTCACCTGATCTTCGGTCATGATGGACATTCTTCAGCTCCTTTCCTCATGAGGTTTTCCCTTCTGCCGATTCGCTCTGTTCCGAGGATTCCGGGACAGGTGCTTCTTCCGCTTCTTTCTCGTTCCATGCCGCATCATCGGCAACGGGAGGTTGCTTCGGAGCGGAAGCCGGAAGCGTGAGGTCGGGAAGCGGCGTATTCGGCGGAATTGGAGGCGTCGGGCCGTTCAGGAATGCCATGAGTTCCTCCGTTTTCTTCTGCTGCGTGAGGTTGCGATGCAGCCGTCCGGTCGCTTCATCCAACCGTTTCTCGCTGTTGCGCAGACCGCGAACGGTCAGAACAAGCCAGATGATTTGAAGCGCCATCAGCCCCAGGAAAGAAATGAGAATCAGCAAAACAGCCCCCATGAGTTCCGTTTCTGGAATCAGATCAAGCCGGTTCATACAAAAATTTCCTTTCTGTGCATATTGCAGTTTTGCATCCCAATAACGGTTGATCTTCTGAATCTCGCTGGAATGCGAAATGGCGGGATTCATGATTGGTTGACTTGGAAAATCCCGGAATGTCAGGCAGAAAATGCTGAAAACGGTCAACATCAGTTGAACTGCCATCAGAACCGCAATTACAATTTTCCAGCAGAATTTCCGTTCCGGCGCAACGGCAGCGTGATCCGTCGAAGGAAGCGTTTTCTGCGCTTTCACTTCTTCCGTCAACTCCTCCATCCGGTCGGCGAGATTATCCTGAAAAAACAGAAGAAACAGCATGACGGGAAACATCGGATCGGCGGGATCGCTGAAATTGCAGCGCCGGAGCATCAGCTCGTAATCGTGCCGTTTCGCTTCCGGCATATATTTCAGAAAATCCGTAAGGGTCAATTCAAAATTGAACGGTTCCGCCATACTGCATCTCTCCTTTCATCGGCCTCACATATCCAGATCATTGCCGCGTGAACGGGGACGCGGCGCTCTGTTCCGGGGAGCCTTCGCCTGCTTTTCCGGTTCTTTCCCCTGATCCTGCTGATCCCGTGCCGGAGCAAGCTCGCCGTTTTTCTCGCGCTGCTGCCCGATGTAAATGAGTTTGCCCATTTCTTTGGAGGAAATCGTCGCCCATTTGTCGCGGGAAATCGGATTCAGCCGCCCGTCTTTGACCAGCCGGACAAACTCGTTGAGCTGGTGGCGGGTGCGCAATCCGTCTCCGGCAGGAGCTTCCGGAGCTTTCGCCGGAGCCGCCCGTTCCGGCGCCGGAGCGTTGCGGCGATTCGACAGGGGCTGATTGAAATCGACAGCTTTGGATTTCTCCCACGCCTTGATCTGTTTTGCAGCCTGTTCCGGCGTGATCGCGCAATACTTTTCATACGGAATCGAGTCGATCACTTTCTGCGCGACCGCCTGACGATAGGCGGTCTGCTGTTCCGGCGTCATTTGCGGTTTCATTCTTGCCATCTTCAATTCCCTTTCGATTTTGCTGTTTCTTCTTTTTCGAGCTCATCGGGTTGTACTCCCGAGCGGAGCGCAATCCGTTTTTGTACGGATGTCAGAATTTTCTGACGGGATTCATTCCGTTCATTTGCCTCCATCCCGGAAACGAAAAACTCAATGAACTGATCGGTGATTGCGTAATAATGGTTCCGCAGGCGCGATTTCTGCATGATGGTCGGCAGAAGTGTTTTCGGTCCTTTGCCATGCAGATAATCCCGCAGAAGAATGTCATTGTTATTGAGCTTGCCGATGTATTCCTGCTCAATCGGCGATATGAAAAAGACGCTGTAATCCAATTCCATTTCCCGCATTCCCGGTTCCAGCAGGGAGTCGCAGACAAAAAAGTTGTCTCCGTCCTTCGCGTTTTTGATGAGCAGATAATGCACCGGAAAATCAATGTTATGGAAATACTCCAGCCACGGCCCAAACGTCCTGACGGAATCCGGATCGGAAGTTACGCAGCCTGCCACGTAAACATCCACATCAATTTTCCGCAGGGCATCCCACGGAACCGACGAGAACCATTCCTGCGTCGAACGGCTGGTTCCGGCTTTCATGTCCACAATGGTGACGGTCACGGGCGATGATTCATAAAGGCTGTTGATGACCTCATCCAGAGGATAAGTTTCTTTCTGTTCATCCAGAAATCTGCAATGCTCTTTCATCAGCGTGGTGAGCGTCCGGTTCTCATTGTCCGTATCATAAACGGTCAGAGAGAGTCCGAGATCCTCAGCCGCCCCCGCCAGCATCGCGGAGGCAAAGGATTTTCCCACGCCTCCCTTGGTCCCGGCAATAAAGATCAGCATCCGTCTCATGGTTGCGCCTCCTGAAGTTCGATTTCATCCGGGAGAGCATCAAGCAGCCTGGAAAGCTCCTGACTTTCCGCTTCGATTCTGCCATGTTTCATCGCGTCGAGTTCTTTTACCACGCTTTGCAGCACCTCCTGATAAACGACCATCAGGGAAGTGCGCTTGAACTCGATTTCCGCCTGAATACGAAGTATGTCGGAAATTTCCTGAGACTTCCGGTATTCCCTGTAATGCAATGCTCCGCTCATGGCAAAGGCGATTACGATCAGGGCAAAAGCAATCCGCTGTTTCATTTCTGTCCTCCGAAGTTCATGGTATTGCGGTCGTTGAGACGCTGTTCCAGCAATTCGATGTATTTCTGCATTTTCTTGATTCCGTTCAGCAGACTGACCGTGTTTTCATTCTGCTTTTTGAGTTCTTTTTTCAGCAGAAGGTTTTCCTCTGCCAATGCCTGATGCCTGCGGTCGATTTCCGACATATTCCTCTGAACCGTATCAAGCCCATGTTTGACCTCCCGCGTTTCGGAAAGCGAACGGTTCATCTGACCGAGCATTGAATCCGCATACTGTTCCTGCAATTTCCGTCTGGCGAAACTCTCCGGATTGGCGTCATGCTGCGGAATCAGATTCCACTTCGGCGCAGTTTCAATCCGGTAGACCGTTCCGGCTTCGCGCATGGTGCCGGAACCGGGATCGACCAGACGGCCGACCGAATACATTTTGACTGAGGCGTTGGTCAAATACTTTTCCTGCGAATCTCCGGGAATTTCCTGTCCCGCCATATAGAGCGGCACGGAGGTGTATTCCTTCGGTTCGGGCGTTTCCGGTTTCGACTGGCAGCCGACCAGAGCGGCAGCGGAGAGTCCGGCGAGAAGTGCGATCATGTTCTGTTTCATTTCAACGTATCCCTTTCAATTCTTTTTGGAGTGATTTCGGAAAAACTCCGCCGAGCGCGTCGTGAATCTGCGAAGCGCGTTCGACCGAAGCGTCGGCGGAGCTGTTTTTCTGTTCCCGGGCAAGTTTGACCTGTTCGAGATTGTTCAGCACGGTGTCCGCAATCGCGGCCTTTTCCACATCCGTCACCTGCTCAATATAGAGGTAAAACTCCGTTCCGGCGGGCACGCGGATGTAATACGACTCTTTCGAGATTTTGTCCGTGATGTTTTCCAATGCGACGTTGGAAAGACTCTCGAACGCTTTGGCAAGCGCATTCTTCGTGGAACCGTTGTTTTCGGTAACAATGGTTGAACCGTTGTCAAAGGTCTTGGTCGTCTCAAAACCTTCTGAAAGCCCGCGGGCGAACGCCATCGTGTATTGGAGCATCTCGTTCAGATTGGAGTTTCCCATGACCCGGCCGGGAATCCCCGCCGCCATATCGGTAATGGTGGCTTTGCTCTTGTCGCCCGCCTGATTCGATTTTTCCAGCACCCGCCCCTGAAGCTGGAGTTCCATGCCGACCTGACCGGAGGTGATCTGCCAGACCAATATGAAATTGCCGTCGCTCATCATCCGGTTGCGGACGCATGAGCCCATCTTGCCGTGAACTTCCGTTCCGGCGGGAATGATCAGCTTGCGCTCTCCCTGCGCATTGGTCCACCAGAGATCCTTGATGACAATGGCGATCAGCGGAGTGCCATCGACGTTGGACTCCAGAGTATTCACGAGCTTGCAGTCCAGCAGCCGCCCGAATGGAGCATAGCGGGAAGAGAGGAACGTATCGTCTTTTGCCTCGGCGGTTCCCTGCGCGGCGCTGAGAACGAAAATCCGCGATTGAAAGCTGTTGCCTCGCGCATTCGCCTGCGAATCCTTTTTGATGCCGAGCATTGAGGCCAGATCTCGCTCACGCGGAATTCGTTCGCTGCGTTCCGCAAGTTTTTGACGGGCGTTTTCTCTTGCAGTGTTTCCGCTGCCTTTCGGCAAGGCTGGTTTGGGCGAACGGCTGTCGCCGATGATCGGAGGCGGCGTTTCAGCCGCAGCTCCGGAATCCGAATCCCGATCCAGTTTGAAGCGGGGAATATCACTGCCGATGTCCAGCGGCGCCTTTTCTTCCTGCCGGAGCTCCGTTTCCTGAACGATGGAATTCGGATCTTCGTTCCGGTTCAGCATCGGAACCAGAATCAGAGCGCCGGTTATCAGCAGTGTGCCGAACATCACGATTTTCGATGTCGGTGATTTGATGATGTTGACGAGTTCAGTGCCGGTCATGGTTATTTTCCTCCGTTGCCGTCAGACGGCTTCCATCTGCGGACAGTATCTTCCGTTCGCTGCTGAACTGCCCGGACGTTCTCCTGCGTCTGCTTCCGCATGGCTTCAAGGACAGAAATCGTGGCATCCCGCGCTTCCTGAACCGATTTTTCCTGTATTTCCCGTTCAAGACCGGCTTTCTGAGCTTTCCGTTCCTCAATCTCTTTATCAAGTTCCCGACGAATCAGGTCAGCGGCCTTGATCTCCGCTTTCAGACGCTGATCGGCAGTCTCAAGCATCTGCTTTGCCTTTTCTCTGGCATCTTCTTCAAGCTGAACGGCATTCTGGAGTTTTTGTGTCGTCTCCTCTTTTTCCGCCTCCAGCTTTCGCCGATTTTCTGTAAAGGAGCGTTCCATTTCAGCTTTCAGGCGGGCGAACTCCTCCTGATGCCGTTTCAGCTCCTTCATCAGCTGTTCCGCAGTCTGAATCTTTTTCTCGGCCTCTTCCGCCTGTTCTTTCCGCAATGCCTCCTTTTCCGCTTCAACGCGCTCTTTTTCCTTGAGTTCATTTTTGACGGATTGAATATTTTCAAGGTGCATTTCCTGCGTGGTCAGGGCAATCAGCCAGTCGTTGTCGGCCTTGAGATTGTTGCGACCGCCGCGCGGAGTGGAGGTAATGCCGAACCAGGCGTATGTTTCCGACTTCGGCGGCATGATCCCGGACGCGTCGGAAACGCTCATATAATAGATGCCGTCTCCCGCATGAGCGGAAAAGGAGTGTTTGTCATATTTGATCTCATTCTCCGTCAGATTGGTCAGGCGCAACTTGAAAATGACCGTATCCTCTTCCTCGAACCGGATCGCTTCATCAAGATGAATGTCATATTTCCCGCAGCGGTAACGGTTTCTGAAAAGCACCCGCTCCACGCCTGCGAGTGAATCCGGATAAGTCTCTTTCAATACGTCATACTTTTTTGCCATGTCGATCAGGGAAACCAGCCTTGCGGGAGTCGCTTTCGGCGTGCTGGAAACGACATTTTCCGTAAAATTCCGCCTGCCGGAACTTTTGCCGAACACCACCGAAGCATACGCTTCCTTGTCCGACTGGATCAGATAAAGAATGTAAAGCTGACGGTTGTAAGTGACTGTCAGCGTCGTGGAAACGCCCGGTTTCAACGCAGAAACGTTGAAATAATAGGAACCGGGCTGCGCCGCGATCTGAAAATCGGTTCCCTTGCCGTCAACGCTGATATTCTTTCCGGCGATTTCCGAAATTCCGGACGGAAACTGAATTGTGGTCACGCCATCGTTCATCTTGACGCAGATACGGTAAATTTCTCCCTGCATCAACCGGTATTCGATATATTGATTCTGCAGCCGGACTTCTTCCGGCGTCGGTTCATTCGCCATCACGGCAATGACGGCGAAAAATGTGAGAGCGAGTGATGATAACAGCTTCATTTCTGAGCCTCCTGAGGTTCCAATTGTGAATATTTCATGTTGGTAATGACGAATGGATAGCGGCTGCCGTTGGCGGTATCGTAGTTGACCTGCAGTTCCAGATTCAGCTCAAACTCCAATGTAAAGGTCCGCTGCTCGTTGTGCGGCGTGACATAGTAGCGAATCAACTGTCCGCTCACCCGCGCAAACGATCTGCGGCGGTCCGCCCGCAAAATCCGGATGTTCAGCACTTCCGGCTTCTGGTGCATTTTATATTGTTTGAACTGCGCCGCTTCCGATGCAAACTGCTTCTGCGTTTCCTGTCCGGCTGTTCCGACGAACATCGCATCCAGCAGTTCCCGGTTGTCGAAGCCGTTCGGATTGCGCATCAGAAAAGCGAAGACCGCCTGTTTGATCTGATACTCATAGAGTTGCCGGAGCTGCTGATCGGAGGTATACTCCGTGATATGATAACTGTTTGCCCGATCCATCAGAATCAGACGGTTGTTGTCCCGCCACTGATACATCAGAAGCGGCGTCAGCAGCGAGAGCGGCACATAGATCACAAACGCTTTTTTCAAGATTTCATGGATGCCTTTGTAAGTCATTTCGCACCATCCTCTCCGGTTGTTTTATTGTCGAAAATGGATTTCTCCTCGTAGGTCATGCGCAGCACCCGCAATGGAAACGCCTTCTCATCCGGCGAACGGACCAGCCGCAGTCCGAGCGTGAATTTCAACTTCTGCGAATACGGGATTTTCATATAGACGCCCGTCCGGTGAAGCGTCCCGTAAACGAATGCGAGGCATTGTCCCGGCGCATCGCTCAACGGCAGCAGTTCCACTTTCCGGATTTCCGGAAGCTGCCGGATCTTCTGTTCCGTGAATTCGTCTTTGCTTTTCCGGATGATGTCGCTTAACGATTTCTGCGCGGAACGTCCGAACAGGGCTTCGCAAAGCTGCCGGTGATCGTGTTCAAAACTCCGGTCGAGAAACGCAAACGCACAGCGCCGGGCGATATTCTCCGCCGTCTCTTTGCAGAGCACGTTTTTACTGCTTCCGCGATAGATGCTTCCCGCCTCATCCACTACGATGACGCGATCCGGCATCCGCATATATTCACGACCATAGTAAATGCCGACGATCAGGCAGACCGCCGTGGCGATGTGCAGCAGGCTCCAGCGAATCACGCTGCGTTGTTCCCGGATGACCTGTTTCTGCGGAGGTGAAAAAGAACTCCGGACATGGGAATTCGGGTTGTTGGGGGTGTGTTGATGAACCCCATGCCCGGAGTTGAATTCAGATTGTTCATGATGACTCATAGCTCTCTCACTTTCCCGGCGATGCGTTGGCGGCATCGTCGATTTCCTGCGCGGCTTTGTTCATCCCTTTGACCGCACTGTCGCTTCCGGTCTGCGTTGCTTTTGCTGCGCTTTGGGCGGCATTGGCGGCACCTGTGGCGGCAGCACTTCCTCCCGTCACAGCTCCGGCGGCAGGCGCGGCAGTCCCTGCCGTGGCAAGCATGCTTCCGCCGACAACAGCGGCATTGACCGCCTTTCCGATTGCCGTTGCCATCAGGCCGACCGGTGAACCGGGGCTTCCGGTGCGGAACAACTTCATGTAGAGAAACGGCAGAACCACATACACGACTCCGGCAATCAGCGCATAGGCGATGCCGAATCCGACGTAGCCGAGGACCGTACCGACCGGAGCGGACAACGCCTGACCGCTTCTGGCAAGCGTCCAGAACGTTCCGTTGCTGCCGAGCCCAAGCACATTCCACATGTGTTCCGCCAGCCAGATATTGCACAAATCCCCGAACAGGAAACAGAGCGGCATCAGGGCGATGCCGACCGTCGTCACAATGAAGTTGACGCCGATGTGTTTCGTTTCCGGAATCAGCATCGCCGCAAAGAATATCGGCGTCAGGCAGAGCGCTCCATTATAGAGACATTTGAAGATGAAATACACGATGTCCCGGATGGTCTTGCCGAGAAAGATGCCGTTGACGTAGAAAATATTGCACATCGCCGCCTGAACCGCGTGCAGCATGCTTTCCGGGAAATGGGCGATTTTCTGCGCCAGACTTTGTTTTTCGGATGGATCTTTGCCGGCATTCGGCTTCTGTTCCGTCAGCCAGCAGAACATATTTTCCATCGTCGTGGACGTTCCCTGCGAGTAGGAATACGTGGCATTCTGCACCGCGTCGCAAATCTTCGGAAAGGAAAAGATCATGACCAGCACCACCAGCAGCGAACCGATGAACCGGACTCCGATATGCTCCCCGAACTGCGTGTAATTCCGCACAATCGCCAGCAGGAAAATGCACAGCGATACGGTCAGCGCAAAGTAATGAATGCTCGACATCGCCGTTGCGATCAATTGCTGGACATTCGCGGACGAGGTCAGATTGACCGCCGTATTCCCGATCCGGATACTGGTATTGACTGTTGTTGCAAGTATCATCAGAACACCCGGCAGTTGTCGAATACACTGTTGATACGGTCCCACGAATTTTTCTGATTCGTGTAACTGCTTCCGCGCTCAATCGCCTCTTTTTCCAGCAGATCGTATGCGGCGGCTTCCTGCGCCTGATTCATCTCATCCTGGCCGTGGATTTCCAACTGCTTGGCAACGGTCCGGTTGATGGAGGAGATGTTCGTATTCATGCGCGCCAACTCCTCCGCGATGAATACGGACACCTGTTCATTCGCATGGGCGATCTGCATCAGGTCGGCAGTCCCGGAACTGACTTTGGATTCCAGCACCTGATCTTTCGTGCGAAGTTTCGTCAGCATGGTCTGCGAAATTTCGTCGCTTTTATCGGCAAGTTTTTCCGATGCCTGCGCATAGTTCTGCATCTCAATCCCCCGGTCGGCGGATTGTTTCAGGACATCATTGCCGATGATCCGTTCGGCCTGCTGAAGCAAAGTCGAATTGTAATTCCGGTTGGTCGAGGTCGCCGTCTGCCGCAGAATCGTATTCAGCAGCAGGAACATCTGCTGCAAATTTTTGACATCGGAAAAGCCGCAGGAGAGAAACGTTTTCAGATTCCGGGCATTGCCGACATTCGTGTCGATCCAGTCATACATCCGGACCGCCTGCTTGTAGATTTTGACGCACTCCTCATACTGCTTGACGCATTCCTCGTAAATTTTGACCTGTTCGGCAAAATCCTCTTTCCCCTGCTGAATCAGAGTGGACATATTCGCTTTCTGAACCGTCTGAAAGGCGCTGTCCATCGTCTTTTGCAGTGTCGCCAGCAGATTGTTTGTCGCGTCGAACACCGGATACGCGGCAAAACTGCTGAGCGGAAATGCCAACAATCCGACAAGAATGAATGTTGCTGCCTTTTTCATGAAATACCTCCGTCAATCGAATGCCCGATTTGTCTTATGACATCTTCAAGCCCGCGCCCGATGGCACGGGCAATGCCGTGGTCGGCCCTCCTGCGCTGCTCTTCATTCAGTTCCCGTTCGAGGATGCCGAGCCGTTCCCGCGGGAGTGAGGCAAGAAGTTGATCCGCCTCACCGGCTGTAAGATTTTTCCACTTCGCATGATCGCAGGCAAAGGGATTCGGATATAGCCATTCCCGCTGTACGGCAAGCCGGAGCAGTTCCCGCTGCCGGGTTGTCGCCGGCGCATTCGACGGGATTTGTACCTGGGCTTGAGTGTCTTCCTTTTCTTCTTTTTGCTCATGGGATTCCTGCTTTTGTCTGGTTTGTTCCTGTTGCACTTGAGGTCGCTTTTTCCTGCTCATATTCACCTCCGATCCGTAACGACCGGAAGCATGACGGAACCGGGCGTCCGGTTTGCTCCGTCCGCCGGATAGTCGGCAGGGATCTGATAGTAGATCACCTGCGAATCCGGCTGATTTTTCGCTTCATGCAGTCCCTGGATATTCCAGTAGAGCGATTTGGTCGCATTGGACTGCCCAAGCTCATAACCGGTGCGGAACTCGTCTTTCTTCTCCTGATCGACGCCCTTTGTGATGAAAAGCCCGGCCAGCCAGCCGATCAGTCCGCCTCCGGCAGTTGCGGCAAGGCGTGTGCCGTCGGACTCGTCTTTTGCCGCGAACGCGCCGAGACTGGCTCCGCCGATGGCAAGTCCCGGCGCCACCAGTTCCGAGGTCGCCATATTGCCCACCGTGCTGCATCCGGTCGCTCCAACGACGATTCCAGTGGCAAGAACGGCGGTAAGGATTCTTCCATGCAGTTTCATTGCAGTTCTCCTGATATTTATTGAGTTAAAAGTCCAGAGCCGTGGTGTCGCTGGTACGGAGATCACGGTCGTCTTTGATTTCATCCTTGTTCGTGCCGGAATAGTTGTACTGATACCCGTTCCCGGTGGACGAGGAGTGATAGCCGGAATAGGAACTGGTCGCCAGCGTAACGACATTGTCGCGCAGTGTTTCGACCTGGCCGAGGAGATCGGCAATCTCCGCATTCAATTCGCCGACATTGCCGTCCACATACTCTTTGAGTTCATCTTTCAGATTCGCAAGTTCATCGCGCAACGCCTTTTCCAGATTCACAATCGTCTCCTTGAGACCGTTGATCGCTTCCCCCTGCTGCGCGATGGTTTCGCCCTGTTTGACAACGGTGTTCTGCAATGCCGCCACCAGTTCCTGCAGCTCCTTGATCCATTTGCGGTGCAGAGCCAGTTCCGAAGTGGAGCGCAGTTCCATCACGTAGCGGATGTTTTCAAGATCGTTCTGCGCCGCATAGTATTCGGAGGCCAGCGCGGAAAGCTGTTCCTCCAATGCGGAGGTGTCTTTATCCTCTTTCCTCGCCTGTTCAACGGCAAGCTGAACTCCGGCAATCTGATTGGCAAGCGAATTGACCGCGGCCTGTTTTTCCTCCTCCAGCTTCGCCAGTTCCTCATCCGTCATCATGGAGTAGGTCAGACGGTTCTCCAAAGTCTGCATCCGCTCCTGAAGCGCAGTCTGCAAAGCGGAAATCGTCTCCTCCAGAATCGCGATCCGATCGCCGAGCGCATCCTTCAAGGAGTCGCAATAAAGTTTCAGGACCACTTTGAGATTTTCGATCTCTGCAGTATTGGCTGCGTCTCCCGCCTGAATTTTTGCGATGATGTCGTCAATCGACAGCTCACCGACCGCTTTCAGCGCCTCCAGCTGTTTTTCCAATTCCGCGAGTTTCGCCTCCAGTTCCGCATGGGCATCGTCGGCATTCTGCCGGGTTCCCGCATCCAATGCGGCGAGTTTGTCCGAATAATCGGAACTGTTGATCGCAGCCTCCACGATGTCGCGCTTGTTCTGCAGTTCCATCAGTTCCGCCAGAAGCTCGGTCGCGCTCTTGTCCGAAAGCTGGCGAAGCTGACGGTCGATTTCCAGAATCAATTTCTGATAGGAAAGATTCGTTTCGGAGATTTTGGAGGTCAGTTCCTTCTCCAATGCCGCAATTTGGGCATAATAGAGATCGGCATTTTCCGGATCGCCGGACAGCTTCTTCTGAAGTTCAGCGATTTTATCCGCATAACTCCTGTTGAGATTGGCAATCTTATTTCTGCATTCCTGTTCCAGCAACGCTTTCTGCGTGATCAGCTCCGTTTTCGTGTCGCTTTCCAGATCCTCAATCTGACCTTTGACCTTTTCAATCCGCTGTTCGTATTCCTGCAAAATCACTTCCAGCCGCTCATTGAATGCCCCGGAGAGATTATCCAGCTGCGCCTGCAGCCGGGCGCGCGTTTCCTCGTCTGCGACAGTCATCTGCTCGCGCAACGCTTCCACATACGCCTCCATAGCGGCTTTCAACTCCGCATCCGCATCATCGGATTTCTGCTCCAGGGCAGCAAGCCGGGCATCGTAATCGGCCTTCAACTCTGTAATCTGGCGGTCGTAATTTTCCGTCAGGGAGTCGATCTGCTTTTGCAGATCATCGGTTGTTTTCTGCGTCGTTTCCTTGAGATAGGCAATCTGCTGTTCCAGATTTTCCTTGAGGTAGGAGATTTCCGTCTGATAGGCATTGGAGAGATTCGCCATCTCGGTTCGCAGAGCCGCTGCTTCCGCAGTCAGCGTCTGATTCAGGGAATTGATCCGGTTCTCATAATCCTGCCGCTGCAGATCAAGCGCGTTGTTCATGGATGTTTCCAGCGAGGAAAGCTTGTTCAGCGTTTCCCGGTCCGCCGCAGTCAGATTCGCCTGCATGGTCGCCATCTGCTCCTCCAATGACGATTTCGCATTGGCTAAAGCTGTATCATACTGCGTCTGAAGCGTGGACATCTCCTTGCGGATCGCGGATGCTTCCGTAGAGAGTTCCTTTTCCAATGCGGAGATTTTGTTTTCATAATCGGCGCGCAGAGCTTCATCGGCATTGTTCATTTCCCGTTCCAGTGCGGAAATCTGACTCAGAGTCTGCTGATCCGCAGCCTCAAGGCGGGTCTGCATGGTCGCCATCTGTTCCTCCAATGACGATTTCGCATTCGCAAGCTCGGTCTCATATCTGATCTGGAGATTGTTCATCTCCGTCCGGATTGCAGACGCTTCCGTGGAGAGCTCTTTTTCCAGTAAGGCAATCTTATTTTCATAGTCGGTGCGCAAGGCGTTGTCCGCACTGTTCATCTCCTGCTGCAAAGCTGTGATGCGGTCCAGCGTTTTCTGATCTTCCGCGCTCATTTCGTTACGCAAGGCGGCAAGCTGCTGCTCCAGATTCTCCCGCAGGGTCGCATCCGCATTCTGATAGGCATTCTGCAATGCCGCGATATTGTCGGCCAATGCGGAATCCGCCTGCTGAAGCAAAGTCTGCAAGGAGGCGAGTTTCGAGGAATAATCCGCGATCAATGCGGAATCCGCCTCCTTGTAACCGCTGGTGACTTCGGCAATTTCCGCCAGCAGATCGGCTTTCAGGTTCGAATTCGCCGCAACCAGAGCTTCATACTTTTCCGCCAACTCTTTGGACAATGCCGCGATATTGCCGGAATTCTGCGCAATCGCCGTCTGCAGTTCTCCTTTCAACGTCTGGAACTCGGAAAGCAGATTGGACTGCTGTGTTTGCAATGATCCCATCTGATTCCGCAATGCGGCAATCTGATTTTCCAGCGAAGTCCGCAGATCCGACACACTGGTTGACATTGCCGCCTGCAGCGCATTGATCTGATTCTGAATCGTTGTTGCCAGTTGGGCATCGGCCGCCTGATATGCCGTCTGGAGTTCGGTGATGTAAGACGCGAGCTCACTGCGGATCGCATCGTCGGAAGCCGAAAGAATCGACTGCATTTCCGAAATGTAGGAAAAGAGCGAGTTGATCAGGGTATAAACGCCGTCATCCGTACCGGTTGTGATGTTGATGTCGATATTGCTGCCGCGGGAAGAATCGCCGCCGGTCACGGGAGGCGTAACCTCTCCGCCGGAACCTCCGTCATCGACTCCGTAAACGACAATATAGGCGGAGGCGATCGTCACGCCTGTTGTCGTTGTACTTGCTTTATTATCTCCTCCGTCATACGTAGGAGCACGGGTAATACCTGAAGAAGGGGGCAAAGTACCGTTCTGTGCATAGTATTTCAGATCGGAAAAAGTCTGGGCTTCCGTGTCAGCCCAGTTACTGCGATACAATGCGTAGGTGACGCTGTGTGCGGTCACATCCTGGGATACTCTCACAATATAGCTTCCCTTTTCCAGCGAACTCAATGACTTGCTTCCCCCGACGTAGAATGTTCCGGAGGGGATTCCAAGCGTAAAATTGAATGCTCCATAGCTTTTCCAGCTTTTCTTCACATACGCATAATCCTGATTGATATAAGGTTCTTCAATCGTCACCGGGCTGGAATTGCTCGAAGTCGCCGTCGCTACAAACTGTCCCTCTTTTCCGGCATACTCCTCCGGAATGACGATGTAGGTGGGATTGGTTCCCGCCGTACCGGAAACCGTGACGCTGCCGGCGAATGCCAGCCCGCCGGAAGCGATGCAGAATCCCGCCAGCAGTGTTTTGAGTGTGGATTTCAAATTTTGTCGTTTCATGTGTTTTACTCCTTGTTTGAGTTGAAGTTTTCGAGTTCATGTCGGATTCGTTCGGGAATTTCCGGTGGACGGAATCCCGCATTTTGCAGACTCAGCCGGATCAGTTCTTCGTGCAGAACATTCAGGCGGGAAAAATCCCTGCTGTTCAGCATTTCCCGCAGCAGTTTCAGGGCAGGATTGCTGATCCGCTGCCGGTTCTCATATTCGATGAGAAGCTGTCCCTCATCCAGTCCCGGATAAAGAATCCGGAGCCGCCGTAATTCCTCTTCCCGCTTGGAAAACGCTTCTCCGCTGGTCGAGGCAACTGCAATCGTCAGCGGATCGGCATAGTGCCGGACCACACCCACCAACGGATATTCCCCGTTGTCGATGTAGTAGAGGTACGAAGAATACTTTCGACCGGGAATATGTTCCGGCGCGGGAAAGTTCATCACGGCATTGACCGCATCGTCGGACAATGCGATGAAGCGCCGGAAAAACTCCATATTCCCCTTGTCCTTGTTCTTCAGAAGATAATACTGCTTGCTCTGCCCCATGATGATGGTCGCCAGATCGGAACCTTCCTTGTCCTGCACCATGAGCTGACCGGCCTCCTGTGTGATCGTCCAGCTCCGGCAGTTGCTCTTGCGCAGCTGAGCGTAGGAACGTTTCACAAAGCCGCTCGCTCCTGGAACAGAGGCGATGATTCGCGGCATCTCCTCATACAGAAAGAGCTTCAGCAGCTTGCGCGGCATATTGATGATCTGCTGCTGTGCAAGGTTGCTGATCACCATCCCTACCATCGCCCGGATGTTCTGCGATACGTTTGCCATCTTGCCGATTTCAAAATGCAGCAGCCGCGCTCCGAGATTGATGTTGGTCACGCCGTCAAAAAGAGCGCCGCGTCCGGACTCCACCGCATACTGCGCCAACCGTGTGGCAATCCGGTTGGTATCCTCCCGGCGATGCGTCGGATCGGGCGTCGAGCGGATCATTTCCACCAGCTGAGAGTGATACGGCATATCCTCCGGTCTCATATAGGCGTAGGAAATGTCCCGGAGCAGAGAACCATTCTCCACGATACATTCCGTGATTTTTCCACTTGGAATACCATGATAATAGTTCAGAATCTGCTGTTCGGGAACAGTGAGACTCTCCGGTGATTTGGCGAGCGCTTCCTTCAATGCCGCATAACAGTCGAACTGCGTATTGCTTCCCGCAGGCTGCTGCGGAAGCATCCACTCCATCGTCAGGGCAATCCGGGCGATTTCGCTCCGCAGTTCCGTATGGTGGTTCCACCACTCCTGCCACGAAGCATCATAAAGACGGATCACATAATGTGACAAGATCGCCGCCCGGTCCTGAATGATTTCATCGTTCTGCGACTGGCCGCACATCACCGTTGCGAAATTCGTCGCAAAATCCGTCTGATTGGCAGTGAGCGGAGAACCGCAGGTGTCGAAATAATTCAGCGTCAGATTGCTGTTGAGGTCAATTTCGATATACTCTCCGCCGACGATCCGGGTGAACATCAGGTAGGATGCCCCTTCCTCAATGATCACCACCTTGCTGTAAAACGGATATGTTTGCAGCAGTTCTCCGAGCGTATTGACCGATTTCCCGGAACCTGTCTGTCCGAACGTGGCGGCGTGCTGTGGAGAACCGCCGTAAAATCCGTTGACACAAACAAGGTTATGGTGATCGCCCTGAAAAATCGCCTGAAAATCGTCCTCGCAGCCGACGAACGTCGAATTGAACGGAATCATCGCCGCAAAGGACCGGTGCAGCGTAAACAGCGGGTCCCATTTTTTGTAGTAGAGATTGCCGGGAAGCGTTTTCAGAAACTGCGCTTCCACCTGAACCGTCAGATCGTGCATCATCATGCCGCATTGCAGATTGGTCGCCACCAGCCGGAGCTGCTCCGTCTCCTGCTGAAGTTCTTCCAGATTCCGGTTCCAGACATGGATCAGATATTCCGCCTCAAACGGCACATCTTCTCCCGCTCCCATCCGGTAAATCATTTTTCCGAACGCATCGACTTCGGAACGGTAGGCAATCGCCGAGGGATCGGCTTCCAGATCACGCTGCGCCGAAGCCTGGCGCGATTCCAGTTTCTCGATGGTCTTGGCCTTGTTCAGCGGACGCAGATTGACCGTGACCGAAAAATTCGTCACGTTTGTCTCCAGCAGGACATTGCCGTAAAACGGCGTCAGGTCGAAGCCCGGAAGCTGCCGCATGACCAGAATGTTGTGATACATTCCGTCTCCGTACATCCCGTAATGCCGCTCGGAAGCAGTCTCCCGTTCCCGGTCCTGCTCCGCATGATCCTGACCGCTGAACTCATTCCGGTAAACATCGCTGAAATCCGGACTGAAAATCTCCCTGTAATCAACCTCTTCCGCCGCAAGCGACTTGTTTACCGCTCCGAAGAACTCGGCGAACAGTTCAACTGCCGTGAGTCTGTGGATCGGAAAACTGAATGCGCTTTTCAAAAGCAGATATTCTGACTCGAAACAGGAGGAAACCCGTTCCCGGAACAGTTGCATTGCCTGTTCCGACTCCACATTCAGTGCTCCGGAAATGAAATCCTTTGCCGGACGCGAAATGTAAACAGTCAAATGTTCCCGCCAGAGTTCATGAGCCTCCATCTGACGCCGAAGCTCGGCGGCGGTCTGCTTTCTGAACTCACGACAGAACGGCACACTCGCCAAACGTTCCGTATCGGATTCGTATTTTTCCAGAATCTTCCGGTAATTCGAGTCCTTGGTGTAGCGGAACTGAAGCCGTTTTGAAGCGTCGAACCGCGACAGATACGATTGCAGGTGCGTATACAGCTCATTCTTCTGCGGCCAGCCGGCATTGGAGAGATTCGGGACATCCAGCCGGAACCCTTTGACGACATATCCCGTCGCATTCAGTTCGCCATAGACGAAGAACGCATTTTCCGGCGGATCGGTTTCAATGATATAACCATTGGGATAACGGATCATTTTACCCTCGCTTTCAAGCGGATTGTCTTTCGGGTGTCAAGCCGCAGAGCCGTTCCGAAGAGGCTGTTGAGCCAGTAGTCGAAATAGTAGCGCGGCTTCTCCCGAACGAACCGGAAATAGAACCAGACGGACGCCGCCAGCGGAATCCATGATACGGCGACGGCCAGTATCACCGAGGCATCCATCAGGGCGAAAAACAGGAAAACCGCTCCGATGATGCCGCCGAAAATGATGTAGATCGCATCGCCGCGCACTTTCAGGTTCCGCGACAGACGGAACTGCGATGCCGGTATCTGAGCCGGATTCCGGGGAATGGCAAGAGGTACTTCTTCCGTCATATCAGCCTCACAGTCCGCTGGAAGCATTCAGCGAAATGCCGAGCGTTTTGTTGAAAATGTACAGCACAATCGCGAACAGCACCGGAATCAGGATCGTCCCGATCAGCTGCGCTTTCGCGTTTGCCGCATCATTCTTGAATGCGAATCCGGTCGAAATCCCCATGATCAGCGTAAAGATCAGGCCGATGGCCATGATGATCCACTGCACATAGCCGAGTCCCGAAGAAGCGTCGATGCCGGTGTTGACCGCCCATGCCCGGCACATGGTGGCATAGGTCGCCAGAAAACCGGCCATCGTCCTGGATTTCAACAATGGGTACAGCGGTTCAAACCCGTCCTGAGTAAACGGCATTTGCAGCAGCTTGACAAGTCCATGGAACTTGTCGGCAAGAGATGCTCCTGTTCTGATCATTTGCATTTTCATGATGATATCCTTTCCGATTTTCAGTAGTTCTGCGACCATCGCAGACACTATCTAAAATACGCGGAAAACAAGTGTTTTCAATGCAGATAAAAATATATAACATGTTGATTATAAGCGTATTAACCGCATATTGCAACAACGGTATTGAAAAATCTGTTGTCTGCTTTGTTGGTTCTTTCGGACAATTTTAAATGCCCCCGATTACCCAGTTTCGAGGAGAATCAGAATTCAGAGAAAGCCTGAGTGTGGTTTGCAATAATGAGAATGCCCGACTCGTGTTTTTTACTCTGGATTATCTGATATGGCATAACAAAAAAATCGTATTTTTTTCAATTTCTCTGTATTTTCAGCATTTTTTCAATACTGAAAACAATAAATGATCTTGAAAAAGAGCAATTATATAATAATATTAATTACCAAGACAATAAATGAACTATAGGAGAAATATCAAAGGGAAATTGAGAAAGAAAGCAGACCGTCATCATTTTTGAGATTTTCGTCGCCGGCAGTTCATGCTTTTCGGCCCCCCGGCATGATGGCTCCGAAAGGAGTGTTTATCATGCAGGATATAGCAATCGCTATCGGCGAAAAGCTCCATGAACTGATTATTCTCGAAATCCGGAAAATCTGCAAGGAGGTGACGGAACAGCAAAAATTAATGGAACATCGGCTGGCGGTTTTGGAGAGAGCTCCGCAGGAGCAAAAGATATCCTCCGCCTCTTCCATTCGATCTCATCAATACAGAATGAAAGGAGCCAATATCATAGCCATCCGCAAACGCCTGCAGTTGTCACAGGCTGCATTTGCCCGATTGCTCAAAGTGGACAGGGCGAATCTGCATAAATGGGAATATGATAAAGTTGTGCCTTCTCCTGCAACAGTTGCGAAAATTGCGGCGTTCCGCGGCATGGGTAAGAAAGCTTTACGGCAAAAACTTCAAGAGCTTGAAAACGAAATTTGGCATAGCTGAATCTGAATACCAGTAATCGTTAACTGGAGTTTTCATGTCGGGGAGTCATGAAATTCAGAAATGCCGCTGGCTCTCCCTTCTCTTCTTATTCTTTCGACATGCCTCCCCGAAAAACATGTTGAAAATGTCTCCTGATTCCTTCACTATATCGTGTGATTTGCAATTGAAATGCAAAATCACACGATAAAAATAAAAGATCTTCTTGGTCTTCAGACATTTAAAAGCATTATCCCTTTCGATAAATAAAAAATTATTCTTTCCTTGCGGCTGCGCTGCCGTATTCACTTTCCTGCTTGCCTTTTTTTATGCGGAAAGAATAGCTTTCCAGAAAGGTAAGGTAAAAATGAGTCAAAACTTCCCGCAGATCGTACTGCTGATCACCACGGAAACACGGCGGAACGACACACAAACATTATTGGTGCATTCCGGAATCTTTGCAACAGATGACAGTGTTCTCAATGAAATCGAGAGAAATGTATTCCAAATGGTTCGCGAGTATCCCGACTGCTGGCGTTCGGGGGACGTGACCGGTTATCCCGAATCTCTTTTTACGGAGGTCGAGCGGGAGGCTCTCCGAAATCACGGGATCGGCAAACGGTTTTCAATGTAAGGAAAGAGGTAATCATGTCATTGAATTGGGACATCAGCAAGGTCAGGAATTGGCAGAAGAAACAGGGAAAAGACGGTCATACGTTGGAATGTCTGATCTGGGCGAGTCTTACCATCGGAATGGGCGATCTCAATGAAAAAACCGCAAAAGAGTTTCTTTATCGCCAGAATCGTTACTCCCGCGAAGTCGGAGCAATCGCGACTTATCCAAACGGCAGAGTTGTCGTCTGGACGCTTGCCAGAGTAAAACCGTGGTTCGGGCTGCATACCAATGTCCGGACGATTTCAAACAGCGCATTCGACAAACTTGTCCGGGAACGTTCCGGACGCTGAAAATGGAGGATCATATCATGCAGGTTATGCACATGAACTGGAAAACCGGGAAGATGGAGCCGTGCGTGGAACATCGTCTGGAAAGAGGTCAGATTGTTATGGGAATTGATGGACCTGCCCATGAATATGACGGCGTTGTTCTTGAGCGTGTGGCGAATGGGAAATGGGGGACTTCCTGCCGGATTCTCTGGATTGATGATCTGCGGGTATCCCGTCATCAATTCATCAAACCGATTGCGGAACGCTTCGGAATCGGCGTCTATTTTTATCCCGGCAGACTGATGCCGGAAGCCGAAATCGCCGAACTCGAAAAGCTGTTTCTGGAAAAAGAGAGAGCCGAAGCACTTGAAGCCGAAAAGCGCCGGATCGAAAATGAACGTCTGGCTGTAATCGGCAAGGAACATTTTGCCGATGCGATCAAAAAACATGGAAAGCCTGTGGCATTGATTTTAGCCGTAGAGCATGAAGACGTTTCGGATTTGCAAACCGATTACTTCGATTATCGAACAGTCCGGACTGTGGTGTTGGCATTTTCAAAACACAAGCGGAATTTGTTTCCGGAAATGCGCAAGGCAGCGTTGAACAGCGATATTCCGGAAATCCGGGAGCTGGCGACGGCTCCAGCCGACTGGGAGAATCGTGAGGACTATTCCGGAGGATACGGTTACTATCTGGCGGAAAGCAAATACAGCGGCTGGTCCATTGAAAAAATTCCGCTTTACAGGGAAAACCAACTTGAAGAATTCTACTGCAATGCGGGGAAGCCGGGAGGCTTCTGTGTAAAATAAGCGGTTCTTGTTTGTCTTGCCGGATTGTCCCGACGAAATGCCGTCTGGAACAATCCGGCTTTTTTGGGCCCAAACAAGAACAGAAAGGAGCTGAAAATGGGAATGATTGAAATAGAAATTGAGTTCAATGAATTACGGAAACGCAACATTGTGCGATTCGACAGAAATGACGATTGGTATCCGTATCTGCTTGTCAATACGGCACGTGCGTATTTCGATCTGAACGGGAACAAAATCTCTGTTCTCAGCCGGGATTTCAGCCTGTGCCGGGATATGGCGCATGTCAAGCGGGAACAGAACTACTGGAGCCGAATACACCGGGAAAAAGAATATGCCGATCAGCGGAAAATCTACCGGATTCTTCTTGAACGGTGCGGTCAGATTGATCGCGATTGGCACTCCATCGAAGTTTCCGAAGCGGAATTCATTGCGGAATATCAAAGAAGAAATCGGAGGTGAAAGATGAAGGTTTGCAAAGACTATCTGAAGGCTCGCGCTGTCTGGAAACGCCGGTATGCCGAACTGGAACAGAGTTATGAGGAAGCGGAACGCGCGGAACAATGGAATCGCGCGGAACGCATCGGGGAAGCATTGGCTGAGATGGAGCAGCATTCCGGCTTCAAAAAATGCTATTCCTGCGGCAGAAAAGGCTGTCCGGCGCACTTCGACGGCTTCGTGTCGTGGAACCCGATGAATTCCAGTTGCAAAACGATCAAACTTCCTGTTTTCAACTGACTGCCGATGCAGTCTCTTTGAAATTCAGATATTTGATGCCGTCTATTTCCGGAGTCAAATCTCCGGAATAGATGACATAACCGGAAACGAATTTATCTGAAAGTTTCCGAAGTTTCAACAGATTCCTGCAAAAATCCTTATGATATATCGCTTCCAACTTCTTCCTTTGAATTTGAATTGTCCACCGAATCATAAATTGCGCTACATTTTTTCTGGTATTTTCTCCTCCATATACAACATCTCCATTTATGCAAAATACAAGTTCAACTTTAGAAATGTTGAAAACTATATGTGTAAGCAAGAATTTCATGATCGGGCATGATCTATGCCTTTCAGAAAAATCAATGAAGATTTTCGTGTTTGCCTGTCATCCATCCGCCCCGGCATAAAGCCTTTTGGATCAGATGGATTTGGGGGTGAACAAACACGAAAAGGAGGCTGAAGAAGATGAAAAATGATCAGGAAAGAGAAAACAAATTGAAACGCGAAAAAGCGTTTCCCGCCCGGATTGAAAATTATGTATCTTCTTCTCTCCACACCCGCCGCTTTAATACTTCTGATCTACGGCATCTACAAATGGATCATGCGTCAATCCGACCGTGAAAAAGAGTTCTGGATCGACCAGAAAGTATATGGTCATCCCGTCTCGCTCAAACTTTACGCGCTGATGAAAGCAGTTCTATTCCTGATCGCCATCGGCGGAGTCATGCTGATTCTGGTTTCATTGGTATATGGTCAAGTTCCGACCTGGCGGGATTTCTCCAACAAAAAATTTCTCTGGGCGGTCTGCGGTGCCAGCTTTTTCATCATTGTGCAGCTCGGGGCTTTGGGACTGATCTGGCTGATCAGGCATGTCGGAAAGTTCAATACAGGGAAAGTGATCCTGTTCTTTCTGCTGATCGGGATCATCACCGCCATACTGCTCGCTGGAATCTGCATCGCCGCATTTTGAATTAAAGAGAATTGATTTCATTTTCAAGAGACCGTAGTTCATTCAATAACTCTTCAAATGAAATATAATCTCCGTAAATCATGGTTCTCATCGCCGTATAGTCTGCTTTCAAAGCTTTCATGGAATGTTCCGCTGGCAACAGCCTCATTGTTCCCGGTTTGGCATCCTTATAATTTGCCCATCCGCAATGATAGAACTTATCCTTAAAATCGACGACTTGCTTCAATAATTCCAAATCGGAGAATGCTGACTCTTTTACAGAACTCCGTGCGATCATAACCGTATCGTAATAGTGCCTGGAGTAACGTCCCCGTATTTTACTATTCTCTGGACGGTGCGCTTCTGCATGAAGAATGGTAATTTTTTCCCAAAAAGAACGTTCCGGAGTCGTTGCAATAATATCTATTTCCGGCGTAGCAAATAATTGTGGATATGCGTCTGAGGCATAAGGCGAAATTCTATAGGTAGCATGCGGCACCCAGGCCGCTTTCGCTCCGATTTCCAACAATATCTGGGGACGCAGATATTCATCGGAAAAAGATTTTGGATAGGTGATTATAATATTGTCCGGTTTTTCCTCTGAAAGTTCAGCAACACAGATGCCTGCACAAAGTTTCTGTACCTCAGGCAGCAATACGTCTGCAATATAATGCTGTCCCCAAGTATCCAGTTCTTCATTGAACTTGGCCTGTTGTGCATTGCTGCGTTTCTCTAACGGATTACCTATCGGATTCTCTTTCCAATTCAGAATCAAATCAATATCTTCTGAAAATCGTTTAATCAGATGAAAAATTTTGGAAAGGCTGGTTCCCCCTTTAAATATAACAGTATCCCTCAATGAAGAATCGAAAAGTTGCTTCAACATCCAGCAGACCCAAAAATCTTTTTCCACTGCGGCTTCAGACAAATAAGGAAATTTTGCCGCCGTTTGAACAAAAAGTTCCTGCCGTTTTCTGGAATCCATACGAGCAATTTTGTCCATGATCAGTTTCCTTCCGAGCAGATCAATTTTATTTTATCATGAATCCAATCGGTAGTGAATTGAGTATCTTTCAAGATTTTATTCCGTTCTGATGCCGGAATAAAGTTACGTATCTTATTTATGATCTCTGCAGTAATATGCTCGGCCCCCAACTCCCGGAGCGCTTGGACTATGATTTCACTTTTGATATTTGCAAATCGCGCCTCTTTAAGAGAAATATGTTTGAATTCTATTGTTCGACTGCCAATCCCATACTGCCGGGTTGGCCCATCCGAAAAATAGGTTAAACGCATTGGAACCTGAGTACTCAATCCTAAATAATTCAATGCCGCATTGCCGGAAATCAAAATATTCCACTGGAACTTTCGGGCAATGGCTCTGGCAACCATTTCCATATCAGGAGCCATCTCTTCTTGAAGAAGTTCACTGAAGCGGGGATAATCGTAAATGCCCCGCAAAAGAGGGCGAATAACTTTTTTATCTTTGAGACGATATAGGCTCCAATCTATGGTTGCAGTCTTGGCCAAGTCTCCAAAATCGCTATTGGTCATCGCCCATCCTCTGCCATGAGATTTTATTCTTGCAAGTATTTTATCTTCAATAGAGAGCATATTGATTTTTCCTTTGATTTTCAAAGGAAAAATAGCATCTTTTCCTTTGAAAATCAAATGGAATCTGATAAAAAAGAAATAATTTTTTCGTTTGTTTTCCCGGCTGCCAGACCGGATGACGCTACATCCTATTTCGGTCCGTCAGCCTTCGGGTAAAAAATCAACCGAAAGGATAGGATGATGGAAGCAATACGGAAATACCGACGACTCCGGCTGCGCGGATTGAGGCGAATTTCAAGGCGATCCGTCTGCTGAAAGAACTCGGCACCGGAGAACGGGTCTCGTCTCATGAGGAGCAGTTCACACTTTTGCAGTTCAGCGGATGGGGCGGGCTGATCGAAGTTTTCATGGAAGGCAATCGCCATTATCAGGCGCTCAAGGAACTGCTTTCCGACGAGGAATATCAGACGGCGCAGAACTCCATTCTCGACAGTTATTACACGCCCGAATATATCATTGATTTCATGTGGGACATCGTCCAGAAGAAGATTGGAAAAAATGGAGTAATCGCATCTTCCTGATACGGTTCAGAGTGGACTGGCAAAGAAAATGCAAAAGGCTACACTTCCGGATTTTTGATATATGCAGGAGAGTAACAGAACTCCATCCGTCCCTTATCGGATGTGAGGACTCCTGCTTTTGTATCATGCAGATAAACATCAAGCTGATCCATCATTCATTCTCCCAACGGTTGAATATATAAAGTCCCAACCCTAAAGCATTCAGGACATTCAGCAGTTTTCGGATCTGGATTGTTCCTTTGCCGTTCTCCAAATCAGAAATAAAGCGCACCCCAGTATTTGCAACTCCGGCAAGTTCAGCCTGAGAAAGCCCCTGAGTCTTTCTTGTTGTTCGGATCAAAGCTCCGATTGCTTCTGCCGATTGTAGTTTTTCTTTGCTCACTTCAAAATATTCCTAAATATCATTCCCGTTCGGGAATAAGATAGCATAGAAAAAGGATTTTTCAATCTACCATTCCCGTTCGGGAATAAAAATTTCTTTATTTGCCTTTCCGGTAGATGAATCGTATGACATTGCAGTTCGGAATTGATTTCATTTTCAAGAAATTATAGTTCATATAACAACTCTTCAAACGAAAGTTGCCACTCTCATTTCTAATACTACTGAATTCCGTAGTATTAAAATCCAGATTTTTGATCGTTTCCCAAATACCAAGAAAATCAACAGTAAAACATGTGCTTAACCAATAGGATATAACCAAGGCCGTTTCAGTAGGATTCTTATACCGGGCGATATCTGTTAATGAAATATAATCCCAGTTATGATTCTTCTGAATGGATATTCCGGTTTCTCTTACAAAAATTTTTTCCATCCGCCTTTCCCTCTAACAGCTCGTCCTCTTTGTTGCAAATAATTTAACCTATAATGAAAATTACACGAGTAACCGCCCGGTGAGCTACATCTGGATTTGAGATTGCATGCGTGTTATGTTCTTCCACAAACCAGAATAATGGGAGGACGACATGGGACGTGAA
>NZ_QEKH01000018.1 GCF_003096415.1 Victivallis vadensis | reverse complement strand
TTCAATGCCGAAAAAATCAGAGCCCGAGATTTATGGCATTTGACTGTTCGGATTAGCAGGAAATTGTTGGCACATTCCATCAATTGCTGTATCAATCAGAAATATGGGAATCCGCTTCTACAATTTGAACGGATTTTTTGTTAAAAAACTTGCACACGGCGTTTATTACTAATATAGTGGCTTTCCGCTATCCTCCCTTTCTCACTTCTCAAGACAAGGAAACTGTCATCATGTTCTGGACTCAATGCGATAAAATCGTGACTTCCGGCGGCCCGGTCAAATGCGACTTCTGCCCCTGCCCGAAATACATCTACGTCACCCGCTGCGACAAGACCGAAAACGATTTCGACGATTGCGACTGCAATCCCGAAACCGCATGGGAACGCGCCCGCCTCGTGACCTACTTCGCCTCCGAAAACGGCTGCATCAACGTGGACGGAGCCTGGCGCCGCCTCAACCACACCTACTACCCCGCCGACGGCTCCGAGTTCTCCGCCAACGGCAGCGTCTACAAAGCCATCGAAACCGGTGAAAACGGCCCCAAAACCTACGACACCCGACAAAAAGCCCAGACCGAATGGGACGCCCACCCCAAATCCCACTGGGGAGAAAAAGTAATCGCCGCCTGCACCTGCTGCTGCCTGCTGGATGCCGAATACACAGCGGAGTTCAATCTCCAAACCTATTCTTACAGCCAAATGTGGACACAGGCTTCGGAACCGGTTGTCATCAGTACAGCGGAAAGCACAAACTATCTCAACTCACAGGGAGCCGGTGCCGAAGTCGAATTCAACACAAGGGCTAAAACTGCCAGAATCGCACAATATCATGAACGTTCCGAATATAAATGCACATGGGGTAATGCAACCAGTCCCGCCGACGACTGGCAGTGTGAAATTGATCAGACCGAAGGCAATGTCACGCTTCAGCTGGCACTCTCGGAGAATTGCGACAAACTCCTTCTGACCGGACTGAATATCCGTACCGAATCCGTATACGAAAACAGATGCGGCATAGCGTCACATGATTCCGACTGGCTTGACAAGGTTCTGGATGATGGCGGTTCTTACCCGGAAATCCCTTTCACCGGATATGCGGAAGGAACCTTTCAGCTCAACTTCTCCAAAACCACCCATCAGGATCTGGATACTTACACCAGTTCCCTGAACGGGCAGATCACCTTGAGGCGCAAAAGCAAGTCGCTGCCGCCGGCAGCCTACCGCGCCGTCTATGAACAGCTCTCCCCCTGCCTGAAATAAGCCCCAATGGAACTGTCGCCCGGATTGAGCATGTACCGATCCGGGCGACAGTCCGTTTCGCCCCGCCCGACCGCGTTTTTGCACCGGAATTGCGTCCGCCTTTCCATTTTTCTTCCCGTTTTCGATTGCATGTTGACAATTTCCGTACAAGTGAGTATTCCCCTCTCAATCTAACATTTATGGAGAAAAAAACATGTTCTGGACCAAATGCGACAAAATCATGCTCAACAGCTCCGGCAGCCTGGAAAGATGCGACGACTGTCCTTGCGGCTATTGGGGCATCTTCGTGATTGAAGTGTATTCAAAAAGCTATAAGAAAGGAGAACAGGATTCCCGGTTGACCCGGGATAACTACTGTTATAAAAACCTGACCACCACAGTTTTCCAAGTCACGGACAATACAGTCGATCTCGCTTCTTATATCGATTACAGAGGCGAAAAACTCTGCGTGAAGCTGTCGAGGACCGCCGACCCGGCAACCGGAATCGTGGCAAGCGTGGACAAAGATATCAAAGACCCCGCCTCATCCGACTGTGATGAATGGAATGACGACTACACCGTGTGCCTCAAACCGGCGGAATGGCGAATCCATTACGAAATCAAAGTCTACCGGATCGGCGATGCGTATGACGATTACACCAAATTCGCCCGCTACTTCTATTCCGGCTGCGGCGTCTCCCCGGACGCTTCCGGCCAGTACCCCGCCATTCTTGAGCTGAATTACGGCCGGTGGACAATGACCGGCAGCGCCCAAAACTGCATCTACAATTACTGGCAGCAGGAGGCCGACAGACGGTACAAGCCTTCCTGCATCATCAACTATGATATTTACACATGGAGCTTCAATCTCTGGTATCCCTCCGTCGAATGTGTCGAAGAAGAATATTGCTATAATTACTGCAATGGAGATTGCAAAGCATATGATGACGAGATGAATTGCACCGACTGCGACGGCGAACTGGTACGGAGTTGCGAAACATATTGCGATCATCCCATTCATGACTCGATTCTGGTCAACTTCACCAATGAAGAACAGGAATATTATTATACGATCGGAGGACGTGCCTATTTTGAAGACAACGTCTGGAAATACGAGTCGCCTGACTGTTGCGAGTTCTGGTCCGGTACAAGGTCCGCCGTCGGTCAGGTCAATTCTTATGAAGAACGCCGTACCAGACCGGAACATTACAATCTGGATGACTCCGCCTCCGTGGCAGCCAATATTCCCGGCAGCTGGGGCAATATGTGCTGGAGCGGCGAACATGAGGCATACCACGGCAACCATCCGACCTACAGCCAGTTCTGGAAAAAATTCCAGTTCGCCAAGCTGAAGTTTGAACGCGGAGAAAACACCCCGCCCGGCGCCAGCGGCGTACAGGTCATGATCACCGCTTATTCACATAAAACCGACGACGAGGATGCAATCGAAAAAAATGTCGATACCTATATGTACGAAAATGAAACGGTTACATTCAAATTCGGAGAAGAGAAAGAGCTGCCGCGCTGCGACAATATGAGAACATATTACATCAAAAACGAACAGGACTGTTCCGAAGACTGCGAGGAAGGCGGAAGACCCGACCTTTACCCCCAGGGCTGGCACAGCACAACCGAAAAATTCTACGTAAGCCTTGCCGTTATCAGATATGTTTACTGAGGTATAAAAAATGATCAATCTGAACTCCATGCTCATCAACGTCATTCAGGTCGGCAACCATGTGATCGCCGGCACGCGGCGGCCGGCCGACTTCCATGCACTGCTGCATGAATGTTCCACGGTTTCCCGGAATATCGACCCGGAAGTTCACAATGTTCTGTCGAATGTGGAAAGGGATATCAGACGGAAGCGGTTGACGGTTTCTCCTCATACGCTTGAAATCCTGTCGTATTTGCTCGACAAAATCAATCCCGCCGTTCAGACACTCCCGGACACTCCTCCGGAATCAACTTTCCACGCTCCGGTTTCCTATTTCAACGTTTTTCACAACCTGAGCGACGATCTGAAAACCGACTCGTAAGCCGCTTGCGGAGTCAACGGTCATAATTGTAACAGAAAGACTTTTCTCCATTTTCTCAACCGGCGGCGGATTTCCGCCGCCTTCCTTCTTCCCTGCCCGGCTCTCCGGGCAAAGGCTTTGCCGGTAGATCCCGAGATCCGATTGTCGTCTTGCAATGCTCCGAACTCAAGCGTTTTCATAAGGAAACAATGGGAAAATAATTTCTATAGAGCTTGAAAAACAACAATAAATATGGTATGCTGTATCAAAGAAATAAAATTTCACGCAGGACGAATCCGGTAACAAGACCGAACGCCTGATTCGCCCCGTCCTTTCCCGGAGGGACTACTGCATGTCAAGCCAACGCTTTCACAGGCCGATTCTGCCGGAATATGTGGGTTATGAGTAACACAATAGATTGGTCGCTCCAAAAGAAATTATTGTTTGCGGCAATAATATTTTCGTCTCTTCTGTCATTATATTTTTATGGATATTCATTACTCAGAAAAAACGATATCTTTACGCTCGCTTATGAATACAAATTAAACGGAACGCCGTGGGGACCGCCCGTGGTATTACGAAGAATGGAAATTGTATGCACTCTGGACAACCAATTGCAAAACGCTTCGCTGATGAAGTTCTGGATTATCCCCAAATACCTGGAGGAACGCTATTGGCTGGAGAAAATAAAAGCAGGGAATGGTCTGCCTTTCTTTGCGAATGAGAACGGTGCCATCGAATTCTAAAATATTCCTGGACTCCGATTTGAAACAGTTCTCCAGAATCGCCGGCGAGGGAACACTCTCTTTCAAAGATAACAACATGGAGCGAATCCATAGAATCTGGAATATGGGAAAATGATATCCAAATGAAATACATTAAAACCATATTTTCATTATTCGGGGGCGCCAGTGAATAAAGCAGTCAAGATACTGTTGCTGTTCCTTTTGTTTACGGTAACGGCAATCATTACCGTCCGTCTCACCGGAACTCAGGATACCATGGAAGGCTGGAATAACGACCCAGAGGAGCTTCTGCGGATTCTTCCCCTGCCGTTTCCGGTGCTCTCCTGCAAATGGACAAAAGGTGTTGTATCTCAGAGGCGCAATGATTTTCCTCCGGGCCCGTCGGCCTCTGCGCAATACATTTGCGGCGCCGCCGACATTGCCCCTGAAACCGTTCAGGAAATCCATGAAAAATATCACTGGACGCCTTGTTCCACTGCCGATGGTATAACGATAAAAAAAGTTCCGGGATATGATATTTCTCCCAACTATATGATCTCGGAGGAATTGACGGAAGAGCCAGCAAATCTCAAATCTGGCGGCAGAGCCATGATCCTGCTATCCGGCAACCGTATCTATTTTTATGTCACCGAATAATTTTATATCTGGCCTCCGAATATCCAGTCGTAAGAAAAATGAAAATAACCTATAATTTCAGGAGAAACAACATGGTTGACGGCAAAAAAGTGAATATTATCCTGATCGTTCTGCTTTCCTGTATCGCCGCATTGTTTATCTATACAATTTCCCAATGCCTCTGGATGATATCCCCATCCCGGATCTATCAATCCATATCGCTGAAAATCGGGAGTTCGGAATCTGAGCTATATCTTTCCTTGCTTCCCGGATTCTACTCCATCGTCTGTGACAGCAAACCACGATATGACGTTTCCCAGAGCGATACCGGGCAGAACAGTGACGTTGTGACCCGAATATACGATGATGAAAAATTATTGTTGGAAACATCAAAACAGACCGCGTCATTTCAGGTAAACAAGGAAATGAGTCATATAAAAATCATTTTCATTCCACAGAAAACAATGCCGGGACATGATGTTTTCGTGACCATTCGCCCCACTTTCTGACAGAAAAGGAAACAGGAAAGATGAGCCAAATGATCAGCCGCTTTTTACTGCTCACGGCAATCGGCATTCTTTTTCTCTGCGGATGCGCCTTCCCCTCAGAGAATGTTTCCATGGTGGACCGGCTGCGGGATGTGCAAGTACAATCTGCGATCGGCCTGATTGATATTGTCAAAGAGGAACTTGGCGATGCCTCCTGCCGGAATGAAATTGAGTTTCAGATTTCACTTTTCCATCTGGAAAATTCTCATCCGACGGAGCGTGAGAAAATCACAGCCCGTCTGCGTCGGCTCTACCCGGCTTATTCCTTTCTCGATCGGGAGGCGGCAGACGGCTGCTTCGCAGATTCCCGATCCGGGCGGCGGATCGTCATCATCACCATAGCCGAAACGGCCGTAGAGGGAGACGGCCTTATCTCTTGCGGCGGAACCATCACATACGGTTCACTAGGCAGCTCCGGCTTCACCTTTTTCTTCAGGGAGAACAGCGGCAGGTTCCTTCTTGAGAAAATCCAGATCGCCAATGCCATAGGCTGAAATACGAGGTTTTCTTATGCGTATCCCGCCCCTGCCGTTGATCTTACTGCACCTTTTCGGCGCCGGCTGCGCCGCCACTTCTCCGCCGGAAAAGTTTCTTGGAGAATATCTTGCGGCCTGCAAACTGAATCTTCTGAAGAAATCTGTTTCCATTGCCGCAGCTTCCGGGGACCACGGGCTGACTTTCAGAATCGCGGTTCCGGAATATAACACGCAAGTTGCCACGGACATTCTTGAAAAATTGCGGGCCGAATATCCGGCATATACATTTCTTCCGGCCGATTTTTTTGAACCAGCTCCCGGATCTCCGCCCGGCATCCTCATTCGGCTGCATCCTCAACTCGCCATAGATGGCCCGGAAACCATTGCCTTTTTCGTCAGTATCTCCGTAGACTCCGCAAACGTGACCATGTACCGGATGCAGGTAAACGCTCAGGAAGAGGTTTCCGGCCTCTCCGTCTGGAGCCGTTACCAGCTTCAATAAACAATCGGCCGCCGCAATCCAGCTCACCCCAGCCCGCGGCGGCAGGGACGGGGGCCGCAGGGACCGAACTTTTCCTGCGTCAGGCCCTCCGGCAGGAACGGAGCGGCAGGATAGCGGATCATCATGCGTCCGGGGGCGATATCGACTCCAAACGCATGACCGGTCAATTCGCAGGCCTCGCCGAATGTGCCGTAAATCCCATCCTCCCGCAGGCGGAATCCGGCTGTGTGTTCCGGCGTCAGCTCGCACAGCGCCGTAAACCTGAACTCCCGCTGTCCGGTGCACTCCGCCACACGCGAAAACTGCCGGATCGCACCTTGCGCCCACGGATAGAACCGCCCGCCCAGCACCGCGTCATAGCCTGCCGTCCGGTATTCGCCCGAACGAAACTCACCGTCCCCGCGTAAGGTCAGGAAGGTACGGATTCCCTGTTGTTCCAATACCGCTTCCGGACTGTCTTTCACTGTTTTTCCGGGTGCGTTGAACTGGCATTCGATGCTGCCGACTGAACCCTCACCCGTTCGCCGCACCCGGTCGGCGACCAGCAAGAATCCGTCCCGCTTCAACAGCACCGCCCGACTCCACACCCAGCCGCCGATATTACCCAATACCGTTTCGAGCAGGAAACAATCCCCGAATCGCCTGCGGGCAATCACGGCCGCGAAAGGAGGCGGAATCAGCACATTGCCCTCCTGATCCCGGAAGATCAGAGTGTTGTGACAGTTCGGACCGGTTTCGTGCCGGTCGTAGGCCTCCGCCATATTCTCCACGCCGCTCGGCTTGCCGTAGCCGTTGTCCACCAGCCCCCACCGCCTGTGATGTGTGTAGGCGAGGATCGAATTCATATCGAAATGGGCGTGCGCGTCGCAGGAATAAGGCTCGAACAGCAGATACTGCGCCTCACGGTCCCAGCCGGAACGCCATGCGATCTTATCCGCGAGCCATTCCGGCGGCATTCCCGGCTCGTTGCGAAGCCGGACGTGGCCGGCCAGCGGCAGAACCTCCCAATCCCCCGCCCCATCCGCTTCCGCTTCCTCCGGCTCGTCCGGCGCGAACAAATTGCCCCAGCCCGGCTGAGGCAGCAACAGAAAAGGCTCCCGCCCCATCCCGTCGAAGCACCGCTTGAGCAAAGTTCCCGGCAGCGGATCCGCCGGATTCAGCGCAGCGGCGGCCCGCAGCAGGTCGAACACCGCAACCGTCGCCACCACCGGCTCCCCGTCGCCGTAAGGAACCGACATTCCCAGCGGATCGGTCGCGGCCCGGATCCCGGCGACCACTTCGCGCATACCGGCACGCCGCGCCGCCCGTTCCGGCGAAGTCAGCGAATCGTACACAAATTTCTGCGACGGGACGATCCACTGATAGGAGCTGGAATTCTCCGTCTGCCGTCCGAAACGCTCCACCATGCCGGAAAAAACCAGCGCGGCATGTTCGTGCCACGCCGTAAACTCCGGCGAACTGACGAAGGTTTCAAAGTAACGCGCCGCCCATTCCAGCGACAGCGCCGGAAAGGTTTCGTGGTTGAAGCGCAGCAGCTCCGGCTGAACCGGCCAGTAGATCCGGTGATACTTGTCGATCAAACGGCAGGAGGCAAGCAGAAACGATGCGATCAGCAGCCGGTCGGACTCCGAAAACAGTTCATCCGCCTCCACGTCGCTCCAGCAGTTGATCAGGTTGCCGAGGTAGAAATCATAGTCGCTCGGATAGCTCGCCCCGTCCGGCGTCGCCAGAAAGTATTCCACCAACCCGAACAGCGTATCGCGGAACACCCGCAGAAAGCGGCGGTCGCCGGTATATCGGTACGCCCAGTGCATCCGGATCATGTTCGGAATGGTCGGATGGCCGTTGTCCCGGTTCACCGCCTTGCCGCCCGAATCAAACGAGCGGATAATCTCCCGCGACATGCCGTCGAATGTCGCGGCAGCTTCGCCCAGCCGGGAAACGTGCAGCGCGATCGAACGCAGCAACTCCGGCGCCGTTCCAAGCCGTTCCCGGCAGGCCGTCCCCGGTGCGGTATGGTCGGCCCGCGTCAGAAACCAGCCCCCTTCCCGACGTATCAGGCAATTGCGCCAGTGCGACAGAAGTTCCGGCAGGCTCTCCGCATCGGCGGCCAGCACCAGTTGATTGCCGCCTGTAACCGTCTGGATCATCCACCCTCCCCGTCCCGGTACGAGGCCGTTCGCAAAGGCCAGTTGCCGTGCCGCCAGTTCCCGGATCAGCCGGTTCGTATTGGAGTTTCCCAGCAACAGAAGCGGTTTTCGGCACTCCGGTTTCACCTCACGGTCCGTGCAGCAGGCGATACCGCCCGCAACCGTACCGCTCAGGGCCGCCGCCATCTGCCGGTGGAACGGATCATTTTCCGGCACGACCAGCAACGCTTCATCAAGTTTCACCTCCCGTACCAGCGGTCTGGGGGCGGGCAGATCCAGCGCCGGGAACGCGAACTCTCCCTGACATCGCAGTTTTTCATCCAGTGCGGCCGCGCCATGCTGTTCCAGCAGTTCCCGCTCCGCCGCCGTCAGGTCAACCACCGTATCGGCCCGCTCCGTCCAGATCGGCAGCGCTGCCGTCTGTTTGCGTAAATGCCAATGCCGTTCCATGCAGATTTCCGTTAATAACATCACCTTCGCCCCCAATGTCAAACAATTTGAAACACTATTGATTCCCGTTATTATTACGCAGGTTATTATACCTTTTCTCCCTGTAATATTCAAGGATTATTTAAAAAAATTAAACAATTTCACACAGCGCTCTTGACAAACACCGGATTCTTTGGTATAATATAGACAAACACATTGAAACAGTTCAGGAAGGCGATACGATGAAAACCACAAACGATCCCCGGAAAAACCTGATCCGCGCCATCGAGGCGCGAATCTCCGCCGGGCAGCTCGCCCCCGGAACCCGCCTGCCCTCGCTGCGGGAACTGGCCGGAGAGTTTTCCCTGACCGTTTCCGGCGTGCGCCGCAGCCTCGAAACATTGTGCGAGCGCGGCGTACTGGAATCCCGCCACGGTTCCGGCATCTATGTGCGGGCACACCGTGACAGCACGAAACCGGAGGCCGCCTGCCGGGTCACCGTATTCGTCAGCGGCGAAGACCGCAGCCGCGATTACTGCGCCCACGCGCTGGCAGGAGTCCGGAAAGCCGCCGAAAACGGAAACACCGCTGTGAATTTCGACATCGTTTCCTGCCATCTCCAGCAACTACGCAGCAGACAACTGGCCCTTCCGGAGCCGGACGCACTGATCCTGCTCGGCTGTTACGATCTCAATCTCCCGGAGCTGCCCGGCAACTGCCCCGCCGTCGGGCTGGAAATGCACGACAACTACGGCGGCCGCCTCTCCACCGTCGCGCTCGATCCGCTGGCGGCGGCCCGAACCGCGACCGATTACTTTCTCGCCGGAGGCTTCGACCGGGTCACGGTTTTCACCTCGGAACTGCCTTCCTATCAGTTCCGGGCGGATATCTTCTGCTCCACCTTCCGGCGCGCCGGCGGCGAATGCGGCCTGATCCCCTACCATCAGGCCGGCATGGAGTGCCTGAAGGATGCCGGTTCCGGCTATCTTTTCATCGGCGACTCCATCGCCCAGCTCTTCGCACAGGAGTACCGCGCCGCCACCGGGCGTTTCCTCGCCGCCGACCGCAAGATCCTCGGACTGGACGGCAAAAGACGGCTGTTCCCCAACTATGAACCTTTCCCCTCCGTGTCCCTCGACTGGCAGTATGCCGGGCGGATCGTATTGGAAGAGTGCGTGCGCCGAATCGTCCGGCCGGGATTGCCCGCACGTCGCATCTACCTGTGCGGAACGCTCGACGAAGCCTGATCATGTATATCATCCCCAAAAAACTCAAGGAGTCCGCCATGAATTCCAAGCTGCCGCCTTCTTCCCGAAAAAGTCATTTTACTCTGATTGAACTTCTGGTCGTTATTGCCATCATCGCGATTCTCGCCGGGATGCTGCTGCCTTCGCTGAACAAGGCGCGCGACCGGGCCAATCAGATCAAATGCGTCAGCAACCTCAAGGGACTGAACACGTTATTCGCAATGTACGGCGACACTTTCGGGTGCTGGCCCGCGATCATGAATGCCGACGGAGCCATCGACTGGCACATTCAGGTGCAGGAGTTCTCCTCGGTCAAAGGCGACCCGGCCCTGACCAGCAACATCTGGAACTGCCCGGCCAAGAAAGGACCGGATTACGTCGGCGACATCCCGGTGAACTCGCAGTGGTGCTTTGCGCTGACCGCCTTCACCGGCACCGGCGAGGCCTCGCTGAAAACACCGTTCGTCCCCAGCCGGGTCAAAAACGCCTCCCAGAAAATCTACCTTGCCGACGGCATCAGCGGTTATCTCGATTACTGGAACTTCATCCCCGGTCCGGGCCGTTACCAGTCGCTCGCCGCACGCCATTCACAGAAATCCAATGTCGCCTACGTCGACGGCCACACGGCAACCCATTCACCTCACGACTTCCCGCCGATCTCCGGCGACGACGCCTATCGCAATGCAATACACCCGTTCTTCTACAAATAAAGGTATCCGGATCATGTTTCATAAATTACTCCCCTGCACTGTAATCGGAGCTGCCATCTCATTGGGCGCGGCCACGGTTGTCACGGTTGACCCGTCCCGGTCGGAGGGGGCGGTCAACCCCTATATTTTCGGACACAACATCGAAGGCGGCAACGGCAAAGGCTATCAGGGCAGGACCGACACTCCCGCCGGCAATTACGCTTCCGGTGCATGGCGCCCCGAACTCAACGCTCCCAACTCCGAATTGGTCGGAATCCTGCGGGAAGCCGGAGCGAAACTGATCCGCTATCCCGGCGGCTGCCTGTCCCACAACTTCGACTGGGAAACCGCCGTCGGACCACAGGAAAAACGGCCTCACCAGAAATTCGGCATCCCGGAACTGGTGCGCTTCTGCCGCGAGATCGGTGCGGAGCCGCTGATCACGCTCGGCGACCTGACCACCCCGGAATCCGCCGCTGAACTGGCCGAATACCTGAACTCCCCCGCCGATGACGCCCATCCGTGGGCGAAACAGCGTGCAGCCGACGGTTTTCCGCAGCCCTGCAACGTCAAATTCATTGAAATCGCCAACGAGAGCGATCACGGCAACCATCAGGGGGAACCGCGCCTCGTGCGCACGCCGCAGCAGTATGCCGACTGGGTCGATCGGGTGATCCGGGCCATCCGCAAGGTCGATCCGACGATCCGGCTCGGCGGCCACTTCAGCACCGGAACCGGCTGGCAGGATCCGTGGAATACCGCGTTGCTGCGCAAAAACGGCCGTCAGCTCGACTTCATCGCACTGCATCCCTACGCGACCGTAGTGGAACAGGCCGCCCGCGCCAATGCCTACCCGGAACTGATTCTGGAATCCGCGCTCGCGGCGCCCGACCAAACCGGTGCGCTGGTCCGCGAGTACCACGCCAACACCCGCCGCCTGACCGGGCGCGACATCCCGATCGCGCTGACCGAATACAACATGCTCTGGATCGACACCCGCTCGCCGCAGGGGATGCTCAGCTATGGCCCGGCCCTCTACTGCGCCGACCTGATCCGCGTGATGCTGCAAAAGGAGAACAACATCGCCTTCGCCAACCAATGGCAGTTCGTCAACGGCTACTTCGGTTTCGTACACGGCGGCCGCTGGAAAGAGGGGCGCCCGCTCAACCCGTGGCACAAGCTGCCCGGCTACTGGCTTTACCGGCTGTGGGGATCCCACTTCGGCACCGAACAGGTCGGCGTTGCCGTGACCGGCGAACCGAAGGTCGAATTCGGCGGCATCTCCCGTACCCGGCAAGCCGGAGACGCGCCCGCTGTACCGGTGGAATTCCGGCCCGATGCCGCCGACAAAGAAAACTATCGGATAATTCCGACCGGTCCCGACTCTTTCACGTTGAAGTTGAAAGATTTCAGCGGCGAAGCGTATCACAACTTCCCGCCCTTTGCCATCCGTCCCGGCGTCTCCTACCGGGCCGACTACGAATTCCGCGTGAAATCCGGTGACGACTCCGGCGCGGCGGTCGGGCTCGGCTTCACCGATGCGCGCGGTTGGAGCAAGACCATGTCCGCCAGCGGAATGGAGTCCGAATTGTGGGAAAGGGAGTGGATCCGGCGCAGCGTCAGCCTCGCCGTGTTGCCCGATGCCGAACAACTGAGTCTGGTGGTGCGGATGATCCGGGGAGTGAAACCAGTCAACGCCGAAATCGAATTCCGCAACATTCGGCTCACGCAGGGCCCGCAGTTCCCGGCCTACTCCGCCGTGACCTCAGCCGCATCACTGTCGCCGGACCGCCGGACGCTCTATGTGATTATCTTCAACAAACTTCAAAAGGAGTCCGCTCCGATCACCGTGAAAGTGGCGGACGGCTCCGCCCGTTCCGCCCGGCTCTGGCAGGTCACCGGCCCCTCGCTCGCCGCCAACAACTGGAAGACGCAGGAGGTTGCGGAAACCGTTTCCGGGGCCGAGATTCCGGCGGTTTCGCCGCAGGGCTTCGGACTGACGCTGCCCCCGCTGTCGATGACTGCCGTTGAGATCACCCGCGAACTCCCTGCCGGAAAGTGAGCGCTGACATGAAAATCAGAACCGCCCTGGCCGGCCTTGGCCGGATCGCCTGGGAATTCCATTTGCCGGAACTGGCGCGCCATCCCGCTTTCTCGCTGGAAGCGGTCGCAGATCCGCTGCCGGAGCGGGTCGCCGACACCCGCGAACGATTCCGGGTGCCGCGCGGCTACCGTTCCTTCGCGGAACTTCTCAGCGCGGAAACGCCGGCACTGGTGGTGATCGCCTCGCCCACCTGCTGCCACAAGGAGCAGATTCTGCAGGCGTTTGATGCCGGATGCGATGTTTTCTGCGACAAGCCGCTGGCACTGTCGGCGGCGGAAGTGCGCGAAATCGCCGCGGCCGCCCGGAATCGGAACCGCAAAATCATGACCTATCAACCCCACCGCCTGATGCCGGAAACACTGGTACTGCGCCGGATTCTGGAAGAAAACCGGCTCGGCCGGCTCTTTCTGGTCCGCCGGGTCTGGGCGCGCTACCAGCGGCGGGATGACTGGCAGGCGTTCCGCGCCAACGGCGGCGGGATGCTGAACAACTACGGCTCACATTTCATCGACCAGTATTTCAGCTTATTCGGAACCGCGCTGGCACGGCGGCACATGGAAACCCGCCGCATCGTTTCCGGCGGCGATGCCGAAGACATGGTCAAGGCCCAACTGATCCGGCCCGACGGCCTGATCTTCGACCTCGAAATCAACATGGCTTCGGCTTTCGACTCCTCGGCATGGGAGCTTCACGGAGAACGGGGCAGCGCCCGGCTGCACCCCGCCGAACGGCGTTGGGAGCTGCGCACTCTCGCCGCGCTTCCGCCGCTGCGGATCGACCGCGAACTAGCCGCCGCCGGTCGTCGCTATCCTTCCGAACGGCTCGACTGGCAGGCGAGCAGTATCAGTTTCGCCGACATGCCGCCCGGCCCCTTCTACGACCGGGTTGCCGGTTATCTGGCCGGAACCGAACCGCCACTGGTACCGCTCGGCGACACGCTGGCTTTGCTGGAACTGCTGGATTTCGCCCGCAGCACCTCCCCCGCCGCCGAGAGTGTGAAGGAAAGGTCGCATGAATCGCTTCCTGCCGCACTCCAATCGCGGCCACCGTCGTCGGTCAGGTCGGGACCGATGCTGTAAAGCCGCGCCCCCGGTTCCGCAACCGTCCGGTTGACTTTCACGAACCGCCCGCCCTCCCGGTGGATGTCGGAGCGGCTGATTTCAACTATTCCGGCCCGGTAACGAAGCGGCTCCCCGTCGAATGGATCCGACGGCACCTCCGGCAGAAACTCCGGCACCAGTTGCCGCAGCGAATCCGGGTAGCCGCCATACCGGCGGCGGTACAGTTCCAGCGCCGCCCCCGCATACCCCAGCCGGCAGACCAGCCGGTGGCGGGACACCGTGACGATGTCCCGACTTCCGGGAGCCTGCAGCAGCAACTGTTTCCAAGTACCGTCAAACTCCTTTGCATATTGCTCCACGGCTTCCCGGACTTCGGAGAAGTCCTTTCCGGCAAGCCGTATCGCCCGCTGTACCGGGCGGAATTTCCGCATCCGGATGAACGGTCTTTGAACAGCTCCGCCCCACTCCAATGCCTCCGAACCGGCGTACCGCCATGCCAGCTCCCGGGCGAACAATTCCGCGACCTCCTTTTCCTCCTCCCGGAAGTATGCGATTTCCTGCCGCAGATTCTCCGCATCCAGATCGCGCGCCTGCTCCTCCAGCCCCCGCATCCGGCTCAGATCAATCAGGTAGGAATAGTGCTGGACCTCTTCGTCATTTTCCCGCAGATAACCCCGGAACCGGTCGAAGCGTTCCCGCGTCCGGTTCCAATCGACGGCCTCACCGTTCCGTCGGGCGATCCTGTCTTTCTCCCGGAAGAAACCGGTGAGCCGCACAAGGGCGTATGCGACATCCTGCTTCGTCCGCCCCTCTCCGTTATTCTCCACCGGGAATCCCCATGCGGGAAACTCCCGCAGTTTCCGGTCCAGCCGCTCAAATACGGGGGTATACCGGAGGTAAGAGGCTTCGGCACGCTTTCGGAATTCCGGGTCGATGCTTCCCGTAAAACGCATCGCATAATCCCGGTTTTCGGCAACCCGTTCTTCGTGTTCATGTTCCGGCACGTCCGTCGCCTTCACCGCCGATGACGCATACGGTCCCGGCGGCAGCGGTGTGCTCAACTGCTGCCGCGTCAGGCGCAGTTGCGGATGCTCCCGCACGACCTCTCGCCAGCGGTACTCATTCGCCAGCCACGGCGGTCCGAAGCCGACCAGCAGCGCAGCCAGCCCGATCAGCAGCCCGATTCCGGCCTCCCGCCAGCTTCCGCCGAGCTGCTGTTTTCCCCAGCGCCGGGCTGTGCGCAAAGGTTCCGGCAGCCGTAGAAACACTCCCCGCGGCGGTTTCGGCAGCGGATTTTTCTGTTTCAACCGCCGCAATTTCCGAATCAGCAGCGGACACAACCCCAGCCAGCTCCCAGTCATGCTCAACACCAATCCGGCAAAGCATACTCCGGAAAGGATCTCCGCCGGAGCGATCCACAGCGACAGTGTGAACAGCGCCGCGAATACTCCAATGCAGACATTGCCCGCCGACAGCACGCGCCATTCCCATATCCTCAGTTGCGCTCTCAGTCCAACGATTCGTTCCCGAAAATACCGTGGCCCGTCCCACAGATTCCAGTAGGGAATCAGCAACATCATCATCCGCACCGGTTCCACGTTGGTCCGGCCGTAACAGAATAGGTTACACACCTGCATCATCCCGAGAAAGCCAAGCCAGGCGTACAGCACCGCCAGAATCGTCCCTTGCGGTTCGTAAAGGCGGAAACTTCCGCAGTCCACCAACGTGAGGCCGAACCTCCCCAATGCGATGAGCAGCAGGCTCGGGAAACAGACCAGCATGTACTTCAAGCAGTTGCAATATAAAGCGATCACTCCCGCCGCGCACTCCGCAAGCCCGGGAACTGCGCGCAATTCCCGGAATCCGCTGCCGGAGGCAACGGAGCGCACCGGCGTCGCCGCACTGATTTCACCGGCAATCAACCGGTCGAAAAGTTCCGTCGAATCGACCTCCCGGTCACCGTCTGCAAAACGGACCACCCAGTGTTCCGAAAGAGCCTCCGGTTGCCCGCCGCCCTGAAATTTCATTCACCTTCCTCCGCTGTTGCCGTTTTACTTGAGGAAGTATATTCCTCTTCGGCGTTTTTCACAAGGGGATGACGGAAAGATATCCGCTTTTTTTCGGAAAAAACGTCCGCCGTATTTGCGTTTCAGCAGGAATGGCGTTATACTCGTTCTCCATAAATCCATCAATGCGAGGAAACCGACATGGAAAAGATCAAGATCGGCCTGTACGGCGACAACGGCCATCAAATCTGGTTCGCTTTTCAACACCCCGGAGCGGAGATCGTCGCGGCGGCCGGAATCGCTCCCGAAAAGATTCCGGCGGAGCATCGTTCCGAACTCCGTTTCTGCGATTCGCTCGACGAGCTGCTCCAGACCGACGCCCAGTTGATTTCGCTGTGCTCGCCGCTGCGGTCGGAACAGGCACAGCACGCGCTGCGCTGTCTGGAGGCGGGCAGGCACGTCTACGCCGAAAAGCCCTGCGCTTTCCGCGAAGAAGAGTTGGACGAAATCATCCGCACCTCCCGGCGGGTCGGCCGGAGATTCCACGAAATGGCTTCGGTCGCGTTCCAGGCCCCCTACGCGGCGCTGCGCAAATGCGTGGCCGCCGGAACCATCGGCGAAGTCCTTCAGGTCGTCTCCCAGAAATCCTATCCGTGGCGGCTGGAACGCCCCGCGGACGAGCATGTGGACGGCGGCCTGATCCGGCAGGTCGGCATCTACAACCTGCGTTTCATCGAACACCTGACCGGCCTGCGCGTCACCGAGCTTTTCGCCCGCGAGACCAGGCTCGGCAACCAGGGGCCGCAAAGCGAATGCCGACGGGCGGTCTCCTTCAGCATGGCATTGAGCAACGGCGCGATCGCCAGCGGAGTTTCCAACTACGCGGGGCCGTGCGCGCCGCACTGGAACTCCTGGGGATATGAAAACGTGCGCATTTTCGGCGTCAACGGTTTCGTCGAATCGGTCAACGGCGGCGAAACCGTCCGGTACTACACGCCGGAGCAGGGAGTCGTGCCGCTCGATCCGAACGACGGCGCGATCGACTGGTTCGACACGGTCCTCGACGAAATCCGCACCGGCAAAGAGCTGATTCCGGTTCCGCTTGAAACCGAGCTTTCCCCGACCCGCTGGGTGATCCGGGCCGGAGAGCGTCCGCTGCGCAACCTGACGGGGCGGGAGCATTGAACCCGCCGCAGATTAGATAAGCCTAACGGCTGATGAATCACAAGATTTTGATTATCATCATGTTAGACCAGAATAATTTTCTGTTTTTCTTGCCGCCGCGATTTGACTTTTCCCATTCCCGCCGGTATGGTAAAAGCAGTGATCAGGGTTCCGAAAGCGGGACCGGAGAAATAAACCAATAACATCAGGAGGTGTAATTATGGCCGCAGAAGTGAATAAGGAAAAGTGTACCGGATGCGAAACCTGCGTCGGCGAATGCCCGGTCAGCGCGATCAGCATGGTTGACGGCAAGGCTTCCGTCAATGCCGGCGACTGCGTCGATTGCGGCGCCTGCACCGGCGCCTGCCCGGTCGAAGCCATTACGCTGGGGTAACATCCGTTACAGTACCGTTTACGGCCGCTCCCGAAACAGTCGGAAGCGGCCGTATTTTGTACAATCACCATCCAACCGCAACGGCATTCATGATCCGGCCGGATCGATCCAGATATTTTCCGCGTCGTCCAGCGACAGGTCGCATTCGCGGCCGTCGACCCGGCAGACGCAGCGGTTCACTTCCGGCAGCAGCCGTTCCACCGTGACCGTCGCTCCGACGGTAAGGCCCTGCGCTTCGAGCCGCTGCGGTTCGGCGATATTCGCGCCGAGCTTCAGCACCGTTGCATGTTTTCCAACTGGTAGCGCGGGTAGGACCGTGCCGACTTCCCGCTCGGCGTACCCCAGAAATTCAAAAGCCTCCTCCAGATAGTTCCGCAGCGCCCGGCAATCGTTGCGATGGCGGATCGCCCCGGAAATGATCTGCATCCGGCTCGCAGTGTTGCCGTCGACCACATGCTCGATCCGGCAGGCGGCCTCGCCGGAAATTCCCGCCGGAAGCCCGAGCAGCTCGTGAAAGAAATCCTCCAGCACCCGGTGTTTCCGCCGCACCCGTTCGGCCATCGCGATACCGGCGCCGGTCAGCATCACCGGCTGGTTCGGCCGGTAATCCACATAGCCGCCCCGGGAGAGCGTACCGAGCGCATAGGTCACCGACGGCATCTTCACCTTCATCCGCTCGGCGATGTCGCTGGTGTGCGCGTGGCCGTGTTCCTCGATCAGGGCCGCAATCGTCTCCAGATAATCCTCCAGACTGGCGGAGAGCTGGATCGCCTCCGCCTTTTTCGGACCCGTTTTCAGCATTCCTCCTCCTTTTCCGGCTCTTCTTCCCACGGCGGCCAGACAAAGGAGTCGAGCACCACCGGTTCCCCTTCCCAACGGCAGCAGCGGCACTTGTCGCATCCGCCGCAGCATCCACCCGGTTCCATACACATTATTAGATCATCCTAATATAAAATCCGTAAAAAAATCCACTCCGCAAAGTGGACTCGATTTACTATAATCCGAAAAGGGGATGCCTGCAAATTAGATCTTGCTAATTTACATTTTTTTCTTCCGTTTCCGCCCGCTTTCTGCGCAGCTCGGCCGCTTCGGCGGGCGTGATCTCCTCAAGCCGGACGTTGTCGAACCAATAGACTCCGGCGGGCCAGTAAGCATAGATGCGCACTTTCATCTTCACCGTCTGCGGCGTCGGCCTGAAAGTGATCGAACAGCTCCGCCAGCGGTCCGCCGCCCCTCCCGGCGGCGCCAGCCTCGTCTGGTAGCAGTCGGTCAGCGTCTTGCGCTTCGGATGAATCATAAAACCCTTGATCCACACGAACGGCGTGCCTGCCCCGCGGTAGTCGATCGAGAGCTTGTAGTCCTGCCCCGGCTTCACATCCAGCAGCATGCTGTCGAGCGCGGTTCCCTCGTTGGAACCGATGCTTTTGAGCGGCTCTTTCGGAATCACCGCCTTCGGCGCGGGAGCGTCGGGATTGCGTTTGCGCTCCTCCCGATAGGCGAGCACCTGCTTGCGGTCAGGGCGGGTGTCCAGTTCGAGGATGCGCCCCCGTTGGCCGTCGTTCCGCCAGAAGCTGGTCAGGTTGTCCGTCTTTTCCCAGTGGAGCGCCTCCTTGCCTCCTTCGTCGAAAGAGCCGTTCGGCAGCAGGTTTTCCCCCGCCTGAAGCGCGGCGGCCAGCAGCATCATAACCGATAGACCAATACGCATACCTTATTCCTCCGTCCTTTCCGCGCCCAGCGCCTTGAAGTAATCCCCGACCCAGTCGTCGAACCCCGCCGGAATCTTTTCGGCCGCGGAGGCTCCGGTCACGAATCTGCGCAGCCGCGTGGTCCGCACTTTTTCGGCGTCCGCCTGCGCCGCCGCGTCGATCGCGGTTTTCGCCCGGCGCAGCGAGGCGGCGATCTCCCCTTTGATCCGGCGAATGTCCGCCCCGCCGACTGAACCGGAATCCGCCGCCCCCAGCTCGTCGATCCGGCGCAGCGCCGCATAGAGTTCGCCTGTCGGCAGTCCGCGCGCGCTGACCTGCCGCAACAAAGCGAGGGTGCGCTGCTTAAGCTCGGCCTGCTCTCCCGCCAGCCGCGCGGTGATGTTCGGGTCCTGATCGGGCGTGGTGCCGCTCAGCCCTGCCGAGCCGACGCCGGACTGCTTGCCGCCGCCCGTTGCGCCTCCCTGCGGATCGTCGGAACGGTCGTCCACCGTCCCCGCCTCGAAGGGAGATTGCACCAGCCGGGTCGGGGTTTTACGCCCGCCCTTGCCGGTCGCGGTCTTTTCGACGAACTGGCCGGAGGATTTGCCGGAACGCCCTTCGCCGGAACGGCCTCCCACCTCGTTGTTGTTCGGCAGCACATTGCCGGTGATCCCCTTGGCCTGCATGCTGTCGATGGTGCCGTCGGAGACGCCCCAGCCCAATCCTTCGTCGGTATCGAAAGTAAAGGAATTGGTGCCGTCCTGCGTATCCTCAGTCATATCCTCCTCGGTTTCGATCAGGTCGCCGATGATGTCGGTCAGCTCCGCCGGCAGATCGGTCAGGTCGACGTCGGTCATCTCGCCGTTCTCCTCGGAAACCCATTTGATGTAATCCTTCGCGTCGGCAAGCCACCGTTCGAGGTTCGCCGCGACCGCTTCGGCGCTGTCGCAGGCGGTGTTTTCGGCCAGCGTCGCGATCTCGATCTTCTTTTTCAGCAGCGCGTCGCCCGCCTTCTGCAGCTCCTCATACATCTCGACGAATTCGTCGGCCATCGCGGAGTTGGAGAAATCCTGGCTCTGGAGCTTGGAAAGATCGTTGAAGGCGGCCCGGAAGTACTGCCCGAACTCCGCCTCCTTCGCGGCGAGCTTGCCGAGCAGTTCCTCCTCCGCCTCGCTCCAATCGTCGGTTTTGGCGGGGTCGAAGGCTTCGGTTTCCGCGATGATCTTCTTCTGCTCGGTGCGGAACTCGGTCAGCTTCTCCTGTACTTTGGCGAGCTGTTCGTAGAGCAGTTTTTCCTCGGCGGCTTCCAATCCGGCCTGCTCGCGCTTCTCCCACGCGCGGCGGACGGCGGCGAGGCCGGTCAGCAGCCGCCGCAATTCGTCGATCGCGCGGCTCTGTTTGAGCACCACCTCATTCAGGTGGCGGGTCAGCGCGTCGCCGGAACGGTTGAAGGGGGGAGCGGTCTGTTTCTCCAGCGGTTCCAGCTCTTTCGCCGCTACCGCTTCGATCGCGGGAAGCACCTGTTTCGGCAGCGAACCGGCCTGCTCCATCCCGCGCGCCACCGGTAGCGCCGAAGCGGCGATGCGGCGGATCTCACGCTGGCGGTTGCACAACTCCCGCGCGTCGCCGACCCGGAAATTGCGAAGCCGGGCGGTCACGAAAGAGCGCGCCGCCTCCTGTTTGTCCAGCACCGCGAACAGCAATTTGTAGAGCCGCCCGTCCCCCCGGTCGGAAGCGGCGCGGCGCAGCTCCTCCAGCGGATCGGTCACATGAATCGTCAGTCCCGGCGCCGTCCCCGGTTCGCCGCCGGGCCGGAAATCGAACGCCGCCGCGCCGACCTCCACCGTGCTGCCGACCGGGAAATCGCGCGGAGTCAGCCGGAACGGGACCAGCTCGCGCACCTCGGCGCGGGCCGGTTCCGCCGGATAGTCGTAACTGCGGATTTCGGCCTGCTGTCCCTCGCGCCGGGCCAGCAGCGTGATCCGGCGCACCGCCGCGTCGTCGCGCGCGGAGACCTCCAGCATCACCGTGGAACCGGCCGGAGCCTCGAAATTCCGCTCCCGGTTCAGGAAGCGCACCTCGGGAGCGCGGTCGGGGCGGCACTTCAACAGAAAGCGAGCCGAATCCGGGTAGCAGATGCCGCCGGCTTCATCGATCAGCGTTGCAGTCAGGGTCGTATCCTCTTCCAGCCTGAACCGCCCGGCGGGAACGATCTCCACTCGGTAACCGTCGGGAGGCTCCGCGTCCAGCCGGATTTCGGTATTCCGCCACAGGGTGAATTCGCCGCGCGGTTCGGTGCCGGTTACCGTCTTCTGCCGCAGATAGGCGGGAGGCTCCGCCGAAAACTCCAGCTTCGCGAAGCGCGGCGAAGGACGCACCCTGACCTTGCAGAAGCGCGACGCGTCGCGGCCGCACTCCACCCGGTAGCGGAAGTCGCGCGTCACGCCGGAAAGCTCGCGCACCGCGCCGCCGTCGTGTCCGGCCATGTCGAGAGTCGACACGCTTTCGCCGGATTCGATCCGCAGCCGCAACCCGGCGCGGGGCCGGCCGTCGATCAGCGCCGCAGCCCGGATGCGGATTCCGCCGCCATACGGGATTTCCGCATCGCCCGGCTCCACTTTGAACTCCGTCCGGTTGACCGGGGCCAGTTCCTTCCACGGCAGCAGGATGCGCAGCGCCGCATTCGCGGCGGGACGCGGCCAGATTGCGGCGTACATCAGGATCAGCAGCAATACGCCCGGCAACGCCGCCCCCCAGCGCCGGATTTCCGGAAGCCGCCGGATGCGGAAAGGCTCCCGATCCATCGCCGCCTCCTCCGCCCGGCGCTCGTACACCTGCCGGATCGCGGCGGGAAGTTCGTCCCGGGAACGGAATTCGACGCCGTTCACGAGGGCGTTGTCCCGGATGCCGAGCCGCCGTTCCAGCTCCAGCGCAACCGCGCGGTCGCTCCGTTTCGCGAGCCGCCGCCGGAAACGGCATGCCGCGACCGGGAAATACAGCAGCGCCGCCGCCATCCCGCCCCAGACCAGCCAGCGCAGCAGGGCGTTCCAGCCGAACAGGTTGTCGATCACTGCGGCGGCGAGGAAATATGCCGCGCACACCGTCGTTCCCCGCAGGAACGCCGCCACGCCCTGTTTCCGCGCCAGATAGCGGCGGAACTCAATCAAGATTGCGGATAAATACCGCGCCATCGTTCCCCTCCCGGGCCGCATCGATTTCGACCCTGTCGCCCGGCTTCACACTGCCGAGCCGCTGAATTTTAAAAAGTTTCCGCACGGAATCTTTGCCCGGCTGTTTGTAACGGACCGGGATCTGGCGGGTGTCGAGTTTCCACGTTTCGCCGTCGCAATGGAAGTTCCAGATGTCGAGGTGCCATACGTAACCGCCGTCCGGCGTATGCTGCCCGGCGGCGTAGTAGTCGCCACGCCGCTTGTAGATCAGCGCGCGGGCGTGCCGTGCGCCGCCATTCGCCTCCAGCAGCCAGCGTTCCCTGAAAAAGTCGTCGGCCAACGGAAACACCTTGCGCATCCCCGCAAGCTCGTCCGGCGCAACCGGTGTTCCGTTCAGTCCGTAGAGCACCGCCCGGTCGGTGCGGACGTACATCTCGTAACAGCCCGGCAGCAGTGGCGGAAAGGTGAAATTCTCCCCATCGCATTTTGCATGGATCACCACGCCGCGCTCCACATCAAGCAGCGTCGCCGCTTCGAGGCGGCCGTAACCGGCAACCCGGCCCGATACCGGTTTCGCCTCCGCCTTCACCGCCTGCGGGAAACGGACCGATACCGGATAGACCAGCGATTCGAGCGTCTCGCCCACCTTGCCCCTGATCTGGCGGTTCAGGAAAACCTTGCGTCTCTTCCCGTCTTCGCCGCGCAGCAACAGCACCGCCGAAATCACGTGGCCGCGCAGTTTTTCACCCGAAATCAGTTCGACTTCCGTGGCGAAATTCACAAACGGATACTCCCCTTCCAGGTAGGTTTTACCGGCCTTGCCCGCTTCGGTGTAGAGCCACGGGCGGTTCATCGTTTCGGTTTCGACCAACTGGGTTATGCCCGCGAGATCGGGCAAGGTGAATTTGCGCTGGATCTTACTGTCGGGAAGCCGCAGGATCAGCGGGCGCGCGCCCATGATCGAAAGCTCTCCGACGGCGGAACTTCCATCCGAAAACCGCACCTCCGCCGGTTCCGCCGCCAGAACGGAACAGGCCAGCAGTGCGCCGAGTATCCCAAGCCATTTCATGTCAGTTTCCTCCTCATCAGCCAGGCCAGCGCCGCCAGCAGCAGCACGGCGGCGATCAGGTACGGGGTTTCAAAGGCGGGGCGGAATTCCCGCTCTGCCGCATTCTGCATCACCAGAGCGCGCAGCTCCTGTACCAGCCGGTCGAGGTCGGCGGGAGAGTAGATCCGCTCCGGCGCCGCCGCTTTGCGGAAGTTCGCGTCGAGTGTGCGTACTTCATCCGGTTCCGCGAAAGCCGAACCGACCGCGACCGGCAGCACCCGGCGCGTCTGCTGTGCCGAACCGCCGGCGGCGGTGATCTCCAGCTCGCCCGCCGCTCCGTCCGCAAAAGAGGTCCGGGCGGTGAACACGCCGGTTTTTTCCCCGGAAAAGAGCAGTGCGGCGCGCCTGCCGTCCAGTCCGGTAAAACCGCCGGTGACCTCCGTCGTTCCCGGCGGCGGCGTGACCCGGACCGTAACCGTCTCTCCCGGCAACGGCACGGGCGGCAGCAGCTCCACCTGCAACTGCGCCGACGCCGAACGCCCCAGATACGCGGTCAGTTCCGCCCAGAACGTCCCGAAATTGGCGTCGCGTTCCGCCGCGTTTTTTCCCCACAGCGGCAATCCCTGCGACAGCACCGCCGCGACCTGCCCCCTGCCGTATGGCATCGCGACCGCCAGCGGGAACTCCCCGGCCTGCAACAGCACGGTCGTGCCGGGCTTCAGGGATTCGACCGCTTTCAGATTGCGGATCGCGCCCCGGTTCAGGCGGCCCGCGAAAGGGCTGCCCTCCGGCGCGGCGATCTCCAGCGGAGTATCCGGCAGCGGCTGCACGGCGGGAATGAAGGGGAGCAGCCGCGCCGCAGCTCCGCCGGAAACCCGGAAAGAGTCTGCGCCGCCCAGCAGCACCAGCGTGCCGCCCTGCTCCACATAGGCCTCCACCGCCGCCAGTTGCGCGGCGCTCCAGCCCGCTTCGTCGAAGTCGCCGAGGATCAGCACGCCCACCGGCTTCAGCGCCTCGGCGCGGTCGGGTATGCCCTTTTCAAACGCCTGCCCGGCGCGCGAACCGATCCGGCGCACTCCGCCCCCGGCCCCCGCCGGATAGAGCGCGGCGAAATCCGCCCGCACCCGGGTGAAATAACGCACCAATGGCCGGAAACCGGCCGAAAGGCGCGGGAACGAAATCAAAGTAAAGCGCGCGTCCGGCTCCGCATCAACCGCGACGGCGCGGCGGTTGTCCAACGCCGTGACCTCATCCGGCAGCGACGAAAGCTCGATGGAGAACCGGTGCAGTCCGGCCATTACCGGTTCGGTCTTCAGTTTCACCGTTTCCGTCGCGCCCGGAGCGAGTTCAAATTGCTCTGCTTGAATTACTTGCCCTTCTTCCAGAAGTTTCAGCTCCAGCTTCTGCGGCGCATCGTAACCGGTCAGCGTGACCGGCACCGGAAATTCCACCGTCGAATCCGCCCGCACCGTCTCCGGCACCCGGAATTCGCCAAGCGAAGCGTTGCGCGCCTCCCCCAGCTCCGTACCGAATTTCACCGCAAACACCGGAGCCGAAGCGCCTCCCGGCCGCCAGCCGGAAACATCGCCGCCGTCGCTCAACACCACCGCCGCCGACAGAGCGCCCGCGCCGTGAAGTTCATCCAGTTTCGCAAACGCACCGCGCCAGTGGGCGGCAAACTCCGGCTTCGCCGCTTCGCCCGGCGTCAGCCGGTAGTCGAAGGCGTAGCGCGTGACCGGAGCGGCGTCTCCGAAACGGCGCAGGAAGCGGTCCGCAAACGCATTCGCCGCGTCGAGCCGGGTTTTGCCGTCCGCATCGGGGACCTGCATCGAAGCAGAGGAATCCACCAGCAGCGCCACGCCGCCGTTTTTGGAGTCGGGCCGCCGCACCGTGACCACCGGGTCGGCGATCATCACGCCGAGCAGCGCCGCGACCAGCCAGCAGACCAGCCGCAGCCGTTTGCGCCCGACCGTGCGGTAAATCACGAAACACACGCCCGCCAGCGCCGTCAGCAGCAGCCAGACCGGAATCAGAGGATCGAAGGAGATCATCGCGCCGCCTCCTTTCCGAGATACGAATCCACGCCCCAGAGCAGCAGCGCCGCCAGCAGCAGCCAGCCCGCCAGCGCACTGCCGCGCCGCAGCTCATCAAGTTCCAGCTTCCAGTCGCCGCCGGGCTGAAGCTCCCGGACGCCCGGCAGCCGGCGGCGCAGTTCGGCGCCGGAGGCCGACGCGAGATTCGACTCCGCGCCGACCGGCGCGCCTTTGTCCAGTCCCGGCTTCGCACCGCCGGAGGCCATGTAATCGGTCAGCTTCGCCATCGCAACCGGAAAAGAACGCAGCAGCGGCCAGTTGCTCGAACGGTTGCGCAGGCCGAACGCCCCGAGGTAACGCCGCCCCTCCCCATCGCGCCGTTCCAGCAGCAGCGGCCTGCCGTCGGCCAACGCCAGCAGCACTGCGTCGCCCGGCAGAGGAACCAGTTCCGCCGGAGAGCGCCATTCGACCAGGTCGAGCTGCAGCACGTCGTTCAGCTCCGCCAGCGCCCCGGCGAACTTCGCATTTTTCCCGTTTCCGGCGGATTTTGCGGCGGAGGCGGGCAACTGCCAGAGCCGCCCGCCGCCGCGCACATAGGCGTCGAGCGCCGGGTGCGCCGCGCCGCCGGAAACGACCACCAGCCCGAACTCCCGCAGCCGGTCGCTGGAAAGCTCCGCCGTCCCCAACGTTTCCAGCGTCACCCCGCGTCCGCCGTCATTGCCCGGATCAAGCGCATAGCGCAAAAAGTAAAAGGGATCGGCCCCCTGCCCTTCGCCGCGCACCAGCCCGATCTTCAGCGGTGCCTCGGCGCGGAAAGTGAATCCGGCGCGGTTGTCCTGCGTCACATTGCCGTCCTCGACTGTAACACTCCCCGAAGTGAGGCCGGGGGCCGGAGTGAAGGCAAACTCCAGTTCCCGGCTCTCACCGGGGGAAAGATTCAACAGTCGCTCGCCCGCCTTCCGCCCTCCATAGCGGAATTCCAGACGGCTCTCCGCGGGCCGGCCGGAGTAGTTGACCGCTTTCACCCGGAGCTGCTGCTCCACTCCGGCGCGCGGCGGCAGTACAGCTCCGCCGGAAACTTCAACGGCCAGATTGTCGTCGCGGCCCCGCAGCGCCAGCGCGTAAATCCGCAGGCCGCGCCGCTCTTCCCACTTTCCAAGCATACTCTGCTGGAAGTCGGAGATCAGAAAAATTTCCGTCACCCCCGCCTGTTCCGCCGCCCCGGCGAGCGCGGTCCCCAAAGTCGCGGCGCGCGGCCGGAGCTTTGCGGCGCGGATCGCCTCGCGCAGCTTGTCGCGGTCGCGGGTCGGCAGCACGCCGGGCACATCCGACGTGAACACCAGCGCGGTTTCGCCGTCGTCGAAGGAATCGGCCAGCGACAGAGCCAGCCGGCGGGCCGCGTCGAACGCACTCTCCCCGGCGGGCAGCTTGCGCTCCATCGAAAAGGAGTCGTCCAGCACGATCACCCGGCGCGGTTCGTCCCCGGCCGCGAGTTTCATCCCGGTCAGCCGTGGCTGCGCCATCGCCAGCACCGGCAAAGTCAGGATCAGCAGCCGCACCAGCAGCTTCAGCCAGTCGCGCAGTTTGCGCCGCATCGCCGGATGGTGCTCGTCGCGCAGGAAGAAGCCGACGTCGGAAAACGGCACCACCTGCCGCTTCCTGCGGAAATAGAGATGCAGCACCAGCGCCGCCCCCCATACCGGCGGCAGCAGCCAGAGCCACAGCGATGCACCGAAGTCGATCATTTAAAAGAGCTTCTCCCGTTTTGCGAAATAAGCCGCCAGCGCCCGTTCAAACGGGGTGGAGGTGGACAAAGTTTCAAACATGAAGTGCAGCGAATCGCACAGCTTCCCGAGCCTGCGGTTGTGTTCGCCGAGCCGTTTCAGGTAGGACGCGCGGATCGGCTCCGCCTCCAGCTCCAGCCGCTGCCCGGATTCGAGGTCGCGCAGCTCGACCCGCCCCCGGTAGGGAAATTCCAGCTCCGCTTCGTTCAGCACCTGAAACAGGATCACTTCGCACTGCTTGAAGCGCAGCAGCCGCAGCGCCGCCTCGAATTCCGCGTCGACCGTGAAGAAGTCCGAAAACACCACCGCCAGCGAGCGGCGCGGCATCTGCCCGGCGATCTTCTTCAGGCAGCCGCCGTTGCGGGTCGGCCCCGCCGGGACGAGCGTTTCGAGCCTGCCGAGCAGCGCGGTCAGGTTCGCCCGCCCGGCGCGCGCCTCCGAAGCGCATGTGACCTCGTCGGAGTACACGAACAACCCCGACGCATCGTGCTGCCGGTACATCAGATAGCAGAACGCCGCCGCCAGATAACACGCATAGTTGAACTTCACCGTATGCCCCGCCGGATCGGCCATCGCCATCGACCCGGAGGAGTCGAGGATCACGTAGCTCGCAAGGTTGCTCTCCTCCTCGAACTCCTTGATGAAGTATTTGCCGCTGCGGGCCAGCGCCTTCCAGTCCAGATAACGGATCGAATCGCCGGGCGCGTATTTGCGGTCCCCCGCGAACTCCGATGAAAAACCGTGATAGGGAGAACGGTGCAATCCGAGCAGCGCCCCCTCGACCAGCGAGCGGGCCACCAGTTCGATCCCTTTCAGACTCTCCAGCGCGGAGGCGGGCAGATAGGTGAATCCGGCGTTGCCCATCGCATCACTCCGCGCTTTCCGGCACGTATCCGATCAACTGTTCGACGATCATGTCGCTGGTGAGGTTCTCGCCGACCGCGTGGAAGTTGCAGGCGATGCGGTGGCGCAGCACCTCCGGCGCGAACCTCCGCACATCGGCGCAGCTCACGTTCAGCCGCCCCTCCAGCGCCGCCGCCGCCCGCGCCGCCAGCAGCAGATACTGCCCGGCGCGCGGCCCGGCCCCGTAGGAGAGGTTCTCGCGGATGAATGCGGGCGCTTCCGGGTTCTCCGGCCGGGACATCCGCGCGAGGTCGGCGCAGTAGGCGATCACATGGTCGCTGACCGGAATCTCCCGGACGCAGCGCTGCAGATAGATCAACTGCTCGGCATTCAGCACCGGCTGCGGCGCCGGACGCCCGTTGCCGGTGGTTTCGCGCAGGATCGCGATCTCCTGCTCCCGCTCCGGGTAGGTCAGCCTGATCAGGAACATGAAGCGGTCCAGCTGCGCCTCCGGCAGCGGATAGGTTCCCTCCTGCTCGATCGGGTTCTGCGTGGCCAGCACGAAGAACGGGCGCGGCAGCGGCAGACGCATCCCGTGGTTGGAAATCTGTTTTTCCTGCATCGCCTCCAGCAGCGCCGCCTGCGTCTTGGGCGGAGTGCGGTTGATCTCGTCCGCCAGCAGCAGATTGGTAAAGACCGGGCCGGGCACGAAGCGCAGTTCGCGGCGGCCGCTGCCCGGCTCCTCGTCGAGGATTTCGCTGCCGGTGATGTCTCCCGGCATCAGGTCCGGGGTGAACTGCACCCGCCGGAAGTCGAGGTCGAGCGCCTGCCCGAGGCTCTGCACCAGCAGCGTTTTCGCCAGCCCCGGCACCCCCTGCAGCAGACAGTGCCCGCCCGCGAGCAGCGCGGCGAGCACCGCTTCGATCACCTCCTCCTGGCCGATCACCGCCTTGCCGATCTCCGCGCGGAGCTGCGCGAAACTTTCGCCGAGCCGTTCGAGGTCGCCCGGAAGCCGTTCCAGATCATATTGCATATTCCAGATTCCATTCCTAATGGGTTAAAAAGTAAGTCACGATCGTGCCGCCGAGCCGCCCGGCGGCGGAAGAAAGGTACATCACACTGCCGGGGCGCGGCACCTGCTGCCAGCCCCCCGCCAGATCGACCGGCGAATAGACCAGCGCCAGCCGGTCGCCGTCGGAGACGCCGTACAACAACGGAAATGTTTCGCCGGGATAACGCGCCGCCGCCTCCGCCGTGAAACCGGAATCGGCGAACTTGTACGGCCCGTGGGTGAACAGCACGTGGTCCGCCGGAATGCGTCCGAGCTTCTTTTCCGGGTAGAGCCGCGCGATGAACCGGCGCGCCGCCCCGTCGAATTCCGCCAGCCCCATCGTGTTGTTGACCAGCAGGAAGCCGCCGTCGTCGAGGTAGCGGCGCAGTTTTTCCAGCGCGGGCTTCTCCAGTGTAAAATCACCGAGGCCGTTCAGGAATAAAAACGGATAGTCCGAAAGCTCGGCGCGATCGACGTTCACGTAGCTCACGCTGCCGGAGGTGTTGACCTTGAGATTTCTGCCGAGGTAGCGCAGGAAGCGGTCGCCGGAGCCGGGGTCAGAATTCCAGAACCCGTCGGTCACCAGCTGCGCGAAGGGCACCTGCTCCGGATTCGCCGTCCCCGGTTCCGCCTCGCTCTCCCCGGCCGCGTACCGCCGGGCGCTGTCGAACCAGCCGACCGCGTACAGCGCGAGGTTCACGCCGAGGTCGACCGCAGCGGCGGGTTTGTAGTAACGCGCGTCCGTGATCAGCTCCGGCCTGGCATTATCCCAGCCGCAGCCGAGGCCGACCGGAGAGATCACCGCCGCCAGCCGGGGGCCGAGAAAAACCCCTTCCAGCTCGAACGGCTGCGCTTTGCTCCGGTTGGTTTCACCGGCAACCAGCGATTTGGCCAGATGAAAGACCGGATGGTCCGCCGGAACCCGCCGCAACGGGGCTTCGGGCAGGATCTTGCGCATCTCCCCGGCGGCGCTCCGGCTGAAAAACGGGGAACCGGCCACCGAATCGAACCAGACCATCCCGCCGTCCAGCAGATACTTGCGCAGCCTCGCACGCTCTCCGGGCGTAAAGGAGATGCTCCGGCCGCCGGAGAAGAGCAGCACCGGCACCTCCGCCGGATCGCCCGACAGCATTCCGAGATCGAGCGTGACCGCCTGATACTCCAGCCCGCTGCGCCCTTTCAGGTGGCGGAGCAGCTGCTGCGCGTCCGCCGGAACCATATTCCAATCGAACACCCGGCTCACCACACCGTTCGGCCAGGTGTAGTCGAGGTAGCCGCCCCAGATCACCTTGCCGATCAATGTGGTCGGCGCAGGCGGATGCTTCTGCTCCGAACGGCGCAGCGGCGTCGCGGGCAGCGGCAGCGGCGGCAGCGATTCTCCTCCCTGACGGCGCTGCGCTTTCGCCACCGGAGGCTGCCCCACCGGCCTCAGAAACGCGTCCTCCTCCGGCCCCGCCGCACCGGCCGCACACGCCAACGCCAGGAAACCGCCGATCAACCAATGCTTTGTCATCGTTCAACCTCCCGGTTGCGGATTTCATTGAGCAGCCGGGCCGCGGTTGCGGCCGCATGGGAGCGCGGAGCGGCGGCGACCGCCTGCTTCCAGCTTCCGACGGCGGCGGCGCTTTCGCCGCGCCCGGCATAGAATTGTCCCAGTTCCAGCGACAATTGCGCACACAGCTCGTCGTCCGGCTCCAGCAGCAGCGCCTGTTCCAGCAGCCGGGCGGCGGCGCGGGGGCGGCCGAGACCGGCTTCAAGGCGGCCGCGCAATTGCAGATAATCGGGAGAAAGCCGGATCGCGGGCTGCTTTTCCTCCAGTTCGTCCGCATAGCGCAGCCCATCAGCGAACTTCTTCAGCACGATCGCGTTGCGGATGCTCAGCTTCACCCCGTCCAGCGCCAGGAGCTGCCGCGGCGTATAGCGGTTGGCCGGAGCGTCGATCCGGGCGGCCAGCGCGGAGGCGGCGGCTTTGCCCTGCCCGGCTGCGGCAAGCTCCATCTCCAACACCTCGTACGGGCGCACCCGCGCCTTCGGCAGGGCGGAACGGTCGATCTTCGCCAGCTCCGCTTCCGCTTCCTTCCGTCTGCCGAGTCCGTAAAACTCCACCTCCGCCAGCGCCAGCCGGGCGGCGCCAAGTTCGGCGGGAGCGGTCAGGCGTCCGATCAAAGCGCGCAAGTCCTTCGCGGCGTTTTCATACTTTTCCTGCTTCAACTGTTCTTCAAGCCGGGTCGCCTCATAATGGCGGAACAGCACTTCAGGCTCGATCGCATTCTGCCTGCGAAGCAGCGTCTCGTAAAATTCTTTGCTCTCCTTTTCCAGTTTCGCGCGGCGCAGCGCCTCGCTCAGATAGCGGTATCCCTCCGGCTGGAGGCCGTTCTTGCGCTCCTGCTCCAGAGCGGTGCGCAGGATCTCCGCCTCGCGTCCCGGCTTCGGCAGCGACTGGCTGAAGCGATAGCTCAACGCGACCGCATGCGACACTGTTTTGCCGTCCCCGGCCGTCACCGTAACCGTGTAGTCGCCCGGCTTGAAGTAGGCGTGAGCAAGCAGCCCGCCCGCTTTGCTGCCGTCGCCCCAGTCGACCGACCGGATCACCGTGCCGGGCTGGGCTTCGACCTGTACGAAATAGAGCTGCCGGTCCCCCTCGGTGAGCATTTCGTCGAGCCGCCAGCCGAAATCGTCCAGCTTGCGTCCGTAACCGTCCAGCCGTGGGCCGACCTTCGCGACGGCGGAGGGGGTGAACGCGGACTCCGGGATCGCCGCGAATTTTCCGCCGCCGGGCGGCTGCCACGCCGCGATCGAGTAGCAGCTACCCCGGAAATTGGCGTGCAGATAGGTCAGGCGGTGCGTTCCGGCGGCGAGTTCGATCTTCCCGGAATGTTCGCCGCGCAGGCCGCCCCACACGTCGTGCCGTCCCGGCCACGCGGCCACCGGCCGGCCGTCGATCTCCAGAAAAGAAGCATCGGTCGAAGCGGTGTAAAAGGTATAAGTCCCCGGCCTGACGATATGCAGCACCCCTTCAAAGAGATGCAGACTGCGGGGATTTCCGGCGAGCGGATTCCAGCCGGAGTAGACCCGCTCTTCGACCGTGCGGCCGACCGGCACACCGGAATCCAGCAGTTTTTCCAGCTCCTCCCGGGTGTTGGCGCGGCCATCTTTGATCCGGTAGATGCTGCGGAGCACACCGGAGGCGGGCTGCCAGCCGCTCGCGGGATCGGTCGGCTTCTCCCCCTCGATGAAACGCAGCCGCTCGCCGGGGCGGGCATTAAAGGCGAAGCGCAGCAGCGAACCGTGCCGTTCCAGCACTCTGGCCGGAATCTCCCGCCGGTTCGCGCCGACCAGCCGGAACTCCGGTTCGTCGAGATGGCATTCGGCCTTGACCAGCAGCTCGGGCGCGGCGGAATTCCACGTCCCCGGCACCGTCACGTAACGTTCCGCCGCTCCGGTTGCCGATACTATAAAAAACATCAGGCAGGCGGCCAAAGCCGCCGCGTATTTGCTTTGATTTCCACTCTTCAACATGCCGTCCTCCGGAATCACCGGAAATACAATCGCTCCGACGTGCGGCAGTTTCAAATGAAATTGATGTTTTTTCCGTTACATTTTGGCAATTCCCGCTCCGGGACAGTGCGGGGAAACACTTGTGAATCCATAATGCGGGGAAAAGCGGTTTGCTTTTCGCGACAGCCGGAATATATTATAAGGCATTCTGAAATGCCTGAAAAAAATCAGAGGATATCATGAGTGCAGTTTCATTGAGCGCCGCCCACCGCCGTTCCGCGTTCGCCGTGTGCGATCCGGCCTATTCCGCCGCCGAACCTTACCCGCCGCTTGCGCCGGAACCGCAATGGCTCTATCCGCGTTCGGAGTACGAGTGCTTCCTGCTGCGCAAGATGCGCGACGAAGTCGGCCGCGCCGGGCTGAACGTCGGTTATCCGGGAATCTTCCACGAACCGGTCGCCACCGTCCGGTTCCGGGCGGAAATCCCGGCGGGCGAACTCCGGCTTCGCGTCAGCGGCATCGCCGAGGCGGAGCTGGACGGCGTTCCGCTGCCCCTCCCCTCCCCCGGTCCCGACGGCTTCCGCCACGTTTCAACCGGAGCCGGAACTTTGCTGGTCACAGTCACTTCGCCCGACATCCGGTCCGCATTGCCCGCCCTCTGCGCCCCCGGAATCACGTGGGAAGCCGCGATCGACGGCGACGACTTCGCCCCCGCCGTGCCGGGCGGCATTCCGGAAGGAACTGAACTGCCCGCCGTCTCCGTTCCCCTGACCGTGCTCGGCCCCGGCAAGTGGGACGCCGGCACCGAGGTGCTCGCCTATGTGGAACTGCACGCCCCGGAAAAACCGGACTTCGGCTGCGGCGAATCGCTGCCGGAGCTGGAAAACCGCAATCCCGCCCACTTCGAGCAGAGCCTCGCGCTCGTGCAAACCGCTCCGAATGTGTGGCGCACACCGACTCCGCTGGCCTTCCGCTATCTGCGTTCCGGCAATGCGGAACAGGTCTCCTGCCGCGCGCTGTTCGAACCGGCGGTCTACCGGGGCGCCTTCGCCGCCGATCCCGAACTGACCGAAATCTGGATGCACGCCGCCTACACGCTCCGCCTCTGCCGCCATCACTTCCTGATCGACGGCGTGAAGCGCGACCGGCTGCCGTGGGTCGGAGACCTCGCGCTGAGCCTGCTCGCCAATGCCTATGTGTTCGGCGATCCTGCCCCGGTCCGGCGCACGCTTGCGGTGCTGGGACGGGCCGGAATCCGCGAACAGCACCTGAACGGCATCGTCGATTATTCGCTGTGGTTCCTGATCTGCCACGACCTCTATCAGCGTTACTGGGGCGACCGGGATTTTCTGGAACTGCAACGCCGCGAACTTGTCGATCATATCGAAGTGCTGCTGGAGCAGTCGCGCTCCGGAATCTTCCTGCCGTCGGCGGGAACATGGCTTTTCATCGATTGGGTCGACTGCCCCAAAGAGAGCGCCCTTCAGGTCCTGTTCCACTGGTCGCTTCAGGCGGCGGAGCGCCTGGCCGAACGGCTCGGAGAATCCGCCCTTGCCGGACGCTGCCGCGAACATGCCAGGCAGTTGAAAAGCCGGCTGTTCGCCGAAGCCTTCGACTCCCGGCGCGGCCTCTTTTTCCAGACGCCCGGAGAGCCGGACTCCGGCTTCGGGCGCCACGCGAATTTCTTCGCGCTGCTGACTGATCTCCCGGCGCCGGAGCAGCGTCCCGCCATCGCGGAAGCACTGCTCGGCGACGGACTGCCGCCGGTCGGCACGCCGTACATGGCCGCCCTCGAAATCTGGGCGCTGCACCGAAGCGGCGCTTCCGGCCGGGCCGTGGAGCGGCTTCGCCGGATCTGGGGCGGCATGCTCAGGCAGGGAGCTTCCACCTTCTTCGAAGCGTGGCGCGAAGGCGCCGGAGAGCAGGAGCGGCACTCCTTCTACGGCCGCCCCTACGGTCTCAGCCTCTGCCATGCGTGGAGCGCCGGTCCGGCGGCGCTGCTGCCGCTGATCTACGCAGACTGCGAACCGGCGGCGGACGGCTGGGAGCAATACCGGGCCCGGGAGGTATTTCCCGGCAAGGAGTTCCAGCTCACCGTCCCCCTGCCCGGCAACGAGCTTTTCATCGAATCCGGCCCGGACGGCTTCCGCATCGGTTCACGCCTGCCGCCGCCGCCCCGGCGCTGAACAAAAAACAGAGGCCCCGGAAACTGTTTTCCGGGGCCTCCCTTTATTCCCGCATCACATCCAGTGCTTCAGCAGCTCCTCGCGCGAAAGCGTGGAGAAATAGGTCGCGGGGATATCGAGGATCGTGAACGCCCCCTTGCGCCCTTCCCGCGCCAGCCGGACCGCCGCCCGGGCGTGCGCGACCAGCACATTGGCGGTCGCCTCGGGATTGCTGCCCCACTGGCAGCGGTATTCGACAAGCGCCGGATTGCCCTTGCCGGTCGAACCCGCCGCGACCACCAGGCCGTCGTGCGGGAACCCCTTGTATTTGGTATTCAGCTCCTCCTGGGAGATGAAATTCACCGTGGTCTTGTAGGGGGCGAAATAGCCGGGCATTTCGAGGATGGTTTTCGTAATCGCCTCCTTGTCGGCCCCCTCCTCCAGCACCACAAAGCACTCACGCGTGTGCATGTCGCCCGGCTCGAAAGCGGGATTTTCGCCGCGCCGGACCCGTTCGATCGCCTCCGGCACCGCGTGGGTGAACTGGCGCGCGTCCTTCACGCCGGGAATGGTGCGCAACGCGTCGGAGTGTCCCATGCTGAGGCCGCCCTTCGGCCCCAGCCCGTAGAAACCGTAGGCCCGCACACCCGGCACGAACGCATTCGCCAGCGTCCGCTCCAGCGAAAAGATGCCGGGGTCCCAGCCGGTCGAAATCACCGATACGTGGCCCGCCTCCTGCGCCGCCCGGTCCATCGTTGCGAAATATTCGGGGATGCGGCTGTGGTTGTCAAAGCTGTCCACGGTGGTCAGGTGCCTCACGAATTCCGGCCCCTGCTTGGGCAGGTCGTCCTTGGAGCCGCCGCAGAGGATCGCGACGTCCGGACGCAGTTCACGCTTCCACCCCTCGATATCCTTTACATCCATCACCGGCACATCGGACAGTTCTCTCTTCACGCGTTCCGGCGAACGGCTGACCACTCCGGCCAGCTCGAAATCGGGATTATTGCGGAGCGACGCCAGCACGCCGCGGCCGACATTGCCGTAACCGACGATCATCACACGGATTTTTTCCATAAAAAATTCTCTCTTTCCTCTTACATGTATTGAAGATTAAATTGCTTTAAGATAATCCGATTTTTTTGCTTTGTCAATCCCGGCGGCTTTCCGCCTCCGGCAACTTTCCCCGAAAAAATCGGTTATATGTCAACAATATTGCAAATTGAAGTTGCGTTTTAAAAATGAGGGTGTATATTCCTTTGCAGAATCGAAATGAATCAGAATAGAGCGGTGCGGTAATCATACGGTTCCGGCCGGTTCAACTCAACAACAACCGTAATAAAATGAAACAAACCATAGAAAAAACCGAGACTCCGGTCGATCTGACGCATGACTTCCCCGTACAGGCTCCCGAATACTTCAATTTCGGCTATGACGTCGTCGACGCCTGGGCCGTCCGGGACCGCAACAAGCTCGCAATGATCTGGGCCAACCAGAAGGGTGAGGAGAAACGCTACACCTTCCACGACCTGAGCAAGCTCTCCAATCAGGCCGCCAATCTGCTGATCAAGCACGGCATCACGTCGGGCGACCGGGTGATGCTGATGCTGCCGCGCCTGCCGGAGTGGTGGATTTTTTCACTGGCGCTGATCAAGCTCGGAGCGGTGCAGTGCCCCTCCCCGACCCTGTTGACCCCGCAGGACATCCAGCACCGGATCCGCTACGGTAAATTCAAGATGGTGATCACCGACGCGGAGAACGCCCATAAATTCGATGAGATCTATGACGACTGCCCGACGCTCTCCGCGCGGCTGCTGGTCGACGGCGACCGGCCGAACTGGATCAGCTACCGTTCCGAAATCAGCGGGCCGAACTCCACGCTCTCCCGGCACGAGGTGAAAAGCTCCGTGAAGATCAGGACGCGTTCCGACGCCCCGTTCCTGCTGATGTTCACCAGCGGAACCAGCAAATATCCGAAGATGGTTCAGCACTACGGCAGCTATGCGCTCGCCCACCGCATCACCGCGGAATTGTGGCACGGGCTGACTCCGAACGACCTGCACATGACCATCTCGGACACCGGCTGGGGCAAGAATCTGTGGGGCAACTACTTCGGCCAGTGGATCATCGGCGCGTGCGTGCTGATTTTCGACTTCCGCGGCAAATTCCACGCCGACGAGCTGCTTCCGGTCATCGAAAAGTACGAGGTGACCAGTTTCTGCGCGCCTCCGACCGTCTACCGGATGCTGACGCTGAACGACCTGACCCGTTTCGATTTCTCGGAGCTGAAGCACTGCACCACCGCGGGCGAGCCGATGCAGACCGAAACCATCCGCATCTGGAAGGAGAGCACCGGCCTGACGATCCGCGAAGCCTACGGGCAGACCGAAACCGTCTGCATGATCGGCAACTTCCGCGGCTTCAAGGTCAAGCCCGGTTCAATGGGCAAACCCGCGCCGGGCTGGCGGATCGAAATCCACGACGAGGACGGCAAACCGCTTCCGGCCGGAGAAGACGGCCGCATCGCGGTCAGGCTGGACCCGGCCCCGGTCGGGCTTTTTGAAAAGTACCTGTACAATGAACCGGAAAACAAAGCCTGCTTCCTGAACGGCTTCTATTACACCGGCGACCGCGCCTATGTCGACGAAGACGGCTACTTCTGGTTCGTGGGCCGGGTCGATGACATCATCAAGAGTTCCGGCTACCGGATCGGCCCTTCGGAAGTGGAAGAAGTAATGTCCCACCATCCGTCGGTCTACGAGGTCGCCGTGGTCGGCGCGCCCGACCCGCTGCGCGGCATGCGGGTCAAGGCCTACGTGGTGCTCAAGCCGGAGTTCGAGGCGACCGAATCGCTGGTGCGCGAGCTCCAGAACTACGTGAAGCAGGAGACCGCGCCGTACAAATATCCGCGCGAAATCGAATTCATCAAACAGATGCCGAAGACCTTTTCCGGAAAAATCAAGCGCGACATCCTGCGCCGCCATGCCGAAACCGGAGAGAACAACTGGGAGCACTGATCCGGGCTTCCCGAAGGAGGAAAACATGAACAGACGCCGCCGGCGCGGAGCTTCCATGCTCGAAACCATGATGGTGCTCTGCATCATGCTTTTCCTCTTTTTCTCGCTGTTTCAGGTCTACTCGTGGGTCGTGGCCAAAATCTTCTGCAACTACTCCGCCTATTACGGCGGCAAGGGGATGGCGCTCGGCTACCGGCTGGCAATCGCGCGCCGGGCGGCCCGGGTGGCGGCCATCGGTATTTCGGGCCGTGCGCGCGACCAGGCCGCCGTCACCACCGTCGATGCGGAGCGCGACGCGGCACAGCTCTACATGACCAAAGGGGACGCCAGCGGCGTCTGGTACGATTACTGGTATCCGCGGACCGGCGACGATCCGCAACTGATGCTGGGCGGCCGCTTCAACTCCGGGGACAACTCGGTTTCCACAACGGTCCGGCTGGAAAACGCGCCGCTGATCTCTCCCCGCCTGGCCATTCCGCTCGGGATTTCCCGGAACCCGGATCCCGGTGATACCGTGTCCACTTACAACCATTCCGCCCTGTATCTGGAAGAGTAGAGGAGGCCCGCCATGCATCTTCCGATCATCCGGCGTCCCGCTCCAGAGGGCCAGGTTCTGCTGCTCGGCATCGTGATCATGCTGGTGCTGCTGCTTGCGATCCTGTTCCTGTTCGACATCCACAATGTGATCCGCGCCAAATTCAAGACCGAGACCGCCCAGCAGGCCGCGGCGCTGGCGGCGGCCAACTGGCAGAAGGAGTCGCTGAACCTGATCGGTGAAATCAACCTGATCAAAGCGGCGGAGACGCTGCTGCAGGACGAAGGCCGCTGGGTCGACGTGCCGCAGCTGGAGCCGGATCCGGTCACCGGCGAACCGTCGCCGTATCCGCTGAAGCCGCGAATCGACCTGCTGACCGAAATGCAGACCCGGATCAGCTTCATCGGTCCTTTGATCGGCTTTGCCGCCGCCCAGCAGGCCGCCAAGCGCAACGGCCTGAATCCCAGTACCGACCTCGACAGCTATATCGAACTGCTGAACACCCACAACCGGTACAGCAGCCATCCGCTGGTGAACAACTACCGCTGGAAAGCGCCGTATCTCCAACTGATCCGTTCCATCGTCGGCAACGGCATCGCGGTAGCGCCGAATGCCCGGCTGACCAGCAATCCGATCGTCTATCCTTCGGAGCTGGCGCAGCAGGCTCTCTACGACGCGCTCTCCCGGCACTACACCGAAATCAACGCCGGACTCACGCCGCCCGTACAGACCACCTGGAACGACGCCGGCCTTTCACTCTACACCAAACCGGACTCCTATTTCAAAGGAAAATGGTGGGACATCGACTACAGCATGATCCGCTTCCCGAACGAGAGCGAAATCTACACGCTCGGCGTGATGTACGGCGGCAGCTACGGCACCTATAACGGCGTCTATTATCAGGACTACCTTGCCACGCTGCAGCAACTGCTGGCCGACCAGCAGTTTTATGCCGAAAATGAAATCCCCGAAGGCATGCGCTGGTGCCGGTACGACAATTTCTGGTATCCGCAATACTACCGCGACCGCTACGAAAACGATTACGACGTAAACCATTACAACTACTGGTTCCGCAGCGGTGTCCTCCGCCGCGACGTCAAAAAACAGTACATCTATGAAGGCCCGGCCGCCTACGCCGAAGGACGCGTCTCCGTGCAGGGCGTCTATCTGGCAGGCAAACTGAACAATCCGCGCACGATCGGCCGGGATGAAAGACAGGGCAGCGCGATCCGCACCTTCACCACCGCGGTCGGCAGCCGCCGGGAGGACCCGGACAGCAGCAATCCGATCAACACCGACTACCGGCCGGGAGCGATCGCCAAACCGCTGGGTGAACTTTCCGGCAACCGTCCTCCCATCGACATCCCGCTGGTGCTGCCGGTTTTCGACAGCGCCTCGGTGATGCCGACCTATATGCCGGTGCCCTACGGTTTCGGCGTGCTGCGGACCGGTTACTCCAGTCTGGAACGGTTCCTGAACTGGCTCTCGCGGCAGGATTCCCTGACCGGCTACACCGAACCGCCTCCGGCCGGCACGGAATACTATTTATTCCTGCTGCAGCAGTTGGCGGACGGGGAACATTACCGGTATTACGGCTACAACCAGAAATTCGACGAATCCGGCTTCGACGCCCGGTGGAAGAACCGGATGGACGAATATCACAAGAACCGTGACCGGATCGTCTATCTCCCGACTCCGGATCAATCCGCCGGGCCGGGCTGGCTGCAGGAGCCGCGTTTATTCAACACCAGCGAGGTAACGACCAGCAAGGATGCGATCGCGGCCGGAGTGCTGATCAGTCCGGTCTCCGGCAAACCCATCTATCTGCGCTTCACGGACAGCACCAGAAAGAGCCTCTACATGGTGTACGAAGACCATATCATCAACAACAGCGATCTGGACCCCAGCCGCTACTACGGCATCAACACGCCGGGTACCGGCCCCGGTTTCGGCGGCACCAACACCGCCCCGGACCTGATGCCGGGACCGCCGCGGCTTTGAATACAGGAGGCGACAATCCCATGAAACCGCACTTTCCCCGATGTCCCCGGCCACGCGGCCAGGCCCTGCTCGAAATGACCGTGATGCTGGTCGGAATCGTCGCGATCCTGCTGGGCGTCGTCTATGTCGGCGGACTGACCGTCGCAAACAACCGGCTGCTGCTTTCCGCCAAATTCAATGCGGAAAAAGCGGCCCGGCAGCCGGATTCCGCCGTACAGCAGAGCGACGGCGAGCTTCGCGGCTGGAGTTATACGACGCTCGAAGTCTCCTCCCGGAAAAAGATCACGATTCCGTTCCTGGCGGACGACCGGCTCTCCTCCTCGACGGATGTGAGCACGCTCAGTTCGGTTTCCAGCGGTTTCCGCAATGCGACTCCCTCCGAAAGCGACTTTTACAGCTACAGCTGGCATTCGCCGCGCGACTTCGACCGCCGTCTGAACAGCGATTTCGCCGATACCGCCGGCAATGCCTTGAATGCAGCGGCGCTGGTGCGCGGCACCGACTCGCTGCGCGATCCGATTTCCGGCTTCGACCGCGGCGAGCGCGACAATGCCTCCTTTGCGATGCGGAATGCTTTCCAGGCCTGGTTCGGCGTGCGCATCACCGGGGAGATGCTCGGCAACATCCCCTCCAATCAGGTCTACATGCCCCATATCCCCTATTCGGAGAGTCAGCCATGAAATTCGTGCTCGCCCCCGACTCCTTCAAGAACGCGCTGCGTTCCCCCGAAGTGTGTGCCGCGCTGACCGACGGTATCCGCATGGCGCAGCCGGAGGCGGAAATCCTCGCGATTCCGCTCGCCGACGGCGGCGAAGGCACCGTCCGGGCCGCGGCACTGGCGGCGGAAGGCGTTCTGGAACAATATGAAACCTCCGGTCCGCTCGGCGCTCCGCTCACCGCGGAAACCGCCCGCCTGCCCGGCGGCGTCGCGGTCGTGGAGATGGCCTCCGCCGCCGGGCTGGAACTGCTTTCGCCGGACGGCTGCGCACCGCTCGAAGCCACCACCTTCGGAGTCGGGCTTCTGCTCCGGCAACTGCTGGACTCCGGCTGCCGCGACTTCGTGATCGGACTCGGCGGCAGCGCCACCACCGACGGCGGCGCGGGAATGCTTCAGGCGCTCGGCGCGCGCTTTTACGACGACGCCGGACGGCTGTTGCCGGAGGGGATCGGCGGAGGAGGCCTGTCGGCGATCCGCCGCGCCGATCTTTCCGGGTTGCTCCCGGAGCTGGCGGCAAGCCGGATACGGATCGCCTCCGACGTGACCAATCCCCTGACCGGCCCGCAGGGAGCCGCCGCGGTTTTCGCTCCGCAGAAAGGGGCTTCCGCCGCCGAAGCGGAGCTGCTCGACACCGGTTTGCGCCACTACGCCGCCCTGTTCGGGGATGATGGTTCCCGTCCCGGCGACGGAGCCGCCGGGGGCATGGGCTTCGCGCTGCGCAAACTGCTGCACGGCCGCCCGGAATCCGGCGCCGAACTGCTGCTGGAGCTTGCCGGCTTCGACCGCAGGGTTGTCGGAGCCGATTTCGTGATCACCGGCGAAGGGCGCTCCGATTCGCAGAGCGCCGCCGGCAAGCTCTGCGTGACCGTCGCCCGGCGGGCGGCCCGGGCCGGAGTTCCGACGATCCTGTGTTCAGGTTCGCTCGGCCCCGGCAGCGAACTTCTGGAAACGGAATTCGCCGCCTGCTTCAGTTGCTCCATCGGACCGGAACCGCTGGAAGAGGCGCTGGCCGCAACGCGGGAGCGGCTGACCCGCTTCAGCCGCAACCTGACCCGATTATTAACCTCAAATCCATCGAGATAACCATGAGTATTGCCCTGATTTCCACCGGAACCGAACTCCTGAAAGGTTCGGTCGTCAACACCAACAGCGCATTCATCGGCCGGGAGCTGGCCTCCGCCGGTCTGCAGGTGATCGCGGATTTCACGATCGGCGACCATCCGCGCGAACTTTACGCGGCCCTGAGTGACGCGCTCAAACTGGCCGACATCATCGTGATCACCGGCGGACTCGGCCCCACGCGGGACGACCTGAGCCTTGACGCCGCCGCCCGTTTCTTCGGCCTGGAACTGGAAAGCGATCCGGTGCTGGAGGAAAAGGTGACGGCCTTCTGGCACAGGCGCCACACGGGCCGGGTTCCCGGACTGGTGCTGAAACAGGCCCGGCGTCCGGCCGATTCCGTGGTGCTGGACAATCCGAACGGCTCCGCTGGCGGCATCGCATTCCGAACCGTATACGACCGGCGCGAACGGCTGGTGGTGCTGCTGCCCGGCCCGCCCCGCGAACTTGAACCGATGGTCCGTCAGGCCCTGATCCCGCTGCTCAAGAGCCAAAGTACCACTGACCGCGAATACACGCTCGGCTTTCTGGTCTCCGGCGTCGGAGAATTCACGATTCAGCAGCAGTTGGAAAAGGCTTTGAAAGAGTTTGAAATCGAACTGGCCTACTGTGCCCGCCCCGCCGGGACCCGTGTCTTTTTCTCCGGGGCGGACCGCGGCCGGGTTGAAGCCGCCGCCGAACGCGCCCACGCGCTGCTCTCGCCCGCCGCTCTTCCGGTCGGAGAGCTGGAGATGGCCGATTACGTGGTCAAACTGCTGGGACAAAGCCATTTGCAACTGGTCACAGCCGAATCCTGTACCGGCGGCCTGATCGCCGGCCGCCTGACCGACCTGCCGGGAGTTTCGGAGGTGTTCAAAGGCGGAGTCGTGGTCTACAGCAACGAACTGAAGCACCGGCTGCTCGGAGTTCCTGAGGAATTGCTGGCCGAACACGGCGCCGTCAGCCGGGAGTGCGCCGAAGCGATGATCCGGGGAGCGGTTTCCTGCCTGGAAGCCGACTGCGCCATCGCGGTAACCGGCATCGCCGGTCCGGGAGGCGGCACCGAAGCCAAACCGGTCGGCCTCGTCTATATCGGAGCCAAACTCGGGGAAGCCGAACAGGTGCGGGAATTCCGTTTCAACGGCGACCGCCGCGCCATCCGGGAACGGACAATCGAGCACGCATTCGCGATGCTCCGGGAATTGCTGGAACCTTCCACATTCTGATCAATACCACATTATCCCATTCCGGAAGTACCCGATTCTGTTCTCTGCAGCAAAAATGATAAAATTATTCCTGGAGCATTAGAGCCCCAGAAAAACGCTTCCTATAAGAGACGTTTTCTGCTTAAAAAACAATGAGTTATGGACTTGGTTTACAGGGGATTTTGGAACCTTTTTACCAATAAAAGAGACAAGGGAACTCAAAATCTCTGTTTTTCAAAAGAAATATAAATTCCCTGCCATTTGTTATCAGTTTTTGTTTCCGGTCTGTCATATAAACAGCAGAAAAAGTCCCTACTTTGAACGGTAATAATAGTTCAATAAGCCAGGAAGCGTTGTTATTTGCCTGATTTCTCCTTCCGTCTGCCAATGGGTCTCATCTTCCAGGATACAGCCGCCATTAAACCTTGTATTTGGCCGCTGGGTATTGTAATATTTTACATACATATCCAGAACATTCCGGAGCGCATCACCACTTAAAAACAGGCAATGCGAAAGGCACTCATGTTTGATCTTCCTAACAAACTGCTCCGCGTGAAAGTTCATTACCGGAGCGCCGGGAGAAATAATCTTCGGCATTAACCCCACCTGCGCAAAGTACCAATCAACCTCCGCTGTATATCGGGTGTCCCGATCCCGGATCAAAAATCTGGCATCTGGCCCGAAAGGACTCTCGCCGTCAGTCCACCATTTTATAGTGTTAATGATCCATTGAGAAGTACAATGCCTGGTCGTTCCGGCCAGAAATACCCGCTGCGTTTCCAGATGAATGAAAAATAAAGTAAAATAGGTCCATTGTCCGTAGTCGGTCCATACGTCTGTTGAAAAGAAGTCACCGGCCCAGGTTACTTTTTCAAATCGCTTCAAAAAATCTTTCCAGGGCAGTCCGCGAACAATCTTCTTTGCATCCCAATGCCCGATGTCATAAAGCAGGTCGTAAACCTGGAACGCCGGGATGTCTGGGAAATATTTTTGCATTTCCTCCCAGACCTCATGTTTTGTCCAGCGGGGATGCTCCTCGACGATACTGCGCAGAATGTCGCCTTTATATACTGTGGAAATACGGGGAGCACTTCTCTTTTTCGGGAAAAGGCTCACATACTTTTTGCCCGAAGCCTTTTTTGAAAAGCGAATGATCTGCGCCGGGGAAAGCAACGAAACTTTCACTTTGGATCGTCCCCGCATCTTCGCTGCCGGAACCGCAAGCTCCTGTTTTTCTGCCTCCGTCAGCTTCAGGCGATCTTTCCGCTTGAAATACATCCCGCGCAGAATCATATTTTCCATGTGTAGATATTCATTCCGTAATGTCAATTCTTCGTCGAGTTCAGCATTTTCGGTAAACTCAATGAGCTTCCGATGAAGGGACGCATAGGGATTCTTCCGCAATTTGCTGTTTGAGCGTTTTGTCATTTGAAGATCACGCCTCCCAGCCCGTTTGCAGATTTCATGGCTGCGACAAACGCTTTCCAGGGCAGTCCCTTTTTGACGCGCTCGGCGGAAATCGGAATGTGATTTTTTACCAGAACCCGTCTGACGTGATGCTCCTTCAGCTGGAAGTTACCGATATTTCGCAGGGCATATAAAATATGTGGCGATCCCCAGGTCGGATTTTCCAGGGCAAAATCAATGATCTGTTGCTCAATTTCCAAAGGAATCTGATTTGATTTTACCGGCGGCGGGTTTGATTCAAAATGCTCACAGCCCCGGATCAAATCTTCATATTTCATTATGGTAACGTCAGAACGGAAACGCTCCGGCAAGCGTTTAGCCAGGCGGCCCAATATGCGAAAGTTCTGTGGCGTTATATCCAGCAGCTCAGTATCACCATTAGTCAGGCGGCGGAATAACAGCTGATTTTCCTTTAACAAATAATCTGATTCAGCGTCCATCTGTTTGTTTATATCCAGCCCGGTCAGGTTTCTGGTATACTCCCGGTAGGTGCTGAGTTTTTGTTTTTCTCTGAGTTTGTCGCGCTCCGTCAGCGGCAGAGCCATATAAAAAGAAGGTTCTTTTTTCATGATGTGATTTCCTTAATATGGACGAGCAGACCGCGCAACGATCCCGGCTGCAGAAAGTCTCTTTTGAAATTCGTCAACGGAAAGATCGGATATTTCCAACACCCTGTCTACATATTTTTGAGGGACAAAGCGTCCTTTAATTTCCCAATGCTGGTAAGAACTCATGTCGACTTTCAAAAAGGCAGCCATTTGGATCTGCGGGATTCCGAAGCGCAGACGAATCTGGCGCATCTCTTCGCCAGAGATCCTTGTGTCAGTATTGGGTTTAGTTTGAATTTGAGGTCCCAGATTTCTGGCTCCCGGTTTGCGACCTCCCAGAAATTTAGATACCATCCCTTTCAAAGTGCGCTTATCTTCATTATAAATAGGAGCGACCTGGTCATAAAACTCGTCACCGACACGCCGTTTTTTAGTTTCCCAATTTTTATATACGGAATGGGGAACTTTCAAAAAGTCCGCCATTTGCTGGCCGCTGAGCCCCAGATACAAACGGAACTTCCGTATATCGTCACAGGTTATAGCGGGTCTGGAAACATTAGTTTTTTCAACAACCGGTTCGGCAGCGGGTGCTGGCGGCGGAGTTGCTTCTGTTATTCCCAGCATAAGTTTTGCTTCGTCGGGATTCATATTCATGAGTTCCCTTACCTTATCCTGGAAACTGGAAGGAACACACCGGGACGGATGTTCCCAATTCTGATATTGGGACAGAGGGATCTGCAAATAGTTTGCCAGTTTCAATCTGGTCACACCGATAGAATGACGGAAGTCGCGGAGCTGCTGGCAAGTGATTTTATCCGGTGAAATTGGTGTTTTTTCGATCTCAGCAGAAGCTCTTGCTGACTCAGTGGGGAAGCTCCCGAAAAGGCTCTGCATCTTTTCAATATATATGTCAGAAGGTCTGCAATTCCCTGATTCCCAATTTTTATATGTAGTAACAGGAACGCCAAGAGCCTCTGCCACTTCACGGCCAGACATTCCGGAGGCGGCACGACCGGCCCGGATTTTAGCAACAGGCATAATGGGTGATTCATATATTTTACGAGTCGAGCTTTGACGATTAACGGAAGAAGGCTGCTCCAGTTTCGGGTCTTTCGGCTGGGCGGCGAATTGTTTTTTGAACAGATCCAGCAGTTTTTCTGCAAATTCGCCTCTTGCAGTTCGTTCTCCGTTTTCCCAGCTGGCAAGCGTTCTCTTTTTACAACCGATAAGATCTGCGAGCTGCGGACGCGTATATCCCAGGGCCTCCCGTAACTGCCGGATCTGTTCTTTTGAAATAACCTGCGGCGTTTCTGTGACCGGTGCAGGCTGAACCACCACTTCCGGTTGTTCTTTTTGTACCGGCAGTTTTGGCATTTTTGTCTTTTTACCGGTCGTCAGGAAATGCCCGCGTTCCTGTAATTCGGTGCGAAGTTTGGTAGCGGGCCACTTTTGAATTTCCCGGAATCGTTCTTCAACAGCAGGCGCCAGAGCAAAGCGACCGCTTTCCCAACGGGCATATTTCTGTGCGGATGCATCGAAAAGAGAGCCCATAGCTTCCTGGCTCAACGATCTGCCCAACCGAAAACGCTTCAGGTGAGCACCGGTGATCTTTTGTTTCGGCTGTTCCTGGCGCTGTTGTTCAGCAGCCTGTTCTGCCCGCGTCAACGGTGTCGCGCCATAGTCATTGAGTTTTTTGACGCGCAGTTCCAGCGTAAAAAGGCGCTGTTTGAGAAGTTTGTTTTCCTCCTGGAGCTCTTTTACCCATTCGCCCAGCCGGATCAGGTTTTGATGTTTGCGGATGTTCTGCTTTGAGACGCGATCCGCAATCACCTCAATGTCGTGAATAATGTTTGATTTTCCCATAAACGTTCCTTTCTTGTTTTTTATATTAAGGTTAAGGGATTTTCAAAACCGTCAAAAATAAAAAAGCACTGTGACCGTTTATCACAGTGCCATTATCGCAAACGATATATATGTATGTTTTAGTTGATCCAATCCCAGCTCTCAACGGAGATGCTGCTTTCCAGTTTTTCCTGTTTTTGTTTTGGAACCAGACTGAAAAAATCCAGTCCAGTTAATTTTTCGACATGATCGACGGTCACAGCGAAGGAAAGAAGGTCCTCGGAGCTGCCTTTGTTGGGCAGAATAAAACCGATCATTTTCTGTGGTGGCGTGAGATCATATACAACCTTATAATAATATTCGGGAACAGAAACCTTGTTTCGGCCAATCGTAATAGTTGGCGTTTTCGGAAGGATCGGCCCGGTGACAACAACAATCATTCCTTCCCGGTTTGCAAAATACCGGATTTGTTTTTCCAGCTTTCCCCAGATTCCGCGATTGAAAGCTGGCTTCTGGGGCGACATATTGCTCATGAAAAAACTGTCGCTCATCGTTTTCTGTGAGAATGACATATCGGCGGCCGGGGCCAAATGGCCGCGATCAAAGCCAGATCTGGTATAGTCGGAAGGATGTGCGGAACCAGTCGGAATTAGGGGATCTTCCCGGAAGTTATTTGTGCGTTTTGCAACCCGACTGGAAAGTTCATCTTTTGTGACAATATAACAAACCCAGCTCGGCTGTTCATGTTTTTCGATATATCCCAGGGCATAACCTTCGCGCTCAATAATGGTATCAGCCGGACCGGGAACGCCATATTTAAGGTTATCATACTGTGGATATTTCGGGCGATAAACAAATGGCTCTTTTGCAGAGATCGTGACGATGGAAACGAAAAGAGAAACTGCAATTATCAGAAATCGCAGGCTGGATATATGCGTATTAAAAAAGTTTTTCCCGCTTCGTTTATTCAGCATGTAATATCAAAGCAAAAGCATAAAAAAGCGACCTCGACCGATTGTACCAAGTGAGGCTCGCCAAAGCCAGAGAGATGCAAAAGGCCGGGTCGCAAAAACGACCCGACAAACTTTACCCTCTCTCGAATAGAAAATTGGCGATTTCACTTGGAGGAAAATTTAGTCGTCGGTATTATCCAACAATGTATGTATTAAAAATAGACGCTTTTATTATGTCAGATGCTGCTCCTTTCTCTATTTATAACGCTCTATCTGTCACAGCGTAATATATCACCAAAACGCGCATTTTACAACCTTAAAAAGTCATTTTTCTGGTTTCAATAACGCCGGGTTTTATTTCCTGGAGGTTAACAAAACAAAAAGTCAAAATTCTCCCACCCTCAAAAACAGCCAAAAGTTCGTAAAATGGGGACAATGGTTCAACACCCGTTCAAATTCCGAAAAAGTCATAAACTTCGAAATTACGGATTTTTCGATGTACGGGGACTTTTTACCGAAGATTGACGCCAGCTTTTTATAAGCGTTGGTTCGCCTAATGTCAAAAGTCCTCTAAAAAAGGCCGCTGTTTCAGTTTCAAAACGATCTCCTCAATGGCCGGTGCAGCTACTCGGTTTACTGGACATACATGTTTTCCGCGCTTTGATTCATCGACGCAAAGATAGTAAAGATATTTCCGACCTCTTCGCCTGGCGTATGTCGGCCCCATCGCACATCCGCAATGTCCGCAGCGAATAACTCCTTTAAGGATTGCAACGGTCTCCTGCTTTTTGTTTCGCAGATATTTCATAGGATCATTTTCTTTGAGATGCTCCTGGGCTTCATCCCAGCTCTTTTTGTCAATGATAGCCTCGTGTTCACCTTCGTAAATCTCACCTTTATAATTGACTTTCCCGATATAGGTATGATTTTGCAAAATCCGGTAAATATGACTTACATTCCAGGGCCTTCCATCGCGTCTTGCCACGCCAGATTCTTCCAGTTCAAAAGCTATCTGTCGCGGAGAACCAATTTCCAGGAATCGCGTAAAGATCCGCTTTACAATTTTGACTTCTTCTTCATTTATGTGCAAATGCTTGTCCACCACCTTATATCCCAGAGGAACCGAACCGCCAACCCATTTGCCTTTTTTGCGGCTGGCGGACATTTTATCGCGGATACGTTCTGCGATAACCTCTCGCTCATATTGGGCAAAAGTTACCAGAATATTTAGCATCATTCGACCGGAACTTGTGGTTGTGTTGATTTCCTGCGTGACACTGACGAAGGATGTTCCATGTTTATCAAAGACCTTGCTCAATTCGGCAAAATCGCAGATGGATCGTGAAAGTCGATCCAACTTATAAACGATAATAATGTCGATCTTACCAGCTTTTACATCTTCCAGAAGTTTTTTCAAACCAGGTCGATTCATATTTCCGCCAGAATAACCGCCATCATCGTAACGATCCGGGAGCAAGCGCCAGCCATTCATTTTCTGGCTTTGGATATATGCTTCGGCCGCCTCCCGCTGCGCATCAAGACTGTTAAAAGAATCCTGAAGGTTCTCATCGGTACTTTTACGCGTATAAATTGCACATCGCTTTATTTGTGATTTATCCATAATTATTTTACTCCAAAGAAAACTTTACCGTTCCAGTGCGATCCGGTGATTTCGGACGCTATTCCTGAAAGCGATCTAAAAATTCGGCCTTCATATTCAAAGCGTCCATCGTCCATGATGGTTACTTCGTACTCTTTGCCCTTCCAGGTTCTTGTCAATCTTGATCCCGGAAGCAAAACGGATTCATTATTTGACGTCTTTTGCAGGTTTGCCAGCGGATCGTTTGAGGCGACTTCATTGAGAATATCTTTTTCTGCTGTTGTCAATCCGCCATAATAAAGCTCCTGAATTCTGAAAGCAATGCGTTTTCTCAATGTTACCACTCTTTTCTGAGTTGTCGGGAAGCCGTACAGTTCTTCAAATCTGGCCTGCAAAGCAGGGACTCCCATATTCTGCAGCTCCATTAACTGACGGGTCACACTCGTTGGTGTCTGTTGTCTCATCTATAAATCCTTTCTTTGTTAAGATGTTGATATTGTTTGCTTTGTGCATACATTTGCTCTGGTTTTGAACTAAAGCAAGTTCACTTTCTCGTCTTTTGCGAAATATTCTCTGAATTATTCGCATGGCTTCCGTAAAGTCTTTTTTTGTTTGGGACATGTTGTTGCTCCTTCTGTTGAGGTCTCCAAACAAGTATCTTTCCAAAAAAGTCCCAATTGGTGCCATTATTTTTGATTTTTTTTCAAAAAAAGATTTGTAATTCACATCAAGTTGTCATATATTATCAGCACCGTAGAATAAAACCAATAGAAAGGAACGATTATGTCCGAGAGTAACGCCCTGGGCGACAAAATCCGCGCACTGCGAGAAGTGAAAAAGCAGAGCGATCCGCGTTTTTCACAGCGCAAGTTCGCAGAAATGCTCAGCCTGAGCCCTACCTATTTGAATAAGGTAGAAGCTGGAGAGTTGATCCCGGCAGCAGATACAATCATAAGGATTGCAGATCTGCTCGACATCAATCGTGACGAACTGTTGGGTTTAGCCGAGAAGGTGGACCCCGCACTCAATGCTATTATTCTGGAAAAGCCAAAGGCTATGGCAGCGTTTCTGCGTACAGCCAGTGGAATGTCCGAAGCTCAACTCGCACAATTTCAGCGCTTTATGGAAGCTGAGAAGAAGGCGACTGAAGAAGCAAAAAAGGAATAATGGCAATGGGCTATTCCTCCTACATTCCCGCACAAAAAATAGAAGATGAAGCCATGTCGGTTCTGGCTGCCTACGCGCAGAAGTATAAAGAACCGATCACTGCTCCCGTTCCCATAGAGGAGATTCTTGACTGCCTTTATGACGTGACGATCGAAGCAGCGGATCTCCGGGCGAAGTATCAAAACGACGACGTGCTGGCTGAATTTCTTGTAGGCAGGAACAGAAAAGTCATCCTGATCGACCAAACAATTCACCCGGATTTCAATGCAGACAAAGAGGGACGTTACCGATTCACTCTCGGTCATGAAACAGGACACTGGATCTTGCACCAGCACTTGCTGGCCAGTGTGAACACTGACAACCTGTTCGACGATGAGTTAAAACCTGTCTCCGTTTACCGAACCAGCTGCAAAGAGCCGAAAGAAAAGCAAGCGGATATGTTTTCTGGTTATATCCTCATGCCAAAGGACTTAATCCTTCGGGAGTGGGAGGCTAAATTCGGTCCCGATCATGGTCCGGAAAACGTCTACGAGGAAATCCGCGAAAAGAGCGAGCGCTTCCAAACTGAGCCGGAGAACATCCGCTGCGACTTGGCGAGGGAGTTTGCTATCAAGTTCAAGGTGTCTGCACAAACCATGCAGATCCGGCTTCGTGATATGGGCCTCCTTGAGCTTGCCGAGCCAGAACCTCGTTTGTTCTGAACCCATCAATTTTGTGCCAGCGTGCTCGGATGTCCACGTTGACAAATGCTGACTATTTACTAAACACTCAATTAACGAAAGGTAGACATTAGCTATGTGTACGACGTATAATACCAAGAAGGCTTTTCGTTCTCTGTCACAAGTCATGCAGAAAGCCATCTTTGAAAAACTCGCTCCTGAACTTGAAATTGACTGGACCAAAGTCAAAGTACGGAATGTTGATCACCTTTATTCCCGGTTCCTCACACTTAGTGACGATCTCCGGGGCAAGGTTGATTCGGCTCTGTACGAGATCTTTGTTTTTGCAGAACATCCAGTCAATGCCACAACTCTGCATAGTTTGATCGCCCAGCAGGGACTTATTCCACCTGCTGAATTCGACGAGTGGAGTATCCATGACAAAGCGGCATGGGTATTTCTGCAAGACGAAACTGCCTGGACTCAGGCTGCCAGATTTGCCCATATTGATCGAATGACAGAGTCCCTCTGGTTTGTCCAGAAACTTTTTAATGGCGGAGCCGGAAAGGTTGAGTACGAAGATGAACACTTTGATCGACTTGAACGGGGAATAAGTGAGTACATTTATAATTTGGAAGGCCGGGGCAAATACTGCTTCATAGAGTATTTTGAACGTCTCGCGCTGGATAAGGAGTGCTTCTTCCTTTACCTGAGCGACTATCCCCGCAATACGATGCAGTGGAAAGGCGGCAATGATTTCTCTCGCGGGATCGACAAGCACGCCTATGAAATCGTCATAGTTTATGATCGGAAGGAAAATCACCTGTCTGTTCGAACCACTGGACCTCGCGCCCACAAAGAGCGTTTGTGCCAGATCTGGGCCGAAACAATGCGGGACACAATTATCCAAGATGCCGATTTGAAGAAGCAGGCATTTGATATTTCCGGATTCAAAAAAGGCCCTGATAACATCATTGTTGATCCGCTGTCTGACGTTAGAGAAGCAAAGGTGCTTATGCTTGAAGCCGGGATTGCCGGTAACAAAGGCAGCCGCCGCGTTTATGAGGAATCCGATCTGGACCTTTATACTCAGATGCGCAAAGAGCTGAACCCGGATCGTGTTCCGATGTCCATTCTGGAAATATCCTGTGTGAAGCTCCGCCTTCAGCTTGATCCGAAAAAGTATGGCAGAAAACAATGCCAGACCGTAACAGTCCGGCCGAACTCCTGCAACATTAACAGCAAAGATCCCGGCGTTCAGCTGGTTATCATGGAAACTCTGAAAAGTTGGGGGATCGTATGTGCGTAAGAGCTATTCAACTGGTGACTGATCGTTTGTGTTTGACTGATCCGGAATGGCAGAGCAAGGAGCTTGTCGGAGAAGCAGAAATGTGGAAAAAAGCTGGAATCCTCCGGGCCACCAAGCGCTATACAACGGTTGACTGCGATTGTGACGAACAACTGCACCAGGCAGATGTCATGGAGTTTGAGCGCGACGGAAAAACAAAATATATGGCGTTCTGTTCATTGACCGGCGGAGCCAGAGAAGTGAAAGAAGAAGAATTGATCGGCTACACTTTTCAGCCTGCAAAGGTGGCGGAGTTGTTTCATTCGCTGTTCCGATGCCGGGCAGATGTTGAAATGATTATTCCCGGTCGCCTTTGGAAGATGGGCCGGTCTGGAGTTCCTGTTGCAGGCCGTAGCCGGGATATTTATTTCACGCCTCGTCTGAACGATGATCCGCAGGACATATATAGCAAGCTGCCAGATACAAAGACTCCTTTATTGATCGTTGGCAGCAGCCGTTATTCCAAAAGCCCGGATAATCCGTATGATGACAACCGGATCGTTTCAGTGGACACGATCCTGATGATTCAGGACGACAAATGGGCGCTTGATATGGAATGGCTGCACCAGCTGGCCTGTGATGGGCCTGACGAGGAACCGGAGCCCGAAACACGTGACGCAACAGCGACGACTGTCGGAGCTATGAAAAAAGCTCTGCATGAGTATCTGGAAACACAGTACCGGCATTATTGTCACGAGTTGAGTCGGGGCAACGGATCTCAGCTGTTGAAGCCGATCACGCAGGAGTACCTTGCAGAACGTATCGGAAAAAGCAAACCGCGCGTTTCAGCGCTGTTGGAATTGAAAGTCAAGTTTGAGAAATGTAAGCATCCGGAAATTCGGGCCATGTGGGACGCATCCCACGATCTTGAATTGATGATCGCCTACGGTAATAAGCATTGGGGCAGTCGGAGAAGGACTGCTTAAAAACACGAAAAGCCTCCGGGAATTACTCTTGGAGGCTTTTTTACTGTTCGGACACTTCCGGTAAGGTGAAAACAACATTTTTTAGGGAATTTCGGGGTTTTATTACTTTTTGTTGATATAAGACAAGGTGATTGTATTCTCTCCGAAACCGCATCATTAAAATCCGTCTTTTACGTCAAAAACGGTTGTTTTGAGCTCAAATCTGGTAAAGGACGCCGTCCTCCACCCGGAGAGAAAGAGAGAGGATTTTTGACAGAAAAACCCAGTTTGACACCCGGAATAGCGCCAGTTTACATTCTCTGTGGCAAAACTGTTTATCGGTAAGACTTTAAGGCTGAAACAGATAGGATATAAAAGAAAAGAGCACTAACGTAAATCGTTAATGCTCATACATTTAATACTGGTGGAGGTGGCGGGAGTCGAACCCGCGTGCCGACGAGGTCCAATGAGGACGTCTACATGCTTATCTCATCTTTTCTTTTTATCGTCCTTTGCCGAAGCCAATGAGCAGGCCTGACTCCAGACTATTCCTTCCTTTGATCTCGCCTTGAACCGAAAGACGATTGTTCAAAGCCAGAGCGCTGAATGACGCCATGATCCCCTAGCACTCCTCAGGGACGACAGCGTGGCGGGACTTAAGCCGCCAGAGCAAACTCTTCGTTCGCAGTTATCGTTTCGACCGATGTTTTACGAGGCCAACGATCATCCTCGGCATGCAATCAACACCCAACCGGGCCGGTCGAATCCGGAACACCCCCAAAATCGGTAACTATCACTATATCATCTTTTCACGAAATGTCAAGCCCGATTCCGGCAAATCACTCGGTCGTGCGGCCTGTTTCCGGCAAATTCTTCAGAGCCTCTTCGATCAGCGGCCGAAAAGACGGAAGCGGTTCCTCCGTCAGCGCCCGCCGATAGCAACGCGCCGCTCCCGCGTTATCCCCTTTCAAGCGACGCGCTTCCCCCTCGAAAAAGCTGCGTTTCGATGCCAGGATTCCCAACCGGGCCGGATCACTCCGCTCCAGCGCCGCCGCCGCCGCGTCAAAACGCCCCTGCCCCAGCTTCACCAGCCCTCCGTAATACCACAGCAGCGCCGGTTCGATCGCTCCCGCTTCAAACGCCTTGGCCAGCAATCCTTCCGCCCGATCCAGCTGCCCGGCCGGGATCAGCCGCACCATCAGGTTCACCAGCGCCGCCTGCTCCGTAAACCCGCTTTCCGCCAACCCCTGCTCAAAGGTTTGCAGCGACGCTTCCGAAACACGTTTGCCGCCTTCCTCCATCGCCATCGCCCATGCCACAAAATCACTGCCGCGCACAAACGGCCGTTCGCTCAATGCCAGATTCAGCCCGGCGCTTCCGGCAACCGCCGCCAGCATCCATACCGTCCGCTTCCGGCAGCCTTCGGGGCCGCAACGCAACGCCCACCAAGCCGGATAAACCGCCAGGATGGACAAATACGGATAAAGCAGCAGACGGTAACGCCCCATCGGATAATTCGCGCATAACGGAAGCATCAAAAGCAGGATCACCCCCAGCAGCAATCCGTCGCGCCTTTTCCACCGCCCGGAAAACAGCAGCAGGACCATCCCGGCCGCCGCCAGCGGCAGAACCAGCCACGGGCCGCAGCTCATCCGCAACGGCGGAAACATCTCGCGGATAAAATAATAATTGAGGTTGTCCGGCACCTCGTGAGCACAGAAGAGCACCGGCAGGCGTTTCACGGCATTGACCCCGATCCGGACCGGCGGCGGAAGTTCAAAAGCGGCCTTGCTCTCCGGTACGGCCGACGACGGCGTCTCACCGCCCGTGTTGACCGAAGCCGAATAAGGCAGCACGTTGAAAAAAGGCGACCAATTACGGCTGTAATGCCAGTTGAGTCCGCCGATCAGAATCCAGACCACCAGAATGCCGCCCGGCAGAGTCCACCAGCGACGCAGGCGGTTCCGGCGCTTCAACTCCAGCCAGAACCAGAGCACCGCCCCCCCCGCCAGCAGCAGCGCGGTCGGCCGGCCGATCGTAGCCAGTCCGAACAGGACACCGCTTGCCAACGCGGCTCCGCCACCCCAGTGCAAACGGTGCGCCCGAATCAGCGACACCACCGCGGCAAGACAGGCGAAAGTCACCATGCTCTCCTGAAGCATCGTGCACTCGTACATCAGGGCGGGCCCGTAAAGCGCGGCGACCATCCCGGCCGCAAGCGCATACCGGCGGCTGCCGAACAAATGCAGCACGATCCAGGCGGTCAGCAGCGCGGCAACCACGCCGAGCACAAGCTGAACGCCCGCCAGTTGCATGACCTGATGGCTCCGGCCGTTGACAGACCAGAAAAAAGCGACCAGCATCCGGTGCAGCGTGAACAGCGGACTGGCCGTCGCCCCCCATTCGCCGCGTTCCAGCAGCGTCTGCATATCCAATCCGGGCACCAGATGGAAATTCCGCAATGGAGAGCCGGCCAGTGCAACCGCCGCCCAGCACCGCAATACCGCCGCGACAGCCGCCACCGGCAGGTAGACCTGACTCCAGGAACGCCGCATTTCAAACTTCCTCCGCTAAAATTCAACCTGTTCCCAATATACAGTCGGAGCACTTTCAATGCAAACCTGCGGAAAAATAATATGGATGCTCAAAAAAAAGCCCGGACACTCTTGTATATTCCAAAGGGATGGCTATATTAACAAACGCAAGGTACATCAGCCGTGGGCAATCGCGGACAGCTGGGCAACCCGCCGTTCGAGGAAAGTCCGGACTGCAGAGAGCAGGGAGTCCTTTTGAAAAGAAGGATATCGCGGACCATACGCCGCGAGAAGGCCAGTGCAACAGAAAGCAAACCGCCTCCGGCTTCGGCTGAAGGTAAGGGTGAAAGGGTGGGGTAAGAGCCCACCGGGCGCGCAGCGAGAGCGGCGCCGCATGGTAAACCCCTCCCGCAGCAAGACCAAATAGGGGATGATGCCGCTGCTCGCGGCGCTATCAGTCCCGGGTTCTGGTCGCATAGACAGATGATTGCCGTTCCGCTTCGGCGGGATACAGAATCCGGCTTACAGCGGCGATGTGCTTTGCTTCGCCTGAATTCCGGAACAGGTTCCGGGAACGGCGAAAGGCGCCGGGATTTTGCGGGAAAGAGATTTCCGGCACGATCCTGTTTTTGTATGAAAGATAAATCATAATTGAAACACGCTTCGCTTTCCTCAAGGCGAAGCCGAGGTCGGGATAAGAACGAACGATGGCTAAGTACGCGATTCTCAGTGACATTCACGCCAACAGCGATGCACTGAAGGTGGTTCTGGAAAAGTGCAGGGAGATCGGAGTCGATCATTTTGTTTCACTCGGCGACATCGTCGGCTACAACGCGGAACCGCGCGAATGTCTTTATCTGGTACGCGATCTTGCCTGGGTGGCAATGGTGCGCGGCAACCACGACGAATACACGGCCAACGGCAAGACGGAGCTTTCCGGCTTTAATCCGCACGCGAAATTCGCGGTGAACTGGACCAGGGAGCAGCTGACCGATGCGGAACGCGCGTGGCTGGTCTCCATGCCCTATCGGACCCGGATCCCCGGCAACAACTCCACGATCGTTCACGCGACGCTGGACACGCCGGAAAACTGGGGCTACATCTTCGACTGCCACCATGCCGCGGACAACTTCTCCTATCAGTTCACCCAGATCTGTTTTTGCGGGCACTCCCACGTTCCGGTCGCGTTCTGCAAGAAGCCGATCACCAGCATCAACGAGCGGAGCATCGACGAAATCCCGGAGTGGACCTACAACTACCAGTTCGAGCTTTCCAATACCGATTTCAACTATGAAGACGAGCTGACCGTCGAAATCAAGGCCGGCTACAAATACCTGTTCAATGTCGGCAGCATCGGCCAGCCGCGCAACCGGGACCCGCGTTCCAGCTTCGCGATCATGGACACCGATGCGGGAACCATCACCCGCTACCGGATTCCCTACGATATCGCCGCGCAGCAGAACAAGATCATCGACGCCGGATTGCCCGAAAGACTGGCGCTCCGGCTCGCCGTCGGTACCTAGAATGTTCGAACTCGCCAAGGTCAAGCGGATTCTGGTCATCAAGCCGAGCAGCCTCGGAGATATCCTGCATGTGTTCCCGGCCCTGGCGGAATTGCGCATTCACTGCCCGGAAGCGACGCTGGACTTCCTGATCCATCCCGCTTTTGCCGACATCCTCGACTACTCCCCCTTTCCGGTTTCCGAACGGATTCTCTTCGAGCGCAAAAGGATGGGACGGGTTTCCACGATGGTGCCGGAATTCCTGAAGCTGGCCCGCGAACTCCGGCGCAAGAAGTACGATCTGGTGATCGACTTTCAGGGGCTGACCCGCAGTGCGCTGTTCGCCTCCCTGACCCGGGGCGGTCCGGTCGTCGGCTTCGCCCAGACCCGCGAAACCGCCGCAAAGTGGTTCTACAGCCGGCGCATCGCCGTCGCGCCGGGCCATGCCCTTGAACGCAACAGCGCCCTGATCGGGGAACTGACCGGAAACAATGGCCCGGTCAGGCTGCCGGAGCTGCCCGCCAATCCGGCCGCCCTCCGCAAACTGGAGACTCTGGCCGGTCCCCTGCCCTCCCGGCTGGTCGCCCTGATTCCGGGAGCCCGCTGGCAGAGCAAACAGTTTCCTCCCGCCCTGTTCGCCGGAATCGCCCGGCGGCTTCACCAACTGCTGCCGGATTACGTATTCGCGATCATCGGGGCGGGCGGCGACCGGAAGATCGAGCAGGAGATCGTCGAACGGCTCCGCGGCGAAGTTCCCGTGCTGCCGCTGGCCGGAAAAACCTCGCTGACGGGCATGATGGAGGTGCTCCGCGCCTCCTCGCTGGTGATCAGCAACGATTCCGGCCCGGTGCACGCGGCGGCGGCGCTGAACAAGCCGGTCTTTGCCTTTTTCGGCCCGACCTGCCCCGAAAAGACCGGCCCCTACGGAGAGCGTACCCGGATTTATCAGTTGAACATCGATTGCGTCCGGTGCATGAAGCGCAACTGCCGTCCTGTCGACGGGCTGCTGCGCTGCCATCGCCTTGACGCGGATAAAATAGCGGCGGACGCCTTTCAGGTACTCACCCAACCACAGGAGAACTGAGCCATGATTTCCCACACCCTTTTGAAACTGCTGCTGACGCCGGCGGCGCTGGTCTGTGCCGCCGCCACCTTTGCCCAGGTCGCGATGGATCTCAGCCTGAACCGGACTGTCTACATGCAGTATGAACCAATTTACGCCGCCGTCACCCTCCGCAACGACAGCGGGCGGGCGCTGGCTTTCGGACACGACCCGAAGCTTCAGGGTTTCGTGCTGTTCGAAATCCGCGACAGCAAAAACAACCTCGTGCCCAAGCGCCCCGGCGCGGAGATCAACACGACCGGGCTGCTGCTGCGCGCCGGCGAAATCAAGCGTCTGGTGATTCCGGTTTCCAAATACTACAATCTGGATCCGCTCGGGACCTACCGGATGTTCGCCTATGTGAGTCATGCCCAGCTTCCGGCGGAATACCAGTCCAAGGAGACCCGTTTTCAGGTCAGCCCCGGCGTGGAAGTCTGGTCCAAAAGCGTCGGCATCCCCGACCTGACCGGCAAAGGAGAAGAAAAGTCCGTGGAACGCACCTATTCCATCCGCTCGATGACCGAAGGGCCGGACCGCTTCTTTTACCTCGTCGTGGAGGACAATGACAAGGTATACGGTGTCATCCGGATCGGCAAACGGATCGGGCAGGAACAGTTCCGCGCCGAAGTCGACATGCTGAGCCGCATCCACCTGCTGATGCCGGTTTCGCCCAAGGTGTTCCACTATCTGGCATTCGCTCTGGACGGCACCTGCATCGCCAACCAGCACTGGAAAACCACCGGCACCATTCCGACTCTCGTCCGCGATCCGGCCAACGGCATGGTCACTCTCGCCGGCGGCGCCGTCGCCCGCGTCGGCATCGATTTTCAGGATCCCAACGCCGGCAAGCTCACCGCGACCCAACTGCTGAACGAAAACGGCGACCCATTGGAGAATGCCGCTCCGCTGCCGCAGCCTCCCCGTTCCAGCGGCCTGCTCGACCTCGGCAAAGAGGTCGTCAATCCGAACCGCTGAACCTTCCGGGATTGCAGGCACGGGAGTGTACGCTGCTGCCCCCGCCGAAATAGCTTTCCGGCCTCACGGACGCCGGGGAATGCGGCGGTAAACCATATCGCTGCCGTGCTCGACCAGCAGCTTCATTTCGAGCATCATCAATGTGGAGAGCAACGCACCGGTTTCGCGGCCGGTCTCCTCGGCAAGGAGGTCAAGGGAAAGCTCGCGCCCGTCCAGCAGTTTCCAGATTTCACGCGCTTCCGGCGGAAGATCGCCGACGGATGAACTGTCGTAGGGCACCGCGTCCTCATTCGCCTCGCCGCCCGGAGCAAGGCCGGGCAGGTAGCCGAACCCCACTCCGATCGCATTGAGCACGTCGCTGAAATTCTCGATCAATCCGGCGGCCCCCTCTTTGATCAGCTGGTGACAGCCCTGCGCCTGCGGATTGTCCGCATGTCCCGGCACCGCGAATACATCGCGGCCGTTGTCCAGCGCCAGCCGCGCGGTGATCAACGCTCCGCTGCCGATCCCGGCTTCGGTCACGATGGTCAGCCGGGCCAAACCCGCAACGATCCGGTTCCGGCGCGGGAACGAAGTGCGGCTGACCGGGAAGTTCATCGGAAATTCACTGATCACCGCGCCGCCGGTTTCCACGATCCGGCGCGCCAGCGGCACATTCTCCTGCGGATGAATCCGCATCAGTCCGCCGCCCAGCACCGCGACCGTACAGCCGCCCTGCTCGACGGTCATGCCGTGCGCGACGGTGTCGACTCCGTAAGCCAGCCCGGAAACCACAGTGTATCCGGCCGCCACCGCCTCGGCGGTGATCTGCCGCGTCATCCGGGCCCCGTAATCGGACATCCGGCGCGAACCGACCACCGCGACTGCGTATTCCGGAAATTCCGGCAGGCGGCCCCGCACATACAGACACAGCGGCGGATCGTAGAGGTTGCGCAGCACGGCGGGATAGGCCTCATCGAACAGCGTGATGACCCGTACTCCCGCTTTGTCCGCCAGCTCCAGCTCGCGGGCCAGCTCCCCTTCCCAATCGAACTCCGCGATCTTGACGGCCAGCGTTTCACCGATGCCGGGAACGTGCATCAATTCGCGGGCGCTCCGCCGGAATACGCCGGCCGGCGAGCCGAATTCGTCGCAGAGCGCCGTGTATTTCACATATCCGACGCCTGAAATCATATTCAGGACAATACAGGCCTCCCGGTCAAGCATAAATCGCCTCCACCGCGGCGGCAATCGCCTCCAACGGCGGCTGCCCGACCGCGGCATGACCGATCCGGTCGACAGTCACCACCTTGATCCTGCCGTCCGCACTCTTCTTGTCGCGCCCCATCACATCGACCACCTTGTCTACGGCGAACCGGCGGGAAAGGGAAACCGGCAGGCCGACCGCCTGCAGCAACGCCTTCTGACGGTCGGCTTCAGCACGCGAAAGGGTTCCGGAGGCCACCGCCAATTCCGCCGCGGCGCACATGCCGATCGCGACTCCTTCCCCGTGGCTGATGGAAAAACCGCTGAGCATTTCGACCGCATGTCCGAAGGTATGGCCGTAATTCAGGATCGCCCGCAGCCCCGCTTCACGTTCGTCCTCGGCGACGACCGCCGCCTTCAGCTCGCAGCAGCGCCGGATGATCCGCGCCATGCGCCCGAAATCGGCCGCGTCAACCAGCCCGGCCGGATCGCGTTCCAGCTCGGCGAACAACTCCGCATCGAGGATCATCGCGGTTTTGACGATCTCCGCGAGGCCGCAGCGGATCTCCCGCCCCGGCAGGGTCTTCAGGAAATCCGGGTCGATCAGCACCAGTTGCGGCTGGTGGAACGCGCCGACCAGGTTCTTCCCCTCCGGGATGTCCACGCCGGTCTTGCCGCCGACGCTGGAGTCGACCATCGCCAGCAGCGTAGTCGGAATCTGCACGAAACGGACGCCGCGCATATAGATCGCGGCCGCGAATCCGGTCATATCGCCGACCACACCGCCGCCGACCGCGACAAAACAGCTTTTACGGTCGTATTTCTCCAGCGCGGCATACCGGCAGATGTCGATCACGGTAACGGGAGTCTTGGAGGCTTCTCCGGCCGGAAAGATGAATTTGAAATCGGCGCCGATCACCGTGTCAATCCACTCGCCGTACCGTTCATCAACCTCGGAATCCGTCACCGTCAGCAGCCGTCCATATGCAAGCTCCGCCGCGCGTTCGCGCACGCCGGAACCGATCAGAATATCATAGGCGCGCTCCTCCAGCCCCACCCGTACCGTTTCAACCGCCATAACAAACCTCTCACAATATTTCATGATAAACACAAATCGGATTCATGTGCTATAAAATATTGCAAGAAGCGGCGGTGCGCAATCGCAAAACGGAAAATTCCCCCGATATTTCCTTTCCGGCAGGCCGGCGGCAGTAATCAGAATACTGCCGGACAGGTACCGGAATACTGCTCCGTAAACAATGCTCCATATCGCCGGCTTCCTCTCCAAACACACCTCTTCGCATGTGGGAAAACGAATGCCGGATAAACCGGCATTATTCCAATTCAATTGAAAACGCAACCCTGTTTAAATGAAAATAAAAATTCATTCTTTTTTCGCCTTCCTCCCGGAAAATCAACTTTTTTCCATGCTTCCTCCTCTGAAAACCGCTTGGCGGAGCGACCGGAGCCGGAGCGGTCACGCTGAATGCGGGAATCTGCGCAAACGGCCACTTCGGAACCGTCACGTGCGATCAACCGCACCGTTTCCGCCGCCCTCCGAAGCCTGAACTTCTCCGCGAAACCGGCGGAAACATGCTTTCCGAAGTTGAAAAAAGCCGGACTCGGCGATACAGTATCCGGACAACCGTTAACGAAAGTGAGAATGATGGCTTCCAGACCGTTCGCCCGCATCCGGCGTATCTGCAACTATTTTTTCATGGCTTTCCTGATTCTGCTGGGGGGGCTGCTTTTCAACCTCGACCGGCTCGACTCGGTCGGAATCCGGCTGCTTCAGGTGCAGCGCTTCCTGCCCCGCTCCGTGCGCACCTTCCTGCCCGGCGGCTCCGCGGCGGAAGGCAAAGCACAGCCCCGGGAAATCCTGGAAGGCAAGATCATTCAGGTCTACGACGGCGACACCGCCACCTTGCTCACTCCGGAAGGCGACACCAAATACAAAATCCGGTTTTACGGCATCGATGCGCCGGAAGCCGCCCAGCAGGGCGGCGGCGCTTCCCGGGACGCTTTGGCCGATATGATCCTCGGCCGCAACGTCCGGGTCGAAGTCGCCAACACCGACCAGTACGGCCGCGCCGTAGGCAAGGTCTATGTCGACGGGAAATTCGTGAACTTTGAAATGGTCAAGCTCGGCCATGCCTGGCACTATGTCGCCTACGCCCGCGACGAACCGGAATTCGCCCTCGCCGAGCTTGCCGCCCGCCGCGCCCGGCTCGGCCTCTGGAATGCGCAGAATCCGACTCCCCCCTGGGAATACCGTAAAACCCACAAATAAAGCCGGCCGCGGGTGGGAAAAGCCGTTTTCGGTGTTATAGTATAGACATATCTCAATCGATCAACTTGAAAAGGAATTTCACCATGAAGAAAAGATTGCGCAAAAAACTTCACCGCGGCGAATTTCAGGAACTCGGTTTCTTCCTGAAGGTCAAATATGCGGAGATGCCCGACGAGGAATTCGACCGCTTCACCGACTGCGTGATCGACAAGATCGGTTCGCTCGGGCTGGAGTGCGGCGGGCGCTTCGACGTCAACGAGCTGGAGCTTTTCGTGACCACCGGCCTCGTGAACACTGATGAAGCGGGAAAGCGCCAGGCGGTGCTGGATTTCATGAACTCCCTGCCCGGCGTCACCTCCGTTGAAGGTTCCGATTTCGCCGACGCGTGGTACGACACCAAAAAGGCATGATGTCAATGCGGGAAGCGGATTTTCAGAGTTCTCTTCCCGGCGGAGAGGTCCGGTGCGACCTCTGCCCGCGCGCCTGCGTGATCGCTCCCGGCCGGACCGGTTTCTGCCGGGTGCGGCGCAACGACGGCGGCAGGCTCGTCGCGCTTTCCTTCGGGCGGCCGGCTGCGCTCCAGGTCGACCCGGTGGAAAAGAAGCCTCTCGCCTTTTTCCTGCCGGGCACCCGCACGTTTTCGCTCGGCACCTTCGGCTGCAATCTGGACTGTGCATTCTGCCAGAACTTTGAATTGTCGCGCGGCGGTTACGGCTCCGGCAGGGCCTGCCCGGCGGTTTCTCCGGAAGAGATCGTCCAGATGGCGCTCAGCCGCGGCTGCCGCTCCATCTCCTTCACCTACAACGAGCCGACCGTGTTCATCGAATATGCCGTGGAAATCGCGAAACTCGCCCGGCAGGCAGGCTTGAAAACAATTCTCGTCAGCAACGGCTGGATCAATCCGGCCCCCGCCGCCGCACTTTATAGGCTGATCGACGCCGCCAATATCGATGTGAAAGGGTTCAGCGAGGAGTTTTACGGCCGGCTCTGCAATGCGACACTGGCGCCGGTGCTGCGCAGCTGCGAATTTTTCCGCAACGAATGCGGAGGCCATCTGGAATTGACCAATCTGGTGATTCCGGGGCAGAACGATTCGCCGCAGATGATCGACGCGCTGCTCGACTGGGTGGAGGAAAAGCTCGGAGCCGATACGCCGCTCCACTTCTCAGCCTATTTCCCCTGCCACCGCTACTGCGATTCGCCGCCGACGCCGCGCGAAACGCTGTTTTCGATCCGCGAACATGCCGCCGAACGCGGTTTCACCCGCATCCGGCTCGGCAATATCCGCTGAACGCCGCTTCCGGCGTCAGGCGGTTTTCTTTTCGTCCTCGAAATCCTCCACGCAGCAGGGGGGATCGAGCCGGAATTCCGCCAGTTCCACCAGCCCGGCTCCGATCGCGACCGCGAAGGTGGACTGCACGATCATGTTCCAGCCGTTGCCGTAATCCGCGAACTCCCCCATGCTCAGGTTGTTGGCGCCCGAGATCATCACCATGAACAACAGATAAAAACCGATGTAGTCATCCGCCCGGAAACAGTAGTAGAACGCAACGAACGCCCAGATCACCGCCAGATAATTGAACTGGTAATCGATATAGCCGACCGTCCCCAGCCACGCGACCGCCAGCGTAAAGCCGAGCGGCGCCCAGACCAGCCGCAGCATCGCCACATGGCGTACCGCCTTCCCGGAGCCGCCGCCCGAATAACAGAGCCCGACCGTCAGCGGAATCCAGTAACCGAACTTCCAGTCCAGCATATCGAACAGAAACAGCGCGAACATGAACGCGCAGATCCGCCGGATCACCGCATCCCCCGGCATCCGCGGCGTCGACGGCGAGCCCGGCCACTCCCGGCTGCCGAACAGCATCCGGTCCAGCAGCAGATAAGTCGGGACGATCACGGTAATCAGTGCGACCAACATGCAGAAAGTATCCAGTCCGATCAGGAAAGAACCCTTTTCGAAGTTCATGATCGACGCGACCATCACCGCGCCGGCATTGTTGCCGCGCCGCCGCTTCGACGCAATCCAGACTGCAAACGGCGTCACCAGCGCAACCGCCAGCCAATACGGCTCCAGCGCCGAATAGAGGAACTGGAAAAAGCCGAACTGCAGCAGATTGACCGCGATCGCCTTGGCCCGTTCCACCCGGGTCCGCTCCGAAAGCGCGCCGACGGTGCAGAGCAGCGGCCCCAGCAGCCAGATCAGCCCGTGGCGCGGATCGCGGAACACCACCACTGCCAGAATCGACCAGAATACGCTGTTGAAGACCAGCATCGTCGCCTCGAAAGCGTGCAGCCGGACTTCGTCCGCGAAATGGTGCATCAACCCGTCGCGAAGATTTTTGAGTTCCCCTACACCCAACGGAAGATCCTCCAGATGATCTGCTTGAGCAGCTGCGACGAAGTATCGATCTGCACGAAGGCGCTGCCGCCGAGGTTGAAGGGATACTCAGGATCGGGATCGGTGATCCGTATCTGCACCGGGAAACGCTGCGGCAGCAGGAACCACTGGTTCTCCTTTTCCACCAGCTGAACGCCGGTCTCTTCAGAGGTCTGCCGCCGTTCCGCGCCGAAACTCACCTGCTCGACCACGCCGTGAAACTTTTTGCCGGGATACTGCCACAGCCAGATCGACGCGGTCTGGCCGGGCCGGATCATCGACAGGTCGGTCTCCTCGAAGTTGGCCTGTATGAACCAGTCGTCCGACTCGATGAAGGCGAACAGGATATCACCGGGACGATAGTAGCCGCCCGGCGACACGTGCATATTGCTGATGGTGCCGTCGTTCAGGGCGTAAACGGTGGTCTGTTCGAGATAGATTTTCGCCAGTTTCAACTGGCTCTGCAGCCGCCCGATGCCGGCAGCGACCATCTCCTTTTCCCGCTCGACCGCTTCCAGCTGGTGCTTCGAAGCGGAGAGCTGCGCGTTGGCGGCCAGCTCGGCTCGCCGGGCCTCCTCGGTATAGGTCTGCGAAACCGCCTGCTGCGCATACATCTCGACCGCCTGCTTCGACAGATACTGCCGGTTGGCGGCTTCGGCGGCGTCCTTTTCGACCTGCGCCTTCGCAGCCTTCAGCTTCGCGTCGATTCCGGCCAGCCTGGCCTCTTCGACTTTGACCGCATAGGTGAGGTCCTCCACTTTCAGCTCATAAGGAGGGCGGAAGATGGTGAACAGCGGCTCCCCCTTCTTCACTTTCTGGTGGTTCTTCACCAGCACTTCCGTCAGGTAGCCCTCGACCAGCGGCGAAACAGGCCGGGTGTTGGTGATCAGGAACGCGTTCTGGGTGAACGGCTTGTAATGCAAGCTCCAATAGTATCCGCCCAGCCCGAGGCCGAAGAGGATCAGCACGATCACCACGGTGTAATTGCGAATGATGTCTTTTGCGGAAACGGCCATGATTTACTCTCCAAACTTTTCTTCGAGCCGGTCGAACATTTTATCCAGCACCGGAATCGTCTCCGGATTGTGCAGCGGCGCCAGCTCCACCTCCCCGTTGACCGCCGCGATCAACTGGGCATTGGCCTTGCACATTTCAATCAGCGAAACCGCAAGGCCGCCTTCGGCGCTGATCAGGTCGTTCTGGGCGCCGCGCAGCCGGGTGATGGTCACATTGCCCGCCCAGTATTCGACGACCACCAGGTTGCGCTGCTCGAACACCCAGTCCATCGTCTGCCGGTAAAGCTCGGCGATCTCCGCGCTGGAACGATAGATGGTGTAGGCGGTTTCCACCTCATTCAGCACCTGCAGCTGGGTCTGTGCAAACTGCAGCCGGGACTCCTCGTACAGCTCCCGCAGCTCCCGGTAACGGTTATAGCGCTGCAGGCCATTGAAGATCAGCCAGTCGGCAGTAATGCCGTAACCGTAATTGTAGTTATCCCATGAGCTGCGGCTGAAATCGTAGCCGCGCATCCAGTCCTCCTTGCGCTGGTAACCGACCGTGCCGTAAGCATTCACCACCGGAGAAAAGGCGGAAAGCCCCGCGTACTTCCGGTAGCGCGCCGCATCGATCGCCTCGCGCATCGCACGCAGATCGGGGCGGCGGGCCAACGCCTCGTTCAGGTAAAATTCCAGCTCCAGCTCCGGCTTCCGGATCGCATCGGCGATCGGGATCAGCTTCAATCCGGGCGGCAGCCTGCCGTCGGGATATCCCATCAGAGCCGCCAATGCGTAGCGCGCCACCTCACGCTGCTGCCGCGCCTGCACCCGCATGGTCCGGGCTCGGTTCAGGTCGATTTTGAAGCCGAGCCAATCCCCCTTGGCGATAAAGCCGGAGTTGAACCGCACCGAAGCCTGCTGAAGGCAGGACTCCTGAAATTTGATATCCGACTCCGCGATCGCCTCCATCTCCCCGGCCAGCAGCACGTCGTAATAGGCGAAAGCGACCGAACGCTTCAATACGCGCAATACGTTTTCACGCCGGCTGCCGCTGATCCGGTATTCGGAGCGGCTTGCCAGCACATTCAACTCCCGCGCCAGCCCGTCGAACAACAGCCAGCTCGCCCGCAGCGAAGCTCCGACATTGAAGCGGTTCGTATAGGGAACGGTGGTCGGCAGCGGATTCACGATATGATCGCGGTCGAGGATATTCTGGCCGATTTCAAACCGTCCGGAAATCTCCGGGCTGTACGCACCCACCGCCTGATAATAACGCATCCGGGCGGCGTTGACCGCATAGAGCGTCGCCTCAAAATCGGGGTTGTTCCGTTCCGCAATCTTCTGGGCAAGCGCAGGAGTAAGCGTCGTGACTCCGTCAAACGCCCTCCACTCGGGATCGGCCGCATATTGTTCGCGGATCTCTTCGAGCGTCTCCGCAAGCGGCGCTTCCCGGCAGCCGGATACAAGCAATCCGGCGATCGCGCCAAGAACAATCCAATACCGTTTCATCACCGGCTTTCCGGTCTTCCCGCGCCGGCCGGACCGCCGCCGTCTCCCCCCGGATATCCGGCAACACAATCAGATATGCTCCGGCTGGCACAAGAAAAACTCAACTATACACATTTACAACTCTTCATTATTAAAAATAGCGCATTTCGGCAATATTGCAAGTGCAGGAGTCCCACAAACCGGAAAAAGTGTCCGGTATAGTCGTTTCATGCCGCCCGGCCGGAATTGTCCGGGCATAAAAAAGACAACCGCCTTCAATCAAAGGGGTTGTCCTGAACCTTCAATGGACGGGAGCCGACGCGAAGCGGCGGGCCGCCTCAAAACGATACGCTGACGTCGCCGGAGATGCGGGTCGGCGGATCCATCAGCACGATTCCGGCGGGTTTGCTCCAGTCCCGGTCCCAGCTGCGCAACAGCAACGGATCAGTCGCGCCTCCCCACGGATTCAGGTCAACGATCATGATCTCGCCGCCAGCAGTAAAATAGATGTCCATCACCAGCGTTTTCAATGGCAGCATCCAGCTGATGTGCTCCACAAATTCCCCGGCACGCTCCCAATATTTCTCCCGAACTCCCTCCAGACGGCGGAAATGGCGGAGCAGGTAATACTGGCTCATCGCATTCAGTTGACCGTCCCTGATGAACAGCCGGAATTCGCGGGTCCGGTTCATACGCCGGAAGGGGCGCAGACAGATGTATTCCACCTCGCCGCGGCGCGCTGCGCGCCGCACTTTATCGCTGAGCGTCAGGTACTTCCACGCGCTTTCCGGCGAATAGACCGCGCCGCGTTTGTTCAGGAAACGTTCCGTATCGGTGGGCGCGCAGCTGTCGACCGACACAAAGCAGTTGCCGGGAATCGCCGCCATCGGCTTGCGCAGTTCTTCGATGATCCCCTCGACGGCGGGATTCACCTCGTCATCGTCTTCATAGTCATCATAATTCTCGCCTGCGACCAAAGCGGCGAGCGCTTCCTTGCGCAGCTTCACGAATGAAGTCAGGAACGTATAACCCGCGAGAACCGGATACCAGACCGGTGTGCGCAGAAAATCCTCTTTTTTCTCCATACCCTATCCCTCCTGTGAACCGGAAACACCGGCCCGTTCCACCCGCGCCACCGCGACCAGCCAGTACACGACCAGCCCGATCATGAACACCGTACTGTAACTCAGGTACGGCAGGTCGAATGCCGGAAAACATGAGGCAACCAGCATCACCGGAAACCCGGCGTAAACGCCGATCTTCCAGAATTCCCCGAATGTCAGCGTCTGGAGCCGGCGGGAACTGGTAAGCCGGAACATTCCGGCAAACAAGCCCGTATAAAACAGCGCCAGCGCCAGAATGCCGACCAGCTGCATGCCGAAAAGCAAAATCCCCATCCCGATCTTCAACGATCCGAACAGAGCCGCAAAGCTCTGGGTGGCGGTCTCCTTGACCGGCCAGGAATACCCGTTGTCCAGTTTGGAATCCAGCAGCTCGACCAATCCGGAATTCGTCAGATAATGCTTTTCAGGTGAAAACATCGAAATCGCCCCGCCCTCTTCCGCCGGACGCAGGATCGACACCAGCCACGAATCCTTCTCATAATGTTGTGCCGAGACGAAATATCCCGGCGACCAGACCGCCAGATAATTCAGGAACTCCGCCTGCTCCGGCGGCAGCCTGCCCCCCGCCTCCCCCCTCGGCACATAGAACAGCTTGCCGTCAAACGGCAGCGACAACGCCCGGGCCCGTTCCGGCGCTTTTTCCGGCACAATTCCGGCGGCGGAAAGCTGAAATTCACTGCCGAATTCAGCGATAAAAACCTGCTCCAACTGCCGCACTTCAGGCAGCAGCCGATTCAGTTGTCCGAGCAATATCCCGGCTGAACAGAGCAGCGCCATAAAGAACAAATGGAACAAAATGCGAAGCGTGGAGTTTTTCCGCAACCGGAAAAAAATCTCCGTCCCGCAGCAAGTTCCGCGCAACGCTTCCCAAAAGCCGACCCGCGCCTGATAATCCGCCATCTTGCTCACTTCACCTTTATCCGGTGGAAATGGTGTTTCTCACCGTACCGGATCAACTGCTTCAAGTCGCGCTCGATCGTCCGCGCCGCTTCCGGGGAAACCCGGTCCACAAAAAGCACGCCGTCCAGATGATCCAGTTCATGCTGGATGCAGCGGCCCAGCAACCCGCCGCATTCGCACTCGATCACTTCGCCGTCCAGCGTCGTCGCCCGGAACACCACGGTTGCGGGGCGCACCACCGGCGCCCAGATGTCCGGCACCGACAGGCAGCCCTCGTCGCTCTCGCAGAGTACATCCGAACTGGCCACGATCTCCGGGTTGATCACCGTCAGCGGCATCCGGGGCAACAGCAACTGTTCCCCGACCGTCGGATTCTCCCCCATCGAATCCACCGGAATGTCGAATACAACCAGACGCAGCGACTCCCCGACCTGAGGCGCGGCAATCCCCACGCCGCTGAACACCCGGAGCGCCTCCTGCATATTGCACGCCAGCTCGCGGATCTCCGGCGTCACAGCCTCCACGGGCCGCGCCTTCGCCTTCAATACCGGGTCTCCCGCCGTATGAACCACATACCGTTTTTTATTGCGAAACAACATTGTTTTTTCCTCTTTCAAAAAAGCACAAAAACCGCCGAATCAAACATTCGACGGTAAATGAATCATCCCGCGTCAGGGCTGCACCACGACCGGAGTGCTGCCGGCAGGAGCCTTGCCCGGAGGCGGAGCCGTCGAACTGGCCGGAATCGGCACCGGCTGGTCCTGCGGAGCCGAAGCCGGAGCCGACACCTCGGGCTTTTTCGCGGGAGCCGTCGCCGGAGCCTTCGGCTGATCCGCCGCCGGAATCGGCACGACCGGAGTCGTGGTGTCGATATTTTTCGGAGCCGGAAACGCCGAGGACATGCCCGGACCGGCCGTACCCGGAATGATCGAATTATCCGGCGCGCTCACCGGTGCGGTCTGCTCACTCGGCTTCACGTCGACGCTCTCCATACCGGGAACCGGCGTATTTTCAAGTTTTCCCGGAGCGATATTCGCGGGATCACGGTAGAAACTGGCCGGGTTGACGGCGACAGCGGCATCCAGCTGCGCCTTGGCGTTCTGGATGTTGATATAGCTGCTGGCGAGATTGGTTTCCGCCTCGACGAGGTCGCGCTGCGCCTCGTTCAGACGGGTCAGCTCGGTGTTGCCGGCGCGGTATCCCTCGTCAACAAGGTCACGCTGCTGGGCGGAGAGGTCGCGGGTCTTTTCATAGATCCGGGTCTGCTTCACGCTCTGGATGTAGTTGGCATAGGCGGTGCGGACTTCTTCCACAACCGTCATCCACATCGCGGAAACCTGATAATCCGCCACCGCGACGTTCGCCTGATACTCACGCATCTTGTTGTAGCGGATCAGGCCGTTGAAAATCGTCCAGTCCGCGGTGAAGCCGTAGCTCAGCGCCGGAGTGGTGCTTCGGCTGTGGCGGTAATAACCGCTGCTGCGTTCGTAGCTGTCGCTGCCGACATACGTATTGTTCTGGGTCCCGACCGCCAAAGTCGCGAATGCGTTGATCGTCGGGCCGTAGGCGCTGTAGGTCTGGTACATCTGGTACTTCGCGATTTCGAGCTGTTCGCGGTAGCCCTTGAGATCGGGGCGGTTCGCCAGCGCGGTGTCCAGATAGATATCGACCGACGGCAGGTCGCTGAAGTTGGTTTTGAAGTCCGACGCGAACTTGATCTCCTGCGGCAGCGTACCGTCCGGATAGCCCATCAGCACGGCCAGAGCGTAAACCGCGGTTTCGTACTGGTAGTCGGCCTGCACCAGATTGCTCTCGGCCGCGTTCATCTGGATTTCAAAGTTCAGCACGTCGCTGAGCGGAACCGCGCCGGCCTGATACTTCAACTGAGTGTACTGCAGCGAACTCTGCTGGAAGTCGCGGTCCTCAAGGGCGATGCGCTTGTTTTCGATCGCCAGCAGCACCTGATTGTAGGCGTAGGCGACCGCCCGCATCAGGGTACGGCACTCATCGGCTTCGAGCATTCTCTGATAATCGAGGCTGTGCGAAGCGGCCAGCAGCGTGAATTCACGGGCCAGGCTGTCGAAGACCAGCCAGTTGGCGTTGATTCCGGTGGAGGTGGAGAAGCGGTCGGTCCGCTGCGGATTCGAAGCGACATTGTGCGTATTCTTCGTCCAGTTGTGCGCGTTCTGCAGCGTGAACTCCGCTCCGATGGTCGGGGAGTAGGCTCCCATCGCCTGATAGTAGCGCATCCGCGCGGCGCTGACCGCGTGGGCGGCGGCGATGTAGGTCGGGTTGTTGATCACCGCGATCCGCTGCGCATCCGCAAGCGTCAGGTCGGAAATTCCCTCCAGCAGCTTGTCGGCATCGCCGCGGGGCCGCTGCGTGTAGGTTTCTCCCAGCGTGCCGGATGCCGGAGGCGGATACTCGTAACAGCCGCCGATTGCAATCAACATCAGGCCGATCGCTCCCTTGCCAACGTACTTCTTCAGTTCCATACTTTCGTTTGCTCCAGATGTTTCAATAGATATCAGAATCTAAAAAGAACTTGCTTAGGTTATCCTAAATACAATAGCAGTTTTTTTCCGATTTTCAAGTTTCCGTTTTTAATTTAACGCACAAACCTTCAAATTATTTTCCCCGGGTTCAAAAAAAACATTCTTTTTCTGCAGAGCCGGAGCGGCAGTCCCGGCAACTCCCGGCGGCGATTCCGAAAGAAATCGGCGCCGGCGCTTGCATCCGGGGCAAGAGTCTGTTATATTTATTCCCGCCATAACATTGCACCGAATTTCGATCATTGCAAATAAGAAGAGAGATCATGAACAAGCAGAAACGCGCATTGGTTTGCGGCGCCGGCGGCTTCATCGGCGGGCATCTGGTCAGACGGCTCAAGTCCGAGGGATATTTCGTCCGCGGAGTGGACATCAAGGATCATGAATTTTTCCCGGTCACGGCGGATGAGTTCATCCGCGCCGACCTGCGCAATCCGGTGATCTTCGACGAGATCACCCGCGACATGCAGTTCGACGAACTTTACCAGCTGGCGGCCGACATGGGCGGAGCCGGATATGTGTTTTCGGGCGAACACGACGCCGAGGTCATGCACAACTCCGGCACCATCAACCTCAATGCGGCGGAAGCGGCCCGCAAAAACAAGGTGAAGAAGCTCTTCTATTCCTCTTCCGCCTGCATTTACCCGGCCTCGATCCAGACGGATCCCGACAATCCGGGGCTCCGTGAAACCGATGCCTATCCCGCCGGCCCCGACAGCGACTACGGCTGGGAGAAGCTCTTCAGCGAGCGCCTCTATTTCGCTTATATGCGCAACTACGGGCTGGAGGTCCATATCGCCCGGTTCCACAATATCTTCGGTCCTTACGGCACCTGGGAAGGCGGCCGCGAAAAAGCCCCGGCGGCGATGTGCCGCAAGGTCGCGGAAACGCCCGACGGCGGCGAAATCGAAATCTGGGGCGACGGCCTGCAGACCCGCACTTTCCTCTATATCGACGAATGCCTCGAAGGGGTGCGCCGCCTGATGAATTCCGACTTCTCCGGCCCGGTCAACATCGGCTCGGATGAGCTCATTTCGATCAACGACCTCGCCGGAATGGCGATGAAGATCGCGGGCAAGACGCAGTCGATCCGGCACATTCCGGGTCCGCTCGGCGTGCGCGGCCGCAGTTCGGAAAACAGCTTCATCCAGGAAAAGCTCGGCTGGCGCCCCACCGCCCGGCTGCTGGACGGCATGACTCCGACCTACCGCTGGATCGCGGAACAGGTCGCAGCCCGGAACGGAAAATAATTTTGTTGAACGCGGGATTTCCGAATGAAGAATAAACATATCCTGGTCACCGGAGGCAGCGGCTTCCTCGGCTCCCACCTCTGCGAGCGGCTGCTTGAACTCGGCAATGAGGTCATCTGCGTCGATAATTTCTACACCGGGGCCAAGCGGAACATTTATCACCTGCTGGACAATCCCCGTTTCGAACTGGTCCGCCACGACATCACCTTTCCGCTCTATGTCGAGGTGGACATGATTTTCAACCTCGCCTGTCCGGCCTCGCCGATCCACTACCAGCGCGATCCGGTCCAGACCATCAAGACCTGCGTGCACGGAGCGATCAACCTGCTCGGGCTGGCCAAGCGGATCAACGCCCGGATCCTGCAGGCCTCCACCAGCGAGGTCTACGGCGACCCGACCATCCATCCGCAACCCGAGGAATACTGGGGCAATGTGAATCCGATCGGGGTACGCTCCTGCTACGATGAAGGGAAACGATGCGCGGAAACACTGTTCCACGCCTACTGGCTGCAGTGCAATCTGCCGATCAAAATCGTGCGCATCTTCAACACCTACGGGCCGCGGATGCACCCGAACGACGGCCGGGTGGTCAGCAATTTCATCCTGCAGGCGCTGCAGAACCGGGATATCACCATCTACGGGGACGGGCAGCAGACCCGGAGCTTCTGCTATCGCGATGACCTGATCGAGGCGATGATCCGGATGATGGATACGCCGGATGAGGTCACCGGCCCGGTCAACATCGGCAATCCCGGTGAATTCACGATCCTCGAACTGGCCGAGCTGGTGATTGAACTGACCGGTTCGAAGTCGAAGATCGTCCGCCGCCCCCTCCCCTCCGACGATCCCAAACAGCGCCGTCCCGATACCGCGAAAGCGGAAAAGCTCCTGAAGTGGCAGGCTACCACGCCGCTGCGGGAAGGGTTGACCCACACCATTGCGTACTTCGACAAGCTGTTGAAGGAAGAGCCCGATTTCTGCAAACAATGAAGAGGAACCTTGCATGACAACCAAAAAGATTCTCTGCATCGGCGCCGGATACGTCGGCGGCCCGACCATGGCGGTGATCGCCGACCGCTGCCCCCAGTACCAGATCACGGTCGTGGACCTGAATGAAAAACGGATCGCCGCCTGGAATTCCGATGAGCTGCCGATCTACGAGCCCGGCCTGGAAGAGGTGGTCGCGCGCTGCCGGAACCGGAATCTCTTTTACTCCACCGACATTCCGAAGGGCATCCGCGAAGCGGATATCATCTTCGTCAGCGTCAATACGCCGACCAAGACCTTCGGCTGCGGCGCCGGCCGCGCCGCCGACCTGCAATATCTGGAAAAGACCGCGCGGGCGATCGTCGAATATGCCGATGAAGGCAAGATCGTGGTGGAAAAGAGCACCCTGCCCGTGCGGACCGCACAGGCGATGAGCCGGATTCTGCACTCCAACCCCAAGGGACTGAAGTTCCAGATCATCTCCAATCCGGAGTTTCTCGCGGAAGGAACCGCGATCAATGACCTTGAAAACCCCGACCGCGTGCTGATCGGCGGCATGGAGACCCCGGAAGGGCAGCGGGCGATCGAGGAGGTCGTCGCGATCTATGCGAACTGGGTCCCGCGCGAACGGATCATCACCACCAATCTCTGGAGCAGCGAATTGACCAAGCTGGTCTCCAACGCCCTGCTCGCCCAGCGGGTCTCCTCGGTGAACAGCATTTCCGCGCTGTGCGAGAAAACCGAGGCGAACATCAATGAAGTCACCGCCGCCGCCGGACGCGACAGCCGGATCGGCGCGAAATTCCTGAAAGCGAGCATCGGTTTCGGCGGCTCCTGCTTCAAGAAGGACATCCTGAACCTCGTCTATCTCTGCGGCTATTACGGGCTGCCCGAAGTCGCCGAATACTGGGAGCAGGTGGTCAGGATGAACGACTATCAGGCCCGACGCTTCGTCGGCAACATGCTCGCGGCGATGTTCAACACCGTGGCGGATAAAAAGATCGCGATTCTCGGCTTCGCTTTCAAAGCGAACACCGGCGATACCCGCGAATCCCCCGCCATCGCGGTCTGCTGCCAGCTGCTCGAAGAGCACGCCCGGCTCCGGATTCACGATCCCAAGGCGCTCGGCAACGCCCGGCTTGACCTGGAAGACGCGGAGGGCGACATCAGCTACTGCGAGGACCCGTATGACGCGGTCAAGGGGGCGCACGCCATTGCGCTGCTCACCGAATGGGACTCCTTCCGCAAACTGGATTTCCGCAGGATTTACGACCTGATGGAAAAGCCCGCGTTCCTTTTCGACGGGCGCAACCTGCTCGACCATCGGAAGCTGTACGAAATCGGCTTCAACGTCTATCCGATCGGGCAGAAGGCTTTGACCCACTTCTGAACCGGAAGTCAGCGTGATTTACGAAAATACGCCGCGATTGGAAACGGAGCGCCTGATCCTGCGCAAGCTGGAGGAGACGCCGGACGATCTCAACGCAATGTTCGCCATCCTGAGCGACCGGGAAGCCAACACCTTCCTGCCCTGGTATCCGGCGGAGAATCTCGACGACGTCCGGCGGCACGTCCGGGAACGCTACTTCGACCAGTATGCGGCTCCCGCCGGCTACCGGTACGTGATCTGCCTCAAAAGCGACAACATCCCGGTCGGCTACGTCGGCATGAGCAATGACGACAGCCGCGATTTCGGCTACGGGCTGCGCAGCGGCTTCCAGCACCGGGGCATCGCCACGGAAGCGGCCCGGGCGGTGACGGAACGCATCCGGGCTGCCGGTTATTCCTATATCACCGCCACGCACGACGTCAACAACCCGCGCAGCGGCGAGGTGATGAAAAAGCTCGGCATGAAATACTGTTACAGTTACGTCGAGCACTGGATGCCCAAGAACATCACGATCACTTTCCGGCTGTACCAGCTCAACTTCGACGGTTGCCCGGACCGGGTCTACAAGGCGTACCGGGAGAGATACCCGGAACACTTCATCGAAACGCTTGCCTGATTCGGTGTACGGCAGGCAAGGACGAAGCGCCGGAAACAGGCATCACCGCGCCGCCGGAGACGGCAGGGCGGCCGGGTCGAATTTGACGTAGTTCGTGACCGTATTGTAGGCCATGCTCAAGCCGGCTTCGTTGAACTGTTTCAGGATCGCAAGGTTGATTTCGGTGCGCCACGCTTCCTCCGTCTCGAAGCTGGCGGTTTTCAGCCACATGATCACGCGGATGTTCATCGCCGACGCTCCGAAGGTGTCGAAGAAAATCCGGGGAGTGTACGCGGGCAGATCCTGCCCCTTGAAATTATCCACGATCCCATGCAGAATCTTCATCGCCTTCGCCATATTTTCATCGGAGGTGTCGTACACCAGCCCCAATGTGAACGCAAAGCGGATCAGGCCGCGGCGGCTGATGTTCTCGATGTTGCTTTCGGCGATCTTGCTGTTCGGAATCGTATAGACGCTTTCGTCATCGGTCAGAATCCGGGTGCTGCGCATCCCGACCGATTCGACCAATCCGTCGATGCCGTCGGTCTGGATACGGTCTCCGCAGCGGAACGGCCGGTCCATGATGATCACCAGCGTACCGAAAAAGTTCGACAGCGTTTCACGCGAAGCGAAGGCGATCGCCAACCCGACCACTCCGGCTCCGGCCAGCAGCGTGGTGATGTTCAAATTGAAGATGCTCTGTCCGATGAACATCACGGTCAGCGTCACCAGCGAAATCTTCAGCACCTTGCGGGTGATGTCGACCATCAGCGCATCGAGGTTGTTGTTCTGCCGCTTCGCATAGGCGCACATGCGCACGCTCAACACTTCGATCAGCCGCAGCCCCGCCCATGCCGCGATCGCGGTCGCGCAGGTGAAGAAAAGCCGCGCATCCCACACATAGAGCGTCGGCAGCGATTGCAGCACCGGCAGCATGAAACCGAATACCGAAATCAGCACCATCATCAGCAGCAGCGGCTGAGTCAGCGCCCACGCCAGTTGCCAGCGCAGCGAATTGGTCTTGGGATCGGCTTTCTTTTCAAACAGCTTCTTGAATCCATAACCAACCGCGCCCCCCACCGCCAGCGAACCGATGCTTCCCAGCAGAAAAACCAGCAGCGCATGCCGTTCCCGGTTGAACCACTCCAGAAATTCATTGACCTGCCGGTTCAGATGATCCTCCAGCTCTTCACTGGAAACCAGCGGAATTGCCTCCTCGCCGGAGAGAATCCGGTCGATTTCCGACGGCTGCTCCTCTTTCTCCGGCTCCGCTTTCTTCTCCGTTTCAGCGCTCTTTTCCCCGATCGTTTCGCCGGGGACCTCCAAAGCGGCCGTTTCGGGAACAAACCCGCCCCAGAGCAATGCACCGCATACAATCAGCATCCAACAACGCTTCATATTCAACTCCTCTCAGTTTATGGATTAATGTACCGTGTTTCCGGGGTTCTGTCAAATCCGGCTTGCATAAATCGCCGGATGTGCTATGATAATTCCAGTCAACCAACAGAGGAGGAAAGCATCATGCTGAAAGTCTACGCCTGGAGTGTCTGTCCGCATTGCCACAAAGCCATCGCCTGGCTGAACGAGCACAGAATCCCGTTCGAATATCTGGAAATCGAGGAGCAGCCGCAGGAGGTGATCCAAAAGGTCATCGAAGTCAACGGCGGCGATGACTGGGTCGTTCCGACCATGGAATACAACGGCCAATGGCGTCCGGGACAGGTTTTCGACGCCGCCAGACTCGAAGCGGATATGAAGGCCTGGGGCTTGCTCTGACCGCAAAAAAATCCGCGTCCGCCCATCGGATGCGGATTTTTTTGTGAAAATAAATTCGGATATTACAATATTATTGATTTCCTAATCGTTTTATAATCAGAAACAAATTCCGGGAAGCGGTTTTCCCGGAATGCGGAACGGATGAAAAAACAGTCAGGAGGTCAATCATGAACAACAGATTTCTCACATTCGCCGCCGCCGTCGGAATCGTCTGCTTCACGGGATTCACCGCCAGCGCCCATCACGGCCCGGACGGCTTCGACCGCACCATGCAGGTGATCGACCGGGTCACACGGATTCTCTTCCCGCCGGTCACGGTCGTGACTCCGGCTCCCGCTCCGGTCGTCGTCGCTCCCGCGCCGCCGGTCGTGGTGCAGCAGCCGGCCTATGCGGTTCCGCCGCCGGTTTATGTCGCGCCGCCGGTCTATATGGCTCCACCGCCTCCGCCGCCGCGGCCGCACTGCGACTGGGGCCGCCCGCCGCAGCACCGTCCCGGACCGCCGCCGCGGCCGGGACACGGCGGCCATCGATAAGTCATGCAAAAAGGCCGGAAATCCGACTGGACTTCCGGCCTTTTTTCAGCGGTCCGCTCAACGTTCGCGATGGTCGATCACGCGCCGGGCCTTGCCCTCGCTGCGCTGAATCGTATTGGGAGCGACCAGCTTGACCCGCACCCGCAGCCCGATCAATCCTTCGATCGCGGAGGTCAGGCGGTGCTGCAGGGCTTCCATCGAACGCACCTTGTCCGAGAACAACTCCTCGTTGATCTCGACATCGACTTCGATGTTGTCCAGCCCGTTCTCGGTGTACAAAATGATGTTGTAATGCGGCATCGTGCCGTCCACCGACAGGATCGCGGTTTCGATCTGCGACGGGAACACGTTCACGCCGCGGATGATGAACATATCGTCGCTGCGCGAGGAGATGCGCGCAATCCGGCGGATCGTCCGGCCGCATTCGCACGGCTCGGCGATGATCTTCGTGATGTCACGCGTCCGGTAACGGATCATCGGCATCGCGTATTTGGAAAGCGTGGTCAGCACCAGCTCGCCGGTTTCGCCGTCCGGCAGCACTTCGCCGGTTTCCGGATTGATGATCTCGGGATAGAAGTGATCCTCGAACACGTGCATCCCCTGCTGGCAACCGCACTCGATCGCGACACCGGGGCCGATGATTTCGGAGAGGCCGTAGATATCGTAGGCCTTGATCCCGGAAGCGGCTTCGATCCGTTTGCGCATCTCCTCCGTCCACGGCTCCGCGCCGAAGATGCCCGCCTTGATCGGCAGATCGCGCATGTCGATGCCCTGCGCCAGCGCCTGCTCGATCATGAAATTGAAATAAGAGGGCGTGCAGCAGACCGCCGTGGTGCCGAAGTCGCGCATCAGCATGATCTGGCGCTGAGTGTTCCCGCCGGAGGTCGGAACCACCGTCGCGCCGAGCGCCTCCGCGCCGTAGTGCGCGCCCAGCCCGCCGGTGAACAGCCCGTAGCCGTAGGAAACCTGAATCACATCGTCGCGGGTCAGCCCGCAGCTGGCGAAGGCGCGCTTGACCACCTCCATCCAGACTTCGAGGTCGGAACGGGTGTAGCCGACCACGATCGGCTTGCCGGTGGTGCCGCTGGACGCATGCAGCCGGACCACCTCCGACATCGGAACGGCGAAAAGGCCGAAGGGATAGGTGTCGCGCAGGTCCGCCTTGACCATAAACGGCAGCTTGGCGATATCGCCGAGCGACTTGACGTCCGCCGGAACCAGATTGCGTTCCTTCATCCGGCTGTTGAAAAGCTCGACGTGATCATAAGCGTGTTGAACCATTTTGCGGAGCCGCTCCAGCTGAAGGCCGCGCAGATAGTCCTTCTGCACGTAGTCGAGCGCGCTTAAATCATCATTCAAGTACTGCGAAGACATAGAAATCCCTACATAAAAATGGTTGAAAGGTCAAGTAATATACACCGGTTTTCCGGCGAACGCAAACTCCTTTTCCCCGATATCGCAAAAGTTTACGCAATTTCAGCGGAAGCGCTCCAGCGCCGTCTCCAGCGCCTCTTCCGGCGTGGACAGCTCTCCGGCAAGCTGAAGCTCGAACACCTCCTCCAATACCGTTTTGAAGCGGGGCCCCGGCTTCACCCCCGCGGCGACCAGGTCGCGCCCCCTGACCCACGGCTCCGGCAGCCGGCGGTGTTCCGGTTCGGCGGCGAGGCGGTCCAGCAGGAATACGAAGCACTCCATCAGGCCGTGGCAACTGATGCAGTCGAGCCGGTGCAGCTCCAGCTCCAGCGGGAAATTCGGGTCGGCGATCAGCTTGCGCAGCTTCGCCGCGCGCATGTCGCGCACCGACGCGAAACGCATGTGGTTCCGCACCGCCTGCGTGATCGAATCGCGGTCGGCTGAGGAGAAGTGCAGCCGGTCCAGAATCTTCCCGGCCAGTTCCGCGCCCATGCTTTCGTGCGCGTAAAAACGGGCGCGCCCATCCTCGCCGACGGTCCGCGCCTCCGGCTTGGAGATATCGTGCAGCAGCACGCTCCACGCCAGATTCGCGTCCGCGCAGGCCATGTGGCTGAGCATCAGCAGCGTATGGGTCAGCACGTCGCCCTCGGGGTGGAATTCCGGCGGCTGCTCCACGCCGTCGAGCGCGGCCACCTCCGGCAGCACCGCCGCGAGCAAGCCGGTGTCGAACAGCATCCGCACCGCCCGCGCCGGATCGGGTCCCGTGAGCATCCGGGTCACCTCGGCATTGATCCGCTCACCGGCCAGTCCGGCCGCCTTCGGCGCCAGCGCCTGAATCGCCCGCCGGGTCTCCGGAAACAGCTCAAAGCGGAGCCGGGCCGCGAAACGCACCGCCCGCAGCATCCGCAGATAATCCTCGTTGAACCGCCGCCCCGCATCGCCGACCGTGCGCACGACGCCGCGTTCCAGGTCGTCGATGCCGCCGACGCAGTCGCACACCTCGCCTTCGGCGGGATCGTACCACAATGCGTTGATCGTGAAATCGCGCCGCTGCACGTCGCACTCCAGATCGGCGGTATAGCGCACCAACTCGGGATGGCGTCCGTCCAGATAGTTGCGCTCCTCGCGGGCGGTGGCGACCTCCAGCGACACGCCGCCGACTCCGATCAGCGAAACCCCGAAACTCGCCCCGACCGCCCGGAAATCCGCGAACAACTGCGCCAGCTCCTCCGGCTTCGCCGAAGTCACCAGGTCGAAATCCGACGGCACTTTGCCGAGCAGCAGGTCGCGGACCGAACCGCCGACCAGCCCGGCGGCAAAGCCGTGCTCCCGCAGCCGCAGCGCGGCGGAAACCGCCGCGTTGAAGCCCGGTTCATGAAGCTCGAATTTCCGTTTCAGCCGACGCATTCCGCCCCTTACTTCACGCTGTGAAGGCGCACTTTGCCGGGCTGGGTCGCCCGCGGGTACTTCAAACTGGTCGGCCCGAAGAGCATCACATAGCCAAGTTCATAGCCGTCCGGCACGCCGATGCGCTGCCGCAGCTTCGGAAACACCTTGAAAGCTCCCGCCGCGAGGCCGCACCATGTGGTGCCGACGCCGAGCGTCTGCGCATAGAGTTCAAAGTAGGAGAGCGCGATCACCGGGTCGATCTCCGGGCACGGCGAATCGGCCTTCGACGACACCGCGATCAGATGCGGCGCGCCGCGGAAGATCACGTCGCGCCCCGCCAGAATCTGCTTGCGGTAACGCTCCATCCGAGCCGCGAACGGCGGCAGCGGGTCCATCTTCATCATCGCCAGCACCCGGTCGTTCACTTCGGCGCGGATCTCGTCCATCACCGCCGGATCGTCCACCACCGCGAAATCCAGCGAATGATTGTTCACGCCGGTCGGCACCCAGTCGAGCATGCCGAGCAGTTTGTGCAGCGTATCCGCGTCGACCGCTTCCTTGCGGTAATTCCGGCAGGTGCGGCGCATTTTGATCTGCGCGAGCATCGCCTCCGGCGCCGGTTCGGCTCCGGCCCGCTGCGAATCCATCGGGTCACGTCCGAGAATCGAAATCGCGCCGCTCGGGCAGACCGCCAGACAGTGCTGGCACCGGATGCAGCTTTTCGCCCCGTCCTCGACCATCGCCGGATGCTGGGTGGCGTCGAATTTCAATATCTGCGCCGGACAATCCCGCACACAGGCCCCGCAACGGATGCATTTCCTCTCGTCGACGAAAAACCTGAGCTCATTCATGATACGGTCCTTTTTATTACACGTTCCTCAATACGCCAGTTCGACCATCTGGTGACAGGTGAATTCCGGCACGGTAAACACAACCCTGCCATCCTTCTGTTCAAAGGGCAGCTCCGTTCCCGCCGGAACCAGCTTCACGCTCTTCACCGGCGCTTCCGCCCGGACCGAAGCCCGGACCGGGCCGATCGGCGTAAGTTCCTCGATCACCTCGATCGAACGGCCAGGCCAGGTTTCGCCCGGCACCGGCACGCCGCCGCCGCCGCGATTGACGGTATTGGCGTACAGCAGATGCAGCACGTCGCGGTTTTCGGACTGCTGGCGCATCAGCGTGACCCGCCCGGTGGTCGGCATGCCTTCGAGCTTCACCGGCACCTCGTCTCCCATGAAGCGGCGCAGCGCATTCAGCACGAACGCCTGCACCGCCACCGCGCCGTAGCTGCGGTAGATCGAAAACACCGGATGCGCGAAGTAGAGCACGTCATCAGTCATCACGCCGGCGTCGTAGCCGGAGGGTTCCGGGCGGTTCGGGGTGTGCTGATGGCTGCAGAAGTGCCGGTAATCGCGGTTGAAGTAGGGATCGAACACCTCGCCGAGGCTGACGCCCGCCTTCGCCTTGACGCGGCGCGATGACAGGTACATCACGAACGGGGTTTTCGCGAAATCCGGAGCGATTCCGGGAGCGCCTTTCACATAATCCGGGTTGAGTCCGTTTTCCGCGCCGCCCTCGATCGGCAACTCCAGCGCGAACACATCCTCGCCCTGCTTCAGGCCGCTCGCGCCGGAGAGGATCAGCTTGCCGCCCTGATCGCGGAACGCCCGCAGTTTGCGTTCGAGCTTTTCGTCGATGCGGATCTCGTCCGGCAGCAGCAAATAGCGGTAGCCGTTGAACTCCATATCCGCGTCGATCATATCGAACGGGATATGCGCCTCCAGCAGCAGCCGCGCCGCGCCGACGTCGGCGGGTTCTTCCTTTTCATGGGTGAAGCCGGCGACGGAGAGAACCGCCAGATTCGCGCGGCTGGTCACGTTGTCGCACCATGCCTCCTTTTCCTCGACCTCGCGGTAGGCGGCGGCGATGGAAGAGTAGGTGCTCTCGTCGAGCGCGCCGTCCGGGTGGAGCTGGTCGCCGACGCTGCACTTGGAACCGTTCGCGATCATCGCGGCACACTCGTAGCGCAGCGCGTTCGGGTGCTTGATTCCGCCGAATTCGCCCCAGGTGGTGTGGAATTTTCCGGTCATGCCGAGGAAGTCCAGCCCGAGCTTGCGGCTGTAGGCGGCCGACAGCGGATAGTGATCGTATCCCCAGCCGCCGGTCGGCAGGCTCTCCAGCTCCAGATGGCTGAAATATTTCAGGATGCCGGTCTTGCCGACGGTCACGTGGCCGGAGTTGTGGAAAACCGGCATATCCGGCCGCAGTTTGCGCGCGGCGGCGGTGGTGCGTTCATAATAACGTTGCAGAACCTCCTCCGCGAAAAGCTTGCGGTCGGCTTCGGCGCGCGCATCAAGTCCGCGCTCCTTCATCCCCTCCAGACAGGCGGGGCAGCAGCACTGCCCCTGATTGATGATGTCCAGAAAGATGCCGTCGCAGTTCGGGAAAAGCGCGGCGGTCTCCTCGATCTCGGCGCACAGCAGATCGAGATAAGCGGTGTTGAAGCAGAGCTTGATGAATCCGGCATGCAGCGGGTCCGGCCCCCTGCCCTCCGGCGAAATTTCATGCCACTCGGGGTGCAGCATCGCCACGCGCTGGTTGAAGCCGGCGGTGATGTAGACCGGCACATTCACATCGATCTGCTTGCACGCATCGAACTGGGCGCGCAGCAGGTCGAACTTCAGGTGCGGATGCATTTCTCCCACCTTGGTCGGGTGATAGCTCCAGCCGTGATGGCAGATCGAGAAACAGGTGATGGAATCCACATGCGCGTCCCGCAGCTGCCGCTGCCATTTTTCACGGTCGAACGCCTCGCCGATTCCCGGAATATCGGGTGACGTGTGAAAATCCAGATGTACCTGACGGAATCTCAAATGATGCATTGTTTTCCTCGTTCTCTTTTTATTGATTGACTGTTTTCAAAAACCTTTGATCGCCATCACGAATTCGGAAAAGGAATCCACCTCAAAATCGGGCTTTTCCCCGCGTGCTTCGCCGAATCCGTACTTCGCCAGCGCCCGCCGGAACCCGGCGCGCCGCCCCGCTTCCAGATCGGTGTAATGATCGCCGAACATCCAGCAGCTTTCCGCCGGCAGCCGGTATTTCGCGCGCAGCGCGTTCAGCGCGTCCGGCTCCGGCTTCAGCGGATAATCGGAATCCCCGCCGATGATGTCGGCCAGAAAACCGGCCACGCCGAGCTTCTCCAGAATCACCGTCGCCGCCCCGGTCGGCTTGTTGGTCACCACCGCCAGCTTGATTCCCTGCGCGCCCAGCTCTTTCAATCCGGCCTTGACGCCCGGATACAAACTGGTCGAATCCATCAGATGACAGGAGTAATATTTCTTCATCCGCCGCAGCGCTTCGTCGAAATCCACCTCGGCGTCGGCGATCGCGCGGCGCACCAGATTCGGCACGCCGTTGCCGACGAACGAGATCACCCGGTCGGCGGTCAGCGGTTCAAGCCCCATCGTGCCGCGCATATGGTTCACGGCCCCGGCAAGGTCCAGCCGGGAATCGATCAACGTACCATCCAAATCAAAAACAATCAGCTTAACCATGCTACTCCCCTAAAAACGGCACCTGCGTAATCTGAGGCAACCGGGCAAATGAATCGATATTCAGCGGCGAATACGCCTGTTTGCGGTGGTAGTGCCAGCCGAGGCCGCCGACCATCGCCGCGTTGTCCGTGCAGTATTTGCGCGCGGCCAGACGCAGCTGGACATGCTTCGGAGTCAACGCTTCAAACCGTTCGCGCAGCACCGAGTTGCAGGCGACGCCGCCCGCGACCACGATGGTTTTCGCCCCGAAATTCTTCGCAGCCAGCAGGGTCTTGCGGGTCAGCACATCCACGACCGCCTCCTGATAGGACGCGACGGTGTCCTGCAGCAGCTCCGCCGGCAGCTTTCCGTCCGCCCCGGCATGATGCTTCACATGGTAAAGCAACGCGGTCTTGATGCCGCTGAAGCTGAAATTGTACAGATTCTCCGGAGCCAGCGGCTTGCCCGCCCCGCCGGTCAGCGGCCGCGGGAACTCATACTTATGCGGATCGCCGCCCTCGGCGGTCTTCTGCATGATCGGTCCGCCCGGATAACCGAGCCCGAGCAGCTTCGCGCCCTTGTCGAGCGCCTCGCCCGCCGCATCGTCGATAGTACAGCCGAGCTGGCGGGCCTTCCCGTCCCGCTCGATCAGCATCAGGCTGGTATGGCCGCCGGAAACCACCAGCGCCAGCAGCGGATAGGTCGCCGGATTTTCCAGCACGCCGTGCGCCTCGTCGAGGAACGCGCCGTAAATATGGGCGATGAAGTGGTTCACGCCGATCAGCGGCTTGCCGTTGCCCATCGCCAATCCCTTCGCGAACGAGAGGCCGACCAGCAGCGCCGGAATCAGTCCGGGGCCCTGCGTCACCGCGATCGCGTCGATCTCCTTCATGGTCACGCCCGCCTCGCGCAACGCGCCCTCCACCACCGGATTCAGCGCCACCAGATGTTCGCGCGCCGCCAGTTCGGGAACCACGCCGCCGTGGACCGCATGTTTGGCGATCTGCGACGCGACGCAACTGGACAAAACCTGATAACCGTCGCGAACCACCGCCGCCGCGGTTTCATCGCAGCTGGACTCGATTCCCAGAATCAAACTCATGTCAAAAATCCTCCGAAGACTTGATTATTCAGAAATATACTATATTTTCAATGAAAAACAATCTTGTTTCCAAGGTTTTGGTCCGCTATCGATGAAAAAACTTTTAAAAACGGTCAAGCAGCTGCTTTTCGATCAGGAACGCTTTCCGGCGCTGTTCCGGATTCTCGCCGCCCTGATCGCCGGCACGCTGCTGCTCTTCAAGCCGTTTGCGGCGGTCCGGCTGCTGTCGCCCCTGTCATGGGGCTTTGTGATCGCGGCGGTGCTGGTGCTCTTCTTCGACGGCCGGACCTCTCCCCGGAAGCGGGGACGGTACTATTTCGGGGCGCTGGCGGCCGCGCTGCTCGGCGCGCTGCTGCTGATGCGCGTCCGCGGCGACTATCTGGCCAGCGGGAGCATCGGCATCTGGACACTGCTGGCCGGAGCGGGTTTCCTGCAGGGCGTCCGGCGGCCCGGCCTCCCGGACGTCGACCGTGGCTTCCGGCTCGGCGAAGGCGTGCTGACGCTGGCGCTCGGCGCCTTTTTCCTGTGCCGCTTCGACCGCAGCTTCATCGAAAGCGCCCCATTGTACGCGCTGACGTTTTTCGCCATCGCCGCAATCACCGCGGCCTCCACCCGCTGGAAACGTAACACGATTTAAAAGGAGTGCAATCATGTTCAGGATCGGACAAGGCTATGACGTGCACCGGCTTGTGCCGGGGCGCGAACTCGTGCTGTGCGGCGTGAAAATCCCGCATTCAACCGGCCTCCTCGGTCACAGCGACGCCGACGTGGCCGTGCATGCGCTGATGGATGCGCTCATCGGGGCGCTGGCGCTCGGCGACATCGGCGGCTTCTTCCCGGACACCGATCCGGCCTACGCCGGGGCCGACAGCATGAAGCTGCTGGAACAGGTGCTCGCCGATCCCCGCGTCCGCGACTGGCGCGTCGAAAACCTCGACCTGACCATCGTGGCCCAGAAGCCCAGACTGCTTCCCTACCGCGAGACGATGCGGCAAAACCTCGCCGCGGCCCTCCGCATCTGCGTCGGGCAGGTTTCGGTCAAGGCGACCACCACCGAAAAACTCGGCTTCGAGGGGCGCGAGGAGGGGATCAGCGCCTCCTGTGTGGTGCTGCTTTCGCGCTGACGGCTCCGGAATTTCCGGATTCTCCTTGAAAAAGCCCGGCTCAGCCCATATATTATAGGGAATTTTCTCAATTCTTTATCAGGACAAGGTAGAAAAATGGCGGAAAAAATCATCGTATTCCAGGGGGATTCCGTAACCGACTGCGGCCGCAGCCGTGAAACCGACCAGCCCAACTGCGGACTCGGCGGCGGCTATCCCGGGTTGATCGCGGCCCGTCTGCTGGCCGACCACCTCGACAAGGAGCTGAACGTCTACAACCGGGGCATCAGCGGCAACCGGGTTGTCGACCTCTACGCCCGCTGGAAGTGCGACACCCTGAATTTGAATCCCGCCGTGCTCAGCATCCTGATCGGCGTGAACGACTCCTGGCACGAATACTCCAACCGCAACGGCGTGGAAGTGCCTCGCTATGCGCAGTTCTACCGGATGCTGCTCGACTGGACGCTCGAAAAGCTCCCGGAAACCAAACTGGTGCTCTGCGAACCCTTCGTGCTGGAATTCGGCTTCATCACGCCGGAGTGGGTCGCGGAGATGAAGGAGCGTCAGGAAGTCGTGCGCGGGCTTGCCGCCGAATACGGCGCCGTTTTCGTCCCGCTGCAGCAAATGCTGATCGAGGCGGCGAAGAAGGCCGGCGCGCCGGAGAAAATCCTCGGCGACGGCGTCCATCCCACCTTGCTCGGCCACCAGCTGATCGCCGACGCGTGGCTCAAGGCCGCGTGCAACCTGATCTGACCGGGAGCGAAGCGAAGAAATCATGCAGCAGCAGATCCGGGATATTTTAGTTGAAATCGGCGAGGACCCGGAACGCGAAGGGTTGCTCGACACTCCGAAGCGGGTCGAGAAAAGCCTGAAGTTCCTGACCCGCGGCTACCGTCAGACGCTGGAGGAGGTGGTCAACGGCGCGCTGTTCGAAGCCGAATCCGACGATATGGTCATCGTGCGCGACATCGAATTTTTCAGCATGTGCGAACACCACATGCTCCCCTTCTTCGGCAAATGCCACGTCGGCTACATCCCGAAAGGGAAGATCCTCGGCGTCAGCAAGGTGGCGCGGATCGTCGACATGTTCGCCCGCCGTCTCCAGATTCAGGAGCGGCTGACCCGCCAGATTTCCGGCGCGCTGATGGAAATCCTCGGCGCCGAAGGAGTCGGCGTCGTGATGGAGGCGCGCCACCTCTGCATGCAGATGCGCGGCGTGGAAAAACAGCACTCCGTGATGACCACCAGTTCGATGGTCGGCTCCTTCCGCCGCGAACTGGCCACCCGCAACGAATTCACCCGGCTGATCCGATGAGGGCCTTGCTGCAGCGCGTGACCTCCGGGCAGGTCGTGATCGACGGCGAAGTCGCCGGACGGACCGGCAAAGGGCTGGTCATCCTGCTCGGAATCACCCACGCCGACACGATGGCCGAAGTCCGGTACGTCGCGGAAAAATGCGCCAATCTGCGCATTTTCGAGGACGGCAACGGCAAGATGAACCTGTCGCTGCTCGACGTGAAAGGCTCCGCATTGATCGTGTCGCAGTTCACGTTGTACGGCGATGCCCGCACCGGCCGCCGCCCCTCCTTTACGGAAGCGGCCCGGCCGGAAACGGCGATCCCGCTCTATGAAGCCTTTATCGAGGAGTTCCGAAAGCTGGGCGTGCCGACCGAAACCGGCCGGTTCGGCGCCGACATGCAAGTGGAAATTCACAACGACGGTCCGGTAACTTTACTAGTGGAGTCCAGATGAATCCCAAAGGCGTGGTGATACTCGGCGCGACCGGTTCCATCGGCAAGAGCGCCGCCCGGGTGCTCGAAGCACTGCCCGGACATTTCCGGGTGATCGGGCTGGTCGCGCGCAACAATACCGGAGAACTGGCCCGGCAGGCCGCCCTGTTCCGTCCCCGTCTCACCGTGACCACCGCGCCGGAACGGCTGGATGAGCTGAAAAGCGCCCTCCCCTCCGGTCTTGCCGCCGCTGCCGGGGACGCCCCGGTGCTCGACCTGGTCACCGCCCCCGAAACCGACACCGTGCTCTGCGCGATCGTCGGCACCGGCGGGCTGGAGCCGGTGATCGCCGCGCTGCGGGCCGGGAAGCGGGTCGCGCTGGCCAGCAAGGAGGTGATGGTGATGGCGGGCGAACTGATCCGGCGCGAGCTGGCCGCCAGTCCCGGCGGAGAGATCGTTCCGGTGGACAGCGAACACTCCGCGATTTTCCAGTGCCTCGCCGGGCGTCCGGCGCGGGAGGTGAAAAACCTGTGGTTGACCGCTTCCGGCGGCCCTTTCCGGGAGTGGTCCGCCGAACGGATCGCCGCCGCGACGCTGCGCGACGCCCTCGCCCATCCCACCTGGGACATGGGCCCGAAAGTCACGATCGACTCCGCCTCGCTGATGAACAAGGCTCTGGAGCTGATCGAGGCGCACCATCTTTTCAACGTGCCGCCGGAGCGGCTGAAGGTCGTCATCCATCCGCAGTCGCTGGTGCACTCGATGGTCGAGCTGTGCGACGGCAGCTTCATCGCCCAGATGTCGAAACCGGACATGCGTTTTGCGATCCAGTATGCGCTGACCTGGCCGGAACGCGCCGCCGAAGGCGGTTTGCCGGAGCTGGATTTCGCCCGGCTGGTCTCGCTCGACTTCCGCGAACCGGACCGCAGCCGTTTCCCGTCGCTGGATTTCGCGTACCATGCGATGCACATCGGAGGGACGATGACCGCCGCGATGAATGCGGCCAACGAGGTCGCCGTCGATAAATTCCGGCGCGGGGAAATCGGCTTTGCCGCCATCTGGACCATCATCGAAAAAACCATGAGCGCCCACCATACGGAACCGCAGAGCGATCTGGCCGCCATCCGCGACGCCGACCGCCGGGCGCGGGAATTTGCATCGCAGCTTTATTGAAAGAGTTTTCAGGAGGGAAAATGAGCACTCAAACGAAGCCGGACGCCGATCAGAGGACAAGATTTTTCCGCCTGCTGTGGATCGGAACCTTGCTGGCCGGCGCATTGCTGCGGATTTCAGGATTGTTCTCCAGCCTCGAATATGATGAAATCTGGACGCTGGAGAGTTTCGCTCCCCAACCGCTTTCCGTGATCTTCACCGACCTCGCCCTCCCCAACAATCACCCGCTCAACACCCTCGGCGTAAAACTCTGCATCGCCTGTTTCGACAATCCCTGCCTGATCCGGCTGCCCGCGCTGCTGACCGGCCTCGGAAGCCTGCTGCTCTTTCCCGTGGTCGCCTTTTTGTGGACCCGGCGCCGGGGCGCGGCGCTGGCCGCGACCTTTTTCTTCGCTTTTTCCCACATGGCGATCGGCTATGCCGCTCAGGCGCGCGGTTACGGTTTACAGCTTTTCTTCCTGCTGCTCTTCTGTGCCGGATTGCAACTCTCCGGCAGATACCGCCCCAAGCGTTACCGCCATTTGCCGGAGGCGATGGTATTCCTCGGCGGAGCCGGGGCGGTGCTGACGCTCCCGACCTCGATCCTCTATCTCGCGCCGGCCGCCCTGCTCGGCTGGCACTGCTGGAGGAAACGCCCGTTCCCCTGCCAGCCGCTCAAAATCGTGCTGGCCGCCGGCGTCGTGCTGACCGCCGGCTGGTATCTGCTGAATTATCACGCTTTGCGTGCGGCACAGGTGTGGGGAACGCCCGTCACCGGCGCGGGACAGTTCCTGACGCTGGTCTCCGACACCCTCCTGCATCTGAACGGGCCGGTCGTCCTGCTGCTGGCGTCGGCCGGAATCCTGCTGCGCTTCCGCCGGGCGTGGCCGCTGCTGGTGATCACCGCAATCCCGTTCCTCTCCGCGATTGCGACCAACGCGGGCGGCGTCCGGGTCTATCTGCCGCTGGTGGTTCCGGGCGCCCTGCTCGCCGGAATGGGCCTCGAAGCGATTTACCGCAGGTTCAGCGCAAAAAAGCGGCGGCTCGCCGCAGTTTTCACCATTTGCCTCGTCGGCCTGTTTCTGCTCAACTGGTACGATACCGCACCGCAATACAAGGCGCAGGACTGGTTCAGTCTGTATGATCAGATCCGCAAACTCTCTCCGGAATATATGATCGCGCTTGACGCGGGCGACGGCTATCCTTACACATGGAACAATATGCCGAATGCCTATAAAGATTATGATCTGCGCCTCCGGAATACCATGTCGCAACGCGAGCTGATCTCTTTCCTGCCGCCCAACCATCTGAACGGCACCGACCGGCACGGGGCTTCGCAGAGATTTCAGTTGAATTTCCAGCCGGAACCGGAACAACAGGAACTGGGAGGGTTCCGCGTCTGCCGCTACCGCCTGACGGAACTCAGAGAAACTCCCCGCCCCCATTCCGTTATTTTGCTTGTTTTACGTCCGCTTCCGGTTGAAGTTCTGCGTCAATATACCAGTGCAATCCATCAAGCCTATCCTGAAGTACTGAATTTGAATCCGTGGCTTGCTTCTGCCATCACAGTACGCGGCAACGTCTATCAAGGGTGCACTTTACTGTTTCGCTGCGACGATCCGTCCCGGCTTGACTGGTCCGCGCTGCGCAGCCGGGTTCCGGATGCGGTCGGCATCTATCAGATAACGCCCGCCGACGGGAAAAATCAAAAATAATTTCCCGCCCCCGCTCCGTTCCCTTGAAAAAAGAACGAAATCAGTTATTATAAGTAAGACGTGGAAGTGATTTTTGTATGAACCGCCCCTCGACGGGGCTTACGATAAGGAAAATTTTCGGATGACTTTCAGTGAACTGCTGCTCAATATCGGCTCATTGGCCTTTGTTTTCATCGCGGTCGGCTTCTGCATTTTTTCGCACGAGCTCGGCCATTTTCTGGCCGCCAAATGGCGGGGGTTGCATATCGACGCCTTCTCCCTCGGCTTCCGGCCGATTTGGAAAAAGAAGGTGAACGGCGTCGAATACCGGATCGGCTGGCTGCCGTTCGGCGGCTACGTCGAACTGCCGCAGGTGGACGCCACCGACGCTACCCCCAAAGCCGCCGACGGCACGGAGCTGCCGCGCGCCAAAGCGATCGACCGGATCATCACCGCAGTCGCCGGGCCGCTGTTCAACATCCTTTCCGGCCTGCTGATCGCCTGCTTCGTCTGGTATGTCGGCATGCCTCAGGACACCCCCAAGATGCGCGAAATCACCGTAATGGAGGTCGAACCGGGCAGTCCGGAATATCAGGCGGGACTGCGCCCCGGCGACAAAATCGTCAAACTCAACGGCGAACCTTTCTTCTCGACCTGGTCGAATTTCGTCAGCAAAATCCTTTTCGCGATCGGCAAGGTCGATCTGGAAGTAATCCGCGACGGCAAACCGGTCACAGTCAGCTATGTCCCGGTCGACAACCCCAAAGCCCCCGGCTCGCTCGGCGCGGAAAAGATCGCATGGCCGTTCTTCACGCCGCTGATTCCGCTGGAACTGACCCCGGAAAAAGGTTCCGTCGCCGCCAAAGCCGGAATCAAACCGGGCGACTATATCGTCGCGATCGACGGCACTCCGGTACAGGATTACGCGGAGTTCCAGAGCGGGCTCGACCAGGCCGGTTCCCGGCCGGTGCGCCTCACCCTGCGGCGCGGCGGGAAAAACTTCGATGTGACCGTCACGCCGGAGCCGATCAAGGATCTCGGCCCCGAATTCAGCCGCTATTTGACCGGCATACAGCTCGGCCCGAAGGCGGACAAGCCGGGCATCTACATCCACGCCGTGATGCCGGACTCCAACGCGCTTGCGGCCGGGCTGCGGAAAGACGACCGCCTCGTGGCGATCAACGGCAAACCGATCACCGATCCCGCCGTGCTGATCGATACGGTGCAGGAGCTGAAAACCGCCCCGTTCCAGTTGACCGTCGAACGCGACGGCAAGCAGGAGACCAGAGAGCTTTCGGCCCGGCTGATCACGCCGCACACCATCGGCGCGACCATCGCCTCGCTGGATCATCCCACCCCGTTCCAACAGTTCATTTCGACCATCGACATGAGCTACAAGTCGCTGCGCGGCATTCTGGTGCGCTTCGGCAACCAGCTGGGGCTGACCGACCAGACCAGCACGCTCAAGCCGACCCACATGTCCGGCCCGCTCGGCATCGGCATGGTGCTGTTCAACTCGGTGCGCTACTCGTCGTTCATCCACGGCATCTACTTCATCGTGATCATCTCGTTCGCGCTGGCGATCTTCAATCTGCTCCCGCTGCCGGTGCTGGACGGCGGGCACATCACTTTCGGCTTCATCGAAATCATATTCCGCAAACCGCTGCCGACGGTGGTGATCAAGACCCTCTCGATGATCTTCGTGACGCTGCTGATCGGATTGATGGTGTTCGTCACCTTCTCCGACGGCCGGCGGCTGTGGCGCAGCATCGCACCGCCGCCGGGGGAGGAACAGCAAGCGGTTCCCTCCGCCCCCGCGGCAACCCCCAACCCGTCTCCGGAGAAAACCGATGCCGCAGCAGCGCCGTAACAGCCGCAGGATCACGGTCGGCGCCGTCGCGATCGGCGGCGGCGCTCCGGTCACGGTTCAATCGATGACCAACACCGACACCCGGGATGCGACGGCAACGCTGGCGCAGATCGGAGAGCTCGCCCGGCTCGGCTGCGATATCATCCGGGTCGCGGTGCCGGACCGGGAAGCGGCGGAGGCGCTCGCCGAAATCACCGCCGCAAGTCCGATTCCGGTGATCGCCGATATCCATTTCGACTACAGACTCGCGATCGCCGCCATTGAAAACGGCGTCGCGGCGGTCCGGCTCAATCCGGGCAACCTCGACGATCCGGATCACGTCCGCCTCGTCGCGGAAAAGGCGCAGGAGCACCGGATTCCGATCCGGGTCGGCGCCAACTCCGGCAGCCTGCGTCCCGCCGTGGTGCGTGAGATGGCCGCCAAGGGGCTCGACCACGATGAAGCAATCGCCGAAGCCCTGGTCGAGAGCGCGCTGCGCGAATGCGCCCTGCTGGAAAACTACGGGATGCGCGACCTCAAAGTCGCGCTGAAATCCTCCAGCGTGCCGGTCACGCTGGCCGCTTACCGGAAGTTCGCCGACCGCACCGACTACCCGCTGCATATCGGCATCACCGAGGCCGGAACTCCCCGGCGCGGCGTCGTCAAATCCGCAGTCGGCATCGGTTCGCTGCTGCTGGCGGGCATCGGCGACACGCTGCGGGTCAGCCTGACGGCCCCCCCGGCGGAGGAGGTGCTCACCGGGCTGCGCATCCTCGAAGCGTGCGGTCTCAGGAGCGCCGAGCCGGAGGTGGTCTCCTGCCCGACCTGCGGCCGGACCCGGATCGATCTGGTCGGACTGGCCGACAAAGTGGAAACCTTTCTCGCCGAAATCGCCGGTTCCGGCCGTAAAATCCAATTGAAGAAGATCGCGGTGATGGGATGCGCGGTCAACGGCCCCGGCGAAGCGCGCGACGCCGACCTCGGCATCGCCGGGAGCGCGGCGGGAAAGCTGGTGATCTTCCGGCACGGCGAGGTCGTCGGAGCGTTCGATCCGGCGGAGGGCTTCGAGCGTTTCCGCAGTGAAATCCAAAAATGCACTGTTGCTGAATAAGATTCGTCCACAGATACCGGGAAACTTCCCGGAAAAACACAGAAGGAGGAAGGGAATGACAGGTACATTCAGAACCAGATGGATGCTGCCCGCCGCCGCAGTGATGCTCTGCGGCCTTGCGGCGGAGGCGAAAGTGGAGCTTGCTCCGGTCTTCGCCGACAACATGGTGCTTCAGCGCGAAATGCCGGTCCCGGTCTGGGGCAAGGCTGATCCGGGCGAGGAGGTCACGGTGAAATTCGCCGACCAGAGCGTCAGCGCCAAAGCCGCCGACGACGGCAAATGGATGGTCAAGCTCGCTCCTCTTTCGGCCAGCAAGGAGAACCGCAAACTCGAAGCCGCCGGCAAGGACAACGCCGTCACGGTCAACAACGTGCTGGTCGGTGAAGTGTGGCTGTGCAGCGGCCAGTCCAATATGGAGATGCCGCTCTGGGGCGGCAACGCGCGTTTCCGCCACTACAACGGCGATAAAGTCGCGGCGGAATCCAACTATCCGCTGATCCGCATCGCCCAGATGAGGCCCTACGGCTGGAGCCAGTTCCCGCGCGACGATTTCAAGATGAGCTGGCAGCCGGTCCGCCCGGACAATATCGCTCCGTTTTCGGCCGCCGGTTTCTTTTTCGGCCGCGAGCTTTTCAAGGCGCTCGATATTCCGATCGGCCTGATCAGCTCCCACTGGGGCGGCACCCGGATCGAACCGTGGACTCCGCCTGCCGGTTTTGAAGCGGTACCGGAGCTGGCCAATATCGCCCGAAGCGTGAACGCCAAACTTCCCGGCACGAAAGATTATCAGGAAATCAACGCCAAGGTGGTCCGGGACTATCAGGAGTGGCTGGCCAAATATCAGGACGCGGCCGCCAAGAACCAGCCCGTCCCGCAGCCGCCCGCTTTCCCGCCGGAGCTGAAACCCTACGAGAACCATCAGCAGCCGACGGTGCTTTACAACCGCATGCTCTATCCTTTCGTGCCCTTCGCAATGCGCGGCGCGATCTGGTATCAGGGCGAAGCCAACCTCGGTGACGGCGCACTGTATGAAAAGAAGATGGAAGCGCTGCTGAAAGGCTGGAAACAGATTTTCCGGAATCCAGATTTCAAGCTTTATTTCGCCCAGCTTGCCCCGTTCAACTACGGCGGCGACGCGACCCGGCTGCCCAGGGTCTGGGAAGCCCAGCAGGCCTTCGCCGACAAGACGAAAGACGCGGGCATGGCGGTGATCAACGACGTCGGCAACATCAGCGACATCCATCCCGCCGACAAGGAGACGGTCGGCAAGCGCCTCGCGCTGCTCGCGCTGAAGCGCGACTATGGAAAAAGCGACCTGAAGGCCGATTCGCCGAAGCTGAAATCCTCCAGAATCGAAAACGGCAAATTCATCCTCACGTTTGAAAACGTCGAGAGCTGGAAGACCAAAGACAACAAGCCGGTGATGAATTTCGAAGTCGCGGCGGCCGACGGCTCCTATGTTCCGGCCAAGGCCGAAATCCGCGGCGCCGAACTTGCGGTCAGCTCCGATCAGGTTCAGGAGCCCCAGCTGCTCCGCTATATGTGGAAGCAGACCGCCGAAGGCAATCTCTTCAATGAAGCCGGCCTGCCGCTCGGCGCGTTCCGCATCGAAAACGGGCTGACCTTCGACGACATCCTCGCCTACTACAAGAAGAACGACCAGCTCGTCTACGAGTACAACCTCAAGAGCGGTTCCGGCTTCGGCGACAAGACCAAAGTCAACTACACCGTCGACAACAGTTCCAAGGTCGCCGGCAAGATCCAGCGGGTCATCTATCTGGCCAAGCTGGTCGCCAATGACGGCACCGTTTCGTGGATGAGCGCGGCGATGGCTCCGTTCACCCAGAACGCGGCCCAGCTCGGCGTGCCGGTGAAATCGGCCGGCGCGACGTTCCAGACCATTGTGCGCGACCTCGAGGTCCAGACCAACGTGCCCGGCGTCCAGACCGGAAAAATCGGCGACGGCAACATCGAATTCTGGCCCAACAACTACGGTCCCCGCAACGAGAAGCGGATTCCCGGCGCCGATGACCGGCGTTACGACTGCGGCGACCAGATCAACCAGCCGCAGGTCGGCTACGGTTCGATGCAGATCCACAACAACCGCGCCCGCCAGACGGTGTTCGCGTACAATAACTTCTCCGCCGGCGGCAACGCCGACCTCGGCATCGGCAACTGCGCCGGCAAAGAACCCGACTGGACCTTCTCCAGCAGCGCCCGGAACTACAAGGAAGCCACGCTCTACGTATTCGTAAAGGCCGCTTCCCCGGAGGAACTCGCAAAGCTGAAAGCCGCCCGGCTCGCGGAACTCGAGAAGAAAGAACCCGCCATCCGTGAAGAGATCCGCAAGGTCGCTCCCGAAACCGATGCGCTGAAGCTCGTCTATGCCTACAACCTCAAGAGCGGCTCCGGCTTCAGCGGCGGCCAGCGGGTCAACTATGAGTATGACGCTTCCGAAGTGCTCGACGGCAAGGTCAGGCGCGTCGCCTACGTCGCGAAGCTGACCGGCAACGACGGCAAGGAGAGCTTCGTGACGGTTTCGATGGATGCGTTCACCCCGGAAACCGCCAAAATCGGCGTGCCGACCTTCTCCGCCGGCGCGGTGTTCCAGCAGAAAGTCGCCAACCTCGAAGTCAAGAGCAACGTCGAATCGGTCAAGAGCGGCAAATTCGAAAAGGGCAACATCGAATTCTGGCCCCATAATTATGCCCAGAAGAATGCCAAAAACATTCCCGGCGCTTCCGATGCGACCTTCGACTTCGGCGACGCCCGCAACAATGACGGCCGCTACGGTTCGATGCAGATCCATAATTTCCTGGAAAAGCAGACCGTTTTCGCCTACAACAACTTCACGACCGGCGGCAACGCCGACCTCGGCATCGGCAATCAGCCGGAGAAAAATCCGGACTGGACCTTCTCCGGCGCCGCCAGAAACTACAAGCAGGCGATGCTTTACGTGCTCGCGGAGATGGAATAATCCCGTTTTCTCCGCATCAGACGCCGACCGGAACCGCTCCGGCCGGCGTTTTTTCCTGCACCCGCTATTGACAATTTTGCGGAAACGGCAATATTATATCAGAGAGAGAGTGAGAGAGCGAGGTGCGTATGAAGAAGAAGCTGATATCGGCCGTTGCCGTCCTGCTGGTACTGACGGCGGGAATTTTCATTTATCACCGGTATGCCGTTTCGGAAACGCCGGAACAGCTGATCCTGTACGGGAATGTGGATACCCGGCAGGTCACACTGGGTTTCCGGGTATCCGGGCGCATTCTGGAAATCCTGGTCGACGAAGGCGACCGGATCAAGACGGGAGAAGTGATCGCCCGTCTCGACTCCGCGCCTTACCGTTCCGAGCTGGAGCTTGCCCGCGCCAAACTGGCGGAGGCGGAAGCCGAACTGACCAAGCGCCGCAACGGGAACCGTCCCGAGGAGATCGCCCGCGCCCGCGCGGCGGTCAAGGGCTTCACAGCCGCGTTGCGCAACGCGAACGCCCAGCATAAACGCAACGAGGAGCTGGTCAAGACGCAGGCCGTCGCCGACAAGGAGTACGACGAGACCCTCGCCAGGCGCGACCAGACCGCCGCTGAACTGGAGTTTGCGCAGGCGCAATTGCAGCTGCTGGAGCGCGGTTACCGGATCGAGGAGATCCGCGCAGCGGAGGCCCAGCTGGCCGCGGCGCAGGCCGCCGTTTCCGCCCGCGAACTCGACCTGAAGGACTGCACGCTGACCGCCCCCGAGGCCGGAGTGGTGCAGACCCGGATCAAGGAGCCGGGAGCAATCGTCGCGGCCGGAACCGGAGTGATCACCGAAACGCTCGATACCCCGGTATGGATTCGCGCCTATGTGCCGGAGCCGCTGCTGGGACGGATCCGTCCCGGCATGGAGGTCGAAATCTATATAGACAGCCAACCGGACCGTCCGGCGGGCACCGGCAGGATCGGCTTCATCAGCCCGGTCGCTGAGTTCACCCCCAAGAGCGTCGAAACCGCGACGCTGCGTACCGACCTGGTCTACCGTATCCGGATCGTCGCCGAAAACGGCGCGGGCAATCTGTTGCAGGGGATGCCGGTCACCGTCAAAATCGTCCCGGCGGAGCAGTGACCATGCCCGCCCTCGTCGAAATCGACCGCATCCGCAAGGAGTTCCGGGGCGAAACCGCGATCGACAACCTCACCGCCTCGCTGGCCAAAGGCCGGATCACCGGCCTGGTCGGCCCGGACGGAGCCGGAAAAACCACCTTGATCCGGCTGATCAACGGACTGCTTGCTCCCACACGCGGCACGGTAAGGGTCAACGGCTTCGACGCCGCCCGCGAACGCGCGAAACTGGCCGGCTTCATCGGCTACATGCCGCAGAAGTTCGGCCTCTACGAGGACCTGACCGTATTGGAAAACCTGCGGCTCTACGCCAGGCTCCACGACGTGCCGGAGAACGAACGGCAGCGGCAGTTCGAAAAGATGCTGGAATTCACCGATCTCGCCCGTTTCACCGGGCGGCTCGCGGGAGCGCTCTCCGGCGGCATGAAGCAGAAGCTCGGCCTCGCGTGTTCGCTGCTCGGCCGCCCCCGGCTGCTGCTGCTTGACGAGCCGGGCGTCGGCGTCGATCCGATCTCCCGCCGCGAGCTGTGGAGCATGGTCAATGCGCTGCTCGACGGCGAGATGACCGTGCTCTGGTCCACCAGCTATCTCGATGAGGCGGAGCGGTGTGAGAGCGTACTGCTGCTCAACGAATCGAAACTGCTTTTTTCCGGCCCGCCCGCCGAGCTGACCGGCAGATTGCAGGACCGGGTCCGGCTGCTGCGCGGCATTGAGGGCGACCGCCGCAAGCTGCTCGCCCGGCTGCTGGACAAGCCCGGCGTGATCGACGGCGTGATTCAGGGCAGCGCGCTGCGGCTGGTGTTCGCCGCCGACGCCCCCTGCCCTTCCCTCGCTTCCCTTGGGGTGGAGCGCGACGCACGCGAGCTGATTCCGGTCCAGCCCCGCTTCGAGGACGCCTTCATCGATATCCTCGGCGGCGGTCCCGGCGGGCGCTCCGAACTCGCGGAACGCTTCGAACCGCTTCCCGACGACGGCGCCACCGTCGCGGCGGCCCATACGCTGGTCAAGCGTTACGGCAGTTTCACCGCCGCCGACCGGATCGACTTCCGGATCCGGCGCGGCGAAATCTTCGGGTTGCTCGGCCCCAACGGCGCGGGCAAATCCACCACCTTCAAAATGCTCTGCGGCCTGCTGCGTCCGACCTCCGGCTCCGCCGAAATCAACGGCGCCGACCTGCAGCGAAGCGGGCCGGAGGCGCGGCGGCAGCTCGGTTACATGGCGCAGAAATTTTCCCAGTACGACGGGCTGAATTTGCTGCAGAACCTGCGTTTCTTCGCCGGAATCTACGGGCTGACCGGCCGCGACCGCGACCGGGAGATCGACGGCATGGTCGATGCGTTCCATTTCGCCCCCTACCTGAAAGCGAACGCGGGCGACCTGCCGCTCGGCATCAGGCAGCGGCTGGCGCTGGCCTGCGCGGTGATGCACAAGCCGGCGGTGCTCTTCCTCGACGAACCGACCTCCGGCGTTTCGCCGGTCACCCGCCGGGAGTTCTGGACGCATATCAATGCGCTGGTCGACAAGGGGGTCACGGTGCTGATCACCACCCATTTCATGGACGAAGCCGAATACTGCGACCGGATCGCCCTCGTCTATCGCGGGCGCGCGATCGCCACCGGCACGCCCGACGAACTCAAGGAACAGGTCAGGTCCGCCGACTGTCCCGATCCGTCGATGGAGGACGCTTTCATCAGGCTGGTGCAGGAGTCCGACCGGCAGGAGGCGTCCCGATGAAATTCAGCCGCTTCGCCGCATTGTTCAGCAAGGAGTGCCGCCAGATCGTCCGCGATCCGAGCAGCATCCTGATCGCCTTCGTGCTGCCGATCATCCTGATCATCATCTTCACCTATGCGGTGTCGCTCGATATGAACCACCTGAAAATCGCGGTGATCCTTGAGGACGACTCCGCCCCGGCCCGTTCGCTGGCCGGAGCCTTTCTCGCCAACTCCCACTTCGAAAGCCGGGTCAGCGCCGACCGCCGCGCCTTCGAGCGCGATCTGGTGGCAGGCCATATCCGGGGAATCGTGATCATTCCGCGCCGGTTCGGGGAAAAGCTCCGGCAGGGCGAAATCAAGCCGCTGGAGGTCATCACCGACGGCAGCGAGCCCAACACCGCCAATTTCGTGCAGAACTACGCGCAGGGAGTCTGGGCGGTCTGGTTCGGCCAGCATCAGGCGCTGACCGGCGGAACGCTCACGCCGACGCCCGACTCCGAAACCCGCATCTGGTACAACCCGGAGCTGGAGAGCCGCCACTTCCTGCTGCCCGGCGCGCTGGCGCTGATCATGACGCTGATCGGCACGCTGCTGACCGCGCTGGTGATCTCGCGCGAATGGGAGCGCGGCACGATGGAAGCGCTGCTCAGCACCGCCGTGACCCGCGGCGAACTGCTGCTCGGCAAGCTGGTTCCGTATTTTCTGCTCGGGATGCTGTCGCTGACGCTGTCGGTGGCGGCGATCATTCTGGTGTTCCACGTGCCGTTCCGGGGGAGCTTCCTGCTCCTCGGCGCGTCGGGAGCGGTGTTCCTGTTTTCGGCGCTGGGGCTGGGGCTTTTCATCTCGACCGTCGCGAAAAACCAGTTCGTCGCCTGCCAGATCGCGTTTCTGGCGGCTTTCATGCCGAGCCTGATGCTCTCCGGCTTCATCTTTGAAATCAGTTCGATGCCGGCCTGGATCCAGTACATCTGCAACATCATACCGGCCAAATACTTCATCACCTGTCTGCACAGCCTTTTCCTGGTCGGGAACGTTCCGGCGCTGCTGATTCCGAATATGGCCTACATGGCAGCGGTCGGCGCGCTGCTGCTGGGGCTGACTTTTCTCCTGACCCGGCCCAATTTGGAGTAACCGCGATGTGGAACCGAATCAAAACCCTGATCGTCAAAGAGCTGCAAATCCTGCTGCGCGACCGGAAAACCCGGATCATCATCATCGTGCCGCCGATCATGCAGCTGGTCGTCTTCTCCTTCGCTTCGACGCTGGAGGTCAAGAACATCTCGATGGGCGTCTACAACCGCGACTCCGGCGAAGCGTCGCGGCAGCTGGTGCGGCGCTTTGAATTCTCCCCCTCCTTCATCAAGCTGACCAGCCTCGACAATCCGCGCAGCCTGAAACAGTTCCTCGACGCGCAGAAAGGGGTGATGGTGCTCTCCATCCCGGACGACTTCAGCCGCAAGCTCGCCGCCGGCGAACCGGTCAAGGTGCAACTGCTCTTCGACGGACGCCGCAGCAACGTCGCCCAGATCGTGAACGGCTACGCGAACCGGATTCTCGCCTCGTTCCGCGCCGATACCGGGCAGGCCGCCGAACTTCAGCCGCTGCTGGTCCGCAACTGGTACAACCCGAACCTCGACTATATGTATTTCACGCTCCCCTGCCTGATCGGCATTCTGTGCATGGTCATGGGAATCACCATCCCGGCGCTGTCGGTCGCGCGCGAACGGGAGTTCGGCACTTTCGACCAGATTCTGGTTTCGCCGCTGAGCAGCACCGAGATCCTGATCGGCAAGACCGTGCCGTCGCTGCTGATCGGCCTCGTTCAGGCGACCGGCATGATCCTCGCGGCGGTCTGGTGCTTCCGGCTCCCCTTCACCGGCAGCGGCGGGCTGCTCTATTTGTCGATCGTGATCTTCATCACCTCCGTGACCGGAATCGGACTTTTCATCTCCGCGCTGTGCAAGACCCAGCAGCAGGCGATTCTCGGAGCTTTCGCGTTCGCGGTTCCGGCGGTGATGATCTCCGGCTATGCCACGCCGGTCGAAAACATGCCGCAGTGGCTGCAATATCTGTCGCTGCTCGACCCGCTGCGTTACTTTCTGGTCATCATCCGCGGCATCTTCCTGAAGGCGATGCCGTTCAGCGTCGCGCTGGAAAACCTGCTGCCGCTGGTCGCGCTGACCGTTGTCTCGCTGCTTTTCGCCGGCTGGTTCTTCAAAAAGAAGCTGGACTGATTCAGCCTTCGATGCTCAGGAACAGAATCGCGAGCATACCGCAGCCGATACCGGCGCATTTGCGCCAATCGAGCTTTTCCTTCAGGATCGCCGCGCTCAGCCCCAGCGTGCCGAGAAAGCTCATCTGCGCAATCGGCAGCACCACGCTCGCCTTGCCGCAGCGCAACGCCGCCGCCATGAAAAACACGATCCCCGTCACCAGAATCCCGGAGAGGACGCCGAAGCCGAGCAACCGCCAATCCGGTTTCCGCCCCGGCATTTTCTCCCGGCAGAACGAGTAAACGACTCCGCCCGCAATCCAGAACAGGCTGTTCAGCAGCACTACGCCATTCGGATCAGCCCCCTGCCGGAATCCGTATTTGTAGCTCAGCCCCATCCCGGCGCGCAGCAGCGACGCAATCAGCACCAGCCAGAAGCCGAGCCACGCCGTCCGCTCCCCGCCGTGTTTTTCCCACGACAGGAAACAACACACCGTCGCCGCCGCGAATACGACCCCGCAGCCCTGAATCGCCGTCAACGTTTCGCCCAGCAGCCAGCAGGCCCCGATCACCACCGCAACCAGATTGAGCCGGTATATGGTCGAACAGATCCCGGCGCTCTGATGTTCCATCGCTTCGATCAGCAGCAGGTTGGCCGTCAGAGAAAAGAAGCCGGAAATCATTCCCCACAGCACGGTTGCTTCGGTATTGCGTTCCCATTCCACCGGCATCGCCAGCAGAGCCAGCAGCCATACGCAGCCGATGACCGTGATGAACATGCCGCGCGGCCCCTGGCGGCCCGCGAACAGTTTGAACAGAAAATCATTCAACGCCGAACAGATCAGACACCCCAGCGCCAGCAGAATCGCCATCATCGCCTCTTGTTACTATTTGTTAATTTTATCGGATTTATTTTTACAATAGTTCAATATTTTTGAGAAAGCAAACGGATTTTTTAATATTTATCAAATTTCCATCTTGTATTTTTACAATAATTCAATATAATATATAACAAAGAACCTGTAAAGGAGCTCCGAAACCATGCGTGAACAACTGATCGCCCTCGGCACCCGGATCAAGATGGCCCGGAAAGAGCGGAAGATGACGCTGCAGACCCTGGCCGACCGGACCGGACTGACCGCCGGGCTGCTTTCCAAGATCGAAAATTTCCGGACGATTCCGTCGCTGCCGGTGCTAGTGGACATCGCCGCCGCACTGGAAACCGATCTTGCGGAATTCTTCCGAGACATGACGCTCGGCAGCAAGGCACGCTGGCTGCTCGTCCGCCCGGAAGAACAGAAAACGGTCGAACGCGAGGAGGGGCGTCATCTGCACTACCGGATGATCTTCGAAACCTCGCTTTCCGCCGTGAATATGCAGATGATGTACGTGACCATTCCGTGCGGCAGCGGAGGCGAACCGGTCTCCACCGAAGGCGACGAGCTGCTGTACATCCTCGACGGCCGTTTTCGCTACCGGCTCGGCGACGAAGTCGTGGAACTCACCCCCGGCGACGCGCTTTACTTCGACGGGACGCTGCCGCACGTGCCGGAAAACGACTCCGGCGCACCGGGAACCTTGATCGCCTTCTACTTCGTGCGCGAAACGGAAAACCAACGGTAAGGATTTCATCATCATGGATTTCTACGGACGCCGACTGCACAGCTACAAAGCCAATCTGCACACCCACTCCACCCTTTCCGACGGCGAATTTCCGCCGCAGGAGGTGATCCGGCTCTACCGGGAACACGGCTACAGTGTGCTGGCCTTCACCGACCACCGCAAAACCAATCCGGTTTCCGGCTACGACGGCGGCGGACTCACGCTGCTCTCCGGCATCGAACTGCATCCGAATGGGCCGCGCGGTATCCGGTGGCATCTGCTGGCGCTCGGCGTGCCGGAAAGTTTTCCGGGCGAATTCGAATCCGGTCAACAGGCGGTGGATGCGGTCAACGCCGCCGGAGGCATCGTCTTCGCCGCCCATCCCTACTGGTGCGGGTTCACCTCCGCCGAGGTCATGACCCTGTCCGGCGTCTGCGGCACCGAAGTCTACAACACCAGCACCCGCTACATCGGCAAGGCGTACAATATGCAGCTGTGGGATGAAATTCTCGATGCCGGGAAACGTTGCACGGCGCTGGCAGTGGACGATATGCACCGCACCAGCGACCTGTTCCGGGGCTGGACGATGATCTGCGCCGAAAACAATACTCCGCAGGCGTTGCTGGCCGCATTGAAAGCGGGCGATTTCTACGCCTCGCAGGGGCCAGAATTTCACCGTTTAAGTTACAAGGACGGTATTTTTGAGGCGGAATTCACTCCGTGTGCGGAAGCGATCCTGTTGACCTCCCAAGCCCGCGGTTACTGCGGCCGGGTTCCCGATTCCCCCGGCACCGAAACCACCTCGCTCCGGGTCGACCTGCGCGACCGTCCGCCGCAGCGCTATCTGCGCTGTCAGCTCCGCGACCGGGACGGCAACTATGCCTGGAGCATGCCCCTGTATTTCATGAACAAGTGAGGCTTATTGGATTTTCACAGCCCGATTGCCGTTTCGCATACGATCCGGCATATCAGCTCTTATCGTTCGCTCCGCCGGTACCAACACACTTCCCGCCGCCGTGCTTTCAGCAGCTCTATCGGTCAGCCCGGGTCGTCTTTGAGCACATTCGTATGGTTGCGGAAATAACGCAGTCGCCAACCTGACAGGTTCAGGAGAGCTTGCGGCCGGAAGCCTTGTCCACCTGGTAGAGCATCCGGTCCGCCACTTCGAAATCGAAGCCGTCGCCAGTCAGCTCGCGCAATGCCTCCAGATAACGGAAATAGCAGTCGCAGACCCGGTCGAGAAACGCCGGCGTCAGCTTGGCCGGCGGGTCGGGATACTCCTCCTCGCTCCCCAGCACCACATGGAAATTGCGACGGTTCATGGTCTGGAACACCGCCGGATTGATGAAGCGCAGAATCGCCGTCGCCATCGTCAGCCCCACATTGCGGCACTGCAAAAGCTTTTTCAGCGTCGGCGCGGCTTTACGGGCGTCGGCGCGTTTCAACCCGGCGATCCTGCCCAGCTCGGCGAACAGCGCGTCGTCAATCTGCGGATAGCGGTTCAACTCCCAGAGCACGATCTCATACAGCTTCTCCCGGCTCCAGCTCTCCGGATGTTCCGGCAGATTGAATGCGTCGATTTTCGCGGTCAGGCCGCTGTTGTATTTCGGAATATGCGCGCACCAGTCGTTGAAGTCGCGATACTCCGGCGGCAGATAGCGGTTCAATTCTTTGCGGTCCATGCGATCTCCTCCTTTTCGTTCGCCCCCCGTCTCCTTTATCTATAGCAGGAATTGCGGAAAAGTCAAATCGCCGCAAAGAATCAAAGCTCCGGGAAAAACTCCCGGATTTTTTCCAGCACGCCGTTTTCGTCGTTGGATTTCGCCTCGAAACGGCAGACCGCTTTCAGTCCGGGATGGGCGTTCGCCATCGCATAGCTGTAATCGCATACGCGCATCATGCCGCAATCGTTCAGGTAATCTCCGAACGCCATGCACTCGGCCGGAGCGATCCCGAACTGCCGCTGCAATGCCTCGATCGCCACGCCCTTGTCCACGCCCGGATTCATCAGGTCCACCCAGCGGCTGCCGGAGAGGATCACCATGAAACCGTCCCGGAACCGTTCCAACCGCACATAACAGTTGCTCTCCGCGTCGACCGCATCGAACACCGCGACCTTGCAGATTTTGTCCTGCTTTGCCGCCTCCAGAATATCCGGCACGATTTCGAGCCGCTCGTAGTAGCGGCAGGCGTTTTCGAGAAAAAACGGATCGCGGCTTTCGGCATAAGCGGATTTGAGGCCGCAGAAAACCGGCTCAGCCCCCCTGATCGCCCGGATCGCCCGGAGCGGTTCCACCAGCCGGTCGAATCCGATCTCGCTGCAATAAACGTTCCGGTGATTCTCAAACACGATCGCGCCGTTTTCGCAGATGAAGGTCACTTCATCGCGCACCGGCTCGAACAGCTTCAGCAAATTGTAATACTGCCTCCCGCTCGACACCGCGAAACGCACGCCACGACGCTTCAACTCACGAACCACCGGGAACAGCCCCGGCGGCAACCGGTGCGAGCTGTCCAGCAGCGTTCCATCCATATCGACTGCAATCAATCTGATCACGGCAAACTCCTCCTCTGTCGGAATGTGATCTATTAAGATACTCCGTTTCCGCCGAAATTTCCACAGAAACCTGTTTCGCCCCATTGAATTTTATTGAATCCATACTATATTACGCTTCCAAAACAAAACAATTAAATTATGGAAATGATATGAATCTCGAACCATTCTTCACCATGCACGCGCTGGTCGAAGAACTGCGGCGGCAGTGCGTGATCGATTACTGGGAGCAACGCCAGTCGGATGATCCGCTCGGGCAATTCGGCCCGCGTCAGCTCAATCAACTGATCGTGATCATGAACCACCAGCCCTGTGCGCTGCAGGATGTGATGCACCACACCGGGCTTTCGGCTCCGGCCGCTTCCGCGGCAGTGGACAAACTGGTCCGGGCCGGCATCGTCCACCGGGAGCTCAATCCGGAAAACCGCCGCAGCATCCGGCTCACCGTCGATCCGGAAATCCGCAAATCGCTCGACGAAATCGACCGGAATTTCCGCAGCCGGGTCGAGCAGCTGTTTCAAGCGGCAACTCCGGCGGAACTCGCCGCAATCGAAACGGTCGGCACCTTTCTCTCCACACTCCGCAGGCCGAAAGGGCATAAATCATGCTGAAAAAAGACAATGCCGCCTACACCCGCGGTTCCATCGAGGGAACCATGCTCAAAACCGGCTTCGCGATGCTGGCCGGAACTCTGGCGATGTCCGGCTACAACATCGCCGACACCTATTTCGTCGGGCAGCTGGGCAAGTCGCCGCTTGCCGCGATGGGGTTCACCTTCCCGGTCATCATGCTGATCGGCTGCCTGTTCCACGGCCTCGCCTCCGGCGTGATGACCACTTCGGCCCAGGCGCTCGGCGGCGGGCGCAAATCCAAGGCGGCCAAGCTGGTCACCTCCGGCGTACTGCTGATCTTCGCGATCTCCCTCGTGCTTGCGCTGCTCGGCATGAGCACGACCGGCTGGATCTTCGAAAAATTCGGTGCGACCGGCGAAACCCTCGAACAGGTCAAGGGCTATATGAACATCTGGTATTTCGGCTGTGCGACCGCCTCGCTGTCGATGACCGGCAACGACCTGCTGATCGCCGCCGGCGACTCCAAGGTGGCCAGCGGCATGATGATCGTCGGCATGATCATCAACGTGGTTTTCGACCCGCTGTTCATCTTCGGCTGGGGACCGGTTCCGGCGATGGGCATCCGGGGAGCGGCGCTGGCGACCATCGGCTCGCAGCTCGTCGCGACGATCGCGGTGCTGACGATCCTTTACAGGCGCCACGGCCTGCTCCGCTTCGAGCGGATTCCGTGGAAACGGCTTAAAAGCTCATGGAAGCTGATCATCCGGTTCGCCGTCCCCGCCTCCATCGGCATGCTGATGATGCCGATCGGTTCGGCGATCATCACGCGGATCACCGCCGCCTTCGGCGACACCGCCGTCGCCGCGACCGCCGCGGCCGGACGGCTTGAAATGGTCGCTTTCATCTTCCCGATGGCGCTCGGCATTCCGCTACTTTCCATGGTCGGCCAGAACTACGGCGCCCGGCTCTACAGCCGCATCCGCGTCTGCCGCCGTTTTTCGATGCGCTTCGCGTTCCTGTTTTTGCTGGCGATGGCGGTGATCTACTTCTTCACGGCCCCGGTGCTGGTGCGCTTCTTCTCGCCGGACCGCGATGTGCAGAAGATCATGACGCTCTGCATGTACATTATTCCATGGGGATTCGGCATGATCGAAATCCACCGCTACTCGGGATTCTTCTTCACCGGCTGCGGCCGTCCCGCCGTGGCGGCGTGGCTGAACGCGCTGCGCATTCTCGGGCTGATGATTCCGCTGTCGCTGCTGGCGCTCTATCTGCATTCGCTCGAAGCGCTCTTCGCCGCCCGGCTGATCGCCGACGTTCTTGCCGGAGGAATCGGCTTCTGGCTCGCCCGCCGCATGACCCGACAGCTTCCGGAAGACGGCATGCCCCCGCCGGTCTACGCTCCGGTCTCCTGGAGCCGCTTCCTGCCGAACCGCCTCCAGGCCTTCGCCGCCGCCCAGGCCCACGTGGACAGCGCCAGCGACACGCAATAACGCGGAAATCCGGCGATTTTTTTGATTTTTCCGTTTTCTTCATGCAAGAAATCCCTTTCCGGCAGTGTATCACACTGCAAAGCGAAAGGGATTTTCTTTTACCGTGAAACAGCAAAAGGAGAAAGATGGACGGTCGGAAATGTCGCAGGCGGGAAAATAAATTTTCACTCATTGACCTGCCAATAGCGGAAAAAATGAACTTCTGGAACAAAGACCTCAATAACAACAAGATATATGCAGGTATTGTAAAACAACTCTGATTCATTGCCCCGCCTTCGCCGAAACAGCAGGACGTTGTAAAAAAAAGAGAAATGCAGTATCAGTTGAATTTGCATTGACGAATTTCTGAAGTACATTACAGGAGTTTTACCTTATATGGAAAGGAAGTAAACCAAAGCAAATTAAGAAATAAATTCTACAACTGAATACAGACGTCCCATCTGAACTACCACTTTACCAACAGCGTCTTGCAGAAAAACGGCTTGTCAGTATGCCATTATTTGGCATATCCTGATGATGTTTTTCTGCTCGCTGTGGTATGATAAAATTAAGGCTTTCCAAAAGATGGAAATATGTTATGCCAATGAATTAGCAGAAAAGCTGGAAATTCCATTGCTAATCCACAATGGGAAAACACGTTTGACGCAATTTGTAAGAAATAGAATTTTGAAAAATAATACAAGAGAATAGTAAATGCAGGTAGGAACATTACATTATCGCTGTGGTTTTTTTGTCCGTCCTTCAAGGAAAAATCAACAGATCAATTTGTGGCAAGAGCTTTTAAACCAAGTTCGTTCTTGGGCTGCATATCAACCTAGAGCTCATAGACTGCCGATTAATGGCATGTATGATAAGTGGTTTGAGAATGGAGGAAGCGAACACTTTGGTCCATTTTTTATTAAAACTGCTTATGCAGAAGAGTATGAACGGAAAAATCGAGTTTGGGCGTTATTACATGAACAACCCGATCGGGATTATCCTTTCCGAAAATGGTATACATATATTGGTTTATTTGAAAATCAATCTGCCGATATTTTCTTTCAAGTACAAACGACCTATAATATTGATGCAAATTATTTAGGCGAAATGCCCCCAACGCCAGTCCCCACAACTCCCAATATCGTAAAACGTATTTTGACTTCTTCAACCATGATCAGCTATTCTGGTAACGCTGAATTTTCTGGTAATGCAACACTTTTACACTTGGGTGATGGCGATCGGTTTCGTTCCCATTTGGACGACTTAGCTCGTAGCTGTCCGGTTATACTAATAACGCCAGTGAAAGAATCAGGAAATTACTTGGTTGATCCAGAAAAGTTAGCCAAACGTCTTCAGGGAGCAGCTCAAGTATTCGTACTTCCTCCTAAAAATAATGATATTCTTGATGAATTTAGAGTGATGCTCGGTCGAAAGCTTTTCACATATGATGGTGCTGTTCGCTTATATCTGCAAGGCGTAGACAATAACTCCCCAACCGCCTCGTTCCGCCATCGTTTTGTTACAGGCAAAAAGCTGTTGCAACTAGGACAGGAAGATGCCGAAAAACTATTTGCAGATGCTGTATTAAGAAAAAACCTAAGCTATCATAGTAACTACCCGCTTTCACCAGATGAAGTAATTTCATTTTTCAGAAAGCAACGAATTATTGAACTGAAAAATCGAAAGAAGGGTGAAGCATCTTCTATTGATGAAATTCAACAATTTAATGAAATGTTATGGAAGGACAATGATGATTTACAAAAGCGAGTTGATGAATTAGAGGGAAAGATTGGAGAACTGCAGGGAAAATGTGAGGAATATGAAGGTCAAGAATCACGTTTAAATTCTAAAATCGAAAATCTCCAACATCAATTGACGGAAAAGAAACAACATCATCCCCAAGTTACGGCTGATAAATGCTTCTATAATTATCCAAACTCGTTAGAAATGGCGTTACATTGGTTCCAAAAGCTTTTTCCCGGTCATATCGTTTTTACTGCTGATGCTATGGAAAATTTAGCTGATTCGACATTTAAGGATACGGAAACGTTTTGGAACACGCTTGTAACAATGCACACCTTTCTGTGGGATTGGTGTATCGCTGGCAAACGGCAAGGTAACATTGAGCAGGAATTTGAAAGGCTTTCCGGTAGAAGACTAGCAATGGCGGAATCTCAGGCCACTCAAAAACACAAGAAGCTCATGAATGGCCGAAAAATCAAATTTGAAGGCCATGATGTTGAGATAACCCCTCATATAAAATTGGATGATGACTCTACTCGGATATATTGGGGAGCTTGTATCGAAAAACAAGTTTTAGTTGTTGGTTTCTTCGGGCACATGGATACCGCAGGAACTCGGCGGCGAAGGAAGCGATAAATTCTAGTAAAATGACTTATCTATCGCAATAAATTTACTGAAAAGTAAAGTAAAGACCTGGATATGAATAGGTGTCTTTGGTTTTAGTACAGGCTTTGGCTGAAACAAATTTTCGATTTAACTTGAAATTTGTTCTTGTGGCGATATATTATTGTCGTCATGGAGGATAGGAATATGATCAAGAGAAAAATTCAAGGGGTATTGGCTGATCTAGCTACGAAGTTTCCGGTAATTACGATTACCGGACCGAGACAGGCAGGTAAAACAACTCTTGTTCAATTACAGTTTCCGGACTATAAGTATGTCAACCTTGAAGACCCGGATGTCCGCTTGCTTGCGGAAAGAGACTCCAAGGAGTTTCTGGAGCAATATTCTGCTCCGGTAATCATTGATGAAGTTCAGCGGGTTCCCAAACTTCTCAGTTATATTCAGGTGATTGTCGATCGGGACAAGAAGAAAAAAGGTCAATTCATTCTGACCGGCAGTCAGCAGCCGAATCTTCGAGCCGAGGTTTCGCAATCCTTGGCAGGACGGACGGCGATTCTGCAACTGCTTCCGCTTTCCATTCAGGAATTAACTGAGGCGGGCATTCAGATGGATCGGGATGAATATCTCTTCAAGGGATTCATGCCGGAACTCTACGATTCCAATATTGAACCGGAATTGCTGTACCGCAACTACTATATGACTTATATAGAACGAGATGCCAGGCAGTTAATCAATCTCCGCAACAGCTTGAATTTTGAGTTGTTCATCAAATTGCTGGCTGGTCGGGTCGGACAATTGGTCAACCTCAGCAGTTTATCCAATGATGTGGGCGTTTCCGTTTCGACGCTCTCCGAATGGCTCTCGGTATTGGAGGCAAGCCATATTGTGTTCCGGTTGCCGTGTTATTTCCAGAATTTCGGCAAGCGGTTGGTGAAAACTCCGAAACTTTATTTTACCGAAGTCGGCTTGGCTACCTACCTGCTTGGAATTAAGGATGTATCACAGGTGGCACGAGATCCGCTTCTCGGTGGATTATTCAAAAACATGGTGGTGGTCGAAGCCCTGAAAGCCCGATATAATGCGGGCAAAGAAGGAGAACTCTATTTTTATCGGGACAGCAAAGGTATGGAAATTGATCTGCTGCTCAATGAAAACCGGGAACTCCTGCCGATGGAAATCAAAGCCGCCCGGAGCTACAATCCTGATTTTACTGAAGCTATCACCAAGTTCCGCTCTCTAGTGCCGAATGCCAAACCCGGTGCAGTCATTTATTCCGGGGATTTGACTCCGACAATCAAGGAGACCCGTTTTGTCAATTTCACCGATACCGCTGACATCATTACAAAACAAGTTTTGACCAGCAAAAACTAATGTCAGTCTATTGTATGTCTATGATTTGGTGTTTGAGCGTAAACGGTGGTGGCGGATGGTATCTTTCGCAATTTCGGCATAAAAAGAGCCAAGCGGTGTAAACGCCTGGCTGATAAGATCAAATTGGAGCCAATAATCGGAATCGAACCGATGACCTATTCATACGAGTGAATTAGTTTTGAGCTTATTTTAATGTTTTGGGTTGCAAATAGGTTGCAATTGCACCAAAATTGGAATATCATTCCCACGTGTGCAAACGAGCGGAAACCAGTGAGAGCGAGGGAAGGTAACATAGGCAGACTCAAGGAAGGTAAACGGCGTGGAAACAATGCAGGCAGTGCCTATCTCTATCGCGGACGTTATGTTTTAATGTACATTGATCCAGTCAGCGGCAAGCGCAAAAAGAAAACCTTGACTGCCAAAGCCGATAAAGGTGTGGATCAAGCCATTACAGAAAAGTCGATAGCAGAGAAAGCCGCTGCCGAATTTCTCGCCGGAATCCCAAAGATTACCGCCATCGAATCCAAAGCTGAACTGATGGTGAAGGTAGCGGAGGCCAAAAAGATCATCAATCGGACCCGGCTCAGCCTTTCCGACATCTGGACTGCTTTTGAATCCAGCCCGGAACGCCCGGACAGTGGCCCCGGCACCCTGAAGAAGTACAAGATTTTCTGTGACCGATTCACTACGTGGCTGAAGAAGAACCGTCGTGCCGAAGATGCCAGCTGGATTGATGCGGACACCGCCGCTGCATTCATGGCCTACCTTTGGGGAACCGGGATTTTCGAGGCCACCTATAACAGCTATCGCCAAGCGCTGCAATTGATCTTCCGGATCGTGCTCAAAGAGGACGGCATGGAGAATCCTTTTGCCCGAATCTCCAAAAAGAGTGAGAATCCGCAGAGCCACCAAGATTTCACAGCCGAAGAAGTCAATCGGATTTTTCAGCAGCTCGCTCCGGCAAGTGGCTACAGGATGCTCCATTGCATCCGCAGCTTCGCCAGGCATTGCTCGAAGCCGAAGCCTGGCATAGCGAAAACAGTTACATCCTTCCTGAAATCGCCGAACGTTATCGGAAGAATCCCTCCGGAATCGGTAAGGATATCAGCAAATTGATCAATTCCATCGGGCTTGACGCTACCATCGCTGCTCCCGAGCATGTCCGTACCAAGAAACTCGGCAACGGCAAAGAGAAGGTGAAGCGGCGCATCTGCCAGTACGACACGCACTCTTTCCGTCACAGCTTCGTCAGCTTTTGCGCCAATGCCGGAGTCCCAATGGCGATCGTCCAAGAGATCGTCGGGCACGGCAGCCCGGCCATGACCCGGCACTACTACCACATGGATCAGCTTGCGGCACAACGTGCCATCAACACGCTTCCGGCCATTGGAAAAGAAGCCCCAAGTACACAGGTTGCCGCTTTACGGCGCAAACTGCATCAGTTCATCGACACAGCAGATCTGTCACAACTTCAGTGTTTGCAAGAACAATTGCTTTCTGAACATCAGTCTATCCCCGCCGATATCATCGAGGCGGAAGCACTTCCGGAGCCGGAAAATGCTCTTGCCATTACCCCGGAGCGTTTACAATATCTTCTCCCTGATTACACCATTGAGGCCATTGGTCAGGTTTTCGGTGTGACGGGTACAGCGCTCCGAAAACGGATGAAAAAATTCAACCTTTCCCGTCCGGCAAAACGAATTGTTTCAGGCGTGTTGTCCTCCGAGCAGATTACTGCTGCTCAATCCAAAATCAAACAAATATAAAATGCGACTTGAAATCCGCATAGAAAATGCTATTGTATTGCAGAAGAGGAAAATAACCATGCTTACCAAGGGGAAGTCCGATGATTCAGCGTGAAATACAACAACAACTGCTCAAGTTGGCCGCCATGTATCCGGTGGTCACGATTACCGGCCCCCGGCAGTCCGGCAAGACTACCCTTGCAAAGATGACGTTCCCGCAGCACCGGTACGTCAGTTTGGAGAATTTCGATATCCGGCAGATGGCCGAGGCCGACCCCAGGGGATTTCTGAAGAGCTACGCACCGCCGGTCATCTTCGATGAAATCCAGCGCGTCCCGAAGCTGTTGAGCTTCATTCAAACCGCAGTGGATGAAGACAAAAGCTATGGGCAGTATATCCTGACCGGCAGCCATCAACCGGCTTTGGGGGCCGGAGTTTCGCAGTCGTTGGCCGGGCGTACCGGCATTCTGCAACTGCTGCCGCTCTCCATTTCCGAGATGACTGCCTCCGGCATTACACTGGAGCGAGATCAGTACCTCTATTCCGGCTTCATGCCGCGTCTTTACGACACAACGCTTGATCCGAAGAACCTTTACCGCGATTACTTCTCGACCTATGTGGAGAAGGATGTGCGCCAGATGCTGAATATCAAGGACCTCAGCCAGTTTGAAACATTCGTGAAGCTGCTGGCGGGCCGGGTTGGACAACTGGTCAATATGGCTTCACTGGCGGGGGATGTGGGCGTATCGTCACAGACGCTCGCCCAGTGGCTTTCCGTACTGGAAGCCAGCTTTATCGTCTTTCAATTGCCGGGTTACTACGAGAACTTCGGCAAACGCCTGATCAAGAGCAAAAAACTCTACTTTACGGAAGTCGGTCTGGCGACATGGCTATTGGGCATCAACTCTCCTGAACAGGTTGCCCGTGATCCGCTGTTCGGCGGACTCTTTGAAAACATGGTAGTCATTGAGGCGCTGAAACAACGCTTCAACACGGGCGAGACGGCGGAATTGTATTTCATTCGGGATTCGCAGGGGCTGGAGGCCGACCTCCTGTTCCGCAAGAACAATCAAACGCTGATTCCGGTGGAGATCAAAGGCGGCATGACCTGGAACAAGGACTTCTGCAAAAACCTTCTGAAGTTCCGCAAGCTGTCGGAAAAATTCCAGCCCGGTTTCGTCATCTATTCCGGTGATCTGACGCCGGAAATCGATGGCATCAGATTCCTCAACTTCAAAGATACCGGAACAGCAGTAAAATGAGCCGCTCCCCGGGTCATAACTGGTCAAGTCGACAGCAACGGAGGGTGACATGCTCCTGACCCCGGAAGAGATCAAAGTGGTCAAAGACTTTTTGGCCCCAGCCGTGAAAAACGGCCTGCTTGACGGCAGACGCTTGAATGAACTTCTGAAACTGGCGGCTTCCGGTGGCGAAAGCCGACCGGAAGTGCCGGAGAAATTATATACTGTAAAGGAGGCTGCCGAACTACTCGGTTGCCATCCAAAATCAATCTTCCGTTACATTCGGGAAGGCTGGCTGGGTGTCATCAAAATCTCCGCACGCAGCACTCGTATTCCGAGAACAGCATTAGAGTTGTTCATTTCCGTGAAATAATCCGAAAACAGAGATGATTCCTGTAAATTCTCTTGAGGTTATATAAAATTATATTTATACAGTATTAAAAATAATTTCTCTCAAATATAAAAGTAATATTATTGCAACTATAAAAGGTAAAATTTGAATTATAATTATTTGATTATAAGCTATTATCATTGATATTTATGTATACCTGGCAATCTAAAAACAATACATTTGAGTCAACTTTCCATGGCATTTGACACACAAAAAAATCAGAAGAAAAACAGCCTGAAATTGACAATAGGAGCAATGACTCCGTTGTAAGATATTCGTACAGTCTTGCCCGGACTGGCGTTTTTCCGCTGAAGAGTGGGGAAAGTTACTAGCCGCATCGCCGCAGCTTCGGGACTATTGCGACTTCCAAACGTGGAACGCTTCTGCGTGGAACATTGTGCTGCAATCGGCTCCGCATTTGTTCCAAGAATGCCCCTGTGTTTTGGAATGGGGAACGCTGCAATGGAGCGAGTTGTTGGCCAAGCAGCCACAGCTTGCGGCCTACTGCCGCTGTTGGAAAAATTTCTCGATAAATGAATGGGCGGAATTGCTCTCGGTTCAGCCGCGCCTGATATCCTATTGTCCAAGTCCCAAACATCCGACAATACAGGCCGTTTTTCTGGTGGGTTCACCCGAATCAGCAGCCTATATCAAAGATTGGAGCTGTTTCTCCCTCTATGACTGGTTGCTCATGCTGCGAAACAGTTGCGATTTCGAACCTCATTGTAACTGCTGGGAACGCTTTCCAGTTTCCTACTGGTGGAACTTGTTGTTTCATCTGCCGGACTACATCGAGCGATGCCCGGTCATTAACCAATTCTCGGAAGATGACTGGCAATTGCTCTGCCGAAAGCATCCGGTGTTGAAGAAATACCGTTTCTAAACTACGTGCAAGGAAGCGTATTGCCCTCGTTGGCAATACGCTTCCTGCTTACCTAAAGCGAGCGATTCGAGAACCGTTTCTTCCTCGATTTCATGTCTGAATCGATGCCCCTGTACAGTGATACAGGGAGCCATTGAAACAGCGTAAAACGATCAGAAATCTGTGGAAATAACGGGAGATTTTTGCCCTTATTCCGACAAGTAGGAAACAAGGACTTGAAAACGGAATCCTTTGCGATATGTTAACCAATTCAAAACGGAGCAGCAGCTTGAAGTATCCAGAAACATCCCAAACCTTATTGGAAAAGATGACCGGGGGAGATGAAGTCTCCTGGGAGGAGTTTATTGCTCGCTATTCGGAAATCATTATTTCGCTCGGTCGCCTGAAAGGACTGACTGACACCGAATGTGACGACTTGCTCCAGGAGGTCATGTTCCGCTTCTTTCAGAACTCCAAAACCTTCGTGTTCGATCCGGGAATTGCCCGGTTTCGTACCTATTTCGGCAGGATCATTCACGGTAAAATCATCGATATTCTGCGGAAGCGTCCTCCGGTAAGCCAATCAGTGGAGACTCTTCCGGAAGATCCCGCAGATGCGGATGACGGCCCGGACGACATCTTGAATACCGCGTTATTGTACGAATGGCGCGCGTTGATCCTGCATGACGCCATGGAACTTCTCCGAAAGGAAGTGGAGCCGATTACCTACTGCGCCTTTGAACTCTACATGGTGCAGGAAATGCCGATCGATCAGGTCATCAGTCAACTCGGAATCACGAAGAATCAGGTTTATATCGCCCGTACCCGCTGCGTTCAGAAATTGAAACATATTATCGCTGAAATCAACGCAGCCGATCCGACTTTGGAGCTGCCGGAAAATGGAATATAAAACGGGCGATGTCATCGGCGCTTACCGGTTGCTGGAGCAATGCGGCAAGGGTTCTTTCGGTCAGGTATTCCTGGCGGAAAATCTCTTCTCCGGCCAGACGGTTGCCTTGAAGCTTCTGATGGGAACCGGAAAGGCGATGCAAAAAGAACTGGCCAGGCTGATCCGTTTCCGTTCCTGCCGTCACCCGAATCTGCTGCCGATCCTGCATATCGACAAAGTGGACAATCGGCTCTATTACACCGTGCCGCCGGCCGATAATCTCACTCCCGGAGAGGGATATTCCGCCGATACGCTGGCGCATCGGTTGAGTTCACGAGGGCCTTTACCGGCTTCGGAAGTTATGGCAATGACAGTGGAACTGCTTGCCGGATTGAAGGAGCTGCACCGACATAAGCTGATGCATCGAAACATCAAGCCGGATAATATTCTCTGGCTCAACCGACAGGCGGTACTGGCGGATGTCGGGTTGGTCAGGAATCACGCCGATGCCGGAGCCTGCGGTTCTCCCGGTTTCATGCCGGAGGATGTTTGAGGCCCGTTTTACAGGGCTTTTCCGACCATTTTCTCCCGTAATTTGCGGGACTTTTTCCATGCAATTCCGCTTCGACCGAGTTTCGCACCAGATCAAACGTTTCGTGAATACGAGCCTGCAACTGATCCGGGCTTAACCCGTCCGGCAGTTCCACTTCGACTGAAGCATGATAGCTCTGGCTGGAATATTCCTCTCCAGCCGGAACCTTTTTACTGTAACTGGCATTGAGCTTCAACATGACAAATCACCTTTTTCTTGTTTTTTGAGAAAATTCAATTATATTAGACACAGGAGCAGCAAACACACTATGGATATTCGAGAGCAGAAAATACGGCTTTGGCTGGCTAATCCACCGGTCATGAAATTTCCGGTGCCGCTCAATCTGCCCAAATTTTCAAAGAAGTCATTCCGCAATTATGAGGAAATGAATGCTTGGAAACGGGAATATCTGAAAGAAATTGCTGCTCAGGGGGGAGTGAAATGGAAGAACTTCTGAAGCGGTTGAATGCAGCCAATGTCCGTACGTGGTGATCGGCGGTCAGGCTATGCTTCAGGAAGGCATGCCTCGTTTCACGTTGGATTGGGACATTTTCATTCCTCCATTCGATCAGGAGAATTTCGCCAAGATCAATGCCGCGTTGGCCGATGATCTTGATATGGAATTGGAACCGCTTGATATTCAGGCCGGAGAAGGTTTTGTGCAGACCTTCCAGACTTCCGCCGGAATTATCCAGTTTCATCTGTCGCCACCGGGGCTTCCCAAGTTCTCCACAGTGGAAGAACGGGCAATTATCCACGACTTTCACGGTGTTCCGGTCAAATATCTATGCTTGGACGATCTGTTGCGTTCCAAACAAGCGGTAGCCCGCGATAAGGATTCCGATGATATTCTGTTTCTGACGATTAAGGGAACCTCTATCAATAGTTTTTTGAAAGGAATTCCGTTTATTCATGTCTGAAAATCTCCGAATGAGATTTTTCAGAGTTGCCATTTAGTTTT
>NZ_QEKH01000017.1 GCF_003096415.1 Victivallis vadensis | reverse complement strand
ATTCCCTTTATGTTGAGATTTTGAGTTACTCAAAATAAAAGGCAGATGCAACCTTGTCAAACAACACATCCCATCACAAAATTTGGGACATTATCAAATTTTTACTTTTGAGGAAGTAGAAAAAAGTATTATGGAAGAAGTTGCTTTTAATTTTGAATTGGAACCTACTGCAACATTTTTTGCTGTATTTGAGATTAAAGCAGCTAATACTACATCTTATGTAGAAAGAAAGTTCAAAGTAAATGCAATGACTTATAAAGATATTTTTAATAAAATTCTTTTAAATGCAAAAAAGATTGTAGAAGAAATATTTCATTTTCAATCAAGTGTTGATACAGTTTATTTTATGTTTGAATTCAGTAGTTACGATAATTATAATAAACTTGTAAAGCGTTATGAAATTAATAGGTAAATAAATGCCAATGGAACTTTACTTCTTTATTGTTGGAATTTAAATACAAATAATTTCGGAATTTTCCGGGCCGGGCGGTTGCCGGAACCGCTTCGCGGGAGTATTTTATAACGATACCGTTATCGAATATTCCAAACAGGAAGGTCCATTGTTATGTATCTCGGTCGAATCGTCGCCATCGGCATGACCCCGCAGGGCAAGGCCGCCGCCATGTACCGCGTCTCTTCGCGTTCGTTCCCGAACCGCGAAGCGGTGCTCGTCAACAATCAGATTTCGATCCTGCCGCGCGCCGGCTTTGAATCCGATCTGCGCAAGAATCCCTACATCAGCTACAACTGCGTGCGCCTCGCCGGCGAATGGGCCGTCGCGACCAACGGTTCGCAGACCGATCCGATCGTCGAAAAGATCGCGATGGGCTTCCCGCCCCGCGACGCGATCAGCCTCGGGCTGCTCGCGATGGATTACGAAAAGGACAGCCTCGACACTCCGCGCATCGTCGCCGCGGTCAGCAACAAACGCCCGGTCGGCTACCTCGGCATCATCCGCAAGGATGCGCTGCTGGTCCGCGAGTTCACGCTGGTGCCCGGCGAAATCCGCTACCTCTCCACCTACGAGAAGAACCGCCCCTGCGATGATCAGGTCGCGACCGGCTTTGCGGCTCCGTGCGTGAACTGCGCGGCGCAGTATGTGGTTGACGGCGGCATCTTCGCGGAGTTCACCAATCCGGTGACCAGCGCCGCCGCGCTCGCCTCCGAAGACGGCTTCGACCTCGCCGTCAAAGTCCTGTAAGCCGGCCGCTCCCGCACTTATGGAAAAAGACGAAATCCTCAAACAGCTGAATCCCGAGCAGGCTTCGGCAGCGGGGACCGTGAACGGCCCGGTGCTGGTGCTCGCAGGGGCCGGCACCGGCAAGACCCGCGTGATCACGTTCCGCATCGCGTATATGCTCGCCTGCGGCATCCCGCCGCAGATGATCCTCGGCATGACCTTCACCAACAAGGCGGCGCGCGAAATGCGCGAACGTCTTGCCCAGCTGGTTCAGCCGCAGATCGCGCGCAAGGTCACGCTCGGCACTTTTCACTCCTTCTGCATCAAGATTCTGCGCCGCGACATCGCCAAGCTCGGTTATCTGCCCAGCTTCACCATCGCGGACGAATCCGACCAGCAGGGAGTGCTCAAGCAGGCCGCCGGGCAGCTCGGCTGCAACTATGAAGGATTTCCGCTCGGCGAAGTGCAGTCGATGATCGGGCGCTGGAAAAACAAGCTGTTCTTCCCCGAAGACGCCCGCCGGCACGCCGACACCACCTTTGAAGCGACCGCCGCGCAGCTTTACGAGGAGTACCAGACGCTGCTGGAAATGCAGAATTCGCTGGACTTCGACGACATGCTGCTTCTGGTCTACCGGCTTTTTACGGAACACCCCGACGTGCTGGAGCGTTACCGCGAAACCTATCAGTATTTGCTGATCGACGAGTATCAGGACACCAACGCCGCGCAGTTCACGATCGTGAAGCTGCTGACCGGGGACCGCTGCAATCTGTGCGTGGTCGGCGACGACGACCAGAGCATCTATTCGTGGCGGGGGGCGGACATCAGCAACATCCTCGGTTTCCCGGACCACTTTCCGGGGGCCAAGGTGGTCAAGCTCGAACAGAACTACCGCTCCACCACCTCCATCCTGAATGCGGCCAACGTGGTGATCGGCAGCAATGCCAACCGCCATGAAAAGCAGTTGTGGTCCAACCTCGGCGACGGCGAACCCGTGAAGATCGTGACCACCGAAAACGGCGAATCCGAAGCGGAATTCATCGGCAGCATGATCACGCAGATGAAAAACGACAAGCCGGAGCTGAGATATCAGGATTTCGCGATCCTCTACCGCTCCAACCACCTGTCGCGGCAGCTCGAACAGACGCTGCGCCGCCAGCAGATTCCCTACCGGCTCGTCGGCGGCCAGGAGTTTTTCAAGCGCCGCGAAATCAAAGACGCGGTCGCCTATCTGAAATTGCTGGTCAATCCGTGCGACGACCAGAGCTTGCTGCGCATTCTCGGCACGCCGCCGCGCGGGCTGGCCCAGAAAGCGGTCGATTCCCTGAAGACCGGGCGCAGGGCGAAACACAAGCCGATGTTTGAGCTGCTTGCGGAGGAGGAGTTCCAGAAAGAGCTGACCCCGAAGGCCGCCGCCGCCGCCAGGGAGTTCGCCGAGGTTTATGCGAAGTACAAAGAACGGTTCGCCGAACCCGGCGCCCTCGCCTGGAAGATCACCGAGTTCCTGAAGGAGATCGGCTATCTTGACGGCCTCCAGCGGATTTACAAGGACCTCAAGGACGCGATGAAGCGCCGGGAAAACGTCGACGAATTCATCACCGCGATCACCCAGTACGAAGAGCGGCAGGCCGAGCCGCCCACCTTGGAAGCCTATCTCGAAAACCTCGCCCTGCTCGAAGAATCCGACAAAGTGGAGGAAGAGACCGGCACGGTGGATGCGGTGACGTTGATGACCGTCCATGCCTCCAAAGGGCTGGAGTTCCCGGTCGTTTTTGTGGTCGCGATGGAGCGCAACATCTTTCCGCATGAACGGGCGTTGGAGGAAGGTTCCGTCGAGGAGGAGCTGCGGCTTTTCTATGTCGCGATCACCCGCGCGCGCAAGTATCTGTATTTGCTGCGCGCCAAGGAGAGGATGCAGCGCGGCATCACCCGCGCCACACTGCCCTCGCCGTTCCTGCATCTGCTGACCGACGAGGTGGCCGAACGGACCACGCCGGAAGAGCTGCTGCGCCCCGCCAGCGAGGATGAGGTCCGGCAGGCGTTCGCCAATATCTTCAAAATACTCAAAAGCGATCAGTGACCCGCCCCGGACTCTCAGGGCCTACCGGCTGGTAAACTCTAAAGCGGGGAGTTGCTGAGCGCCTCCGCAAGGTCGGCTTCGGGAGTGGTGATCGGGCGCAGGCGGTAGCCCTGCGCGAGCAGTGCTTTCATATCCTCCGAGAAAAACGCGGGCATGCCCGGCCCGAGCCTGATGTTCCGCACTCCGAGCGAGAACAAAGCCAGCAGGATGGAGACCGCCTTCTGTTCGTACCAGGAGAGGATGATCGACAGCGGCAGGGAGTTCACATCGGTGTGCATCAGCTCGGCGAGGCGGCGGATCGCGACGATCGCGGTGTGGGCGTCGCTGCACTGGCCGAGGTCGAGCAGCCGCGGGATGCCGTCGATCGTGCCGAATTCCTGCCGGTTGAAGCGGAACTTGCCGCAGGCCAGCGTCAGGATCAGGCAATCCTGCGGAATGATTTCGGCGAGAGTGGTGTAGTAGTCCCGGACCGTTTTGGCGCCGTCGCAGCCGCCGATCAGGAAGAGGCGGCGGATCTGTCCATCGCGCATCAGTTCGACGATTCGCGGCAATATGGCTTCCAGCGCATGATGGCCGAAACCGACCAGTATTTTCCGGGGCGGGGTGACCGTCAGCGGGAAACCGGGTTCGGAGGAGGCGACGCAGGCCAGCGCGCCGTATTCGCCGGCTTCCAGATGGGACACATCCGGGTAGCGCACCGCTCCGGCGGTGAAGAGCCGCTCGTGGTACTCGTCGCGCGGCGGCATCATACAGTTGGTGGTGACCAGGACCGGCCCGGGAAATGCGGCGAATTCGGTCTGCTGCTCGTGCCAGGAGCCGCCGTAGTTGCCGACCAGGTGCGGAAAAGCCCGCAGCTTCGGATAGGAGTGGGCCGGGAGCAATTCCCCATGCGTATAGACGTTGATTCCGGTTCCCTCGGTCGCGATCAGGACCTCCCGCAGGAGCCGCAGGTCGTGGCCGGTGACCAGGATCGCCTTGCCTGCCGTCGGGGTGACCGCCACTTCGGTCGGCTCCGGCGACCCGAAAACCTCGTTACGGGCCTTATCCAGCAGCGCCAGGATTTTCAACGTGTTGCGGCCGCACTCCAGACTCAGGTTGATCATCTCCGAAGGCTTCAGGTCGGGGTGTACCAGATAGGCGAGCGCGTGGCGGAAATACCGGGAAATTTCCGGATCGCAATAGCCGAGTTCCACCGCATGGTGATAATAGGCGGCGGCTCCTTTGATTGCGAAAAGCAGGAACGACAGCCGGTTGGCCATCTCGCAGCCGGTGTTCTGGCGTTCGCTCTCCACGCCGCAGCGTTCCGCCATTTCCAGCAGGTCCTCGCGCGACGCGGGCAGGGGGCGGCTGCAGGCCGAGCCCATCCGGCGGCAGAGGGCTTCCAGATGATCCGGATCGAAATCCACGTTGGTCATCGTGGCCAGCAGCGCATTCAGGATCATCCGGTCGAACGACTCCGACGAGGAGCTGCGGTCGACCATCTGGCGCGCCAGCCGCTCCGCGAGCCGCAGCAGAAGATCCTGCAGCCTTGACGCCTCGGCGGACTTGCCGCAGGTGCCGTGGCCGGAACCCGAACAGCCGGTTCCTCCCGCCGCCTGTTCACATTGAAAGCAGAACATACCACTCATGAAAAACCTCCTCCGGTTATGATCCTCATTAATGAAGTATAGGTCGTTTTCAACTTTTGTCAAGGGTGTGTTCCGATCCGTTTAGTCGGGATTCCTTGAATTTTCGGATTTTTCTTGATAATTTGCCGTCCGGAGTGTAGATTACCTGTACCAGTATTAATTTCAGGAAACATCATGAAAGATTTACAGACTTATCTCTCCGGCTTTTACGGGGCGGAAGAGTATCCGGCTTTGCGTGTTCAGATCGACTCCTGGAGTGCCGTGCGGCCGCTGGCCGGATTGAGCGTATTGGACGGCACGCCGGTTTTTCGCAATACGATGACCAAATATCTGGCGCTGCTGGCCGGCGGTGCGGAGCTGACGGTGGTGCTGGGCGACGGGATACCGCACGATCCGGAGATTGCGCGGCTTCTGCCGGAATTCGGGATTCCGGTTCTCTCCGGGGAAGAAGCGCGCCGGCGGGAGTTCGATGTGGTGCTCGACTGCGCCGGAGTCAATACCGCGGTGAAATCGAAATACGGTTATGTCGAACTGACCCGCTCCGGGATGTACCGCTACCGGGAGTGCCGGCAGCCGGTCTTTCTGGCGGATGACGGCAGGATCAAGGTGATTGAAACCGGGCTGGGCACCGGCGACGGTTTCCGGCGGGGGATGGCCCATGCCGGATATGGTGACTTCAAAGGGCGCCGGATCGTGCTGTTCGGCTGCGGCAAGGTCGGGCGCGGCATCGCGATGTATGCGCTGCTCGGGGGAGCGGAGCTCACGGTGGTGGATGACGCGTCGCGGGTGAAACCGCCTGAGGGGGCCGTGCTGGTGGATTTCCGCGACCGGGAGGCGGTCGAGGCTGCGCTGGATGGTGTGTGGTGCGTGGTTTCGGCGACCGGCCGGGCCGGGGCGCTGGCCGGGACTTTCGATATGGAAAAGCTGGCGGCCGGAAATGCGCTGATCGCGAATATGGGCGTGGAGGATGAGTTCGGGCCGGAGCTGCCCGCCGAACGGGTGCTGAACCGCAAGGCGCCGCTGAATTTCGTACTGGAAGAGCCGACCCGGCTCAAATACATCGACCCGACCATGGCGCTCGACAATGCCGGGATTCCGGTGCTGCTGGCGGGCGGCCTGCCGGCGGGGCTGGTTCAGCCGTCGCCGGAGTTGGAAGAGAAGATTCTGGACGCAGTTCGCAAACATGGCGCGGTGGCTCCCGAACTGCCGCTGATGGAGGAGTTTTTATGAGTACGCTGCTGCTGAAAAATGTGATTCTGGATGGAAAAACCGCCGATGTGCTGGTCGAGGGCAACCGTTTCAAACGGATCGCTTCGGAGATCGCCGGAGAGGCGGACCGGGTGATCGACGCGGGCGGGCGCAAGGCGCTGATTCCGCCCTTTTACAATACGCACACCCATGCGGCGATGACGCTGCTGCGCGGCTATGCCGACGATATGGAACTGTTCACCTGGCTTAACGACTACATCTGGCCCGCCGAGGCGAAGCTGACCGAAGAGGATGTGTACTGCGGAACCCGGCTGGCGATTCTGGAGATGATCCGCTCCGGCACCGTTTTTTTCAGCGATATGTACTGGCATCAGCGCGGCGCGGTCCGGGCGGCGGAGGAGATGGGCGTGCGCGCCGCGATCGGGTTGCTCTACCTTTCGGGTTCCGACGGAGAGGTGCTCGAACGCAACCGCCGCAGCAACGAGGAGCTGCTGGCCTCGCGCGGCGGCAATTCCGGGCGGATTCAGATTACCTATGCCCCCCATGCGATCTACACGGTTTCCGAACCGGTGCTGCGGCGGATCGCCGAAGAGGCCTGTGCCAACGATCTCGCGATCCACATCCACGCGTCGGAGACGTCGCGCGAAGTGGAGGAGTGCAAGGCCGCCCATGACGGGCTTACGCCGATCGAATACCTGGACCGGCTCGGCATCCTCGGACGGCGCACCGTACTGGCCCACTGCACGCACCTGACGGATCACGACATCGAACTGATCCGCGAACGGCGCGCGGTGATCGCGCATATGCCGTGTTCGAATATGAAGCTTTGTTCGGGCGCGTTCCGTTTCCACGATGCTTTCGACCTGGCGGGGTGCCGGGTCACGATCGGCACCGACGGCGCTTCGTCGAACAACAATCTTTCGATGCTCGACGAGATGAAGTTCGCCGCGTTGCTGGCCAAGCATGAGTCCGGATTGCCGACCGCGGCGCGCGACGCCGACGTGTTCAACCTCGCCACCCGCTGCGGAGCCGAAGCCTACGGCATCGACGCCGGGGTGATCGCGGAGGGGAAGCTGGCCGACGCGGTGCTGGTGAAGCTCGACCATCCCCAGATGACCGGGGATTACAACCTTGTGGCGAATCTGGTCTACTCCGCTGATTCCAGCGTGATCGACACCGTGGTCTGCGACGGCCGGGTGCTGATGGAAAGCGGCCGGATTGAAAACGAAACCGAAATCCTGGAGCAGGCCCGCGCCTGCTGCCGCAAACTCGGCCGTTCCTGAGGCGCGCCGTCCCGCAGCGGGATTTTCGAGATTCGCCGGAGTTTGTTCTTGCGTTTGGAGGGGTTTCGTAGTATATTCTACTAACTGTAGACAGAGGGATGGAACCATGCGGCTTGAGCCGGTGAAAAACTGGGTATTCGACTTCATCGGGCGGAATGTGGATCCGTCCCGCTGGTGCTACCATTCCCGGATTCATACCCGGTGGGTATTGGAAGACGTGACTTTGTTTGCAACCCGCAGTAAAGTGGGGGAGGCGGAGCTGTTGCGGCTGCAGGTCGCCGCCCTGTTCCACGACACCGGTTATTCGCGGGGAGGGGGGAACCACGAGGCGGCTTCCGCGGCGATTGCGGTGACGGTGCTGCCTCGTTTCGGTTTCCCGAAAGAAGAGCTGAACCGGATTGCGGCGCTGATTCTGGCGACGGAGTTCCCGCCCCGGCCGCGAAACTTTTCGGAGGAGTTGCTGTGCGATGCGGATATGGGGCGCAACGGCGCCGACGATTTTCCGGAGGCCGCCGCATTGCTGCGCAAAGAGCTGGCAGCCGGAGGCAGGCTGATGAACGACGCCGAATGGGTGGCGTTCGAGACGGCTTTCCTGTTGAATTTCCGGTATTTCACTCCGGCGGCGCAGGAGCTGCGCGGAGCCGGGGTGATGCGTAATCTTGAGCGGTTGAAACTTGAGTTCGGGGAGAAAGAGCTGTGATCAGCAAACTGGATGCAAACGATCATTACGAGATTGTGAACCTGATTGCCGAAGGCGGCATGGGCGCGGTGTACAAAGCGAAAAAGGTCGGCGCGGCCGGCTTCGAAAAGACGGTGGCGATCAAGATGATGCTCGACAAGCTCGCGGGGGACCGCCGGAACGTCGACGACTTTGTCGGCGAGGCCAAGCTGGTGGCGAACCTGATCCACGAGAACATCGTCCAGATCTATGATCTTGCGCAGTGCCCGGAGGGGTACTACTTCGTGCTGGAGTTCGTGGACGGCATTTCGCTTTATGACTTCATCGATTTTCATTTGAAGATCAGGCGGCAGCTGCCGCTGAATCTGGCGGTGTTCATCGCGGCGCGGGTGGCGCGCGGGCTGGCCTATGCGCACAGCCGCCGGGATGCCGCCGGCCGGCCGCTCGGCATCGTCCACTGCGATGTCTGTCCGCATAACGTGCTGATCAACACCGAGGGGGTGCCCAAGATCACCGATTTCGGAATCGCGCGGATCACCACGCAGGCGTTCGCCGGGCGGGTGTCGGGCAAGCTTGCTTTCATGGCGCCGGAGCAGGCGCGCCGGGAGGAGGTGGATTTCCGCAGCGATATCTATTCGCTTGGAATCGTGCTGTTTTTCATGATTTCCGGGAAAATGGCGCGCGACCTGTCGCCGTCGCTGACTGAGATCCTGCACAATGTGCGGCAGAACAAGCTCGATTGGACGCAGCTTCCCGCCGACCTGCCCGGAGAGCTGGTCGGAATGCTGAAGAAGATGCTCGCGGACGATCCCGCCGACCGCTATTCGGACACCTCGCTTCTGGCGAAGGACCTGGAGTATTTCATCTACAAGGACGGTTACGGCCCGACGATTGTGACGCTGGCCAATTACATGCGCGAGCTGCTGCCCGGCAGATTCGGGAGCGCCGCGCCGGAGGAGACCGCCCCGATTGACGATCTGGACCGTACGATGGTGCTGGACCGCACCATCGTTTTGAATGACCGAGAACTGAATCAAGGATAATGTCATCATGAGTTTCATGGAAAAGTTGAAGTCGGCCTCTCAGCACAACCGCAGTCTGGTCTGCGTGGGGCTGGACCCCGATCTCAAAAAACTGCCGGAGTGCCTGAAGGGCGCCGAACACCCGATTTTCGAATTCAACAAGGCGATCGTCGACGCGACCCGCGACTGGGTCTCGTGCTACAAGCCGCAGGCCGCCTACTACGCCGGGCAGGGGGCGGACGACGAGCTCAAGATGACGATCGACTACATCCACGAGCACGCGCCGATGGTGCCGGTGATTCTCGATGTGAAGCGCGGCGACATCGGCTCCACCGCCGAAATGTATGCGCGCGAAGCGTTCGAGCGTTATCAGGCCGACGCGGTGACGGTGAATCCGTACATGGGCTTCGACACGCTCAAGCCGTTCCTGGACCACGCGGACAAGGGCGTGATCATCCTGTGCCGCACCTCGAATCCGAATTCGGGCGACCTGCAGAACCTGATGTGCGACGGCAGAATGGTCTACGAGCACGTCGCGCTGCTGGCCCGCGACAAGTGGAACTACAACAACAACGTGGCGCTGGTGATCGGCGCGACCTACCCGGAGGAGCTCAAACACGTGCGCGGGCTTTGCCCGGAGATGCCTTTCCTGGTGCCGGGAGTCGGCGCGCAGGGCGGCGACGTGGAGAAGGTGGTCCGGTTCGGCTGCGACGCGAACGGCGGCGGACTGGCGATCAACTCCTCGCGCGGGATCATCTACGCCGACAGGAGCGAAAACTTCGGCGCGGCGGCCGGCGCGGCGGCGCGGCAGCTCCGCGACCTGATCAACTCCTTCCGCTGAGCGGAACCATTTTACAATCGGGAATCATTTTATGTCTGAACAGAACAACAGCGAAACGAAACCGGTGCACATTCCGACCGTCGCTATCGTAGGCCGTCCGAATGTCGGCAAATCCTCGCTTTTCAACGCGATCGTGGGCCGTCGGCTGTCGATCGTGCACGAAATGCCGGGGGTGACCCGCGACCGGGTGGTCGCGCCGCTGGTCCGGGGCAAGTGCCGTTTTCAATTGATCGATACCGGCGGCCTCGGGATGCTTTCCGGTGAAACGCGCAAAGTGGATATGTGGGACAGCCGCATCGCGTCGCAGGTCGATATCGCAATCGGCGGCGCGGATGTGCTGATCCTGGTCGCGAACGTGCAGGACGGGGTGGTGAACCTCGACGAGGAGGTCGCGGCCCGGCTGCGGGAGTCCGGCAAGCCGGTGCTCTTCGCCGCGAACAAATGCGACAACCCGACGCTGGAGCACGAGTCGGTGGAGTTCATGAAGCTCGGCTTCAGGAAGATTTTTCCGGTTTCCTGTTTGCATAAGCGCGGCGTCAACGCGCTGGTGGAGGCCGCGATCAAACTGCTGCCGCAGAATGTGTCGGAGGACGGCGAAAGCGAAGCTCCGGCGGTGAAGCCGCTGAATATCGCGGTCGTGGGCCGCCCGAATGTCGGCAAGTCCTCGCTGGTCAACGCGCTGCTCGGCGAAGAGCGCGTGATGGTCAGCGACGTCGCCGGGACCACCCGCGACGCGATCGACGTGGATTTCACGCTGCGCTATCAGGGGGGCGACCGCGCCGCCGTGCTGGTGGACACCGCCGGGTTGCGCAAGAAGGCCAAGGTCGATACCGTGGTCGAATTTTTCAGCGTGATGCGCGCGCAGGCCGCGATCGACCGGGCGGATTTGGTGCTTTTCGTGGTGGAGGCCAGCCCCGACGGGATGACCGCGCAGGACCGCCGTATTGCGAGCATGATTCAGAAAGCGGGCAAGGCGTGCGTGGTGGTCGCGAATAAATTCGACCTTTACAAGAGCGGGCACAAGGTGCGCGCATTGGAGGAGGAGCTGCGCTATTCGCTGCCCGGCATGAACTTCTCGCCGGTGGTGTTCATCAGCGCGAAGGACCGCTCCAACCTCGACGGGCTGCTGGACAGCATCGCGCAGGTGATGGACCAGCTCGAACTGAGCATCCCGACCGGCGTGCTGAACCGGGTGCTGGCGGATGCGTTTGAAAGCAGCACGCCGCCGGTGGTCGGGGCCGCCCCGCTGAAGCTCTATTACGCTTCGATGGTCGGCATGACGCCGCCGAAGGTGCTGCTCTTTGTGAACAATCCGAAATACTGCGCCGACAACTATCTGGCGTTTTTGAAGAATACCCTGCGGCAGGCGTTCGACCTGACCGGGGTGCCGCTTGAGCTGGAGCTGCGCGCCCGGCCGAAAAAAGTCGAGAGCATCCGGCGCGAACCGTCGCCGGCGGCGCGGCGCAGGATGAAAGCCGGGAAACCGGCTCCGAAACGGGATGCGGAAAAACCGAAGCGGCGGGTGAAGCCGAATTCCAAACGACGCAACAATTCATCCGGAAGGAAGGGGTAAGATTGTTATGGATAAGCAAAAAGAACTTGAAGTCAAGCGGTTTATGGCCGCGAAGATCGCCGAGGGCGTGAATCTCTCCGACGTGCAGAAACTGGTCAATCAGGAGTTCGGTCTCAAGCTGACCTACATGGATGTGCGCATTCTCGCCTCCGAGCTGGACAACATCGACTGGGATGCGAACGACCCGAAGGCGCAGGAGCTGGCGAAGGAGAAGGCCAGGGCCGAAGCCGAAAAGAAACGGCAGGAGGAGGAGGGCATCGAACCGGAGGTGGAAGCGACTCCCGGCGACGGCAGGACCGTGGTCGAGGTGAGCAAGCTGGTCCGGCCGGGAACCGCGCTCTCCGGCACGGTGAAGTTCGCGAGCGGTTCGACCGCCGACTGGTATGTGGATTCCTACGGCCGTCTCGGCATCGAGAATCTGCAGGGGGACAAGCCCACCGAGTCGGATATCATGGCTTTCCAGGACGAGCTTAAAAAGGCGTTGGGACAGTAACCCTGACCTGCGTTCACCGACCGGATTGCCCCCATGAAGAAGCCGTTGAAATTCACGCTGCTGGGGATGATTCCGGCGATTCTGTTGATTGTTTTCGCTGTTTTTTTCATCCGCGGCTCCTATTTTCTGACCCGGGTCGTGCTGCCGCTGGCGAGCAGCCGCACCGGGGTGGAGATTTCGGCGCAGCGCGCCGAATGGTCGTGGCTTGAATCGCGCGTGACGGTGGAAAAATTGCGGATCGGCTCCGAGGCCGATCCGATCTTTTCCGCGGGCAGGGGGACGTTCCGTTACCATTGGCGCGAGTTGTGGGACGGTGTGCTCAAGTTTTCCGATATCCGGGTATGGCGCGGGGATTTCACGCTGTACCGGCAGGAAGACGGCTCCTGGAGCTGTTTCCGCGATTCGGCGGCTCCGCTGAGCCGGGGGGAAACGGCCGCCGAAAGAAAAAGCGCGGGCGGCAAAGATGCGGCCCAAGGGGGGAAAACGCCGGAGTTTGACCTCTCCGGCATCCGGTTGGAGGATTCCCGGTTCACGCTGGTTTACGGCGCAAAGGACGCCGGAGGGGCGTTGGAGGTGGTGAACCTTTCCGGGAAGTCGAAGCAGTTTCGCAACGGCAGCAGCTTCGACGCGGAGCTGTCGGGTGGATTGCGGTTTTCGTCCAGCCGGGCCAATCACATCGACTCGGGGCGGATCGACCTGAAGCTGAATTCCCGGCTGAACGAGGCGCTGCTGCCGCGCTCGCTGGAGCTGAAGTGCGATCTGCGCGACCTGTACGGCTCCGTGAACGATTTCCCGCTGCAGGGCGGGGCGCTGTCGCTGGACCTCGACGCTTCCGGCGACGACGACGAGATCGACGTAACGAAGCTGACGCTGCGGCAGTCGCTGGACGGCAAACCGCGCAGCGTGGTCGACGTCTCCGGCCGGATCGGCTGGAAGCCGCTGTCGATCGACGCGGACTTCAACACCGGGCAGCTCTCCAGCGAGGTGACCGCGATTCTGACCGATCTCTTTTTCGGTTTCAATCCCGGGCAGGCGACGCTGGGGTATCAGGGGAAACTCTCTTATAACGGCCGGCGGCTGGCGGCGGACGGACAGGTGCGGCTGACCCGGAAGGGAGACGCGATTTTCGGGCTGGAGCGGATCGCGCTGCCGGATTTCCGGCTGGAAATCGACCATGATTGTTCGGTCGATCTGGAATCCAGTTCGCTGGATCTGGCGAAATTCCGGCTGGCCCTGATCACCGGAGACAGCGAGAGTCTGCTGCTGAAGCTGCGTGAGCCGGTCAAGTATTCGTGGCTGACCGCGGACCGGCAGCCGGGACGGAGCGCAAACTTCGATCTGGAATTCAGGAAATTCAATCTGGCGCTGCTGCGCTTCCTGTCGCCGCCGAAAGCCCGGTTCCGCCTGGACGGCGGCGAGATGACCGGCAAAATCCAGTTGGCATTCAAGCATAACCTTTCTGCGGTTTCGGTGCTGGGCAGCACCCGGCTTTCCCGGGCCAGATGGCGTCTGGACGCAGAGAAGCGGCGATTGGACGGAGTGACGCTGGGGATTGACGGAGAACTCCGGCGCGATTTCGCGTTTCTGGTCCGCGACCTGTCGCTGAGTCTGCAGGACAGGGGCGTCGAGCTGGGAACATTGACCTTCTCCGGGGACGGGGACGCGCTCGAGCGGAGCGGCAGAGTCAAGCTGCGGCTCGACCGGGGCAGGCCGGAACTGCTGAGCTGGCTGTTTCCGGAATGGGAACGGCTTCTGCCGGAGTGGAACAAACTGGGATTGTCCACGTTTTCCGTGGCCGTCAACGCCGAGGCCGGCGCGGACGGCGTCTGGACGGTGCGCGGCACGGAGGCGGCGCTGCGCCGGGGAACAGCGGAGTTTTCACGGCTGAACGTGGATTCGTTCCGGTATATGTCCGGGGAAAAGGAGCTGCGCGACACCGTGCGGTTCCGGCTGTCGGGCGGCACGGAGGCGATGAATCTGAAGCCGTTCCTGGTGTCTGCCGGTGTCGTGCCGGAACAGGGGAGGCTGGAGTGGAAATTTACCGGCTCTCTGTCACGTACCCTGGCTTCGCTGCTGGTCGACGGTGAATTGACAGCGGAAGCGATGGCGGTCGGGTACGGGCGGAAGAGCTACCGGGATTTTTCGCTGCAGAACAGTTTCTCGGTCTATATGAATGACTTCAACGCGCTGGACGTGAAGATGTTCAACTTCTATATGCGCCGCCTCGGGAAGCCGGCGTTGCGGCTGGAGTGTCCGGGGGTCTGGAATTTTTCCGAAGGAAGCTACCGCGGGGATTGGGCGATCCGCTATCTGAATGAGCAGTTTGTGCAGTTGCTGGACCCGGCGCTCGCGGCGGCGGTGCAGTTGACCGGTTCGATGCAGGTGATCGTCAGGGATCATTTCGAGACGGTGCGGCTGGCCGGAGCGGTGGAGTGTCCGCGCTGGCTGCTGCCGGAGCCGGGAGTGCCGCTTGAAGGGCGTCTGGGATTTGTGCTGAGTAAAAATCCGTCGGAATTGAGTTTGAGCCAGTTTCAGGCGGCGTTGCGGCGCGGCGGGCCGCTGGTTGATCTGTCGGGCGGTTTCCGGGTGGATCTGGTAAAGCCGGACGGCGGGGTGAATCTGCAGCTGCATTCCAGCCTGATCGATCTGGATAAGCTGATTGAGCTTTTCCAACCCATTGCCGCCGCCGCGCAGGCGAGGCACGAGGCGGAGAACAAAAAAAACGAGGCCGCAGCGACGGCGGAGGCAGAGAGTGTAAAGAAAGAAAAAACGGCGGTTCCGGTTGTGGAAAAGGCGCCGCCGCCGGTTCTGGATTTCGGCCCCCGCCCGGTGGATGTGGAGGTGTTGGCAGACGAAATCCGCCTGTCGTCCGGCGTCTCCGGCTCGCTGAACAGCCGGATTTTGTTTGATCGGAACCGGATGAATACGAACTACTTCCGAATCGTGCTCAACCAGGCGCAATATGATGCCGAGCTGGCGGCGGCCAGCGGCGCGGAGGGAGTCCGCTGCATGGCCCGGGTCCGCGGCTCGGAGCCGCTGGCGCTGCGGCCGGTGATCGGCCTGCTGCTGAAAGCCGACCAGACGGGGCTGGAAGGGCGGCTGGATGATCTGGATTTGCGCATGGAGTGGCTGGATGACGGTGCTCCCGACTATTTTTTCCGGACGCTTTCGGGGAATCTGAAGCTGCGGATCAACGATCTGGTGGTTCCGAATACGGTGACCAGCGGGCCGGTCGGGCAGCTGTTTCTGTTTCCGGTCGATCTGGTCTCGCAGCTCAGGCAGATGATGCCGGAGCAGCTGGGGCAGCTGAATACTTCTTTGCTGGCGCGGGAGGGGCTCGGAACCCGCCTGCGGACGGTCCGCTTCTCGAATGGAGACGTCCGGCTGAGGGCGGACGACGGCCGGGTCACCGTGGAGGAGTGCCGTTTTGACGGCGACTGGGTGAACCGGATGACGTTTTCCGGTTCGGTGGAGCTGACCGGGGAGCGGAAACTGGACCTGATTTCGCGGCTGTCGGTCAGTGGAGTGCAGATGGTGCTGCCGATCCACGGGACGGTGTCCGAACCGGCGGTGGAGCTGAACGCGACCGCTTCCAGCTCCGCGAAGGAGCTGCTGCGCAAGATCGGCGAGTTGAAGCTGATCGGGCTGGAGGTGGAGCCGGGAACCGAGGCCGGCGCGGAGCCGGTGATCGTGCTGAAGGATCTGCCCACCGGCGGAACGATCCGGGAGATCCATCAGATATTCAGTGAGTTTTTCAAGAAAAAGAAGTAAGAGAAATGAAGATTTTCGATTCCCATTTTCACTATTACGGCGAAACCACGCCGCAGGAATTTTACCACACCGTCCTTGCGGAGCTGGAGGTGCCGCCCCAGAGCGACGCGGGCCGGGTGGAGCGTATTTTCGTGAACGCGGTCGGCGGCGACTATCTGGAAAGCTGCCGGGCCCGCGAATTCGCGCAGGTGGTCAAAGAAGCTTTCTTTTCAGTCGGTGTGCATCCGCACCAGGCGGACGAATTTCTGGTCGAGCCACAGGAGTTCGGCGAGTTCCGGGGGCATGAAAAACTCGTCGCGATCGGAGAACTGGGGTTGGATTATTATTATGAGCAGTCCGACCGCGAGGTGCAAAAGCAGGTGTTCCGGAGGTTTCTCGACCTTGCGCTGGAGTGGGGATTGCCCGCGATCGTGCATATCCGCGACAAGGAGGAGGCCGATGCGGCCTACTCGGACGCGTATGAATTATTGGCGCCGTTCGCGCAGGCCGGAGGGAAGTTTGTGGTCCACTGCTTCGCCGGGAGCGTCGCGTGGGCGGAGAAGTTTCTGGCGCTCGGCGCTTATCTCGGCGTGACCGGCATCGTCACGTTCCGCCGCGCCGACAACGTGCGCGAGTGCCTGAAGGCGATTCCGGATGACCGGCTGCTGATCGAGACCGATTCCCCCTATCTCGCTCCGGTGCCGCACCGCGGTTCGGACAACCATCCCGGTTACCTGATTCTGGTCGCCGCCCGGATCGCCGCCGAGCGCGGCCGCCCGGTCGGGGAGATCGCCGAACTCACCACGCGCAACGCATTCGCGTTCTTCAACCGGAAAGAGTGCTGAATATGAGCATCGAATTTGTCCCTACCGTCAATATCACACTGGAGGAAGCCCCGGACGAGGGCGAAGTGCTGATCGCGCTCCGCGGCGACACGTTGCTTCTGGCCGGGGGCGAAAGCGGCGCGAAGCGGTTGCCGACCGGCGCAGACTGGCCTCTGCCCGAACCGCTGCGCAAGCGGCTGGTGGTCGGGCAACTCGATTCCCGGCGCTGTTCGCTGGTCAGCGTGCCGCCGGATTTCCAGTTGCCGGAGACACTTGAAGCAATGGAGCTGCGTCCGGCCCGGCTGCTGCTCGAAGCCGCCGACGAAACCGCCGTGTGCCGCGCCAAGGAGCTGGCGTTCTGGCGGCGCAGCCACCGGTTCTGCGGCGGTTGCGGCAAGCCGCTGGAGGATCACGAAACCGAATGCGCCCGGAGGTGTCCGGCGTGCGGGGCGGTGTTCTACCCGGTGATCTCCCCGGCGGTGATCGTCGCGGTCACCGACGGCTGCGGACGGCTGTTGCTGGCGCACAACGCCAAATTCCGCACGCGGATGTTCGCGCTGCTGGCCGGTTTCGTCGAAGCGGGCGAAACCATGGAGGGGGCGGTCCGTCGCGAAATCCGCGAGGAGGTCGGCATCGAGGTGAAGAACATCCGTTACTTCGGCAGCCAGAGCTGGCCGTACCCGAATTCGCTGATGGCCGGATTCACGGCGGAATACGCCGGAGGAGAACTGGCGCCCGACGGAGTGGAGATCACCGCCGCCGGATTCTACACACCCGACGAACTGCCGGAAATTCCGCCGCCCGGTTCGATCGCGCGCCGCCTGATCGATCACTGGAAATCTCAATATAAGGTAAAAGAACGATGAGTGAACTGCTGTTGTGCCGGATCGCCGGCGTCCTTTCCGCGCTGGTGCTGGCGGCTGCGGCCGTCTGGTGTCTCCGGCTGAATCCGGCCAACCTGTCGAAGTACGAGCCGTGGCCGCGCAACCGGTTGGCCGGGTTGCTGATCGGCTGGGCGGTGCTGGCGGTCTGCGTGCCTCACGCGGCGGTGGTGTCGCCGGGGTTCCTGCAGCCGCTGCTGTGGCCGCTGGCGGTGGTTGCGCCGGTGCTCTGTTACTTCTATGTGGACTACCTGACCGCACGGGCGGTCGGCGGGGCGATGATTTTCTGGAGCTACTATCTGGTCCACAAGGGGTTTGAGCTGCACACGCCGATGCTGGCGGTGCCGGCGGTGCTGGGCTGGGGCTTCGGCGTCGCCGGAATCTGGATCTCCGGCAAGCCGTGCGCGCTGCGCGACTGGATCCGCCTCTGTGCGAAGTCCGGCCTCTGGCGCGGCGTCAGTGCCGCGTATCTGCTGGTGCTGGCGGCGGTCACGCTGCTGGCGGTTGTCCTGACGAAAGGAGTATGAATATGGCTTTTAACTTAAAAGAGTTTGCAATCGGCTGCGGCCTGCACGACCCGGAGGGGTTCGTCGCGGGAGTGGACAAATTGTACGAACTGGTGATCGAAACCAACAAGACGATGAACCTGACCCGGATCGTCGAACCGGAGGAGTTCCGGATCAAACACGTCGCCGACTCTCTGGCGATCGCGCGGGAGTTTCCGGAATTCGCGAGCGAATACCTGAAAGTGGCCGATATCGGCTGCGGCGCGGGGTTCCCGTCGCTGGTGCTGGCGATGGCGTTTCCGAACCTGAAGGTCACGCCGATCGATTCGACCGGCAAGAAAGCGGCTTTCGTGGATCATACCGCGCAGGCGCTTGGGTTGCGCAACGTCAACGTGGTGAACGGGCGCAGCTGTGAATTGAACCGCCGGAGCCGGTTCAAGCACCAGTTCGACGTGGTGACGGCGCGGGCGGTGGCTCCGGCGCCGGTGATCTACGGGGATGCAGATAACTTCCCGAAGCGCAAAACGGGGCGCTTCATCCTGTACAAAACGCCGGAACAGGCCGCCGAGGACCTGCCCGCGCTGGAGATCATGTGCGCCAAGCTGCCGATCAAGTGGCATGTCACCGAAACCTTCTCCCTGCCTGAAAACGCCGGAAAGCGCCTTTTCCTCTATTCCGGTGAAGCGTGACTCTGGCAATCGGGGGATTTCGCTCCTTCGGAACGAGCAGGGCGCTTCGCCCCTGCACCCCGACCGGCAAGGTGCCGGTGCCGGGTACTAGATCCGGGAAAACCGTTCCGGTTTCCCCTCCGGGTGGGGAAGCCCTGATGGAGACAGGCATGGTTGTACAGGAGCGGCACACCGCTCCGGTCGGCGACCGCGTCGGCTTTTTTGCCGACGCCGGGCACTCCCTGCGCCTGCTGCCGCCGGAGGTCACGCGCGGAACCTCCAGATGCTGACCATCTGATGTGAAGTTACTCTGATGGAGGCTGAACTCTCCCTGTCTTTATAATGCAGGCAAGGTTCAGTAAGGCCCGTATTCAAAGATATGCTTGCCTGTGATATGACAATTGTACTGTTGCCTGACCTCGCTTTGCGTATATCGGCAGATAAACTCTTATCAGCCTCCATCAGGGTATCTTTCTATATATCTGGTCAGCATCTGGCCGTTCCGCGCGTGACCTCCGGCGGCAGCAGGCGCAGGGAGTGCCTGGAGCCGATAAAAAAATCGGCTCTGCGCCGACCGGAGCGGTGTGCCGCTCCTGTACAACCATGCCTGTCTCTACCGGAGCCTCCCCCTTCCGGAGGGAAAGGCGAAACGCCTTTCCCGGATCTAAGTATCCGGCGCCGGCACCTTGCCGGTCGGGGTGCAGGGGCGAAGCGCCCTGCTCGCTCCAAAGGAGCGAAATCCCAAGTACTCCGGAGGCGAAAGAGTCAGTCGGCTGCGAAAAGGGCGTAGCAGCTTTGCATGCCTTCGCGGTACTGGCGCAGGGTTTCGGCTGCGGTTCTGGAGCCGGGATCGCAGGCTTTCAGCGCCTTGGCCGTGTAAAGCTCTTTGAGCTGGGCGTTGCGGACGGTGGTATCGACGACGGAGCCGCGCACTCCGTCGAGCACGTCGGAGTGGGTGCGGAACGCATGGCCGCGGAATCCCTCCGATTGGAGCAGCCGTTCCAGCTCCGGGATCGCCTCCGGGCAGGGCCGGGCGGAGAAGTAGAGCGAGACGGCGCGGAAGTGGGAAAATTCCGCCGCCGGGGTCAGGGCTTTCAGCTTTTCGAGCACCGGCGCGGCGTCGCCCCCGGTGTGCCGGTAAGCCATGATCGCGACATCCTGCGGGCTTGCGCTGCGGCCGAACTGGCCCATGCCGCGATAAGCCCAGCCGGAATCCCAGGCGGTTTCGCGGATGGTTTGTTCGAGCAGTTCCGTTCCGGCGGGGTTGCCGAGGAAGGCGAGCAGTTCGGCGGTTTCGAGGTCCGGGGAGGCGGCGAATTTCGCGAGCAGTCTGGCTTCCGCCTCCTGCGGTGCGAGAAAGAGGTCGGCCAGCTCCTTGTGGGTGTCCTCATCCTCGAAGCCGCCGCAGGAGTCCACTTCGGTCAGGATGGTTTCCGGCAGGATTTTGACGGAGACCAGTTTGCGCTGCAATTCTCGGATCGCGATTTCGCGGAATCCCTTGCCTTCCAGTGCGGCGGTCGCGGCGGCAAGTCCGGCGGCGTACCCCTGATTCTGCACGTCCGGCTGCATCCGGATCAGCGGCATGCAGTCGCGGTGGGCGCTGACGCCCAGCCCGGTGGCCAGCACCCCCTCCCACGCTTTCGGCAGCAGCGCCCGGAAAGGGACGTTCGCGTAATAGGGCTGGTGTTCGGCCGGTTTCAGCAGGAACATCGGGTGGAGCACGAAACCGTGCGTGTCGAAGTTGCTGCGGGCGATCACCACCGTGTCGCCGTAGCGGCGGTGGGCGAAGAAATCCTGCGGCTGAAGTTCAAGCTCCCCGACGATGCGGCGGCGTTCGCGGGTGTCGAGAATCTGGGCGACGTCGAAGTGGTTCGCGAATTTGTCGTGGGCCATCGTGAAAGAGGCGGTCGCGTCGACCGTATCGCTGTCGCAGCTGAACAGGTAATCGGTGTTGAAGCAGGGCTTGTCGAGTTCATAGGGCGGCAGGCCCGCGCCCTGCACGGCGGGTTCCGCTTCGACCAGCGGACGGGTGGGGCCGCCGGCGGCGGCGACCAGGTCGGCATTGCCGCTGGCGTCCACCGCGGCTTTGGCTGCGGCCAGCGTGACGCCCCACGGCCCGGCGAGGATTGCGCCGCATACTTTCCGGCCCTGCACGGCGGCGCCGACGCAGAGGGTGTTGAAACGCACTTCGCTGCCGGAGCGGAAAAGCTCGCGGGTCAGCCACGCTCCCTTGCGCTCCATCGGGGAGTGGCCTTTGAGCGGTACGTAGCCGTCGGCCGGAGCCATCGCGCCGACGCCGAGATCCATCTCTTCGGTGAAGCCGCAGCAGTTGCCGAACCAGTAGCTGGCGATGCGTCCGGCGGTGCAGATGCCGCCGGGGATGCTCAGTTTTTCGACGCAGAGCGTTTTGGCGCCCGCGCGGGCGGCGGAGATCGCGGCGGGCGCGCCGCCGGTGCCGCCGCCGCAGACCAGCACGTCGTATTCGGCGTCGGGCGGCAGGGAGTTGAGTTCAAAGGGGATGGTTTCGCACTCTTTCCAGCGGAACAGCGTGTCGAAGGAAACCGCGTCGAACGGGTATTTTCGGCCTTTTTCCGCGAAATTCCAGCCCGTGCCGAATCCGTTGGCTTCGGCCGCCGCGGCGACTTCATCCGCATCGGCGGTGTCGGGATAGACCGGGAACTCCGGCGAAGCGGCGGGCAGTGCGCTGCGGAAGCCGAAATCGCATTCGTCGGCGATGCGCAGCGTCTCCGGCGCCCAGGCCAGCGTGCGCATTTCGAGGTCGATCCGGCTCAGTTCCGCGATGGAACCGTCGGCGAGATCGTACTCTTTTTCCAGATGCACGAGCGGCAGGGATTTGCCGCTGCAATCGCACCGGCCGACGGTTTCGGCGCGGTCGAAGTTTTCTGCGGCGGCTCCGCCGATCACGTTCAGCGTCACGGTGTGCCTGCCGCTCCGGGCCGGAGCCGGGGCGAACACGCTGTTGGCGGAGGCGTCGACGACCGCATGGGCGGCGACCGCGAAGAAGCCGCTGCGCCCGGCGAAGAGACAGCCCCGGACGCAGCCGGCCGCGTCGAACAGCGGCGCGACCGGGTTGTTCTGGTAGAGGTACTCCACGCCCGCCGAAATCAGCACGGAGTCGAGCAGCTGCTTGATGCCGGCCGGGTTGCGGTTCCAGACGGTGATGCCGAACCGGTTCAGGCGTTCGAGCTTTTCCGGCGCGAAGTCGAGCCGGGCGCAGAGTTCTTCGCCGAAGTAGGTGTAAGGCGTGACGCAGAAGACGCTGCGGTTCTTCCGGCGCAGCGCCGAAGCCAGATGGCAGGCGGCGGCGGTGCCGCCGATGACGAGCACGTCGGTTTTACGAATGACCGGGACTTGAATCTTCATATTGTTTCCTCAAATGGAGTGGTTTTTCCATAAAATATACCTCCGGAAAGCATGAATGGAAAGCCCGTTTAAAAATTTCTGCCGGGAAATCATACCGGCCCGTTCAGGCGGCAGTCGGCGCGGAACGCGGAGGGGGAGCGCCCGGTCAGGCGCGTGAAAAGGCGCGAGAAGTGAAAGGGATCGTTCCAGCCGGTACGCCGCGCGACCTCCGCCACGGGCAGTTCGGTGGTCAGCAGCAGCTTTTGCGCCTCCTGCAGCCGTTTCCGGCACTGGAACTCCTGCGCGGTCACGCCCAGCTCCTGCCGGAAGAGTCGGAAGAAGTGGGGCCGCGAAACCGCGCACAGCCCGGCGAGGCGGCCGATGTCGAGCGGTTCGGCGAAGTGGGCGTTCAGATAGCGGACCGCCGGGGTGCAGCGCGGTGCGCCGCCGGGCAACTGCACGTCGCTGCGGAACTCGGCCAGGCCGAGCAGCCGCCCCGCAATCGCGAACATCCGGCGCTGCCGTTCAAAACGTTCGCGCGGGGTGTCGCCGGTTTTGATCCGGTTGATTTCGCGGATTTCGCGGCTGACGGCAAGGCGGTCCGCATCGGGGAATACGGCGGGCAGCGTGTAGTAGTCGAAGAAGTTCGGCCCGTTCTCGAATTCGATGTCGAACGCGAACGCGATCAGGTGGAGCGGTTCCGGCCCCGGCACCTCCACGTAGCGCACCAGCCGGGCGTGCAGATAGTAGAGGTCCGCGCTTTCCGGGTCGACGCGGCAGCGGCGGGCGGGTTCGCGGATGTGCAGCACGCCCCGGCCGGAGAGGGTCAGCATCAATATCTGGTAGGGCTGGGTCATCCAGAGGGGCGGGTGTCCGACCGGATGGTCGAATTCGTAACAGCCGATCAGGTGCGGGATGATGTTCCATTGCAAATCGGAAACCATTGAAATTCTCCTTTTTGATACTATACGACATGAAATGCTATTTTCAACCATTCTCACGGACGATTCCTTGTGGTATAATAAAAACAACGAAAGGACCGTAATCATGGAAATGAATCTGTGGAATACGTTCGGCGCCGTCCGGCCGAAGCTGGAGCGGCAATATCTGGAGCCTGAGTTCGCTCCCGACACCGGCGAACCGCCGGAAGAACTGAAACGCATGGCGGAAGCATTGGTGCGGGAACACAGCGGCGAACCCCGCATCCGGCTCCGGGCCATGCTGCTGGAGCTGCTGCTGACCCGGGGACGGATCGGCGTCGATCCCGCCGACTGGTTCGCCGACCACTTAGATGCGGATGGCGTGATGGTGCCGATCCGGGAACACTGGCGCGATGAGGCGCGGCGGGCGATGCCGGAGGTCGCGGCCCGCTGTGCGGCGAACTCCGAGCGGGGGCTTTCGCTTTCCCAACTGGATTTGAGCCACACTTCACCCGACTGGCGCAATGTGCTGAAACTCGGTCCGGCGGGAATCCGCGACCGGGCGGAGAAGGCGCTGGAAACGGCGGAGGACGGCGAAGCGCGGGAATTTTTTGCGGCGGTCGCGCGGGTGTACGGTGCGATGTGCCGTTATATCGTGCGGCTCGCCGACGAGGCGGACCGGCGCGGCGCGGTCCGGGTGACCGGTGCGCTGCGGGTGATCGCGGAGCGCCCGCCGGAGACGCTGCAGCAGGCGCTCCAGCTCGCTTTGCTGTACCATCATACGCAGGAGCTGGAGGGCGAGCTGGTGCGTTCGATGGGATGCTTCGACCGGCTGTTTATCGGCTTCTACCGGCGCGACCTTGCCGCCGGGCGGCTGAACCGGGAGCAGGCGAAGGAGCTGCTGAAGTTCTACTGGACCAAGTTTTTCGCGCAGACGCAGGGGAAGCTGTGGGGCAAGAACTTCTGTTTCGGCGGGATGGACGGCGACGGCTCCGACGCGTGCAATGAGCTGACCGAACTCGGTTTCGAGGTCTACCGGGAATTGCGGACGGTCGATCCGAAGTTGTCGCTGCGGGTGCATGGGGGATTGCCGGAAAAAGTCCTGCTTCAGGCGGCGGAATGCGTCTGTCGGGGGCGGACCGCGGTGGTTTTCGCGAATGACGAAATCGCGAAAGAGATGTTCGTGCGGCGCGGCAAGCTGCCGGAGGAGATCGCCGACTTCATCCCGGTCGGCTGCTACGAACCCTGTGTGATGGGCAAAGAACTCTGCTGCAGCATGAGCACGCTGTTCAACCTGGCGAAGGCGGTCGAACTCCTGATGGAGAATCCGGCGCCGCCCCGGGATTTCGGCGAATTGCTGGAGCGCTATCTCGGATTGGTCCGCGAAAAGCTGGACGACGCGCTGGAGCTGACCCGCCGCTGGGAGTTGCGCTGGCCCGAAATCAATCCGTCGCCGCTCCTCTCCGGGACGATGGACTCCTGTTTTGAAAAGGGGCGCGACGTCTCCGCCGCCGGGACGAAGTACAGCTCTTCCGGCGTGATGTGCGCCGGGCTCGGCAGCGCCGCAGACTCGCTGACGGCGCTGCGTATTTTGCTGTTTGAAGAGCGCCGCTGCACGTGGGAGGAGCTGCGCGCGACACTGAAGGCCGACTGGGAGGGCCGCGAACCGCTGCGGCTCTACGTCTCCGGCCGCCTGCCGAAATGGGGGAACAACCTGCCTGAACCCGATGCGCTCGCCCGGAAAATCGCCGACGCGGTTGCGGAGCGGATCAACCGTGCGCCGAATGCGCGCGACGGCTTTTTCCAGACCGGGATGTGGTCGATCGACTGGGCGCAGCGGTATGGCAGGATGACCGGGGCGACGCCGGACGGCCGCCGGGCGGGCGAACCGCTCTCCAAGAATCTCGGCGCCGCGATTGCGAAGGACCGGCGCGGCGTGGCGGCGCTGCTGCACAGCGCGGCGAAGCTGGATCAGGCGGAGTTTCCGGATGGAGCGGTGCTGGATGTGATGCTCCACCCGTCGATGGTGAAGGGGAAGGAGGGGCCGAAGGTGGTCGCGGACCTTGTCCGTACCTATTTCGAGGCGGGCGGATTGTTCATCCAGTTCAATATTCTGGATGTGGACACCCTGCGCCGGGCGCGCCGGGAGCCGGAGAAATACAGCTCAGTGCAGATCCGCGTCTGCGGCTGGAACGTGCGCTTCATCGACCTCGATCCGGCGGCGCAGGAGCTGTTCATTCAGGAGGCGGAGAGTAAATCATGCTGAACATCGAGGCGCTGCTGGCCGACGTCAAGCCGCTGGCCGTCCATGACGGGCCGGGACTGCGCACCACCTTTTTCCTGAAAGGGTGCCCGCTGCGCTGCCGCTGGTGCCACAATCCGGAGTGCATTTCCCCCCGGCCGCAGTTGCTGTACCGGGAAAAATTCTGCGCGGACTGCAGAAACTGCGTGCCGGCCTGTCCGGCCGGAGCGCACCGCATCGGGGCGGGCGGACACCGCTTTGAGCGGGAACGCTGCATTGGCTGCGGCAGTTGCGAGACGGCCTGCCTCCACGGTGCGCTCCAGCTCTGCGGCAGGAGAATCACGGTGGAAAAGGCGCTGGAACTCGCGCTGGAGGACCGCGACTTTCAGCGGCGGAGCGGCGGCGGCGTGACCGTTTCGGGCGGCGAACCGCTGCTGCAGACCGGTTTCTGCCGGGCCTTCTTCATGGAGCTGGGCAAACTCGGCGTCCACCGGGCGCTGGACACCTCGGGCGAAGCGCCGTGGGAGACGCTGGAACTGCTGCTGGCCGAAACCGATCTGGTGCTTTACGATTTCAAGCAGGCCGACGACGCAAAGCACCGGGCGGGGACCGGGGTTTCCAACCGCCGGATTCTGGAGAACCTGCGGCGGTTGACCGCGACCGGGATTCCGGTTGAGATTCGCATCCCGCTGATTCCGGGGTATAATATGGAACAGGAGGATCTGGAGAAAGCCGGAAGGTTTCTGGCCGGAGTGCCGCAGCCGCCGCCGGTGCGGCTGCTGGCCTACCATCCGTTCGCACATGAAAAGTACCGGTTCGCCGGGAGGAGCGACACCCTGCCGGATGCCGATCCTCCGGAAGATGCGGAAATGGAAAGCGCCGCCGGAATCCTGCGTTCCTTCGGCTTGAAAGTTCTATGGTAGACGGGAAATGTGAAAAAAAAAGAAAGGGTTGATAATGAAAGCTGTTGAACGCAAAATATTTACGCTTGTTGAGCTGCTCGTGGTGATAGCGATTATCGCGATATTGGCTGCAATGCTGCTGCCGGCCCTGAATCAGGCCCGGGAAAAGGCGCGCGCTACCCGGTGCATCGGAAATCTCCGCCAGTGTGCACAGGCGGCAAGGGTCTATATGGATGATTTCGGCGGGATGTTCTATACCACCTATCCGCGCGGCGGGGATGCCTATAGTTGGATGTGGGGACTTTGGACGCTGACCGGATCGAGCTATCTGCCCGGGTACGCGGAGATTCCGGTTTCGACCGCGCCCGGGGTGGTCGGGGCTACTTCGAGGATTGCGGTCTGTCCCTCCGTCGAGATTGATCCGTCGAATTACAGAACCATTTTCAACGAGTGCGTCTACGGGATGTGGAACCTGCTCTATGAGGCCGCCACCAATACGGAACTGCCGGAGGCGATCGGGCCGTGTGCGCTGTCGCCGCAGGAAAATGCGGGCGTACTGGTTTCCCAGCGGTGCAAAACGCCGAGCGGCATGGTGTTGTTCGCGGATACCGCGAACAGCTCCAACGCGATGAAGCCGAGTCACCTCTTCTATCGGAACGGCCTTTCGTGGAGCGGCAGCGTTTCGGCGGGGGCCGGGCTGGTACTGCGTCACTCCAACCGGGCCAACGTCGCCTGGCTCGACGGACATGTCTCCAGTCAGGGCGGACTGGAGATGGCGCAATCCCCTTCGCATCTGCGCAGCGTTCTCACATCGGCGGGAACTCCGATCTCTTACTATTGACAAGGATTTTCACTATGAGACTGTTTTTGATTGTCTGGATTGCCGTTTGTGCTGGAGTGGTGCGGGGAGGCGACTTTCCCGGTGTTCCGTGGCTGGTGCGCGGGGCGTCGCTCCGGTTGCGCCACAGCGCCGAACCGCAGGCGCCCGGAGCCAGCGCCGACGCACGGGTGACGGTGCCGGAAGCCGGGCGGCTCGCGTTTCTGGCTGAATTGAAGCATGGGCAGAAAGCGTTCATCGGCGCGGCGGTGCTTCCGAAGCAGGGATATTTCGACTTCACCGGGCATACGGTGCTCGCCTGCGAAGTGGAGAACCATTCCGCCTGGCCGGTGGACGTGCTGCTGCGGATTCACTCCGGTCCCGAACCGGAGAAGCCGACCGGACGGCCTGAAATCGGCGTCTATCTGATGCCGGGGGAGAAACGGACGCTTCGGATTCCGCTTTACGCATTCCGCAAGGAGTGCCAAGTGAAGCTCGCGCCCGATGAAATCATGCACGGTAAGCCCTTCGGCATGCCGGGGCAGACCGGGATTGACGCGGAGCATGTGAATGCGCTGATTTTCTGGTCGATGACTCCGTATCTGCGGCAGGATGGGGAAAAGAGCGTATTCGCGGTGTCCGGTTTCCGCTTTTCCGATGAGCTTGCTCCCGATGCGGCTCCGCTCGGCGACCCGGAGAAATATTTCCCGTTCGTCGACCGTTATGGTCAATACCATCACGCCGACTGGCCGGGCAAGATTCACAGTGACGAGGAATTAAGGGCGTGCGCCCGTGCCGAGGCGGCCTCATGGAAGCCGCGTCCCCCCGACTGGAACCAATACGGCGGTTACCGGCCGGGGCCGACGCTGGAAGCGACCGGATTTTTCCGCACCGAAAAGTATGGCGGAAAGTGGTACCTGGTCGATCCGGAGGGAAAGCTTTTCTTTTCCCTCGGCGTGAACGCGATCGCGTGGTGGTCGCCGGAGTTCTCCGACGGCAGGGAGCACTATTTCGACCGGCAGGGGGAATATGTGCCGAGCGTGGACCGGAAAGTCCTCCGCTTCCAGAAGGAGGGGAACATCATCCAGTGGGGAACGGCGTTTCCGTGGGAGGTTCTGACCCGGCGTCTCGACTCGTGGGGAATCAACACACTCGGCGCCTGGACGGAGGACCCGCAGTTGAAACGGCGGCAGCGTCCCTACACTGTGATCCTGATGCACGAGGAGAAGGAGGGGCGGTTCGGATTCAACGGCCGGGACGGTTTCGATTCCCGTTTCGGGGAAAAATTGCGCGAAGTCCTGTCGGAGCGGTACGGCTGGACGTTGAACGATCCGATGTGCATCGGCTACTTCGTGACCAATGAGATGTACTACGGCGGCCCGGCGGGATGGGCGGAGATGATGATCAAAAGTCCCGCCGGTCAGCCGGGCAAACAGGAATTCCGAAGGTTTCTGGAGCGGCGTTACCGCACAGTCGCGGCGCTCAACCGCGCGTGGGGGAAGTCTTATTCCGGCTTCGACGCGTTTCTCAATGACGATCAGCCGCCGGAGACCGCCGCCGGAAAGCGGGACCTTGAGGAGTTCAGCCGGATTCTGATCCGCAAGTTCTTCGCGGTGAGCCGCGACGTGCTCAAAGCGGTCGCTCCGAACCATCTTTTTCTCGGCAGCCGGTTCCAGATGAGCGCGGGAGCGGCCTACGATTTCCTGGCCGAACTTTTTCCGGAATACTGCGACGTCGCCAGTTACAACTGCTACTGGCTGGGGCTGGACCACTTCGCGCCGCAGATCCCGGATATGCCGGTGATGATCACGGAATTCAGTGTCGGCGGCGCATTCACCCGGGGGCTTTTCTATTCGGGCCTTTCGGTCAGCGGTTTTACGCCGGAGGAACGGAAAGAGGCGTTGAAGCGCTACTATGAAAGCGCGCTGCGCAATCCGCGTATCGTCGGTATGCATTATTTCTGTCTGCTCGACCAGCCGCTCTGCGGCCGCCCCGGCGACGGCGAAAACATGAATCTCGGCATACTCGACTCGACCTCCCGCCCGATTCCCGAGGTGACGGAAGCCATCCGCGAGATCGCGGAAAAAGCGGTTCCCTACCGGATGAACCGGTAGCGTCGAGCTGAAAAAGCTCCGGCTTTCGGGAGAGAAAGCCGGGGTAGGGAGGTATGTCCTCCGCGATGGGAAGCCGCCTCGAATTGCCGGAATACAACGCACCATCCGGCAGCGGAACCGAAGCCGGGTTGCGCTGGATGCCGCTGTGCCGGGAAGGGGATAAAGTCCGACGGCAGTTCCGGCGTCGGCAACACGATCGCGAGCCGGCGTTCATTGCCTTCCCGGTAAGGGGCTACCGCCAGTTTGACGCAGGCGCCGGGAAAATTGTCCGGCCAGCTAGAGACCGCCACCGTGGTGCTTTTCCGGATATGCCGTTTCTTCCGGGCGCCGTTGTTGTCGAAAGAGGCGTATAAGATATCTTTTCCTATTCTCCGGTAATTTTACGGAAAAGCCAATGGGAAAACCGTTCCGTCGGCCGTTCAACGAGCGATTCGAAAACCAGTGCGGCAAGCCACACCACCGGAACCGAGAGAACCACTGTCGCCGTCAATGCCCAACCATAGGATATTCCGATGGCGCATAACTTCAAAAACATCCAGGCGGACAAGGACATCAATATCGTAAAATGAACCAGGATCAATGCAAAAGACAGAACTCCCGCTCGCACCAGCCAACGCTTTTCCAGCCATGATTGTATGCTTCGCGATTCGGAACAACCGAGCAGCAGCAGAAACGCCCCGATACCATAAGCGGAAAAAACAGTTATTCCGGACGGCAGCCATACTTCCGGAAAATTGCCGACCACCATTCCGGCTGACAGCAATAACCAGCCGCGCGATTCCGCCGCCGGTCGGCCCGAATGAATCACGACCAGATCAGCCGCAACGATGCCGCCGAGGAACGCCGTATACATCGGGACTGCGAAACTTAACAGAAACAGTCCGCCGTACAGCCAGAAGCGCCGCTGAAACGAACCGAAAAAGAGCAGAATACCATAGGAAAGATAGGAACCGAAAATGATCACATTCATACACCAAAGGACACTGCAATAATCACAATTCCCATTCCACAGAGCATAGAAAATGCCATTGGCAAACGCTCCTGTCAGAGAGAGCGGCACGACATAAAATGCCCGATCCCAATTGTTGTCCAGCAAAGCCCCAACCTCCTGGCTGAAAAAAACCACTGGTCAAGTAGACAACACTGGCAATCAGGGCACAGGCCAGTACCGGCGGCATCAATCGAAAATAACGCATTACAGCTTGCCGGCGGATTCCATCTGCGCTACCGGTCTGAAAAAAATGCAAAGCCGGAATAAAACCGATGAGTGCGAAGAAAATATACAATGGAAAAGAACCGTTGGTCAAAATTGAATAGGGAAAATACCGGAAGTAATAGGCTGCCTTATCCGCATCCGCGACTCCACTCTCCCAACCGATATAACCAAACGAAGCAAATGCCAGCAGATAATGGAACAGACAAACCCAAATCCCGCATAAACCTTTCAAACCATCGATATATATGATGCGTTTCGCCATTTTTTCTCCAAACAATATCAATTACCTTTAAACTTCCCGGCTGCGGCCTCCTGATCAAGCCGCTTCAACAAACCAAGTAATAAATAACATTTGTTTTTGAAAATTCAGCAGCCTGTTGTCACAAGCAACCCGAAATTCCAAATATCACACATCGCTGTGAATTCGCAGTACGATATCTGCAAAACTTCACCCGAAAGCACAACTTCCCAAGCCCCTTTCACTGTAACGTATTCATCTCAGAACGTGTTCACACTATTGAACCAATTATCATTGCAAACGACAATATCCGACTTGTTGCAATACTAAAAAAATCTGAGTTGTGAATTCGGCGAGTGCTTCATGCTTTGCAACCGGGTTCTGCAATTACAGTACCGCATTTGTCAATCAGAGGTTGGTCATGTTCATATTTCCACCTTGGTACTGTAAATATTCCGAAATCTTTTCATAGCATTATTCAGTAAATTCCATCTGTTAAATATAGCATCAGATCAATGAGTTTTCAATAGTTTTAAATTGTGTTATCAATAATAAAAGTTCCAACATACAGCCGGTTTACTTCTGTATGTTTCAATGTTCTTGCTGCGAAAGAATATTCTGTCCTTTAAGGAGAAAAATTTGATTATAATAGTTTTGGGTTATTTTTCAGAACTTGTATTTGGCGCGGAAAAGCAATAGGCGATTTCCTGTTTTTTGAAACTATTATGGTATGCTGCTGAATGGCTCCGGATACGAATTTACCGATTGACATGCGTATCCGGTCGAGGGGGGGGAAGTGTCGGCAAATCGGGTTGAAGGAAAGAGGAAACGAATCCGGCAGAGAAGCTGAAACGGATAAGAACCCCGGCTTTCAGGAGAGAAAGCCGGGGCAGAGGGAGTGTCCTCAGCGGCGGGAAGCCGCCTCGAATTGCCGGAATACAGGGAGTCTTCCGGCGTAGATGCGCGCATTGGCCGGAATGGGGGCGACGGTTTCGGTTGCCGCGCAGAACTTTCGGTACAATTCCGGGAACGGAATGCCGCCGACCGCGTTGGCGGCGCGCAGCGCCGCGCCGAGCGCCGCCGAATTCGCGACCCGGATCGATTCGATCGGAGCTTCAAACACGTCGGCCAGAATCTGCCGGAACGCCGGACTTTTCGACGCTCCCCCGGTGACCCGGATGCGTTTGAAATTTGCCTGCTGCCACCGGGAATGCAGGCGCATCGACAGCGCTTGCGACTCCAGCACCGCACGGATGCGTTCGGCAGGCGTCGCATCATTGGGATTGAAGTTGTATTTCACGCCCGGCGTCAGCACCAGCGGCGTGTTCTCCGGTTCGAAATAGGGCAGCATCAGCTTGCCGTGGTTGCCGGGCAGGGTGGTTTCGCAGGCGGTCCGGTCGAAGAAGTTCCAGTCCGCGCCGCACTCCTCCTTGACCTGTTCGCGCGCCAGCGAGCCGTTCGCAAAGCAGATCAGGCTCATGAAGCCGCCCGCCGGATTGCCGAACACGTGGCCGCAGCCCGCCGGATCGGTTTTGAAATCGGCCATCGCCGCGAAAAAGGTGTCGCTGGTGCCGAGGCTGATCACCGCCACGCCCGGCTCGGTCGCGCCGGTGCCGACCAGGCTGTTCGGGTTGTCGCCCGAAAAGACCGCGACCGGTGTTCCGGCCCGGAACCCGTATTTTTCAAAATAGGGCGACAGTCCGCCCGCGACCGTATCCGACGGCGCCGCCGCCGGGAGTTTGCCGGTCAGGCCGGGAGCGGTGAACTCCGCGATTTCGGCATCCCACTGCAGCGACTTCAGATTCAGCAGGTTCATGCCCGCGCCGTCGCCGTAGTCGATCGGTGACGGTTTCCCGGCCAGCACCGACGCGAGGAAGCTGCTGACCAGATGGACCGACGCGGTCGCGGCGTAGGCGGCGGGCTGCTCCTTCGCGAATTTGCGGAGCTGCGGGCCGGTGAAGCGTTCGATCGCCGGGCTGCCGGTATCGAGCCGGAGCCGTTCGCCGAACCTCGCATCCAGCTCTTCGCATTCGGCGTGGGTGCTGCGGTCCATCCAGATCGGCGCGAGCGGGCGGCTCAGTGCGGGGGCGAGCTGACCGGCCAGCGGCCGCGCCGGATCGAGCGCCGCAAGAAGGCGGGGAAATTCCGCATTCAGACAGACCGAGCCGTGCTGCTGGCCGGAGCCGGAGATTCCGGCGACCCGGTCGAGCGGCGCGCCGGCGTCGCGCAGTTTTTCCAGCACCCGGTCGAGCGCGTCGAGCCACATCAACGGATCGGCCTGCCGCACCGTCGGGTCGGGATGGGGGCAAAAGCCGTTCGGCGCGCCGTACTGCGGCAGTTCCGCACCGAAGTTCACCGCGCAGGATTCGACGATCCGCCCGGATTCCACGTCGATCAGTTCCGCCTTGATGCTCTGGGTGCCCGCGTCGATGCCGAGGTAGAGGCTCATCTGCGGTTCCCCGTGATGCCGTCGAGTCCGCACATCTGCATCGTCGCGGCGAGGTCGACGGCACTCTGGCTCTGCTGCGGCTCCGGCTGCCGGATACGGCCGGCCAGCGCCAGCGCGATTTCAGTCGCGACCGCGCAGTTGCGGATGAACACCTTGCGGCAGCCGATCTGGTCGCCGATATCGGCTTCGGCGCGCAGCATGTGGCAGTCGTACTCCAATACGCCCTTCCAGCCGATCTGGTTCAGCGCCCAGAACATCTGCACGGTCTCCTTCAGCCCTTCGGGGCCGATCAGCGGCGGGAAGTCGTTGTCGAACTGCGCCTTGATCTGGCTGCCGAAGTGCAGGAACTTGAGCTTGTTCAGGCTGCACAGGTAGCCGACGGTCATCACCGCATTCATCAACGCCATGCTCTCATGCTGCAGCAGCTCGGGATTCACGCCCCAGAATTCGGGATGGCGGAGCTTGCCGAGGATGAAACCGGCCGCATGTCCGCTGGTGGGCAGGAACATCTGGCCGCGAGGCTCGTTCGGCTTGGGTTCGACGGTCGCGCCGACGTAGTTGGTGAAGCCCTGCTCGTGAATGTAATCCCACACGTGGTTCAGGCCGTCGGCGAGCCAGTCGTAGACTTCGTCCCACTTCACAGTCAGCGGCACCTCGAAGCCGTCACGGGCGACCCAGTAGATGTAGTGCTTCGCGTTGAAGAAGTTGCCGATGCGCAGCGTGCGTTCCACCTTCAGCCGGGCGAGGCGGCGCAGTTCCGGATCGGGATTGCACAGCCCGCCGTTGCGGAAGAGCTTATTGCCGTGCAGGCTGCACACCGCGGAGTTCACAGAGACGCCCGCCGCATCGAGGATCGCCTTGATTTCGCGCAGCGTCCGGCTGGTTTCGCTGGAGGGATCGAGGTCGTCCTCCGGGTTGTCCGGGTCCCACGGCACAAGGTCGTCGTCGTGGAAGCCGGTGGCTTCGAGATAGCCTTCTTTGGCTCCCCACGCGATCAGCCGGGCGACTTCGACCGAACTGATCCGGTCGAGCACCGCCCCGCCGAACGGGTCCGACATCGGGTTGCCGACGCACCAGAAGGGCATCGAACGCAGCGTCACACAGGATTTGTTGTATTCCATTTTCACTTTCTCCGGGTTGGGTTCCTGATTGTGCTTCCAATCTCAATATAAGGCGATTCCGGCTGGAAACCTTGAATTTATCACCAAAAATCAGCACAATCTCACCAAAATAAACCTATCCGCCTTCGGCATTGGGATTTCGCTCCTCCCGGAGCGAGCAGGGCGCTTCGCCCCTGCACCCCGACCGGCAAGGTGCCGGTGCCGAATACTTCAGATCCGGGAAAGGCGGCACGCCTTTCCCTCCGGGTGGGGAGGCTCTGGCAGAGACAGGCAAGGTTATACCCGAGCGGCACACCGCTCCGGTCGGCGACCGCGTCGGCTTTTTTGCCGACGCCGGGCACTCCCTGCGCCTGCTGCCGCCGGAGGTCACGTGCGGAACGGCTATATGCTGATCAGGTAATAGACAGATACCCTGATGGAGGCTGATAAGAATTTATCTGCCGATATACGTAAAGCGAGGTCAGGCAACAATACAATTGCCATATCACAGGCAAGCATGTCTTTGAATACAAGCCTTACTGAACCTTGCCTGTATGAAAAGGCAGAAGAGAGTTCAGCCTCCATGAGTGTAACTTCACATCAGATGGTCAGCATCTGGAGGTTCCGCACGTGACCTCCGGCGGCAGCAGGCGCAGGGAGTGCCTGGAGCCGATAAAAAAATCGGCTCTGTGCCGACCGAAGCGGTGTGCCGCTCCTGTACAACCATGCCTGTCTCCATCAGGGCTCCCCCCACCCGGAGGGAAAGGCGTGCCGCCTTTCCCGGCTCTCAAGTATTCGGCACCGGCACCTTGCCGGTCGGGGTGCAGGGGCGAAGCGCCCTGCTCGCTCCGGGAGGAGCGAAATCCCGATGCCGAAGGCGGATAGGTTTATTTTGACCCGGGGAATGTCCGGCAGGCGGCGTAGGGGGCTTCCTGCGGGAGGCCGCGCGAGCCGATCTGCCACGGCTGGTCCGGGTAGTTGTGCATTTTCATGCTGTCGCCCCACGGGAAGAACGGCAGGTCGGGTGCGACTTCCCCGGTGGTGAAAGGGAGGCGCGTCACGTCAAAGCGGGTCGATTCGATCACCGGGCGCTCGACGGTGCGGCCGTCCACCGCGCAGGTCTGCACGCCGAAAGGCGACGGGGAGTAACAGATTTCAAACTGCACGCCGGGGCGGTGGAAACGCACAAAGCGGCGGTTGCTGATCGTGTAGTCCAGAATCCGCGCTTCGGAGTGGAAGGCGTGGAACGCTTCGAGGCTCTCCCAGTGCGATTTCGCGTCGATCGTGAAGACGAAACCGTTCTGCATGAGTTTCAGCTCCTCGCGGGAGAACTCGCGCGGTTCGCCCTCGTAGTTGACCAGCTCCAGACATTCGTAGCGTTTCCCGGAGTGGAAGCGCACCGCCGCGCGGCGCGGTTCGGAAGTCGGGATCAGCGGCCAGACGTGTACGAACACCTCCCCCGCCTCCACCGAAACCGGCACGACTTTGGCGGATTCCCCCGCCGCGCCCTCCCGGACCGGTTCCGCGCCGAGCACCGACCGGCGGATGCGTCCGTAGTGCGCCGGGAAGATCACGTCGAGTTTCAGCACCGGGGCGGTCAGCGGCGCGCCGGAGAGGGCGGGGATGTTCAGCAGAATGGCGGTGTTGCGCTTCTGCAATACGTAGCTCCAGCCCTGATGGAAGCTGTTCTCCTCGCTGTGCGAGTTCCCGTCTACCGAATGTCCGATCCGGTCGAGGTCGACCGGGGAGGTGAAGAAGCGGTAGAAGATGCTCGCCGAATCCCGGTAGGTGCGCACGTCGGGGCGCAGCTTGTAGGTGGCGTACAACTGGGCGGTCTGTTCGCCGCCGCACAGGGGGGTATCGACGGTGCCGAGCGAAAACTCCTGCTCCATATAGTTTTCGGTGTGGTATTCGCCCGCCATGCCGTCGTAGCGCATCATCGACTCGGAGCGTCCCCGCGTCCGGGCCGGATACGCGCACTCCCGCAGCAGCGGCACGAGTTCCTCCGGCACGTGGTAGTCGGCGCTGGTGAATTCGCAGAATTCGGCGATGTTCTGCATGTAGTTGCCGCCGAAGTGAACCACCTGCAGCGGATCGGGTTCCGCTCCGAACAGGTCCGCCGGAATGTCGTAGCCGGAAAGCTCCGCGCCGAAGAGTATCCACAACTGCACCTGAAGCGAATGGGGATGCCCCGCCCAGTCCACCGCGTAGGAGCGGCAGTTCGGCCCGGCGGAACGCCTGGTGCCGGGGTGGAAGTGGAGCAGGATTTCAGCCCAGATGCGCGCCTCGCAGTCGCGGGCCAGCGCGCGGACCTCCTCCGAATGCGAAAGTTCGCCGATTTTGGCGAGGCTGCACAGCGTCGAGGCCGAATAGGTCGAGGAGTTGAATTCGCTCGCCCACGCCGAACGCGACAGCAGCCGGCGGAATTCGTTGAGGTTCCAGAGACCGTGGCGCTGCGCGGCTTCGTCGCCGAGAAATTCACCGCCGAGCAGCAGCCCCTTGGTCGCCATCATCGGCATATTGTCGTTGCAGCCGTGGAACTTGAGGTCGGGCTGCGCGGCTCCGGCGTAGGTGCGGAAGACCAGCCGGGTGTGAAATTCGAGGATTTCGCGCGCCTCCGGGGTGGCCAGCGGCGCGAACTCGCGCAGCAGTGTCGCACAGCTGGTGGACAGGAAGATGTTGAAATCCCGCCCGTCGGACATCTTCGGCACCTCGTTGGACCAGGCGCGCGGGGCGCTGAAATAGCGTCCGATCATCCGGTTGGCCAGCGCGATATCGGCTTCGTCGCCGCAGTAGAGGGCCGGGGCGATCCAGAACACCTCGCGCCACGGCGGATTGAACTGCGGAATCTTCCCGGAACCGTCCGGGTTGACGACCTCGCCGATCCGTCCCCGGGACAGCTTCTGGAACAACGCGCGCCGCCGCGCGACCTCATCGGAATGGTACAGTTTCATATCATCGACTTTCCTGCAGAGATTTTCTCACTTCAAAGGATATGTCTGGGATTACCAGATGACAGCATAATAAAACTTTTTGTTTTATTGGTTATCTTACTATATCAATATATCATCAGAAAATACAAATAATCAATCTCGAAATTCAATTAAGTTGATAAATTATAATAAGTTGCCGTCCCGGTTCCCCAATAGGCCTGTTATTTACCATTGATGCAACAGATACGGATCATCACAGTGGCGATAGAGTCCCGGATACAATCCGCCGTCGGAATACCGGTCTACAATTACGATCGGGCCGCGCACCTGTGCTTTCCAACCCCGTGCTCCATTACGGTTCCAGACATGGAGCGCCAGCACATTCTTTCCGGCTTTCAATACTCCATCCGGAATCGGATAGCGGCGCCGGATGCTCCACGCCTGTTCCACTGGCGTATTTTCTGGAGTGGTCCAGCCCAGCTTGACGCCATTCAGCCAGATTTCATCGAAGTCGTCGAAGCTTCCGGCGGCGAGCTCCAGTTGCCGTTCCCTTGCCTGTTCCGGCGTCAGCGTCAACTGCAGCCGTAGTTGTGCATCGGGGAGCATTGTATTGTTTTTCGACAAACGAAAATCGCTCCAGCTGGAATCATCGAAGGCATCCAGTTGCCAACCGTCGTCCCGTTCCGTGGTGGAACGCAGCTTTGCGGTATCCTCCACTGGCCACTCTACCGGAGGGTGTTCCAAGCGTGCCGACAATAATCGTTCCGGTGCGGCGAGTCGTATACCGGCATTGGTCGCTAACTGGGAGAGCGCCCGGTATTGCCGCTTCTGCGTCAAAGCGAGATACGGCTCCTTTTGTACGTTGATCCGGCGTGGATCGAAGCCGACTAGGATCATTCGGCCCTGACCCAGCTGCCGCTCTGCAACCGGCTTGCCATTAAATAGGGTCAACTCCAGTTCCTGCCGGGCATGGAAATTTCCAGCGTTCAACCCCGGTACCTCAGCCGGATAGCAGGCGATGCGTACCCGGCTGAAACTGATGCCGAATTCCCGGTATACCCGATCCGGCTGCGGCAGAAGCAGCGCAATGCCGCCCAACTCGACATACCGATGCAGCGTTGAAACATCTTCCGGCTTCAGATCAGTCACGAAGACCGGACCGGATTCCGGTAGGCCGTTGTGCGAAACTTCCGCTCCCAACCGGACCAACAGCCCGGCGTCGCCGAGAACAGAGGGGGCGGATAATTCAGGTGCTTTTTCTTGCTTCCACTCCGTCAACAGCTTGATCAGCAGCGCCTCTGCTGCCGGATCATCTGTTGCATTGGCTGCAAATTCAAGCTGTGAAAACAGCACCGGCCTGCCCTCCCATACCGTCTTCAGCAATGGGGTCATCGCCAAGTCGAAGCCGCCATGAATCAGTGGCGTGAAATTACCGGCAGTCGGCGTTTCAATTACACTCTCCGCTACCATACCGGTGGTACCGGAGGTATTGTTGTACCCCTTGCGCAATGGTGCAAAGGAGTCCCCCGTCCTGTTGGGACGGCCTCCCCGCCAGTCCCGCAACAATTCCGGAGCAACCTTTACCGCACTGTCTGGCCAGAACCGCCGGGCGCGGATCGGATAGGTTCGGAATCCCAGTTCTTCCAATCGCGTGGATGGCTGCGCCATTACCAACATCGGTGTTCCGGCCGGAACCGCTCGCAGCGCTTTCGCTGAAAGTGCGCCCGGCGCAATCATGACAAGCCCTGCCTGTCGCAGTCCATCACTGGAGCAAACCCGCCGTTCCGCGAAGTCTGCCGCCTGTCCGGCGGTATTGTCGGGATCGAACAGTACGATTCCTTTCCGGTCGAACTCCGGACGTGCCACTACCGAAAATGTGAAACGGTCGCGGCCCAGCTCTTGCCCGGAACCGTCGCGAAAAATCACTTCTATCTCGCCACGTCCTGGGCGTTCAAGCGTTCCTGTTGTCTTTGCCGGAATCGTGAAGGAAAATTTTTCGCGCCGGATCGCACTGTGCGGAAAGGTCCACACTCCCGCCGGAGTTTCCAGTATCTGCCCGTCCAGCCGGACTGTTCCCTCCGCTCGTACTGACAGCGGTATAAAGCCGTCATAGACCATCCCGAAAGATTTTTCCACCCGTTCTCCGGGACGGTAGATATGAATTTTATTCATCGGATTATCCCCGCCGCCTGCGATAAAACCGAGGAATGGACGGTTGTTCTCCCGTAATGCCCGGCCGAAAGCGGTCAAGCCCTCTGGTTCACCGGTTGTCGAAATGGCCGTCGGTTTCATCGCCTCATTCGGGAAATTCGAAATCATCAGGTGCCGGTCCGTTTTGGCACCGTGTGTCTTCAGGTTGACTGTCGGATCGGCGATCATTCTGCCGTGACCGCGTTTCAACACCTCCGGTTCAATATAGTTGCTTGCCGGTCCGAAAGGTTCGATGCCCATATTCAACCCGGCCAGTCGCCACGAACGGTAGAGCCGGGTGTTGAAGTCGGCCCAATATCGCTGTACCGCTTGTTGACGGTTCACAAAGGCATTCGCAAAGTGCCCTCTCCCGTAGTTGCGTAATGCGGGATTCCAGCACTTGCGGATCAGTGCCCGGTACTCCGGCGTCTCCCACTCATAGGCTGCTTCACCGAAATGGGCGGCGGCGTATTCCGTGACCCACGGTTCGCCATCACCATCTGGAATTGCATGATTCACAAAGCTCATTGGATAGGGGTTGCCATGTTCCCAACTGCCGATCGGCTTGATGCCGTTTCTGATCCACGGTACAATCCACTCCTCCCATTCTTGTACCGGAGTCCAATTGAAGTAGTCGAACACTCCCCAACCGTCTCCTGCCCCGGAGTCATAATGACTCAGAAAAGGACGAGAGGGATCGAGGCGCCGCACTGCCTCCACAAAACGAATGGAGGCAAGCAACCGATTTACGGTGAAAGCATCGGAAACCACCTTTTCGCGTTCCAGCTTCCGAACCGCCTGTTCTGAATCAACCGGCTCCACTCCCCAACGGTCAGGCTGGTTTGCATAGGAAAGGTTGCCGCCGAGATTGGCGGAGGTGCCGAATCCAGAATATGCGATCACCGACGGATGGTTGAAAAAACGTTCCACCACCCGTTCCTCCATGTAACGCAACAGTTGTGAATCCACCTCCACCACGCTCCTGCTGAAAAACTGTCCGCCCGAAACCAGCTGGTAGGGCAGGTAAGCGATCACGAACATGCCCAGCTCGTCCGCAACCTGCGCTGCTGTCGTACCGTGGAATGACTCTTCCAGCTGCCCCATGTCGGAGAGCCGCAGCAACGTATTGAATCCCACCGCCTTGCAGTATTCCATACTGCGTCGCAGATAGTCCGGATCATGCAATGGATCGTAAATCATGGTCAGCTTGGGGCGGAGCCGCAGTTCCTGTCCGTTCAGGAAAAGTTTCTTGCCTTCCCGCCACACCTGACGGAAACCGAACCGGACCGGCAATATCTCATCGACCATTTCTCCCGCCGCATTACGCGCGGTCAGTATGAAATCCAGCAGCGCCGGAGTGTCCGGCGTCCAACTGACCGGTTCCGGCCACGACAGTTCCAGTTCCAGCCGGTCTCCGGCACGGCGCGGCGCAAGACTATTCTTGCCCAGCAGCATCTTCCCCTGCCGGTCTAGGATTTTCGCGTCGAAGCGCCACTCCTCCGGGATTCCGGCCGCCGGAAAACTCACACAGAGCGCTTTCCGCCGCCAATCCGGCGTCAACCGCACCCGTTCCAGCCGGGCTTGCGGAGGCTTCACTACCAGCGACACATCGTAGAGCGTTGCATCGTGATACTGTTTGATCGCTTCGTAGGGACGCACTGTTCCGGAAGCATACAAATAGGCGGTTTCATTCGCGTCGCCACGCGGCAGAGCCAGTAGCAGCAACGCATTGTTTCCCGGCGTCAGCAGGCCGGACGGAATCTCCACTTCACCGCCCCAGCCGTCGGAGAGATCGGCAATTTTCCGGCCGTTCCAGAAAATTCGCAATGCCAACCGGTGCAGCGCCTCGAATTTCAGGTGGAAACTGCTGCCTGCGGGAGCATGCGGCAACTCCACGGTACGGTAGAGCCAGCGCGGACCGTCCGCATCAAGCCGGTAACCGGCCTGGTTGCCGTAAAGCACCGAAGCCGGACGGTGCGCCCGTACTCGCGACGGCACTTTCAAATACGCCCATTCTTCTGTGGCTCCGGCGGGACGGTATGCCCACAGGCCATTCAGCAGCAGTTCACGCCGAAGCGTGCCGGACCGGATTTCTGCCCCATTCCAGCTCCAGTCCGGCGTCAGGGTCACACCCTCCGCGCTGACCGCCCGCGACGGCGATGGAAACGTCTCCGGCAATGCGACCGCATCCAACACTGACGCAATGCTGCACTCCGTCGGAGTCAATCGTGCCTCGGCCCACTCCGCCTCAATGCCCGGCCCTGTCACATTGAGCCGGATGCCGATCAACGCGGTGTCGGCCGGAGCCGTGAAATCCCCGCTTGTTTCCATCCAACTCGGAGCAGGGAGTTTTGTCGCGCCGATCCACTTCTCCGACCGATAAGCCAGTGTCGCCATATTCCGATAGGAGAGCCATTTCCCTGCTGCGTCCAGAAAGAATACCCCGACCGTCACTTCGAACTCCGCAGTGGAGTCCAGCACTTTCACCCGTGACTTCACCTGAAGCCGCCACCGGCTTCCCGGCAATCCCGACACTCTCTGAACCAGCCAGCTCTGCCCCCTCCCGGCACCGGGAGTGAATGCAATCTTCACCGCGTTTCCCGATATTCCGCCGTCACGACTTCGGCTCAGCCGCAGCCGACCGCGCAACGGCTCCGATTCATGCAGCGTCCAGTCAGCGGGTATCCCGTTTTTCCCGGTTACACTGAAATCCGGGTTCTTCAACAGGTTTTCTCCCGCCGCTCCCGCCGCAACGGCCATCAACCAGAGTATGCCGCACCACGTTTTCCAATTCATCTTTCCAGTCCTTCCCCGCTTTACGGATAGTACGCAAAAAATAACCGGCCGGAATCGGTGCCGCCACCCGACCATCCTGTAATCTCCCCGTACCGTACGAGCGCGACATGACCATCCACAAACAGCACAGTCCGCGCATTGTCATGCACATACAGCTTGTCGTCCTGCACTGTGCCACAACCATGGTTGTAATACATATTGCAGCTTGCGGCGGAACCGTACAGCTCCATCATATGGCTGGTCCGGCTCGGATTGGTCACCTTGGTCCGCTTGGCGTAAGTTGGTGTCACCGTGTCGGAAGGGTACCGTTTGAAATACCCGAGATAGATATTTGAGGCATAGCAGCCGACCTTGTACCAGCCGTTGGAATCCGGTCCCTCCGGTTTTCCCCGGGACGGATAGGAAGGACACAATGCCACCTTGAACGGCATATCTGAACCGTCCGGTCGTTTCGCAGCATGTTCCCATCCCGCCCACGGAATTTTTTCATTGCTGAAATACGGCCACAGATAAGTTGTCCAGAACTGATATTGGTCGATCGTGGCAATGAAGTTGTCCTGATAATCGTTGGTGTAGTTCTGTTGGTAAAGACCGATGCTTTTCATATTGTTCACACAGCTGATTGTTCGCGCCTTATCCCGCGCCTTATTCAATGCAGGCAGCAATATCGCCGCCAGTATCGCGATTATGGCGATCACTACGAGCAGTTCAATTAATGTGAATTTTTGTTTCATGGTTCCTCCTTGTGGTTATGAAATCTGTTCGGAACGGCGGTCGATGAAGCGGGCGTAGGTCATGATGCCGCGGGTGCGGCGCAGCACGGCATCGGGAGCGCGGCGGAACTCCTCGCAGCATTCAAACAGCGCCCGCGCCTGCGCCGGTGCGTCGAAGTCGAATGTGGAGAGGTTGAGAGAGCGGAACTCCGGCCGGTTGTCGAAGCCGATGATTTCAAAACGGGCCGGATCGATGTTCCGGTCTTTGAGCCGGTACAGGAAACTGCTTGCGGAGTAGTCGTTGGCGCAGAAGCAGGCGATCCGGCCTTGGGGCGGAATCGATTCGAGAAAGCGCTCGGTGCATGCTTCATCGATGTCCGGCACCTGTTGCGACCTGTCCGCGTCCTGCAGCCATAAGTAGGAGGAACGGATGTGTTCAAACGGAATCCGGCGGTTTTCGCAGAAGTCACAGCAAAGCTTCATTCTCGGCTCCGCCCACCAGTCGGCGGCGGCATTCGACAGGTAAAAAATCCGGTCGAAACCGGAGAAGTGCTCGTCCAGCACCCGGAACAGCGTGTCGTGGCTGTTCACGAGCAGGTAATCGATTCCCGGCAGCAGCTGCGAAGCGTGGGTGGTCAGTTCAATGCAGTCCTGAAACAGCAGCACTACCTTGATCCGGCGGGCCTGAAGGGCCTGCAGGTGCCGCCGCCAGCAGAATTTGCGGTCGTCCCCGCCGGGCCGGAAGGCGGCGAAGCGGATGCCGCGCTGTTCGAGGGAGGCGGCGAGGGTTTCGGGATCGCGCCACGCCTGCCAGTCGTTTTCGCGCAGGTTGTATGCGACGGTCCGCACTCCGTCGGCGGCGAAGTACCGCTCCGTTTCGTCGAGCAGCTGCCAGCGGAAGTCGGTGGTGCGCGCGGTGGATTCCTCGTTGTTGGCGAACAGGAACGCGATGTTCTGCATCGGTTCGCGGTACTCCTCCGGTTTCGGGAGGCTGCGCCGGATGATCCGGCTGCCGCTCTTTTTGGAGGTTTCGATATAGCCGCCGCGGCGGAGCTTTTCCAGCGCCTTGGTCACGGTGCAGCGGCTGACGCCGAATTCCCCGGCCAGCTCCTTTTCATAGGGCAGGAACTCCCGCTCCGGCGGCAGTTCGGAAATATAGTCGAGCAGGGCGCGCTTGAGCAGCTCGTATTTCGGCACGCTCCGGCTTTCGCCGTCCGCCGCAAAAGAGCTGAGGCGGCGCGGAACGTTTTTCAATGGCAGGTTCCGTTCGATCATAACGCAGTCATATTCCCGTCTGAAACATCTGAAATTTTTCTTCTGTCTTTATTATGGATGATTCCGGCGCAATATCCAAGAGAATATGACCGTTTTTTACGATAAAAAATCAGACATGATACAGTCATGATATTATGTTCGCAATATGACTGATCTTTTCTTGAGGTTCCATGGGCTGGAGTGCATGGCCGGATGTAGCGTTTCAGGCATTGAACACGGAATCCCGGCTGCCGCCGCCTTGCAGGACGAAAACGCACAAGGTTGCAGGCGGTAAAAATCATCAGATGGCAGGAAAAACGAAAAAAATCATTCGATTTCTACTTCGCGCTCTTGACAAAATTCATTTTTTCTGTCATAATATATATCGATATAGATTTTTTGTGTATGGAGACAGATTGTATGTCGGATGTCATATATTCCAAAAAGATGTTCCTGGAAGAGTCATTGCGCCAGCAGATCAAGTCCGGCAACTATCAGCCGCACGACCGTTTTCCTTCGGTGGCGAAATTGAAGGAGCAATATGGACTCAGTCAGGTTACCGTAGTGCAGGCGCTCGACCGTTTGGAGGCGGAAGGGCTGCTTTACCGCAGGAAACGCAGCGGTACATTTATTTCGCCGGTGAGCAAGGTGCGGCAGGTTCTGGTTGTTTCGGGGGTGTCCCGCCTGAAAAGTGATGAACTGAACCGCTTCCTGTGCCATCTGGACAATTCGCAGATGGAGAGCCGTTCGAACCTGATCATACTTTGCTGCACGATTGAAGAGTTTGAAAAAAATTCTCCATTTCTGAAAGTCGTTTATAAGGACCTTTTTGCCGTTATCTTTTTCCGGTGCCCGGAAATGCTGCTGCGGCACCGGGAGGAGCTTCGGGAGAGCAAGGTGGCGGCGCTGTTCTACGGCTCCAGCGCCGGGAGCAAACAGTTGTCCGGCTGCAGTTTCTACTGTTATGATGAACGGACTCTGGTTTTCCGGGCGCTTGACGCATTGTATGAGCGCGGTTATCGGGATATTTCCTGTTTCTCGTTGGATACGGACGTATTTGAAGAACGCCGCCGTCATTATGTCGACTGGATGCTGGAAAAAGGGCTGCCCGTCTGCAAGGAAAAGGTTCACATTCTTCCGGCCGGCGGCAACGGGTTCGCCTATATGCGGGAAAAGCTCCGGCAGGGGATGAATCTCGGCAGAGCGGTATTCTGTACCAGCAACAGCAATCTTGGAACCGGCTGCCTGCAGGCCCTGCTTCAGGCCGGAGTGCGGATTCCGGAAGAGGTCGCCATTCTCGGAGTCGGCAATATTCCGGGGCTTCGCGAGTTCCATCCGAGACCGGCCGCGATAGAGATAGACTTTCAGGGGGATGCCGCCCGCCTGGTTGAGTTTTTCGATAACGAGTCCGCCGGGGATGCTTCTCCGGGACGGATCGGGCAGAGCGAATTTATTCTGGATTGCAATCAGACGGTTTGACCGGCAGGGCCTGCGGAATGTGGATCCGCATTCCACCCGTTCCTCACGGCATGCCGTAAACCTGAATCAATAGAAACAGTAAAGGAGCCATGTAATGAGACAAAGCCATTTAAAATCGGCGAAGGATTCACTAAAGCGCCGCATTACGACAGAAAGATTTACATTGATTAAATTTCTGGTGGAATTTTCTTCCCGCTGCCGCCCGACCGCATCTCCGCACCGTTCCGCATACCGCCGCTTAAGCACGGCAGGCAAGAAATTTACACTGATCGAGTTGCTCGCTATTAAAACCTGTCAAATATGCAATCAGTCCCCGTATGCCGCTCTGCGTAAAAGAGAGGGGTTCGGGGGAGAGAAAGCGGCGACTTGCGCCGCGTCTCTCCCCGTACCAAGCCTTCCCAACTTTTCACATATTCCCGGCAAGCTCTTACGCCTTCGCCAATGCTCTGCAAGCGGCAAGCCGGAGCAAAAACGTGAAGTTGTTTTTCCGCAGAAAAGCGGGAAGACAACTTCACGTTATTGCGGATCTTCTTCCTCTGCCGAGCGACCGCTGCTCCGTCTGTCGACCGTCCCGTACCCGGCACCGGCACCTTGCCGGACGCAGGGGGCGCGGGGGGCGGCGGACACGCCCCCCGCATACCGCCGTTTAAGGCCGACAACCGCAAGATTTACGCTTATCGAATTGCTCGTGGTGATCGCTATTATTGCGATTCTCGCCGCGTTGCTGCTGCCGGTTCTTAACAAGGCGAGAGAGGCGGGAAAGCGGGCGACGTGCACATCGCAGCTCAAACAGATCGGAACCGCATTCCAATTGTATGCCGGTGACTGCAATGACCACTTTCCGTTCATTTCCGATAAGTCGGGGGGAGGCTGCATGGATTATGCTTATCAACTCAACTCCTATCTCTCCGGAGCAAACGCCGCCACAAGCAAATTCAATCCCTACCGGATGACTGAAGCGGAAAGCAAATTTTTCGGGGGAAGCAAATTGTTTTATTGTCCGTCACGCCCCAATCACAGTTTGAATCTCCCTGGTTGCCGCTATGTGGATTACGCTTCCAATCTGCCGTTGAGTAAATCCCACCCTAAAATTACGGGCATCCGCAATATTTCCAGAATCATGTTCGCCATCGATTCCATTTACAATCCGGATCCGTTGAATTTCAATTACAATACCGGGCTGTCCTATCTCAACGATGCTTTTGCGCAGGCGACAAAGGTTCATCGCCGCCATTCGGGACAGGCCAACTGCCTGTACGGAGACGGACACGTCGGTCTGATCAGTTGGCAGCAGATATCCAATGCCGATGTTTTCAAAGCGCTTTTCGACGGAGCCCCAATCAATTTGAACTGAATGACGGAGTAAGACGGTATGTTTTCACGCTTCTGTTTTTTCATTCCCGCAGTTTTCGGGGTGCTGTTCCTGCTGCCGTTGCGCGCTGCTGAAATCCGGCCGGAAGCGGTCGGTTCTCCCGGCTGGATCGAACGCTATTGCGACCGCTCCGGCGGCTGCCTGACGCTGCTCAACGTCCAGCCGACCAAACCGGACGGCACCGTTCCCGGAATGAAGTGCCCGAAATGCCGTGCCGCCGGGGAACTCCGCTGGCGGCCGGAAACGCCGGAGGAGTTGCAGTGCCGCAAATGCGGTGTCGCGGTTACGGAGGAAAGTTTCCCTTCGTCCCGGAGTCTCGCGCATAACGGGCTGAAATTCGAATATTACACTGCCGATGACGGCACCCGCTGGTTCCTGAAGCCGCAACTCCGTTATGTGAAAAGCCTGTATGCGTTTTATACCGCCCAGACGCTGGCACGGGAGGCCCGGGCGAAAAAAGATCCCGGAACCGGAAAAAGGGCGCTTGCCATCTTATGCGCGTACAGCGATTATTACCGCAACTTCATTTACAACCGGGTTGACGGCGTGATTTACCGTCCCGGTTATCCGCGGCAGTGCAATTGGGGGCGGATCACCCATTTCGGCGATTACCTCTTTCCGAAGAAGTTCTGCCGGACTTTCCGCGACCTGATTGCCGCCGGGACACCGATTTCCGAGGCGGAACGCGCTTCGGTCCGCGCATTGCTGGAATCGGTGATCGGAGAGGTGACGCTGCCGTTCATCCGCCAGGTCAACGGGCTCGGCAATCCGATGGGGGCGGCCTATGCCGACTGCATTTCTGCGGGCCGGCTTTTCCGGGAAGGCCGTTTCCCGGATTTCTGCCGGACGGATGCCGATGGCAACGTGCCGGTCCTCTCCGGCGCCGGGCTGGTCCATGAAGTCATTGAAGGCGAACACGGTTATTACAATCTTCTGGCCAACTATTTTTATCCGGACGGCTTGATGCGGGAACGCACCGTCGCTTATCAGAACATGCTCATACGCGGCCTCCGGGATACCGCCAGGGCGGCCAAAGGCTACTCCGACATCCGGAAGGACGCGGTGGAAAAATACGGTTATACGCCGTTTCGCGCCCTCGACCTGCAACCGGCCGAAGGTCCCGCCTCTCTGCCGTTTCGCGCATATGCCGATGTGTGCTTTCCGGATGGCCGCAGTATTCCGGTCGGAGATGACTATGGAGCGATTGTGCAGGAAAAGCCCGCTGCCGCCAGTTCGGTTTATCCGGGATGGGGGATCGGCGCGCTGCGGCTCGGCCGGGCGCCGGAAGCCTCGGTCGCCGTGTTGAACTGGGGCAGCGGCCTGGATGGTCATTCCCACAACGATATGCTCAGTTTGCTGTTCTGGAGCAACGGCCAGCTGATGCTTTCCGCGCCGGAATATCCCGCCCACCGTCACGGCGCGATTCGCGAGGAGTGGTGGCGCGGCGGCGCGGCGGCTCACAATACCGTTCTGATCGACGGCGAGAACCACACGCGCCATCGCGGCAATCCGCTGCTGTGGGCGGACACCCCGACGGCCGGAATCATGAGGGCGGAGAGTCGCGGGGCGTATCCCGGCAGCGGCCGGCGGCTGACCCGCACCGTATTCCTGGTCAGCCGCGGGAGCGGAAATTCTCCGTACCTTCTGGACGTTTTCGAAGTTCAGGGCGGTCGCAGCCATGACTATTTCCTGCAGGCGCAGGGTGAAAAATATCAGCCGCGGGAAATGCTTGAGGTCCGTACGCCGCTTCTTGAAGACACCGGAATGCCGCATCTGGCCGCCTGCCTCGGAAACAGCCGGAATGCCGGTTATCGCTATATCGCATCCCCGCAGACGGCGCCGTTGACGCGGAATGGCGAACTGGTCTGGAAATTTCCGGCGCAGGACGGCACGGCCCGCTTTCTGCGTGCGCTCCTGCTGCCGGACGGCAGGGAGACGCTGTACTGCGGGAAAGCTCCCGGCGTCAGAAACGCGAAGGAGACGGACCAGGACCGTACCGTCGATAAAATCCTCCGCCGCCGCGAGGGTGCGGAGAATCTGCAGAGCCGGTTCGTCACGTTGTTTGAAAGCTCCGCTGTCCCATCCGGAGATTGGCTTGCGGCCGAGCGGTTGCCGGTGCGCGGCAATCCGACCGCCGTTGCGGTCAAGGTGATGCGGCCGGACGGAACCGATCTGATCCTGACGGCCACGGCTCCCGGCCGGTTTGAAACCGAGCTTGACGGTACGCCGGTCCGTTTCGACGGGAGTGCGGCGGTCTGGTCGCAATCATCGGGAAAGCGGACCGGGGAACTGGTCGCGGTCGGAGGAGAGCGGTTTGAATTCGGCACGGCAGGCGTTTCCGCCGGGGGCGTCATTACCGGGCGTTTGAAGAGCAATCCGGGGGGGCTTGGCGACGATCCGGCTGTTGAGAGCAACGCCGTCATCGACGTTGACGCCGATCTGCCGGATGAATGTCGCGGCCGGCAGATTTTCATTTCGCAGGCCAACGGTTTTGAATCCACCTGGAAAATTGAAGCGCTGGCGCCGCTGCCCGGCGGCGGAACCCGTCTGACACTCGACCGTCCGGCCCGTCAGGCGATCCTGCGGATGCCTCGTTTCGCTTCGGACGGAAGGAGTTTCACCGCGTCCGGCACGGCCAATCTGCTGCCGGGCGATAATTGCCGGATCGGAAATGCGTGGCGGCGCATCGTGGCGGTGGAGCAGGCCGCGGCCGGCTCTGTTTTTCATCCCTGGCCCTCCGCGGATGTCTACCGCCGGACGCCGAATTCCGGGAAGCTGGTTCTGGACCGCCCGCTTGCTCCAGCGGAGCGCCGGACGGCCGGGAAAGTTCCCGTTTCGGAGATCGGCGCCGGCGACACGTTTCGGCTGCCCGGAGTCATTCACCGGACAATAACCGTGACCCAGCAAAACGAAAAGAAACACTGAACATGAAATCCTTTCTGTCGCACTTGAAACTCTTTTTTCAGGATGGCACTCCCGCTCCCGGTCAGGTCGATGACCGGGGACGCATCACCGACCGTGCCATTCAGAACCGGAACCGTCTGAAATTCGGCATCGGCAACATCATGTACCAAAGCGAGGAATGCGGCCTCGGGCCGATTCATACCGCGATCATCAAAGCCCTCGGAGGCGGCGCGGTTCAGCTCGGTTACATGGGGGCCGCCGGCAGCGTCGGCTCGCTGGTGCAGTGGCTCGGCGCCTGGCTGCTGGCCAGAACCGGCTCCAGCCGCAGGGCCATGACGTTTGCACTGCTGGGCGGAGCCGCCGCCGGATTTGCGCTGACGGCGTTGCTGTTGATGGCGCTTGAACCGGGCTGGCGTCCCTGGTGCCTGACCGGTTACGTCATTTTCGGCCTGCTGCTGGCCGGCGCCAGCGGTATTCAGGTCAATATCGAAACCAGCTGGATCGGCGATCTGACGCCGCCGTCGATGATGGGATGGTTTACCAGCATCAAATGGCTGATCTCGGCGCTCGGCGGACTCGCATTTTTGCTGCTGTTCGGAGCGGCGGCCCAATGGGGGGCCCGGCATCCGCAGTATGAACTGCATGTCTATGCCGCTTTGCTGCTGCTCGTCGGCTGCTCCCATATTGTTGCAGTTTTGCTGATCCGCACGATTTCCGACCGGCGGCCGCAGCCGGCGAATCTGTTGTTTGCCGGGAAGGGAAATGCCCGGCTGCACTATGCCGCCCTGCCGTTCTGGGGATATATCGCCTTTTTCGTGCTGTGGTCAGGCGGCCGCAGTTCGCTTATCGGATTCACGACCGCGTATTTGCTGTCGCTGAACTATTCGATGACCGGCATTTCAATGCTGCTGGCGATTCAGTTCGTCATCAGCGGCCTTATGCTGCTCGTGCTCGGCAGGGTGACCGACCGCTTCGGTTCGAGGCGGCCTCTGATCGCGGTTTCCGGGGTGATTGCCTGCTGCATGTTTCTGTGGGTGGCTTCCGCCTGGTTCGGCCTGGCGCCGATTATTCTCTACATGATCGTCAATGGCGCCGCCGGTCATGCGCATTCGATGCTGGCGATCAACTACGGACAGGAGATTTTTCCATCCCGCGGCCGGGCCGGCTATTTCGGGATGAGCCGGGTGGTGATCGGGGTAGCCGTAATGCTCTGCACGGTCAGCGCGGGGTATTTCCTGCACGCGGTCAGCGCCGCCGGCTGGACATGGCAACTGTGGGGGGCGGAGCTGAATGCCTATCATCTGCTGTTCACGCTCTGTTCGCTGTTCACGTTATGCAGTGTTGTTCCATTGCTGCTCGTCGGCAGGCAAACGATACCGGAAGAGTAGGGAAAAGGGGTCATGGAATTATTGAAACTCGGCGTGATCGGCCTCGATATCTCTCATGTGGAGACTTTTGCGAGAATCTTCAACTGTCCGGGCGATCCGCTTCACATGCCGGGAGTCGGCAGAATCGTCAAGGCGTTTCCGGGCGGGAGCGAAAGTTTCAGCGACAGCTGGACAAGGGTTGACAGATTTACCCGGATCATGCGGCAGTGCGGAACGGAAATCGTTGAACGAATCGCAGATATGGCGGATATGGATGCGTTTTTGCTCACCAGCAGTGACGGCAGCCGGCATCTGCAGCAGTTCCGGGAGCTGGCGCCGTTCGGGAAACCGGTATTCATCGGCAAGCCGCTGGCGTGCTCCTTTGAGGATGCGCGGAAAATCATCCGTCTCGCGGAAGAATACGCGGTTCCCGTGATGACCTGTTCAAGCATTCGTTATGCGGCAGGGGTTTGCGGGCTTTGTGCCGGTTCTTCGGAGATATCGGCCGCCGAAGCGTTCGGCCCCATGCCGCTGCCGGAGGATTACCGCGATTACTTCTGGTACGGCATCCACTCTGCGGAATTGCTTTACAGCTATCTCGGCAGAGGCTGCATAAGCGTTCAAAGCATTCATTCCGGGGATTTCGACATTCTGATCGGCTGTTGGCAGGACGGCAGGCAGGGGATAGTTTGCGGCAACCGGACAGGAGCGGCGGATTTCGGCATCCGGCTGACCACGGCTCAAGGACATCTGACCGGCCTTCAGGACCGGCGGGTTTCCCATATCGGCGAACTGAGCAGGAGATTGCCGGAGTTTTTACGGAACGGCATTTCCGCAATTGATTCGCGGGAAAGTCTGGAAATCACGGCATTCCTGGAAGCGGCAAGCAGAAGCCTGCATGATGGAGGAAGAACGGTTTATCTGAGCGAATTTATGGAGAAATGTGAAAACACGGCTGGCAGGAAGGAAAAGACGGGAAAATGTTGAATACTGCAATTATCGGGATTTCCGGCTGGGGGCGAATCCATTATGAGGATCTGTTGCGGCGGCGGGAACGCGGGGATATCAGGATCTGCGCGGCAACTGTGATCAATCAGGCGGAGGAGGCGGAAAAATGCGCTTTCTTACAGAGTATCGGCTGTCGGATTTTCGATTCCCATCAGGCGATGCTTTCTGAATTCGGCGGTAAGCTTGATCTTTGTTTCATTCCGACCGGAATTGATCTGCATGCGCCGATGGCGATTGAGGCGATGCGGGCAGGGGCGAATGCGTTTATCGAAAAACCGGCGGCGGCGGTCATCGAGGACATCGCCGCCATGCAGGCGGTGGAACGGGAAACCGGGAAACACGTATGGGTCGGTTTTCAAATAGCCTGCCAGCCGGAGGTCCGGCGAATGAGAGCGCTCTGCCATTCGCCGGAATTCGGTGCGATCCGGCGGATTCGCGGCATCGGGCTGGCTCCGCGGACGGATTCCTATTACCGGCGGAACCTGTGGGCGGGAAAGCTCAGAAAGAATGGTGCGTGGATTCTGGACAGCCCTTACAACAATGCCCTTGCCCATTATCTTCACCTCGCGCTGCTGTTTGCGGCGGCTCCCGGGGAAATACCGGAATTCAGGAGCGTCAAAGCGCAGCTTTTCCGGGTGAATCCCAATCTGGAATGCGCGGACAACGGTTGCATTCTGGCTGTTTCCGGACAGGGAATCCCCGTCAGTTTCCATGCTTCGCATACGCCGGAAAAACTCAACGACCTCCGAATTGTGATCGACGGGGAGCATGGTTCCGTCGAATGGACTTTCCCCGGGACCACTTACCGTATCGGTGAAGAATGCGTGACTTTGACCAACACCGGCGGTACGGAGCTCCGCGATCTGATGCTGGATGCCCTGTTTGCCCGTTGCACCGGAAGAATGCAAGGGGACTGTTGCGATCTGGAATGTGCCGCTGTCCATACCCGTGTGGTGAACGCCGCGCACGACTCTTCGCCGGTGATGGAAGTTCCGGCCGGATATGTGGAAGAATACCGGGATGAGGAGTTGCGCTGGGGGCTGAAAGGTTTCGACGGGGAGTGTTCCGCCGCGTGGAGGGAAGGCCGGCTTTTGAGCCGCCGCGTCTACCCGTGGCTGCCGGAACCGGCGGAAGTTTTTCTGGAGGGGTATCGCCGGTTCGGCGGGAGCCTGCTCCGGCAGGCCCCGGTAACGGGTTCATTGTCCGCAGGAAGAGAAGGGAATGCCGGCAGGATTGCCGCTCCTTGCGCCTGAGTTCAGGGCGGGATCTGAAAGAACCGGGCATTTCCGGCTTCCGGTGATTTTACTTTTCCCGAGTCGGGAGCTATATTCCATAAAGGAAAACGGCAGGCGGGAATTGTACCGGCGGCGGATGGATGGAACTGGTGTTTCAGGCGAAATCGGAATTTTATTTCAGCGACCCGGATTGTCCGGTCGCGGTGAAGCGGGTGGCGGCGTCGAATGCGGCGCAGCACCTGCACGACCTGACCACGGAGCCGCACCGGCACGACTTCGCGGAGCTGGTGATCATCACCGCCGGCAACGGCGTGCAGGTGGTGGACGGCGGCGAGTACGCGGTGAGCCTCGGGGATGTGTTCCTGATTCAGGGCAACGGGGCGCACTACTTTCTGGAACGCAACCGGGTGAGCATGATCAATGTCCTGTACGATCCGGCGAGGCTGCCGCTGCCGTTCGGCTGGCTGCGGCGGCTGCCGGGGTACAATGTGATCTTCGAATTGGAGCCTTCGGTGCGCAGCGCGGAAACTTTCAAGCACCACCTGAAGCTGAGCGCGGCGGAGCTGGCCGAAGCGGTGGAGATCGTCGGCAAGCTGGAGCGGGAGCTGGAGCAGGACACTCCCGGAGCGGAGCTGGCGGCGTTCCAGCGGCTGCTGGAGCTGATCGTATTCATTTCGCGCTGCTACGACGCGCCGCCGGCGGAGAACCTCGCCGCGGTGATGCGGGTCGGCAGGATCATCAGCCTGCTTGAGTCGGAGTTCATGCGCGAATGGCGCCTGGAGGAGCTGGCGAAGCTGGCGGCGACCTCGCCGAACAACCTGTTGCGGCTTTTCAGGACGGTGACGGGCACGAGCCCGGTGGACTACCTGATCCGGGTGCGGCTGCGCCGGGCTGCGGAGGCGCTGAAAAACACGCCGGGCGCGGTAGCCGAAATCGCGGCCGACTGCGGCTTCGCGGATTCCAACTACTTCGCCCGGAAGTTCCGGGCCGCCTACGGCGTCTCCCCGCGGGAGTTCCGCAAGCGCCCGCTGTGACGGTTGTTACAAGGCGAGGAACTGCACCTCGGCCTGCGGTGTGATCTCCCGGCCCCGGTAATGGATGGGGGAGGACGCATCGGGTCTGACGGTCCAGACCGCCAGCACTTTGCCGCCCTCGGCACGCTCGAAAAGCAGCGCCTGAACGCCGTCGGGGAGGTCCGGCAGCCGTTCGAGGAATTTCGGTGCGCGTCCGAGGGCTTCGGTCATCGCCTTGTAGGCGTGGTAGGCGGGCTTGGGCTGGTAGTTCCAGCGGACGATTCCGAAATTGTTCTCCCGCTCCGCGCTGCTCAGGCCGTCGTTGTGGAAGTCGTAGAAGTAGAGCCGGTCCACCCCTGCGGCGAGGTAGGAGAGGTAGAGCGTCTGCAGCAGCCGGGCCTGTTCGGCTTCGGTGAAGCCGCCGGCGAATTGCAGCGTGCAGCCGAGAACCGCCCCCTTGCGGTCCTTGAAGGTGTAGAGCGCCATGCCGTCGCCGGCCGGGTTCCCGTTGCCGTCGAGCGCCTCCACCAGCGAAGTGCAGCTGTCGCCCTTTTTCAGGTTTTCGGCGGTCAGGAACCGGGTCACGTAGACGTTTTTCAGCTCCGCGATTCCGGCCTCTTTGCCGGCGGGAAGCGTGCGGACGCGGGTGGTCTGCTTAGGCAGTCCCGGTTTGGTCCACCACGCCTGATAGCCGATGCGGAACGCCGGGTGCAGTTCGGCGGCGGCCCCACGGGTGGTCCAGTTGCCCTGCTTGTTCTTTTCGCGCACATTGTACAGCGGCACATCCCCGAAGGCGAGCAGGATGCCCCCCTTTTTCACATAGTCGAGCATCGGCTGCTTGTAGGCGCCTTCGATCGTCACGTGTTCGGAGCCGATCACCACCGGGAGTTCGGCGGGGGTGAGCCTGGCGAGCCGTTCCGGCGTGACCGGCACGATTTCGGCCCCCGGCAGCCATGCGCGAGCCGTGTCGAAATCCCGGTCCGGGAACTCCTGTGAAACCGGCGCGCCGATCCGCAGTTTGCCGTTGACGGTCGGAGAAACGCCGATCCGCCCGGCGGCGTATTCGATCGCCTTGACGATCACATCCGGCTGCTGGACCAGCAGGTTGCTGCGGTGGGTGGCTCCGCCGCATTCGGTGATCCAGACCGGTTTCGCGCTGTCGCCGTTGTCGGCGAGAATCCGCTTGAATTCCGCCATCCGCTTCGCCTGAAACGCACTGCGGTCCGGTCCCCAGCCGTAGGGGTGCACCGCGATCGCGTCGAAATACCCCTTGGCTCCGGCGGCGTACATGTCGCGCAGGTAGCCGGTGTTCCAGCCGCAGAGGCCGCCGACCATCACCTGATTTTCCGGGTCGGCTTTTTTCAGCTCCTCATAGGCGATCTTCAGCAGCGGGACGTATTCAGCGGCGTTGGGATTGGGTTTCCAGAAGCCGCCGTCCTGCTCGTTCCAGACCTCCCAGATCTTAAGTTTTCCCTTGTAGTGTTCGGCGCAGGCGCGGACGAATTTGCGCCACTCCTCCGGGTGCTTGTAGAGCGGTTTCGCGTCGGAGCGGAAGCGTTCGATCTCCCAGTCGTAACCTTCGAGGATCGGCAGGAATTCGATGCCGGCCGCGTCAAGTTTCTCCAGAAGCTCATCGTAACGCCTGAAATCGTAAACGCCTTTCTTCCGGGCGATGTTGGAGAATTTCACATCGTGGCGCAGCGAGGTGATGCCCGCCTTGCGCATCATATCGAGCTGTCTGTCGATATTCTTCCACTCCATTTCGGAGTGGGGGTGGGCGGCGATGCCCCACGGAGAATCGGCGGCCCCGCACCAGAGGGCGGCGGCGGCAATGCCGACGGTCAACAGGTGTTTGAAGTGAGTCATGGATGATCCTTGTCGATTGGGTTAGAGACTGATTTCACCGAGGGAACCGGAGACCATTTTCCTGACTTTCATCGCTCCCTGGCGCAGCTGGGTTTTGCCGAGGGAGCCGGAGTGCCCGTCAAGATAGGTCACATTGCAGCGGTCGTTGTGGGAGAGCCAGATGCCGCCATAGTCCGGCGAATCCAGCGCGTCGCAGCGCCATTTGGAGGCGTTGTGCGGCACGGAGGTCCAGCTGTCGACCCGTTTCCGGGCGGTGTCGGCGTACACGTGCAGCGCCGAGGGCTGCTTGGCGCGGGTCAGTTTGTAGTAGACGTCGTTGCTCGCATTCCACACCTGAAAATCGCCGTAATTGGCTTTTTCGGTTTTATAGGTGTTGTCCCAGCCGCCGTAGTACAGGCCGTTGGTGCCCCACTCGTCGAGCTTGCCGGTGCCGTAATCAGCCGATTTGGTGCAGGCGAGCATCCGTACCTTCGCCAGCGGCAGGTACGGCGCGAGATTCGGGTCGGGTTCATGCACGAAATTGGCTTCGTTTCCTTTCAGCCACGCTCCCAGCAGGATTTCCGACCACATCCGCCCCTTGCGGATCACGACCACGTTGTCCTTGAAATCACCGGCATAGGTCAGCATCGATTGCATCACCTGACGCTGATTGTTCAGGCATTCGGCGGTTTTGGCCCGTTCGCGCGCCTTGTTCAGCGCCGGAAGCAGCATCGACGCGAGAATCGCGATGATCGCGATAACAACCAGCAGCTCAATCAGGGTAAATTGTCTTTTCATTCTGTCATTCCTTTCTATTTCCCGGTGACTTTTTCCATCAGGGATTCGCCTTCAAAAATCTCGATTTTATCGGATTGATACACCAATCTGCCGCTCTTTTTTCCTCCCGGACTGTATTGCAGCACCAGGTCGCGGATCAGTTGCTCCACTTCGGGGTTCAGGATGGTGGCGAGCGCCGGGGTCATCAGCCTTGCGTCCTGCGTTCCGCCGAAGGAAAAGACCGAAATATCTTTGCCGATCCGGATTCCCGCCTCGAAGCAGGCGCGGTACATGCCCACCGCGATCGGAACCGTCGCGCAGAAAAAAGCGTCGGGCAGCGGATGATGTTCCAGCAGTTCCCGGCAGAGTTCAAGCGCGTAGAACTGCCGTTCGGAATAATCGGGCACGCTGCGGGTATGGGCGCGTCCTTCAAGGCCGTGGATATCCAGAAAGTTCTGCCAGTGCTGCCGGCGCAGCGACAGGTCCCGGGAGGGGGCGGCACTCAGAATCTGGATATAATCGATGCTCCGGTGGCCGCGGTCGAGCAGCGTCTGCATCATCACATTCACCGAAGAAATCTGCGCCCCCTCCAGCGAACGGATTCCGTAAGCGGTGTAGTCCTGAAACAGCGTGACGATTTTGTCGCTGCATTTGCTCATGCGTTCGAGCAGCCGCGGCGGCGGAGTTTCCGGCAGTTGGATGAAAATCAGGTCGAAACTGCCGTTCAGGGCGTCGTCGATGGTGGTGTCGGTGCTGGTGGTGCAGGCGAACACCTTGAGCTGTCCGCCGAGTTCCAGCACTACCTTGCGGATCGTCAGGTGCCATTCGCTGATGTGCCAGAAGGGGGTGATCAGCGCGACGCGCGGACGGCTCCCCAGCTCCGCCTTCACCAGCGTCCTGCGGCCGGAAGCGTCGCTGGCGAGGATGCCCTGCGTTTTGAGCTGGTTGACCGCCTGCCGGGCGGTCAGGTAACTGACGCCCATGTCTTCCGCCAGCTGGCGGAGATTCGGCAGTTGGCTGTCCGCGTACTCCCCCTGCCGGATGCGGGTCACGAGGATGTCGCAGATTTCCTGATATTTCGCCACGGTTCGGTTCCCCTGAAAAATAATTTGATTTATACTTTGTTGGATATATACTGTGTTTGATATATATTATGATCCAAAACGGAATAAAAGTCAAGAGGCATCGACGAAAAAATGTGAAAATAATTGTGGAAGCGTTCCGGGAATGCTATAGTAAAGGTCTGACATCGGAGAATGACATCATGGAACCACTGGAAAATTATCTGCGCTTCATCAGGGAAGCCGAGTTGTTGAAGTCCACCTTGCGGACCGCCTGGACGGCGGCGGGCCGGCAGGAAAGCACGGCGGAGCATTCGTGGCGGCTGGCGCTGTTCGCGGGAGTGCTGGCTCCCTCCTTTCCGGCGCTCGACCTGCGCCGGGTGTTGATGATGTGCCTGATCCACGATCTCGGAGAACTGTACACCGGGGATGTTTCGGCCGCGCTCGAACCGGATGCGGCGGAGAAGTATGAGGAAGAACATCAGGCGGCCCGCCGCATTTTTTCGCTGTTGCCGGAATCTCAGGCGGCTGAACTGCTGCAGCTCTGGCGGGAATACGGCGCGGGCGAAACTCCCGAGGCCCGGTTCGTGAAGGCGCTGGACAAGGCGGAGACGATCATCCAGCACAATCAGGGCAGCAATCCGCCGGAGTTCGATTACGAATTCAATCTCGGTTACGGGAAGAAGTATTTCAGGGACGATCCCCTGTTGGCGCAGCTGCGTGAAGCCATCGACGCCGATACAAGGGCGCGTCTTGCCGCGGAAGCATGATTTATGAAAGTGACAGGTAAAGGAATATGGATATTTTTGAAGCGATTATGATGATCTGTTTCGGCGCGAGCTGGCCGGCATCGATCCACAAAACGGTCAAAGTGAAAAATCCGGCGGGCAAGAGCATGATTTTCCTGTGGCTGGTCGAAATCGGCTACATCTCCGGCATCATCTACAAACTGCATCGTCCCGACTGGGTGATCGCTCTCTATTGTCTGAATGCGCTGATGGTTGCCACCGACCTCTTTCTGGTGAACAAATACCGCCGGATGCGCGAGCGCGGCGAATTGAAATAATTGCATCAAAGGGGGGCCTTACAGCAATACCCGGAAAGGCCGTGCGGCAGCCTTGGAGTGCGGAACCCGAAGGGCTTGCTCCCGCTCCGCGGGAGTAAGATTCATCTCCGCTTTCCAGTCGCGCGTGAGTTTTATGGTTGGCTTGTCATTGCATCAAGAACAGGCAAGGTGCCCGGAGGGTAACAACTTTTGAGCGCAAGAACAGGCAGGGTGCCCGGAGGGTAGCGAGCACCGCACCTCCGGCCTGCGGATGGCTCCGGGGGACGTCGCGCACGTCCCCCGGACCCCCTCGCCGGTGGCGGTGGCCGGTCTGGTTGCGGAGCACTTCCGTTCGCGGGCGCGGCTTCGCCGCTTACTTGTCCGCCTGCGGCGGCCAACCCTTCATCGCCCGCGTTGCGGGCTGCGCCAGGGGGGCTTCGCTCACTACGTTCGGCTTCGTCACTACCGTTCCTCGTTACTTGCCAGTGGCAAGTAATTCCCTCACATTCGTTCGCGGCGCTTACCGCGCTTACCTGTGCAGGAAAAACGGTTATGGAGACTGACTTTCGCGTCGCATGTGCCAGCTGCTGCGCGACCCCGAAGGGCGTGGAACGCGTACCCGGCAGCGGCACCTTGCCGCTGGTCAGCAGCAGAGCGTACAGGCTGCCAGTCCTCCCCGGGAGGTCTCCTTGAAATCCGGGTTCATGCTTCGTCCGGTCTGGTACATCGCCGCCAGCGCCTCGTCGAAGCCCACCTTCTGCTTGGCGGGGTCGCCCGCTGAAGCGAGCAGCCATGCGTTCCATGCGGTAACCGCTCCGACCGCGTTGCGCTCGATGCAGGGAATCTGCACGTAGCCGTCCACCGGATCACAGCTCAGGCCGAGGTGATGTTCGAGTGCGATTTCGGCGGCGCATTCGATCCGGTCGAAATCCTCTCCGTTCACCGTCGCCAGCAATGCGGCCGCCATTGCGGAGGCGACGCCGATCTCCCCCTGGCAGCCGACTTCGGCTCCCGAAATGCTCGCATTGTGGCGGGCGACGAAGGCGACCAGCGCGGCGACCAGCAAGCCGTCGCACAGCGTTTCTTCCCCGATCCGACGGCTGCGGCGCAGGTATTCGATCACCCCCGGCAGCAATCCGGCGGAGCCGGAGGTCGGGGCGGTTACGACCAGATGTCCCGCCGCGTTCTCCTCGGCAGCGGCGAGGCTGAAAGCGTCCAGCTGCAGCAACGATTGCTCGTCGGGGCGGCTGCGGCGGCGGGCCGCTTCGAGGACGGTGCGGGCGCGGCGCTCCAGCCGGATCGGGCCGGGAAGCAGGCCGGTGGTTTCGAGGCCGCACCGGACGGCGTCGCCCATGCGGTTGAGGATGCCGCGCAGCTCCCGCCGGATCTCCACTTCCGTTTTGCCGGTCAGGGCGGATTCATTGGCGGTCAGAAGTTCGACCGGTGTGAGACGGTATTTCTCCATCAGCCGCCGGAAGGAGTGGAAATCCCGGTAGCGGTACGGCACGTCCGGCGCCGGCGGCTGTTCCTCTCCCGCGCGGCGGATGAAGCCGCCGCCGATGGAGTAGTAAACTTCATGGAACAGCTCGGCGCCGTCTTGGTTCAGCAGCCGGAAACGCAGTGTGTTGCTGAACGGAAATTCCGACCGGTCCGGGATGAACCGGATGGAAGCCGCCGAAAAGCGGATGTCGCCGCATTCCGCCGGCACGTAATACTCCTGACCGGGATCGCGCAGCAGTGCCGCGAGCCGGTCGATGTCGCAGTTTTCCGGCCGTTCGCCGAGCAGTCCGGCGGCGACGGCGCGGTCGGTGCCGTGCCCGCGCCCCGTCAGCGCGAGCGAGCCGAAAAGTTCCGCCTCGATCCGCCCGGAAGCCTCCGCCGGAAGCCTGCCGGGGAGGCGCTTTAGAAAGTCATTCGCCGCGCGCATCGGGCCGATGGTGTGCGAACTGGAGGGGCCGGGGCCGACCTTGTAGATGTCGAATACGCTGGTGCTGATGCAGTTCATGGCTGGAATACGTTTCCGAGCTGTTCGCAGAGCCGTCCGCCGTCGCCATCGGAGAAAAGTTCGCCGCCGAGGGTGTGGATCAGCGTTTTGCGGTTGGAGAAGTAGAAGTACGAAACCGCCAGCAGCGTAAAGAGATAGGTGTGGAAATCAACCGGCCGGATCTGCCCGGCGGCGACGGCGGCGTCGAAAAGCCGCCGGATTTCGGCGTTGTCCCCGCTGCGGGCGCGGTCGAGCGGCGAAAGGTCGCTGACTCCTTCGAGGTTGGCCCACGAGAGCAGCCGCCAGAAGCGGGGATTGCGCCGGTGGGCGGCGAAGAAACCGCCGAGCAGAAGTTCGGTCATGCGCTGCGGGGAGTCGGCGATCTCCTTGAGCATCTTGCGTGAAAAAAGCTCGACTTCGCTGAAGCAGGCCAGCAGCGCGGCCTCGAAAAGCCCCTGCTTGGAACCGAAATAAGCGTAGATCCGCTGCTTGTTGACTGCGGCGGCTTCGGCGATTTCGTCGACGGTGGCGCCGGAGAAGCCCTTTTCCGCAAAGACGCGGACGGCGCTCTCCAGAATCTGCTGCCGGGTTTTGACGGCTCGCTGCTGCATGATGTCGTATCCTGTTGTAAATTTGCGAATGGCCCGGTTGTTCAACCGCCTCTTCCCCCGATGCGGTCCGGGAGCGGGGCGCAAGTTCAATATATCAGTCGGCCAGCCACTTTTCAAGGTTGGCGGCGACGAAGTCGTCGTCGTGCAGCGCCGGGTAGGAGTCGTGCACCCGGCTGATCTCCTGTGCCTGCCCCGGTGAGAGCGTTTCCGCCGGGTTCAGGCAGAGAATGCCGGGCAGAAGCCCCTGCCGGCGCAGCACTTCGTGAATGCCGGGAATGCAGCCCGCGAAACCGTGGGCCGGGTCGAAAAACGCGGCGTTGCAGTCGGTGACGGCGGCGTTGCGGCTCAGCAGTTCGGCCGGAACCGAACCGCAGCCGGAGCCGGTCAGTTGATGGATTTCCCGCAGCAGCTCCACGGCGCGGCGCGTCCAGCAGCACCAGTGGCCGAGCAGCCCGCCTTTGATCCGCATGCGCTTTTCGCCGGATGCGGTCCGGATGCGGTATTCGGTCAGCAGATCGACGATGATGTTGTCGTCGTTGCCGGTGTAGAGGGTGATGTCGCGCCCCGATTCGGCGACCGCCCGCACCACGTCGAAGGTCTGGTAGCGGTTGAACGGAGCCATCTTGATCGCAAGCACATTGTCGATTTCGGCGAACTCCCGCCAGAATTCGTAGGGCAGTGTGCGGCCGCCGACGCCGGGCTGAAGGTAGAAGCCGATGACCGGCAATACCTTGGCGACGGCGCGGCAGTGTTCGAGCATCTCATCGACGGTGCCGTCGGCGAAGGCGCTCAGGCTGACCAGCCCGGCGTCGTAGCCGCAGCCGATCGCGAAATTCGCTTCGCAAAGCGCCTGTTCGGTGCGGCCGCAGATGCCGGCGACCTTCAGGATTCTGCGTCCGGTGCGCGCGCACCACTCGTCGATGAACCCGGCGGTTTCACGGAGCACCGGCTCGAAGAGGCCGATCTCCGGCTTGCGGATTTCAAACTGGGTGGAGTGGACGCCGACCGCAATGCCGCCGGCTCCGGCGTCGATGTAGTAGCGGCACAGCGCGCGCTGGTGGCGCGGCGAGAAGCGGCGTTCGGAGTCGAGCGCGAGCGGCTGGGCCGGGATCACGGTGCCGCGCCGCACTTCGGCGAGCACGGCGGAATCGATGTCGCGGATCTGTTTCGTCATGGGAATACCTCAGAATTTGCCGTTGTTGACTTCAAAATGGGTCGGTTTGCCGAGCGAGGAACCGCCGTTTTTGAACCACTCCGCCTGCCACCGGATCATCCGGGCCAGCGGCACCGACGGGTAGCCGAAAAGGTCGGCCATCTTCGCGGCGTTGTTCAGATAGCAGCTCCCGGAGCCGAACCCGTCGTGCGCGTAGCGGACCTCCCGGCCCATGAGTTTGCCGAGCTGCTCCGCGATGGAACGCAGCGAGGCGGTTTCGGGGCCGGTCACGTTCAGCACGGCGGCGGGGGAGGCGGCGAGTTCGAGGCTGCGCAGCGCGGCGTCGTTCGCGTCGCCCTGCCAGATCACGTTGAAATGGCCGACGCTGTCGGTGACCGGCTCATTGTTCCAGACCTGTCGCGCGATGTCGTGCAGCACGCCGTAGCGCAGGTCTATCGCGTAGTTCAGCCGGAACAGCAACACTTTGGTGCCGAACGCCTTCGCGCCGTGCTGGAAGATCCGCTCCCGGCCGAGGCAGGATTGCGAATACTCTCCGACCGGGGCGGGGAGTACCGCCTCGGTGCAGCCGCCGGTTTCAGGACCGACCAGCGGGTAGACGCAGCCGGTGGAAAACGCGACGATCCGGGAGGCTTTGAAGTGCTCGACCACATTGCCCGGCACGAGGGTGTTCATCGCCCAGGTCAGCTCCTCGGAGCCGTCGGTGCCGAACTTGCGCCCCGCCATGAAAACCACGTTCGCAACCCGCGGCAGCTTGCGGACTTGTTCGCGGTCGAGCAGGTCGCATGGGATGGTTTCGATGCCCCACGCTTCGAGTTTTTCGCGGTCGGCGGGCTTGCTGAAGCGGGAGACGCCGACCACCTTCTTCTTCACGCCCGCGAGTTCGATCGCCCGCGCCGCGCGCCGTCCCATCGTCAGGCCCATCTTCCCGGCGATGCCGAGAATCATCAGGTCGCCGTCGAGGCGTTTCATCATTTCGATCAGGGCGGGGGAGGGGGTGGAAAGCAGTTCTTCAAGTTCCTGTTCCGACCGGATCGCATCCGAATACCGCATTGCCGTTTCTCCTTGCCGTTTCTTGTGAAACCGTTATTTAAAACCAACCGTTTGTTTTCTTTTATCAAGATAACAGCTTGAAGGATAAAATCAAGGGAGAGTTTGAAAAAGATTTGAAAAATATTTTGTTTGGGTATTGACAAAGTGTTTTTTTCTGGTATAATATTATTCAGAAATAAGAAACACTTTGAATCAATTGGATGGCTGCCATGAAAACTTCCCCCTCTTTATATCAGGAGATGACCGACTATCTGGAGACGATGATCGCGGGCGGCGTATTCAGGCCGGGCGAACGGCTGATGCCGCTGCGCGAGCTGGGGAACCGCTTCGGAGTGTCGCCGAGCACGGTGCGGCGCGGCATCGAATACCTGTGCGAAAAGGGGCTGCTGGAGATGCGCCACGGCTCCGGCACCTACGTGGTGGAAAAGCGGAGCGTGCCGGAGAACGGCGAGCGTTCGGTCGCAGTCTTCATCATCAGCGACGACCTGCGTGACAGCTACTGCGCCCACGCGCTGCGGGGCGTGCAGCTGGAGGCGGCGCGGCGCAAGTGGCCGCTGCGGCTCTTTTTCTCCACTTACGAGGAGGCCGGGACGCCGGATTTCATCGAGCGCCACCGGTCGGCGTGGCAGTGTAACGCGGTGATCATGCTCGGCTGCTACGACGGTTTGCTCAGGCAGGTGCCGCGTTGCTGCCCCGGCGTCGGAATGGAGATGTGCAACTCCTACGGCGGGGCGTTTTCGGTGCTGTCGCTTGATCCGTTCAACGCGGCGGAGACGGCGGCTGACTACTTCCGCGAGCACGGGATGCGCCATGTGAAGATTCTGTCGCACGAACTGCCGGTCTTCCGGATGCGCGCGGATGTGTTCCGGGAGCGGTGGGCGGAATTCGGCACTTCCGAAGTGGTCGAATTCAACTCCACCGACGTGGACTGCTACGAACGCGAACCGCTCCGGGACGACTCCTGCGGCTACTACGTGACCAGCGGCACGATCTTTCATGTGCTGGCGTGGGCGTTCCACCGGGAGACCGGCGGCGAACTCGGCTTCGAGCGCCGCATCCTGAGCGTGGACGGCAAATCCCTGATCCTGCCCGGCTACGAACCGGTGGACACCATCGCGCTGGACTGGCAGGACGCGGGGGCGCTGGTGATGGAGGAGGCGGTCCGCCGGATCGAACAGCCCGGGACCCCGGCGCGGCGGATCTTCCTGAACGGGACGCTGAAAACGGCGGAAAGGACGCGGTGATGGACACTCTGGAATACGTGGTGATCGGCGTCTACTTCGCGGTGCTGATCTCGATCGGGCTGGTGTTCCGCACCTTCAACGCCAACGTCGGCGACTACTTCAAGGGCGGTGCGCGAGGCACCTGGTGGCTGGTCGGCGTCAGCAGTTTCGTGGCGGGCATCAGCGCCTATACCTTCACCGGCGCCGCCGGGGCGGTCTACGAGGCGGGCTGGAGCATTCTGGTGATCTACGTCGGCAACGCGCTCGGCTATCTGGTGAATTATCTCTATTTCGCGGCCCGGTTCCGGCAGCTGCGCCGCACGGCGGGGCCGGAGGTGCTGCGCGACCGCTTCGGACGGATGACCGAACAGTTCTACGCATGGATCAGCTTTCCTTCCGGCATCATCGGCAGCGCGATGCTGCTCTATTCGCTGGCGATCTTCATCTCGTCGGTGTTCCGGCTCAACATGCAGTTGCTGATCGTGACCGTCGGGGCGGTGATGATCTTCTACTCGGTGATCGGCGGACGCTGGGCGATCATGGCGACCGACTTCGTGCAGTGCCTGATCATGATGGGGCTGACGCTGCTGGTCGGCGGGCTGTGCCTGATCAAAACCGGGGGATTCTCCGGACTGTTTGAACTGATTGAGCAGCAGGGACTGAACTCGGATTACTCGATCATCAACTCCCCGGAGCGGTTCAACGGCGCGTACACCTGGTTCTGGGCGGGGGCGATGCTGCTCAACTGCACGCTGACCGCGAACAACCTCGGCGCGGCCGGGCGCTACTTTTCGGTGAAGGACGGCAAAGAGGCGAAAAAGGCCGCGCTGCTGTCGATGGTCCTGATGCTGGCCGGGTGCATCATCTGGTTCCTGCCGCCGATAGTCGGGCGGCTCTTCTACGCGGACCAGGTGACGGCGATGACCCAGTTGAGCAATCCGCAGGAGTCGGCGTTCGCGGTCGCCTGCATGAATCTGCTGCCGCCCGGCATGATCGGGCTGATGGCGGTCGCGATGTTCGCGGCGAGCATCAGTTCGCTGGACGTGGGCATCAACGGCTGCTCGTCGGTTTTCGTGATGAATGTCTACCCGGTGGCGAAGGCGCTGTTCCGGCTGCGGGAGCGTTCGGAGGAGTCGCTGCTGCGGATGGGAAAGCTCTTCAGCTTCTTCTTCGGTTTCCTGTGCATCGGCGCGGCGCTGCTCTTTTCGCTGAAAAAGGAGCTGAGCTTGTTCGACCTGATGCTGACGGTGACCGCGCTGCTGGGGACGCCGATGGCGGTGCCGCTGCTGTGGGGGATGATGATCCGCCGCTGTCCGCGCTGGGCGGCGATGAGTTCGATCGGCTGCGGTTTCCTGGTCTCGGGCATCGCGTTTTTCAGCCCGGAACTTTTCGGAGTGCGCTGGCCCTTCCAGTGGCAGATCGTCGGCGTATGGCTGGCCGGCACCGCCGGGTTTCTCGGTTCGATGCTGTGGGCGGGCGGAAACGCGCCCGAATACGACCGGCAGGTCGAGGAGTTTTTTGCGACGATGAACCGTCCGGTGGATTTTGAAAAGGAGGTCGGCAAGGCCAACGACCTGAAGCAGTTGAAGCTGCTCGGTATTTTCTCGCTGGTGATCGGCGCGCTGGTCGCGCTGCTGGCGCTGGCGGCGCGGGACCGGTTCGGCGTAGTCTGTCCGCTGGTACTGGCGGCGTTTATGCTGCTCTGCGGCGGTGTGATGGTCCGGGCCGGAAGGACGAAGCGCGAGGCGGAAGCGGAAAAGGTTTCGAGTGTTCCCTGTATTGCAGACAAGTTAATGGAAAGGTAACCGGTCATGAAAAAGTGCAATTTCACCCTTATCGAGCTGCTCGTCGTGATTGCGATAATCGCGATTCTCGCTGCGATGCTGCTGCCGGCGTTGAACAAGGCGCGCGAAAGCGCCCGGGCGATCGGATGTACCGGCGTCCTGAAGCAGATCGGGCTGGGGATGTCGCAGTACGGCGGTGACAACCGCGACTGCATTCCTTATGGGGCCTACGGGGAGAAGTGGTCCAGAATCTGGTCGTGGTATCACCTGATCGCCCCGTATATGGGGCAGGCGGACCTGTTCGTGCAGGGGAGCGAATCGGGACGGATCAACGTGTATCCGAAGATTTTCCAGTGTCCGTCGATGACGGTCGAGAAGTACGCCGAATACAACTGGCCGAGCACGGGACGGATTTTCGGCAGTTACGGAATCAACATTTCCGGCAGTGCGGGCAGCGCCGATCCCGGACAGGTGGTGGCCGGCTACTTCTCGCCGGAAACCGGCAAGTTCAACCGGATCAAGAATCCGACCAAGCTGTTTCTGGCCTGCGACGGCTACTGGTCGCTGAACAAGGACTATCTGGGCAACAAGGTCAACTATTACTATATTACCGAGGCGACCAAACTGCCGGCCGTCCACAATAACGGCCTGAACATCCTGTACGCGGACGGGCATGTCGGCTACCGCAGGGGGTATCTGCCCGGCTACAATGCCGCCGACGCGGAGGCGGTCGAATTCTATCTGCCCCGGCGGTAGGAGAGGAGGAGCCATGCGATTGTTCATTCTGACGGCGGCGTTACTGTGCGGCGTGCTTGCGGCGGCGGAAGTGATTGACCGGAACGAATTTTCCGCCGGAAACGCCGCGGCGGTGCCGCCGGGGTTTGCCGCTTATCCGGGCCGGGAGAAGCTCGGCGGCAGCCGCTCCTTCGCAACCGACGGCGGCCGGAAAGTCCTGAAGCTGGTCGACGACCGCGACGATGGCGAAATCGGCATCGTGAAACGTTATAGGGTCAGGCCGGGTGAATATTACAAAGCCTCAATTGAAGTCAAACGGCCGCAGGGAGTTGAGGACAGGAACGGCGCGCCGTTTTTTCTGCAGTTCTCTTTCCTGCCGGGCGGAGCGTGGGTACAGCAGCGGATTCACGCTTCCGACATGGAGTGGCGGCAGGTGACCCTGACCGGACGGGTGCCGGAGAAAACCGCCGGCATGGAGGTGTACCTCTATTCGCACCGGGCTCCGACCGGCGCACTGCTGGCGCGCAATTACCGGCTGGAACGCTCGGCGGAACCGTTCCCGGAGCCGGTCGAAATCCGCACTCCCTCGACGGTACGGCTGCCGGCGGCGGGCGGGCGAATGGGCGAGAATGCGCAACTTATTGACGACAGCCGTTTTCCGGGCGGCAAGGCGGTTGCGGCCGAAGCGGGCGGCAACTCCGGCGAAGTCACGTTTGAATTCGCCGCGCCGGAGCCGGGCCGCTATCAGCTGTTTCTGTGTTCCGGCACCGACGAGCGCGGCGCGGAATTGATGCGCAAGGGGCGGACCAAGTACGATTCGCTGATGGTGGAGCTGGCCATTGACGGTGGCGTGCCGACCCGGCGGGTCGCCTATTCGCCGTGGATTCAGGTCCCGGCATGGCGCAACGAGCTCGGCAGATTCGGACTGACCGGGAAGAAGCAGTGTTTCACCCTCCGGCTTCCCGCCGGGCTGCGGATCGGCTATCTGGAAGCGGTCCGCTATCGGCCTGCCGCCGCCCCGGCGAAAGCGGCGCAATACCGGCCGCAGGTCGTTCCGGGCAAGGCGCATCCGAGGTTGTGGGTCACGCCGGAGTCGCTGCCGCAGGTGCGGGCGAACCTGACCGCGCCGGAAAACCGCGCCGCGTGGGAGTTCATCCGGCGCGAGGCGGCGAAACCGGTCGCGTTCAAGGCCGATTCGGGCCGCGAAGTCACGCCGGAGCCGGCGGTGCTGAAGGCGGCGGCGAACAAGGCGTTCGTGTTCCTGATGGGCGGCGGCCGCGAACGGGGGCGGGAGGCGGCGGAGCTGGCCGGCTCCTATCTGGCGCATGTGAGTTTCGGCAATATGCTCGATGTGGCGCGCGAGCTGGGCGAAACGATCTATTTGTCGTCGCTGGTCTACGACTGGTGTTACGAGCTGCTGACCCCGGCCGAACGCAAGTTCTTCCGGGAAAAGTTGTTGGAGTTTGCCGACGGCATGGAGATCGGCTGGCCTCCCTTCCGGCAGCCGGTGACGAACGGCCACGGCAACGAGGCGCAATTGAACCGTGACCTGCTGGCGATGGGGATCGCGTTTTACGGCGAGGACGACGAGCCGTACCGCTACTGCGCCTACCGGCTTTTCGAGGAGCTGATTCCGATGCGCAAGGTGGAGTACGAGTCGCCGCGCCACAACCAGGGCGTCGGCTACGGCTCCTACCGTTTCGGCTGGGAGCTGCATGCGGCGTGGCTGCTGCGGCGGATGAGCGGCAAAGAGCAGTTCGCGCCCAACATCAAGTCGGTCGGGCGCTTCTGGATTCAGGCGCGGTTGCCCGACGGTGAACTGCTGCGCGACGGCGACGGCATCCTCGGCGGCGCATACTGGAGTTTTCCCGCGACGGCGCTGCTGGACTATACCTATGCGGCCGACCCGGTGATGAAAGGGGAGTTCTGGCGGCAGGGAGGCTGGCGGAATGATCCGGTGCTGTTTTTGCTGCTGAACGACCCGGCGCTGAAAGCCGAACCTTCGGCCGCCGGACTGCCGCTGGCGCGGGATACCGGCAGATGGCTCGGTTCGCTGACGGTCCGGACCGGCTGGAACGCCGGGCCGCTCTCCGGCGACGTGGTGGCCGAGATGCGCGGCGGCGGCCTCCACTTCGGCGGCCACCAGCACGCGGCGGGCGGCGCGTTTCAGCTCTACTACCGGGGCATACAGGCCGCCGACCTCGGACAGTACGTGTTCTACGGGGTGCCGCACGACTATAACGTGAACAAGCGATCGGTTTCCAAGAATGTGATGCTCTGCGTCGATCCGGCGGAAAAGGTGCCGTTCGGCGCATTCAACGACGGCGGCCAGCGGTTTGTGCTGTACAGCCCGGCCAATCTCGATGAGATGCTGCACCGGGCTGAAAACCGGGCGGGCGAGGTGCTGTTTTCCGGCTTCGGGCCGTCGCGGGGGCGACCGGTGTACGGGGTTTTTTCGGTGGACCTCGCGGCGGCCTACTCCGCGAAAGTCAGGTCGTATGTGCGGAGCTTCGTGTTCCTGAATTTCGAAAACCGCAGCCATCCGGCGGCGCTGATCGTCGCTGACCGCATGGTTTCCGCGAAGCCGGAGTTTCGGAAGTACTGGCAGATCAATACATTGGGCAAGCCGGAGCTGACCGCGGACGGACTGCTGCACCGCCGCACCACGGCGGGGCGGACCGGCACGATGCACGTGCAGATGCTCAAGCCCGCCGCCGCCGGACGCACGGTTGAAATCGTCGGTGCCGATCAGGTGTTCGGCAAATCGTATCCGCCTCCGAATGCCGCGAAGCCGGAGGCGAACGGATTCCGCACCATGTTCTCTCCGAAAGAGATGCGGTTGTGCGACGACTTCCTGACCGTGATCCAGTTGGCGAACGGCCGGAATGAGCCACTGCCGTGCGAACTGTCGGAACAGGGCAGGGTGCGGCTGGTGACCGTGGCCGATTGGGCGGTGATGCTTCCCGCTGACGGCAGGGAGGTCAAGGAGGAGTTTCAACTCGCGGTCCCGGAGGGGAAAACGCGGGTGTTGCTGACTTCGCTGCAGCCGGGATTCTGGAATGTCACGACGCCGGGAGGCGATTCATTCAACTTCACGGTGAAACAGGGAGACGGCACGGCGGCGTTCGACGGCGGGCAGGGGAGCTATCTGTTGAAGCCGCAACAGGTTGACGGCTGTCTGGAACTTGCGGTCCCGGCGTGGGAAGCAGCCGAGGTCCGGGAACCGGAAGGGCAGTTGACACTGAACAATTCTCCGGTCTCGAAGCTGCCGGTCGTGGAGGAGCGGGGAACCTTGCTGATCCCGGTGCGGGAGCTGGCGGCGCGGACCGGGACGGTGCCGGAATACTCCGGCAGTACCCTGAAACTGCGCTGCGATCAGGATGAATCCGTGTGGACGGAAGGAGTGAACTCTTTGATATTGAATGGAGTAACGTTGAATATCCCCGCCGCTGCGCGGGTGATCGGCGGCGAATGGTATCTGCCGTGGGAGCCGCTGGCGGACTTCCTGCGCTGCGATGGCTTTGCGGACCTGGCTTCGCGGTGCGTGTCGCTGGAGAAAGGCGAAGCAGGGCGGCCGGGCGGCGAAATCTTCCGGATCGAATCCACGGCGCCGATGTCGCGCGAGGACCGGATGAACCTGCTGTCGCCGGAGCGGCAGCGCGGCTACTGGGCGGCGCGGGGCAAAGGAGTGCAATGGGAGGCGATCCTCTTCCGGCCCATCAAGTTGCGTGGGGTCGGAATTCACTGGATGAACGGCGATATCCGCCGGGCGGATTTCAGGCTGGAGGTTTCGCCGGACGGGCGGACGTGGCACACGGTGTCCGACGGGAAAAGCTCCGGCCGGGCGCGCGGCTTCGAGGATGTGACCTTCCCGGAACAGCCGGTGCGCCGGATCCGTTTCACCGGGCGCGGCAACTCCCGAAACGACTGGAATTCGATCGTGGGCCTCCGGCTGCTCCGGTAGAATGAGGGGGAATTTTCCGCCGTCTTGACTTTTCCGGGGGAGAGTGATATAATACCCGTCAGGAGAGTTGAACCATTCATGAAGAGAGGAGGCCGGTTATGGCGGAAGAGATGCAGATCAGGAAACTGACGGCGGAACACGATCTTGAGCAGTACAACGACCTGCTGCGCTATGCGTTTCAGGTCACGGAAAAACAACTGCTGGATTACGGCTGGGAAAATGAGGACATCCGGCAGTCGAAAATGCCGGTGTTGGAAAAAGCGCGGGTGATCGGTTGGTTCGATCAGGGGCACCTGGCGTCGCAGTTCGCGGTCTATCCGTTGAAAATGAACATCTTCAATCATATCTACCGGATCGGGTTCGTGACCAGCGTCGCGACCTATCCGGAATATACCGGGCTGGGCCTGATGTCCGGGCTGATGCGGCGCAGCCTTGAGGAGATGCGGGAGATGGGCGAGTGCCTGGCGATCCTGTATCCGTTTTCCATCCCGCTCTACCGGCACCGCGGCTGGGAGATCATCTCCGACAAGATGTCCTTCCGGATCAAGGACAACCAGCTGCCGCACAAGATACGAATCGGCGGCTATGTGCGCCGGGTCGAGGAGAACAATCCCGACCTGAAGCGGCTGCACAACATCTTCGCCGCCCAGACCCACGGCTGCCTGCTGCGCAACGAACTGGCGTGGGAGGAGTACTGGCGTTGGGATGTGGAAGACACCACCATCGCGATCTATTATGACGACCTTGACACTCCGACCGGCTACATGGTGTATCTCCTGAAGGATAACATCATGCACATCAAGGAGATGATCTATCTCGACGTCGGCGCGTGGAAGGGGCTGTGGAAATACATCAGCGCCCACGAATCGATGGTCGACGAGGTGGTGGGCAACAACTACTCCAACGAATCGATCGCCTTCTGGCTGGAGGACAGCGACATCCGCGAGACGATCCGCCCCTACATCATGGGCCGGATCGTGGATGTGGTGCAGTTCCTCGAACAGTACCGGTTCAAGAACAGCCGGGGCGGCGAGGAGTTCACCTTCCGGGTGCGCGATCCGTTTCTGGAGTGGAACAACCGGCCGTTTTCGGTCCGGGTGGCCGATAACGGTTCGGCCGAGGTCCTGCCGGGCGAGGGGGCGCATCCGGTCGAGCTGGATATCGGCATATTGACCGCGCTGCTGCTCAGCTACAAATCGCCCTCCTATCTGCAGAAGCTGGGGAGGCTCAAGACCGATCCGGAGACGCTGAATCTGCTGGAACGCCTGATTCCGAAAGAGAAAGCCTATATCTCCGACTACATCTGATCCGGTTCCCCGGCAGAAAAAAAGCTCTCCATTGCACAGCGCAATGGAGAGCAATGACGCGAAGAGCGTCAGCAGCAGCAACCGGCCAGCACGAGGGCGGCCACGGTTCCCGCGACGAATGACAATGCCGTTTTCATTTTATTCTCCTTTCGTCGGTTCGGTACTGTTTACAATACCATGAAAACGGATTATTTCAAGTGCCGTCACCGTTTCCGGTCGAGTGCGAGGTTCAGCATCAATACGTTCACGATCGGCTCGTTGCGCATCACGCCGCCGGGGTACTCCACCTGGGAGGCGATGATTTTTTCAAGCTCGGCTTCGCTGATGCCGCGCGCCTTCGCGACGCGGGGCGCCTGAAACTTCGCTGCGGCCAGCGTGATATGCGGGTCAAGCCCGCTGCCCGAAGCGGTCACCATGTCGGCGGGAATCAGGTTCCCGGCGGTGGCGCCGTACTTTTTGATGATTTCCCGCGCACGTTCGGTGATCTTCGGCGAGGTCGGGGTCAGGTTGCTGCCGACCGCTCCGGCGCCGTTGTAGTCCGCCGCCGACGGGCGGCTGTGGAAGTACTTGTCCTGGGTGAACTCCTGCGCCACCTGACGGCTGCCGACGTACTCGCCGGCCTCGTTTTTAACCAGGGAGCCGTTGGCGGTATTCGGCACAAAGAGCTGCGCGATGGCCCAGATGACCAGCGTGTAGACCACGCAGCAGAGCAGGATGCTCAGCACGGCGGTGCGTATTGCTCCGGAAATATTGGTCGTCATATTCATAGTCGTTTTTCCTTCTTTTTATCAGAAAAGCCCGGTTGCGGCGAGCACCATGTCGATCAGCTTGATGCCGATGAAAGGGGCGATCACGCCGCCGAGGCCGTAGATCAGGAGGTTGCGGGCCAGAAGCGCATCTGCGCCCATCGGCCGGTACTTCACGCCCTTGAGCGCGATCGGGATCAGCAACGGGATGATGACCGCGTTGAAGATCAGCGCCGACAGGATCGCGCTCGACGGCGTCGCGAGGTGCATGATGTTCAGCACCGCCAGTTCCGGGATCGCCAGCAGGAAGATCGCCGGGATGATCGCGAAGTATTTCGCGATGTCGTTCGCAATCGAAAAGGTGGTCAGCGCGCCGCGGGTCATCAGCAGCTGCTTGCCGATTTCGATCACTTCGATCAGCTTGGTCGGATCGCTGTCGAGGTCGACCATGTTGCCCGCCTCCTTCGCCGCCTGCGTGCCGGAATTCATCGCGATGCCGATGTCGGCCTGCGCCAGCGCCGGGGCGTCGTTGGTGCCGTCTCCCATCATCGCGACCAGCCGCCCGTTGGCCTGCTCGCGGCGGATGTAGGCGAGCTTGTCCTCCGGTTTGGCTTCGGCGATGAAGTCGTCTACGCCCGCCTCTTCGGCGATCGCCTTGGCGGTCAACGGGTTGTCGCCGGTGACCATCACCACGCGCAACCCCATCGCCCGCAGGCGTTTGAAGCGGTCTTTGATGCCGGTTTTGAGGATGTCGGCGAGCGCGACCACGCCGTAGATGCGGTTGTCCACCGCGACCACGATCGGCGTGCAGCCCTTTCCGGCGACTTTGGTGACGATGTCGCGGACATCGGGCGGAATTTTCGCTTTCGCCTGTTCCGCCGCTCGGATCACCGCGTCGGAAGCTCCTTTGCGGTAACGGGTTCCATTCGGCGCATCCGTGCCGCTCATGCGGGTCTGGGCGGTGAATTCGATCACCTTGCCGCCGTCGTCGCGGGGAATTTTGCCGTAGAGTTCGCGTTCCGCCAGCGCGATGATCGAACGCCCCTCCGGAGTGCGGTCGCCGAACGAAGCGCGTACCGCCGCATCGATCAATTCCTCGTAGGCGATGCCGTTGACCGGATGGAACTCCGAGGCGAGGCGGTCGCCGACGGTGATCGTGCCGGTCTTGTCCAGCAGCAGCGTGTCGATGTCGCCGGCCAGCTCCACGGCCTTGCCGCTCTTGGCCAGCACATTGGCCGCCAGCGCCCGGTCCATGCCCGCGATGCCGATCGCGGCCAGCAGCGCGCCGATCGTGGTCGGGATCAGGCAGACCAGCAGCGAAATCAAGGTCGGCAGCGGAATGGTCACATCGAAATACTTCGCCATCGGGTAGAGCGTGGCCGTGACCAGCAGGAATCCGAGCGTCAGCCCGGCCAGCGTGACGGTCAGCGCCAGCTCGTTCGGGGTTTTCTGGCGGACCGCGCCCTCGACCAGCGCGATCATCCGGTCGAGGAAGGATTCGCCGGCTCCGGCGGTGATCTTTACTTTGATCTGGTCGGAGAGTACGCGGGTGCCGCCGGTCACGCCGGAGCGGTCGCCGCCGGCCTCGCGCACCACCGGAGCGGATTCGCCGGTGATCGCGGATTCGTCGATGCTGGCCGCGCCTTCGATCACTTCGCCGTCGCCCGGAATGGTTTCTCCGGCGCTGACCAGTACGATATCGCCGGATTTGAGCAGACTGGAGTTGACCGGTTCGAGCTTTCCGGAAGCGCTCAGGCGGTTGGCCGTCGTCTGGGTGCGGGTGTTTTTCAGGCTGTCGGCCTGCGCCTTGCCGCGTGCTTCGGCGAGCGCCTCCGCGAAATTCGCAAAGAGGACGGTCAGCCACAGCACGGCCGTCACCAGGGTCGTATAGAGGATGTTGGCGTGGCCGCCGCAGATGTCGATGATCCAGACCAGCGTGGTCAGCGCCGCGCCGATTTCGGTGACGAACATCACCGGATTGCGCGCCATCGTCCGGGGATTCAGCATCGCGAACGAGCGGAGCAGCGCCGTTTTGACCAATCCTTTGTCAAAGAGCGTCGCCCGGCGGCTTTCCTTTCGATTCATAACAGTATTCATAGTCTTGACTCCGAAGAATTAATGTACAAGAGTAGTCAGGTATTCGGCGATCGGCCCGAGGACTGCCACCGGCAGAAAGAGCAGCGCGCCGATGAACACCACGGTTCCGCCGATCACGACCCCGAAGAGCGCGGTGTCGGTCTTAAGCGTTCCGACGGTTTCTGGAACCTCCTTTTTCGCGAAGAGCGAGCCGCAGATCGCCAGCTGGAAGATGATCGGGATGAAACGGCCGATCAGCATCACCAGCCCGCAGGCGATGTTCCACGGCACGGTGTTGTCGCCCAGACCTTCGAAGCCGGAGCCGTTGTTGGCCGACGACGAGGTGAATTCATAGAGCATCTCGGTGAAGCCGTGGAAGCCCGGATTCAGCACGGTGTCGCGTCCCCACGCCGGGATCAGGCAGAAGATCGCCATGCCGCCGAGGATGCACAGCGGGTGCATCAGCAGCGCCGGGAGCGCGTACTTCATCTCGCGGGTTTCGACCTTCTTGCCGAGGTATTCCGGCGTGCGCCCGACCATCATGCCGCAGATGAATACGCCCACGATGATATAGGTGAAGAGTCCGAGGAAGCCGACGCCGATGCCGCCGAAAGTGATGTTGAACCACATGCCCACCAGCGGGATCAGTCCGGTCAGCGGATTCAGGCTGCAGTGCATCGAGTTCACCGAACCGTTGCTGGTGCAGGTCGTGAACACCGCCCACAGCGGGCTGGCGCCCGCGCCGAGACGCAGCTCCTTGCCTTCGAGATTGGAGGCTTCGGCGACCGGCAGGTCGTGCAGCGCGACGGCCGGTTCGCTTTCAAAGGTGATCGCGCAGCCGAGCTTCACGAGGCAGAGCACCGTCATCACCGCGAAGATCACCAGCGCGTGCTTTCTGTGCTTCGTGATCATGCCGAACATCCACACGCAGCCTATCGGGATGATCACCAGGCTGATGCACTCGATGATGTTGCTGTAAAAGCCGACGTTTTCGAGCGGATGGGTCGAGTTCGGCCCGAAGAAGCCGCCGCCGTTGGTGCCGAGCTGCTTGATGATCACTTCGACTGCCACCGGGCCGCGGGCGATGGTCTGCACCGCGCCCTCAAGCGTATGGACCACCGCCGCGCCGTCGAAGGTCATCGGCAGCCCGCACAGGACCAGCAGCGTCGCGCCGATCGCGGCGACCGGCAGGATCACCAGAAACGTGGCGCGGCACATATCCAGATAGAAGTTGTTCCGCTCCCGGGAGCCGCCGAGCCAGCGCGACGCGGCGGTGACCGCCGCCAGCCCGGTCGCCGCCGACACGAACTGCAACCACATGATGCCGAAAAGCTGCGAGAAGTACGACAGCGTGCTTTCGCCGGAGTAGTGCTGCAGATTGGTGTTGGTCACGAACGAGGTGACGGTGTTGAAGATCAGGCTGCCCTCGATCGCCTTCTGCCCGTCCGGGTTCAGCGGCAGGAACTGCTGGAACGCCAGCACGCCGGTCACGACCACGAACATGATCGTGTTGAAGATCAGGAGGCTGACCGTGTACTGTTTCCAGTTCTGGTCGGCTTCGGCGGCGCGCCCGATCACTTTATGGAAGAAGCCTTCCACTTTCCGATGCGCGGGGCCCATGAGATCGGGGGCCGGGCACATCATCTTGAACATCCATTTCCCGAGCGGCAGCGAAATCAGGATCGACAGCCCGAGAACGGCAATTGCGAGTAGAAAAGAGTAAATCATATCTCACCTTAAAACTTTTCAGGTTTCAAAAGAACGTAGCACAGATACACCGTGCAGAACGCCGTTGCGGCGGAAGCCAGGTAAATCATAAATCACCTCCGGTTATCACTTCAATGAATCACAGAATTCGGTCAGGGCGAACATGCCGGCGAAAAACAGCAGTCCGAGAATAAAACACCCGATCACCATATTGCAAAGCTCCTTTCTTCCAATTGCCTGTTTCATCCGCACGGAAACGCGGATGCGGAAAATATTGCCGTATAAAAGCAGAAAGTGTGCCAACTGCCGTTCCGCCCCGGCGGTTCCGAAACTATGTCCTTTGTTCCTTGCAATCCGCAATGGTCTCCGGCGGGCGGAGTGCGGAATGCAAGGCTATTTCAGGCCGTAAACCTCCAGTGCTTTCTCGGCCAGCAGCAGGATGCCCTGACCGGGTTCGTTGCCGATGATCTTTCCGCCGAACTCGTCGCGGTGATCTTTCAGGTCCGCGATCGACTCGACCGGGGCGTATTCCGGCACTGCGATTCCCATCGTCGCGCCGGGCAGGTTCACGCCGAGGTCCGTGACCCGGTCGCGGATTTTTGCGAACTCGTTCTTGTGATAGTTCGGCAGCCATACCGTCACCATCACATCCTGCGTGCCGTTCGCCAGCGCCTCAAACGCGATCGGAATCGTGGTCGAAACATTGGTCACCTCGCATCCCAGATGTTCCTCAAGCAGGATTTTCAGCATCCGGTTGGTCGCGATCTCGTTGTAGAAACCGATATCGACCATGCGCAGTTTCGCGCCGGGTTGCGGGCGCACCCCTTTCAGAAAGGCCGCCTGCAGCTCCGGGTTCCTTTTCAGCCATTCGCGGGCCGCCTTGTCGAAATCGCCGCCGCACTCGTAGCTCATCAGCGAAAGGGAGTCGAGGTCCGCCGGTTTCCATTTGAACTGCCGCAGGAATTTCGCGACTTCGGGATAGTCGGCTTCAAAGCCCCGGCGCACGATCGTGTGGACGTTTTCCGCCTCGCCGAACACCTTTTCCGGGTCCTTCAGGTATTTGATCGGGAGTTTGGCATTCATCCAGTGCGGGCTCCACGCGGTGATCGCGGCGCACCGCTTGTTCCGGATCGCGTAGGCCATCTCCTCGATCATCGCCGGAGTGGTGGAGGTGATCACGCGAAATCCGCCGGAATCCGCCGGGGCGCCCGCGCTTTTCAGGTTGAAGTAGACCAGGGCGGCCAGGGCGGCCGCCAGAATGGTCAGGTCCGTGATTTTGCGTCTGTCCGGTTTCATGATTCAACTCCTTTTGGCGGCTGTGCCGCCCGCGGCCTGCAATGTCCGGTCGAGGATGATCGCGATCACCACGATCACCAGCCCGCCTTCAAACGCAGTCCCTTTTTCCCCGTTGCAGATTGCGCCCCATACCACGCTGCCGACGCCCTGCGCGCCGACCAGCGACGCGATCACCACCATCGACAGCGCCAGCATCACCGTCTGGTTCAATCCCGCCCGGATCGACGTGAGCGCGGTGGGCAGCTCGAGGTCGAACAGCCGGTTCATCGGCGTCGCCCCGAATGCTTCGGAACACTCCAGCAGATCCTTCGGCGTGTTTTCGATGCCGAGCACGGTCATGCGCACGATCGGCGGCAGCGCGAACACCACGGTCGCAAACACTCCCGCCGTGTTGCTGATCGAAAAAAACGCGATCGCCGGCACCAGATACACATACGCCGGCATCGTCTGCATGATGTCGAGCAGCGGCAGCACGACCTTTTTCAGCCTGCCGCTGAAGGTCATCAGCACCGCCAGCGGCAGGCCGATTGCGACTGCCGCCGCCGTGCAGATGATCACCAGCGCCATCGTCTCCATCGCCGGTTCCCAGAGGCCGAGCATGATCACCAGCATCATGCCGCAGGCGGAACCGGATGTCAGCAGCTTGCGGTGCCCGGAAACCACGAAGATCACGGTGCAGAAGATCAGCAGCATCGCCCACTCCGGCGGAGCGCAGAAAATATTCTTCAGCCCGTCCACAACAGAGTCGATGCAGCCGGAGCACCAGCGCGTGAAATCCGCGCAGTTCACCACCGCCCAGTCCAGAAAGCGTTCAAAATATTGTCCGATCGGAAGCCTGATCATTTTATTTCTCCAGTTGTACCGTTGTACGACGCGAGGCTTGCCAGCAATGCGCCGCTGGTGATGACGCCGAGGAAGCGGCGTTCATCATCGACGACGGCGATCGGCGCGGTCGATTCGCCCATCTGCATGACCACCTCTTTCAGCGGAGCGGAACGGTTGACGGTTTTGATGTTCGTATCCATCATGGATTGGGCGGTCACATTGGGTTCGTTCATGTGTTCGCGGACCTTCCGCGCCCAGACGAGGCCGTAGATCACGCCCTGGTCGTTGGTGGCGAACAGCGACGACAGGCCGCTTTCGCGGATTTTATGCAGCATGGTCTGCGGGCCGTCGCCGAGCCGCAGGTAATCGTAGACGGGTTTCATGATCGAACCGGCGGTGATCACCTTGGTCTTGTCGGCGGCGTTCACGAATTTTTCGACGTAGGCGTTGGCGGGGCGGCTCAGAATCTCCTCCATCGTGCCGAGCTGGGCGATTTCGCCGTCCTTCATGATCAGCACGCGGTCCGCGAGCCGGATCGCTTCGTCGAGGTCGTGGGTGATGAAGATCACGGTTTTGCCGAGCTTTTTCTGAAGCGCCCGGATCTCATTTTGCATTTCGCGCCGGATCAGCGGATCGAGCGCCGAAAGCGCCTCGTCCATGATGATGATTTCCGGATCGGCGGCCAGGGCGCGGGCGATGCCGACGCGCTGGCGCATCCCGCCGGAGAGCTGGTCGGGAAAATGTTCCGCGTAATCGGCCAGCCCGACGAGGGCGAGCACTTCGCGCGCTCTGGCGCGCCGGGCTTCGCGCGGAACTCCGGCGATTTTCAGCGCATAGGCCGCATTGTCCAGCACCGTCAGGTGCGGATAGAGCGCGAACTGCTGGAACACCATTCCGATCCGGCGGCGGCGCAGTTCACGCAACTGCTTTTTGTTGAGTGCGGTAACCTCCGTGCCGTCGATGAAAATCTTTCCGTCCGACGGCTCGATCAGCCGGTTGATGGTGCGGATCAGCGTGCTTTTGCCGCTGCCGGAGAGTCCCATCACCACGAAAAGTTCGCCGCGGCGGATCGTGAAGCTGACGTTGTGGACGCCGATGCTGCACTGGGTCGCCTTGTAGACCTCCTCGCGGGTTTTGCCTGCCCTGAAAAGTTCGGCGGCTCTCTTATGGTGGCGGCCGAAAACCTTGGTCAGGCCTTCGACTCTGACCAGTTCTTCTGTTTGAATGGTTTGGTCCGTCATGATTCCTCCTGTCGGTTGGCGGATGCCGCGGCGGAGTTTCCGGCTCACGCCGCATCCGCGATGGCTGGAAGTAAAGCAGAATACATGCCAACCGGCGGAATCGGGGAGGAAGGAAGACGGACGGAACGGAAGCCGTACCTCCGGATATTGCGGATTGCAAGCCCGGAGGCGGGGAAAATGGTATTTTGCAATGCGGTCAGCGGAAGGCTTGGCCTTTCCAGCTCAGCAGCAGCGCGGAGTTCACGATGACCAGCACCGATCCGGCATTGTGCACCAGCGCGCCGGTGACCGGATTCAGCACGCCGAGGCCCGCCAGCACGATCGATGCGAAATTCAATGCCATTGACAGCGCCAGATTCCACCGGATCGTGTTCATGGTCCGTTTCGCCAGCTGCAGCAGGAACGGCAACTGGCGGATATCGTCGTTGACCAGCACGATATCCGCGGCGTCGACGGCGATATCGCTGCCGATGCCTCCCATCGCGATACCGACATGGGCGGTCTTCAGGGCCGGAGCGTCGTTGATGCCGTCCCCGACCATGCAGACCGGTTCGCCGTCCTGCCGGCGGCGGGCGATCCAGCCGAGTTTGTCCTCAGGCAGGCACCCGGCGTGGACTTCGCCGATCCCGGCCTGTCCTGCGATATGGCGCGCCGCGTCGCGGTTGTCGCCGGTCAGCAGGACCGGGCGGAGCCGCAGGGTTCGCAGTGCGGCGACGCAACCGGGCGCGCTCTCCCGGATCAGGTCGGCCAGAACGATCAGGCCGCAGAACCGGCCGTCCACGGCCAGCCGGATCACCGTGGCTCCTTCGGCGGCGGCAAGGGCTGCTTCCGCCTCGAAGCCGGAGAGTTCGACGCCGCCTTCGCGGAGCAGCTTTTCATTTCCCGCCAGCAGCCGGCGGCCTTCGGCCCGCGCGGCGACGCCCCGTCCCGGAACCATTTCAAACTCGTCCGGGGAGGGGATGACGGCATCGGGATGTTTCTGCCGGAATCCCTCCACGACGGCTTTTCCCAGCGGGTGTTCGGAACGCAGTTCGGCGGCCGCCGCCAGCCGGAACAGTTCGTCGTCGGAGAGACTTTCGTGGAAGTTGCGCAGCGCCGCCACCCGGGGCGTTCCGCAGGTGAGCGTGCCGGTCTTGTCGAACACGACGCACCTGACCGCGGCGAGCCGTTCAAGCGCATCGCCCTGCCGGATCAGGATGCCGCGCCGGGTCGCGTTGCCGATCGCCGCCATGATCGCGGTCGGCGTCGCCAGCACCAGCGCGCAGGGGCAGAACACCACCAGAATCGTCACCGCGCGGATGATTTCCCCGGTGAGCCACCATACTCCCCCCGCCGAAACCAGCGCGATCACGACGATCCATGTCGCCCACCGGTCGGCGAGCCCGACGATCCGGGCCTTGCCCGCATCCGCGGACTGCACGAGACGGACGATCCGCTGAATGGAACTGTCGGCATCTTCCCGCAAGGCGCGCATCTCAAAAGCGCCGAACCGGTTCACCGTGCCGCTGAACACCTCGTCGCCTTGCTGCTTATCCGCCGGCAGCGATTCGCCGGTGACGACGGACTGATCCACGGAGGTTTCGCCCCGCACGATCACGCCGTCGACGGGAATCGTTTCGCCGGGCAGCACCCGCAGCAGGTCGCCGGGCCTTATCTGTTCGGCCGGAACCGTCTCCTCCCGGCCGCCGGTGAGCCGCCGGGCGGTGCGGGGAGTCAGGCGCACCAGCTTTTCGATGCCGGCGCGCGCCCTGGCGACGGTCGTCTCCTCCAGAAAGGAGCCGATCCGCATGATGAACGCCACTTCGCCTGCGGCGAAAATTTCATCGGTGAGCACCGAAGCGATCAGCGCCAGCGACACCAGTACGTCCGCCCGGATGTCGAACCGGGTGAACAGGCCGATGCCCGCCTCTTTGAGAATCGGAATCCCGCACAGCACGATGGCGATCCACGCGGCATCGAACGGCAACCCGCCGAGGTGGAAGAAACTGGCCCCCAGCGATAATCCGGCCGGAACCAGAAGCAGGATCGCGCGATATCTTTCATTCCTGATGACTCTTGTGAATGTTGTGCCTGACATATCCGGGAAACCTCCTTTGCGTGTTGCGGAAAATTCATCTGTAATATACATATAGGGGTATGGGTATACAAGCTGAAAAATAAAAAAATGCGCGGAAAAATTTTTCCGCGCGACTGGGTATCGTGGAAAGAACGGCTTACGACATCCGCGAGAAGTGTTCGATCGCCTTGGCGAATGAGGCGATGGTCTTGTCGGCGTCGCCGTGTTCGATGCCGTCTTTGACGCAGTGGCGGAGGTGTCCCTCCAGAACGATCTGGCCGAGCTTGTGCAGCGCGCTCTTGGCCGCGTTGATCTGGATCAGCAAATCTTCGCAGGGAATATCCTGATCGACCATCTTGTCGACGGCGTTGAGCTGGCCGATGATTTTTTTCATTCTGCGGTGCAGATTCTCCGCATCCATACATTGACGCATTGCATACCTCGTTTGTTCCGGTGCTTTACGGTATACCCGGATGCCGCCGTTGTCAAGTGCATTCTTTCCGGGGAGGGCGGATTTCAGCTTTCGCTGCCGGAACCTGCCGGTTTGCGCCCGGTCACGCAGACCATGCCGGTAGCCGGGTCGGAGTGGCATTCGATTCCGGTCAGGCCCGCGCCGGCGAGGAAACCGGAAAGTTCTTCCGGCGTGTAGACGGTCATTCCCCTGATCCGGTCGGTGTACTTTTTCGCGGCCTCCTTGTCCGCCGCGTCGCAGCAGACCGCGAAGACGCCGCCCGGCTTCAGCACCCGTGCGACTTCACGCACGTCATTGGCCGGATCGGGCCAGAAGTAGATCGTCTCCGAAGCGGTGACCAGATCGAAGAAATCCGGTTCAAACGGCAGGGCCGACACGCTTCCCTGCACGATCTTCACCTGTCCGTCGCGTACCGCGCCGCGGTTGAATGACAGTGATTTCTTCACCGAAACCGGGGAATAATCCACCCCGTAGAATTGAGTCTCCGGCGCGCGTTTCAGCATCATTGCGATGAAAGATCCGCCGCCGCAGCCAACATCCAGCACCCGCCCCTTTTCCGGCAACTCGAAAAAGCGCATCGCAAACTCCTGCAGGGGGCGGTGGTGGCGGTTCATTTTCCAGAAAACCAGAAAGCTGCCGGGATAAACGCCCGGCCGGGCGAAATTCTGTTTCCAATTCCAATACATGAATAGTGTCCCCTGATGAAAAACAGCGGTTAGAGTTCTCTAAATTAATATGCGGCAACTCCGCTGTTTGTCAAGTGAAATCCCGACTTCACGCGAGGAATATCCGAAATTCGGCGTCGATCCGCAACCGGCGGCAGGCGGGGAAGCGCCAGTTCAGGTGGTACTGGTCGCATAACTGCCGTCCCGGGGGATATTCCGGCCCGCCGCCGGGATGGCGGAAACGGTCAGTCCAGCTGAATGTTCCGGCTCCGGCGGTCGAGCGGAGCCGGATTTCGGCCGAGGCGGGAAAACGGCTCAGGCGTACCAGCTCCTTTTCCGCAACCGGCCTGGCGTAGCTGTGGAGCCGGAAATCGATCACGGTTTCGCCGGGCGCCTCCAGCTCATCGGTGACGCGCAGCAGCAGCGCCTCCCGGTCGAATTCGAGCGTCCGCGTATAGTTCGTCAACATGCGGTAGGCGGCGGAGAGGTCGAATTCCGCGCGGCAGAGGCGGCCGTCGTCCTGAAAATCGAGGATCACGCCGACCGCTTCCGCGCTGTCTTTGGGCTGCCCCTTGCCGTCGGCGAGGATGCAGTTGTGCCCGACGGTCTGCTGCGTCCAGTCCCGGTGGTGGGTTTCGCCGAAGATATAGCCGAAGGAGCCGGAGGGGGCGATCAGCGCCTTGCCCGCCGCCAGCACCGCGAAATTTCCCTGATCGGCGTGCTGGTGGCTCGGAGTGCCGTAACGGCTGCAGCGGGCCAGCACCGCAACGTCATGGACGGGATCGGCAACGCAGCGGCGCATGCTCAGAAGGCCGGTGTCGCGCGAACAGTAGCTGTCGGAGGCGGGACCGGCCGCGTCCGGCTCCGGATGAGGCGGCCGGGGGCGGATCACGTCGAGCAGATGCAGTTCGTAGCGGTCGATGGCGCCGGTCAGCTGCCGGGAGAATTCGCGCGCCTCCGGCGGTCCGAAGCGTTCCGCGTAGACGCCGAAGGGGTCCTGCGCCTGGAAGCCGGGCCATTCGTCGGCGGTCGGCCAGTTGCCGTCGCCGAAAGGGTGCGCCTCCTGTCCCGGCGGCGCGAAGTGCAGAAAGAACTGCGACACCCTGCGGTAGAAAGGCTTTTCCAGAAATGAAAAGCCGCAGTGCCGCTCCAACGCGAAAAAGAACGGCAGATACCATTTCGTGTAGCTGCTCGCGTAGAACGGTCCCTCCGCCCAGCCGCCGTCGCGGCCGCCATAGTGCGGGAAGATCGAACCGTACACTTCGAGCGCATAGTTGAGCCACCGCTCCGCGGTCTCGTCGGGAATGGTCCCGTACAGCACCAGCGCCGCTTCCCCAAGGTAGCCGGGCAGCCGCCCGACGTGGCTGTTGCCGGGATGGGCGAGGAACTCCGCGCCGGTGACGCGCTCCCAGAGCTGCTCCATATGGCGGGCGAGGGTGTCGGCGGCCCACTTCAGCTCCTGCGGGGTGTAGAGATGCCACGTCCAGTCCAGCACGGCGGGCAGCACCCGGCAGATGCTCAGGCCGATCTCGTCGCCCCACTGGCCGTAGACCGAGGCGGGGCCGGCCGGATTCCATTCGCAGAGACGCAGCACCGCTTCGTGCGCGTACTGTCCGGCTTCGCGGTCGTCGAGCAGCAAAAAGGCCAGCGCGCAGGCGACCAGATTGCGGTCGAAATACTGCCGGGATTCGTCGAAGGCGCGGCGATAGTCGATGCGCCCGTCCGGGCGGTAGAAGTCCGGGTAGCGCATAAAGCCCTGCGACAGCGCGAGTTTCACATTGCGGCGGATGATCTCCAACTGCGGCTTGTGGCGCTCGCGCAGCTCCGGCAGGTCCGCCCGGTAGTGGATGTGGCGCGGATGAATGTCCGGCACCCTGGCGAGCACCTCGCGCGCGGAGGGCACGAGGAAAGGCCGCGCGGAGGCCGGCACTTCAAATTCGCGCCAGCCCAGCTCCGCGTCGCCGGAGGCCACGTTCCAGCGGTAACGGCCGGGGGCGAGCAGCCGCCTGATCCGGAAGTAGTTGTACGCGGTGGTCCCCGCCGCGACGGTCTCCTGCTGCGGCAGCCGTTCGACGCGGACCCGGTACAGGGAAATTCCCGGCTCCGCAACCCATTGGAGGGAAAGGGGATTGAGTTCGACGACCTCGCCGTTTTCCGGCGCGGGGAAGATGGAGGAGGGCGAACGCTTCTGGCGGAATTGCTTCATCTGGACTCCTCCGTCTTGCGGTCGAACCAGATATAGTCGCCGGTTTCGGGATCGATCCTGCCGATCTGCCGGGCGGGCGTTCCGGCCATGATCGCGTAGTCTGGGGTGTCGCGGGTGATCACGGCGTTGGCGCAGATGAGGTTGCACCTGCCGACCGCGACTCCGTTGGTGACGGTGCAGCCGCTGCCGAGCCAGGTGCCGTCGCCGACGGTGATCGGCCGGGCGAGGTCGCGGCGGGTGAACGCCTGCGTTGCGGGGTCGAACCGGTGGTTGCCCGCCAGCAGCGAACAGTGGGGGCCGATCAGCACGTTCCTGCCGATCCGCACGTCGCCGTTGAGGTAGGCGTACAGGCCGATGAAGGAATTTTCGCCGATTTCGTTGTCGCCGATGCGGATGATCGCGCCGGGGGCGACCTTGACGCCGTTGCCGAAACCGAGCAGCCGGGCGCGGCGTTCGTCGTCCGGGCCGTTGTCCGAAGCGTTGCAGTAGCAGGTGAGGGCGGCGAACTCGGCAGCGGAGATTCCGCAGCCGACCGGCAGGTCGTCGACAGGCAGTGGCGTACGCACGTTGATTCCTTTCCGAATTGGGCCGCCGGAGTCATTCCGGCGGGAAACAACATATCCCGCGTTGCCGGGAAATGCAAACCGGCGGAGAATACGATTCGCAAAGAAAGAAGGAAAAGAAAATTACAATCGGTTGCTTTTGGGGGCTTGCATTCCCGGAATGGTGCGGTATAATAGAAGCAGGACGACTCCGCTCCGGCAGGAAAACGGGGCGGAACAACAGTTTGATCTGTCTGGTTTCCGGTAGCTTGTCGGCGGTTGCCGGGAACGGTGAAACAACATGTATTGCTAAGGAGGAATCCGAATCATGGCAACGAAAAGTGCGGCGGCTAAGAAAGCTCCGGTCAAGAAGGCGGCGGTAAAGAAGGCTCCGGCCGCTCCGAAGAAACTGCGCGTGGCCATCATCGGCTGCGGCGGAATCAGCCAGACCCACATGGCGGCTTACAAGGAGATTCCGGAGGTCGAACTGGTCGGCTTCTGCGACATCAATCCCGCGAAGCTCACCGAATACCAGGAAAAATACGGTGTGAAGCCGGAGCAGTGCTTCGAGAAGTGGGACGACCTCTTCAAGGCGGTCAAGCCGGACGCGGTCGACATCTGCACCCCGAACGGCGTGCACTGCCCCGCCGCGCTCGCCGCCGCCGCCGCCGGCTGCCACATCATGGTGGAAAAGCCGATGGCGATGAACCCGGACGAGTGCGAACAGATGATCGCCGCCGCCAAAAAGCACAAGGTCAAACTGGCGGTCGGTTTCCAGCACCGCTTCAACAGCAAGACCGATTTTCTGGTCAATGCGCGCGACAAGGGGCAGTTCGGCAACGTGATGTTCGTGAAATGCCAGGCGCTGCGCCGCCGCGGCATTCCGAACTGGGGCGTGTTCGGCCAGAAGGAGCTGCAGGGAGGCGGCCCGATGATCGACATCGGCGTGCACGTGGTGGAAATGGCGCACTATTTCATGGGCTCCCCGAAACCGGTCGCCGCGACCGGCAACTGCTGGACCTACCTCGGCAACAAGCAGAGCGACGTGATGTGCGCGTGGCCGAACTGGGATTACAAGACCTACACGGTCGAAGACCTGGCGATCGGCCATATCCGTTTCGACAACGGCATGATCATGCAGATCGAATCGAGCTTCGCGGCGCACATCGACAAGGACGAGTGGCGCTTTACCGCGATGGGCGACAAGGGCGGCTGCTGCTGGGACCCGCTGCAGATTTTCACCGACGAGGCCGGGGCGATGGTCCACATCACCCCCGATTACGTCGCTCCCGACTGGAACAAGGATTGGGTCTATCTGTTCGTGCGCAAGCTGCAGAACTGGGTGGACGGCATCCTGAAGGGGACTCCGCTGCGTGCTTCCGGCGAGGAAGGGCTGGCGGTCCAGAAGATTCTCGACGGCATCTACCGTTCCGCGGAGCAGGGCGGCAAGGAAGTGCCGATCAAGTAAGTTTTCAGCTTATTCACCAGATGTCCCGGCTTCGTGCCGGGATGTTTTTTATCGGGAGAAAATTCTATGAAGAAAATTGCACTGGCGGGCGTCGCCCATATTCACGCTCCGAACTTCGTGAAGCGTCTGCAGGAACGTTCCGGCGTCGAAGTCGTCTCCCTCTGGGACCATGACCGGGCGCGCGCCGAACGGTATGCGAAGGAGATCGGCTGCCGCATCTGCGGCGAAGCGGAAGAACTCTGGAACGACCCGGAAGTCGATGCGGTGGTGGTCTGTTCGGAAACCGACCGCCATGCGGCGCTGGTTCCGGCCGCGGCAAAGGCGGGCAAACATCTCTTTGTCGAAAAGCCGCTCGGATTTTCCGCGGCGGACGCGCGGGAGATGGCCAAAGCGATCCGCGAGGCGGGCGTGCTGTTCCAGACGGGCTACTTCATGCGCGGCTTTCCGGCGCACCGGGCGCTGAAGCAGATGATCGCCGACGGCGTGTTCGGCACGGTCACCCGGATCCGGCACAGCAACTGCCATCAGGGTTCGCTGGGCGGCTGGTTCGATACCGACTACCGCTGGATGGCGGATCCGAAGATCGCGGGCTGCGGTGCTTTCGGCGACCTCGGCACACATTCGCTGGATATTCTGATGTGGCTTTTCGGCCGTCCCGAACTGGTGACTGCCGACATCCGCACGGTGACGGGCCGCTACGGGGCGGAGTGCGACGAAACCGGCACGGCGCTGCTGAAGTTCTCGGACGGGGCCGTGGCGATGCTGGCGGGAGGCTGGGTGGATCAGGCCAACCCGGTGACCTGCGAAGTCAGCGGCACCGATGGCTTCGCCTACATCCTGAACGGGGAACTGTTCGTGATCTCCCCGAAACTGGAGGGGGCGGACGGCAAAGCGCCGTGGCAGCCGCTTCCGGAGGCCCTGCCTCATGCGTTCGAGCTGTTCCTCGACGCGCTGGAAGGCAAGGATGTGCCGCTGGTTTCCGCCTGCGAAGCCGCCGACCGCAACATCGTGATGGAGGCGCTCTACAAGGCGGCAAAGGGTCACTGCTGGGAACGGCCTGCATATTGAACATTTCCGGCATGGGAAGATACAAAGCGGTATCAGATCAGGTACTTGTAAACTCGGAATTGAGCCTGGACCGTAAAATTTCAGAGTTTCATTTGTATATTCCTTGAATGGATGGTATGTTTTATAAATGGCCGCATAAAGGCCGGCGATAAAAACAGAAAAAGGAATGATTATTGGCAGTACTGTTGGAAATTACTGAGTATTAAAATTTTATTGGTCGCTTTCTTATCGAAAAACTTGCAACCTTTTTTGGAGAAGAACAGGCGAGCCGAATCCGACGTTCTCATACCTTATGGAATGAGCACGTGTTTTTGGCCGTGGTTCTTCCGGGTTTGCAAGTACCTTCGATGAGCATGGTGAAAGCGCGTGCTCTTTTTTTATGCAGCTTGCAAAACTGAAACTCAGGGAAAGGAATGAAAATGGCAATGGAACGGCGGGAAGAGAATCTTTTCCGGGAATGGAAACGGAAGTATGGAGAACAGTTTATTGCGGACGGCGTCGTGAATGAAGCGGCCTTTGATGCTTCTCCACTTCCCAGATTGGTCTTTGTGCTGAAGGAAGTGGATGACTGCGCGCCGGGATTTGACCTGCGCAGTTTCATCGAAGCCGGCAGCCCGAAAAACGGTGGGCATACATTCGCTCCGATGGCAAGATGGGTTTCCGCGGTTCGCGGCCGTGAAATCAATTTTGCGCCGGAAGAGGAACGGAAAAGAGTTTTACTGCCGGTCGCCGTGATGAACCTGAAGAAAACAACGGGAGGGGCAATCACCCGGTACGGTGCGTTGCACGCCGCCGTCATGGCAGACAGGGAATTCCTGAAAGAACAGATCCGGCTTTATCTGGACAAACCCACCTGCTTTGCCTGTTGCGGCAATCAGGTGTTTGACCTGTTTTGTGACGTCATGGGCGGGCTGCCGGTGGAAAATTGTTCCGGGACGGATTACTGCCGTCTGGATGGCCGGTGTCTGGCTTTCCGTTTTTATCACCCCAATGCAAAAATCGGCGGATTGGCCTCATGTTTCAAGGCGGCCGTTGAAAAACTGAACCGTTTGCAGGCGTAAGCCATGCGTTTGCAGTTGTAAAACCGGAAAAAGGAGGATATTGCTGCTGAAATTATTGTGAACTGTTGAAAACTGAAATTTTTTGTCGGTCGCTTTTTTATCGAAAAACTTGCAGCTTTTCAGTGAAGAACGGGCAGGCCGGATGCGGTATACTCATATTCTGTGGATTGAGCATGCTGTTTTCTGCTGTGTATGGTTCTTGAATTTCAAGTAATCGGTAAACAACAGCGAAAACGCATGCTTTTTTATGCACGCAAACAGTGGATTGAGATGATGGAGGGAAGGATTACAAGAAGTTGATTTCGGGTTGGCATGAGTCGATTAACCTTAATTTGCAAAATAGGGAAAAATAGTTATGGCAAAGATCAGTATGATGGAATTGTTGAGTCTGCAGCAGGGGATGACCGAACCGCAAAAAGCGATGTTTCAGAACCAGCTGCGACAGCGTCTGAAAAATCGTGGATTGACTTTTATTCTGGCATTCTTTACTGGGGGACTTGACCGTATCTATCTTGGACAGATCGGATTGGGAATCTTGAAAATATTGACTACTGGAGGGCTGGGAATCTGGTGGCTCATTGATCTGTTCACTGCTATGGAACGGACTGATGAATACAACAGAAAATTGGCACTTGAAATTTCTCAAGCATTAAAACTGCAGAATTAATTGAAAAAAATTACAGCTTCGGGCTATTGTCCGTTCGAGGCTGTGAAAGCGATGAATCAGAGGGCGCATCAGGAGGCTATGATGGCTGAATTACCGGAAGAGAGTTCGACAAGAGAGTGGAAAGAGTGTCCGTTTTGTGCGGAAAAAATCAGTATCCGTGCTAAAAAGTGCAGGTTCTGTGGCGAAACGATTGATGTTACGCTTCGGCTGGCGGAGGAGTTGAAAGACAAATATCAGCAGGAATTGGAAAAAGCAAAACCGGGCAGTACGGCGGCCGGCAATCCTGTTCCCGTGACGATGAATGGAGCGGTTTCCGCGTCTTCTTATCCGATGGAACAACTGAACGTATTTCATGTACGCAAAAAGAGGACTACCTATATACTGCTTGGAATTTTTCTTGGGATCTGGGGCGCCCATAATTTTTATGCCGGTTATAATGGACGCGGAACAGCCCAGTTGCTGCTGACGATTTTTACCGGCTGGCTGCTGCTGCCGTTGATTCCGATCATGATCTGGAATATCGTGGAAGTATGTGTAGTCAACCGCGACGGCGACCATGAGTTGATGGAGTAGCGCGGAGGCGGACGGTGGCGGAAAGATTTTTCCGATGTGATTTATGGACTGTCATTTTACAAAATGGTAATGGAAAGTGGTGATGGCAATGAAAAAAAGGGGAATGATCTTTGCTTTAGGAGTTGCTGTGTTGTTAAGCGGATGCGTATCTGTTGAAGAAATAAAACAGGAAGCTGATGCCGGTAATGTCGAGGCGCAGTATAATTTTGCGATGATATTGCTGAAAAAGAACAGAGCAAAACATGGAAATGAAATTGAGAAGTATTTGACGATGGCCACATATGCCCGATATTTGCCTGCCGCATGTGTACTGGCTTCCAATATTCTGACGGAAAGAAAAGGTGAGAAAGCTGAACTGTTATTAAGAGCTTATGATGTTATTTTTGCCGGTGTTGCCGATTCGCCGGATATTGAGAAAGTCAGTTCCTTTTTGAAGCGTAGTTGTCCAGGTTACATGATAGGTTATATAAGATATCTTGATACAGCCGGGTACGGAGAAGCAGCAACCCGACTTCGGGATTCGATTTTGACTGATTCCGGTAAATATGGTTTTCAGGATTTTGACGAGAAGGAATTGAGAGGAATAAAAACTAGTTGTGAGATTGCAAAGGAGAAGGAACGCCTTGCGGAAGAAAGGCAAAAGCGCCTTGCAGAGGAAAAGCAAAAGCGCCTTGCGGAAGAAGAACAAAAGCGCCTTGCAGAGGAAAAGCAAAAGCGCCTTGCGGAAGAAGAACAAAAGCGCCTTGCAGAGGAAAAGCAAAAGCGCCTTGCAGAAGAAAAGCAAAAGCGTCTTGTAGAGGAAAAACGTCTTGCGGAGGAGCAGAAAAAGTTCAAGTTTCCATATACCGATATTACAAACCAGCATATTAAATTCTATAAACATATTTCTTCCGGAATATCTTTGGAGTGGTTTGTTCGAGAAATAAAGGGCGAAGTAGGTTTTGCGAACGAGAAGATGAAATATGTGGGAATCCAGCTTAGAAGATTCAGTTGGCCTGATGTGGAATTCTTTTTCGGAACGGAAACGCTATTATCCAGACGGGAATGGGAAGGGGGCATATGGGGTTCGGATAAAAATTTTGCGATACCTAAGGGAGGACTTGTCGCATGCCGAATTACCCTTCCTGCCGAGAGGGTGACGGCAAAGGATGTGATTGAAAAATATGACAGAGAATTTCCCGGTACTAGATATTCACAAAGCATAAAAAATAGTCTAAGTGAAGAAGCTGTAACGAGCAGAATTGTGATGAAAAAAAATGTGAAAAACATTACTGATATATTGGAATCGGAAAGTGTCGGGATTGAAATCGTTCATCAGGAATTGGAGGTCGAATTTCTGGATAAGCAAAACGGACTTGTTGTTTCCGAATTGAATGCCGATGAAAAAGAAATCATTGAAAAATCCTTACGATCCGGGAAAATACAATTAAGCGAAGATCGTAAAATTACAGTTACCATTACCGATAAAATACTGGAGAAATATTTTATCGGTATAACAGATGATGTACTGGAAAAAGCTCGTAAGGCGGAGGAACAGGCCAGACAGAGAATGGCGGAAAAAACCTTGGATTTTTAAAACAAAGTGAATTTGACCGGGCAGAAAGGAGGCGAGGTTTATCTTGACGTCCGTTTTTCCATAAGGGTGGAATGAGAGGCGGTTTTGCGCTGCAAGTCAGATGCCGGATTGCCAATAAGCATAAACTTTGTGTGATTATCGGCAGGGGATGGTGGCTTCGGATTTGACTTCGCCGGTGATGATGATCGGCTTCTCATTTTGAAGCAGCCTGCCAGGAATGATTTCTTTGGCACTCTTCCCGATGAATTGGAAAACAGACTGGAGGCGGAAGCGGATTTCCGGGAGTGGCGATAAAAAACGTTCCGGGCCGTTTGCACGGCAGGCGTTCTGCCGCCGGAATACGGTCCGGAACTAGGGGGCGAAAAAACTACTCCGCGAGGAGCGCGTGGAGGCCGGTTTCGGCGGCTCCGTAGGTTTCCTGCAGCGTCAGGAGGAGGGCGTCGAAGGGGGCTTCCGCCGGATGCACCGCGCGGCGGCGGGCGTTGGCGGAAACCTCCGCGAGCGTCCTCCATCGGCCTTCGCTTCGGGCTTCGAGCCGGTAGGCCTTGGCCAGCTCCGGCGGCAGTCGCAGGCAATCCGGGTTGCCCGGCACCAGCGCGATCCGGCGCTGCATGCCGCTTTCAAAGATCAGCGAAATCCGCCGGAAGTGCTGCGGCGCATCCCATTCCACGGTCAGTTGGTCGCCGGGACGGCAGCGCCACTGGTGCAGCGCTCCGCCCTCGACGCGGGTGACGCCGTCGCGCAGCGCCTCCGGCGTGGAGCCGGTGCCGGAAATACGGGCGTGTTCCAGTTCGGGCAGTTCCAGCCGGACGCCCGGCAGGTAACAGTCGCGGCGCAGCAGGAGCTGCTGAAGTTCGGCGAGATGCCGTTGGCCGACCTCGCGCGGTGAAATGCCGCGGCGCAGCGCGATTGCGGCGGCGGCTCCGGCGGCCTGCGCCATCGCGGAGCAGGTGCCGATCACCCGGGTCGAACTCAATGCGGCATGGGTCACGCTGACGCAGCGCCCGCCGACGAACAGATTGTCGAGGTTCCGCGAATAGAGGCAGCGGTACGGAATGCCGTAAGGGGAGGGGGCCGGATGGTGGATGTTCACCGGTTCGCCGAGCGCCGCCGAACGGAAGCCCGCCGGGTTGTGGTCGTCCATGGTCCAGCCGCCGTAGGCAACGGTGTCGGGGAAGCGTCCCCCCGCTTCGATGTCGCGCTGGGTCAGGATGTGGTCGCCGACATAGCGGCGGCTCTCGCGCTTGGAAGGCAGGAACTGAATCCACTCCAGCGCAAGGTGTTCCGCGCCGTGGTCGCCGCGGTTCTTGATGTGGTCCCAGACGCCGAGCAGGATCTTCAGCAGCTCCGGCCGGAGCGCCTCGGTGTCGGCGATCGAATCGCATTCGCCGCCGAGTTCGACCCACCAGTAGCCCTCATGGAGGTTGGCGTGGCCGTCCGCGCCGCACGGCAGTTCGGAGTCATCGCAATAAGTATGCGCCCATGCCGGTTTCTCGAACGGCTGCGGGGTGTCGCAGCGGCGGGTCTGGAAAATGCAGCTCATCCCCATCGTGCGGCGGTCGGCGGTTTCGGGACCGATGGTTTCGCCGAATTCGCCGCGCGCTTCGCGCCCGACCCGGAAATCAGCTCCGGTCAGCGGCGCGAGCACCGCGTCGCCCGAACAGTCGGCGAAAAGTTTCGCCGCGACGGTGATCTCCTTCTGGGTGGTGGTCTGCCAGCCGGTCACGGTTTTAATGCGGTTTCCCGCCATGACAGCGGCGCGGCAGGAACAGTTGTAGAGCACCTGAAGGTTCGGTTCGGTTTCGAGCGCGCTCCACAGCACCATGTCCCAGACGGAATAGCTGCCGTTGGGGTTGATCCGGCAGTTTTCCAGCCGGAGTTCTTCGAGGATGCCGGTTTCGCGCAGGTTGGGCAGCTTGCCGAGCCGGTCGGCTCCGGAAATCTGCACCCGGCATTCGCCGGAGGCGTTGCCGCCCGGCACCGGGCGGTCGTGCATCAGCACCACCCGGAAGCCGGCGCGGGCGCATTCAAGCGCCATCGTCATACCCGCGATGCCGCCGCCGACCACACAGAAGTCGGCACTGATCGTCTCTTTCGGAAAAGGGGAATCCATAACTTACTTCACAAATTGGATCAGCAGCGGATTCTCCCGCAAACTGAGATGGTTGATGAACAGATCGCCGCCGCGGGCTTCGAGGTCGAGGTCGTAGGTGACGCCGGTGATCAGGTCCTGCGCGACCGCGCCGGCGGCTCCGCCCATGCCGGGGAGCCGGAGCGAAATCACCCGGTTGTTGAATTCCCGGCTGTACGGCTGCATCGACCAGACCGCGACGCGCCGTTCGCCCGCCTTGTTGCGGAAAGGAACCACCATGCAGTCGTTGTCGGCGTTGATCGACACCTCGTCCCAGTTGCCGATCAGCACGCCGCGCTGGTTGCCCTTCTGGCGCGGGGCGGCGGTGATTTCAGGACGGAAATCCGCGTCGAATTCAAAGCCGCTGAGCCGGGTGTTGAGCCGCCGCATCGCGTAAAACGCCGGTTTCTTGCTGTAATCGGTGCGCAGCAGCCCGAAGTTGCCCTCCGCCGCGTCGGCGCGGGAGTTCAGCTTGTCCACGAAGCAGTATTGCGAAACCTGTTCGACCGGCAGCGACAGGGTTTCGAGCAGGCGGCGCACGATGTAGACCGCCTGCGCCTCTTCGGTGTAGGTGCCGTAGCGGTTCTTCTCATTGGAGCCGCTGGTCCAGTAGGTGGTGTAGCCGAATTCGGTCAGCCACAGCGAACGGGCCTTGCCGGTCTCTTTGAACTTGCGGTGGTAATCCTCGATCAGGCCGCGGAAGGAGTCGCGCTCGTCGCCGACCCGGACGCCGTCGCGCTTGGCGAACCGGTGGCCGTAGGGAACCTTTTCCGGCGGCAGGCAGTAGCTGTAGGGATGGTCGGTCACGCCGTCCAGGCTGGCGGTCACGCCGATGTCGAGGTAGCGGTAATTGGTCGGCGTGTTGGCTCCGAGGCCGATCACGGTGCAGCCGGGATAGACCTGCTTGAAGCGGTCGGCGATCGCGTTGGTGTATTTGAGGTGCTCCTTGACCCACGGCGAGGTGGAGTTGTCCTTTTCCTTGCCGTTCCACGGGCCGCCGTAGGTTTCGCGCCAGCGTCCCTGTCCGAAGGGTTCGTTGCCGAGTTCGTAGACTTTGACGTACTCTCTGGTGTCGCGGACCATCGCATCGACTTTTTTCAGATAGTTGTCGACCGTGTCGTTGGCGTAGAGGCGGAAGATCACGATCACATTCAGCCCCTGCTCATGGGCGTAGCGGATCCACTCCATATCGGAGGGGCGGACGCGGTAATTGCCCTGTTCGTCCTGCTCCACCAGCGCGGTGTCGCGAATCCACTTGAATCCGGCCGCCGCGATTTCGTCGGTCAGCATCCGGTAGGGGGCGTAGGCCGCGAAGCCGCCGCCGGTACGGTACGCGAAATGCACCTGCGTCCCGATGCGCGAAAAGGGGATTTCGCGGGCGTGCAGGGTTTTGTCGAATTCCATTCCGGCGCTGTTCCGTCCGGCCAGCGGCGTGATGACCGAGGCGGAACTTCCGGGCTGTTCGCTGCGGAACATCTGGCTGAGCTGATAGCGGTTGTACGGATTGGAGATCAGGCGGCGCGGGATCAGGATTTGCAGCTTTTGTTCGCCGTCCGCCGGGTTGAGCTGGAAATGCCGGCTCCAGTCGCGGTTGAGCTGGGGCAGCGTGACGGTGTACTCCCCGGCTTGCGCTTCCCGGCCGGGCATGGCGGTGACCGTCAGGTGCTGGCCGAGCCGGTCGGGACGGAAATCGCCGGAGAAGTTCCAGCCGGCGGCGGAGAAGGAGAAGGGTTTTCCCGCCCCCAGTGTGGAGGGATCGAATTGGGGGACTTCGCACAGGAGCGATTCGACCGTGACCGTTCCGGCGGCGGGCATTTTATCGTCGGCATGGGCCTGCACGGTCAGGCTGCGCATCGGCGGGGTGAACTTTTTGTTTTTGGCGTCCCCGCCCCAACTGGTTGCCCATCTGGAGGCGGCGGAAAGCACGGTGCGCCGCGGTTTGGCGGCTTCCAGTTTCAACGGAGCGGATTGGAAAACCCGCCCGTTGGCGTCGGTGAGCCGCATCGTCACCTTGGCCGGAGCGGGCGAAACGAGGGTGACGGCCACTTCGGCGGCGTCGTCGAAAAGCGGCGTGCGCAACTGCATGCCGACGTAACGGCCTCCCTTGCTGAAGTCGTAATGCAGGACCGGCTTGCCGTTTTCCACGGCGGCGGAACCGGTCGCTCCGGGATATTCCGCGCCGGGGCGGAAAAGCCAGTTCTGAGGCTGGTCGAATCCGGCCGGAGGCAGCGATTCGGCGTGCAGGGCGAACCATCCGGCGCAGAGGGCCGGAAGAAGAAGGGCGGCGGTGAATGATCGGTTCATGGATTTTTCCTATGGTTGTCAGATGTCCTGAGTACGGTTTTCAACTTCCCAGCGGTTGAACTGCCGCCCGGAACGGTAGAAGGCGCCGGCGTCGTACAGCCCGGAGTAAATTCCGTTCGACGAACGCACCGATTCCACATGGCAGTCGACGAAAACCGCGTTGGCCGCGCCGCTGTGCCGGGGATAGGCCTGCGGCTGGGCGCTGTTCGGTTCGGGATGCGCCCAGTAATGGCCGCGGACGGTGGATTTGGTTACATTGATGGCGGAATCGGTCAGGTACAGGACACGCGAGGGGTCCTTGATCCGCCCCGCATTCTGACCGGGATCGACCAGCTTGCGGTTGATTCCGTAACTGATGTTGCCGTTGTCGAAAAGTTCGATCCGGGTTTTGGTGGGGAGTACCTCCGAAACGGTGTCCCGGGGGCACCAGTAGAGTTCCGAAGCGCCTCGTTTGACCACATCCTGCCGCTTGGAAAAATAGGTGATGGTCACTTTGTTCCAGTAGAAGGAGTTGCCGCCGGTTCCCGCGGTTTTCGGGACCCAGTTGTCGGAGTCGGCAGTGTAAAGTGCGAACACCGTGCCGTGCTGTTTGAGGTTGCCGGAGCATTTGATCGCCTGCGCCCGGTCCCGCGCCTTGTTCAGCGCGGGCAGCAGCATCGCAGCGAGGATCGCGATGATGGCGATCACCACAAGCAGCTCGATTAATGTGAAATTTCTGCATGTTGGCCTGCGGTGGTTGGCGGGTGTTGCGGGCAGTTCGATTCGGTGTGTGTGTGTGCGTGGCATGTCCGATTCTCCGTTTTTCAAGAGAGTTGATGGAATCCGGCGGTGCTTTCGCCGGGAAGTACTTCGAGACGGGCGGGCTTCAGGCAGACCGGCGCGCAGCCGGTCCGCAACAGTTCGAGTGCGCGCGCAACCAGTGCGTTGAGGTCGGCGTTGGCCAGCGCGGTGATGCTCGGCGTCAGGTACGGCGCCCAGTCCTCGCCGTTTACGGCGGCGAGCTTCACGTCGCGCCCGACCTGCAGCCCGAATTCGGTGAAAACCCGGTTCAGGCCGATCGCGGCGGAAAGGGTGGTGCAGAAAACCGCACGCGGCTCCCAGCTTCCTTCGCGCAGCAGCCCGGAAGCGACCCGGCAGGTGTGCGGAAGCGTTTCGCCGTAGAAATTGATCGGATAATTGAAGCAGCGACCCCGGTGCGGAAACTTTTTCCACTGGGCAAGGCGCGCTTCGATGATGTCGTCCAGCGGCTGCGAATTGAAGCAGTCCACTGGGACGCCGCCCTCGGCGAGCAGCTCCAGCAGCTGGTCGATCGCTTCGACCGGAGAGGAGAGGATCGACAGGAAGCCGCGCTCCGACCAGTCCGATTCCAGCACGATCACCGGTTTGCCGGAGTCGGCGAGCTTACGCAGCAGCCGTTCCGGGGGCGTTTCGAGTTTGGGCAGCAGGAAAACAAGGTCGAAATTCGCCAGCGTCTCGGCGATGGCAAGGTCGTCCCAGTGTACGAAATAGGCGGAACGCAGCAGCCGTCCGCTCCGGTTCAGGGTCTGGTCCAATGCCATCTGCCACCGGATCGTCTGTAACGACGCAAAGGCGGGAGCAAGAAACGCGCAGTTCGCGTAGAGGGCTTCCGATTTCGGCAGTTGCGCCTTGCCGTCCTCGGCCTTGCCGATCACTCCGGCGTCGATCAGGTGGCGGATCGCTTTGCGCGCGGTCATGTAGCTGACTCCGATCTCATCGGCGATCTTACGCTCGCCGGGCATCGGGCTGTTCAGATAGTCGCCGTGTTCGATCCGGTTTTTCAGGATCTCTGCAATTTCAAGGTATTTTGCCATACTGCGTTCTTTAAAACTATTTTTATAGCGCTTATGCTATAAATATTATGGCGCAGATGATGCAAAAAGTCAAGAGGCAATTGAAAAAAATACGGATTTTATTGCAAAAACTTCCGGTATCCGGGACTTTACCTTTGGCGGAATCCCGATTCGGAAGTTTGCATACGGCGTTGGTTTTGTCCTGTTCATTCTTGGAGCTTATCCCTGAATAAGCCAAATCGTCCTGATTTGCGGCGAAACGCCATTCGTCTGCCCGCTGAAATCGCCGATACCTCCAGTATCGTCAATTTTATCAGGCTTCGCGACTGACATTTCGGCGCGGCATCATGCCGATTCTTTATTCAGGGATAAGCTCTTAATGACATTGCGGTTTCCGATAAATTCAATCCCCGGCCGTGAAAAATCACCGGGGGGAAGGAGTTCAATCGGCTTTTCCCGGGGAGTCAAGAGTCCAGACGGTCAGTCCTCTGAGTTGTTCCGTGACCGGCTCGGGGCGGAACAGCGAGTAGGCCAGCGCCACAGCCAGCATCACGCCGTTGCAGACCGGCCCGGCCATGTAGATATGGATGTTCCATTGCAGCGGTTCCGGCAGCAGCTTGAAGTAGTTCAGGATGTTGTAGACGCTGAAAACCAGCGCCGCATACATCCCGGACAGGATCGCGCGGTTGCCGATGCGGGTCGTGAAGAAGCCGAGCATGAAGGGCGTCAGCCCCGCCGAGCAGAGCAACGCGCCGAGAATGGCGCTGAGGTCGTAGACGCTTTCGCGCGGGATCAGCGAAATTCCCCAGGCTCCGGCGATCATGATGATTCCGGCGGCGCCGGAGGCGAGCTTCGCATTCACGAGTTCAAAGCGATCGTTGCCTTTGCGGCGCATCAGCCGCAGGAAATCGATTGTCCAGATAGTTGAAACCGCGTTGATCGAACTTGACAGCGAACTCATCGCCGCCGCGAGGCAGGCCGCGATGATCACGCCGCCGACGCCGGGCCAGATTTCGGTCAGGATGAAGTGGGGCAGCACGTCGTCCGGTTTCATCGCGGCGACCTCCGCCGACGGGAACACTTTGTAGTACGCGAACAGGCAGCTGCCGATGAAGAAGAAGAAAATCCAGGTCGGCAGGCTCATCACGATGCAGATCAGCGTCGCCTTGCGCGCTTCACGCAGCGTCGGAGCGGCGATATAGCGCTGCACGACGTTCTGGTTGCTCGAAAATTCCGAGATGAAGCCGATGAATCCGATCAGGCTCATCACCCAGAAGGTGCGCTCACTGAAGCTGAAGTCCAGTGGACCGAGGCTGAATTTGTCGTATTCCATGCCGATTTCCAGAATCTGCGGCAGGCCGCCGGGCAGCTGAAAGGCGACGGCGGCCACGCAGAGCAGCCCTCCGCCGAGCAGGATGACCGTCTGTACCACATCAGTCCAGACGACCGCCTCGATGCCGCCGAAAACAGTGTAGAAACAGGTGATCACGCCGAAGGCGAGGATCGCGGTGCTTTCGCTGATGTCGAGCATCTCCGACAGCGGCAGCACCACCAGATAGAGGATGATTGCGAGGCGCAGCAGCTGGCCGAGCAGCGAATAGAGCGCGGCGTAGATCCGGATGCCGGTGCCGTAGCGGGATTCCAGATATTCATAGGCGGTCGTTTTGAGGCCGCGCCGGAAGAACGGGATGAAAATCCAGCAGGCGATCAGCGCCGCGACCGGCATGAAGAGATTCGGCGTCAGCTGCCGGTAGTCCAGCACGAATGCCGCCGCCGGGAGGGCGAGAAAGGTGATCGAGCTGATCGAGGTCCCGACCATCGAGAGGCCGAGCGCCCAGCCCGGAATTTTGCGTCCGCCGAGAAAATACTCCTCGCTGCTGTTGTTGCGTTTCAGGAAATAGACGCCCATCCCGGCCATGCCGAGCAGGAAAAGCGCCACGACTGAAAGATTGATGAGGTTCGCCATGGAAAGTGACTGTTCTTTATTTTTTCGGTCAAAGCGATTCGAGGTCGATGGTGGTCAGGCCGATCTCCTGTTTGGCGATGCTGTAGACGATCCAGAGTTTGCGCCCGACGATCATGCTGCGGAAATAAGCCGGGCCGGAGGGCCTGTTCAGTTTGCCGATCCCTTTTCGGGCGCGCATCCGGACACCGCGGACGAACCGGGCGGTATCGAATGTCCGCCCGTCCGACGACAGGAGGAGATACATGTTGCGGCGGTAATCATAGTTCGCAATCAGATAGGCGCGGCCGTCCGGCAGATTGCCGGCGGAAGGCATTGCTTCCCCGGGAATGTCGGTCGGTTCGGCGGGCGGATAACAGTCGCCGGGTTTCTTTTTGGCCGCCGCGTAGTAGAAACCGGGATTTTTCAGATTGTCGCGGATCACCACCGTGGAACCGTCGGGACGCCGGTATTCGGCATAATGCGCAAGTCCGTTATGGCCGTCGGCCGCGATGTGCAGCGCTCCGTCCGGACAGCGCGGGGGAAGGGTACGCGTGACAAGAGCCGGACGGGTTTCCGCCGGAGATTTCAGGTCGGCCTGAAAATCGGCAGGGGCGTTGTTCAGCAGCGGCAGGCGGTTCCATTCCGGCAGCGATACGAGCTTTTTCAGGCGGCCTTTTGTCACTTCCTGCTGCTCCGGCAGGCGTTTGTCGATATATCCGGGAGTATCGGGGACAAGACGGTTCCCCTCGATTTTCCAGCGCTGCCGGTAGTTCAGGAAAGTCCAGACAATCTCATGCACGAAACCGGCTTCCCGGTCAAATTCGTCGCGCCAGTGCTCCGCGGAAGCCGAAGGCGGAAGGCCGTGGTGGCAATTCAAGCTGATGCTGAGGTCATCCGTGACGCCGTGAATTGCCAGAAGGCGGCCGATGGTGTAGAGTCTGCCGTTGTGAAGCTCCAGGCCGCCGTGGCTGAAATATTCATCTATTTTTTCCGGGTCGAACTTCCAGGAGCGGCGGCGCACCGGCAGCGGCGCGGGGGCAAGGCTTGTGTATTGCAGGGAATCCGTATTCAGCGGTTCGCCCGTTTCCGGATTGAATTGCACGACCGTGCCGACGATGGTCTGGCCCGGTCCGTTCTCATCGCCGGGATGGTTGGTCCATTCGACTACGATCCGGTCGCCGACACGGAGCATTTTCGGGTCGTGGTTCGCCCAGCCGATTGTGGGAGAGACTTCCGGCGCCGCGATTTTGTAATGGCGGGTGCCCGGTTGGGCGGGCAGCCCGATGTTCGGAGCGGCGGCATCGATGTTCTGAGGAATTTTCATCTCAACCGGAGCGGCGGCGCAGGTGGTCAGCATTGCGGCGGCGAATATGGAAAATCGATACATCTTCTGGTTCTCCCGGTTGCTTATTGGAAGGAGGGGCTTAAAGTTTGCGGCGCGCCTGAGGCGGTGATACATTTTTCGACGCCGTTCGGCATCTGGGCGAGGCCGTCTCTGGTGTAATCCGATACATGGCCGTCGTAATGGGCGGCGTTCGCACGGCCGGCATGCCACAGTTTTGCGGCTCCATCCGCTCCGCTGGTTGCCGGGCCGATGTAGGAAGAGCTCACCCGGGCGCCGTTGGAAACGGTGAAATCGTATCCGGAGTCGATCAGTTCGATCGTGGCGCTCGGCCGTTTCAGTTTGCTGAACAGGACATAGGAGTATTTGGTTTTGGAACCGTATGAGCCTCCGCTGTTTCCCGGACCGCACAGTTCGATGCGCTTTTGCAGGTTCGCACTGTCGCCCTCCCAGTATACGAAGTAGCCGTATCCGGTCAGGCCGGAGCCGGTCGCCGTCAGGTCCGTCACCGGACAGGTGAGCAGTTTCCAGTCCAGATACTGGGTCCCTATGACCGCATCTTCATATCGGCCGCACAGGGAGTGTCCCCACAGCCGTTTCCCGCTGGCGATTTTCTTGGCATAGTATACGGCGGGAAGGATTTCACGGTTGTCGTTCCGGTACATGGTGGCGCTCATTGAGCACTGCTTCAGGTTGTTCTTGCATGTCACCGCACGGGCTTTATCCCGCGCCTGATTCAGGGCAGGCAACAGGATTCCGGCCAGAATTGCTATGATCGCTATTACGACGAGCAGCTCAATAAGGGTGAAAATTCGTTTCATTTCTGTCCTCCCTGTGTGAATAGATTGTAACCGGATTGCTTCCAGAGTTCGACGAAGCGGCCGAAGTCGCGGATCTGTTCAAGCTCCTCGGCGGTGAAGCCGGGGCGCGGCGTGCGGCAGAAATCGGTGAGCGGAAGCCCCTGCTGTTTCAGGTACTCCTTCGCTCCGCGCGGATAGTGGAACTCCACGTTGCGTCCGAGCGTGTTGAAGACGATCTGCATGCGGTCCGCCCGCGCCGGATCGGTTTCGAGGAGCTGCATGAACTCGGCCAGCGCGTCGGGAAAGAAGTTTGCGGCGATGCCGCTGAATCCGGCGCAGCCGTCCCGCAGCGAATCGGCCAGAGTGGTCAGGTTCGCGTTGTAGATTTTCAGTCCGGTTCCGGCGACGGCGGCGCTCTTGGCGCGGAGCTGTTCCCGGTCGCAGCAGGTGTCTTTCAGGAACCGGAAGCGCGGGCAGTCGCGGGCCAGGCGGCCGAGCTGCCCGGCGGAGAGCAGCCGTTTGTACGGCACCGGACACTCATACAGGCCGAAAAGAATGTCGGGCGTTTTTTCCGCTATGGCATAAAGCCCGTCCGCGACCTGCTGTAGCGTACATTCCGGCGGGAAGAGCACCGACAGCGGCAGCACCACGGCGTCCACTCCGGCGTCGGCCGTCTCCCGGATCGACCGGAGCCGTTCCGCTTCAGTGTCGCCGAAGCCGCCGCAGGCGACCACCGGCACGGCTCCGCCGGTCCGTTTCACGGTCAGCCGGGCGAGTTCGAGCCGTTCCCCGGCGGTCAGGTCGAACATCTCGCTGCTGAGGCAGACCGTGAAGATCCCGTCAACCCGGTTGGCGAGATACCAGTCGATCAATGCTTCGCAGCCGCGCCGGTCGAGCTGTCCCGAAGCGGTGAAGGGAGTCGGCATCACCGGCCAGACTCCGTACTTTTTCAGGGAATTCATCATATTCGCTCCTTTGGGTTTCCGCTTATATTATGAATCAGGCGGCGGGGAAAAGCAAGAGCGGAAGTTAGACAAAAAATCCTTCCGATTTTGCAATTCGTATTCATAAATGCAGGATAATGGAAAAATATGGAATTTTTTAAAATTTTATCGTAAAATCAATTGCTTTTCGTCATAACCGGATTCTGTTATACGGTATGGAAAATTCACAGAAAAACAGAATCCGGGAACTGGCGCAGCTGCTGGAGTCCTGCCCGCCGGTGCAGTTCCCGCCTCCGGACGGCCTGCCGGGAGAGCCGGGCGGCATCCTGATCCAGCGCCGTTGCGCCGAGGTGAAGATCAATCCCGGCGGCAGCGACCGGCTCAAACTGTTTCACAGACGCTTCGTGCTGACGGCGGCGCTGGAGCGGGAAGGGCTGGTCTGCGTGAATGACCTGACGTTCCCGGTTGCGCCGGATTATGCGTCGCTGGTCTATCCGTTTCAGTATCACCACTATGTGGTGGACCAGAGCGATTTTTTCTGGATGGTGGTGACTTTCGAGCTGGAACGGATGTTCTACCCGGAAACGCTTTACCATTGCAGCGTGAAAATGACGCCTGTCACCTACGGGCTGCTCGCCCGGATGGTGGAACTCTATCTGGAATACGGCGGCGGCGACCCGCGCGTGCGCCGCTATTTGAACTGCCTGCTGGCGGAGCTGGACGCCGAACCGTGCCGGATCGACGCCGGAACCCACGCTCCGGCTTCCGACCGCCGGGTGCGGCTTTTCGAGGAGGTCAACGGCTACATCTGTCTGCATCTGGCCGAACCGGAGCTGTCGGTGGAGGAGATCGCCCGGAAGCACGGGGTTTCCAAGTCGTATCTGTACAGCGTATTTGAAAAGATGGTCGGCTGCCATCCGGCGGAGTATATCCGGCAGCTGCGCCTGCAGCAGGCGTACCGGCTGCTGAAGTCGGGCCGGTGGCTGTTGTCGGAGGTGGCGGGGCAGTGCGGTTTTTCTTCGCTTTCGGTGTTCAGCCGCTGTTTCCGGAATGTAACCGGGGTGCCGCCGAGCGAATATCTGCGCAGCGAAAGAGGCCGTACCTCCGCCGAATGAATCAGTCGTAATATTGGCGCCGGCGGCGGAAGGCGGTGGGGGATTCGCCGGTGTGTCTGTGGAACTCGGTCGAGAAATAGAGGGCGTTCGGATAGCCGACCTGATAGGCGATGCTTTTGATCGGCTGCTCGGTCAGGCGGAGCAGCCGCATCGCGGTTTCCATGCGGCGGTGGATCAGGAAGTTGATCGGGGTTTCGCCGAGGTGCTTGCGGAAAAGGCGGTGCAGTGTGGCCGGGCTGAGCCGGAATTCCGCCGCGATCCGTTCGATGGTGTGGGGGCGGTCGAGATGCGCGTCAAGGTAGCGCAGGATTTTCTGGAGGATTTCCGGGTGGTCGTGCTGCTTGTAATCCTCGGCCAGCATCAGCAGGATTTCAAAGGAGAGCAGCGCGCTGCGGCGCTGCCGGTCTTCGGCGCTGCCGTCGAGGATTTCACGGGCGCGGTCGAACAGCGCGTCGAGGGCGGCGGGATCGGAGGGCGTCATCACGTCGGCCCGGTCGAGCCCGAGCGAGGTGAGCAATGGGCCGAGCAGCGGGCCGGCGATCGCGAAGGTGCGCTTGAAGGCGTAGTCGCAGTCGCAGCATTCGATCTCCGAATCGTCGCCGAGCCGGACCAGGAAGAGTTCGCCGGGCTGCACCGTGTAGCTCTGCCGGTTCTGGGTGAAGCGCAGCGTGCCCTGTTTCATATATTCGATCGCGAAGGTGTCGGAGCGTTCGCGGAAACGGTAGCAGCCGCGCCGCCACTCGTCGTCGCCCGCGAAGTCGATCCGGATCGGCCAGTTTTCCAGCAGCGGCGTGGAGTGGTCGAACAGAAAGTGGTGCAGCGGGTATTTCCCGACATTGATGCCGCCAAGACGGCTGTATTCGCTGTCCTTGATCATCCGGCTGCATTTGCGGCGGTTTTCCTGCGTCATTCCGGCCTCGCTTTCATGATCCTGTATATCATTGACAGGATATCTGATATATTTTGTGAAAAATCCCTTGTTTTGAAAGTTTTTTGCTTCCATAATATATATCGGAAACTCAATCGCAACAAGGTGGCCCGATGGATAATTTTTCGATTTTGAATGTGTGGGGCGGCGGGCAGTTGCTGGCCTTTTCCGCATTTGACGGCACGACGGATTACGGGAACGGACTGGTGCTGCGCACTGTGGCGGGCTGCACTGCCTTCGAAGTGAAGCTGCCGAGGGAGGGGGGCGCGGTGGTGGTCGACACCGAGCCGCCTCTGCACTGCATGACGGCGGGCGACCGGTTCGTGCTGGAAACCCGTTCGGGGATCACCCGCGGCGCGCTGGCGGATGCGCACCATCTGCTGATCGACGGGCCGTGCCGGGTGCTCGGGTTGAACGGCGTGGTGCGTGTGGCGCGCAAGGGCGGCCGGACGCTGCTCGGCGTGCGGGAGTTCTTCCGCACCGAACTCCTGGACGCGGATTTCGATGCGGTTTTCGCGGCGCGGGAACGGTGGCTCGCCGCGCTGAAGCTGCCCATGAACCTGCCGGAGCGGAGCCGTCTGGCGCTGCTGAAAGCCTGTTCCCAGTTGAAAACCCAGCTCAACTCCGCCGAGGGGCGGATCAGGCACCGCTGGACCACGCCGGACCGCTGGCCTCACCGTCACATGTGGCTGTGGGATTCGGTGTTCCACGCCGCCGGGCTGCGGTGGCTGGACCGGCGGGCGGCGCGCGAAAGCCTCGAAGCGGTGTTCGACGCCCAGCATGAGGATGGTTTCATCCCGCATTTCACTTCACCGCTGGAGGCGAGCGAGGTCACCCAGCCGCCGATCCTCGCTTTCGGCATGAAGCTGCTGGACGAGCTGGAACGGGATGACGAATGGCTGCGGAGCCATTACCGGAAAAACGCCGCCTACCTCAAGTGGATCTTCGCCCACCGCGACACCGACGGCGGCGGGCTGGTCGAGTGGAAGATCGAGGGTTACGCTCACTGCCGCTGCGGCGAGAGCGGGATGGACAACTCCTCGCGGTTCGACGCCACGGTGGAGCTGGACGCCTGCGACTTCAACGCCTATCTGGCGCAGGATTGCGAAATCATGGCGGAGTTCGCGGAACGCCTCGGGTTTCCGGCGGAGGCAGCTTTCTGGGAAGGGAGCCGGCAGCGGCTGAATATGCTGATGAACGAGCGGCTGTGGGATGCGGAAAACGGCCTGTACGTCGATTACGACGTGGTGAACCATACCCGGTCGAAGATCCAGAGTTCGGCGGGATTCCTGCCGCTGCTTTCGGGGGCGCCGACGCCGGCGATGGCGAAGCGGCTGGTGGCGACGCTGAAGGATCCGGAACGGTTCGCGACGCCGTTTGCGGTGCCGTCGATCAGCCGCAGCCAGCCGGAGTTCTACAGCAAGGATATGTGGCGCGGCCCGGTCTGGATCAATATCAACTACCTGATCGCACGAGGGCTGGAGCGGTACGGCTTCCGGGAGGAAGCGGAAACGCTGATCGGCTCCACGATGGCGGAGCTGGAGAAGTTCTATTTCAAGTACGGTACATTTTTCGAGTTCTACGACGACCGCTGTGAGTGCGATCCTCCGGAACTGTTGCGCAAGAACGCCTGCGATGCCGATTTGAGTCCGTACCATCAGGCGTTTATGGATTACGGATGGAGCGCCGCGCTTTATATCGATATGGTGTATGAAAGGGCAGGGGGCAAGGCTGTTCAGGCCGCGCACGCTTGCTGAACTGCAGTCAGGAAAGGGGACGGAACGATGAGGAAGAATCGGAATTTTACGCTTATTGAGCTGCTCGTGGTGATCGCGATCATCGCGATTCTGGCGGGAATGCTGCTGCCCGCACTGAACAAGGCGCGGGAGAAGGCGCGCAACACCCAGTGCCTGAACAATCTGAAACAGCTCGGCATTACATTGTTTTCGTATGAGGGGATGTACGACGTGAGGCCGTTCGCGGAGAATCTCAATCTGGCGGACGGAGTGGCGGAGGCTCCCAACTCCAACAAGAAATGGTACGGGCTGCTGTGGCTGGCCAACCTGCTGCCGATTTCGGGAAATACGACCTATCAGGGGGCGGACGGGCGCAATTGCAAGCTGCTGCTCTGCCCTTCGGCGAACGAGGCGACCGAACGCACCTATGCGATGAACTGCGGTTTCGGCAAGCAGTACGACATTCCCGATACCGGCTACTACCGGCAGTGGGCGGCGCAGAGCATCAAAACCGGATCGATCCGACAGCCGAGCATCCGGGTGAACCTGATCGACGGCGGGCGGGACCTGGAGTCGGGGAGCAATTCCAACACTTATACCTGCAACTACAATGTGCATATCCGGTATGTGCATGGAGGCGGCATGTCGATGTATGTGACCGAAAGCAATTCCGCGACCGCGCCGCGCCAGATGGTGGCGAATATCCTGTTTCTGGACGGGCGCGCCGCGCCGATGAGCCTGGGGGAACTGGAGCAGGACCGCAGCCGCTATTTCGGCTGGATCAAGTAGGGGAGAAGGAAGATGAAATATTGCAAGGGATTGCCGGCGGCGATGCTGCTGCTGGCCGGGATGGCCGCAGCGGCTTTCACGCCGGATTGGAGCGGATGCCGCCTGGAGCGGAATGTGAAAAGCGGTTCCGTCGCGGTGCGCGGCGAACGGCTGGCCGGAATGATCTCCGTGAAACCGGCGGAGGCGGCGGAACTGCTGAAAACGGCGGTGGAGCAGGGGCATCTGGTGATCGACACGCGGGCGTTGCGGGAGAAATTCCCGAAAGCCGAGGTGATCTTCCGCGCCCACGGTCTGCCGTTCGAGCCGTCGCTGCGGCTCAGGAATATGGAGCTGACGCTGGAGGCCGGAGCGGAACCGGGCGGAGTGCCGGCGACGCTCTACTTCGAGGGGAATCAGGGCGAAGCGAAGAAGCACTACTGGAAAGCGAAGCAGTTCGCGCTCTCCGGCGGCGGGGAAACGCTCGCCTTTGAACAGATATTGCCGGAGGATTTGAATGAACTGCATTTGCGGTTCGACCTGCCGGGCGCGGGGATTTACCGGATCGGCAAGGCCGGTTTTGCTCCGGTTAGGGAGGCGGCGGCCGATCCCGCCGCGAATTGGCTGACCAACGGCGGCGCAGAGCTGGGCTGGTTCAACGTCGGGGTGTTCAGCGGCAAAGCCGGGGCGATGGCGGACGACGGCAGGATTCACGACGGTTACGGCAAGGTGTACAATCGCGCGATGGCGGCGGCGGTGGACGGAGAGGTGAAACGCTCCGGGCGGAACTCCTTCCGGCTGGAGACGGCGCCGGATGCGGACGGATTTTTCTGTTACAACTCGGTGCCGTTCCGGACGAACGGGCCCGTGTCGTTTTCGGTGTGGCTGAGAGCGGACAAGCCGAAAACCCGGGTTTCGCTCGGACTCCATCTGGCCTCCGGCATCGCCTACGGGCGCGACGTGACGGTGGGGACCGACTGGAAGCGGTACGACCTTTCCGTGCCGCAGTGGGGTGCGAAAGCTCCCGGCGTTTACGTGTACGGCGATGTGGTCAACGGCTACGGCGCGATCTTCCATCAGGTCACGCCCCGGCTGGTGCCGCAGCCCGGTTCGACGGTCTGGGCGGACGATGCGGCCTACCACCTCGGTCCGGCGCGGGACGCGGCCTGTCCGGCGATCACCGTGGAGGGCAAATTGAATCAGCCGAAAGGCTACAGTTTCGCCGGGGAGCCGGTCGAGGCGGAGTTCACGATCACCGCGCCGGGGAAAAGCGAAGTGCCGGTCCGCTGGGAGCTGGCGGACTTCCGGGGCCGCCGGATCGCGGCGGCCGGGCCGGAAAACGTGAGGCTTGATGCGGCGGGGCGCTGGAAATGCAAATACACGCTGCCGCTGCCGGAGGAGTTCCGGGGAAGCTATAACTGGAATTTTACGATCGGCGACGTGAAGTACAACTTCCAGTCCGGCGTGATCGACCGCCCCGGCCCGCAGCTGACCCGGCTCGGCATCAACTACGATTCGCGGCAGAACGCCGAAACCGCGATCGCGATGCTGAAGGATTTCCGGTTCGGTGCGGTGCGGATGTGGTCCGATTTCCGCAGGCTGCCGACTCACGGCTTCCGCGATGTGCCTTATTTCCACCGGAACAACTTCCGCGTGATGATGTGCGTCGGGATGCTCGGCGCGGATGTGCCGCAGTTCCTCGCCCCGAACGACTGGAGCGAGTGGAAGGCGCTGCTGAAACAGGCCGCCGCCGGTTCCAGAGGCATGATCGACAGCTATGAAATCTTCAACGAGAGCAACATCTGGGGCGGGCGCACCCGCGTCGCCGATCCGGCGAAGCACCGGGAGATGACCCCCGAAGCCAACGCCGAGGCGATCCGGGCGGCGGCGGAGGTGCTGCGCGAGGCCGATCCCGCCGCGAAGGTGGCCGGGCCTGCCTCCTGCCACACCGATATTCCGTGGACCGACAATGTGCTTGCGAAGGGAGCCGCCGACGCGCTTTCGATCATCACCGAACACCCCTACCGGGCGCTGCCGGAGCTGCCGGATTACGCGGACGATCTCGTGACGCTGCGCAAGCTGGCCGACCGCCGCCGTCCGGGATTGTCGCTGGTCGCGTCGGAGGCCGGGGAGCGCGGCGTGGCGCTGCCCGCCGGTGAGCTGATCGGCGACTGGGAGCGGAGCCGCGCCGCCTACAATACCAGGATGATGCTGATCGCATTCGCGCACGGCGTCGAGGAGTTCCACCACTTCAGCATGGATCAGAGCGCCTGCGGCACCGGCTGGTCGATGATCCTGATGGGAAATCCGGCGACCGGCGATCTGGCGCGTCCGGCTCCGGTGATGTTCGCGCTGCGCAACGCGGCGGACCGGCTGGAAAAGGCGGTCCCGGCGGGACGGGTGCGGCTGGGCAGCGATTACCGCTGCTACATTTTCGACCGCGGCGACCGCCGGGTGGCGGCGTTGTGGAAGTGGAACGGCAAGCCGGTTGCGGCGGCGCTGCCGGAACAGGCTGTTGGAAAAGTTGCCGTATTTGACTTCATGGGCACCCGTCTTGCCGGCGGCCGGCTGGGGCTGGACGAGTATCCGGTCTATCTGGAAACCGCCGCTTCCGCCGACGAGTTGAAAAACTGGATCGGCAAGCTGGACCTCGGAGCGGTGCGGCAGCTTGAGGCGGCGTTGGAGGTGACCGGGAGCGATGCGTTCCGCATCCGGCTTTTCAACGGTTCCAACCGCCCGGTGGCGGGAACCGTGAAAGTGTTGACCGGCGGATTGGTGCAGGGAAAGGGCGAAGCGGCTTTCCCGGCGATTCCGGCGGAGGAGAGCCGGGCGGTCGAATTCCGGACCGTCGCCGGGATCGCTCCGGCGGACCGGCCGTTTGAGGTGGAGGTGACCCCGGAGGGCGGTTCGCCCCGGAAGTTCGGCTTCAACCTGAAGTCGATTCTGGTGCCGAAGCTGGCGAAGGCTCCGATGATTGACGGCAATCTGGACGACTGGCCGCAGGCCGCTCCGGTCCGGCTCACCTCCGCGCAGGCGGTGAAGCTCGCGCCGTGGACGCCGCAGGAGGACCGGATCGACGCCGGGCTGCGCTTCGGCTGGGACGACGATTTTCTCTACCTCGCCGTAGAGGTCGGCAAGGCCGGTGTGGTGGAAAATCCGGTCGGCCCCTCCGGGCTGTGGGGCGGGGATTCGCTGCAGATCGCCTTTGATCCGCTGCGCAATGCGACGAAGGAGCTGCAGGGATATCAGGATGACGACTACGAGTTCGCCGCCGGATTGTGGCAGGGCAGGCCGGTGGTCTATATGCACCGCGCCGCCGCTGCGCTCTACGACAGCGTGGACAAACAGCTCGGCGTGGTTCCGGCGGTGAAATCGGCGATCCGCGTGGAAAACGGCAGAACGGTGTACGAACTGGCGTTTCCGAGGCTGCTGGTCAGCCCGTTCCGGCTGCAGGCGGGTTCGGCGATGCGGTTCAGCGTGCTGGTGAATGTGAACAACGGCAAAGGCCGGGCCGGCTGGCTGGAACTGACGCCCGGCATCGGTCAGACTCCGAAGCTGCCGGGGAATTTCATCGACCTGATCCTGCTGCCGGAAACAAAAGATAGATAAACTTTTTATCAGGGTACTTGATATTGCAGGTGTTTCGCATAATGTACAGTATGTTGTGTAAATTTTGCTTGTTTCTCATTTTTCAGTCTCCTTTTTGGGTGATTTTTTTATACTGGAAAGCTCCCGTGACCGAACATACTGTACATTATGCGGCCACGGGATTTACGAAATTTTACCCTTATTGAGCTGCTCGTGGTGATCGCGATCATCGCGATTCTGGCGGGAATGCTGTTGCCCGCGTTGAATCAGGCGCGGGATAAGGCCAAAAGCGGCGGGTGCATGAGTAATTTCAAACAGATCGGGACATTGGTGGCGCTTTATACGGGAGACCATGCCGGATACGTACCGGCGGTGACGTTCAAGGCTCCCGGTGCGCAGGATACGTCGGATTTCAGCGTGCCGTTCTGGAAGCTGGCGGAGGCCGGATATTACGATATGAAAAAGTTGGAACAGAAAACCGAAAAGACCATCTTTTTCTGTCCCGCCACCGGTTCGGAAAAGGCGGCGATTCAGGACCCCGCCAACTGGCGGGGCGAAGCCTACACCGAAAACGAACGCGGCAAATGGGTGTTCGGCAGCTATGGAGTGGCGGGCTTTGTCTTTGGCGGAAGTATCGCTTCGGAATTGAGCGATGTCAGCGGCAAGGCCGGAAGCGTCGCGAAGATCGAGCAGTATATGGAGCCTTCGTTGAAGGTGGCTTTCTGCGATTCTTTGATGAGTTATGACGGAAGAACGTGCAACGGCAGGATGGGGAATATCGCGTTTGCATGGTGGGGAAGGAGCGACTGGCTGACCGGCAACGGCGTGCCGCGCATGTCCACCCGCCACGGCGACCGGTTTAACGTGCTGTTTCTGGACGGTCACGCGGGGAGCGTGCCGCGCTTCGGCAGCACGGACGATGAGATGAAGCGGATGTTTCCGCCGGCGGTCAGGAACAACAACGGCTATCAGGCTTTGAAGTAGAGAGATGAAAATGAACAGTTGGAAACGGTATTGCGCCGCCGTGCTGGCGGCAGTTGGCGTGACGGCCTGCGCGGGAATCGCGGACGGTCTGATCCTGTACGCGCCGATGGACGGTTCCACCGAGGCGGCCGCCGCGAACGGCAGACCGGTGCGCGCGGAGAAGTTGAAGTTCATCGACGGCAGGTTCGGCAAAGCGGTACGGCTGGAGGGCGGCGCGAAGCTGGCCTATCCGGCGAAGGATCAGTTCGATTTCGAGCGCGGCACGGTCGCGATGTGGATCAGGCGGGACCGGCCGTGGAGCGAACAGCGTTCGTGGCGCATTTTCAAGGCCGCCGCCGGAAAGGAGTGGAATGAAAACGCGTTCTATATCGGCGGCACCCGCTGGGATGAATTGTGCGTATCGCAGCACGACCGCGACAAAAAGCGCAATCTGGTGCTCTCCCCGAATAAGATACCGTATCCGGCAGGGGAATGGCAGCATCTGGCCGTGACCTGGAACGGACCGGAGATCCGGGTCTATATGAACGGGGAGGAGATCTCTTACAAGACCCCCTCCAACCCGATGCGCGAGCGGCCCGAAGGCACGCCGCACCGGCTCGAAATCGGCAGCGAGAGCAGTGACAAGGAGGTGCTGGCCGGGGAGATCGACGAGCTGCGCATCTACAACCGGGCGCTGCCGCCGGAGGAGGTGAAAGTGTTGTTCAACCATGTGCCGCAAACCGGGGAGGCGAAATGAAAAGGATTTCCGCACTGCTGGCCGCGCTGCTGTCGGCCGTCGCCGGGGCGGCTCCGCTGCCTTATGACAAACCGTCGCCGCCTGATCTGGCCGGAAACTTCCGGGTGGGCAACGACTTCAACACCAACCTTTATCTGAACGGCATCTGGGAGATCGCGCCGACTTTTAAAATTCAGAAAGAGATGCCGGCGGAATCCGAATTTTATCCGGTTCCGGTTCCGTCGTCGTGGATGTTCGCGGCGGATTTCCCGATCGCGTCGCCCCGGTTCAAACGGGGCAGCTGGGGCGGGGCGTGCACCTATGACGGGAAGAATCTGCAGGAGTTCGAGGGGGCGTGGTATCGGCGGAAATTCATCGCTCCGGAAGTGCCGCCGGGCCGGGAGCTGCTGCTGGCGGTGGACCGGGTCACGATCGGCGGAGTGGTCTATCTGAACGGAGAAAAGCTCGGCGTCTGCATGGAGCGCCGTCCCGGCCTCTGGAACATCACGGACAAGGTGAAAAGGGGCGCGGTCAACCAACTTGTGATCCGGGTCGATGCGGCGATCAGCGGCGAGGAGAAGATGTTCCTCGGGGCGGAGATGACCGCGAATGTGAAACAGAAAGCGACGCTGCGCGGCATTACGCAGGACGTGCGGCTGGTGATCCGTCCCGCGGGGCTCCGGGTGGACGACCTCTTTATGAAAACCAGCGTGCGCCGGGGCGAAATCACCTTTCAACTGCGTGTCGCGAATCCGCAAAAGCTCACCGGCGACGCCGGGGCGCGGTTCGTGGTCCGGCCGTATGAACGGGAAGCGGCGGTGAAACAGTTTCCGGCCCGGCTGAAGCTCACCGGCGAGGAGGTGCAGGAGTTCAGCTTCACCTGTCCGTGGCGCGACGCGCATCTGTGGGAGACCGACGATCCGTATCTGTACCAGGCGGAGGCGGTGTTGGACCGCGACGGCGGAACGGTGGAACACTCGCTGCCGCGCCGGTTCGGCTTCCGCGAAGTCTGGATCGACGGGCGCGAGATGATGCTGAACGGCAAGCCCTTCCGGCTGATCACGCTGCCGGCGGCCAACCGCGACGCATTCGTGACTTCCGCGAAGAACCACCTGCTGCCGGTGCTGAATCTGTACCGCAAGGCGGGGTTCAACACGCTGATGATCTCCAACGAATACGCATGGCGGGTCGGCGGCTGCGCGCAGTTCTACGACGACCTGTTCGACGAGGCCGACCGGACCGGCTGGCTGGTGGCGCTGCCGCTGGGCCGGGTTTACGACATCAACTGGAACTCCGCGCCGCAGCGCGCCGAGTGGCTGCGCATGAACCGCGAACTGATGGAGCGTTACCGCAATTCGCCGTCGCTGGTTTTCTGGTCGATGAACTTCAATCTGCTCGGCTATCCGTGGGATCTGAATCCCTATGCGTGGGGCAGCGACTTCAAACCGGCGGATTCGGTCAGCGACCTCGGGCGCAAGCGGCGCGAGGCGGGGGAGTCCGAGGCGCTGATCCGGGGAATCGACGATTCGCGGATCATCTATCACCACGCCGGGGGCAACTACGGCAGCATGATCACCTCCAACTTCTACATCTCGTGGCCGCCGCTTCAGGAGCGCGCCGACTATCCGGAGCCGTGGTCGAAACACGGAGTGAGGCCGTTCAACGCGGTCGAACTCGGCTTCCCGACCCAGATGGATTATTCGCGCTGCCGCGACGGCAGCTGGATGACCATGGGCGGCGCCGAGCCGATGGAGGCGGAGTACTGCGCCCCCTACCTCGGCCGCGACGCCTACCGGCTGCAGGAGAACCGCTATCTGAAACTGATCGACTCCAATGCGACCGACAAGGTCGAGAGCAACTGCGACTTCTACAACTCCTACCAGCCCTACTGGTGGAACTACAATCTCTACGAACACGCGCCGGTCAGCCTGGTGCAGCAGCTGGTCAGTCCCGCCTATATCCGGGTGTGGCGCGCCTACGGGGTGAACGGCTTCTGCCCGTGGGTGGACGAGCGCGACCTGTGCGGCGTCGGCTTTGAATACTGGAAGCACGGCGTGAAGTCGGATTTCCGGTATCACGACTGGTCCCGGCCCGGCGCGAAGCCGCTCGGCAACTACCGGTCGCCGTCCCAGCACGAGCTGTGCGGCACCGGCAGGGCGTATGAGCGCAGCTTCCGGCCGGTGCTGGTCTGGGCGGGCGGCAGCCGCGCCGAAGGGTTTTCGAGCCGGACCCATGCGTTCTACTCCGGCGAAACGGTGGAAAAGCAGATCGTCGCGGTCAACGATTCGCGCCGCGATCTGAAGCTCACCGTGAATTGGACGCTCGGCGGCAGATCCGGTTCGGTGCCGGTCGAAGTCGCGGCGGGGCGGCGGGCGTTCGTGCCTTTTACGCTGACCATGCCGCAGGTGGAGAAGCGCACGGAGCTGGTGCTGAAGCTGTCGGTTTCCGGCGTCGATCCGAAGCGGCTCGACGTGCAGGATTTTCCGCTGCAGGTGTTTCCTCCTGACCGGATAAAGCCGGGAAAACCGGTGGTGCTGTTCGATCCCGTCGGGGAAACCCGGCAGGCGTTTGAAAAGCTCGGCATCCCCTTTGTGAAGGGTGACGCCGATGCGGCGGGAACCATCGTGATCGGGCGCGGTTCTCTGGCGAAGCTGCCGTATGCGACGCTCGCGAAGCTGCTCGATCAGGTGCGCGCCGGGGCGGCGCTGGTGGTGATGGCGCAGCCGGATCTGTCGCCTTTCGGGCTGCGGGTGCAGCCGCGCGGCGTGCGGCGGATGTTTCCGGTCGGAAGCCCGGAGTTGCTGGCGGGGCTGGAACCGGTGGATTTCACCGACTGGCGGGGCGGCTACTCCTTTCTGGAACCCGATCCGAAGTACAGCGAAGCCACGGCGGGCGAATACCCGGAGGAGCCGTTCCGGCGCGGCAACCGCGGTTCGATCGCGTCGCTGATGCTGGAGAAACCGCACACCGGCGGTTTCCGCCACTGGCTCGAAGGGGAGTTCGACCTGAACTACGCATTTCTCACCGAACTTGCGGAGGGCAGGGGGCATATCCTCTTTTGCCAGCTCGACCTCGCCGGGCGTGCCGGCAGCGATCCGGTCGCGACGGAGCTGCTGCGCCGGCTGGCGGCGTGGAACCCGGCTCCGGGACGCGATGCGCAACCGGTGCGGGCGATCGGCGCGGGGGCCGCGAAACTGGCCGCCCGGCTGAATGTCAAAACCGCTCCGCTGGGGGCGTTGACGCTCGCGGAGGCGTCGGCGCTGGACCGGGAGGGCCTCGACGCGCTGGTGAAACAAGCGGAACAGGGCGGCACGGTATTTCTGCTCGGCCCGCTGCCGGAAACGCTGAAGCTCGGCAAGGTCACGGTCACGGCGGAGGCCGCCGAAGTGTACCGTACGGAGCCTTCCGCCGAATTGGAGCGGCGTGCCGGAACCGGCTGGTCCGACCTTTTCGTGAAGGCGTTGCTCACCGAACCTCTGGTGCGGGAGTCGGCGGGAGTAAAGCTGCTGGCGAAGCCGGGGCTGCTGGCCGAAGTGCCGTGCGGCAACGGGAAATTCGTGCTGGTCGCGGTGAACCCGGAGCGGTTTCGGGATTCCCGGTTGAGTCCCGAGCGGACCACCCGCGCGGCGGTCCGGCTGGGGCGCGCGGTCGCGCAACTGCTGGCGGCGGAGGGGGCGGCGTTCATGACCGTTTCCGAAAAAGCGGCCTCCGGCGGTGCGTTGGCGCCGGTGAAGCTGCCGGGCGAGTGGAAGTTCAGCACCGACCCGGAAAACCGGGGCTTCTTCCGGGGCTGGGAGAAGCCCGGCTTCGACGATTCGCAGTGGCGTTCGATCAAAGTGCCGGGCTACTGGGAGAATCAGGGCGTGACCGCCCCGAATCCGGCCTTCCCGCAGGCGAAGCTGCCCTACGACGGCTACGCGTGGTATCGCTGCGGCGTGGTGATCCCGGAGAGCTTCCGTGGGAAGAAGCTGTTTTTGAACCTCGGCGTGGTCGACGATATGGACAAGGCGTTCGTGAACGGCCGCGAAGTCGGCATGACCGGCAACGACGTGAAGGAGTACTGGGCGGTGAAACGCTCCTATCCGATCCCGCCGGAAGCGGTGAGGTTCGGTGAGGTGAACTCCATCGCCGTGAAGGTGTACGACAACTTCCAGTACGGCGGCATCGTCGGGCCGTCGCCGGAGATCGTCGCGCGCAGCGGCGACAGCTTCCCGTACACCGACGCCCACCGCCCGTTCAACCCCTACCGGCTGAAACGGTGGTGACGCGCTGAAAGATCGCGCCCGGTGTCGCAGGATTCCGGGCGCGTTTTTATTTTTTTCTCTTGCATTGATGCTGAAACACGGTTATACTACGGCAAAGGAGACGACAATGGGAAGCCGCATTCAGAATCACCGCAACGGCATTGTGACGCTCGCGCCGCACCTGCTGCCGGAGCGGCGGCCGCTGGCCGAACTGCCGACCCACCGCCACGAGGGGGAGTTTGAATGGTTCTTCTGCGCCGAGGGCGGCGGCGTGCAGGCGGTCGGCAACTGGCGCGAACCGGTGCGGCCGGGGCAACTGCTGCTGATTCCGCCCGGCGAGCCGCATGTGTTCGCGGCTGATCCCGCCTGCGGCTGCCGCTGTGAAGTGTTGATGATGCCCTACGGATTCCCGGAAGGGGAGGGGGCGGCCGCGGCGGAGGCGCGGCTGCTGCTCGGCTTCTGGCGCAAGCGGGTGTTGGAGCGCGGCTTCATCGCCGGGCTGCCGGAGGAGGCGGCCCGGCGGGGCGGCGAATTGATGCGGCGGATCCGGCGCTGGTCGGAGCGTCCCGCATTCGGCGGCACGCTGCGCACCCACGCGGCGCTGCTGGAACTGCTTGCGCTCGCATTCGAGCTGGACGACCCGCCCCGCTACCGCCTCGGCACGGCGACGCCGGAGCATGACGCGGCGATCGAAACGGTGCTCTACTTTCTGGACAACCACTTTTCGCGGCGGATCTCCGTGGCGGAGGCGGCGCAACTGGCCGGGATGAGCCGCAGCGTATTCCACCGCCGGTTCACCCGCGAAACCGGGATGAGCTTCTGCGTCTATCTGAACCGGCTGCGGCTGCGCGCGGCAGAGACGCTGATCGCGGACGGCGCATCGGCGGAAAACGCGGCGGCGCGGTGCGGATTTTTCAGCCGCAGCAACTTTTTCGACCAGCGCCGCCGCTATGGCGAGGAGTGCGGAAAAGGGTGAGCAAAAATCGGACTATTTGAGACGATTCCGGACTGGTGCTTGCTTTTTTCAAGGTTGTTTGCTATAATTTCAGAAATGAAACGCAACAATACAGGAGGTATATCCATGAGTGCTCCCGCCGTTTTTCACGTCACAGCCGACGGACTGGAAATCGAAGTGCAGTTCTTTTCGCCGGAGATCGTCCGCATCCTGAAATATCCCGCCGGGAACGCCGTGGAAAAGCGGAGTTTCGCGGTGGTGATGCAGCCGGAGCCGTGCCGGTTCGCGCTGAAAGAGGCGGAGGGCCGCTGGCTGCTGACGGGCGATGCGCTGCAGCTGGAGATCGCGCAGGCGGACGGCCGCGTCCGGTTCCTGACCCCGGAGGGCGGATTGCTGCTGGCCGAAAAGGAGGCCGGCACGGTGTTCACGCCGGAATGCTACGCGGGGGAGCGGACCAGCCGCGTCCGGCAGGCGTTCCGGCTTGACGGCGGCGAGGCGATCTACGGGCTCGGCCAGCACCAGACCGGCCGGATGAACCAGCGCGGCCAGCGGCTGCTGCTGTCGCAGATCAATATGGAGATCGCGATTCCGTTTTTCCTGTCGCTGAAGGGGTACGGCGTCTACTGGGACAACGCCTCCCCGACGGTGTTCACCGATTCGGCCCGGGAGACGGCGTTCGACTCCGAACTCGGCGAATGCGCCGACTACTACTTCCTCGGCGGCGGCTCCGGCGACCGGGTGGTCGCGAATATGCGCCGGCTGACCGGCAAGGCGCCGATGCCTCCGTTGTGGACGCTCGGCTACTGCCAGAGCAAGGAACGTTACGCGAGCCAGTACGAGCTGGTCGCGGCGGTGGAGAAGTACCGGGAGCTGGGCGTGCCGCTCGACTGCATCATCCAGGACTGGCAGTACTGGGGCAACACCCCGGAATTGTGGAATTCGATGGAGTTCCTGAATCCGGCGTTCCCGGCGCCGGAAAAGGCGGTGGAGCGGATTCACGAGCTCAATGCGCACGTGCTGATCTCGGTCTGGCCGGACTTCGGCACGGAAACCGTGCCGTACCGGGAGATGAAGGAGCGGAATTTCCTGCTGGGCTTCGGGGCGAACATGTCCAGGAACGGCCGCAACTACGATGCGTGGAATCCAGATGCGCGCGAACTTTTCTGGAAGCTGCTGGAGCGGCATCTGTGCAAGGCGGGCGTGGACGGCTGGTGGCTGGACGCCTCCGAGCCGGAGCAGCCGTTCCCGTACACCCAGAATATGTGGCCGACGCCCGATGTGTTCGACACGCCGACTTCGGCGGGATCGCTCCGGCGGGTGCGCAACTCCTACCCGCTGGTGCACGTCGAGGGGGTGGCGCGGCGCCAGAAGGCGGCGGACGCCTCGAAGCGCGTGACGATCCTGACCCGTTCCGCATTCGCCGGCCAGCAGCGCACCGGCGCGTTCTGCTGGTCGGGCGACGTCGATTCGAGCTGGCAGGCGTTGCGCGCGCAGATTCCGGCGGGGCTGAATCTCTCGATGTGCGGCATCCCGTACTGGAACACCGACATCGGCGGCTTTTTTGCGGACCGGGAGTTCCGGGGCGGCGTGGCGGAACCGGGGTTCCGCGAGCTGTACGTGCGCTGGATGCAGTTCGGCATGTTCACGCCGATGATGCGTTCGCACGGCACGTTTTCGCCGCGTGAAATCTGGCAGTTCGGAAAGCGCGGCGACTGGGCGTTCGACGCGATCGAAGCGTGCATCCGCTTCCGCTACCGGCTGCTGCCGTACCTCTACTCGACCGCGTGGGAGGTCGCGAAGCTGGACGGTTCCTTCCTGCGCCCGGCGGCGCTGGACGATCCGGCGCTGGCCGGCGTCGGCGACGAATTCCGGTTCGGGCGGGCGCTGCTGGTTGCGCCGGTGGTGGAGCCGATGTATGTGAAAGAGGGCGTAACCGACTTCAGCCGGACCGGAAGCCGCCGGGTGAAACTGCCCGCCGGGAAGTGGTTCGACTTCCATACGGAGGAGCCGGTCGCGGGCGAAGTGGAACGCCCCGCGCCGATCGATCTTGTGCCGCTGTACGTGAAGGCCGGTTCGATCCTGCCGCTCGGCCCGGAGGTGCAGTTCTCCACTGAAAAGCCGTGGGACGACCTCGAACTGCGGATTTATCCCGGCGCTGACGGGGAATTTATTCTGTATGAGGATGCGTTCGACGGCTACGGGTACGAGCATGGCGAGCACTCCGAAATCCGTTTCCGCTGGAACGACGCGGCCCGCACCCTGACCGTGGAGGACCGTTGCGGCAGCTATCCGGGGATGTTGGAACAGCGGCGGTTCCGCGTCCGTCCGGTCGGAGGAACGGAACAGGCCGTCACCTACGGCGGCGAGGCCCTGGCCGTCATGTTCTGAAAAGCGGGGAGAGGTTACTGTTTCGCGGAAATGCGGATGTCGGGTTGCAGAATTCTGGCAGTTCGGAAAGTCTTTGATGTGAGTCGGTTAAGTGTTGAGTAATACACGCCGTGTACAAGTTTCCTGAATGGGGATTTCGCTCCTCTCGGAGCGACCAAGGCGCTTCGCCCTTGGAACCAGACCGGCAAGGTGCCGGTGCCGAATACTTGAGATCCGGGAAAGGCGTTTCGCCTTTCCCTCCGGGTGGGGGAGCCCTGATGGAGACAGGCATGGTTGTACAGGAGCGGCACACCGCTCCGGTCGGCGCAGAGCCGATTTTTTTATCGGCTCTAGGCACTCCCTGCGCCTGCTGCCGCCGGAGGTCACGCGCGGAACCTCCAGATGCTGACCGGATGATGTGAAATTACACTCATGGAGGCTGAACTCTCTTCTGCCTTTTCATACAGGCAAGGTTCAGTAAGGCTCGTACTCCAAGATGCTTGCCTGTGGGTTGGCAACTGCATTGTTGTCTGATCTCGCCTTGCCTATCCCATAGTACAGGCAAGGTTCAGTAAGGCTCGTACTCAAAGATATGCTTGCCTGTGATATGGCAATTGTATTGTTGCCTGAACTCGCTTTACGTATATCGGCAGATAAATTCTTATCAGCCTCCATCAGGGTATCTTTCTATTACCCGGTCAGCATCTGGAGGTTCCGCGCGTGACCTCCGGCGGCAGCAGGCGCAGGGAGTGCCTAGAGCCGATAAAAAAATCGGCTCTGCGCCGACCGGAGCGGTGTGCCGCTCAGGTACTCGCCTGCCTGTCCACAGTAGAGCCTCCCCCACCCGGAGGGAAAGGCGAAACGCCTTTCCCGGCTCTGAAGTATTCGGCACCGGCACCTTGCCGGTCTGGTTCCAAGGGCGAAGCGCCTTGGTCGCCAAAGGCGAAATCCCAAAAACTTGCACACGGCGTAAATTTTGTTTTTTTGCATAGATGAACTGAAAAAAATAGTGAAATAAACTTGCAAAATCGCAGAAGATAAAGTATAGTGGTGTTAAAAAATAACATGATCTATTGAACCTGTTTTATATTCAGACTATATTTATGCAGGAATCTGGTTTATTAGCGGCAAATAGTCCAATAGCTCTATGCGTTGAGTGCCGGTGCTTTTCGGAGCAATGGCACATCCGCCGCGAGTTTTCCGGTATGGAATTTTCCATACCGGCTTTGCGCGTATCTTTGCATGAGTTTTGCCGCGTCACGGTCCCGATGATTGCTGGCGAAGCCGTTTCCGTGGCGGTGGACGTCGCCGGGGATGCTTGCCGTTTCATGGGGATGGTGAAAAAAGAGGTACAGACAGTCTGCATTTCAATTGCCTCCCTGTTCCACCGCGTTTCGGGAAATTTCCGGCAATTGTGCTTTCATAGGGAGAACGGGCGGTTCCGCTCTTGGCCGCGGAAATGGACTCCTTGCCGACAGGAGCGCAGACTGCGTCTATGAAACATCTTCATCGGATCGATCAACAATGGAACAGCAAAGAATGCAGGGCCGTTTCCGGGAACGGAAATCGGGCCGGGCATTCTTTGTTGATTTTTTCAGACATAAAATATAACTTCATTCAACTTTTGAAACAAAAGGGAGAACAGAAACATGGCTGTAACATTCGATGAAGCAACCAAGTCTTACACCAATGGCGTCACCACGCTTGAGCTGAAGAACGGCGCTTACGAGATCGGTACGCTTGAACAGCTCAAACTCTTCCCCTGAATCCGTGAAATTTTGTCCATGTGTTTTTCATGCGGATTCAAACGTTGTTTTTTGCCAGATTTTCCGGCGTTTTCTGTTCTGATTTTTGTC
>NZ_QEKH01000016.1 GCF_003096415.1 Victivallis vadensis | reverse complement strand
AGCGGACTGGTCGACGAGGTCCGCTTGCAGTACATCCCTGATGATGAGATCACTCTGTGGACCGGCACGAGCATTGCGGTACCTGATGCGCCTTACTCCAAGCCGCAGACGGTCGGAGAATGGGGCAAGCTCAACAAGTCCGAGCTGGCGATGAAGAGCGAATTGACCGGCAAGGTGAACCAGAGCGAACTTGCCGCTTACCAGAAGAAATCCGAAGCTTTCAGCGGCCAATATTCCGATCTGGCCGGGAAGCCGTCGACCTTTCCACCCGCGGCGCACACCCATACCATTGCAAATGTGACCGATTTGCAGGCCACCGTGAATAAAGCTCACGAACACGCCAACAAAGCGGCATTGGATAAAATCAGCGAGACAGGCGGCAAACTGGCCTATGGCGGTACTGCCGTAGGCGGAGTTTCCAGCTGGACGGAACTGGCCGATAAGCCGTCGACGTTTCCGCCCGCGGCGCACTCTCATACCATCGCGAATGTGACCGATCTGCAGACGATGCTCAACAGCAAGGCGGCTTCCGTGCATGGACATGCGGTTGCCGATGTGACCGGACTGCAAAGCCTCCTCGATGGCAAGGCCGCGGTCGGACACACACATGCCGCCGCCGATGTGACCGGACTGGCGACCGCGCTGGCGGGAAAGGTATCTTCGGTGAACGGATTGACTCCGGATGACTCCGGCGCATTGGTCCTTCCGCAGGCCACTTCCGGCGCGGCCGGGCTGATGGCGGCGGCAGACAAGCTGAAGCTGGACACATTCACCAACTATACAGAAAAATCCGGAACAGAAAACTCCGGATATATCCGATTTCCCGGCGGGCTGATCATGCAGTTCGGAAGCAAGGAAGTCCTCACGCCCGAAGCCTTCGTTTCCGGTTCGATCGTGTTTCCCCGTTCATTTGTCGACAAACCGCTGAGTGTTACAGCTTCCGTGGAGATAGACAATCTGACCAACGCTCCCTTCGCGATCTCGCTTTACGCGCCTAATACAATCAGCGTTGTATTCTCCGGTCCCATCGTCGGCCTGCCCGACACCCTCGAAAAAATCGTATTGCACTGGATGGCAATTGGAATTGAAAACAAACCGCCGACGAATCCATCTTCCGGAGTGTGATGCTCCGCACGCGGAAGTTCTGCACAATCCGTAGCCGGACCGGCATTACCGGTGTCCGGCCGGGGTTCTCCGCGGAAGCGGCGTCAGCGTCACCGCCCACTCCAGCTTGCCGTCGGCGGGAGCCGGCACGGCGAAGCGGATCATCCGGGCGCCGGGATTCGGCGAGTCATACGGTTGGCGCAATTCCGCTTCCGGCACGACCTGCCAGTCGCCGGGGCTGTTCTTGTCCATCAGCAGCTCCTGTCTGCCGTGGCGCAGCAGCAGCGTCCCGTCCGGACGGATTTCCGGCTCGGCGAAGGTACACATCTGCCACGTGACTTCCGCCCCCGGCGGAAGGCCGGTCAGCCGGTCCCGGATTTCCAGCGCCCGCCCCGGCAGCAATGTCGCGGTGCGGGTCGCTTTTTTCACCACCGGAGTATAAAGAGGCGTCAGGTCCATCTCCGTGGAATTTTCACTGAATTTCACAATGCGGCTCTTCCCTTTCACATTCTGCTGCCGGTTGTCGATCCGCAGGATGTTGTGGCTCTCCGGGCTGAGCCGGAACACTTTCCAGCGGTCGGACCCCTGCGTGGAATCCCACAGCCTGAGTCCGGTCGCTTCGATTTTCGTATAGTTTTCCATGCCGAGATCGACCGCCCAGCGGTATCCCTCCGTTTCGAAGACGAACGAACCGCCGTCCATGTGGCCGTGCGGCCCGGCCGGCGCCCCCGCTTTCAGGCCGACCCACGCCGCCTTTGCGGTACGGTCGGAGCGGTGAACGCTGATCGGCACCAGCGACTCTTTGCCGCTGTAGTAGGCCAATGGCGCCGGACTTTCCCCTTCCGGAACCTTCAGGTAAAGCAAAGCCAGCGGCAGCAGCCGGTTGCCGCCCTTTGCGACCGAACGGGGCCGCGCCTCTGAAGCATGCGCCAGCAGCTTTTTCATCTCCGTGTCGAACCAGTCCGGCCGGTCGAATTTCCGGGCCAGCCAGACCGTTGCAAAAGAAGCGCCGCGCGAATTCACGCAATCGGCATAGTTGAACGGTTTCCCGGTCGGACCGGTCGTGGCCAGGATGAAATCCCCGGTCTTATCGAAGCCGGGCTGTGCGGAAAGCCCGAAGTCTTCGCCGAACGCCCCGTCCAGCAGCGCCAGCAGCACCGTGGTGAATTCGGTGCCGTATCCCCAGTACATCGGCCCTTCGGGATAAGCGCCGTTCGGAAAATAGCTGGCCTTCATCGAACGCGGCAGGTTTTCCACTGCCCGTTCGATCGTCCGGCGCGCCAGCTCCGGCTCCCGGTCGGCCACCGCCAGCGCGCCGGCCACCATTCCGGCATGGCAGACCGCGTTCCAGTTGTTGGTTCCCCGGACCCACCCCTGTTTCCCCTGAAACGACGGCTTCAGCCCCTTGTCGATGATCGCCAGCTCAATCGCGGAGCGCTGCTCCGGCGTCAGCAGTTCATACAGCCAGTCATAACCGACGGCGACCGCCAGCGTCATTTCACCGACGTCGAGAAAATGCGAGGGATTCCAGTCGGAATAGGAGGCGGCATTCAGCATCTCCCGGATCGCCCGGTCGGCATATTCCCGCTTCCCGGTCAGGCGGAACGCCACCGCCAGCGTATTGACCCGGTACAGCACGTTACGCGAAGCCGACAGCAGCCGCCGCCCGATCATCTCCCGCGGCTGGGGCGGATAGCCGAGGATCAGCTCCGCGTCATGCCGGATTCGAGCCGCCAATGCCTGTCCGGCCGGAGCTTGCGCATTCTGCTTCAACGCGGCGAATTGCTCCCGGCCGACCAGCAGCCGAGGATGGGAGGAGGAGAGCCGTTCCATAGGGATACCGTCCTTTATTCCGGCGATCGCGCCAAGCGCCCCGGCCACAGTCAGCAGCAGCGCGAATTGTTTGATCTGGCTCATTGTCAAATCTCCGGGAAATCAGTTGTCGTTTCAGGAAATGTACCACCGGAGCATGAAATTTCCACCCCCCGATCCGGATTTTTCCCGATTTCAGTCCCGGAACACGAAAGCCCGCTTATCCACCCAGAAAATATCGTTATCCCGGACCTGTTCCCAGTGGTTTTCCGCGACATGACCATCCTGAAATGCCGCGTTCAGCGCCGTCCGACTCCGGTGGCGGTAGGGGATCGCGAAGCTGCCGGCCGCTTCCCCCGTTTTCCAATAGTTGCCGCGCGGATCGGCGAAGCCCTTCGAAAGCCGGGCGTTCAGGCCGTCCGCATAAGCCATCAGGCCGGAAGGCGTCTTGATCCGGCTCAATTTGAATCCGGCATAACCGGACGGGACCTCCCCGCCGGCCTGTTCGGCATTGATTCCGTAAGAATAGGTGATGTTGCCGCGCCGCCCCTGAAGATCGGGTTCCTGAGCGCGAACCGCCTTGCCGCAGGCCATGCCGCGCGGAAAGACCGGATAGGAGGCCTCATATTCCTCGCGGCTTTGATAAAACGCGCTTTCCAGCCCGAGCAGCGAACGGAACAGCGGATTGCCCGGCCAATATTTCCACCACTCCCATTTGACCGCCGGAGGAACCGTGAAATCATCGCTCGCCTGAGCGTATTGGGCATGAGCTGCGCCCAACTGCTTCAAACTGCCCGCACAGGTAATCTCCCGCGCCTGATCGCGCGCCCGGTTCAACGCCGGCAATACCATTCCCGCCAGCAAGGCAACGATGGCGCCCGTGATCAACAGCTCAAGGAGGGTGAAATCAAAGCGCGTCGCCGCTGCATCTGCGTTCTGACGCCGACTCCTTACTAAAGCCACAGCTTAACCTGTCCGTTAAAAAAAAGCATTCAGACTGAAACAAAGTGGTTACCATAAGAAAATAAATATTTTCCGCACGGCAGCATCCAAATATGTTTTACAGTCACAACTATTTGATTACAATAAACTTAAAGATAACAGACACAATATATCCGAAAATCCGTGTCCTGTCAAGAAGGAAAACACGGATTTCCTGTATTTCACGCCATGTACAAGTTTCTTGAACCGGGATTTCGCCTTTGGCGACCAAGGCGCTTCGCCCTTGGAACCCGACCGGCAAGGTGCCGGCGCCGAATACTTGAGAGTCGGGAAAACCGGAACGGTTTTCCCTCCGGGTGGGGGGAGCCCTGATGGAGACGGGCATGGAGCGTACAGGAGCGGCACACCGCTCCGGTCGGCGCAAAGCCTGCTTTTTTGCAGGCTTTAGGCACTCCCTGCGGTGAGCTGCCGCCGGAGGTCACGCTCGGAACCTCCAGATGCTGACCGGATGATGTGAAGTTACCCTCGTGGAGGCTGAACTCTGCCTATCCTCATAATACAGGCAAGGTTCAGTAAGGCTCGTACTCAAAGATATGCTTGCCTGTAATATGGCAATTGTATTGTTGTCTGATCTCGTCTTGCCTATCCCATAATACAGGCAAGGTTCAGTAAGGCTCGTACTCAAAGATATGCTTGCCTATGATATGGCAATTGTATTGTTGCCTGACCTCGTTTTGCGTATATCGGCAGATAAACTCTTATCAGCCTCCATCAGAGTATCTGTCTATTACCCGGTCAGCATCTGGCCGTTCCGCGCGTGACCTCCGGCGGCAGCTCACCGCAGGGAGTGCCCGGCGTCGGCAAAAAAGCCGACGCGGTCGCCGACCGGAGCGGTGTGCCGCTCCTGTACGCTCCATACCCGTCTCCATCAGGGCTCCCCCTACCCGGAGGGAAAACCGTTCCGGTTTTCCCGACTCTCAAGTATTCGGCGCCGGCACCTTGCCGGTCGGGTTCCAAGGGCGAAGCGCCTTGGTCGCCAAAGGCGAAATCCCGGTTCAAGAAATTTGCACAAGGCGTTATTTCAGAAGGAACCCGAAAGGATGATCAGAGAGGCGGTCACTCCAGCTCCAGCAGATAGATTCCGCGCCGGCCATCGTGGATGGAGTCGACCGTGACCCGTTTGCCGTCCGGGCTCCAGCGCGGATGCAGGTCGCACCGGACTTCGACGATGGTTCCCGCCGGCTGTTCATGGCGGAAACGGCCCAACAGCGTGCAGCGGCCGGTATCGGCTTCGATCAGGTGCAGTTCCTGAATGCCGCCGGCCGGATAGCTGTCGGAGAGCAGCCGCTTTCCGTCCGGCGAAAAGACCAGATGGGACATCCGGCCATGTCCGGGCGAAAGCCGTTCCGCCAGAAAGGGGCGACGGGATTCGTCGAACACCACGACCTCATGCCCCGTCCCGCGCCAGTCGGCGTCGACCAGCACTTCGCGCGGCGTCCGCCCCCAGATCTGATGGGAGATGCGATTATGCCAGTAGACCTCCGGCAAGACGCATTCGGCGTCCTCCCCGGAGAGGCCGCAGGTATACATGAAAGTCTGCCAGCAGCAGCCGGTCATCCGCGCCGGGTCGGCACACTGGCGGAAGAGCCAGAGCAGCCGGGTCGAATCGCAGTTGAAGATCGCATGGTTGAGCCAGACATAAGCCTGTTCCGCGCCGTAGCGGAACGGATGGCGTTCGAGCATGGTCCGGTAGCTGACGATCAGCCGGGAAACGCCGGTGCCGAGGTCGATCAGCCACAGGCCGTCGGCGTCGGGATCGGCGGGATGACGCTCCGGGGGGACGGGGGTGTCGGCGTAGCTGTAGCCGCGCCGCGGAATCCGCCCGAAATTCAGAGACACCCCATATCGCCCGTCCGGCGAAATCGCATAGATGGGGCGTTCATACCGGCCGACGACGCCTTTGCCGATCTGAAAAATCCGGGCGACCGGCTTTTGCTCCTCCGGGTCGAAATCGTTGTAGATGAAGCAGTCCGGCCGCCGCGGCAGGAAAAGTTCCATGCTGCCCTGCTGGTGACACCAGCACCGGGTGCGGGTCAGCGGCTCGTAACCGCCTTTGCCGTCGAGCAGGCCGATTTCGGCGGTCTCGCCGGGAAGCGGCAGCCGTTCGCACTGCGGCGCCTTCAGCGTCAGGTGGCGGCTGCCGTCGCAGTTCCACGGGTTGCGGTCGTAGTAGCCGAAGAAGTAGTGGCCGTCGTCCGGCGTGATCTTCTTCCATTCGTATTCGGGATGGATGCGCATGTTCTCTTTTCATTATTGATTGACAGGGGTTAATACATAGCCGAGATTGCCGCCCGGCAGCAGGTCGGTGGCAATCCGGAAAGAGAGCACGCCGTCCCGATAGGAGGTTTCCAGCGGTCGGTCAGCCGGAGTACCGTTCAACTGCAGCGGGGTGACTCTCATTTCCTGTGGAAGTGAGAGCTGTACTTCCGCACTGCCCTTTTCCAGCATTTGCGGCAATTTTCCCCAACTGCGCAATACCCGGCGGGAATCATCGTCGAATTGAAGCTGATCGTTGGAAAGGTCGGTCAGGTGAGAGAGCAGCAGTTTTCCGCTCTCCGTCAACGGTCGTTCGTCCAACGACTGCAGGGCGACCGTCTGGTAACAGTTCATCTTACTGACACGCATCACCTTACAGGCTGCATCGCCGGTTCCGGTCACGACTTCGCTGCGGGGAGTGACGATGCGCAGCTGGTTGCGCTTCTTATCCAGCGTAAGTTCGCCGGTCGAAGAGCTTACAATCCCCGTTTTACCGAGCGTTTCCAAAGCATCGCGGGCCGGTTGGGGAAGCGACCTTTCCCAGCCGTTTTCCAACGGATCGACCTTGAGCACGCCGGCCCGGTCCGTTTTCTCCGGCAGGGTGCCGATGCGTCCCCACAGACCGAGCCGGGAGAAGGCATCCGGATAGGCACCCGCCCGCGAGTTGCCGCCAACTCGCCTGATCTGTTCCGGTTTGAAGGAGAAAGCGACGGCGGATTCGGCGGGACGGACGTCGCCGCGTACGAAGAGCAGATACATGATCCGTTCCGCCATCTGGGCCTGAATGTTGTTCACAATGTCGAACTGGCTGAGAACCCGGTTTACGTTCCGCATGCCGGGTTTGCCGTGCGACCAGGCGAAGCGGTACAGTCCGTCCCAATCCTGCAATGCGGCATAACCGCCGAACACGGTCGGACATTCGACCCTGTAAGTATTGGGCACGCAGAAATTGAACTCCGTCACAGTGAACGGCTTGCCGAAAATCCGCGTGGGCATCAGCAGACGCGGGCTGGCGGCTTCAAGTGAAATGGCGGACTGGTTCCGGAAGCAGAAAGGATAATTCCACCGCTTCATTGGAAAGCTCGGATGATCCCAGTATTGATGATTATCCACCAGATCCAGCTTGGAACGTAATCCGGCAAGCGTGAACTGGTGCTGATGGTTCAGGTCGGTGATCAAGGCTTTCAGTTTCAGCTCGTTGCGCAGGAAACGCATCTGTTCGGCAATACAATCGGCCTGAAGCTGTTGCAGGAATTCTATGAACAGACCGTTTTCTCTGACGTTATCGTCCGGCTGCGGCGTCCCCGGCTGTTTCAGATACTCCCGGAAACGTTTGCGGATGATCTCCGCGGCGGCGCGGGAGGTGCGCACACTGTCCCATTCCGTGATCAGAGTGTTTTCATTAACCAGGTTCAGGGCGTACAACGCCGGATCCTCGGCCATCGTCATGCCGGTATAGGGATTTTTCGCGGTCAGGACCCGGCGTGCGAACTCCTTCCAGTTCTCCAGTGCAGCGGGACTGATGCAGACGAGGTTCTTCATGCTGAATTCTCCGGTATTGTCGAATTCCGGGATGTTGTCGCCCGCCTTCAACCTCCGGCTTGCGTAAAGATCGATGCAGAGATAAAAGCCGCGTTCCTTGAGCCGTGCGAACAGATAGTGGAGTTGATCGAGCTTGACCGGATCGATGGTCAGGGAGTCCTGGGCTTTCCGGTCAAGCAGATCGTTCTCGAAGTGATGGAAACGGATTGTATTATAACCGAGCCGTTCCGCTTTTTCGATAAAATCCTCAGCAGTCTTGTGATCGAGGTAGTTGGCAGTACCGACCAGATTCGGGCCGAAAAGACGGATCCGCTTTTCCGGAGCGTTTTCAAATACCAGATGCCCTTCCCGGTTCGCGACAATACGTCCGTATTTCCCGGCGGGCATGTCGCGGAAACCGGAGAAATCAAGCGGAGAATTCGCCGCAGTTTTCCCGTCGAACCGGATCGGCAGCCAGCGCGGTCCCGCTTCAACCACAAACGCCTGCCCCTTGACCGGGAAACGCGCCCGTCCGTCGGCCAGTGCGGCTCCGGCAATCATCCAGACGCCTTTTGCGCCGGTGAATTTCAACATTCGCGGCGTCCCCTTCAGCGGGAAACCGGAAAGATACAGGCCGACCGCCGCCGACGGAACTTTCCCCTGCCATGCGACGAACGCATTGGAGAAATTCACCGGCTGATACCAGTTCCCGCAATCCCGTCCGGCGACCACCGGCAGTTTTTCGCGGGAGCCGTCGGCATAACCGATTTCAAGCGTTCCGACCGGCTGCGGAAACATCGGAGTCCAGGCCGAGGCGTGCAGCAAATACAAATGGGAACTTTCGGCCGTTTTCGGAGTGACTGGAAGCTGTGCCGTCTCTCCCTCCCGGAGCACCAGACACGCTTTGTCACCCGCTTCGACTTTGATCCTGATATTATTGAAATCATGCATCCCGTTCCTCAGCGAGCGCAGATCCATTTCCGGTCCCTGATCAGTCCAGCCGCCCTTACCGTCTCCGGCGACCTCATCATGAAACGCGCGGTTGAAAACACCGGAAAGATCGACCGGCTCGCTTTTCACGTCGAATCGGGAGAAGTCTCCTTCAAATTCCAATTCGAGTTTCCAGTCCCGGATCGAATCCGGCATTTTCTCCGCCGGCATCAGCCGCAGCTGATAATAGTTGCCGTTCGCGTTTACGAAGTTTCCGGCCACTACCGCGCGAAACTTCCCGCGGATGGTCAGTGTGCCGAAACGGTCCGTGACCGCCACCTGCTCCGCCGGGGCGTCGAACACATTCTTTTTCCTTACCTGATCGGACATTGCGACCGGTTTGCCGTCAACGGCGACGGTCACACCGGATTCATACGGCAGATTGAGCGCGCCGAAAAGCAACTGACACGGCACCGGTTTCTCCCCGGCCTGCAATTGCATCGACCAGGAGAAGCTGTCGCGTCCCGTTCCGGTGACGGTTTCCCGCAGCCGGAAGCCGTCGAATTTCCCTTCCAGCTCGAAAGTTCCGGCCTGCCGGCGTGGAAATCCGGGGGCAATCCGTACTTTCCGCTGATCGGAAGGCTTCCAGTCCGGCGGTGCGAATCGGGACACGGTAAATTCATACCGGGTGTCGATCATCAGACTTCCCCGGTCTTTCACATACAGAAATGCCGGAAAATCGGCTGCGCCGATCACAGCCGGCAGTGCCATCCCGGCAAGCAGCAGTTTGCATTTGTCGAACAATCTCATTGATTTCTCCCTGATTCTGTTATCATTGTCTGAAGTTCAGCGAAAGCTCCGTCTTTCTCAATAGTACCCGGTTGGATTCGTCTCCACGTCAGTGGCCCACAAGTATCCCCCTTCATTTGTCTGGTTGTTCGGAATCTGGTCGTATTTCATCAGTTTCGAATGACCGTCGACAAATGTGATATTGGTGCCGATGCTGTTTCCGTGGCGCCAAATTCCGCCGTTTTCAATGATTACGCCGCGATAGTGGGCGGAGCAACCGCGCCAGGTGGCGGTGGTTCCACGGTCGATATCCATAAACGCCGCCCGTGCAGAAGCGTTTCGGATTTTGGAGATTTTACGGTCGATGATTGTCGCTCCGGCGGTGGTGGGATATTCACTCGACGCGAAGCCCCGGTTGTTGATTCCGTAATGTCGATGTCCCATGTAATCAATAACCATCTGATCAGCTTGCGCAGGACACAAAAATGGTGATTTCCTGTTGCTCTTCAGCCAGCACCAGTCGACAGCATCCTGATCTTTGACAGAAGAGCTGTCAATAAAGCTCGCATAGAGCATATCCTGCCACTTCCCTTTTGCGGTACCGTTTTTCCGTCCCCAGTTGGAAAGGGCATTGGGGATCACATCGTTATTCTGCTGAATATACATAAGCAGATATTGTCCGACCTGCTTCTGGTTGGAGAGACAGGAGATGTCCCGTGCTTTTTCCCGCGCCTTGTTCAGCGCCGGCAGCAGCATCGCTGCGAGAATCGCTATGATCGCTATCACTACAAGCAGCTCAATAAGGGTAAATTTTGGCTTCATCCTGATTCTCCGTTCCGGTTATTAGGTTGTTAATTCGTATAAACACGGGAGCAAAAAATTTTACGCCGATTCGCGAACCACCTGACGGCAGGCGATCGAAACGAAACGGTGATGATCCGGGTCGGCAAGGGCCGCCAGCAGTTCACCGACCAGCGCATCGGTGATTTCGCGGCGCGGCTGCTCCACCGTGGTCAGCGCGGGCGTGAAATAGCGCCCCGCCTCGATGTTGTCGAATCCGGCCACCGCCAGTTGCTCCGGCACCCGGATTCCGGCCTCGGAGGCGGCGCGCAACGCACCGATGGCCGTTTCGTCGTTATGGCAGAACACCGCGTCCGCCCGCGGCTGTTCCGCCAGCAGCAGCCGCATCATCCGGTGCCCGTCCCCCATCGCGTCGGCGGCGAAGAGCACCAGCGCCGGGTCCACCCCGATTCCGGCTTCCTCCAGCGCGGCGCGATAGCCGCAGAAACGCGGTTCATCCGGGTTCGAGGCCCCGATGAAAGCGATCCGCCGCCTCCCCCTGCCGATCAGGTAGCGGGTCATCTCCATGCCCGCGCTGCGCCGGTCCGGCAGCACCTGGCTGACTTCGGCTTCGAGCGGAGCGTCTCCACCGTAAAAGACCAGCGCGATTCCGGCTTCGCGCAGCGGCAGCAGCACCTCCGCCGCCGAACCGATCGCCACCACCCCGGCCACCTGCAGCTGCTTCAGGTAACCGGCGACCGAAACCAGCTCCTCCCGGGATTCCGCGCAGCACAAATAGAGCAGATATCCCTGCGGCAGCAGTTGCCTTTGCAGCTCCTGAAACAGTTCGGCGTGGAACCCGTGCCGCAATGACGGGAACACCGCCCCGATGATGTTGCTCCGCCCCCGCCGCAGCAGCTGTCCGGCGAGGTTCGGACGGTAACCGCAATCATTGACCAGCTTGCGCACGCTGTCGCGCAGCGCCTGCGAGATCCGGGGCGAGCCTTTCAGCGCCATCGAAACCGTCGCCTGCGACACGTTCAATTTCAGTGCGATGTCTTTTTGCGTCATGATTGCCTTCCCGCTTTGCTTATACGTATATATTATGAATCAGAAGCGGCCGTTTGTCAAGAGGGGCGGAAGAAAAAACGGAAATTTTTTCTTCATTCCGCGCCCTGCCGCCTCCGGTCCCGGCGGCCGAACGGTGAAAAACGGCTGAAAAAGAGGCATCGTATTTGCCAAATCCGGTTTTTGAATGTATCTTAACCGGGAATATTCCGGATTTCAACCGTTTTACGGGCAAAGACAACGCAATGAAAATTTTAAACTGGTATGTGACCCGCGGCTTTCTGCTCGCGTTCTTTATGGCGATCGGCATCCTGACCTTCGGCATGACCGGCGCGAACCTGGTCAAGGTGCTCGACTATGTGTCGCAGGGGATCAGCTTCTTCACCTTCTTTGAATTCACCCTTTACATCCTGCCGATCATCCTGACCTTCACGGTGCCGTGGGCGGTGATGGTGGCGGTGATGCTGGTGTTCGGCCGGCTTTCGGCGGATTCCGAAATCACCGCGATGCGGGCGTGCGGGGTGTCGATCCTGCAGATCGTGTCGCCGATCCTGATCATCACCTTCTTCCTGATGCTCTTCTGCCTCTATCTGCAAGTGGAAGTCGGGCCGCCCCTGCTGGGTAAATCCCGGACGCTGATGCAGACCGCCGCGATCAACCAGCCGCTCGCGATCTTCGAGCCGGGCAAGCAGATCGAATTTGAAAACACGATCATCTATATCGACGACAAAGAGGGCGAGGACGGAATCAAGGGCGTGCAGATTTACACGCTTTCCGACCCGCAGACGGTCGCGCAGGACATCTCCGCGGAGCGGGGCAAGCTGCTGGTCGACAAGGAGAAGCAACTTCTGATCGTGCGTCTGTTCGACTGTCTGGTCGTGGACAAGAAGGGAGCCGCGGAGCAGCAGCAGGACGGCGACGCCGGAATGCCGACCCGCTTCTTCACGCAGCAGCTGGAATTCAGCTTCAACTACGGCAAGCAGGCCAATGAACGCCGGATTTCGACCAAGGCCAAATATATGAAGCTGACCGACCTGATGGGCAAGATCCGGCTGACGAAGCAGCTGGAACGCGACACCACCGAGCTGGAAGTGGAATTGAACCAGCGGATCGCCTTCGCGCTGTCGCCGATCGCGTTTCTGCTGCTCGGGCTGCCGCTGGCGATCCGCACCAGCCGCCGGGAAACCTCGGTCGGACTGTTCCTGAGCGTGATTCTGGCGGGGGTGTTCTTTTTGTCGATCATCCTGTGCGAGTCGCTGAGTTCGTTCCCGCACCTGTATCCGCAATATCTGCTGTGGCTGCCGAATATCATCTTCCAGATACTCGGGGCGGTGATGACCTACCGGATTTCACAACGGTGACGGAGAAGATATGAACAGCGGCGGTTACATCAAATTCATCCTGACGCTGATCGCAGTCCTGATCGCCTGGTTCGGCTATCTCGCGATTCAGTCGGTGGACCGGCTGCGGACCAGCAACCTGAAAGTGGCGGAGAAGCTCGACGCGCTGAATGAGAAGATCGCTTCGGGGGCGATGACAGCGGCAGCACCGCGCGTTTCCGCCTCCCCCGCAGCCGGAAACGCCGAAGTGGCCAACCGGGAGTTCTTCGACCCCGCCGCGGTGCGCGGCGGGCGGCTGATCCAGACGCTGCAGGCGGACCCGCCGAACCTGAATCCCTATATTTCGGGAGAAAATACCGCGATGTCGCTTTACGGGCTATGCACCAGCACGCTGGCCGAGCGCAACTGGGCCGCGCCGGAGGAGTTCCAGCCGATGCTGGCCGAATCCTGGACGATTTCGCCCGATCACAAGACCTACCGCATCAAGCTGCGCAAGGGGGTGATGTGGCAGGACTTCACCGACCCGGTCACCGGCAGGGAGTTCCGCAACGTCGAAGTGAAGGCGGCGGATTTCAAGTTCGCGGTCGATGTGGTGAAGAATCCCGACGTGAACTGCGAGCCGCTGCGAGGATACTATCAGGACCTCGAATCGGTTGAAATCGTCAATGACTACGAATTCGTCGTGAAGTGGAGCAAGGCGTACTACGGCTCGCTGGCGATCACGCTCGGGCTGTATCCGCTGCCGCGCCACTACTACCACGATTATCCGGGGCCGTTCGACGGGAAGAAGTTCAACGACGACCATGTGCGCAACTCCTTTATCGTCGGCTGCGGCCCCTACCGCTTCATCCGCTGGGACCGGGACCGCCGGTTCGTGTTCCGGCGCAACGAGAACTACTGGGGCATCCGGTACGGCACCGGTCCGGCGCTGGAATATCTGGTGTACGATGTGATCAAGCATCCGAACACCCGTTTTCAGGCGCTGACGGCCGGCGATGTGGATCTGTTGAACCTGACCCCGGACCAGTGGGTGACCCGCACCGATATCCCGGAGTTCCGGGACGGGCGGCTGAAAAAGTACAAATATCTTGAGCAGATGTACTCCTACATCGGCTACAACGAGCGCAATCCGCTCTTTCAGGACAGGCGGGTGCGGCAGGCGCTGACCATGCTGACCGACCGGGAAAAGATCAGAAAGGACATCTACCGCGATCTGGCGGAGATCGTCACCGGGCCGTTCCATCCGAAAAGCCGGTATGCGGACCCGTCGATCAGGCCGTGGCCTTACGACCCCGCCGCCGCGAAAAAGCTGCTGGCCGAAGCGGGCTGGAAGGATGCCGACGGCGACGGCATTCTGGAAAAGGACGGAAGGAAGTTTTCATTTACGATGCTTCAGATCGCGACCAGTTCCACACAGGTGCGGATGATGCCGCTTTTGAAAGAGTCGTTCGCGGCGGCGGGGATCGATATGAAAATCCAGAATGTGGAGTGGTCGGTCTATCTGCAGCGGCTCAACGAGCGCACTTACGATGCGTGCTGTCTGGCGTGGACGAGTCCGTTCGATCCCGATCCGTATCAGGTGTGGCATTCGAGCCAGGCGGATGCGCCGACGGGCAGCAATCACATCAGTTATAAGAATCCGGAACTGGACAAATTGATCGTGGAATTGCGCGGAACGTTCGATATGAAGCAGCGGGTTGAGCTGGCGCACCGGATCGCGGCGATCCTGCACGAGGACCAGCCGTACACCTTTTTGTTCGCGCAGTACGCTCTGGTGGCGGTTTCGGGCCGATACCGGGATGTGCGGGTGATGCCGATGGGGATCAGTACGGAGACGTTCTGGACGCCGAAGGCGGAGCAGAAACAGGTTCCGGGCCTTTAAAAAATTAAAAATTAAAAAAGCCGCTTTAGCGGCGTCGCCACCGGCAGCTTGCCGGGCTCGGTCCAGCGGAGAAGCGCTGGTCGGCTGCTGTCGAGCTGCGCAGGCGCAGCTCAGAAGCAGCCGAAATGCAAGGTCCGCGAATGCGGACCGCAACCGGAACAGTACCGCCCGGAGGAGCGCGCGTTGCTCAAAAAGCGCGAAGCAATTTTTGAGCAGCGGTTCAGAGCGCGGAGCCGCTGCGAGGGGCGGCGACAACGGATGGTAATTGCAGACGCGGCCATGCGGGAACGCGAGCTTCCGGCGGCGATCTGTAACAATGAAGAACGGACGGAGAGATACTTGTTGGAGAGTGGCGCGAAGCGTCTTTGGCCGGGCGATATTCTGGTGTGATGCCGGAGAGCAGGGAAAAACAGGCAAGGCGGATGCGGCTTTGCTGTGGTTTTCGGTGGCCGTAAAGGTGATGGCGGCGGCAACGCGCTTACCGCCGGAAACAAAAATTCGCGTTGCTTATTTTTGATTCCGGCAAGCGCTTTTGCGCGGGTGGTATTGGCGCGGGGCGGTCGGCTCTTGCCGACCTTACATTTCGTCTGCTTCTGAGCTGCGCCTGCGCAGCCCGACAGCAGCCGACCAGCGTTCCGCCGCTGGACCGCGTCCGGCAAGCTGCCGGGGGCGACGCCGCTGAAGCGGCTGTTATTTTAAATTTTTTATTTTTGGGAGAGCTGGACCGCGTCCGGCAAGCTGCCGGGGGCGACGCCGCTGAAGCGGCTGTTATTTTAGATTTTTTTTATTTTTTATTTTCAGGAGAAAGAGTTTATGATTCGTACCATCGTCATCGGCGCTGCCGGCCGCATGGGCCGCCGCCTCGTCGCCAACATCATGGCCAGCGAAACCCTCACCCTCGCGGGAGCGACCGAATTCGTCGAATCCCCGCTGCTCGGCGAAGATGCCGGTCTTGTCGCCGGCTGCGGCCCCGCCGGCGTCAAGATCACCGCCAACCTCGAAGAACTTGTGAAAAACGCCGACGCCGTGATCAACTTCGCAACCGCCGGTGTGGTGGAAAGCACCAAACTCGCCGTCGCGAACGGCTGCGCCGTCGTGATCGGCACCACCGCGCTTTCCCAGGCCGAGAAAGGACAGCTGGCCGAACTGGCCGACAACGGCGGCCGGATCGTCTCCTCCTACAATATGAGCGTCGGCGTGAATCTGCTTTTCAAGCTGGTCGGCGAAGCCGCCCGCACCCTCGGCCTCGACTACGACTGCGAAATCATCGAAATGCACCACAACCAGAAAAAGGACGCCCCCTCCGGCACCGCCGTCCGGCTCGCCGAAGTCGTCTGCGAGGCGCGGGGCTGGAATTACGGCACCGACGTCCGCCACGGCCGCGAAGGGCTGGTCGGCGCCCGCACCAGACATGAGATCGGCATGCACTCGCTGCGCGGCGGCGACGTGGTCGGCGACCACACTGTGATCTTCGCAATCGACGGCGAACGGGTCGAGCTGACCCACAAGGCTTCCAGCCGCGACACTTTCGTGAAGGGCGCGCTGCGGGCGGTGGAGTTCCTGCACAACGCCCAGCCCGGACTGTACGACATGCAGGACGTGCTCGGTCTCAAATAACAGGAGGAGTTCTGATGGACGCGCTGAAAATTCTCACCATCGGCAACAGCTTCACCGACAGCCTGACCCGTTATTTCAAACAGGTGGTCGAATCGGCCGGCTGCGGCCTGACCTTCGACCGCGCCAACTTCGGCGGCTGCGAGCTGGCCCGCCACTGGAGCTACGTCGAAGCGGAAAAGAACAATCCGCTCTGCCGCGTGTATCAGGGCGGCAAGCGGCTGTGCGACATTCTTGAGCGGGAACCGTGGGACATCGTGACCATCCAGCAGGCCAGCCATGACAGCTGGCGGCCGGAGACCTTTCAGCCCTATGCGGACAACCTGATCGGCTACGTCGGGAATCATGCGCCGCAGGCGGAGGTGGTGATCCAGCAGACCTGGGCCTACCGCGCCGACCATCCGCAGTTCCTGCCCGGCAGCCCGTGGGGAATCAGCCAACAGCAGATGTACGACCAACTCACCGCCAACTACCGCAAACTCGGCGCGGAGTGCCGGCTGCGGATCATCCCGACCGGCTTCGCGGTGGAGCTGACCCGCCGGAACGGCAAAGTGAAGTTTCAGAATTACGATCCGGCGCTGATCGACACCCTGAACTGGCCGGACCTGCCTCCGCAGGCGGGCGACGTAGTCGGCAAAAGCTGGTGGGACAAGAATCCGGCGACCGGCGAGCTGAAAATCTGCCGCGACCTGATCCACCTGAATTTGCGCGGCGAATATCTTCAGGCGTGCGTGTGGTTCGCGTTTCTGTACAACCGGCCCGTCTCCGAGGTGAAGTTCGTGCCGGACGAAATCGGCGGCGGCGACGCCGCTTTCCTGCGCGAAACCGCCCAGCTGGCGGTCGACACGTTCCAGCCGGAAGAAAAGAACTGAGTCTGCAATGGGAACTGCGAAAAAGATCTGGATTCTCTCCGGCGAAGCCTCCGGCGACGTCTACGGCGCGAAGCTTGCGCGCGAACTGCGCCTGATCGCCGCCGAACGCGGCGAAACCATCGAAATCGCCGGAATGGGCGGCCCCGAAATGCGCAAGGCGGACATCGATATCCGGGTGGATTCGACCGAGCTGGGCGTGGTCGGGGTGATCGAAGTGCTGAAACACATCTTCACCTTCATCGGGATCTTTTTCCGGCTGGTCGGACAGGCGAAGCGGGAACGGCCCGGAGCGGTGGTGCTGATCGATTATCCGGGCTTCAATCTGCTGTTCGCGCTGATGATGTACCGCCACCGGATTCCGGTGATCTGGTACGTCTGCCCGCATCTGTGGGTATGGGGCAAATGGCGGCTGCCGGTGCTGGCGAAAATCTGCACGAAAATGCTGGTGATCTTCCCGTTTGAAACGGAAGTGTTCGCCCATACGAAGCTGCGCACCGAATTCGTCGGGCATCCGCTGATCGACATCGTCGCCGACCGGCGCATTCCCGGCGTCGAACGCAACCCGGAGGATTTCCTGCTGCTGCCGGGAAGCCGCACCATGGAGATCAACTTCCTGCTGTATCCGATGCTCGATACCGTAACGGAACTGGCGAAACGCCATCCGGAGCTGAAATTCCACCTCTCCGCGCCGCGTGAGAAGATCGCCCGGCTCTGCCGGGAAAAGTTCGCGGCATACCGCCGGAAGCATCCTGATGTCCCCGAAGTCGAAATCACCTGCGGCGACACCAGCTTCTGGCAGCAGCGCGCCGGAACCGGTCTTGCCGCCAGCGGCACCGTGACCGTCGAATCCGCGATCGCAGGGCTGCCGCTGGTAGTCGGCTACAAGCTCAACTGGATTACGATCCTGATGGCGTCGCTGGTGGTGAAGCTCTACCGCGGCTTTTTCACGATGGTGAACATCATCGCGAACCGGGCGGTGTTCGAGGAGTTCCTGCAGCACCGTTTCGCGCCCGGAAAACTGATTCCCGCCGTCGAACGCATACTGCCCGGCGGCGAACGCCGGGAGGAGGTGGAGCGGGGCATGGCTGAGGTCAGGCAGTTGCTGACGCCCAACAGCTCCAGCGCCGCCCGCCAGGCGGCGGAGGCGTGCTACTCGGTGGTCGCAGACTGATTGAAAACACGGGCTTTTCCGGCATATCGGAAAAGCCCGTACTGTTTACCGCCGGAACCGGCCGCTGCGCTCCAGCTCGTGGCCGGAGATGGTCGAACGCACCGGGATTTCACGGTATCCTGTCCGGGGCGGCGGGGAGACCGGCCGCGGCTTCAGCTGCTGCTGGAACTGCTGCAGCGGCGAAACCGGCCTGGGCTGAGGCTGCGGCTGCGGACGCGGCGGAGGATTGGGCCGGTCTGGTCTGTCGGGCCTGTCGGGTCTGTCCGGCCGGTGCGGTCTGTCGGGCTGATCCGGCCTGTCCGGCCGATGGCCCGGATGAGGCGGACGCGGCGGAGGAGGTCCCGGCCACGGCGGCCGTGGCGGTCTCGGCGGGCGGGGCCGCCACGGATGGTAATTCCGATACCAGTATACCGGCCAGTAACTGCCGCCCAGATAATAGGAGTAGCCGTACCCTTTGTAATCGATTCCGCTGGAGTTGTCGGCCGCCGAAGTCTGCTGCTGCGCATCGGCGACGCTCTGGTCGGGAGGCTGGGCGGCCTGCTGCGCGTCCGGGGAGGCGGGAGTGTTGTTCAGCGCGAATTCGCTGTAGATATCCAGATAGATATCGAGCAGCTCCCGCGCCGCCTCCAGCGAATCGCAGAAAACCGGCAGCTGGTTTTCCCCGCGCAGCCGCGCTTTCAGCCCGGTCGGGTAGATGAAACCGGTCCACGGCCGCCCTTCGGCCAGCTTCACATCGTGGATCATGATCATACCGGGCAGCTTCTCGCGGGTGCTCTGGTCCTCCAGCACCCGGACCACCGTGCCGTTCCGGGCCGGTTCGACGGTGCTGACGGTCACCGCGCGGCGGCCGGCGGTGAGCACGTAATCGAGATCGTCCGGATTGATTTCGATGTCCTTTCCGGCCAGCCGGCTTTCGATGCTGCGGCGGATCCGGGCGAGTTTTTCCTCCTCCGTCTCCTCCCGCGGCGGCAGCGCTGCAAGGTCCTCGGAAGTGCCGCGCGCAAGATCGATGTTCTTATATTTTTCAATTCTGGCCTGATACTCCGCCGCCGCTTTCGGGTCATAGTGGAACTTCTCCTGAAGCTCCGGCGTCAACTCGGACAGGTTGAGGCCTTTCAGGGCCACATGCCCGTCTTTCACATAGCTGATGTCGATCATCGACGGCGTCAGTTGTTCCACCGAGGCTTCGGGAAACACCTGTCCGTCCCTGGTCCTGATCTCCATCGGCGCCCATTCATACGCGAACAGCGCAGCGGCCGCCGCCATGAGTGCAACGATTCCGGCCGGATATTTCATTTTGAGCCTCCTGATAGTTCAGATTTCAAAACTGACTATAACCGTTTTTCCGGCAATATCAAGGGGATTTGCCGGAAATTACGGTTTTTGCGGCGGCAGAAAGGCGGCTTTCAGCCGGAAAGGCGGCGTTTTTCCCGCGACGGCCCGGAACCACGGCGCGACGGCGCGGCCGAATTCCAGCTCGGGAAGATGCACCAGCCTCCCCTGATACGGCTCCAGCCAGCCGGGCGCCGCATCCGCCGGCCATAAAAAGACCGCCCCCTCCCGGTCGACCTCCGCCGGGTCGATCCACTGGCTCAGCGCCACGTCTGCGTCGAAGTACGAGACCGGCATATCCGGCGAATAGAAGGTCAGGTTGCACGCCTCGCGCCGCATGCCGACCGCGTATTTGAGCGGCCGGTTGTAACGCCTGCGCCACTCGGCGGTCAGGTATTCGGCGGACTCCCGGCCCGGATAGGTGTCGTAGGCGATCCGCTTTTTCAGGTAGGGCCGTTTCAACAGATATTCATAACCGAACACGATTGCAAAAATGACGGAGAGGACCGTGAAGAAGATCAAAAAGAGCTTCAGCCGGAACCGCCCCGGCTCCGGGCGCATCAGCATCACCAGGAACACGCCGGAGGCGACGTAGTACGGCGTGGTCCACGACGAGAGCACCTCGCCCCCGGTCACCGCCGCGAACAGCGCCGACAGCGCGGCGGGGCCGAACGCCGCCAGCGACAGAAACCACACATCATACTTGGAAGCGATCCTTTCGCGCCCGCGTCGGAAAAAGAACAGCACCGCCGCAAACGGCAGGATCAGCCGCGACGCGAAACCGAGCAGCAGCTCCAGCGGCCGGGTCAGGTGGCTGAGGAGGGTGATCTCCTGATCCAGCTCCGCCCGCTGCGCCGCATAGCGGAACGCGATGAAGTCGTTCCGGAACAGCCACACGATGTTCGGCAGCACCAGCACCAGAAACACCGCGCCGGCCAGATAGATTCCCCACCGCTTCCACGACTGCCGCCCTCTGGCGGTGAACACCAGCAGCACTCCGAGCGACAGGAACAGCGCCGCGCCGAGATATTTGGTCATGAAAGCGAGTCCGGCGGCCAGCCCGACCATCAGCCAGTCGCCGATGCGCTGCTTTTCCACCGCGCGGTGGAAAAAGAGGATGAACAGCGCCCACAAACCGATTTCGATCACGTCGTCGTTGAACTCGCACGCGGAGTGCGAATGGTACGGGATCAGCAGCATCAGCAGCACCGCCGCCAGCGCGTGAAAGCGGCTCCGGAAGATGTCCAGCCCCAGCTTCCACATCGAAACCACCGCCAGCAGCACCGAGCATTGGCTCAGGAAGTAGCTGACGCACTCGGAGGGGATCAGCCGGTAACTCCAATAGGTGAGCCAGGCGCCGAAGTAGGGATTCTTGTCGTAGCCGAACTGGAAATGCTGCCCCCACGCGACGTTCTCCGAAACGTCGATGAAGGCGTTGCCGACGCAGAGCGACGGAAGCAGCGTCCACAGCACCAGCCACCCCGCGGCAAGGATGTAAAAGATTTTTTCGAGCCTGCCCTCGTCGGGACGGGAGCCGTCCGCATCAAGAAAGGCTTCAAACGAGGCGTACAGTTGCTTCCAGAACACAGTTTTCATAGACCACACGGTTGCAGGTTATAAATCGGGACGATTTTTGATAATTTATCATTCCACGCCCGCTTTTTCCAGCCGATTTGCGCCGAAACGGATTGCAAATCCCCGAATCGGTGCTAGGATTATCTGCCTGAACATGAGGATTGCATGATGCGACAATGGAAAAAGCCGGAGCTGCCGGTACGGGCGGAACTCGCGTTCGCCGCCGGAATCATCGCGGGAGCCTGCTGCTTTGCCTCCGGCTTTTCCGCGGCGGGAACCGTGACCGCCGCCGTATTCCTCGCCGCGGCGGGTTTGCTGCTGCCGCCCCGGATCGCGCTGGCGGCGGCAGCCGGCGCGGTTCTGGCCGGAGCCGCCGCCGTCCATGATCACCGGTCGCTGAAATTGGACGGACTGCCGGAACGCAATGTCTACGGCACGTTCCGGGTCAAGGTCACAGACCGGCGGATCACGGCGGTGCCGGGTATCCCGCCTCCCCGGCTCTTTTCAGCCGAATTGCTCTCGCGGCGGCTGACCGGCGAGCCGGAATTCCGGCCGCTCTCCGGCACCGTGCTGCTGCGGCTGCCCGATCCCGAACAGGCTGCCCCGCCGGTCGGCAGCGTCGCCGAAGTGGAAGGGACGCTGGAACTCCCCACCCATCAGGCGGTCCGCCGCGTAGACGGCAAGTTGCAGATCGAAACCGGCGGCATGGATTTCGCCTCCTATCTCGCCGGACGCGGCGCGAGTCGGAGCCTGCGGGCGGAACAAATACAGATGAAGGAACCGCCCTCCGGCTTCGACGCCGGGTTGTGCCGCATCCGCGACGCGGTGCTGGAGCGGGTGCTGTCGCAAGTTTCCTCCGATTCGGTGCGCCGCCTCGCCGCCGCGCTCTTTTTCGGCGTTTCCGGCGGGCTGGACTCCGGTTCGCGGCGCGCGTTCATCGACTCCGGGACCGTGCACCTTTTTTCGGTCAGCGGCATGCATGTGGCGATTCTGGCCGGGCTGCTGCTGTGGGAATTGCGGTTATTCCCGTTTCGGGTCCGCTATCCGCTGCTGGCGGGGCTGGTGCTGCTCTATGTGATCTCCACCGGAGCCAACGCCCCGGCGATGCGGGCGTTCTATATGATCGCCCTGATGTGCCTGCTGCGGACGCTGCTGCTGTACACCCCCACGTTCAACACCCTCTGCCTGGCGGCGGCGCTGCTGGTGCTGGCCAACCCGCCGCTGGTGTTCGATGTCGGTTTCCAGTATTCGTTCGTGATCACCGGTGTGCTGATCCTCGCATCGCAGCGGTTCCACGATTATAAGGAGCTGGCCGGCGAGCAGCTCAACTATATGCTCGGCGCGGGACGGGGCGGCGCCGCCGCCCGGCTCTACCGGCTGAACCATCTGCTGTTCGCGGTCGCCGGCTGCACCGTCGCCTTTCTGGGCGGAGCGGCGATTTCGCTGCGGATGCAGGGGCTGCTGCTGCCGGGGTCGATCGCGGCGAATTTGCTGCTGCTGCCGGTGGTAGCGGTGCTTTTCCCGATCCTGTTCCTGAAGCTGACGCTGAGCTTCTGCGGCGGTGCGCTGAATGCGGCGGGAGCGTGGCTGCTGACCGCGGTATTCGATCTGCTCGGAGCGATCACCTCGGCGACGGCGGAACTGTTCGACCGGATTCCGGCGGTCCGCCCCTCGCTGTTCGAAGTCTGGCTCTTCTATCTGGGGCTTTTCCTGCTGCTCGGGGTGAGATCCCGCAGGATTGCGTTCTCCGGCGGCGCCGTGATGCTGCTGCTTGCCGTTTCATGGATATTCCGGGCGAATTGCGAACCGCCGGCGGTGATCGCGATGGCGGGCGGCCGCAGCGATATCCCGCTGGTCGCCGTCGCCGAGCCTACCCGCAATCTCGCGGTGGCGGTGAACCTGCCGGGCGGCGACAGCGGCGCGATGCTGGCCGAACTGCTGCGCCGCCGCGGCGTCACGGAACTGGAGGCGGCTTACCTGACCCGGCCGCGCCGGGATGCGGTGGCGGGGCTTCCGGCGCTGCTGCGCACACTGCCGGTCAGGCGGATCGTTCTGCCGGAACTCGACCGCCACGGCTGGCGGTTCACCGATTCTCTGGAACGGTACGCGCCGGAGACGCCGCTGCTGCCGTCGGACCGGAGCGGCGGCGGATTCTGCCGGATTCTCGATCAAAAAACACATTTCGAGGTTGAATATTTCAATCCCGGGTCTACTTTTAAAGTGAAGATATCGGTCGATCAATGCGATTCGGGCTGGCGGTTCACGCTGCGCCGCCCGGAAGCCCCGGACACCGTCCGGGTCATCGCCTACGGCAGCGTGCTGGAGATTTGGGAACATGAGTTCTGAACCGCGAAAATTGAAAATATGCCACGTGATCACCCGCATGATCGTCGGCGGCGCGCAGGAGAATACGTTGCTGACCTGTCTCGGCCACCTGCGGAAGGGGCACGAGGTCGTGCTGGTCACCGGGCCGTCGCCGGGACGGGAGGGCAGGCTGCTGGCCCACGTCGATTTCCCGGAGTTCGAGATCGTCGAGATGCCCGAACTGGTCCGGGAGCTGAATCCGGTGCGCGATCTGGAAGCATACGGCAGACTCAAGCGGTTCTTCCGGGAGCGGAACTTCGACGTGGTGCATACCCACAGCTCCAAGGCCGGGGTGGTCGGCCGCTTCGCGGCGCGCGCCGCCGGAATCCCGGTGGTGGTGCACACCGTGCACGGACAGGCGTTCCACCCGTATGAAAAGGGGTGGAGGAACTCCCTCTACAAGCTCTCCGAACGGCTGGCCGCGAAACAGTGCGACAAGATTTACGCGGTCGCGCAGGCGATGATCGACCAGTGCGTCGCCGCCCGCATCGCGCCGCGCGAAAAGTATATGGTCGTCTACAGCGGCATGGATACCTCCCGCTTTGCGAACGCATCGCGGGAACCGGAGCTGCGCCGGGAGCTGGGGATTCCGGAGCGGGCGCGGGTGATCGCGACGGTCGCCCGGCTCTTTCCGCTGAAAGGCTACGAATATGTGATCCCGGCGGCGGCGGAGCTGATCCGGGAGTTCCCCGACACCCATTTGCTGATCATCGGCGACGGCCCGATGTACGATGAGCTCCGGCGGCGGATCGCGGGGCTCGGCCTGACCGGGCACTTCCACTTCGCCGGGCTGATTGCACCGGACCAGGTGGCCCGCCATCTGGCGCAGGCGGATCTGCTGTGGCATCTGTCGCTGCGCGAGGGGCTGCCGCGTTCGGTGGTGCAGGCGCTCGCAACCGGGATTCCGGCGATCGGCTACCGGCTGGACGGCACGCCGGAAGTGATCCTCGACGGCCAAACCGGCTTCTGCATCGAACCGGAAAAGGTCGAACAGGTCGTCGAAGCGACCCGGAAAATCTGGCGGGACGACGCGCTGCGCGAAACCATGGGCCGCAACGGCCGTGAACTGGTGCGCGAGCGTTTCGACTGGCGCCGCATGGCCGATATCCTTGAAGCGGAATACCTGGCGCTTGCCGCCGCAAAACGGGCCTGACCTTGCGGGAGAGAAAAATGTATCGCTGGCTGCTGCTGATTCTGACGCTTGGCGCACTGTCGGTTCCCGGCCGTTCGGCGGCGCTCGACGAGCGCGCTCCCGACTGGGATGTGATGCTGAAGCATTTCCAACTGCTCGCGGACAACTACAACGCGATGATCCGCGACCGGCGCGGCTCCATCCTGAAGCAGTTCGGCGAGTACGACCGGATCCTGACGTTCACTGAGAACCAGAGCGCCAAATTCGATTTTCTGCTTGATTCCTACGGCGACACCGGCGGCTTTGAAGCGCTGATGCGCTGCCGGCAGATCAGCGATCTCAAACAGCAGTTCGACGATTACCTTCTCCAGCTCGAACGCAACTGCGAAATCCTTTCCGATGCACTTGAACGGCTGAAACGGCTGAAAGCAGATCTGGAAGAGGATTTCAACACCGCTTCCGCCGCTCCCTTTCAAGCCCAGCTGCGGCAGTGTCTGACCGCCGCCGAACGCCTCGAAAACGAATTTGCCTCCCTGCTGAAGGAAAGTCAGGCCTATCTGAAGAAATTCACCGAGACCGACCGGAAGGTCGATGCCCTGAATACGTTGGCCGAACAGAAACGACGGCAAATCGTGGACGGCATTTTCATGAAACGGGGGACCTCGTTGTGGGAACGCGTTCGCAACTGGGGCAGTTGGAGCGGCTTCCGGACCGGCATCCGGGAAATCTTCACTCTCTGGCGGCTGAACCTGACCAACTGGCTTGAACTGCGCATCCCGACCACCGGCAGCTTCTGGGCCAGGCTGCTGACCGTCTTTCTGGCGATCGCGATTCCGGTCGTGCCGCTGGGACGGCGGCTGATCTACCCGTGGTTCAACCGGCTCGCGGTGATTCACGAGGATGAGGTAAGCCGGGGCTGGTTCTCCGCCGGGCTGCTGCTCGGTTCGGCGACGGCGGCGCTGTGGTGCGCCCCCGGCTGGCTGAACGGCAGCGACAGCAGTTTCATCGAAACGCTGACCACTTCGTTCAGCGCTTTCACAATGCTGGTCTTCTCCATCGCCTTCCGGCTCAAAGTGGAAAACGCCCGGCGCAGCATGGAGCTGTACGTGCCGGTGGTGATCCAGCACCTGATCGGAGCCGGGCTCTATCTGGCGCTGGCGCCCTTTGACGTATTGCAGCTGGTGGTGATTCCGGTCAATCTGCTGGTGGCACTCTCGGTCGCGATGATCGTTTGCCGCCGGAAACTCGACTGGATCGACCTGCTCTTCGGTGTCGCCACCATCGCGGCGGCACTGCTGGCGGTTGTGTTCGCCGCCGCCGGCCAGCCTTACCTCGGCTTCACCGTCACGCTCGGCTGGCTGCTGGTGATCGCCCGGATTCAGGTCACGCTGGTGCTGACCCGCGCATTGCTGAATCATGAAAGGAAAAAACCGGGGCCGCAGAAAAAGATCCTGATCAACAACCTGCTGCTGCCGCTGCTGTGGATCTGGAGCGCGGTCCAGATTTTCCTGTGGGTGACCGCGACCTACTATGTGCAGGAATCCACCTTCAACTGGATGGGAAGCCGGATCAGCCTGCCGCAGGACCTGCTGAGTATCACGCCCGCCCGGCTGGCCGGGCTGCTGATCGCGGCGCTGGTGCTGCGTTTCGTGCTGAAATCGCTGCGGGAACTGGTTCATCGCAAATATGACCGGCGGATCGGTTCCGGCTTTCTGGCCTCGGTGCTGACGCTGGGAGCCTATCTGGCCTGGGTGCTGTTCGCCCTGACCGGCCTGATGCTGATGGAGGCGAAGTATTCCAGTCTGCTGGTGATGCTCGGCGGTTTGAGCATGGGTGTCGGCCTCGCCCTGAAAAGTTCGCTGGAAAACTGCCTCGCCGCGCTGACCATTCTGGCCGGCCAGCTGGTGCGCAACGGCGACTATATCGAGGTGGACGGCATCTACGGCTGCGTGCGCAAAATCGGCTTCCGCTCCACTGTGATGGAGACCGAGGAAGGCGCGGTGCTGACCATCCCGAACACCCAGCTGGTCGACTCGAAGTTCCTGAACTGGACCCGTTCCAATCCGCTGCGGCGGGTGGAGCTGCTGGTCGACGTCGCCTACAACAGCGACCTGGCCAAGGTGACCGAACTGCTGCGCAAGGTGGTCGCGAACACCGAGGGAGTGCAGAGCTTCCCGGTGCCGGAAATCCTGTGCCGGGGGCTGGAGGCGAGTTCGATCCGGTTCGCGGTGTTCTTCTGGGCGGCAGAGCCGCGCTGGTGGCAGACGCAGGCCCGGCTTCGCTGCCGGGTACTGGAAATTTTCCGCGAAAACGGCATCGAAATCCCGTTCAACCAGCTCGACGTGACGGTCAAACACTCCTAGAAATTCAGCGGATGCGGGCGATCACGTCGGCCTCCGGAACCGGCCCGAAGTCGCGGCTGTCCAGCGACACATTCGGAGCGTCGCCGAGCAGGAAAAGCCCGTGCTCCGGCACCTCGAAGCGGCGGATCCGCGCATGGCCGATGCCTTCGGCCAACTGGTAGTAGCGCAGATAATTTTCGGCCTGCACCATCACGTGAAAGCCGTCATCCAGCGAGAAGATCACCACCTCGTCTCCGGGCAGCGCATAGATCCGCTTGAGCAGCTTTTCTCCTCCGACCCGGCACATCACCACCTCGCCGCGCCGGAACGGTTCGCCGCGCAGCCAGAACGCCTTCACTCCGACCAGCAATTGCCCGTCGCGGTAGGTCGGCATCATCGAACCTCCGGTGACTCGGATCAGCTCATAAGGCTGAATCCAGGCGGCCAGCGCCAGCAGCACTCCGGCGGCGGCCAGCCATACCACTCTTTTTCCTGATCGGTTCATGTCCTGCATTCCCGTTTTGCAGAACAATACCATCGCTTGTACAAGTTGCAAGCCATCAAAGGAAAATTCACTGGCGCTTTTTTCACTCCTCTTTGAAAACGAATCCTTTCGTAACCGTCCCCTAACACGGCGGGGGTATGTTACCTCATCACAACAACAGAACAGGAGTGATGTGATTTTATGAAGTTCAAACGACTGTTGGTGGCGCTGGGCGCCGGTATCGCACTCGCGGCCCCCGCCGCGGACGAACTCACCAGAGTGATCGGTTACAATGTATTGATCGGCTTCAACCGCGCCGAGCGGATTGAGGAGACCGCGAACTGGCTGCGCAGCCGAAAACCCGATGTGATCCTGTTTCAGGAAATCGCCCGGCAGAGCAGCGAATCCTTCGCCCGGCAGGCGAAGCTGTGGGATCACTCCTACGCCGCCGTCTGCAAACCGTGGCAGGATTATTCGATCGGCATGACCAGCAAGCGCCCCTTCGAGATGCTCGAAATGCGGATCGACGGGCTGCATCACGGTTATATCCTCGCCAGAATCGACGGCGTCTACTATATGTCGATCCACCTCTCCCCCTTCAGGTACGCGGTGCGGATCAGGGAGACCGAAATCTACGCGAAACGGCTGAAACCGCTGCTGGCGGCGGGAGAAAAGGTCATCATGATGGGCGATTTCAACAATCCGTCACCCTACGACGCGGCGCGGGTCAACTCCAACGCCGCCGCGCTGGAAGCGCGCCGCTATGAGACCCGGCCCCACATCGAAAATCTCCGCAACGGCTTCTTCGACTTCCAGTGTATGGACAACCTGCTTGAAGCGGGGCTGGAGGATGTCTGCTTTTTCTGGATGAAAAAACACAATTACAGGCCCGATGTCGGCGTGCGGATCGACATGGCGATGCTGAGCAGAAATCTGGAGGATCAGGTGGTCGAAGCGTATGTGGACACCACCCGCCGGGAGTTTTTCCAGACCCTTTCCGACCACTATCCGGTGATCCTGACCCTGAAGAATCTCCATGCCCCGAACAATGAGGTGAAGTAATGATGAAGAAATTTTTGCTGTTGTCAACGCTTTTCGCACTCGCGGCGCTCTCGCAGGCCGGTGAACTGCTCTCCCCGGAACAGTGGAAGCACGAGTGCCGCCCCGAAAGGAAACTGTCGACGGTAAAAATCGCCGGGGACGGCACGGTGCGGTTCCGGCGATTCGCCGGAGCGGAGTTCGCCCGGCTCTATCAGGATGTGGAACTCGAACGCAGCGCGTACTATTCGCTGACCTACGCGCAGCGCACCGAACACGGCGCGCTCGACAAGCTGCTGGTGATCTTCCGCGGCGCCGACGGCAAATGGCGGGAAAAGAGCCGCCTGACCGACGTGACGCCGCTGGTCAACGGCGAGTGGACCGCCGGGAAGCTGGTCTTTCAGGTGCCGCCGGATGTGAATCTGGCCCGGATCGATTTCCGGCTCGACTCCGCCGGCACCGTGGAGCTGAAAGATATCATGCTGGAAAAACTCGATCCGGCCGACGGCAAAGCATATCTGGATTCCCTGCGTCCGGCTCCATTCCAGCCCGGCCGGAATTCCGGCGACCTCGCCGTCAAAAGCGACAGCTATCAGGTGATCGCCTTTGCCGCGCAGGGCGGAGAAAACGGCGGAAAAGTGACGGTCGAATTTCACGACCCGGAACGCGGCTGGATCAACCGCAGTTTGCTGACTTTCTTTGTCCCGGCCGGAACGAAGAAGGAGTTCAGGGAGGTCACCCTGATCCCGGAAAATGTGAACGGCCTGCGCTTCACCGCCGCCGGATGCGAAATCGACGGCCTCAAACTGGCCGAACTGGAAATCAAATAAGAGGAAATGAAAATCATGAAAAAACTGTTCGCGGCCACCGCATTGGCCGCCGTGCTGCCGCTGGCGGCGGCAAACCCGAAATACATCTTTCTCTTCATCGGCGACGGCATGGGCGCTCCCCAGGTCGCGCTGGCCACGGAGTACGCCAGAGAGAAGCTCACCCTCGGCAGCCTGCCGACCGTCGGCGTAACCGCAACCCGGTCGCTGAACCGCTTCATCACCGACTCCGCCGCCGCCGGAACCGCGCTGGCCGCGGGGGAAAAAACCAATTCCGGCATGATCGGCCAATCACCCGACGGCAGGCGGATCGAATCCTACGCCGCCGAAGCCGTCCGGCGCGGCAAAAAGATCGGCGTGGTGACCAGCGTCAGCCTCGACCATGCGACTCCGGCGGCGTTCTATGCCCACGTGCCGAGCCGCAGCAGCTACTACGACATCGCCTGCCAGATGGCGCAGAGCGACATCGATTATCTGGCGGGCGGCGGGCTGCTTCAGCCGAAAGGCAAAGACGGCAGGCGGCCGGACGCTTATGAACTCGCCCGGAAGAACGGCTACACCGTGGCCCGTACCGTCAAAGAGTTCGAGGCGTTGAAGCCGGGCATCAAAGCGATCGCGGTCGCGCCGAATCCGACCAGGCAGGCAAGCCTCCAATACGAGATCGACCGGGCCGTCGCGCCGAACCCGCTCACCCTCGCCGATTTCACCCGGAAAGGGATCGAACTGCTGCAGAATCCGAACGGTTTCTTCATGATGGTCGAAGGCGGCATGATCGACTGGGCCTGTCATGCGAACGACGCGGCCGCCGCGGTTCAGGAAACCATTGCCTTCGACCGGGCGGTCGAGGTGGCGGTCAAATTTGCCGAACGGCATCCCGGCGAAACCTTGATCGTGATCACCGCCGACCACGAAACCGGCGGCCTGACCCTCGGCCACGGCCAGACCCCCTACCTGAACGACTATTCGCTGCTGGACCGGCAGAAACTCTCTTTCCAGAAGTTTTCGGCCGAGGTGAAGAAGCGGAAACGCTCCGGCCTCTCCTTCGCCGAAGCCTGCAAACTGGTCGAAACGAACTACGGGCTGGATTACGGCAAGCTCACCACCGCGGAACAGGCGGCGCTGAAGCAGGCCTGGGAAGTCTCCACGCAAAAGCGCACGCTTCCGGAAGCGGAAGCTGACGAGCTTTACGGCGGCCATGAACCGATCACCGTCGCCGCCAACCGCATTTTCGCCGCCAAAGCCGGTCTCGGCTGGAGCACCTATGCGCACACCGCGCTCCCGGTACTCACCGCCGCCATCGGCATCAACTCTGAAAAGTTCACCGGCCGCTACGACAACACCGCAATCGCCCGCCTCTTACGCGAAATGTTACAATGAACAAGCCCGGCCGGCATCGGGGATTTTCGCCTTCGGCGATCAAGGCGTCCCTTGATCCTGACCGGGTAGCAGCCGACCGCCGGAGGCGAAGTCCCCCCGGGAAGCCGTGCCGCATTCGCGGCAGGCGGGTCTGCCTGCCCTGTCGGGCGGCAGACCTTGTGCGCTACGCGGCCTGATTTTCAATCAGGCTCCGGTAGCTGGGCGCTGTAGCGCACAAATGGCCTCCGGCGGCCAACGGTTTCGCCGTTGGATCACGACCGGGTAGCACCCGGTGGCGTATACCGCCGATAGACCTGATAAACTGATAGAGAACAACCCCGGTTTCGAGATTTTTGCGCAGCAAAAAGTTCGCCCCCCCCTGACGCCGGCACCTTGCCGATCGTGGGAACCGGGGGACGAAGTGCACCCGCCGCCGGAGGCATTCCCCCCCGTCACGCGAGTTGGAAGCCGAGCTTGGCGAGGGCAGTGCGAACAACGGGAGCGCCGCCTTCGATCCGATAGGCGGGCGGTTCGCGGCGGATCCGGTAGTTGCCGCGCTGGCGTTCGAAGCCGGCGGGATCGGCGCGAAGCTGCGCGTCGTCGAACCGGATGTCATAGGAAGCGCGACAGGCGGCGCTCAACTGTTCGGATTCCGGGAGCGCCGCGTCAAGCCGGATCAGCGGCTGTTCGGGAACAGGCAGCGAATAGGGCGTCCAGCCGGTGTATTCGATCACGCCGAAGTGCCGGCCGACCGCCTGCACGGACATCGCGGTGCCGTTGGCTTTGCCGTCGGTGGAATATCCAGCGATATGAGGAGTGCCGAGGCGGACGAGTTCCAGCAGTTCGAGATCGATCTCCGGCTCGTGCTCCCACACATCGAGGACGGCGCCTCCGATCGAACCGGCCTGCAGCGCGGCTTTCAGGGCGCTTCCGTCGACAACTTCGCCGCGGGAGGTGTTGATCAGCACGGCGCCGGGCTTCATCGCCGCCAGCAGCGCCGCGTCGGCGAGATGAAAGGTCGGATGGCCGCCGCCGCGCTCAAGCGGCACGTGGAAGGTCAGGAAATCCGCTTCGGCGACAAGCTCGTCCAGCGGACGGAACCGGGAGCCGCCCTCCCGTTCGGCGCGCGGCGGATCGCATTGCAGCACCCGCATCCCAAATGCTTCCCCAACCCTGACCACCCGGCTCCCGACATTGCCGACTCCGACCACTCCGAGGGTTTTCCCGGCGAGCGGGATCCGGAAATCGGCCAGAACGCAGGCGAGATATTGCGCGACGCTGGCCGCATTGCAGCCGGGGGCGTTGGTCCAGTCGATGCCAAGTTCGCGCAACGCGGCGGTGTCGATATGGTCGAAACCGATGGTGGCGGTCGCGATGAATCCGACCTTGCTTCCGGCCAGAAGGGCGCGGTCGCAGCGGGTGCGGGTGCGGGTGATCAGCGCATCGGCATCCCGGACGTCCGCGGGGCCGATTTTTCCGCCGGGCAAATAGACCATTTCAAAAAACGGTTCCAATACCCCTTTCAGGAAAGGGATTTTATCATCGGCGACAATCTTCATTTCAGGGCAAATCTCCTCTGTCGAAGGGTTCTTACCCAATTTAACGCCGGAGACGGATAAATTCAACTGGAATAATCGGTTGTAGCGGGTTATATTATTGATTGTTATAATGAGGAGGTTTCACAAATGAGCTTATTCGATCGATCTTATATGCGTCCCGAACAGCCCCGCGGCGGCAAGCCGGACGACGGCAGTTCGATGATCTGGTCGCTGCTGCTGGCCAATGTGCTGGTCTATCTGCTGTTCAGTTCCGAAGTCGCCACTCTGGCCCTGAGCTGGGGCGGATTGCGCGGCTTCAAGGTTTACCAACTGGTGACAGCCGGATTCTTCCATCAGGATTTTTCCCATATCTTCTTTAATATGTGGGGGCTTTATCTGTTCGGCAAGCTGGTGGCGCCGCATCTGGGCAGCGCCCGCTTCCTGATTTTGTACCTGATCGGCGTGGTTTCCGGGAATCTGCTGTTTTTGCTGTTCAACTGGAATTCCACGGTGCCGACCTATCTCTTCGGCGCGTCCGGCGCGGTCTGCGCGATCATGGCGGCGGCGGCGATGCTGGAACCCCGGCGGCAGTTCGTGCTGATTTTCATGCCGTTCTTCCCGCTGCGCACCCCGACGCTGGTGGTCAGCTATACGGTGCTGGAGATTCTGCTCCAGCTCTCCGGCTCCCAGTCCGGAGTGGCGCACCTGGCGCACCTGGGCGGATTCCTCGGCGGCTACCTCTATTTGAAGATTCTGTTCGGCGCCCGGCTGCCGTGGGACCCGTTCCGGCGGCGGGTGCGTCCGGGCGACTGGAAACAGCCGCCGTCATGGGGAGGCGAAAGCAACTCCCGGCCGGAACCGGCTCCGGGAGAAGGCCCGGTTTCCTCGCATGAACTTGATGCGCTGCTCGACAAGATTTCCCGCAACGGCATCAACAGCCTGACGGCGCACGAACTGGCCCGGCTGCGGCGGGCGCGTGAAGAGATGCGCGGCAATCAGTGGAGATAAGCCGGTTATCATGTTGAGCACCGCTTTGTTCGACTACGAACTCCCGGAGGAGTTGATCGCCCAGCACCCGGCCGCCCGGCGCGACGGTTCCCGGATGATGGTACTGAACCGGAAATCCGGCGAATGCGTGATCCGTCCCTTTTCCGCGATCGTCGACTATCTGGAACCGGGAGACGCGCTGATTTACAACGACACGCGTGTATTGCGGGGACGCATGTACGCGCGTAAAAATTCCGATCCGGCCGGTGCGAAATTCGAGCTGCTGCTGGTGGAAGCGCTCGACTCCGAACGCCGACGCTGGAATGCGATGCTCAAGCCGGGCAAGCGCGCGCTTCCGGGTGTGACGGCCGGATTGCTGGACAATGACGGCTCGATCAACTCCGACGGGGACAGTTTCTGCGTGATCGGGCGCAACGGGGACGGCACCTTTGAAATCGAATTTTCCACAACGGACTCCGACCGGCTCCAGCAGCGTTACGGACATATTCCGCTGCCCCCGTATATTTCTCGGGGCGATGAAAACGCCGACGCCGAGCGTTACCAGACCGTCTATGCCCAAAAGGAGGGCGCGGTGGCCGCTCCGACCGCGGGGCTGCACTTCACGCCGGAAATCCTGGCCGAACTGAAAGCCAGAGGAGTGGGCGAAGCCGCGGTGACGTTGCACGTCGGTCCCGGCACTTTCAAGCCGGTATCCGTCGAAAACGCAGAGGAGCATCAGATGCATTCCGAGGAGTACTTCCTGACGCCGGAAACCGCGGAGCTGGTCAACTCCACCCGTCGCACCGGGCATAAGGTGCTGGCGGTCGGCACCACCACGGTCCGGGTGCTGGAGAGCTGCGTCACTCCCGACGGCACGGTTCACGCCGGGCACGGCAAGACGCGGATTTTCCTCTACCCGCCCAAACCGGTGCTGGCCGAAGATATGCTGCTGACCAACTTCCACCTGCCGAAAAGCACACTGCTGATGCTGGTCTCCTGCTTCTGCGACCGGGAGAAGGTGCTGGCCGCCTATCAGGTCGCGATTCGGGAGCGAATGCGCTTTTTCAGCTACGGCGACTGCATGCTGCTGATCTGAACACCGGTAAATCCGCCGTTCTTCCCGCTTGCCGGAATTTCGTCACAATTCCGGATTGTCCGGGCGCGCCTCCTCGCCGGCTCCGGCGGAAGCAAGACAGGAAGCATCGGGCAGACGCATATGGAGGATCGGGTATGGATTGCCCTGATCGTCCGTTTCGCTCCGTCCACAAATCCGAAAGCCGATATGTTCGTAGAAGCCCCGGGCCTGTGGATTCTGCTCGTTCACGTCGACTTCGCGGATGCCGCAGCGGTTGATGGCGTGGAGAATCAGCCGCTTCCCGACGCCTTTGCCCCTGCTCTCCGGCGAGACGAAAAGCATCTCAAGTTTGTTTCCGGCGATTCCCATGAAGGCGACGGGTTCGCCTTCGGCGTTTTCCGCAGCTGCCAGAACCGGAACTTCGCGGAGAGCGGCGGGAACATACTCCGCAATCCGCCGGATTTCCGGCCCGGAGAGAAATTGGTGAGTAGCCCGGACCGACTGCTCCCAGATGTTCAGCAGCTTGCCGAGCAGGGGAGCGTTTCTATTTTCTATTTCGATGATTTGCATGATGTTGTCTTTCGTGAGGATGTGTTACATCCCGTGTCATACTCATTAATACAACGGATATGACAGCGACTTCAGGACAAGTTCCTCAAAAAAGATAAAAAATGGTACACCCAAAGGGATTGGCCTCGCAATTGCCCGGCTCGGCTTCGCCGTGAACCCCGCCGAACGGGAGGGGATGCTTCGCTCCCCGGAGCGTTTCACGCTCCTTCAAATCCTTTCGGCGTCCCTTTTTTTACAAAAAAAATGGTACACCCAAAGGGATTGGCCTCGCAATTGCTCGGCTCGGCTTCGCCGTGAACCCCGCCGAACGGGAGGGGATGCTTCGCTCCCCGGAGCGTTTCACGCTCCTTCAAATCCTTTCGGCGTCCCTTTTTTTACAAAAAAATGGTACACCCAAAGGGATTTGAACCCCTAACCTTCTGGTCCGTAGCCAGACGCTCTATCCAATTGAGCTATGGGTGCACGCAATTCAACCTGCCGTTGAATGTGATACAGAATATACATCCCATTTCAGGGATTTCAAGAAGAGTCCGAATAAAAAATAAATAAAAACAGCCGATACCGCCCGGCCCGACCAGCTGTCTGGAAAAAAATCACTTTTTTCAACATTCCACTCTTGACAATTTCATTGGAATTTGCCATAATATAGACAGAAATATATCTAGATAGAAAACTGGATTTCAAAAAAGGTAAAACCGTGGCCATACCCAAGTACGTTCAGATCGCAGAGGTGCTCCGGCGCCGGATTGAGCACGGCGATTATTTCGCAGGCGCTCTCCCCGGGGCCCCGAAACTGATGCAGGAATTCGGAATCAGCTATATGACCATCCGCCAGGCCATGCAGAAGTTGATCGATGACGGTGATGTGGTTCGGGCCGCCAATGGCCGCCTCGGGGTTCCCGGCGTCCCCGGAGGGACTCCGAGGCTGCAGGTTGCTTATATTCATCATTCCGCCATCGCGCTGAATGACAAATGGCGCAGCGCCATCGCCGCAGCCGCCCGCAAATACGGCTGCAGCTATCAGGATGTCCCTTTCTGCTACTGTGACGATGCCGTGGTCTACGAAACGCTGGACAAGGAATTCGACGTGATCTTCTTCCAGATCAGCGCCCTCAACCAACTGCTGCTGGACAAGCTGCGGCGGCGCAAGGAACAGGTCGTTTCACTCTTCACCGACCTGACCCGGTTCGGCATCCGCTGTTTCGACGGCATCAACATCGAAGCGATCAGCCACCTGATGAACTTCCTGCACCGGCGCGGCTGCCGCCGGATCGATTTCCTGAGCGTGGAGCCGGGATTCAGCTATCCCAATCCCCGGCAGGCGGTCTGGGAACGCGCCCTGAAGCAATACGGCTGCACCGGCGAAGTCTGGGACGACCGCGCCGTCCCCCCGGAAACCTCCATCGCCCATGCGCTCAGCCTGACCGACCGGCTGGTGCGCGAAGGAAAACTCGAGGGCGCCGATGCGATTTTCTGCACTTCGGTGGAAGCCGCGCGCGGCGTAATCCGCAGCCTCGCGGACCACGGCATCCGGGTGCCGGAGGACATCGCGGTCACCTCTTTCGGCAATCCCGAACTTGCCCGGTCCAACACTCCTTCGATCACCGTGGTGAATACTCCCGACCTGATGCCGCTGATCAGCCGGATTTTCGAGCATTATCTCGGGATCAATCCCGCACCGGAACGGCTGCATTACCGGTTTGAACTGGAGGAGTTCCCTCCTGAAGCGCTGCTTCAGGTCGGGGAATCCACCGCCTCCGATTATCACGAAACCGGGCGGAGGCGCATCCTGCTGCCGCCCGGCCCGCCCGCTCTTTCCGGCGAAGGGACGTATAATCACTGATATGTTAAGACAGAATACGGCGACGTGAGCAAAAATAAAAAAGGAAGCCTCGAAAATGTTATGGAAAATTGAAAACAGTCCAACCGAAGAAACTTCACATATCAGTGATTATGTGACAGTTAAGGCAAAGGAGCACGAATCATGAAAAGGAAAAATTTTACTCTCATTGAGCTGCTCGTCGTGATAGCGATCATCGCCATTCTGGCGGGTATGCTGTTGCCGGCGCTGAACAAAGCGCGCGAACGGGCGCAGGCCATCAGCTGCACTTCCAACCTGAAGCAGCTGAATATGGCGATGGTATTTTATTCCAATGAGTTTGACGGCTGGGGAAGAATCATCGGTTCGACCGAGGACGAATATTACACTCGGTACTTCTTCGGACCGATCTACGCCCCCCGGGATCGACATACGATCCTGCCGTACCTCGGCGGCAGCCTGGCCAAAGACAGTGCTTCACTTTCCAGTTCCGAAATCATCAAGGTGGCGCTCTGCCCCTCCGGGAGGCGGGACGGCATGGGACTGACTTCACCGAATGACGAAGGACTGCCCAACAACAGTTATTCGTTCAACACCTATTTGAATTATTCATCGACTGTCACGAACGCCCGCTACGGCAAAATCGCCAGAGTCAAAAAGCCGAGCGAACGCATGTTGATCACCGAGAGTTCCAGCACCGGCGTCGATGGAGCCAAGGATTATAAAATCTCCCGGCCGCTGAACCTCTACAACGGCAATTTCATCGCCCGCCGCCACAACGACGGCGCGAATGTCGGCTTCGTGGACGGCCATATCGCGTGGCGGAACCATGCGGATCTGCTGGCAATCAAATCGGGAAGCACCGGCGCCAAAAATCTGCCGACTCCTTTCTGGCACGATGCGGACAGCTGGTAAGGAGAAATGCCCCTATGAAAATGAAATTCCTGATTGCAATGTTCACCGCCGGTCTCCTCGCAGCGGGAGCGGCGACGCCCGCCGCGTTCGACTGGCAGGGAGCCGGTTCCAGAAGCGACTCCGGCCTGCGCCAGATTCTGGCGGACGGCACGATGGTGAAGCGCCCTTTGCCGACCACGGTGGACGAACAGCTTAAAAAACAGGTGATCCGGCTCGACGGCAACACCATGCTGGCGGTTCCCCTCCGCCATGACGACGCCCAGACGGTCCGGGTGCTGGTCAAGTATCCGGGGGAACCGGCAGGTGCGGTCATCTCCCGCCACCGGCCGCAGGACGGCATGCGCGGCTTCGAAATGGGATTCGGCTCACAGAACGCCTATGAACTCGACGGCGGCAAGCCGGCGGGCCAGATTTCCTCGGGGAAACGCGACTCGATCCGGGCAGTCTTCGGCAAAAACGCCCCCGACCTCAAGCCGGATCAATGGTATGAATGCGTGCTGCGCTTCTCCCCCGGCGACGCGTTGACGCTGGCCGTGACCGATCACGCCACCGGGAAGCTGCTCTATCGCGGCATGGTCGAATGCCCCGATGTCACAGCCGTGATCCCGGCGGCCGGAGATGGGCTCATCGGAATCGGAGGCCGCCGGAACAACAGCAAAAACTGCACCATGCTCGCCCCGGCCGGCACCCTGATCGGCGGCGTCACCGTCTGGAAGGACGCCCTGTCCGACGAGGAGCTGGGCCTGACCGGAGAAGGGCGCGGCACGGTGCGCAACGCCGCGCCGGTGAACCGGTACGTGAATGCCGCGACCGGCGACGACGCGAACGACGGGTTGTCCAGAGAGAAGCCGTTCCGCACCATCCAGCGGGCCGCAGACCTGGTGAATCCCGGCGACACCGTGTGGATCGCCCCGGGCATCTACTTTGAAACCGTCGAGCTGGCGCGCGGCGGCAACGCCGAACAGCCGGTCACGTTCCGCGCCGACGGCAAGCCCGGCAGCGTGGTCCTGACCGCCGCCGACCGGGCGATCCGCGAGAAGAAGGTCCGCTGGCAGCCGGAAGACAAGGCGCTCGGCATCTACAGCGCCCCGTGCGGCCGGGCGCCGTCGCGGGTGCTCTATTCCGGGGTCGACCTCTATCCCTACACCACGATGGAGGGGTTGAAAACCTTTCTGGTCAAAGACGGCTATCCGGCTCCCGAAAACGGTTTCTATTACGACGAAACCGCAAAGAAACTTTACGTGCGGCTCCATCCCTCCGGGCGCTACGGTTCGACCGATCCGAACGACCATGTGATCGCGGTTTCGCCGCCGTTCGCTCCCGGTTCCAACGGCACGCACATCTACCAGAAAAAAGATGCGAATTTCTTCATCTCGCTGCGGAAGCCGGCCCATGTGATCCTTTCCGGCTTCACCTTTGAAACCCCCGTTTCGGCGGGCGTGGTCACCGGCGGCAGCAACATCGCGGTGCGCGACAGCATTTTCAAGGGCTGCCGCGGCGGAGTCTGGGGATTCGGCGGCGCCAACGCCGTTTTCGTGGAAAACTGCCTCTATGACCACGCCTATACCTACAACGATGTGCTCGACACGGTTGAAAAGTGGGGCAGGACCGATATCCAGAAGAAGCATTTCTACTATTTCTGGGCCCGCAAGGGGGTCAACGTCGACCGGGACAAGATGAAAAACTACGAAACCGGCATCATCGGCGGCGTCGCAAGCAACTGGCACGTGCGCAACAATGTGGTCGACGACGCATTTGAAGGGATGTCCTGCTGGTGCGTGGACTGGGCCAAACACTTTCAGGTGTACGGCAACTCGTTCCGCCGGATCGTCGACAACGCGGTCGAAACCGAAAATCACGCCAGCGACATGCGGATTTTCAACAACCGCTTTGAAGACGTTTTCGAGCCGGTCTCCTGGCAGCCGCTGGGCGGCAAGCCGTGGCCTGGGCCGATCTACGTCTACCGCAACATCGTGACCTGTACGCCGGAATTCAAAAAACTGGCCGACGCCCTGAATCCCAGAGAGTTCCGGCCGGGCGTATTCAAGCTCGGCGTGGCGGGACGCAACTGGGAACACGCCGCAATGGGAGCAATCGGAGTGGAACAGCTCGCGGCGCGGGTTTCCAAGCGGTTCGTGATGCCCCCCGATCCGGGTTTTCTCGTGTTCAACAACACGATCGTGTGGCCATACGGCAACCTTTTCACCACGCCGCAGCCGGTCTATGGACGGGCGGCTCGCGACTATGTGAACTTCCGGTATTTCAACAATATCTTCGCGGTCGACCGGATGCACAAGCGCCCGGACTGGAGAGGCAGCCTCTTTGAATTCTACGCGAATCTGGAAGTCGGCAACGATCCGGCCAATCCGCACTCCGGCATCATCTCCGGCGAAGGCGGCCTGCGGGCCGATTCGCTGAAACAGGCCGGAGTACAGCCGGACTTCCGGCTCGCCTCCGACAGCGCCGCCCGCGGCAGGGGAATCCTCGACTTCGAGGAGCCGGACGCCTCCGTCGATCTCGGCGCGGTTCCGGCCGGGACCGAATTTCAGGTCGTGGCCGGCCCCGGCACCGCCGTCGATCTGGACACGCTGTCGCCGTTCGCCCGCAAGGTGTTCTACCAGCCCACGCTGATCCGCACCGCGGGGCCGAAGCCGGGGCGCTGGGGCGTCTGGTCCGACGCTGAAACCGTCACGCTCGACCTGCCCCGTCCGGCGGCGGCTCCGCGCGGCGTACAGCTCGTCTTCCGCCTGACGGAAAAGAACGCCGCCGAAACTTTGCTGCGCAACGGCTCCTTCTCGATCCGGGTAGGCGCCGGCCGCCTCGTGGCCGCCAATGGCAAAGAGAGCGTCACCTTCCATCTCGGTTCGCCGGCGCGCGATCTGTGGCAGAATGTGGAGCTGAGCTTCGCCGGCGGAAAGGTCTCCGCCGCCCTCAACGGAACCGCCCTCAGGCCGGAAGGCTCCGATGCGCTGACGGCGCCCGGCCTTTCCGGCAGTTGGCGGGCCGCGATCGGCCGCAACCCGGTCTACGAGGTGAAGCTGCTTTTCTGACGACATGGATTCCCCCAACCCCGCCGGGATGTACAGTGTACATTCCGGCATTTTCCCCCGGCCCGGCATTCATTTGCCGGGCTTTTTTTATATTTTGCAAGCCGTTTTTCAGCCTTCCGCCGGCGCGAAAATGCCAACTATGAAAAAATCTTGAGTTAAGCGGTTGTTTTTGAGCGGTTTTGGATTATATTTTATTACAGGCATTTCCGCATGGAATGTTTTTTCGTAAAAATCCAGAAATTACAGCATAGGGGAGCACACAATGAAAGCGTTGGCTTTGGGACTCGGAGGATTGGGTCTGGTCGTGCTGGCTGCCGGCTGCCAGCCGGAGTTGGCGGGGGTCAAATACGGCGAAGAAGAGCAGCAGTGGGAGCAGTATGTCGACCGCAGCTACTCCGGATTCAAACCGCCGCGCACCGCTCCCCCCGCGATCGTGGACAAGTTTTCGCCCAAGGCGACGGAGACCCCGCTTGCCGGCGAAGCCGTGACGCCGCCTCCCGCAGAGGAAACCGTCGTTACTGAAACCGAGGTGGTCGAGGAGGTCGTGACCGACACCCCGCCGGCCGACGATGTCGACGCTGCCGCCGACAAGAGCGCGGAGCCGAAAGACGCTCCGGCCAAGCCGGAACAACCGGCTCCGGACGCCGCCAAAACGGAAACGTCCGCTCCCGCCGGCAAAACCACGGTCTATATCGTGAAGCCCGGCGACACGCTGTCGTACATCGCCCAGAAGGTCTACAAGGACGGCCGCAAATATGAGGCGATCATCAAGGCGAATCCGGTTCTCCTGAAGAATCCGAATTTCCTGAAGCCGGGCATGAAGCTGCAGATTCCGCAGCTCTGATCCGGCGGATCGGCAAACCAGCGGGCGGCGCGAAACTATTTTCCCGCCGCCTTTTTCAACTTCCGGCCCGCGGCCGGAGAATCTGTAATGAATCATGGCTGCTGACAACCGTTTTTATTTTGAAAAAGGCTTGACCATTCACACCGCCTGTGCCGGTGATGAGGTGAAGAACCTGCGTTATCTGGAGAGTGTCTTCGACGTAAAACTGGTCGCGCGCGACAACTGGGTCGAAATCAGGGGCGGCGACGCGGAAACCGCCCGCGTCAAGGCGTTTCTCGAAGAGCTTTCCCGTTTCTACGAACTGCGTAAACATCAGCTTGAAACCCGCGATTTCGAATTCCTGTGCCGCAGCTTCCGCGACCGCCGGGAAAACGACCTGCGCGATCTGTGGAACGAGCGAATCTCCGTCAGCCCCAAAAAACGCGAGGTGATGCCCCGTTCCCGCCGCCAGATGGAATACGTGCGGGCCATGCGCGGCAGGGATATGGTGTTCGGGATCGGTCCGGCCGGGACCGGCAAGACCTATCTGGCGATGGCGATGGCGGTCTCCGAATTCCTGAAAGGGAATGTGAGCCGGATCATCCTGACCCGCCCGGCCCGGGAGTCCGGCGAAAACCTCGGCTTCCTGCCCGGCAGCCTCGAAGAGAAGATCATGCCCTATTTGCGCCCCCTCTACGACGCGCTCTACGATATGATGAGCTTCGACGAGGTTTCGGCGCTGATCGAGCGCAACGTGATCGAAGTCGCACCGCTGGCTTTCATGCGGGGACGGACGCTGAACAACGCTTTCATCATCCTCGACGAGGCGCAGAACACCACCACCGAGCAGATGCTGATGTTCCTGACCCGGATGGGGTTCAACTCGAAGTGCGTGATCACCGGCGACCCGTCCCAGTCCGACCTCGGCAGCCGGGAAGGCTCCGGGCTGCGCCACGCGATCTCCCATCTGCGGAACATTCAGGAGATCGCTTTCATCTTCTTTGAAACCCGCGATGTGGTGCGCCATGCGCTGCTGGAAAAAATCATCCTCGCCTATCAGGACAAACCTGCGTCCCAGCCTGAAAAGGAGCAGTAACCGCCGTGTTTTCCTCGCTGAAACAATTTCTGACCCGTTACCGCGCCCGCCGCGAACTGCGGCGCAAAGGGGTGATCAACTCCAAGCCGTGGTTCGATCTGGAACAGTTCGGCAACGCCCTCGACCGTTCCAGCGCCCCCGCCGTGGTGATGCTGGTGATGGTCTGGGCGGTCTCCTCGGTTCTGCTGTCGATGGCGGCACAGAAACAGTTGAAAGACCCGGGCGACTGGGTGGTCGGCCAGAAGGCGACCCGCACCATCCACGCCAGCCGGGACTTCCAGTACAACGATCTCGAAGAACTGGCGGCGAAACGGCGCGAAGCGGCGGAGGAGCAGCCGGAATTTTTCCGGATCAACACGGAGCGCAGCAAACAGATATTGAACCGGATTCAGGAGCTGCTGCAGGCAGCCGAACAACGGCTCCGCATGGAGCGTGACGGCGGAAAATTCACGCCGGAAGCGGATAATCTCCCGGCCAGACTGGCGGCGGAAGCCTCTCCGGAACTTTTGGACCAGTTGGAGAAAATCAACGCGCTGGAACGCGAAAGCGGCGACTTCAAACGCACCCTCGCCACCATGCTCGCCCAGGGGGTGATCGGCGCGTCCGACAAGTCCGGCCGCAACGTCGGCCGGAAAATCCGCACCGTCGACCAGAACAACCGGATCAGCCTGGTCGAGCGGACCGTCCTGGAGCTGCCCGCCCCGGACGCCGCCGGGCGCCGTCTGGCCCGCAGCGTGTCGCACAGCACCAACGAGGACCTGCCGCCGGTGCGCCGGCAGCTGGCGGCGCTGTTCACGCAGCTGATCGGCCCCGAAGGCAATCTGGACTTCGACGCGGCCAGAACCGAGGCCGGACGCAGCGCCGCACAGGCGGCGATCACCGAAAGTCTGCGCGCCAAATCGCGCGGCGACCTGCTGGTCACCAAAGGCGACCGGGTCACGCCGCAGATGCTGCAGATGTTTCAGGACTACAGCCGCGCGGAGGACGACGCGGCGAACATCGACGCCGAACTGCCGGTGCTGTTCCAGAACATGGTCTGGAGTCTGGTGCTGGTGATTTTCGCGGCTTTTTATTTGCACCATCTCCATCCCGATGTGGTCCGGGTCAACAAGCGCATCACGCTGGTAGCGCTGGTGGTGATCCTGTCGCTGCTGATCAACTACTACAGCCTCGGACTTTTCAGTTATCTGGTCAGCGAGAATAATTTCATCAACAACTCGCTGGCCGTGATCGCGGTTCCGGCGGCGCTGGTCGCGGTGCTGCTGTCGGTGATCTTCGGTTACCGGGTCGCGCTGTGCGCCGGGTTCTTCGTGGCTTCGATCACCGCGATGATGGTCACGCCGGAGCGCACGTTCGACCTCGCGCTCAAGGGGATGGTGATCTCGTCGCTGGCGGCGCTGGCGGTGCGCAGCTCCACCAACTACCGCTCCTACTTCTTCCGCATCGTCGTTTCCGTATTCCCGCTGACCTTCGTGCTGAATTTGAACCTGCTCTTCTGGGAGCGTTCGATCCCGCATCTGCAGGAGGTGCTCGTCGCGCTGTCTTTGGCTTTCACCAACGCTTTCGTGACCGGCATTCTGGCGCTGCTGCTGATTTTCCTGTTTGAAATCGTCTTCAACGTCAGCACCAATATGGCGCTGATGGTGCTCTGCGACTACAATCATCCGCTGCTGGAGCGGCTGAAGCGGGAGGCCCCCGGCACCTTCTTCCACAGCCTGATGGTCGCAACCCTGGTCGAGGACGCCGCCCGGGAAATCGGCGCGAATCCGCTCAAGGCGAAGGCGGGGGCGCTGTTCCACGACATCGGCAAGCTCTCGATGCCGCAGTATTTCACCGAAAACAACCTCGACAGCGCCAACCAGCATCTGAACTTGAATCCGCAGATGAGCAGCATCATCATCCGCGACCACGTCAAGGAGGGGCTGGCGCTGGCCCGCCAGTACCGGATGTGCCGCACCGTCCGCGACGCGATCAGCCAGCACCACGGCAACGATCTGGTCCACTACTTCTACGCGAAGGCGCTCGCGGACAAGCGGCGCGAAAGCAGCACCGCCCCGGTGCTGGAGTCCCAGTTCCGCTACGGAGGCCAGCCGCCGCGCGACAAGGAGATGGCGATCATCAGCCTCGCCGACGCCTGCGAAGCCGCCTGCCGCTCGCTGGACAAGCCCTCCGCCGCCAAGATCGAACAGGTCGTGGACGACATCTTCCTGAAACGTTATCAGGACGGGCAGCTCAACCGCGCCGACATCACGCTCGCCGAGCTGGACAAAGTCCGGCAGAGCTTCATCAATACCTTGATCAGCATGAAACACGGCCGGATCGCCTACCAGCGCGAGCCGGCCCAGGGAGAACCCGCCGCCAATGAAGCATCTGAACAGCTCGTGGGAGACCAGACGGTACCCCCGGCCGAAACGAAGTGAACTTGCTCGGCTCGCCCGCCGCGCCGCCGAGCTGGCCGGCCTGCCGGCCGATTTCGACTGGGATCTGGACATCCGGTTCGTCGGCGACCGGACGATGGCGCAGGCCAACGCGGAATTCGTCGGCCACGAAGGCACCACCGATGTGATCACATTCAGTTACTTCGACGATCCCGGCTCGCTGTTTCCGGGCGAAGCCGCCGTGGAACTGCTGATCTGTCTCGACGCCGCCAGACGTGAAGGGGAGAAGCGCGCCGATTCCAGCTATTCGCGCGAAGTCGTGCTTTACATCGTGCACGGGCTGCTGCATTCGGCGGGAGAGGACGACCTTTCGCCCGCTCCGCGCCGCCGGATGCGCCGCCGGGAACGCGAAGTGCTGGCCGGGCTGGAACCGGAGTTCGACTTCACCGCCCTCTTTCCCCCGCCGGGATTTCGCCGCTGACCGCAGCGGACAGCGGCAAAATCCCCGATCCTTGCTTTTCAGGAGTGAATCTTGAGTTTGGCGAGATACTTCGCGCGCACCCCAGGATCGGCCAGCAGTTTGATGAAAAGCCCCCCTACCACGGAACGGGCCTGAAAACAGACCTGCCTGCCGTCGGTGGCCTCATACCAGTCATTCATCGGCACGCGGCTCGGAGTTTCATTCAGCCAATCGTACAGCGGATCGACCAACGCGCGGAAATCGGCGTCATCTCCGGTCAGCGTCGCACTCCATACGATCCAGTCCAGCTTGGTATAGGTGCGGCGGTTGTCGAGCGGCAGGCCGTAGCGTTCCTGCTTCGTGCGGTAGAACGCCAGCTCGCGCTTCGCGACCTCCTCCGGGAAAAGGCCGAAGCCGAGCAGCCGGTCCCAGATCAGGTTGTACTTCTGGCTCCAGGTGCCGGGCTGGTCGAATGCCAGCCGGTAGTGGTCGCCGTCGAGCGCGTCGACGCACCAGCGGTTCGCGGCGTCCTGCGCGGCGCTGTGGAATTTGCCGGCTTCGGCGGCCTCGCCGTTTTCGCGGGCGATCAGCGCGTAGCATTCCAGCGCGAGAATCGCTTTCAGCGACAAATTGGTGTTGTGCGCGAGATGTCCGGCGAAATCGTCGGTGCAGAGCTGGTTTTCGGGATCGTACCCTTTGTCGAGCAGATAATACGCCCACTTCTTCCAGGTGGAGAGATACCGGTCGATAAAGGCTTTGTCACCGGAGAACTTAAGCAGCGCCCCGGCGAGGATCAGCATATTGCCGCACTCCTCGACCGGCATCTGGTCATCCTCGGTCTCTTCGCCGCCGCCGTACACCTGACCGTTGGCCAGCGGGTAAGTGCCGATGTCGTGCGGCGCGAACGGAAACTTCCAGCGGGAGGTTCCGGCATATTCGAGGATCGGAATCAGCATCCCCTTCAGCAGCGCCGGCTGGGTCAGCAGAAAAAGCGGCGCGGAGGGATAGGTCACGTCGACCGTCGCAATACAGCCGTTGGAGAAATTCTCCTTTGAGAAGAACAGCAAAGTCCCGTCCAGATCCGCGACCAGCTTGTGAGCCGCGATCGCCTGCCGGAATGCCCCGCCGAGCAGCACCGCATACCGTTCGCCGCCAACCTTGACCGCATCGGCCGTCAGCTCGGCATCGTAGGCTTCGCATTCGGATTTCAGCGTTTCGTATTCGGCATAAACGGCGGTCAGCAGTCCGCCGAAATCCCTGAAAAAGCTCTTCCAGTAGGCGGCCAGTTTGCGGTGGAGGTATTCGATCGCCCACACGTCGTCATAACCGGCGACGATCCAGGCGGAAGCGGCCCCCTGCGCCGCCACCTCCAGTTCAATGGCGACGGCGGCGCTGACCCATCCCTGCCTGACCGCGCGGGGCATGTCGAGCAGATCGTCTTCCGGAATGGTTCCCGAAGCGGCGAATGCGCCGCGCAGCTCCCGGTTCGGACGCATCGCGGTACAGGCGTTGAATTTCTTCGGCACACCGAGATAGCTGCGCCCCCAGTCGATCCTCAGATTGTCGCCGGAGCGGTTCAAAGGATTCTGGACAGCCGAAGCAAAGCTCATCAGCTCGAAATCCCCATGACGGTAGCGGCTCCAGACGACTGAATCTCCCGGCTGGTCGACGCAGGATTCGCCGCCCATATCGAAATACACCTGCGCCCGGTGCGGCCTGCCGTCGGCGGATTCCACCTCAAAGATGATGTAGGTGACCGGGCGCGACAGGATATCGGGCCGGTGCGGCAGCGCCGGAGTCAGGAAAGTCACGGCCAGTTTTACGAGTTCGTTTTCAAACCGGTAAACCGTGCGGGTCGGCAGTACTTCCACACCGGTCTGCGGAATCGCCGGGGCAACCCCCGGCTCCCCCGCGAACGTGCAGCAGGAGCCGTCCACCCGCAGCAGCCCGCAAAGCCCCACGCCGGAACCGGTCCAATGGCTTTCCCAGCCGTCGTTCAAATGGTCATGGGCCGACCAGATGCTGAAATAGGGATCATGTACGATCAACGGAACCGACGGATAGCGGACATTCGACAACAATGAGTCGCTCATCTTGATTTACCTCACTTTTATACCGGATCAGATCAATAAAATTCGATTGCACAGTAAATATATTACGGTTTGCGCGGTTTAAAATGCGGAAAATCATCAATTTAATGTGGAAAATGATCATTCTGGAGTGATGCGGAGATCCCGCAAAGCGTAAAGACGGGCGCAGGGGGAGAAGCCTGTCGCTCGGAAAGCATGAAAACTGTACGAAACGGATGGTCAATTATCGATTCAGGCACGTCGTGGGGAAGCCTGCCGTTTTAAAGGCAGGCGGGTCTGCTTGCCCTTTCGGGCAGCAGACCTTGTGCGCTACGCGCACAGGTTGCCTCCGGCGGCCAACGCTTTCGCCGTTGGATCACGACCGGCAACGTGCCGGTGCGGTGAATCGCCCATAGACTCTTCACATCATATTTAGCCCCGCAGCGGAAGCGCGGGGAAGGCGAGGACGTTTTTAAGCAGGCCGCGCCGGGAAAGCTCGTATTTCAGGCCGCGGATCACTCCGGCCGCGCCGGGACGGCTCCGGTACAGTTTGCCGAGTTCAAGCACCTCCGCCTGAAGCCGCCGAACCTGTTCCGAATCGCTGTCCCGGAGGGCGCGGTAGAGAGAGGCGAACAGTTCCGGGCACAGATTGGCTCCGCCGTTCACGCCGCCGTCGCCGCCCATGCGGACTGATTCCGCCAGCAGCTCCTCCGGGCCGGTCAGCAGTGTGAAATCATCGCGGCTTCCCAGTTCGCGGACCAGCGTTCCGAAAAACGTCAGGTCGCCGGAACTGTCCTTGCAGCCGACGATATTCTCCACCGAAGCGAGCCGGATCACCGTTTCCGGCGTAAGCATCACTCTGGTCAGGGCAGGCATGTTGTACAGGAAAAGAGGCGAGCCGCACTCTCCGGCCAGCCGCCTGAAGTATTCGACCTGCTCCTCCTGATCCGGCGGCAGGTAGCAGGGAGGAGCCGCGACCAGCGCATCAACGCCGGAATTGGCGGCGAATTTCCCCAGCTCCAGCGAATCCGCACCGGATGCGCCGGAAATCCCGGCCAGCAGCGGCACCCGTCCCGCCACTTGTTCCACGGCAAGTTCGATCAGCTCACGCTGCACACTCCGGGAGAGGGCGGGCCCCTCCCCGGTGGAGCCGAGAATGAAGATGCCGTCGACGCCTCCTGAAATCACATGTTCGATCAATCCGGCGCAGCCTTTGCGGTCGAAAGTTTCCGGCGTTTCCAGCGCCGTAAGCAGCGGTACGATAATTCCCTGAAGTTTCCGTTTCATGACATGGTCCATCCTGGTTGATTGTATCCGTCTGCCGTATAGTATGATCCACAATCGGCGACTCCGCAATGATTTTCAATCAAAACCGCCGAAACAAATCATTGAAACATTCAGAAACAACCAGTATATTCAATGATAAACAACAATATGGAGAGTTCGATATGGGTCTGACGATCAGGGAGATTGCCGCCCGGGCGGGAGTGTCGGCGGCAACGGTTTCGCGAGTGGTGAACGGCACCGGGGCGGTCGCGCCGGAGAAGCGCGAACAGGTGCTGGCGGTGTTGGGCGAACAGCAGGCCGCTCCGCGCCGCAGGCGTTCCGCAAACGCGGCGGGAAAAACGCTCGGCGTGCTGATGCTGCCCGGTTCGGAATCCGATCCGCGCGTGATCGTGAACAAACTTTCCGCGATCACGGAAAAACTGCCGCGCAAATGGAGTCTGCAACTGCTCTCTTCCGAAATCCTGCCGTTGGAGCTGGAGGCGCGCCACCTGCGCGGCGAACTGGCCGGGCTGATCATCGCCGGGCACGGCGGCTGTGCGCCGGAGCTGGGCCGGGTGTTCGCGCGGATTCCGCATGTGTGGCTCAATTCGCACCGGTTGGCCGACGAGGGGCAGACCGTGCTGATGGGCAACGAGTTCGCCGGACGGCTGGCGGCGCGCTACCTGATCGAACGCGGCTGCCGACGGCCGGCGGTGCTGGATGTCGCCAGCGTGAATCCGGGCTTTCCGGCCCGGGTGGACGGTTTCCGCTTTGAATTTTTCGCACAGGAACGCGAATGCGGCCGGATCGCCGTGACCCTGCCCGGCGGAACCGCCGGATTTGAGACGGCTCCGGCGGAAGTGCTCGAAGCGGCGCTCAACGGTGCCGACTATTCCGGCTGCGACGGGCTGTTCTCGCCGGAGGAACGGCTGACCGCGCTGTTCTACCGGGTGCTGACCCGGCGCGGCGGCGGCGTGACGATTCCGGTGGTCTCCTGCAACCATACTCCGGAATATCTGGCGGGGCTCTACCCGCGCCCCGCGTCGATCGACCTCGGCAACCGGATGCTCGCGGAACTGGCGCTGGACGAACTGCTGCGCCGCATCTCCGGCGCTCCGGGGCGGGCCGACCACGTCGCGGTGATCGCGACGCCGCAGCTGGTGCCCGGAGAACGCTGAAAAGCGGCCCCACGACTGGCAAAGCCTTGACTGCCGTGCTATGTTATTGATATGAATACTTTTGACAACATCGCGGCTCCGGCGACCGGAATCGGCGGAGCGATCACGATTCTCCGGCTCTCCGGCCCCGACGCGCTGGCGATCGGCGGCCGGGTCTGGCGGAGCCGCACTTCGCTCGCGGAGGCCCCGCCGCGAACCATGCTGCTCGGCAAGGTCGGGCCGGATCCGGCGCTGGCGGTCTATATGAAGGCCCCGGCCAGCTACACCGGCGACGATGTGGTCGAACTGCACTGCCACGGCGGCGCGGCGGCGGCGGAACAGGCGCTGAAGCTGGTGCTGGCCTCCGGCTGCCGGATGGCGGAGCCGGGAGAATTCACCTTCCGCGCCTTTGTGAACGGCAAACTTGACCTGGTGCAGGCCGAAGCGGTCGGCGACGTGATTTCCGCCGGAAGCGACATGGCGTTCAAGCTCGCGGAAAAACAGCTGGCGGGCGCTTTGAGCTCCCGGCTGGAAACGCTTTACGAGGAGCTGAACAATCTGCGCGCCGAAGCCGAATCCCACCTCGATTTCCCGGATGAGGAGCTGGCGTGGGAGGAAGGGGTCCCGGAGCGGATCCGCGCCGTGGCGAACGAGTTGAAGCGGCTGCTCGCCACCCGCGGCATCGGCGCGACGCTGCGCGACGGGGTGAATCTGGTGATCGCCGGGCGGCCCAACGCGGGCAAATCCAGTTTGCTGAACCGGCTGCTGGGCATGGAACGCGCGATCGTGACCTCGATCCCGGGAACCACCCGCGACACCATCGAGGCTTCGACGGTGCTGCGCGGCCTGCCGGTGCGCCTGACCGACACGGCGGGCATCCGGTCCAGCAGCGACCCGATCGAACAGCTCGGAGTCGAACGCAGCCGCCGTTCGATCGAGGGCGCGCAGGTAACCTTCTGGCTGCTGGACGCCTCCGGTGACGAGCTCGACCTTGAACTCGCGGAAATGGCGCGTCATCCAGCGCCCGGCCGGATCGCGGTCTGGAACAAGCTTGACCTCGCGCCGCAACGCGCTCTGCCGGAACTGGACGGCCCGACGGTGCGCATTTCGGCGAAAACCGGCGAAGGGATTGAGAAACTGCTGGACGCCTTTGCGCGCGAAGCAGTGGATACGCCCCGGCCGGAACTGCCGGAGGTCGCGGTCAACGCCCGCCATGCCCGGCTGCTGGAGGAGGCCGCCGGGCTGCTGCCGGACGCGGCCGCCCATTTTGAATGCGGGGAATTCGAGCTGGCCGGGCTGATGCTGCGCGACGCGCTGCACACGGTCGGCGAAATCATCGGAAAAACGGTCGAGCCGGATATTCTGGACAATATTTTCAGCCGGTTCTGCATAGGAAAATAAAATGTCGAAGTGGAAAACAGTCGGTAAAATCCTGAAAGTGACCGCCAAAATCCTGGCGGCGTTGCTCGTGCTGCTGGTCGTCGCGACCGGCGCCGGGGCGGTCTGGGCACTGATCTATTGGAACTGGTATCTGCCCGGTGAATTGACCGCCCGCTATCTGCCGCCCTATCTCAAACAGCTGGGCCTGGAGCGCACCGAAATGACGATCCGCCGGATCGGCGTGACCGGCACGGACCTTGAAGGCCTGATTCTGACCGACGCCAAGGGCCGGAAGCTGTCGGTGGATTCGGTGCGGGTCGATTACGTCCCCCACTTCCCGTGGACCGATCCCAGGGTGCTGGACATCAGAAATATAATCATAAGCGGCGCCCAGCTCGCGATCCGGCATGACAAGAGCGGGCTGACGGTTGACGGCCTTGATCTGGAGCAGCTGCGGCAGGGAGCCGCCGCGTTCGGCAAACGGGAATCGGGCGAGGGGACTATGATTTCACTGCCGCTGAAAGGAAACGCGACCGGCCCGATGGTCGTGTTGGAAAAGATCACATTAAAATCGGTGCGGGTGCTGGCCGAGATCGGCGGCCGCCGGGTCCTGCTGCCGGTCGATGCGACCCTGACCAGCGAGAACAACGCTTGGAAGCGGATCAGCGCGGAGCTGCACCTGATTCCGCGCGGACAGGATATGCAGATTTCCGCCGCAATCGACCTCGACCGGAAACTGGTGAATGTGAAAGGAAATTCGCGATTGCAGCTTGAGGCGGTCTCCGATCTGCTGGGCTTCCGGGCTTCCGGGAGCGCCGACCTGAAATTCGATACCGCGCTGACGCTGGCGGGCGGCGATATGCAGGCCGCAGGCGATGTAGAGGCGACGCTCAACTTTCCGGCAGGGGCATTACCGGTCAACTTCGCCCGGCCGGTACGGATTCAGCAGAAATTCAATGTGCGGTACGGCATGGAGAACCGGGAGCTGCATCTGCGGCTGGAAGGCTCCAGCCCGCTGAGTCCGTTTTCGTTCGACAAGGGGGCGGTCCGGGTGGAGTCCTTCGACCCGGTCAGTTGGAAATTCCTGTTTTCACAGACCGCCGACGGTGGGCGGATCGAAGACGCCTCGCTGCTGATCGGAAACATAAAGGCCGTCGCACACGGTTTCACCGCCACCGTACCGCTGCTGCGGCTGACCGGAGCGGATCGCTCTTTCCTGATCTCCGGCAGCGGGATCGGCGTGGTGAATCCGGAACGGAAGCTGGCGGTCTCCGGCATTTCGCTGTCGATGCCGCTGCGCCCGACCCCGAAACTGCCCGCCGAGTTGAAAGTCGGCAAAATCCTGTATGACGGCAGGGAAATCGGCGACACCTCCGCTTCGCTGTATGTGAAGGACCACGGGTTGTCGCTGACCGGCCGGTTCGACACGAAACTGGTCGATGGCGTTTACGCGGAGTTCCGCGGGCGGGTTTCACCGCGCGCCGGAGAACTGCCGGACTGTCTCTTTGAAGTGACCGTGCCGCCCTATACGCCGAAGCAGCCGCTGAAGCTGGGTGAGTTCGTGCCGGCGCTCGGCGATGCGACCGCAACCGGGACCGTGTCGCTCGGCGGCGCGGCCCGGCTGGAAAACGGCAAATTCACCACCGGCGTGCACTGCTATGTGTATGACGGGCAATTCGATATGCCGGAGAGCGGCCTCCATGCCGAAGGGATCAAGCTGGACGTCCGTTTCACCGACCTGCTCAATTGCGATACTCCGGCCGGACAGCGCATTTCGATCGGGAAGCTGAATGCGGGCAGCCTGAAGCTCGACAACATCGAACTGCGGTTCGATATCGAGTCGCGCAACCAGACCATCGTCGAAAGTTTGCGCGCCGACTGGTGCGGCGGCAACGTGATGCTCAACTCGCTGCAGCTGCGGACCGACCGGCAGTTCTGGGAGACTTCGCTCTACTGCGAGGGGCTAGAGCTGGCCGAACTGGTCAGCCAGCTCAATCTGGCCTCCGCCGCCGGAACCGGCGCGCTGTACGGCAAGATTCCGCTGCGGCTGACCCGCGGCGGGCTTCAGATCGGGCAGAGTTATTTGTACACACGGCCTGGCGTTTCCAACACGATCCGGCTCTCCGACCCGGAAAAAATGGTCAACGGCATGGCGGGAGCGGTCGCACAGCAGTCGCAGTTCGACTTCGCGCTGGAGGCGTTGAAGGATTTCACCTACAGCTGGGCGAAAATCCATCTGGAGATGCAGAAGGACGCGCTGGCGGTCAAGCTCCAGTTCGACGGCCAGCCGAATCAGGCGCTGCCGTTCGCCTATGACGAGGAGTCGGGCCAGCTCCGGCGCGATCCGGCGGCCCGGGCCCGTTTCCAGGGGATCCAGCTCAATATCAACACCACGATTCCGCTCAACTATCTGTTGAAGCTCAATGAAAAGGTAAAAACACTCACGGAGGGTAAAAAATGAGATATGTTCCACTGTTTCTGGCGGCGGCGGTCGGAGCCGCCGTCTGCGGCTGCACGCCGACCATCAAAACCGAAAGCGAAGTCACGATCAAGCCGGTGCAGATCGACCTGAATGTGAACCTGAAAGTGGACAAGGAGCTGACGCAGGCCCTGAGTCCCGACAGCAAGCCCGACCTCAAGGCGGACCCGAACAGCTCCGACGTGCGGGAACGCCGCCGGGCCCGCCGCGACCAGATCAAGGCCTTCAAGAGCGCCCAGCTGCTCGGCGAAAACAACAAGGGACTGCTGGAGGTCCGTACCGAAAACGGCAAGGTCACCGATCAGGTCCGCAAGGTGATGGAAGCCGAAAACAGCGACCGCCAGCTGGTTTTCGAGGTCGTCGCCCAGAAGCAGAACAGCACGCCGGAATTCGTCGCCCAGCGCTGGGCGGCCCGGATGGCGGAGCGCGCCCCTTCCGGCGTCTGGATTCAGACCGCCGGCGGCGACTGGCAGGTCAAGCCCTGACCGTTGCCGATGGGAAATTTCCACTGCGCACTGAATCCGGATCAGGCGGGGCGCTGCCTCTGCTGCGAGGTCGGCTGCTGCAATCTCTTTGAGGTGCTGGTCACCCGGCAGGAGGCGGCGGACCTGATGGCGCTGCGGCTCCCGGACGTGCCGGATTTCGACGGCTGTTTCGCTCCGTCGGAGCGACCGGATGAATTCGCGCTGCGCAAGCGCGCCGACGGCCGGTGCGTCTTTTCCGACGGGAAGCTCTGCAAGATTCACCGGCTTCACGGCTATGCGGCCAAACCGCTGAGCTGCCGGATCTTCCCGCTGCACATCCAGCACTGGGCGGACGGAGGAATCTCGGCGGAGCTGCGTTACATCTGCCCCGGAGTCCATCCCGGCGGCAGGCGGCTCGGCGACCGGCTCGACGAAATCGCGATTCTGGCGCGCCAGCTCGGCAGCCGCCGGATGGCGAATGACGCGGTCTACTCGAAATCCAACCCCGCCCCGCTGGCGACGGTGCGCAAGGTCCACGCCGGGTTCCGGCAATTGCTGCGCGATCCGGAGCTGCCGTGGCCGCTGCGACTTTACACGGCGGCCCGCATCCTCGACTTCCACGATCAGAAGAGCATGGCCGATGCAATCCGGCAGGCGGACGACTCTTTCGCGCCGGAACTGACCGCATTCGTCGCCAAGGCCCGGCCGGAGCTGGAGCGGGAACTGGCCTCCTCAATCCGCTGCGACGCGCTGGTCCGTTCGGAATTCCGCAATATTCTGGCCGGTTACCTGCGCGACGACCGCCCGGAGGATATGAGCGTCGCCAGGCGGCTGAAACGTTCGCTCGACCATATCAGGCTGCACACCGGCGCCGCGCCGCTGACGGTGCTGAACCCGCGGGCCCCCCGGATTTCGATGCTGAACTGCCCGGCGGTCGGCCGGCGGTTTGAACCGTCCCCCGAAGCCGCCGCGATGTTCGGGGAGTTCTGGTTCTCGAAACTCGACACGATGGAGTTCTGCGGCACGCAGATCCAGCAGATGCCCTACAACACCGGGCTGCGCCATTTGCTGCTGGCGGCTCCGGCGGCGCGGGTGTTTGCGGCGGGATTCGCATTCGCCGAGGACGCGGATCGGATCGAATTCTCCCACATGCACCGGGCTGTCCGCCTGCTCGATTTCACCTTCGGCCGCTCGCCGTTTTTCCGGTTGGGAATCACGCAGAAGTGGCTGCGGCGCCTGACGGTTCCGGCGCGTTTCGCCGCGCTGCTGCACCAGTGTTTCCGGTAGAATTTTTCACCGCGGACGGTTGCAAATCGGAGGTGAACGAATTATATTAATCCGTTTCAGAAAATCAACCGGCTAATATCCGCCGGTTCAGAATGTTGCATGGGGGGTCGAATAATCATGTTGCTTTTTGTGGTCGGTCTGCTGATTCTGGTCATCGGTTACTTCACTTACGGGAAATTCGTGGAGCGGATACTCGCCCCGGACGACCGCCCGACTCCCGCCCAAAAGAACTACGACGGCGTCGACTATCTGGAACTGCCGCACTGGAAGAATATGCTGATCCAGCTGCTGAACATCGCCGGAATCGGTCCGGTGATCGGCGTGATTCTCGGCATCAAATTCGGCGTGATCGCGTTCCTGATCATCCCGATCGGCAATATCATCGGCGGCTCGGTGCACGACTTCATCGCCGGAATGATGTCGGTGCGGAACAACGGCGCGAACCTGCCCGCCCTGATAAAAATGACCACCGGCAAAACCTTCTACTGCATCTTTTCGGTTTTCATGATTTTCCTGCTGCTGCTGGTGGTGGCGGTGTTCATCAACGTCCCGGCCCGGCTGATCGACGGTTTCTGGCCGTCGACCGCGCTGTTCTGGACGGCGGTGGCGGCGATCTTCCTCTACTATATCGCGGCGACGCTGTTTCCGGTGGATAAGATCATCGGTTCGCTCTACCCGGTGTTCGGCGGGCTGCTGCTGCTCGGCACGTTCGCGATTTTCGGCGCGCTGATGTGGAAGAGCGTTTCCATGCCCGAACTGCTGACCGAAACCGCCGGTTTCAAGGCGGGCATGTTCACGCCGGAAAACGACAACCCGATCCTGCCGATGCTGTTCGTGACGATCGCGTGCGGCATCCTCTCCGGCTTTCACGCGACCCAGTCGCCGATCATCGCCCGCACGATGGCCCATGAAAAACAGGCGCGCTCCAGCTTCTACGGCATGATGGTGGTTGAGGGGGTCATCGCGATGGTCTGGGCGGCGGCGGGGCTGGCGATCTACAACCTCTTCCCGCAAATGATGGCGGACAACCCGACCAACGTGCTCAGCGAAATCACCAAGTACTTCCTCGGTTCCTGGGTGGGCGCCGTGACCGTGATCAGCGTGATCATCCTCGCGATCACCTCCGGGGATACCGCGATGCGCAGTCTGCGGCTCAGCCTGGCGGAAATGTTCCACATCGACCAGAAACACATCCTCAACCGGGTCCTGCTCTGCCTGCCGCTGATCGCGGCGGTTGCGCTCCTGTTGTTGTGGTCGAATCAGAGTTCCAAAACTTTCAACCAGCTCTGGAACTACTTCGCGTGGGGCAATCAGGTGCTTTCCGCCTGTACGCTGACCGGTGCGACGGTCTGGCTGGTTTCGCAGAAAAAGCCGGGCTGGGTGCCGATGGTGCCGGGATTGTTCATGACTTTCATCGTGTGCACCTACATCCTGTGGATCTCACCGGCGAGGGGTAATGGCGCGGTCGGTTTCGGAATGGAGCTGCACCACGCCTACTTGCTGGCGGCGTTCTTCGCGATGCTCACCGGCGTATGGGCCTACAACCGCGGCGTCGCCATGACCGGTAAATTCGACGACCAGAAATAATCCGGCACAGGAAACTTCCATGTACTTCAAAGAGGTTCACCGCTGGGCCGCCGAAGCGGACCGGCTGCTGCCCGAACTCCGGCATCGCCGGGTCGCCCCCGTCGCGCTGGTCCGTCCCGAAGCCGATTCCGCCGCCTGGCAGGGGTGGAAAACCGTCCAGGCCGGCGAACTCACGGAGGCCGTCGGCGCGGAGCTGCCGTGCAGTTGCGAATTCACCTTCGACTTCGGTGAATACTGCGTCGGCCATCTGGAGCTGGAATTTGAATTCACCCGCCCGGTCGATGCGCCGTTCTGCTTCCGGGCCAAATTCGCGGAAACCCCGTTCGAACTGGCGAGCGATTTCGCGTCGTACCACGGCACGCTCGGCCGCGGCTGGCTGCAGGAGCAGGAGTTCGTGTACGACGATCCGAGCGGCGTGATCCGCCTGCCGCGCCGCTATGCGTTCCGCTACCTGAAATTCCGGGTGGAAGCCGGTTCCGACGCGTACCGCTTCCGCCTGAAGAATATCTGCTGTGACACCACCACTTCCGCCGACTGGAGCAAACTGCCGCCGCCCGCCCCAAGTTGCGACGGGCTGGACCGTGAGATCGACCGCATCGGCATGGCCACGCTGGCCGCCTGCATGCAGGAGTGTTTCGAAGACGGCCCCAAGCGGGACCGACGGCTCTGGCTGGGCGACCTCCGGCTTCAGGCGCTCGCGAACTATCCGAGTTTCGGCAACCTCGACCTGGTAAAGCGTTGCCTGCTGCTGTTCGCGGCGGCGACCGGGGACGAAGGGCGCGTGCCCGGCTGCCTCTATTTGAAGCATCCGCTGCCGGTGGCCGGGAATCTGCTCTACGATTATCAGGTGCTGTACGGCGATATGCTGCTGGATTACCTGCGCGCCTCCGGCGACCGGGAGTTTGTGCGCGACCTGTGGCCGGTCGCCAAACGGCAGTGCGAACTCGGTTTCGAGGAGTTCGAGGACGACCGTCTGGTCGAGCGGGAAGACCGCTGGATCTTCATCGACTGGCAGGAGAATCTGGAAAAGGAGTGCGCCGCCCACGGCGTGATGATCTACGCTCTGGAGCGCACTTTCGAGCTGGCCCGCGAACTGGGGATCGAAGCCGAAGTCCTCGAATATCCGGTAGTCGCCGAACGCCTCCGCCGGATGGCGGTGGAGCTCTGGATGGACCGGGAAAGCGGCTTTTTCCGTTGCGGTCCCGACGGGCAGATCTCCTGGGCGTCACAGCTCTGGATGGCGCTGGCCGGAGCAGTTCCCCGCGATCAGGCCGCCGACCTGCTGTTACGGGTGATCGCCGAACCGGCGGCGACAGGCCCCGGCGGTCCCTTCCTGCACAATCAGATGGTGTTGGCGCTGGAACAATTCGGCCGGCACGAAGCCGCCCGCGCCCTGACCCGTCGATATTGGGGAAAAATGGTTGAATTCGGCGCGGACACCTTCTGGGAAGTTTTCGTCCCCTCCGAGCCCCTGCGCTCCCCCTATCGCGACCCGATGATCAACAGTCATTGTCACGCGTGGAGCACCCCCGTCTTCAACTTCCGCCAATCCTCCGGCGTCAATATCCCTGTTTCAGGGCGCCGATGATTTCGGAAGCGTTGCAGAAGGCCAGCCCGGTCACCGAATCCGCACAGCCGTAATACAGTGCGATGCGGCCGGTGGGGGCGTCGCACAGCGCGGCGCAGGGGAAGGTCACATTCGGCACGTCGCCGACACATTCGTAAAGTTCGCGCGGCGCGATCAGGTAGCTGCCGGAGCGGGCGATCACCTTCCACGGTTCATCAAGGTCGAGCAGCGCCGCGCCGAAGCTGTATACGAAGCCGTTGCAGCTGGTCAGCACGCCGTGATAGAAGAGCAGCCACCCTTCGGAGGTCTCGATCGGAATCGGGCCGGCGCCGATTTTGGTCGCCTGCCAGCCGTTGGAGGCTCCCATCACATGACGGTGATAGCCCCAGTGTCGCAGATCGGGGCTTTCGCAGTAGAAGATGTCGCCGAACGGAGTATGGCCGTTGTCGCTCGGGCGGTTCAGCATCGCGTATTTGCCGCCGATCTTGCGCGGAAACAGCACGCCGTTGCGGTTGAAGGGCGGAAATGCACAGGGAAGCTGGTGGAATTCCCTGAAATCGAAGGTGTAGCCGAGTCCGATGGTCGGGCCGTTCACGCAGTTGCACCAGATCACGTACCAGCGGTCTTCAAGCCACAGCACGCGCGGGTCGTATCCCTGCGTGAAACTGCCTGCCGACGGACACTCCGGGGTGAAGCTGATCGGCTCCGGCGTCAGTTCCCACCGGATGCCGTCCGGGCTGAAGCCGGTGTGAAGCTGCATGAAGCGGCGGCGGTCGTCGATGCGGAACACGCCCGCGAAGCCGTCCCGGAACGGTACGACCGCGCTGTTGAATACGCTGTTGGAGGTCGGCGTCGCATCGCGCCCGATCACCGGATTGCCGCTGTAGCGCCAGACAAGTTCGCTGGAGCCGGCGGGCCGCTTCTGCCACGGGATGTTCGGCAGCGCCGCCCCCGGAATCATAAGAGACATTGCAATAAGTTCCTTTTAACGGTTAACCTGCATGCTGCCGGTGTATTTGTACCACAACGGTCCGTCGTAGTTCCCGGCGTCGTATGCGATATTGGCGTAAATGACGGGCAGGGTGTAATTTTTGACGTGCCCGTCCACAAAGGTGTAATTGGCCGTTTCATTGTGCCGGATGCCGCTTTGCCCGGAGGCGGTGTGAATTTTTTTGAGATTGCCGCTGGAGTTATAGTCGATGGCATCAGGGGCAAGTTCCAGAATCATCAATACGGAAGAAGCGCTTTTCACCTGCGTGGTTTTCCGGGAGGGATATGTTTTATCCGGCAGCATGGTCAGGTTAACCATCAGCCCGGCGAATGTTTCGCCGTTTACCGCCGTCTGGTTACAGGCGTTGAAACCGTAACTGCCACGCAGCCACAGCGGATCCTCACCGAGATTGGCGGTATAATTCATCGAAGGACAGCGGAACAATTTGCGGTCGATATTGTACTGCGCCCGGTCGATCAGGGCGTAGCCGAAATTCCGGGACCAGTTGCCGCAGCGGGACGGCGGAAAATAGTCTTTGAAATCGTTGGTGTATTGGACCGTAAACTGTCCGAGTTGTTTCAGCTGGCTGGCGCAGCTGATGTTCTTGGCCCGCTCCCGCGCCTGGTTCAGCGCCGGAAGCAGCATGGACGCCAGAATCGCGATGATCGCTATCACAACGAGCAGCTCAATGAGGGTAAATGGCGTTTTTTTCCGGAGGGCGGGGGAGGCGAAGCCCACCAGCGTGCGGCAAGGTACCGCCGCCAGATAACGCACGCCAATGCCCCTGCGGGGGGCGCGCGGAGCACTTCCCGATTTTTTCCGGGGGGCCGGGGGGGCGAAGCCCACCAGCGTGCGGCAAGGTGCCGCCGCCAGATAACGCACGCCAATGCCCCTGCGGGGGGCGCGCGGAGCACTTCCCGATTTTTTCCGGGGGGCCGGGGGGGCGAAGCCCACCAGCGTGCGGCAAGGTGCCGCCGCCAGATAACGCACGCCAATGCCCCTGCGGGGGGCGCGCGGAGCACTTCCCGATTTTTTCCGGGGGGCCGGGGGGGCGAAGCCCACCAGCGGCATAAGTAGGAACGAAGTGACGCACATGCCGTTATACGGCTTTTCTTTGCCTACTTTCTTTTCACCGGGAAAAGAAAGTATGGCGATGATCGCTATCACAACGAGCAGCTCAATCAAGGTAAAAATTCGTTTCATGGTGTTCCCTCCTGTTTATCGGATCTGTGAAAATGTCCATTTCAGATCGCCGGTCCAGCTTTCGCCGGGACGGAGCTTCAGGCCGCGGCTGCTCTCCATTTCGAGGTTGCAGCAGCCGATACCGAACCAGAGCCGGGGCTTGCGGAACTTCTCCGGCGGGAAGTCCTGACGGATGCGGTATTGCTTCGACGGGCTGGTCAGCATCCAGAAGCCGTCTGAAAATTCCGGCGTGGAGCGGTCGCCCAGCCCGGTCCAGTACGGGATGTCCAGATTCTTGCCGCCGATCGGCAGCGTCAGCAGATCAGAGTGGCTGACCGCCTCGCCGCCGACCGTGTACTCCGGGTGCATATACCACGAACAGGCAAGCTCGCGGTCGCCGCGATTGTCAAGTTTCACATTCAAATTCAGCACGCCGCCGCCGCCGAGGGTCAGGGTCTTGGTCACGGCGAGCTTGCCCGGAGCGCCGGCGGAAAGCGTGAGGCCGTCCGGCAGCACTTTGACCTGATACGGCGCGTTGCGCCCGATGCCGAAGCCGTGCGGCGCTTTGACCTCGTCCCAGATGCAGTAGGCAAAGGCGATGTTGTGCAGTCCGCCCAGCCGGTCATACGGGACGGTGATCTGGTTGCACCCGGTGCGGCGGTCGTAGATTTCAAGGATGCGCCCGCCCCGGAGGGGATCAACGGTGACCTCCAGCGCATCGTCGGCCAGCACATAGACTTCGCTGCCGTAGCCGTACAGCTTCGCGGTCGAAACGCCCGGCTTTTCCGCAAGGCGGCGCACGAAAACCGTAGTCCTGTCGGAACGGCTCTCGTAGCGTCCCTCATAATGGATCGCCAGCTCGTACCGGTCGAGGATCAGCCCGGTTCCGGACGGCGCCGCGAGAACTGCGTGTTCGCTCTTGCCCGGCGCGAGCCTGACCGTCCGCGCCGCAAGCGTTTTGCCTTCCGGCGATTCGAGCGACAATTGCACGTCGAGTGTTTCGGAGGTCGGATTGGAGAGCGTTGCGCCGATCCCGGCACGATGCCCGGCTCCGGTGACCACGACTGAAGCGTCCGGCTTCAGGATGACCCGGTCGGCGGCAAGCTGTTTCTCCACCTTGGCGGTTTTGACCAGCTCGGCCGGGGCGGCGCTTTCAAGATAGACCGGGGCGGGGCCGTAGAGGGCCCGGAAGCTGCCGTCCGGAGCGGTTTTGACCTCCTTTTTACCGCCTGTCATCGCGGTGACGATGACGGTTCCCGGTTGGGTGCGGAAAGTTCCGGCCATCCCGGAAGCGCCGTTCCAGACGACGGTCACGTACCGTTTTCCCGCCGCTTTGCGGTAGACGTAGCCGTAGTTCACTTCGTCGGCTCCCTTCATTTTGGAATCGTACACGCAGTCGCCAAGTTCGCGGCCCAGCACCTGGCTGGCGAAATAAACGGGCTTTTTCTGGAGTTTGTAATCGACGAGGCCGAATGCGTGCTCGGTATAATTGGGGTCCTCCCCCTCGTCCCAGAAGCTGTACACGAACACCCGCCGAAAGCCGAGCACGTGCTGGATCACCAGCCCGCGCACCAGAAACGCGGCCTTGCGCTCCGGCGTCATCTCCCCGACCGGATTGGCGACGTTGCAGTCGGTGTAGCCGAATTCGGTGGTGATCATCGGCTTGTCCGCATCGCCGTATTTCGCCATGATCGCCTTGACCTTCGCGATCCGCTCGAACAGTCCCTCCGGGCTGCCGGAGGGATAGCCCGGCGGATAGCTGAAGTCGGCGGTATTGCCGAGGTAGTTGTGAACATCCAGTACGTCAAAGTGTTCTTTCGCTCCGGCAGCGTAGAACGCTTCGAGAAACTCCAGCGAGCGGCCGTCGAGGCAGACGGTCGGAGCATAAAGCAGCGCCTGCGGAATCTCCTTTTTCAGGTCGCGGTTGATTTGCGCCACCCGTTTGGCGTGTTCGCCGCCCCGGATGCCGTGCAGGTGCGGTTCGTTGCCGGAGCCGAAAAGGTGGATGCCGAGCTGTTTGCCGTTTCTGTAGTTGCGCTCCCCGGAAAAGGTCGTCACGGCGATGCCCCGGTCGTAGAATTTCCCGACGATTTCGGGATAGCTCTCCCACCAGCGGATCGTCCTGAACGGCGATTCGGCCAGCAGGTCCAGCGCGACGGTCTCCCATTCACGGGTACGCGGCGTATGGCGCGCTCCTCCGCCGCCCCAGAAATGGTTGATCGCAAGCATATCGCCGAAGGTCTTCAACTCCAGCGGTTGCGGCACGGTGTAGGTGAAAGGCTTCACCGCCGGGGATTCGCCGTCCTCGTAAACCGCCGTGACGCCGTAGTGGAGGGTGTCGCCGGGCGTCAGCGGATAGACGGTCGTTTTCGTGATGCGGGCCGGAAACTCACCGATCCGCTCGGCTTGGCCGGAAGCCGCATTTGAAAACGGCTTGGCCGAACGGTAGAGCCGGTAGTTTTTCACCTGTGAAGCCGAACCGAAACCGCTCCAGTCGAGCGCCAGCGCGCCGGAGCCGATGCCGCGCCCGGTCACGGCGACTTCGGGACGCTGGTTTTCCGGCAGCCAGACGGTCCGGTCGGCCCCCTGCGGCAGCCGGGCGCCCCAGACCGCCGCTTCGGCCAGAATCATCTGCATCCGGGCCGGATGCTTTTTGACCCGGAACTGCACATAACGGGCCATTGCCGGTTTCTCCAGCACGAGATCGATCCGCTCGCCCAGCTTCTCGGTCCGGTTCAGCAGGTCGTCCGCCGGTTTCACGCTGCCGACCGCGACGAATTTCTTGCCGTCGGAGCTGAGCAGGAGTTCCAGCGATTCGATTCCCTGCGTTCTGGTCTGCTGCGACCAGACCGAGGCGCGGGTGACCAGGTAGTCGGCCTTGAGGTCGATCACGAATGTGCCGTAATACTGGCCGCCCCAGTTGCCGAACGCCTGACAGTTGCCGTCGGAACCGCGCCGCCCGTCGAGCAGCACCCGGTTCGTTCCGTCCGGGCGGCTGCCGGTTTTCAGCAGTTCGGCGGATCCGGTCGCGAATTCGCCGTCGGTGATCCACGTCAGCGCCGCGCCGGTCGCGATCCGTTTCACGCCGGAATCGAATGCGTTTCCGGCCGGATTGTCCGAGAGCAGAAGATCGTCAGCTCCGGCAACGGTTGCGGTCAGCAGCACCGCGGCGATACAACCATAAATGTTCGACATGAAGATTCCCCCTATTTGACGGTGGTTACAGAGTCGCGGATCACCAGCTCGGTCCCGAGCGTCTCTTCCGGCAGCACGGTACGCTGCCCCTTCAGGAACTCATCGAGATAGCGGACCGCTCCGGCCCCGAGTTCGGTCAGCGGCTGGCGCACCGTGGTCAGAGCCGGATGCAGGTACTTGCCGTAGGGCAGGCCGTCGAAGCCGATCACCGAAATATCGTCCGGCACCCGCAGCCCCGCCTCCCAGCACGCCTTGATCGCCCCCATCGCCATCTCGTCGTTGGTGCAGAAAACCGCGGTCACGCCGGGCGCGTGTTTCAGCAGCGAACGGCACTGATCGAACCCCGCGTCCGCCGTCTGTTCGGTCGGATGGTGCGGCACGATCCACGCCGGATCGCCGGCGATGCCGTTCCGGGCGAGTACGTCCTTGTAGGCTTGAAGCCGCTGGGTGTGATTGTTGCTGTTGACAAGCGAGTTGCACAGGAAGCCGATCCGGCGGTGGCCGCAGGCGATCAGGTATTCCATCGCCTTGACCGCACCGGAATAGGATTCGTTGCCGATATAGCCCATCTTCGGGCCGGTCAGGTCGCTGTTGATCAGCATGGTCGGGATTTCGGCGTCGCGCAGGTCGTCCAGCTGGTCCGCGACCGGTTCGGCCGGCACGATCACCACCGCATCGCAGCGGCGCTCCCGGATGGTCTGCAGCAGTGTCTTGGCTTCCGGGCAGACCCGGTACAGCACCACGGTCACATCGAGGTTGCCGCCGTCGCTGTAGCCGGCGACCCCGTCGAGGATCTGGGTGATGTAGTCGTTGATCAAAGGCCCGTCCAGCGCGACCACGATGCCGATGTTCACCCGCCGTTCGACGCTCTTGGTCGGAGCGAAGTTGAACCGCTCGATCACCTCCGAAACCTTGCGCCGCACCGTTTCGCTGACGTCGGTGCGGTTGTTCACCACCCGCGAAACCGTCGCAACCGAAACACCCGCCTGTTCCGCCACCAGCCGGATATTGATGTCTTTTTTATGTCGTGCCATTCCCAATGCCCTTTGATTTATTTTCGTAAATTAATTATGACACAAACGGCATCAAAAAGCAAGTCTGTTTTTATTTATTTTCGTAAAAAAATAAATTTTGAGGGTATAAAACCGGTCATAACGGGGATTTCGCTGCTGATCGCGGCAAGCGGGGCGCTTCGCCAATTATGCCGCTCCTTTCCGCTTCTTCAGGGAATGGTGCGAGTTGGAGCATTGATGAAAATTTCCGCACCGGACTTGAAATGAAACGCACAAGGCCGCCGAAGGTAAAGTCTCCGGCGGCCCTGCGCGCTTATTACAAAGATCCTTTTGCGGCTACTTGCTCTCGCGCACGATCTTCTGCGGGTTCGGCGGCACGTAGCCGTGGGTGGAACCCTGATACCAGGTGATCTTTTTCGGACACTTCAGGTTGTTGTAGAAGACGGCCACGCCGGAGGGCGGGCAGGTGTAGTCGCCCAGACCGGCACGCGGCACTTCAACCATGCACCTGATCCGCTTCGCGAAGTTGATCGGGTCGTAATAATCCATCGACTTCTGATAGCCGATCCGCCAGCCGGCGGAGAGCCGCTGGAAGTTCTTCGCGCCGCCGAGGTCGCAGCACCACGGAATGCCCGGCAACGCGCGGGTGACGTCCGGGTCGAGTCCCGCCGCCCAGATGGTCTGGAGCCCGCCCTGGCTGCCGCCGGCGGCCACCAGCTCTTTGCCGTTCCACTGCGGCAGCTGCTTCACGAACTGCAAGGCCCGCATCACGCGCAGCGCCATGCCGTTGAAGTAGGCGGTTTCCGGGTCGGCGTTCTGCTTGGGATCGAACGCATAGCCCTGCCCGTTGGATTTGATGGACTCGCCGAATTCCCTGTAATAGTCGGCATCCCGGCCGAGTTCATAGCCATGGGCGTTGATATGGAAATCGATCCGGTTGCCCGGCCCGCCCTTCGGCGCGAAATCTCTGCCGCTGCGCATTCCGTAGCCGTCGAAACGGACCGTCGCCGGCAGCGATTTATCCCCGGCTCCGGCCGGAATGGTCAGATAGCCGGTCACCGGGCGCGGTCCGGGGCAGTCGATCGTGACCGCATAGACTTCGACCTTCGCATCGGGAGCGGACTTTTTGTCCATCGTGAATTTGAGCGGCATCGCGGCGAGCTTCACCTTCTGCTTGTCCCAGAAGGCGTCGAAATCCTCCGGCTCCGGGGTTCCGGTCAGCTTTTCCGGCTCGACCGCCGCGCCGCCGTCGAAAAAGACCGGCTCCATCTGCTTGCGCGCATTCAGCTTGCGGACGGTGCGCCCGGACTTATCCGCCAGCGTCGCGTAGATGCGCACGAAACCGGGACGGTCGAGGCTGGTCCTGACCACCACGGGCTGATCGGAAACCTTCCCCTGCCCGCTCTCTTTCCTGCCGTCGTCGCCGGTCCGGGTCCACTTGATGAAGTAGTCTCCGGTCGGCTTTTGCCCCTTGAGATCGGCCGTCAGCGTGAAGGTCATGGTTTCGCCGAGCCTGTAGGCGAGCGGGTCCTTGTCGGTCACGCCGGTCAGCAGCACATTGGCCGGGTTCAGCGCGACCACTTCGCTGACCTTCAGGTTGTCGAACTTCCCGACGATGAAAAGCTCGGCGTTTTTGTAATTCCGGGCAGAACTGGTGAAGGTCCAGTCCGGGTTTCCGGCGGGACTGTTGCCGATGCCGAGGTCGCAGGAGTCGTTGGCGGTGAATTTGTTGAAGGCAAACACGGTCTGTTTTTCCAGATAGTTATGGACCTGGAAGGAGCCGTAGTTGCCGCCGGGCATCACCTGGTCGCCGAAATCGAACTTGTCGGTCGCGCCGGGAATGCCCTTTATATTTTTACCGCCGTAGTTGCGGCCCCAGATTTCAATATTGCCCTTCTCGAATTTGCCGGTTTTGACGCCGTCGACGTTGCTGAACACCTCAAGGTTGCTCACATAGGTCTGGAAAACCTCGGATTCAGGAGAGGGAACTCCGGCCAGCCCGGGAACCTGCGTGAAAGCGTCCATCGAAGTGAACACCCAGCTCACCTTGTCGGCCTTGTCGGTCAATTTAAGCAGATAGCCGATCCGCTTCAGGTCGCCGGAGAGTGCTTCGGAACGGTCGACGGCATATCCCCTCGCTCCCCATTCCTTCGGATTGAGTTTGCCGATCAACTCATACTCCTTCGCCTCCGGCACCAGCGCCGTAAGTTCGGGAACCTCCGCCTGCGCCGCGACGCCTCCCAGAAGCGCCGCCGTCATCATCCATCGAAACACCTTCATCGCTTCTCCCTGTTTTAAGTTGAATGAATCAAGGAACTTCTGCAATATATCCGCCGTACCGCCATTTTCAAGGCGCCCCGGGAGCGTTTTCCCCGATTTTCCTCTATTCCGTCATTGCCGGAAGGCCGGGCTTCGGGTTGCCGCCGAAGCTGCCGGGCGGCAGCGTCCACACCGTCAGCCGTTCCAGATTCCGGCGGTTCGGCCGGAAAAGGGCGACGCCATAGGCGACCGGAAACGATACCGCGTTCACGATGATCGTGGTCCAGTAGGAGTGCACCGGCAGCGCCAGAACCGGCGGCAGCCAGCCGAACGTGTTCAGCATCAGATAGAAGTTGCATGCGAGCGCGACAGCGGTCCCGGTGATCACGGCGCAGTTTCCGACGCGGGTGGTGAAGAAGCCGAGCAGGAAGATGCTCAGCACGCCGCCACCGAACAGCGAGCCGATGATCAGCCCGAAGTCATTCATGCTCTCCTTGGGGATATAACAGATCGCGATCGCCCCGCCGATCATCAGCACGCTTGCCGCTCCGGCGATCAGTTTGGCGATCACCAGACAATCGCGGTCGGAACGCACCCGGCCGAACCGCTTCACGAAGTCCACCGTGCAGATCGTCGAAATCGCGTTGATCGAGCTGGACTGCGACGACATTGCCGCCGCAAGGCAGGCCGCGATGATGGTTCCGCCGACAAACGGCGGAGTGCGGGTCAGGATGAAGTGGGGCAGCACCTCGTCCGCCGCCATCGCCGCGACCGCCGGTTCCGGGAACACATGGTAAAACGCGAACATGCAGCTGCCGAGAAAGAAGAAGCTCATCCATGTCGGCACGCTCATGAACATGCAGATCAGCGTCGCCTTGCGCGCCTCGCGCAGCGACTTCGACGCGATGTAACGCTGCACCACATTCTGGTTGCCCGCGTATTCGTTGGTGAAATTGACCAGTCCCAGCAGCAAGACCACAAAGAAGGTGCGTTCGCCGAAGCCTCCCTCCAGCGGGCCGAGGCTGAACTTATTGAATTCCGTGCCGATTTCGATCACCTGCCCGAAGCCTCCGGGCAGGTCCCAGACCATCAGTCCGAGGCAGAGCAGCCCGCCGCCGAGCAGGATGAAGGTCTGCACCACATCGGTCCAGATCACCGCCTCGATGCCGCCGAATACGGTGTAGACGCTGACCACCACCCCGCCGACGATGATGATCCATAAAATCGGAATGCCCAGCATCCCCTCGATCGGGATCGACACCAGATAGAGGATCATCGCGAGGCGCACCACCTGCAGCACCAGAAAGCTCAACGCCGCATAGGAACGGACCAGTACGCCGAACCTTTTTTCCAGATACTCATACGCGCTGGTCAACGCCCCCTGCCGGAAGAGCGGGATAAAGAAGATCAGCGCGATCACCGCCACAAAAGGCAGCGCCAGATTCGTGACCGCCTGCCGGTAGTCCAGTACGTAAGCCGCCGCCGGAATCGCCAGGAAGGTCACCGAACTGATCGAAGTGCCCAGCATCGAAATCCCGACCGCCCAACCTGGAAAGGAGCGGTTGCCGAGGAAGTACGCCTCCGTGCTGGTATTCCTGCGGGCGAACCACAGCCCCATTCCGGCCATTCCCGCCAGAAACAGGATGATTGCGACAAGGTCCCAGAGTCTGAACATGATGCGTCACCTTTCCTGTGCCGGTTCCCGGCGGATGCGCAGGCCGTCCCGCCCGAACCAGTAGATTTTACCGTCCTCGGCCCCGACGATCAGATCCTCGCGGCCGTCGCCGTCAAGATCGGTCGGGAATACCGAGCTGTTGTGGGTGTGGAAGTGGAAGCGTTCGCCGTCCGCCTGTTCCAGCTCCTGCAATCCGCCGAACCGGGGGGCCGCGTTGCTCCCGACATTGCGGAACAGACAGGGGACCGCCCCTTTCGGGCGCGACAGATGTTTCGGCCAGATTTCCCGGTAGACGCCGAGGTTGTGTCCCCAGAGCAGATCCCACACGCCGTCGCCGTCCCAGTCGGAAACCGCCAGCTTGGCCCGTCCCCAGTGTCCCCGCACGCCGCAGAGCCGGATCGGTTTCCCGGATGCGTCCGGCAGCTTTACGATCCGCGCGATTTCGGTCGAACCGCTTCGAGCCGGAACGGCGGCGGCCAGGTCGCCGTCCCAGTCGAGAAAGAGCAGCACCGCGCGGTTTTCGCCGCCGAAGCCGTACCGGGCGGGGAGGATTGCCGGACGCACCCGCCACGCCGCCGGCAGCGGTTTGCCCCGGAACAGGAACGGTTCGGAGCGCACCTCTCCCGGTCTGCCCGCCACCGGGCGGTACAGCTTCACCGCACCCCGGATGTCATTGGTCACGATCTCGTTGCGTCCATCACCGTCCCAGTCGCCGATTGTCGGCTGCAGGTAGCCCCACCGTTTTTCGTGATATCCCTGAATCGAACCGGAAGGCCCCGCCTGATGGTGGACGATACGGCCGTTTTCCCGCAGGTGGACCGGAGCGCCGTACACCAGCGGATCGGCGGTCCCCGGCCAGAAGATCAGATAGCCGGAGGCGTCGCCGGTGATCAGGTCCGGCACGCCGTCGCCGTCCCAGTCGCCGCGCGCCGGAGTCACCAGCGTATCGGTTTCGACCAGCCCGCCGCGCTGCAATGCGGAACCGGCTTCGGTGAAGTCGCCGGGACAGCGGCCGCGGTAAACGGTGATCCTTCCCGGATTTCCGGCGGCGATCAGTTCCTGATGGCCGTCGCCGTCGAGATCGGCGGCGCGCAGTGATTCGATCCAGTAATTTTCCGTCATGCTCCTTTCCCGCAGCAAATCGGCGGCCGGACCGCAGCGCATCGCAGCACCGTCAGGGAAGATCGGCATCGCCAGCAGCCGGTCGACGTCGCCCGCGACGATCAGGTGCGGGACGCCGTCCAGCCGCAGCAGCGCCGGTGCGGGGGCGGGCGGATAGGTTTTCCACTGCAGCGGCATCACGGTATCGCGGGCCAGGATCGGTTTCGGTTCACCGAACCGGAACGCCTCTCCGTCCGGCTCGCCCTTCGCCCAGAAAAAGCGGTAGCGGCACTCCTCGCCCAGCCACTTCCCGGCGATGTCGTAGCCGCGCCCCGGCCCGCTGTTTTCGGCTTCCCGGCCGTTGAAGAACGACACCCCGTCCGGCGCATTGCGGTTCCACTCCTCCGGGTCGGCAGCGGCGGCGACCAGATCGGGCACGCCGTCCCCGTCGAGGTCGCCGATCACCCAGCCGCGCGGCGCCAGCTCCCCGAACGCCTGACAGTAAGGGCGGTTCCCGACCGATATCGGCAGGGGGGAACCGAACTTCGGCGCGCCCGGCTTGCCGGTGTTCCGGTAAAAGACCAGTTGTCCGGGAAACGGCGTACCCTCCCCGGAGGCGATCAGGTCGAAGCCGCCGTCCGGGCGGCGCAGCGTCTGGAAGTCCCGCCCAGTCAGCCCGATGCTCTCGCCGCTGTCGAACACCGGCACTCCGTCGCGGTCGCGATTCAAATTCCGGTACAGCATCACCCGGTGGCCGTGAAAACGGCCCGCCCCGCTGACCAGCAGATCGCGCGCGCCCGGCCCGCTCCACGGCACGATTTCGGCGGTTCGCGCGATCGTCCCCGCGATCGGATGGATCACATCGGCGGCCACCTTCAGCGCCGGATGGGGCAATTGCAGCGGCGGCAGTTCCCGGGCCTCAGACAGGTGCGATTCGGCGCCGGACTCCCGGAACGCTTGCTTCACTTCAGCCGCCGACAGCGCCCGGTCGATCACCCGAAGCTCCCTGATCTCCCCCTGCAGCAGCCGGATGCCGCCCAGCTCCTGCCCGACGGCGATCCGGTTCCACGGCCCCGCGCCCGGCGGGACCGGCAACGCGGCGACCGCCGCGCCGTCCGCGTACAGTACGGTTTCCGCTCCGGTATGCACCAGCGCCAGCCGGACCCATTCGCCGAGCGGCAGTTCGCCCCGGGCCATCGCCCCCTGTCCCTTCGCGGCGCTCCCCCGCAGGTGAAGCTGCAGACGTTTTCCCAGAACCCGGATCAGGCACTCCCCCGCCTCCGGCCGCCCCTGCAGCAGCACCACTCCGGCGGGCGAAGTCCGCGAAAATTCCTCCTTGCCGCCCGCCGGCCACGCCCGCAACCGGAGTTTCAGTTGTACCGTGAATGTCCCCGCGAGCGGCTGTTCCAGCGCGAACGCCGGAAGCGTGTTCCTGCCGTCGAACGTCAGCGCCTCCTTTTCCAGCATCACTCCGCCCGCCGCCGCAATTCCCAGCAGCCAGCATATACCGGCTCCCAGCATGGTTCGATATCGTCTCATCATCTGTCTCTTTCCTCACTTCCGCCCGAAGTAGACGGCACGGTCGCTGATGTTGTCGTAAATTTCCGGGTGCGGCGCCCCCGCCACGTGGAAGTCGGCGAACAGGATGTTGCAGCCGCGCCCGTTGTAGTGCCGCTCCCCGTGCCGGTCGTTGGTCGAAAGCGGATTTCCCAGCTCGTGCCAGCTCGACTGCGAAAAACCGGCATAGGTCAGCCCGTCCGTCAGGTCGCTGATCAGGATCGTCCGGCTCGGCGTGGCCAGCCGCTTGAAGGGAATCGTGCCGGAATAGAAATTCCTGGCCCGCGTGGTTTTACTGATGTCCCCGACCAGATCCGCATTGATTCCATAGCAGGTGTAGTAAACATAGGTCACGCCGTTCATTTCCAGCGTCGCCGGAGTCAGCGTCTTTTCCGGCGCCGACGGGCACGCGAACAGTTCCGACTTATTCGGCAGCAATCCCGAAACCAGCAGCATCTGGTGCCACGTCAGGCTCGTGCGCGCCATATCCTGAACCGCCGTCGGCAGTCCGTCATACGCATCCACGTACAACAGCTCCGCCTGTCCCAGCTGCCGCAGGTTGTTGATGCAGTTCGATGTGCGTGCGCTCTCGCGCGCCTTGTTCAGCGCCGGCAGCATCATCGCCGCCAGAATCGCGATGATCGCTATTACAATGAGCAGCTCAATGAGGGTGAATTTTGTGATGATCGGCCTTAAGCGGCGATATGCGGGGGGCGTGTCCGCCGCCCCCCGCACCCCCTGCGTCCGGCAAGGTGCCGGTGCCGCGTACAGGGCGGTGCAGTGCAAAGACGCGGTCGGTCGGCGGAGGGAAGAAGATCCGCAATAACGTGAAGTTGTCTTCCCGCTTTTCTGCGGAAAAACAACTTCACGTTTTTGCTCCGACTTGCCGCTTGCAGAGCATTGGCGGAGGCGTGAGAGCTTGCCGAGAGTGAGGGAGATGTTGAGGAAATTTGGTACGGGGAGAGACGCGGCGCAAGTCGCCGCTTTCTCGCCCCCGCCCCCCTCTCTTTTACGCAGAGCGGGAACGAGGGGCCGGGGAAATAATGTGCCCCGGCGGTGTAAGCTGTTGAGAATGTTCATAAGACGGAAGCCTTTCTGTCATTGGTTCACCATTTCTTCAATTCGATTCGGTCCGCCATTTTAATTATAGCAAAAAAAGTGCGGCATGACAAGTCTTTTTCTAAAAATTATTGGAAAATTATTTTATATTTTCAAGAAAATTTTCAGAAAATATTATTATATTGCCATATTCCTGCAATGATCGTAGTTGCAAAAACCGGGTCCCGGCTCTTTGAAAATAAAAAATATTAAAAATTTTCAGAAAATATATTGACATTTTCAAGAAACTTTGGTATAATGATAGGCAGATGCAGATGATTCGGCCGCCACCGCAATCCGGCGCATCTGTTTTTCATTGTCCGCAAACAACCTTCAACGCAGAAACCGCGCAATCATGCCGGTTTCGGAAAGTCATTCATGAAACAGAATTTTTCCCCTCTGCCGTCCGGCGTCTGGCCTCCGGCGCTGACCGCCTTCACTCCCTCCGGCGAACTGGATCTGCCCGGCAACCGCGCGTTGTTCGAGTGGTACGCTTCCGCCGGCGTCGACGGCCTTTTCGTGTCGTGCCTGACCGGGGAGCTGAACTGCCTGTCCATCGATGAGATCCTGCAACTGAACCGCCTCGCGGTCGAAACCGCCGCCGGGCGTTTCCCGGTGGTCGGCGGCGTGATGCCGGCGGCTCCCACGCCGGAAACGATTGCCGCGGATGTGCTGCGCCTCGCTGAAACCGGCGTCGCCGCTTCGGTCGTGCTGGTCTCGCAACTGGCCGCGCCGGAGGAGGACGACGACCGGCTGCTGGCCAACGCCGACCGGCTGCTGAAGCTGACCGGCGACCTGCCGCTCGGGCTGTACGAGTGCCCGAAGCCCTACCATCGGCTCCTGCGGGAAAAGACTCTGGCGGAGCTGGCCGCGACCGGCCGGTTCGTGTTCTTCAAAGACACCTGCTGCGACATCGGGCGCATCCGCGAGCGCATCCGGCTGGTGCGCGGCACGCCGCTGCGGCTCTTCAACGCCAACGCTGCGACGCTGCTTGATTCGTTCCGGGCCGGAGCCGGCGGCTACTGCGGCGTCGGCGCAAACTACTACCCGGAACTTTTCCGGCTGCTGTGGGCGCACCGCGATTCGGAACAGGCCAAGAAGCTTCAGCAGTTCATCGCGACCAACGACGCGATGGCCGACCTCGGCCGCGCCTATCCGGTTTCCGCCAAATACATGGCGCAGCTGCACCGCCTCCCGCTGTCGCTCCGCTGCCGGATCACCGAACGCACCATCGGCGACGGCGACCGGCAAACACTGCGGCAGCTCGGCGCCGACGCAGAACGGCTGATCCGTCGTTTTTCCGCGAACGCGGTGATGGAAACCGCTTGAAAAACGGCAAACCGCAAGTATTTTTTGATAAAGCAAAGATTCACAACCCGACGGAGCCTCGTGAAAAAGATTCCCATCAGCAGGATCGCAGCCGAAGCGGGCGTATCGCTCGCAACGGTTTCGCGCGTATTGAACCGCCGCCCCGGCGTCTCGCCGGAGCTGGAAAAAGCAGTGCAGACGGCCATCCGCAAACACGGCGGAGACCCCGCTGAACAGTGCCGTTCCGCCTCCGGCGGCCGCAGGCTCCGGCACGGCGCGATCGCGCTGCTGCTGTTGGCGGAGGACTGTTTTTTAACCTACTCGTCGGTCGCGCAGAAGAGTTTTCACGGGGTGATCTGCGCCGCGCGCGAGAACCATCTCTCCTGCATCCACGGGATCGTCCGCTCCGGCGGCGAACTCCCCCCGGCGGTGCGGCAGCACAAGGTGGACGGGCTGATCCTCGCGGGACAGACTCCCGACCGCGCGCTGGTGGAGGCGCTCGCCGATTTCCCGGCCTGCTGGATCACCTCGCACAGCGAAAACGGCGACTCCGCGCTGGCCGGAAACGACCGCATCGCCCGGCTGGCGCTGGATTATCTGGTCAGGCGGGGCCACCGCCGCCTGGCTTACGTGAATGCGCTGCCGGAGATCACCGCGATCCGTACCCGCGGCGAATATTTCCAGTTTTTCGCGGAAAAAGCCGGAATCCGCACTGAATTCTGCGTCGCCCGCCGCGCCGCGATCGACCTTTCCTCCTCCGAACCGGACCTCGCCGCGCTGGAACGCTCGCTTGAGGAGCTGATCGCCCCCTGCCTGAATGCGCCGGACCGCCCCTCCGGATTTTTCGTGCCGATGGATTTTCAGGTCGCGCTGCTCTACCGCATCCTGCCCCGGCTGGGCTTCCTGCCGGGCCGCGACCTCGAGATCATCGGCTGCGACGGCGAACTCGCCGCGCTGGCAGGGCTGTCGCCGCGTCCCGCCACCATCGAAATTCCCGGCGACGCGATCGGCCGCCAGGCGGTGGAACAGCTGCTGCAGCGCCTGACCGGGCAGGAGCATACTCCGCACCGGATCGACATCGTGATCGAGCCGCGCCTGATCGAAGGCGACGCTCCGGCCGGCGTTTTCCGCTCCTGAACCGGCGCGGCGGCGTCAGGCCGCCTCCTCCTTTGAGGCGTGCGCTTCCGGCAGCGGAGCCTGATAATTTTCATCGCCGCCGTACTTCAGGTAATAGCGGTAGACCTTGAACAGCGAGAACAGCCCGACCACGCCGATTGCCGCGCCGAGGATGAACACATACACGTAGTTGTGGTCGAGCCCGTCCAGAATCACGCCGACCACCGGCGCGATCAGCACCGCGGCGATCGCCAGCAGCATCTGGAGCGCGGAGTTGAACTGGGCGTAAAGCGCCTTCGGGAACAATCGCTGCGTATAGGAGGCCATCAGGGTATTGAAAGCCATGATGGTCAGCTCGTGGGCCACGAAGAAGATCACGAACGTGGTGATGTCGCGGATCACCAGCCATGCGACGACCTGCACCACCAGCAGCAGCGACATGCTGGCGATGCCGGTGCGGATCGGGTGGAATTTATCCGACAGGAAACCGAGCGCGAAGCTCATGATCACCGCCGTCAGGAAGATGCCCGCGGTGATCTTGCCGAACGTCCCCATGCTGAGCCCGAGGTCTTTGGCGTAGAAGATCACGAAAGTGTTGAGCGGCAGCACCGAGTGCGAGCAGCACACCTGCGCCAGGATCACCCAGCGGTAGTAGGGCATGGAGAAACATTCCCGGAAATAGACCCGGACCGCGCTGAAAAAACTGCGGCGGTGGTCGTCGCTGCCGTCATCGACCGGCGGCGGATACTTCCCCTCTTTGACCTTGAGGCAGATGGAGTAAAGTCCGATGCAGTAGAAAATGCCCAGTGAGATGAAAATCCACATCGAATGGGTTTCGGCGTGGCCGAGCAGGAATGCGTTAAAGAGCATCGCGCAGATCAGACTGACCGCCCGGAACAGCGCGAGAAAGCGGCCGATCAGCGCGGTCGGCACCACATCGTTGGCCAGCGCGACGAAGATCGCATTGGTCAGCGTGGTTCCGAAGTCGAGCAGAATCCAGAAGAAGCCGAACACCAGCAGCGAAGCCATATTCACGGAAAGCCGGTCGGCCCCGATATGGGCGGAAAGCCAGTTGCCCAGCATCGGCGTGAAGCCGAGCCCGATCAGGCCGACCACCACAAACGGCGTGGTCTTCATCAGGAACGGGATGCGCCGCCCCCACTTGCCGCGGTGCCGGTCGGACCGGTAGCTGATGATCGGCATCAGGAAGATATTCGTAAAACACGGAAACGAGACCATCATCACCGTGTAAACGAAGTCGGATATCCCGAAGGACTTCACCATCAGCCCCGCGACATACCCGACCGACCGCTCTTTCAGACCCCACGCGAAATCGCCCCAGAGCAACCAGATGAAGAGCAAGATGATGCCGGTTGTCGTGTAAGTAAGCGTTCCCGCCCGCCAGATTTTCTGTTCTTTTGCTTCTGCCATGAAATCCCTCCCGAAATATCATCATTATACTTCCGTTTGAAGATTCTTGCAAGCGAAAGGAAAGAGCGGAGGAAAGGAAATGAGGAAAAGTGCAACAAAAAATGATCCAGATTGATCCAAACTCGAATAAATCACAGAATTTCTCGAAAGAATGTTGTAAAAGCCTACGGCTGCTGCCGGTCGAGCAGTTCCAGCAGGCGCGATTCGCGTTTCGCCTCGCCGCCGGGTGCGGGGAAGTGTTCCGGCAATGCGCCGGTAACATCCGGTACGCCCAGGTCGGTCAGCAGCCGGTACCATGCCAGCCGCCAGGCAAGCCGCGCCTCGTTCGCCTTGATCCGGGCAGTGCGGTTGGCGGGATCGACTTCCACGGCAAGCGAGTGCAGCCGGTATTCGTCGTAGGCGCGGTTCAAGCTCCGCCAGTCCAGTTCCACCTCGAACGCGGCTCCGACAGCACAGGCCAGCGCCGCAATCCCGCGCAGGTCCGCCGCCGGATCGTTCAGCCGCAGGCCGTCGAGCTTGCGCGGCAGCCGGAACAGCGACTCCGCCAGCAGCAGTTCGGCGGCCCGGTCGAACCGGTAGAGCTTCCGGACCAGTTCCGGGAACGACGCCGAAAACGATGTTCCCGCCGATTCCGACCGGTTCATCGCCGCGTACCGCTGGAGCGCCGCCGGCTCCGCCGCCACGGGCCGGACCTCGGCCAGCGTGGAAAAATCGATCTTTTCCAACTCCGCCGTCGGCAAACCGGTTGCGAGGCGCAACTCCATCAGCAGCGAGTTTTCCTCCCGGCGCAGGTCGGGAAGCCGCGCCTCGTCCTCCAGTCCGATCGCTTCGCGCACCGCCGCCAGCCGCGACCAGAGCGCCAGTTGGGAATAATCCAGCAACTGCCCCGCCCGGCTGTTCCTCGCCCGCGCCATATCCGCGTTGTCGGGGAGGCTCAACAAATAATTATAGGCGATCGCATCGTCGAGATAACGCAGACGCGGGTCGCCGTCCGGCCAGTACTGCGCCGGAGTGCTCCGCAAGGAAGAGATGATATCGGGCAGCAGCAGCAGTTTGCGGTTTTCGACGTGTTCGCCGGCCAGCTCCTGCAGCGATTCGACCGTCAGGATCTCCAGCAGGTTGTAGCGCGCCTCCCGAAGCGCCTGCGCCAGCGGGAACACCGCGCGCAGCGGAGGCGGCTCCACCTCCACCTCCGGCTCCGGTACCGGAACAGCCGCCGGAGTCACGGGCAACGGTATTTCCTCCACCGCCGCCGAGGGGCCGGGGGCGGGAGTCGCCTCCGCCTCCGGCATTTGCTCTTCCGCAGGAGCGGACGCGGGCAGACGCCAGGCGGGAAGCGGGCCGCAGCCGGCCAGCAGCAGAAGCGAGATTCCCGTCAACAACCGTTTCAGCATACCGTTCCTCATCGTAAACATACAGACTGAAAAATACCACCGGCCGGGAAGGTTTTCAAGATTCAAACCGTTCCGGGAGCAAATAATTCCGTAAAACCATTGAAAAAAACGCCGATCCGGCTATTTTAAAACATATGGAGAACTATGATTGACAGTCGATAACCTCTGAGGAGAATCAATTATGCTGGAAAGCAACTACTGGCGCGGCAATTTCTGCATCGAAGTCAGCCCGGCCCCCGGAACTTTGGTCATCTTCGGCGCTTCCGGCGACCTCGCCAGGCGCAAACTCTATCCGGCGCTGTACCACCTGTTCCGGCGCGGGCTGCTCCATGAGGAGTCCCGGATCGTCGGCTGCGCCCGCACCGCCTACAGCGACGACGGCTTCCGCGACCACATCCGCCCCGAACTCACCGGCGGCACCGATGCGGAGCTGAACGAATTCCTGCGGCGCATCCACTACCATGGACTCGACTACAACAGGGCCGAAAACTACCACGCCCTCGGACAACGGCTCGACGAGCTGGAAAAAGGCAGCGAACTTCCCGCCAACCGCACCATCTATCTGGCGATGCCCGCGGCGCTCTATCCCGCCATCATCGAACAGCTTTACGCGACCGGCCAGCTCACCGAACCGGAGGACGGCAGTTCGTGGCGGCACGTGGTGCTGGAAAAGCCTTTCGGCCGCGACACCGCCTCCGCCGAAGAACTGGATATCCAGCTGCACCGCTATCTCAAAGAGGACCAGATCTACCGGATCGACCACTATCTGGGCAAGGACACGGTGCAGAACATCATGATGCTCCGCTTCGCGAACCTGATCTTCGAGCCGGTCTGGAACAGCCATTACATCGACCACATCCAGCTCACCGTCGCCGAAACCCTCGGGGTGGAGCACCGGGCCGGCTACTACGACCAGTCCGGCCTGCTGCGCGACATGTTCCAGAACCACATGCTCGAAATGCTGGCGATGGCGGCGATGGAGATGCCCAGCTCGTTTTCGGCGGACGCGGTGCGCGATGAAAAGGTGAAGCTGATCCAGTCGATCCGTCCCTTCGACCTCAAACATCTGCACGATTCGGTGGTACGCGCCCAGTATCAGGGATATCTTGACGAACCCGGAGTCAAGCCGGACTCGACCACGGAAACCTATGTGGCGGCCAAGCTGATGATCGACAACTGGCGGTGGAGCGGGGTGCCGTTCTACCTGCGTTCCGGGAAGAAGCTGGCGAAGCGTAAGAGCGAGATCGCGATCGTGTTCAAGACGATTCCGCACTCGATTTTCGCGCCGATCAAGGCGAGCGACATGCAGCCGGACACGCTGGTATTGAAAGTGCAGCCGGACGAGGGGATGGAGCTGACGATCCAGGCCAAACAGCCCGGCCCGAAGCTCTGCATGGGGGGCTTGAGCCTGAACTTCCGCTACTCCGAACTTCCGGGCGGGGAGAGCTTCGAAGCATACGAGCGGCTGCTGCTGGACGCGATGCTCGGCGACCAGACGTTGTTCATCCGCAGCGACGTAATCGCGGAGAGCTGGAAGCTGTTTACGCCGGTGCTGGAAAACTGGCAGCATGACTGCCCGCTGGTCACCTATGCGCCCGGCAGCGACGGGCCGACGGAAGCGAACCGGATGCTGTTTCTGGACAACCGCGAATGGCGCGAACTCTGAAAAAATAAAACTTAAAAAGAACAGCCGCGCAGCGGCGTCGCCACCGGCAGCTTGCCGGGCTTGGTCCGGCGGAGAAGCGCTGGTCGAAGGCGGAGGGAGCGCGCAGGCGCGGCTCCCGGAACCTTCGAAATGTAAGGCCGGCGAATGCCGACCGCAACCGAAACAGTACCACCCGGCGGAGCGCGCGATCATTCAAAGAAGCAAAGCGCCTTTGAGTGATCGGTTCAGCGCGCGGAGCCGCCGCGAGGGGCGTCAACAGCACATCCTAATTGCAGACGCCGCCACGCGGGCGCGAGAGCGTCCCTCACGGCGTAAAGTGTTTTTTTTGAAAAAAACAACAGAACAGGACGATACACATGCAGGACAACACTGAAAAATTCACCGGCCTCGGCGAGGTCTACCGCCGTTACCGCCCCGGCTACCCGGCGGCGCTTTTCGACTGCCTGAAAACCTTTCCCGGCGTCGGACCCGACACCGTCGCCGCCGAAATCGGTTCCGGCACCGGCATTTTCGCGCGGCTGCTGCTGGAACAGGGAATACGCCGCCTTTACGCAGTCGAACCCAACGCCGATATGCGCAAGCAGGCGGAACGCGAGCTGGGCGGAATGCCCGGCTTCGTCTCCGTCGTCGGCGCCGCCGAACGCACCACGCTGGCGGCGGGAAGCGTCGACGCGGTCTTTGCGGTACAGGCGTTCCACTGGTTCGACCCGGTGCAGTTCCGGGAGGAGTGCCGCCGCATCCTGCGGAGCGGCGGTCCGGTGATCCTGATCTGGAACAGCCGGATCGAGACAGACCCGCTCATGGCGGAATGCCGGGAAATCTGCCGGAAGCACTGCCCGGATTTCACCGGTTTCTCCGGCCACTCCAGCCGTTCCGGGAAAGAGGCGGTTTCGGAGTTTTTCGCCGGAAAATTCGAAAGCCGGGAGTTCCCGAATCCGTTGTGGATGGATCGGGAAACCTTTCTCGGGCGCAATCTGTCCAGCTCCTACGCTCCGCGCCCCGATGCCCCGCAGTACCGGCCTTTCGTGGAAGAACTCGGCGCCCTGTTCGACCGGTACGCCGAAAACGGACAGCTCCGCTGGAACAACGCGACCCGCTGCTATTCGGGACGGCTGTAGGCTCACTCCGCCGAACGGCTCAGGATCACTTCAAAATCGAAGGTCGTGTCGTTGGGCAGAAACTCGACTTCGATCTCCGCCGGAGCCGTCACCTGAATATGAAGCTCGCGCCCCTGCTTTTTCCAGCGCACCCCGACCCGGCCGTGGATCGTGGGACGGGTGCCGGAGGCGTACTCGAAACGGTTCACCACCGGAGAAATCAGAATCTTGCGGCAGCCCGGCCCGGCGGGGATGATCCCCAGCGCCAGCCGCGGCAGGAAGTACAGCGGCGCCGCCGACCAGGCGTGACAATGGCTCCGGGTCGGGAAATCACTGTCGGGATTGAAGTGCAGCGAAATGTTTTCCCACACCGTCGTCGCGCCCACTTCCAGCATCGGGCGGTAGTCGCGCCCGATCGCGTCGAGAATCTCGCCCGGCAAGCCGAGCTTTTCCAACGCCGCATAGAGGTAGAACAGCGCAAAGGGCGAAACCACCTTGAACAGTTCTGAGCGCGGCGTCACAGTGTTGGCGCGCACCGCCGCCTGATGCTCTGGCCACGCCGCATCGAACAGCGCGGCCAGCATGCTGGTATGGATGCTCACGTCTCCGGAGAGCGTGCCGTCCTCGTGAATGGAATCCGGCCACGCCAGCCGCCGCGCGTCCCACACCCGGTTCAGCGCGTCGATCAGGTTGCGGCGCTGCGCCAGCCAGCCCTCGGCCAGCTCCGGCTCCCCGGCGACCGGGGCGAGTTCCGCCGCCGTGCGCAGCGCCTCGGCGTGGAAGAAGGAGTTGTACAGCATGATGCGGTGGCCGCAATCGGTCCGGTTCCAGTCGAAGAAGTTCCAGTCGGGAGCGGAGAAAAGCCCCGTCTCCGGATCGACGCAGGCGGCGGCTCCCTCCAGATTCTTCTTCACCATCGGCCACACTTCCCGCAGGAACTCCTCGTCTCCGGTCTCGAACCAGTAGTCGTAGACGGAATAGCTCCACATGAAACTCCATGCCGGGATAATGCAGCTCCAGCCGGTCGGCACCTGCGAGAGCACCATCGGCATATCGTCCAGCGACTGCCCCGCCAGCCGGATGCAGCGGCGCACCAGGTCGTATGCGCCGAAAGAGGACATCGCGAACAGCGATTCGCTGCGGGCGTCCCCGACCCAGAGCGTCTGTTCGTAGAGCGGGCAGTCGGTGAAGGTATCCTCCATGCAGAGCTTCAAAGTCCGCTGCGAAATCTCATAGATCCGGTTCATCGCGGGATCGCTGCAATGGAAGGAACCGGCCGGAACCACCGGATAGGTCGACTCCACCAGCCGGAACGACTGGAAGCGCACCGGCGCGGTCATGTTCCGCAGCGTCACATACACGTAGCGCCCGCTGCGCCGCTGCATCGCGGTATAGCGGTTGATCCCCTCGCGGCAGATATAGCGCATCGAATTGCGGCAGCCCGGCCCGGTGTGCTGCAATGCTCCGTTCGGCGTTTTGTATTCGATCGCCGCCACGTCGACGACAGTTCCGGCGGCGGCGAACAGCGAAAAGTTCCAGCAGCCGATGTTCTGCTCGCCGAGGTCGAAACACAACTCAATGTCGCGCCCTTCGACCGGCCGGATCACCGCGCAGCAGTCGTCCGGGTAGAGAATGAATTCCGGATCGGTCACATCCCCCGGCTGCACCGGTTCCGCCCGGCGCAGCACGAAAGAGAGGTGGGCGTCGTCGTCGACCAGCGCCCCGGCGGCCAGCGGCTCCGCCTGCGGGAACTCCTTCAGGAACGCTTCCCGCTCCGGCAACTTCAGCGCCCCGGCGGCCAATGGCTGAAACTCCCGGACGCTCTGCTGAAACTGCGCATTCAGCGTACAGAACGGCCGGTCGGGGGCGAGCCGGGCAAGTTTCGGGAAACGCACCAGCACCGCGTCGCGGACCGCTTCCGCGGTCAGGCCGGATTCCGGCGGAAAGCCGATGCCGTAAAGGGCGCAGTGCCCGTTCAGGTTCTCCGGGGCGAGCACCACAAAATTGCCGCCTTCGTTGAAGTGCCACGCTCCGCCGTCCGCACTGCGTCCGTTCACGGAGACATTCACGCCTTCCCGCGCGATCACCACCTCCTGACAGCGCGGCGAATCGATCTCAAAGGCGATCAGCAGCGGCAGCACGTCACTGGTATTGACGGTCGTATCGCCGGGAAACAGCAGCGCGTGAGGCGCAACCGCCACCGTGGAATACGCCGGCATCACCCGGTGAGCCGATACGAAATCCCGGAACAGGAATTCGCGGCGGGAAAGCAGCCGGCAGTCGCGTTCCTTCAGCTCCTTCCACGGGCCGCCCTCCGCCGGGGCGACCAGCACGGCCTTGCGCCACACCGGCGCTTCCGGCTCGGAGTTGTCGAAACACTCAAAAGGCGGCTGCTGGATCGAAATCTTGGGAACGTTGCGCCGCAGCTGGGGCATTTCGGCGGCGACCCACTCGGTATCAGTGCCGATTACGGTGACGTTGCCGTCGGAGTCGGCGGCTTCAAGCTGGGCGAGAAAACCGGCGCGCTGCGGCAGGCGGTGGAAATCGCCGCAGCCGAAATAGCGGACGACCGCTTCGATGTGGTTGGCTCCGGCACGAAGGATGCCGTCAAGATCGTAAACATCGTACTGACAGTGGCCGGGCCAGCTGCGGCAGGGGCCGTCGTTGAGCCATTGGCCGTTGACTTTGAGCCGGTAGAAACTGTCGGCGGTGACGGCGAGGCGGGCGGTAACAGGCAGCGCGGCCAGGCGGAAATCGCGGCGGAAGATGGAGCAGAGGTTGTAGCCGCGGCCGTCGGAGTCGTCGGACCAGATCCAGTTGGCGATGATATCCATGAAAGCTCTCCCAAAATAAAAATAAATAAAAAAGTAAAGCCGCGCAGCGGCGTCGCCACCGGCAGCTTGCCGGGCTCGGTCCGGCGGAGAAGCGCTGGTCGGCTGAAAACTTTCCCAAATAAAAATAAATAAAAAGTAAAGCCGCGCAGCGGCGTCGCCACCGGCAGCTTGCCGGGCTCGGTCCAGCGGAGAAGCGCTGGTCGCTTCGCGCAGGAGCGCGCAGGCGCGGGTCCGAAGCGGAGCGAAATGTAAGGTCCGCGAATGCGGACCGCAACCGCAACAGTACCACCCGCGCAAAAGCGCTTGCCGGAATCAAAAATAAGCAACGCGAATTTTTGTTTCCGGCGGTAAGCGCGTTGCCGCCGCCATCACCTTTACGGCCACCGAAAACCGCAGCAAAGCTCAATCAGCCTTGCCTGTCTCTCTGACACATCACCGCAAACAATCGCACCGCACCTCAGACGCTTCGCGGCGCGGGGGACGCTCTCGCGTCCGCGTGGTTGCGTCTGCAATTACCATCCGCTGTCGCCGCCCCTCGCGGCGGCTCCGCGCTCTGAACCGATCACTCAAAGGCGCTTTGCTTCTTTGAGTGATCGCGCGCTCCGCCGGGCAGTACTGCTGCATTGCGGTCGGCATTCGCCGACCTTACATTTCGAAGGCTCCGGGAGCCGCGCCAGCGCGCTCCCTCCGCCTTCGACCAGCGCAGTTCGCGCGCTGGACTGCGACCGGCAAGCTGCCGGCGGCGACGGCGGCTCCGCCGCCTGTTCTTTATATTTTTTTATTTTTTAATGCGCTTTGCTACGCTCTTTTCGTACTCTTTCAAGTCCTCGATCTTCAGCTGCGCCACACCCGTCTTCATCGCCGCCTCCGCCACGCGCATCGCCACGCGCGGCACCACCCGCGGGTCAAACGGCTTCGGAATCACATACGTCGCCTTCAGCTGCGATTCCCCCTCAAACATCCCCGCCGCCGCATCCGCCGGATACGCCGCCGTCAGCTGCTCCTTCACATCCGCCGGAATCGACTCCGCCGCCAGCTCCGCCAGCGCATTCGCCGCCGCCAGCTTCATCGCCTCATTGATGTCCCTCGCGCGCACATCCAGCGCCCCGCGGAAAATCCCCGGGAATCCCAGCACGTTGTTGATCTGGTTCGGGAAGTCGCTGCGGCCCGTTCCGACCACCGCCGCTCCCGCCGCCAGCGCCACATCCGGGAAAATCTCCGGCACCGGATTCGCCATCGCGAAGATCACCGCCCCCTTGTTCATCGACTTGACCATCTCGGCCGTCACGCAGTTCGGTGCCGAGAAGCCGAGGAAGATATCCGCTCCCTTCATCGCGTCGGCCAGTGTGCGCGCATCGGTTTCGGCGGCAAACTCCTGCTTTTCCGGATTCAGGTCGGTGCGCCCCTTGTAAATCACGCCCTTCGAATCGCACATGATGAAGTTGGAACGTTTCGCCCCGGCGGTGATGTAGAAGCGGCTGCACGCGATTCCCGCCGCTCCCGCGCCGTTGACCACGAATCTGCAATCTTCGATCTTCTTGCCGACCATCTTCAGCGCATTGATGATCGCGGCCAGAGAAATGATCGCCGTGCCGTGCTGGTCGTCGTGGAAAACCGGAATGTTCATCCGCTTTTTCAAAGTCTGTTCGACCTCGAAACAGGCGGGCGCGCCGATGTCTTCAAGGTTGATTCCGCCGAAGGTCGGTTCGAGTCGCTCGACGGTCTCGATCACTTTGGCCGCGTCGGTGCGCCCTTTCTCATTGAACACCTTGCCGAGGCAGACCGGAACCGCGTCGATATCCGCGAAGTGCTTGAAAAGCACCGCTTTGCCCTCCATCACCGGCAGACCGGCCTCCGGGCCGATATTGCCGAGGCCCAGTACGGCGGTGCCGTCGCTGACCACCGCGACGAGATTGCCGCGCGAGGTATAGTTCCAGACATCGGCGGGAGTCTCCTTGATCGCGAGGCAGGGCTGCGCGACGCCGGGCGTGTAGGCGAGCGAAAGGTCCTGCGCGGTGTTGCACGGCTTGGTCGCGACGACGGAAATCTTGCCGGGAGCGCCGTCATGATGGTAAGCGAGGGCGGCTTTCCTGAGTTCTTCGGGGGTCATAATCTGTGTCTCCTGATATAAAGTGTCAAACGGTAAAATCGTTACAGGACCGGGCGCACCGGAATCCCTTTCGCTTTCAAAAACTCCTTCGCCTGCGGAACCGTGAAGGTGCCGAAGTGAAAGATGCTCGCCGCCAGCACCGCGTCGGCGCGCCCCCTGTCCAGCACCTCGGCCAGATGTTCGAGGGTTCCCGCGCCGCCGGAGGCGATCACCGGCACGCCGACCGCGTCGGAAACCGCGCGGGTCAGCCCGCAGTCGTAGCCGGCGCAGGTGCCGTCGGCGTCCATGCTGGTCAGCAGGATTTCGCCCGCCCCCAGCTCCACGCCGCGCACCGCCCACTCGACCGCGTCGAGTTCCGTTTCGTTGCGCCCGCCGTGGGTGAAAACCTTCCAGCGGTTTTCGCCGGGAACCCGCCGCGCGTCGATCGCCAGCACGATGCACTGGCTGCCGAACCGCTCGGCCCCTTCCCGGATCAGGTCGGGGCGCAGGATCGCGGCGGTATTCACCGAAGTCTTGTCCGCCCCGGCCAGCAGCATCCGGCGGATGTCGTCGGCGGTGCGGATGCCGCCGCCGACCGTCAGCGGGATAAAGACCTGTTCCGCGGTCCGCCGTACCACCTCCACCATCGTTCCGCGGGCGTCGCTGCTCGCGGTGATATCGAGGAACACCAGTTCATCGGCGCCCTGCGCGTCGTAGTTCCGGGCGATTGCGACCGGATCGCCCGCATCGACCAGATCGACGAAATTGATCCCCTTGACCACGCGGCCGCCGGTCACGTCCAGACAGGGTATGATTCTTTTTGCCAGCACCGCTGATACCTCTTTATGCAGATTGCTTTCGGATATTTTCTGTAATATACCACCGGATTCATGATTTTGCACGGCAAAAACCGGGGAAAATCGACGGGAAAAACTTGCTTTTTCCCGGTTTTCACGGTAAGTTCTATCCGACGCATACTGAATTTCAACGAGAGAGGTAATTATGGATTTCTATGATGTTGTAAACTATCGCCGCAGCATCCGCAGCTACAAAAAAGATCCGGTGCCGGACGACGCGCTCGAACGCATTGCCAAAGCCGCTTCCGCCGCCCCCTCCGCCTGCAACCGCCAGCCGGTCAAACTGGTTGCGGTCAAAAGCCCCGACAAGCTCGCCAGACTCTATCAGGCCTGCCCTATGAAGTTCATCGCCGAAGCCCCGATGGTGCTGCTGGCGCTCGGCAATCCGAAACAGGCGTGGCAGCGCCCCGGCGATGACCATTCGATTGTCGAAGTGGATCTCGGCATCATGTTCGAGCACGTGATCCTTGCCGCGGAAGCCGAAGGGCTGGCGACCTGCTGGGTCTGCGCCTACACTCGCGCCAACGTTGACGCCGCGCTGGAGATTCCGGCGCCGTGGACCGTGCTGGCGCTGAGTCCGCTCGGTTACGCGAACGCCGATCCGCTCCCCTTCAACCGCAAGCCGCTCGCGGAAACCTTTGAAATCATTTAAGCCATGCCCACAGAAGAACATCTGATCCACGGAGCGGACTTCACGTTCCGCTCGCTTCCGAACGGCAAGGATTCATTGATCCTCGAAGTCGCCGGACGCCCCCGGCTGCATTGCGGCCGGGTCCGCTGTGCGGAGTTCAGCGAACTCGGCGCGCTCTCCCGGAAATTCCGCCTCCACGGTTCGATCGACAACCTGACCGCCTCCTTCGAGACGCTGTCGGTGATTCCCTTCGGCTGCGAATACGAGGTCGAACGCGATCTGGAAGCTGTGGACGGCTTCGCGACCGCGACCGTCGATATCCGTGCCGTGAACCACGGCAAAGTCGGCAACCTCGCGCTGGAGGATCTCGAATTCGACGGCCCGTGGAACAAGCTGGAGTTTCTGGTCTGGGGCGAAGAACAGTTCCGTACCGTCGAACCCGCCGCTGATGAGCAGGAGTTTCACCATTCCCCCGAAACGCTGGTGATGATCCGCCTGACCGCCGACGACGGCGTCAGGGTGGAATTCGCGACCGGCAGCGACCTGTGGCGGCACCGCTCCGGCTTCCGCACTCCGGGAGCCTCCGGCGAATTCGTGCTGTCGGGCAGCCGCGACAAAATCGTGTTCCGGCGGCAGATCCTGACCTATGAAGCGGAAGCGGAGATCGAAAAGCGCCCGTGGCGTTTCCAGACCGTGTTCGCGTGGAGCGTTCCGGGCCGGGAAGCCGATTCCGAAGCCGGGGTGCGGAGCATCAACCTTGCGTCCGCTTCCATCGCCGAATCCGGCCGCCGGATCGGCTGCGGCGGCAAGGTTCTGCCCGAACTCTGCCTCGCCAGCGCACCCGCCCGGAAATTCTTCCGCACGCAGGTGCGTCAGGCGTCGTCTCCGCTCCGCTTCGAGCACGCGAATTTCGGGCTTTGCATGTCCGCCGCCCATCTGGAACGGCCCAACAAAAAAGAGCTTGAACATCTCGACCTCGAAGACTGGATCGCGTTTTATGTCTGGGGCAACCGACAGTTATTGAAGAACGGCCACTGGCTGACGATGCACTGCGACTGCGGCCAATTCGCCGACTCGGTCAGCGCCGCGAACCTCGCCCGCCGCCCCCGCCCGCTGCCGGACAGCGAATAACGCGGGAGGGGGCGAGAGCCTCCGGCGGCCGGGGGCGCTTCGCCCCCCGGTCCCCCAGACCGGCAAGGTGCCGGCGCCGGGTACGGTTTCGAGTTTTTTGCGCAGCAAAAATCTCAAAACCGGGGGGATTAATATGGGTTGAATACGGTCTAGCGGCGATTTACCGCACCGGCACGTTGCCGGTCGGGTTGCAAGGGCGAAGCGCCTTGCCCGTCGGAGACAGTTGTGCGCTATGCGCCCAGCTACCGGAGCCTGATTGAAAATCAGGCCGCGTAGCGCACAAGGTCTGCTGCCCGAAAGGGCAAGCAGACCCGCCTGCCGCAAAAGCGGCATGGCTTCTCCGGGACTTTGCCTCCGGCGGCCGGGGGCGCTTCGCCCCCCGGTCCCCCAGACCGGCAAGGTGCCGGCGCCGGGTACGGTTTCGAGTTTTTTGCGCAGCAAAAATCTCAAAACCGGAGGTATTAATAATGGATTGCGGGAAGTCTGTCGGCGGTATTCGCCACCGGGTGCTGCAGCGACCAGCTACCGATGCCTGATTGCAAGTAGCGCACAAGGTCTGTTGCCCGCAGGGGCGAGCAGCCTCGCCGTCCCCGTCGTCGGCGCGGCTTCCCCCGTATATGAGTACAACACACACCAAACATAAGGGATGATGGTTATGGATATTGATTCGCTTCAACAGCAGTTCGGTTCCGACACGGTGAAGTTCGTGAAGGGACCGGGGGAATTCGTCAGCATCGAAATCGCCAACGCCAAAGCGAAGGCGAAAATCTGCACCTATGGTGCACACATCATGGAGTTCACGCCCGCCGGACAGCTGCCGCTGCTGTGGATGAGCAAAAGTTCCTGGTTTGAAGCGGGCAAGCCGATCCGCGGCGGCGTGCCGCTCTGCTGGCCGTGGTTCGGAGCGGGAGCTTCGCCGGAACTGCCCGCCCACGGCTTCGCCCGCCTTTCCCAGTGGCAGGTCGCCGGAGTCGAGGCGCTCGAATGCGGAGCCACCCATGTGACGCTGACGCTCTCCGGCCGGGATGTGACCAATCAGGCGCTAGTGAAATTCCCCTTTGAACTCCAAATGGAATTCACCGTCGGCAGCCGCCTCCAACTGAAGCTCACGATGCGCAATCTGTCGGACCAGCCGCAGGTGGTCACCGACGCGCTGCACACCTATTTCTCGGTCTCCGATGCGGAGAAAATCGCGATCCGCGGCCTCGACCTGGTCGGCTATGAGGACCGCGTGGTCGGTGCGCCGGTGGTCTACGGCAACGTGCAGGCGGGCGACATCAAAATCAGCGCCGAAGTGGACCGCATCTACCTCGACACGATGTCCGCCGTCGAAATCGTCGACCCCGGCTTCAAGCGCACGATCCGGATCGAAAAGGAGGGTTCCGCCTCCACTGTGGTCTGGAATCCGTGGGTGCGCAAATCCCATGCGATGCCGGACTTCGGCGACGACGAGTTTCACGGCATGGTCTGCATCGAGGCGGTGAACGCCAGCATCGACGCGCGCACGATCGAACCCGGCGGCACCCACGTGCTTGCCCAGAAGATCACGATTCTTTAAAGAGTTTCCGCCGCCGGCCGGGAGAAACGTTTCTTCCGGCCTTTTCTTCATCATGTGAACAGGGGGCCGTTTTTTTCCGTTTTTCCCGCCTGCATGGGAGGCGAAAAACGGAATCCCGTGATATAATATGGGAAACCATCAGCAATAATCGGAGGAATTATCCATCATGCCGGGAACACTCTTTTACGTCGCCGCCAAGTCGCCGGAGCCTGACGGCGGAATCTACCGCTATGAAATGCGCGAATCCGCCGCCCCGAAGCAGGTCGGCTTCAACCGGCTCGAAAACGCGAACTATTTCGCGTTTTCGCCGGACCGCAAATACTTTTTCAGCACCTGCACCATCGACGGAATCGGCGGCGTCGCCTCATTCCGGCTCAATCCGGACGGCTCCCTGACGCCGATCAATTCGATGTCGGCGGAGGGCAAAAGCACCTGCTACGTGATCGTCGACCCGAGCGGCAACTTCCTGTACGCCGCCAATTACAGCAGCAGCTCTTTCGTCGAATTCCGGCTGAAGGAGGGACGGATCGTCGAACGCACCCAGTTGATCCGCCACGAAGGGAGCGGCCCCAACCCTGCCCGTCAGGAAGCGGCCCATCCGCACTTCACCGGCATCACCAGCGACGGCAGATACCTTGCGGTGATCGACCTCGGCATCGACGCGATCAAGTGTTATCCGCTCGACCCGGAAAAGGGGCTTGACGCCGCCCATCCCGTGACCAGCCAAATCGAACCGGCCGGTTCCGGCCCGCGCCATCTGGTCTATGACAGATCGGGCAAAATCGCCTATCTGCTCAATGAACTCGGCAACACCGTGATCTCCATGCGCTATGATGACGGCAAATTCGAGGCGATCCAGAGCTGCACCACGCTGCCGCGTTTCGTCGACTGCGCGACCAAGGCGGCGGCCATCCGCCTCTCTCCCGATGAAAACTATCTGTTCGCCTCCAACCGCGGTTACGATTCGGTCGCGGTCTACGAGCTCGACGGCAAAGGCGGCATGAAGTTCATCGACCTCGTCCTCACCGGCGGCAGCAGTCCGCGCGACATCAACATGCTCCCCGGCGGAACGATGTTCGCGGCGGCCAACGAATTCTCCGACCTGGTCACATTCTACGATTATGACGGCAAAGGCAAACTCACTCCCAACGGCTTCCAGCTCAAACTGCCCCAGCCGCTCTGTATAATGTGGCCTCAAAACTGATCGTCCCGGCAAGGCGGCCCCAGCCGCCTTGCCGGTCGGGGACAGCAGCAGCTTTCTCCCCTCATCCGCAGCACATACGGGCCGCAGCTCACGATACCGGTCAGTTTCATGGCGCATCTTTTCGAGAACAGCTCTCATTTCCGACTTTTTCAACCGTGAAAAACGGCAATTCGGTGATATATTATCCGAATGATGAAAAAGGAGAAAAACAACCATGTTTGAAAAGATACAAATACGCGGCGCGACCCAGCATAACCTGAAGGGAATCGACGTGACGATTCCCCGCAATAAACTCGTGGTGATCACCGGTTTGTCCGGCTCCGGCAAAAGTTCTCTGGCGTTCGACACCCTTTACGCGGAGGGACAGCGGCGCTATGTGGAGAGCCTTTCAGCCTATGCGCGGCAGTTCCTCGACCGGATGCAGAAGCCGAAGGTCGAACACATCGAAGGGCTTTCGCCCGCGATCGCGATTGAACAGCGCACCGCCGGCGGCACGCCGCGCTCCACCGTTGCGACCGTAACCGAAATCTACGACTATCTGCGTTTGCTCTACGCCCATGTCGGCGTGCCGCACTGTCCCCACTGCGGACGCAAGCTGCAATCCCAGTCGGCGCAGGCGATCGCCGAACAGCTGCTCGCGCTGAAGCCCGGCCAGAAGATGATGATCCTCGCCCCGTTCGTCAACGGGCGCAAGGGCGAACACCGCGATGTCCTCGACTCGATCCGCTCGGAGGGATTTGTGCGCGCCCGGATCGACGGCGATATCGTGCAATTCGACGAAGAGGAGCTGCCGCGGCTGGAAAAGACCAGGCGCCACACCATCGAAGCGGTGGTGGACCGCCTGATCACCGGCAAGCTGGACCGTTCCCGCCTGACCGATTCGGTCGAAACCGCGTTGCGCCACGGCGGCGGCACCATCCATGTGCTGCTCGAAGCTCCGGCGGGGGAAAAGCCCGACTTCGAGGAGGAGAAATTCAGCGAAAACCTCGCCTGCCCGGATTGCGGCGTTTCCTACGGGGAGCTGCTGCCGCGCAATTTTTCCTTCAACTCCCCCTATGGCGCCTGCCCGGAGTGCAACGGCCTCGGCGTGCAGCAGGTGATGGACCCGCTGAAGGTGGTGCCCGACCCGTCGCTGTCGATCAAAAACGGTGCGATTCCGGGGTGGCGGCGCGGCCCGCGCCATCTGATCATCTACTACAATCTGTTGCTGCGCAAACTTTCGGAGTGGCTGGAGGAGCCGGATATGCTCACGACTCCCTTCAACAAACTGCCGGAACGGGTGCGCAATATCGTGCTGTACGGCACCGGCGACACGCCGCTGGAATTCGATTACCGCATGCACGGCAAGAAATACCGCTGGAGCAAACCTTTCGAGGGGGTGCTTGAGAACCTGCGCCGCCGCATGACCGAAACCGAATCCGACTCCGTCCGCGAACGGCTCGGCGAATACCTGAGTCCGCGCGAATGCCCCGCCTGCCACGGCGCGCGGCTGAAACCGGTCAGCCTCGCGGTCACCGTCGGCGGACTGGGCATCGACAAATTCAACGCCCAGAGCGTCGAAGCGGCGCTGAAGTTCGTTTCGGAGCTGGAGCTGGATAAGGAGCAGGCCGCGATCGCCGGGGATGTGCTCAAGGAGATCCGCAGCCGCCTGACTTTCCTGTGCGACGTCGGGCTGAACTACCTGACGCTGGACCGGGTTTCCAGCACCCTTTCCGGCGGCGAGGCGCAGCGCATCCGGCTGGCCACCCAGCTCGGCTGCGGGCTGGTCGGCGTGCTCTACATTCTCGACGAGCCTTCGATCGGGCTGCACCAGCGCGACAACGACCGGCTGCTCGACACGCTGGAAAAGCTGCGCGACATCGGCAACACCGTGCTGGTGGTCGAACACGACCTCGACACCATCGAACGGGCCGACTATGTGCTCGACCTCGGCCCCGGCGCGGGCGTGCACGGCGGCGAACTGGTCGCCTATGGCACGCCGAAGGAGCTGGTGAACTTTCCGCGCTCGCTGACCGCCGACTTTCTGGCGGGGCGGCGCGAAATCGCGGTTCCGGATGAGCGCCGGAAGGGCAACGGACACAAGCTGGTGATCCGGGGCGCGGAGTTCCACAACCTGCGCAAGCTCACCGCCGAAATCCCGCTCGGCACCTTCACCTGCGTCACCGGCGTCTCCGGCTCCGGCAAAAGCTCACTGATCAACGGCATTCTGGTGCGGGCACTGAATGCGCATCAGGGGATTCAGGACCTGCCGCCGGGCAAGTGCAAAGCGGTCGAGGGGCTGGAGTTCGTGGACAAGGCGATCGTGATCGACCAGAGTCCGATCGGGCGCACGCCGCGCTCGAACCCGGCGACCTACACCGATGCGTTCGGAGGCATCCGCAAGCTCTTTTCCGAACTGCCGGAGTCGAAGGTGCGCGGCTTCGGGCCGGGCCGGTTCAGCTTCAACGTGAAAGGCGGCCGCTGCGAGGAGTGCAAGGGCGACGGCATCAAGAAGATCGAAATGCAGTTCCTCTCCGACGTATATGTGGAATGTTCCGCCTGCAACGGCAGGCGGTTCAACAAGGAGACGCTCGGAGTCCACTACAAGAAAAAGAACATCGCCGACGTGCTCGACATGACCGTGAATCAGGCGGTGGAGTTCTTCAGCGCGATTCCGTCGCTGACCCGCAAATTCAAGACCCTGCAGGAGGTCGGCCTCGGCTATGTGACGCTCGGACAGCCCGCCACCACGCTGTCGGGCGGCGAAGCGCAGCGGGTCAAGCTCGCCGCCGAACTCGCCCGGGTGCCGCGCGGCCACACCGTCTATATCCTTGACGAGCCGACCACCGGGCTGCACCTCGCGGACATCGACCAGTTGCTCAAGGTGCTGTTCAAGCTGCGCGACATGGGCAACACCGTGATCGTGATTGAACACAACCTCGACGTGATCAAGACCGCCGACTATCTGCTCGACCTCGGCCCGGAGGGTGGTGACCGCGGCGGCAAGCTGATCGCCAGCGGCACTCCCGAAGAGGTCGCGAAGGTCAAGGGTTCCCACACCGGGCGCTATCTGAAAAAGTACCTGAAAAAATGACCCCGGCCGCCCCGTCGTTTTCAGCGCGGGGTCGGGACGGTTTTGCCGCTTCCCTCATCGTAGCACGGGCGGATGAAGTAAACCGGGTAAAGCTCGTGAAGCCTCGCCGCCACGGCGTGTCCGTCCGGGAAGAGCATATTGCTGTTGCCCTTGTGGCGGGGATCAACGGGGGAACAGGAAGTGCGGGGACTCATAGCGCAAGTAAACTGTAGCCGAATTACGACAACATTATCCATGGCCATCTTCTTTCACGCCGAAATGTGGCAACCATTCCGTCCTCGCATTCTCAATTCACCCGCATTGCGTCGGCGCCGGATTTCTGCCACAGTTTCCCGGTTACCTCCACTTCGTCAAGCCAGACCGTGCCGGTCGCCTGACCGAGATAGAACTCCACCGAGATGCTCCCCAGTTCAGGCCCCATCCGGTCCACCGTGAACGTGCGCGTTCTTTCCTCCCAACCGAAAGTTCCCCACTCGAATGCCGAATCTTTCCAACTGATCCGGCGTCCGCTTTTCTCACGCAATGAGAACGTGACCGCGGTTCCGGTTCCCTGTACCCGATCGGTTTTGATCCGGTAACGCACGGTTAATTCGAGGTATTGGCCGAAACCGATTTTCGGCAGCTTTTCGGCCGGGATATCCAGCATCACCCCGTACCACTTCGTCTTTTCCGCCGCACTCATGCGCAGCGACCGATCACCGGCGAATTTCACTGTCGCATCCGGTTCGACCTTGAAACCGCCCTGCGAACCGCTTTTGCCGCCGAGTTCGTCGGTAATTACCTTCCAGCCGGGAATCCGATTCGGTTCAGCCGCTTCTTCAAAACCGGAGTTGACCGACAGATTCACGGTTGCCACCACCTCCGGCTCCGGATACTTCACAGGACCAGGCTCCGGCGTGATCCGGCCGGTCACAAAGAGAGGCGTCTCCCGTTCCAGACGGAATTTCACCTTGCCGCCGACACTTTTCACCGTCCGCTCGCGCCCCATCGGATCGGTCAGCAACAGTTCCGAATCGGGAGTATCCAGCACCACCTCCGCCTGGCCGGCATCATTCAGCACGAGCAGATTGATCTGTCTGTCCGCCTCCTTGAACGTCCAGCAATTCAGCCATCCCCGGTCCGCCCGGCGGACCACATTCCGTTCGCCGGCCGGGTCGGCAAAGCCGATCATGCGGATCATCGTCGCGTAGGCCACGAATTCGGGACGCAGCCGGAAATCCTTCTCCAGCATACCGCAGATTTCGTTCAGGTGCACATTCGGGATCTCCCGCAACAGGAATTTGCAGAGCGCCTTCGCGCCTGCCGTCAAGCCTGCCGCACACTGGATATAGGTGACGCGAATGTTCCCTTTGAGTTGCTCCCACTCCGTCCGCGTCCGATCCACCTTGGACCCCATGCCGCCGATCTCGGTCACGATCACATCGGTTTCCGCCGGCACGCCCTTTTCCCGGAACACCTGCCGGATACCGTCAAAATCGGCGCGGTAGTGGGTCGAAAAGAAATTCATCTCCCGTTTCGCCGCCGGGTCCGCCAGGAATTTCCGCAGCCAGTCCCGGTAGGTATGTCCGTCCGGCGCGCGACCGGTGGTATTCGGCCCGACCTGTGCAGCGGGATCGCCCGCTTTCAACGCTTGCGCGATCAGTACGAAATAATCACAGAAATCCTTTATGATTGCATCCTTGTCGCCGGATTCGACATGTTCCGGCCGTCCCAGCCAGAACAGAGCGGCATCCACTTCATTGCCGACCTCCCAATAGGCGACTTTGCCCCGGTATCGACGGCCGAGTTCGGAGTAGAAAGCCCGGATGTCGTCGAGCCGATCATCGGCGGGATACATTTTATCCACCGCCCGCTTCGACCTGCCGAATCCCGCCGAGGCCCAACGCGGCAGCGGCCACGCGGTATTTGCGACGATCTCCAGACCGTTTTCCCGATAGATCGCCACCTCCTCGTCGGCAGTTTTCCAGTCGGGAGCCCGTTTTTCATCAGGCTGGACCTGTACCCAATTCAGACGCTGGCCGCGCACGAAACGCATCCCGACCCGGTTCATCATCTCCGCGTCGCGCCGCCGGTCCGCCATCGGGTAGGCGGTGTGCGGCATCACCATTGCCCCGAACTGGTTTTTCTCCCATTGAACCTTGTCCCGATTGATCCGCGGGATCACCGCGAACGGCCACCGCCCTGTCGTCAACGCTCTGCCGGAAACATCCCGCACCGTGAAATCGAATTCATAATAACCGAGCGGCAGTTTCTCCAGCCGAATGGAGCCTCCGGGCTCCGCGCTGCCTGCCAGCAGCGGTTCCCGTTCGAGGTTCAATGCCCGGAAATCGATTTTCACCGCCTCGTCCGGAAGCTCATACAACCGGAACCGTACCGTTTCGTCCGGCGCATAGACCGCCGACTCCCGATCCGGAACAGCCCGGACCGCCAGCAGAGAAGGCATAAGCGCCAGAAACGCCCCGAATATGATCAGAATCGAATGATGTTTCACCGGATTTTCCTCCCGTCAGCGAACCCGATCGGTCCGCCACCAATATTTTGAGTTGAACAATTCCCCGTCGTTTGCCGGAGCCGTGTGGCCGTCAAGCAGCAGCAGATGGATCAGGTTGCTGTGCTGCCGGAAACTGGCCGCTTTTTCCACGCCGGCCCCTCCGCCGCTGCAGGTGGAAATATCGTAGTCGTTGACAACTACGTTGTTGTTGTTTCCATTGCCGTTGTCGCAGTTGAGCACACTGACCGACGGCCGCCGCCACTGGGTCACTTTCGTATAAGCGGTGCTAGTCGGATATCCGGAGTGATAGGAACTGCGGAAATTCTGCTTGAACCCGAGTTTAAGCGGCTCCTTGAACGGATTGTCCGTGATCGTCAGCGTATCCTTGAGGTCGAACACCGGATAGATCGCCCGGTCCACCGCGGGACAGGTGAACACCCGGCTTCCCCCCATTCCCATCGGCCCGGCCAGAATGTGCGCCCACGAACCGTAATGCGGAATATGAGCCGGCGTCAGATAATCGCCGTAAGTTCCCATATAGAGCATATGCCCGTTGCCGATCTGTTTCAGATTGGAGAAGCATTGGGTCGCGAACGCCTTCTCCCGCGCCTTGTTCAGCGCCGGCAACAGCATCGCCGCGAGAATCGCTATGATTGCGATTACAATGAGCAGCTCAATAAGAGTAAAATGGGATTTCATGACTTTCTCCTTATTCTTCCGTTACAGTCAGATTTTTCAATTCAGCGGAATTGCGGCCTGAACTGTTGATCACCAGCCACGGACTGCGGCCCGTGACCGGATAATTCAATTCAAAGGAGAAGGTTTGCCAGCCGGCGGAAAGTTTTTTCCAATCGCCGTTCACCGTAATCGGTTCTGCTTTTCCCTCTTTCAGATTCTGATATTGAATATAGACACGCAGATTGGCGTCTTCGCCGGCTGTTCTCGCTTCAAAGGAAAAACGGTATTTCTTTCCCCCTTCCAGACGGATGTTCGGCTGAAACACCAGAACTTCGCCACGCAATCCGGTGCCGCCGAGCGTCAGTACACCGCTGCCGGAGGCCACAACCAGTCCGCTTCCCTTCATCGCCGGATCGGTATAGCGGATCTGCCAGCCGGTCGGTTCATTGCGGTCGTTACGCTGAAAAAAATCCCCATTGGTCAACGTTGGTACCGCCGCGAGCAGAGTGCCTCCGCAAAAAAATAATACTGCCAAGATTCGTCCCATTCTGTTCCTCCTGATGGTTAATGAACAAGTTCCAGAAATTTCATGGTGCTGCGGCGCTCCACCAGCGTCGGCTCCACAATCCGCAGCAACTCCGGGCCGAACCGGCGTTCCTGATTGCGGCGCAGCAGGTCGAACGCCTGGTGCAGATGTTCCGGCAGATTCGGATTGAGGCCGGTCAGCGGCGGATTTGCGAAACGCCCCACCACAGTGTCGCCGACTGAAACCAGCGCCAGTTTTTCCGGCACCGGAAGCCCCAGCTCGGCGGCGGCGGTCAGGGCCCCGACCGCCAACTCGTCGTTCAACGCGATCAGCGCGGTCACGCCGCCTGGCTGCAAATGGCGCAATACACAGTAATAAGCGTATTCGGAAGGGTGTTCCCCCCCCGGAACATTGGCGCGGAATTCCAATTCCGGCTCCAGCGCGGCCGGACAGCGGGAACGCCAGACCGCGATCTGGATATTTTCAATCGGATGCCCCGAATTGTTGTGCAGAAGGCCGATCCTCGAATGCCCCTGCCTTTGCAGGAAATCCATCAGAATGTTGATGCCCGCATAGTCGTTGCCGATTACCGACGGGATGCCGAGATGGTCCAGCCGGTTCGCGATCACCACAAAAAGTTCCGGCGCTTTTTCCATCTCCCGGATCGCCTCCGGTCCGACCGAAGTATCGCCGAGAATCACGGTCGGCTGCCGGAACCGGACAAAGGAGCGCAACTGCATCGCCAGATCCGTTTTTCCCGCATAGCAGATCCGGCACGCAACTTTCAGCCGTTCCCCTTCCCGCATCGCAAGTCCGGCCAGTTCGCGCTGGGTATCGCCTTCGTAATTCGACAGGATCAGGTTGATCCGGTTCTCATTCTCCGTGACCGGGCGCGGCAGCACGTAAGTGCCGTCTCCCACGCGCTTCTCCACGATGCCGCCCGCGATCAGGTCGCGGAACGCGCGGCGGACGGTCGCCACATTCACCGCCAGCTCCTCCGCCAGTCTGCGTTCCGACGGCATCCGGCGGTCCGGCACGAAAACGCCCGCTTCAATCGCTTCGGCGAGGTAGTCGAACACCTGCCGGTATTTCGGCGTCGCCGCCGCTGTTGTATCGTTTATTTTCATGATCATTCCGCAACTCATCCGGCAAAGATACGATCTATTCCGATTGCTCTGCATATAATTATACAGAAATTCGCGCCGATTGTCAATGCCCCTTTCAAAACCGTCAATTTCCAATTAACATAATATACTTCATATAAGTAGATTACATCATCACAAAATTTTTCATATAAAAATAAAAATAAGCATATCAATTTCACAAGGCGAATCTCCGTTTTTCCCAAATACTTCCCGCTTTTCCATTCTTTTTTTTCAATTTTTTTCGATCCGATCTTGACAAAGCGACGGAAATCGGTCATAATATAAATATGTTGACGAAACGTTTCGGCAAATTTTCAAAAACAGGGAGCCGACCAGTATGAGCAGAGTCAAGCTGCGGGATATCGCCGATTATACCGGCACCGCCATCTCCACCGTTTCCGCCGCGCTGAACGGCACCGGGCGGGTCAGCCCAGACAAGGCGAAACAGATCCGCGAAGCCGCCGAAAAGCTCGGTTTCAAGCCCAATCTGGCCGCCCAGCTGCTCAAGAACCACGAAGTCGATATCTTCGGGCTGATCATCTCGGACCGGCTGACCCGGCTGACCGGGCACGGCGTCTATTCCGAGCTTCAGGAGAAGTTCCTGAACGAGTGCCGCGCGGGCAAAATCCGCACCCAGTTCGAGCTGGACCGCACCGGCGGCGTTCCCGCCACCTTCTCCGACGGCATCGCCAAGGGAGTGATCCACGCCGGGGTCATCTCCGAACCGCTGCGCGACTGGCTCGAACGCAATCCGGCCTATCCCTTCGTCTCCTTTGAAGAGCCGTGGAAATACTGCGTCCGCACCGATTTTGAAACCGGCGTACGCAAGGCCGTGCAGTATCTGGCGGCTACCGGCCACCACCGGATCGGCCTGTTCTGCGGGCCGGCCCAGTTCGATCTGAGCAAGCAGATGGAGGCGGGCTTCCGGGAGGGCTGCAAGGAATTCGGGCGCGAGATCCGGCCGGAGCTGATCCGCCGCCATTCGCTCGCGGTCGGCCGGGACCACTTCCTCGAATGTGCGCAGCATGTGCGTGAGTTCTTTTCCGGCCCGGTGAAACCTGACGCGATCATCGCACCCGGCCAGGGCTTCTGCACCGTCGCCCTTTACGAGCTGCCGCGCCTGGGCGTCCGCGTCCCGGAGGATGTCAGCCTGATCGGAGCCTGCTCCGGCTGGGAGGCCGAACGCGTCTATCCACAGTTGACCAGCATCGAACGCAACATCGAACTGCTGGTCGCCAATGCGATGAAGATGCTCCGGCAGCTGACGCGCGGAATTGCGCCGGAAAACCCGAATCAACTGATTCCGGCCGATCTGGTGGTTCGCGATACCGTGGTTTCACGTTTCCAATAAAGGAGAAGGACGATGAAAAGAATTTTCACTTTAATCGAGTTGCTGGTTGTGATCGCCATCATCGCGATTCTTGCCGCGATGCTGCTGCCTGCCCTGAACAAAGCCCGCGACAAGGGGCAGGCGATCTCCTGCATGACCCAGATGCGGCAACTCGGAATGGCGAACATGCAGTACGCGCAGGACAACACCGGCTTTGCCGCCTGTGCGATTCCGCCGGGGCATAAAAGCTGGTATTACAATCTGGCACCCTACGTCGGCAATACCTACCGGGTCTGGAACTGCCCGACCCAGCCGTGGAAAGAGAAGCTCAGCGTCGACCGCGACAACAGCTCGGCGGAGGCGAACTTCAAATGGTACGCCGGCATCGGCATCAACAACCAGACGTTTGTGGGCCGTTCCGTCAGCAATGAGCTTCAGATCATGAAGCTGGAACGGCTGATCCGTCCTTCGCAGGCGGTGTATGCCGGAGATGCCCGTACCGGCAAGGAGGCGGAAGCCGCCGGTGCAACCGTGAACAACAACCCCGCCGCCGCGCTGAAACACAATGTGAAAATTGCGCCTTACGAGGGCATCCATGAGAGTTCCTATTACATGCGCCACTCCGGCGGCATCAACCTGAATTTCGCCGACGGACACGCCGCGCGGGTGGAGTACCGGGAATTCAAGGCGTGGTGCACGAATGTCCCGGACCGCAACGTCTACATCCACTTCCCGGCCCCCAACACGCAACGCTGACCGCAAGGAGACACTTTGATGAAATCCATATTTTTCCTTCTTCTGCTGACCTGCGGCCTCCTGCTGGAAGCCGCCCCGTTTCCGGCGGAGAACTCCCGCTGGACCGCCGCCGACCTCGACGCGCAGCGCGCCGCCGGAGCCGGGTTGCAGCGTGAACTCCGACAGGCCCTGAAAACAGGCAAAAAGGAGTTCCGCGTGCCGAAAGGAGTCTACCGCTTCGCCGAAACCGATCCGAAGGCCGCCGCATTCTTCCGTTTTCTGGAGGTAAAGGATTTCACCTTTGACGGGGGCGGTTCGGAATTCTATCTGGAGAAACTTGAAACCGCAGTTTCCGTCTACAAGAGCGAAAACGTCACCATCAGAAACCTCTCGATCGATTACGACCCGCTGCCCTTCACGCAGGGGGAGGTGGTGTCAGTGGACTACTCGAACAACACCTTCGTATTCCGCCCCGATCCGGGTTACGGGGCATTCTGCGAGCCGATGTTCAAACTGTCGCTGCGCGGCATCCTGTTCGACCGCGCCGACCGCCGCATGAAGCTCGGCCAGACCGGCTTCGGACTCGCGATGAAACGGAAGCTCGACAACGGCGACTATCTGGTGCAGGTGCGCGGTTTCTACAACCGCCCAGCCCAAGTGTGCGGCTTTGAACCGGGCGACCTGATCACCATCCTCGGCCGCACCGCCCGCGCGGTCAAAACCGAGGTTTCCGCGGGATGCGCGTTCGAGAATGTGACCCTCTACAGCTCCCCGTTCGTCTGCTTCGTCGAAAACGTCGGCCAAGGGGGCCACACCTACACCAACTGCCGGATCGTGAAACGCCCCGGCACCGACCGGCTGATGTCCGGCAACGCGGACGGCTTCAATTCGGCCAGCGTGCTGCGCGGGCCGAAGCTGCTGAACTGCGAAATCGACACCATCGGCGACGACTTCGTGAACTTCCACGGCGTCTACTACCGGGTGTTCGAGCAGCTCTCCCCGACGGAACTGGTCGTGCAGAGCTTCCACTTCTACGGCGACGGCCCCGCGCAACTGAGCTTCCTCGAAAGCAAGAGCTGGAAGGCGCTCGGCGTGCGTTCCGCGACCGTCGGCGCGCCCTTCACCTATACGGTCCCCGAGAAAAACAGCGCGGTCGGCCGCGTCTGGGCCGCCGCCGGCAACTTCAAGCCGGGGCAGAAGGTGCAGGCGCGCCGCATCACCCTCGACAAACCGCTGGAGACGGCCGCGCCGCCGATCTTCGCCAGCCTGAGCGCGATCGCCGCCGGAGCGGAAATCCGCAACTGCACGTTCCGCAATTCGCTGGCGCGGGGCATCCGCTTCCAGAGCCGCGACGCGGTGATCGAAAACAACCTGCTCGACCGGGCGCAGAGTCCCCACCTGACCACCGCCGGGCAGCCCGGCTTCTGGGGAGAATCGATCACCTCCGCGAACCTCGTGATCCGCAACAACACCTTTATCGAGGGCGGCATGGACGGTCAGGGCAAAACCGGGGCGGCCATCGAAATCACCGCGCCCGGCGAGCTTGCCGCCGCCGAGTGCGTCGAACATATCCGGTTTGAAAACAATAAAATCCTGCGCTCCGGCGGCCCGGCCATCCTGGTGCGCACCGCCCGTGACGTTCAGTTGAAAGACAACCGGATCGACGGCATCAACCGGGTCGCCGTCCCCGGCCGCGCCCCCGCCAAAGCGGCGATCGTGGTGGAGGATTCCGCCGACGTGACGGAAAACGGCAACCGGATCACCCCGTAGGAGGAGGTATGAAACCATTTTTTTCGCTCGCTCTCTCTTTGTTGGCGCTCGCCGCGGTCGCCGCTCCCGAGATGCTGCTCGAACACGACTTCGCCAAAATCAACGGCGGCAAACCGTATGACCTGCTGCTGCCCGCCGACCGGCAGCCTTTCGCCTGCCGCGTTCCGTTCGCCGCCGGACAGGAGCTGTTGATCCGCTTCCCCTACCGGGACGGCGCGGAGCTGACCGCGATCTCGGCGGAGGCACTCTACGAATCCGCCGGAATCGTCCGGATTCAGCAGCTCGGCGAACAGGGAGAATGGCGCGACCTCGCGACCGCCGATCAATTCCGGTTCCGCTTTGCGCTGCCGGTCCGCACCCGGGCGCTGCGGGTGCTCTTTTCAGAGATCACCAACCGCGACCACGACACCTTACAGTTCCACCAGTTCAAAGTGGAAGGGCGCGGCCTCGGTCCGAAGCAGGAAAACAACGGCCTGCTGGCCCTCTCCTGCGACGCCCCCGACAGCGTATTCGACCTGTCGCCGTGGTACCGGCCCGACCGGCTGCCGGAGATCGCCGCCGCCGTCACCAATCCCGACGCCGAACCGCGCACTTTCACGGTGCGCGGGGAGTTCCGCCATTACGCGGGCGGCGTCGCCGAAACCGCCGAACCGGCCCTCCTGCGGCTCGGCCCCGGCGAAACCGGCCATTACCGGCTGGCGATGCGGGGAAAACAACCCGGCCCCTATATCGGGGTGGTCACGGTTTCGGATGCGACCGGGCCGCGCGCCCGGCAGGCGCTGATCGTCGGATTGCGCGATCCGGAGATCGCCGCCGGAAACCGCGCGCCGGAGCCGTTCCGCTCTCCCGCCGCCCGCCGCGGCGAAACGGTCCCGGCGTGGCCCGAACTGCTGGAGCGGCGCGGCGCCCTGTGGGCGAGCGACATCTCGCACTGCATCGGCGGCAGGCGCACGCCGGACGAACACTATTTCGCCAAAGTCGCCGCCGACGGCGCGGAGCTGGCGATGGCGATCACCTCCTACCACGATTTCGAGCCGCTGCCCGGCGTGTACAACTTCGAATGGGCCGACCGGATGGTCGCGATGGCGGGCCGGAACCGGATGGGGCTGGAATTCGGCCTGTGGCACTGGGACTTCGACGGCCCGTCGCAGTTCTGGCTGAAATCCGAGCTGCGGCGCGGGCTGGACGGCGGTACTTCCAGCGGCTGGCTGGGAATCCCGAGCCTGTTTTCGGAGAAATTCACCCGTCACGCCCAGCGCGCGGCGGAAGTGCTGGTGCAGCGCTACCGCGACTGCCCCGAAATCCAGCTGTGGAGCCTCCACCCCTACGGCGTAGTCGACCACGACACCACCGACATCTACGACACCAACCCGGAGGCGCTCGCCGCGTTCCACCGGATGCTGGCGCAGAAATACGGCTCCGTCACCGCACTGAACCGGGCCTACGGCAGCGCCTACGCCTCATTCGACGAGGTGCCGGTGCCGGAATCGCGCTCCGACCGGCTGCTCCGGGAGGGACGCGCCGCCCGCGCGGTCACGGTCGTCGACCGTTCCGCGCGGTGGCGGGACTGGCTCGACTTCTACCACGCCCGGACCGTCTGGTTCCGCGACCGGATCGCCCGGATCGTCCGCCGCCACGACCCGAAGCGCGCCCTCTCCGGCATCAACGCCTCCGGCGGCGTCGGCGACGCGCACGGCCAGTTACGGAGCCTCGCCGAAACCGGCGGCTTCTACGGCGATCAGGGGCTAAACATCACCCACTACTTCCGCCGCTTCCTCGCGCAGCGCCGCTACGGCCTGCCGCTGCGCCACGAGGATATCGCGCCGATCAAGGTCGGGCGCGGCGTCACCGCCGCGACGATGACCGAGCGGTGCAACTGGGATGTGTTCCAGGCGGCGATGCTGGGCTTGCGCCACTTCAATTTCGTATTCAGCTGCTGGACCGACAACGAATTCTACCGTACCGTATTCGCCAACGGCCGGATCAGGCAGCTGATCAGGGACGCCGCCCGGCTGGAGGGCGATTTCATACCGGCGGGGCTGCACCACTCCTTCCTCAGCGACGCGGCGGTCGGCAACTACCGTTACCGCTCGATCAGCGTCTACCGCTGGTGGCTGATGAATGCGCTGTACACCGCGATGCTGCAAAACGGCGAACTTTTCGAGCCATTCTCCGACGCGGCGGGAATCGGGGCGCTGACGAAGATGAAGCTGCTGATCGACGACGGCTCCCCGGTGGTCGCCCCGGCTTTCGCGGCGGAGCTGGAACGATTCGTCCGCAACGGCGGCAGGGCGGTGCTGACCGCCCGCAGCGGCGAATACCTCGAAGACGAAAACGCGCCTTCTCACGCGCTGCTCCGCCGTCTCGGCTACGCCGGAACGCTGACGGAACGCGATCCGGGCAATGCCGCGCTGACTTTTGCCGACCGCCGGATATTCTCCGAAACCCGGCAGTTGACCGTCAACAACTACACGCCGCTGACGGTGCCGGAGGGCGGGCGGGCCGTCGCGACACTGCCGGACGGACGGCCCGGCGCGGTGCTGTGGCCGTGCGGCAGAGGCGAAGTGCTGCTGCTGGCCGGCAATCCGGGGCCGAACGACGAAATCGCGCTGAAAGAGAGCGTTTCACCCGACGGCAAAGCGCACACGAATACGATCTGGCAGCAGGCGGAGCCGAAGCTGGTCAAAGAGTTCGCCCCGCTGCTGCGCGACCTCACCCGCTGGAGCGGCATCGCGCCGGAGTACCGGCTTTCCGGTTCGTGCTACTCCGCGATGCGGAGCGGCCCGAACGAACGGCTGCTCTGCATCTTCAACCCGGGGGAACAGGCTGAACGACCGGTCCTGACGCTTCCCGCTGCCGCCCGTCCGGCCACGCTGGCCGGAATCACCCTGATCTCCGAAACCTGCCTCGGCGAATATACGGCCGAACAGCTCCGCAACGGCGTCAGGCTGCCGGAAATCCCGGCCGGGCGCTTCCTCGCCGTGCGTCTGCTGCACTGACCTACCGCGCCTGGAACTCGCGGCGCAGCAGGTCGAAAGTACCCTCCTCGATCGAGGTGCGGATGCGCCTCATCAGGTTGATGAAGTAGTGAAGATTGTGCATCGTGACCAGCCGGACGCCGAGAATTTCGCCGACGTTGAACAAATGGCGGATATACGCTTTGGTGAAGTTCCGGCAGGCGTAGCAGGTGCATTGCGGGTCGATCGGCGTGAAGTCCTTCGCATACCGCCCGGCCTTGACCGGGATGGTGTCGTTGCCGATGAAGGCGGAGCCGTGCCGGGCGAGCCGGGTCGGCATCACGCAGTCGAACATATCCACGCCGCGCGCAACGCTTTCAACGATCTGGCGCGGAGTGCCGACACCCATCAGATAGCGCGGCGCGTTTTCCGGCAGGTGCGGCGCGGCGGCGTCGACGGCGGCCATCATCTCCGGCTCGGATTCCCCGACTGAAACCCCGCCGATCGCGTAGCCGTCGAACCCGATCCCGACGATGCTTTTCGCCGCCTGTTCCCGCAGGTCAGGAAAGACCGAACCCTGCACGATCCCGAAGCGGATCTGGCCGTCGTTCAGCGGCTGTTCGCGGGACATGCGCTCCCAGCGGGTGGTGATCGCCAGCGATTTCTCCGCCTGCTGCCGGGTGGCCGGATAGGGGGTGCATTCGTCGAACGCCATCACGATATCCGAGTCGAGGGTGCGCTGGATGCGCATCGATTCGACCGGCCCGAGGAAAAAGCGGGTGCCGTCGATGTGGGAGGCGAACCGCACCCCGTCCGGCTCCATCTTGCGCAGTCCGGTCAGGCTGAACACCTGAAAACCGCCGGAGTCGGTCAGGATCGACCGGTTCCAGTTCTCGAATCTGTGCAGTCCGCCCGCCGCGGCGATGATCTCCATGCCGGGGCGCAGAAAGAGGTGGTAGGTGTTGCCGAGGATGATCTGCGCGCCCAGCTCCTCAAGCTCGGCGGGCGACATCGCCTTTACGGTGGCGCGGGTGCCGACGGGCATGAAAACCGGGGTTTCGATCACGCCGCGGCGGGTGGTCAGGCGTCCCCGGCGCGCGGCGCTGGCGGAATCCTTTTTCAGAAGTTCAAATATTCCGGGCATGGTTTCTCCGATCCGGGCTGCATTTACAGTTCGATGAACATTGCGGCATAGGCCGCGGCGATCTCCTGCCGGGATTTGCCCAGAGCGGCGGCCAGCTTCGCGGCGAATGCGAATACCGCCCCCGGTCCCTTGCCGGTGACCACGCGGCCGTCGCATTCGGCAAGCTCCCCGGTCGGGGTCATGCCGCCGAGGTACTGCTCAAAGCCCGGATACATCGTGAAGCGTCTTCCGGCCAGGAGCCCCGCCCGGGCCAGCACGATCGGGGCGGCGCAGATCGCGGAGACGACGCCCCCTTCGCGGTCGACCCGGCGAACCAGCTCCAGCACGGCTTCGGAGTGCAGCAGATTCGTCGCCCCCGGCATTCCGCCGGGCAGGAAAACACCGTCACAAGGCTCTCCGCCGCACTTTTCCAGCAAAGCGTCGGCCTTCACCGTGAAGCCGTGGGCGCCCGCCGGTTCCAAAGAGTCCAGACCGGCGACAGTCACGTCGATATTCAGCCGGCGCAGCACATCCGCGACGGCAATCGCCTCGGTTTCCTCGAAACCGCCGGCAAGAATCATCAGAACTTTCATCATTCCTCCCCCCGGAAAAATTTGCATTTCCCGGCAATACGGATTATTTTGTGAATTCATATTTTTACGTTGTATACTATATAACCATAACGCGACTCTGGCAATATGTTCGACCGGGATTTGAATCTTTTTATCGATTACCTCGTAACCGAGCGGGGACTCAGTTCCAATACCACCGCGGCTTACCGCAGTGACCTGGAGGAATTTCGCGACTGGCTGACGGAGCGCGGTTTCAAAGAGTGGAGCCAGGTCGACCGCGAAGCGATCCTCGATTATCTCGACGCCGAACGCGATCTGGGGCGGGAAACCGCCACACTGGCCCGGCGGCTGGTCGCGGTCAAAATGCTGAGCCGCTTCCTGACGGAAGAGGGCATCCTGAAAAAGGATGTGACCGCCGTGATGGATTCGCCGAAACTGTGGCGCATCCTGCCGGACTTCCTGTCGGAAGCGGAGGTGGACGCCTTCCTGAAAGCCTTCCCCGCCTCTGTGAAGGAGCCGTTCGAGATGCGCAACCGCGCCATTCTGGAGGTGCTGTACTCCTCCGGGCTGCGGGTCAGCGAACTGGCCCGGCTGCCGCTGACCGCCGTGGATTTCGACAACGAATTGCTGCGGGTGGTCGGCAAAGGCAGCAAAACCCGGATCGTGCCGATCGGCAAAGTCGCGCTGCGCACGCTGCGGCGCTATCTGGCCGACGTGCGGCCGCTGCTGGCGGAGAAAAATCCGCGTTCTCCCTATGTGTTTCTCTCCAAAAGCGGCCGTCCGCTGAACCGGGAATGGATCTGGAATGTGGTGAAAGTCGCCGCCGCCCGCGCCGGCATCCATAAGAATATCCACCCGCACACGCTGCGCCACTCCTTCGCCAGCCACCTGCTCGCCCACGGCGCCGACCTGCGCGTCATTCAGGAAATGCTGGGCCATGCCGACATCAGCACCACCGAAATCTACACCCACATCGACTCCAACCGCCTCGCCGCAATCCATCACAAATTCCATCCGCGCGGCTGAAAAACGTCAGGCCGGTTCATGAACTCCCGGCAGAAAGGCTATTCTTCCGCCTCGACCTCGTCATCCTCAACCAATTCGGCCGGAGGATTCAGCAGCGTGACCTGCTCGCCGAGGCGGAAGGTGGTGTTGCTGATCAGGCGATGGCTCATTTCCGGCAGGATTTTGACCGGCACGTTGGAGTCGAGCGTCACGTCGAGCGAACCGTCGTCCAGCTTTTCCCACTTCACTTTCAGCCTGCCGCGGGCCATGGTCAGCGTCCCCTCCGCCCAATCCACCAGATTGAGGGCGGGATTGAAGTAGATCACGGAGTGACCGGCTTCGGCGATCCGGATACCCAGCACCTCGCGCAGCAGGAAGATATTCGGCGACACGCAGGAGCCGTCCGAAAACTTGGTCGGAGCGGGGTCCTTGCTGTCCAGAGAAATGCGCCATGCGCCGGATTCGTCGCAGAGCCGCCGCTCCCAGTAATCGCGGAAATACCGGAACGCCCAGTCCCGCTGGCCGATCGCAAACAGCATCTCCATGAACAGGAAATGGAAGTAGGGGTGCTGCGACTCCGAACTGCGGTCGAAGGGCGGATCGTAGTTGAAGAAAGAGTAGAAAAAGTGTTCAAACGATTCCAGCGAAAGCACTCCGCCGAACATCGCGCAGAAATTCGCGAAGAGATTGTGATCCGGTTCGCGCTTTTGCGAAAGCGGCCAGCGGCTGAACAGCTCCACTTCCGGATCGTAGTTGTACGCCGTCAACTGCTGCGCAATTTTCTGGGCAAGCCGGATACAGTGGTAAGCGGAATCAGGCAGCTCCACCACCCGGTATACATCGGCGGCGGAGAGCAGGAACCGGCAGAACATCGCATTCAGATAGGTCGGAATATCCCCTTCCTGAAACTCTCCGTAACTCAGGCGGCTGTGCAGCCCGAACCGGGTTTCGACGTCGACCAGCAGGCCGGTCTCCTCATCCAGCATCGCCTCGAAATACTCCCGGGTCAGGTCGAGCGCGGAAACCGACCGCTCCAACTCCACGCGGTTCGCGCTGAACCGGTAGTTGTAGAAGATCCAGATCGGCAGGAAAAACAGATGGTGAATCTGGGAAGCGTGGCGCACTCCGTAGGTCAACGCCGGAATATCGCCGTTCTCCAGCTGCGCATCGATGAACTGCCGCAACCGGGCGGTCATATAGTCGAAGTCGCCGAACACGGCCGCCATGTTGACCGCATCGATATAGGCGTCCAGCATATAGCAGTCGTGATCGGGGCGGGATTCCGACAACGGCACGAAAGCGGCCGAACGCCGCAGCGTCTGCCGCCCCACCTCCCAGAAACGGTTCAACAGCGCATCGGAGGAGCTGAAGGTGCACTCGCGCCGTTCCAGCCGGTACAGTTCCTCGAAGATGATATTGTCCACAGTGATCCGGCGCGACGCCTTGCGCACACTCACCATCACATAAAAACAATCACCGGGAATGCAGGTCAGATAGTCATTCCGTCCGGCCCGGCAGATCAGCGTGCCGGTTCCTTTCACCTGCTCTCCGCTGCTGATGAATCCGCGGCTGTTGCGCCGCATTCCCAAAGTAATATCGACGATATCGCCGGCGGAAGCATCAATGGTCAGCCGCGCAAAGCCGTAGCGCAGCGTATCAAGCCTGAACAGTACATAATCGCAGCTTCCAAGCGATTTGGCCGGCGACGGATCGCTCTCAAAGCGGCAGCTGTTCAATACGCTGGCCGGATCGGTCAGATCGCCGAGATGCGGCAGATAGCTGGTCACCTGAAGGCGGGTAAAATTCAACGACGGGGTAGCCTCGGCGAGCGTGAGCTTCAAAGGGCCGACCGTGCTCCATGCCGGAGCCGTGGTGTCTACCATATCCTGATAAATACGCAGCTCGCGCCCGAATTCCGTATCCGGGAAAATAATCAGGAACCCCATGGAGTGACGGCTCGGATTCTGGATCAGCAGCAGCCGGTTCCAGCCCGGCTCCAGCAGCAGGAGATCATCCTCTCCGCACCGGCACGCCGCGTCCGCCGCCAGCCGGTTGTTGCAGAACAGCTTGAACGGGTCGTCGGTAAACAGCTTGACCGGCAGCTCCTGCGCCTCTTCACAGAAGAGATAGGTCGCGGCAGCATAGGTTTCTCCGCTCTCCCCGGCGGCACGCTTGAACAGCACCTGCGTCCAATTCGGTTCGCCGCCCACCTTGCCATGCTCCTCGACTGTGAAGGCGGGGTGCTCATCGTTGATCGAGGGCGGCGGCAGCGGATGCAGTTCCAGCCGCGCTCCGAATTCTCCGACCGGCTTCGACCAATCCGGATGCGTCCAGGTCGAATCCGGCAGAAACATCTGATTGATCCAGTTTTTCGGCATCAGCTCGGCGTTCAGGTACTGGGTCATGCCGAGTCCCGGCGAGATGCGCGGACGGTTGCCGCAGCAGCTTCCGCCGTCGTGAATGAACCAGCTGCGGTCGCTGCGGAGGATTTCCTGCCCGGAACTTTCCACCTGACACCACAGGCCCGGCACCCGGCGGTTCCGGCTCTCCGGATCACTCGTGTAATAGACCTGCACCGCGATCACGTTGATGCCGGATTCCAGGTAATAGGTAATGTCGTGCTGGTCGATATAGCTGGTTCCGCAATTCTGGTGGGCGCGCGGACCGAAGCCGGCGAAACGCCCGTTCACGAACAGCAGATAATTGCAGTTCGCACTGATCCAGAGATTGGTTTCAAGCCCGACGCTGGAGCACACGAACTCCTTGCGCATCAGAAGATAACTGTCCGGCCGGTCGGCCAGCGACTGCTTCCAGATCCATTCCCCGTAAATTTGACTCGGCAGTTTCACCATTCCCATAAAGCCACCTCCCTGCGTTGCCCGCAAAACGGATCCGGATTGCCAATTCGTAATCTTAATATAATTATGTCGCAGAAACCGGAGTTTGTCAAGCTCTCCGAATCACTTTTATCGATTAATTTTTAATAGTGATTACTGTTCAAAAATTACCACGGCCACCGCATAGCCCGTTTCGTGGCTGATCGACACCAGGAAACGGCCGCCGCCCCGGGATGCGGCGAACGCGGCCGCCGCCCCGGAAAGCCGCAGTTCCGGCGCTCCATTTTCCCCGTTGACCACCTCAAGATCGGTTAGCGAACAGTGTTTGCCGATGCCGCACCCCAGCGCTTTGGCGGCGGCCTCCTTGGCGGCCCAGCGTCCGGCATAAAACGTCACATCATCCCGACGGCGCTTTCCTTCCGCAATCTCGGCCGGCGTACAGGTGTGTTCACGGAATGCGTCGGGATACTTCTCCAGCATCCGCGCAATCCGGGCGATCTCGACGATGTCGGTTCCGAGTCCGGCAATCATGGCACAGGAGTTTCCGCCGTTTTTTCCGAAGCGCTTTCTCCGTTGCGGAGCCGTTCCAGCTCGGCAATCCGCGCGCGCAGCTGCTCCAGCTCTCCCCGGCGCCGCTCCAGCTCAAGCCGGGCCTTCTCCGCCTCATCCTGTTTGGCCGAGCCGGCCTTTTCGACAGCGGCTTTCAACTCTTTTTCATGCTCGGCGGCGATCCGGCGCAGCTCCTGCTGCTGCTTGCGGGCGAACTCCTCCCTGAGACGGATCGCGTCGGCCTCGGCCCGGGAGGCTGCGTCCGCTTCCAGCTTTTTCAGCTGGGTTTCAAAAACCCGGCGCTGCTCCGAAAGCTCCTGATTGAGCCTGCTGACCGACTCCTTGAAATCCGCCCGGGATTTATCCAGCAGCACCGCCAGCTCCGCCGCCTGTTTTTTCGCCTCCGCGTCACGTTGGCGCCGTTCTTCCCCGAGCCGGTCGATCTGCCCGGCCAGTTCGCCGTTTTTGCGGTTCAATTCCGCGGCGGCGACGGCGGCTTTCCGGTCGTTTTCGCGCATCTTGCCGTAGAAGCCCCACACGGCGGCGGCCAGCAGCAAAAGCAGCGCCAGGCCGCCGACCAATGCAACGACGGTCAGCGTCCACATCCGGCGGGTCAGCCGCTCGCGTTCCCGCTCCACCGCTTCAAAACGCCTGGCCAGCTCACTGAACTCCTGCGAAAACTTCGCACTCATCTCATCGAACGCCGGGCGCAGGATCGGCAGCGCCTCTCCCGGATTGAATGGGGCATTCCCGCCCGTCACCGCCGGGACCTGGCTCTCCGCCGGAGTTTCCGCGGCTGCGGCGGGCTCCGTCCCCTGCCCGGCGCTTTCGCCGGAAGCGGCGACTTCGGGGCGGATGCCGTAACGGGCAGCCAGCTGCTGCTCGATTTCAAAGGAGCTCATGCCGGAATTGCGCATCCCGGAAATTTCCTTCAAGATGTTCAGCGATTTTTCCGAATAATATTTGCGCTTGCCGCGGATTTCGGCTTCGAGATAGTCGTTATAGCGGGCGAGCCAGTCGTTGATCGTGCTGCGCGGCAGGGCGAGCTCGACCGAGAGATCGCTGGCAAGATAACGTTTCGTTTCGCCGGTCATGCCTGTTTTCCTTCCTGTGCCTGTCGTTGTGCGAAAAATTCCCGGATGCGGACAAGATCGCGGTCGATCTGGAGCTTCAGCTCCTCCGGGCCGGTAAAGGTGCGCTCCTCGCGCAGATGATGCAGAAATTCCACGCCCAATTCCGAACCGTACAGGTTGCCGGTGTAGTCGAGCAGATGAATTTCCACGCGCCGCCGTGCCTGTTCCCATCCGAAAGTCGGACAAAGCCCCACATTGATTGCAGCCGGATAGAGCCTGCCGTCACGTACCGCACACCCGGCGTAAACGCCGTCGGGCGGCAGCACCCCCGCCTTGAAATCCAGATTGGCGGTCGGGCAGGAGAGCCGGCTGGTCGCCGCCCCGTATCCGTATTCGACCACGCCGGTCAGCCGATAGGGGCGGCCGAGCATTTCGGCGGCCGTGTCGAGCCGCCCCGCCGCGATCGCCCGGCGGATGACGCTGGAGCTGACGGTTTCGCCGCCGATCTCCAGTTCGGGGCAGGCAGTGAAATCGAGTCCGCGGCTCCGGGCGTATTCACGCAGCAGCGCGGAGTCGCCGCAGCCGCCGCGGCCGAACCGCCACCGTTCTCCGACGCAGATTCCGGCCAGCCGGAATTCCGGGCACTCCAGCAGCCGGCGCAGAAACTCCTCCGGCTCCAGCCGCGCGAATTCGGCGGTAAAACGAACCACCAGCACCAGTTCCGCCCCCGCCTCGCGCAGCAGCCGGATCCGTTCGGAGAGCGGCACCAGCAGCGTCGGAGCTTCAGTCGGATGCAGCACCGCGCGCGGATGCGGATCGAAAGTCATCGCCGCCGGAACCGCTCCGTTACGCTTCGCCTGCCTGACCAGTTCGCTGATGATCCGCCGGTGGCCGAGGTGCACGCCGTCGAAGACCCCGATCCCGAGCGCCAGCCGGGGCGCGCAGGCCGTGTCGAAGCCGTTTCCGGCGATGCTGAATTTCAGGATATCGTTCACCTCAAACCGTCCCGGTATTGAATTTCCGTCATATCTGTCGTATATTAAAATACACTGTCATCAACGTCACGTCAACAGGAAATGCGATGAAAACCGTACTCTATCCCGGATCGTTCGATCCGTTTACCAATGGACACCGCGATCTGGTGGCCCGCGCCGGACTGTTGTTCGACCAGGTGATCGTCGCCGTCGCGGTCAATTCCGAGAAATCCCCGATGTTCACATTGGAAGAACGCAAGGAGCTGATCGAAAAAAGCTGCGCGGACCTTCCCCACGTCAAGGTGGTCGCGTTCCGCGGACTGGTGGTCGATGCGATCGAGAAATACAACGCCCAGGCGGTGTTGCGCGGACTGCGCGCCTTTTCCGATTTTGAATACGAGCTGCAGATGGCATTGATGAACCGCAGCCTGCGGCGCGAATGCGAAACCATCTTCATGATGCCGACGCTGGAAAACTCCTACGTCGCCTCCCGGCTGGTCAAGGAGGTCGCCGCGCTGAAAGGCAACTACCGGCAGTACGTGCCGGAGGTGGTGGCCGAGGCGATCGAAGCCAAACTTGCGGAAAGGCGCGGCGGCAATGATTAAGTTTTCCGTCGCCCGGCTGGAAAAGGAACCGATCGAATTGACCGGCTCCGAACCGGCGGAGTTTCTCGAAATCGAGCCCGGCGAACTGCTCGCCGTCTCCGCACCGGTGGAATACGACCTGAATCTGAAAGCCGTCTCCGGCGGCGCACTGGTCGAAGGCCAAGTCAGCACGGAACTCTCCGGCATCTGCGGCCGCTGTCTGGAACCGGTCACCCGGCACGTCAAAAACGACGGCATCTGTCTTTTTCTGGAGCTCGGCGATCAGGATGAAATGGACATCTCCGAGGAGATCCGCGCCGAAATGCTGCTGGAACTCCCGATGACGCTGCTCTGCTCGGACGACTGCGCCGGCCTCTGCCCGGTCTGCGGCTGCAACCTCAACAAAACCTCCTGCAACTGCGCCGAACCGCCTTCCGGCCCGAGCTGCTGGGACGCACTCGACAATCTCCAGCTGTAACCGCACAGCCACGCCGGGATTTCTCCTTTGGCGCCCAAAGCGCCTTTGGAATCCGGCCGGGCAGCACCCGGTGGCAAGTTCCGCCGACAGACCAGATAAAACCGTACCCGGCACCTTGCCGGTCGGAGCCGAACGTCGGCTTCGGTAACCGGGCGAAACGCCCCGAGCCGCCGGAGGCATCCCCCCCTCGGAGGTCATTCCTGATTGGCGCGCATGAAGTGATTGCTGGCCATTTTTGCGTAAAACGGGTATTTGGCCTTGAGTTCGTCGGTCGCTCCCTGCGGAATATACTGGAAGCGGCGGTAAAACCAGAGATACTGGTCGGGATATTTACGGATGAACTCTTCGGACATATCCATCAGCGCCTGCAGCACTTCGACTTCGTCCTTGTATTCATGGAACGGCTTGGGGAGATAGGCGGAATGCGCGTAGACTTTGCCGTCGGCGTGGCGGACACTGGTTCCATAGATGATCACGGCGGGAATGTCATGGGCGTCGCAGTAGCTTTTGAGATTGGCGGGAGCGGTGCTGCTGGCGACGGGAATATTGAAAAAGTTCACGAAGGTGCCGCCGTAGCGGCCTTTGGTGTTCTGGTCGATCAGGGTGCCGACGCCGCGCCCGGATTTCAGGGCTTTGATCGCGGCGCGGACAGCGCCTTCGGAAAAGATGATTTCGAGTCCCGGCACCTTTTCCCGGTTGCCCTGATTGAACAGGCGGTTGATGTAGTAGTTGCGGATGGGGCGGGCGATCGCGACCATTTTCACGCCGGCGTAAAACGGAGCCATCACACCGGAGGCTTCCCAGCTGCCGAGATGCGGGTTTACGAAGATGATGCGCTCATTGCGTTCGACATGGCCTTTGAGCCGCTCGGTGACGTCCGGAGGCAGCACGTAGCAGCGCCGGATCCGTTCCGGCTTGCCGTCGAGCCAGATGAATTCAAGCATGTTGAAAGCGAGATTGCGCAGCGATTCCCGACCGATTTCCGCCACCTTTCCGGCGGAAAGTTCCGGCATGGCGGCATGGATATTGGCCCGCACGACCTTGCGGATCATCGGTACAAGATTCATCACATTGCCGATCAGAAGCCCCAGGCCGCGGACAACGGGATAAGGCAATATCCGGATCAGCCGGTAGGGAATCAGAATCCCCGCATACTCGATCCGATACCTGATATCGCGCCAAACCTTCATATCCGTTTCCTTTCATTACAAAATCGCATGAAAAGGAATTTACACCGGAAACCCCGATTTGTCCAGCGCCGCCCCTCCGGAAACCAGAGATTTCAAACAAAACAAAAGGGGCGGCAACCGCCGCCCCGTGAAGTCAGATCAGCTATCAATCCCAACTGGTAACATCGTCATCCGTCTTATCTCCGCCCGTAAGAACATTTTTCCCATCATTTCCGGTTCCATTGGGTCCCCAGGAATAGACGATAGCCTTGCTGGAAATAATTTTGTTATCATCGCTTGGCTTGGGAATCCCATCAGAAAAATTCGTATTGATCAGAATGACATAGCGATTTCCCCAGGGATCCCGCCACATCTGTTTGCGGTTAGCTTCCTCAACTCCATCAATCGTATCATCCAATCCTTTGGAAGGATCATATTTAGGACGTGGATCTAAAAATTTCACTCTACGCTTGTTGATATTCAGGTTATCGGAATTGGTCACAACTTGGGGAGCCGTTAATTCCAAGATAAAATTGTCATAAACAACATTCGTCTTCTTGTTCTTATCCTGATCTTTGCTGTCTCCCAATTGAATATATTTGTACTCAGTTCCTCCTGCCGTTTTACTCGATTCCGAAACAGTGTCACTACTTCCTCCAAAACGATAAGAAGTGCCACTGCCGCTCACCATCCGGTTATAAGTATTTTCAACATTTTTCAACGCAGTCAGAATACTTGCCATATCGGCTTTGGCCTGAGTAATTCGTCCTTTCTGTTGAGCACTCATCACCGCCGGCAGAATCAGGCCGGCCAACAACACAATAATGCCGATTACAACGAGCAGCTCAATAAGCGTAAAATTTTCACATTTCTTCATAGTTTACCTTCTCAACTATTTTCCACCGCATCCGGTGAGTGTTTCCGTTCCTAATTGATATAGTAAATGTTTCGGAGGCGTTTTTCAAATTTTAAACGGCTTTTTTTGTGAAAAATACATGATTCTCCTCATTTGGACTTGAAAAATCCCCATCAATCCACTAGTTTATCAATGTAAGGTCCGTACCGATAATTTTCACTGAAAGGGTGATTTTATGAAAATCAAGCGTTCCAATTTCACGATTATTGAGCTGCTCACGGTAATCGCAATTATTGCGATTCTGGCAGGATTGCTGATGCCAGCGATTCAAGGAGCACGTGAAAAAGCCAAAACTGCAGCTTGCTTGAGTAATCAAACACAGACAGTTAAATTTATCAAGGATTATATGGCAGCCAATGATGACTTTTTAAAATCCGGTACTGCAGAAGATTCAACTTGGTCTCGAATTTTGTTTGATAAAAATATCATCAAGGATTCCAAAGTACTCCGTTGCCCCTCTTTGATTTACTCATCTGCTAACGGAACTACCCAAGCTGAAATCAAAAATGAACTTGCTCATGTTTACGGTGTAGGTTATACAACCAATACAGATGGGTTTGATTTTCGCGGCACAAAATATCTTACCAACCAAGACGGAGATTCCATTTCCCCCAATATGTTGATTCTTGGCGGCTGCTCTGGTAAGGCGCAGGATAATGCAACAGCAATCATGAGTTTTAAATCCGGTGATACCACTGGTGGTGCCCCCATCGGTATTCATCAAAAACAAGCTAATTTCTTCTTTTTGGATGGACACGTGGAGACACTCAACCAGGAAGTGATGAAAAAGAAATATTATCCTTTAAGCACTGTTACTTCCACAGCAAAAGGTGGAGCGGATTTCATTACTAATACCAGTAAATTTTAATTCCGATCAGTGTTTAAAGAAGTAAAAATCTTTCATTGATATTTTAAATTTACGGCAATACACCGGTAAACGGTGCCTTTTCCTCGGCGGTGAGCGGGGCGTAGGGGCCGTATTTGACCTCCATTGCGCAGGCGGGAGTCAGAGCTACGAAATTGTGCCAGACGGCGGCGGGGATTTCGACGATTTTCGTGTCTTCGCCCAGTATGACCTTTTCCAGCACATTGCCGTCGTCATCGTAGGTATAGGCGGCAATCTTTCCCTCCAGAATCGTGAAAAGCTCCCATTTCGCCATGTGGCGGTGCGGAGCAATCACGGTATCCGGCTGGCAGACCACCAGCAGCCGGTTCGTCGGGTCATCCGTGGATTCGTGCAGGTTGAAGTGGGTCCGGCGGCGCGGGCTGGCGGCGGCTTCCTTGAGCAATTCGGCGATTTTGGCGTTATCGACTGTTTTCATGATGTTTTTCTCCTATGGTGATTTTCTTAACGTACCACGGGAAACGGCTGCTTTCAACCGCGAAAAGGAGGAAAAGGGCAGCTGTTGTCTTTTACCGGATACCGTCACATGCGGCTGAGTAATCAGAAGCAAAGCGCAGGGGGAAGCCTGCCGTTTTGAAGGCAGGCGGGTCTGCCCGCCCTGTCGGATGGCAGACCTTGTGCGCTACGCGGCCTGATTTTCAATCGCATCTCCGGTAGCTGGGCGCTACGCGGCGGCAAGGTGCCGCTGCCGTGACTGTCTTCGACGACAAGGGCACTTCGTCCCTTGCCCCAACCGGCAACGTGCCGGTGCGGTAAAACGCACATAGAGCCAATCCACCCCATTATTAATACCCCCGGTTTTGTAATTTTTACGCAGTAAAAATTCAAAACCGTACCCGCCACCGGGTGCTACCCGGTCGGGGGGTCCGGGGGGCGAAGCGCCCCCGGCCGCCGGAGGCATCTCCCACGGCTTATCGCGGGACGACCAGATTCAGCATCTTTTCCGTCGCCAGCACGGCGGCGACCAGCTGGTCGGAGTCGATGCCGGTCGTGACCAGCGATTTTCCTTTGGTATCCCAGGTAATAGTGGCCTCCACGAGGGCGTCGGTCTTGCCGCCCGGCGGGATGCGGACTTCATAATCCAGCAGCCGCGGCATCGTCAGTTCAAACTGCTTCAGGCATTTGCGCAGCGCCTTCACAAAGGCGTCGTAGCCGCCGTCTCCGGTGGCGGTGGATTCGACCTGCCGACCGTCCATTTCCACTGTAACGCGCGCTTTCGGCAGCGCATTGTAACGGGTGGAAACCTCGAAATCCGTCACTTTCAGTCTGGATTCCAGCGGCGTGTGCAGCACACCGGCTATGATAAACGGCAGGTCGCTCGGCGAGACGCTCTTCTTTTTATCCCCGAGCCGGATCACCTCCTGAAGCACCTTCTTGCGGACTTCGGGATCGAGATCGAGGCCGAGGGTTTCGAGGTTCTGGTCGATCGAAGCCTTGCCGCTGAGCTTGCCGAGGGCGTAGTTGCGGTGACGGCCGAACCGCTCCGGCAGCAGCAGATTCGCGTAAAGGTTGCCCTTCTTGTCGCCGTCGGCATGAACGCCGCAGGTCTGGGTGAACACGTCGGCTCCGACCACGGGCATGTTCCACGCGCAGCGTTTGCCGGAGATGCTCTGCACCATTTCGGAAGCGTGCTGCAACTCCTTTTCCACCACCCGGATCCTGCGCCCGGTCATATCGTTCACGCAGACCGCAAGCTGGGCGAGCGGCTGGTTGCCGGTGCGTTCGCCGAGGCCGTTGATCGTGGTGTGGATGCCGTTCACGCCGGCGCGGACCGCCGCCAGACTGTTCGCGGTGACCACGCCGTAGTCGTTGTGGCCGTGGAAGTCGAGCCGCAGGTGCGGGAAGCCGCGGTAAAGCCATTCGATATAGGTGGTCACCTCGGTCGGCTCCAGCACGCCGAGCGTGTCGGGCAGCATCACCCGCTCGACCGGCAGATCCTTGATCCGGTTCAGGAATTCATAGACGTAGCCGAAACTGTTGCGCATCCCGTTCGACCAGTCCTCCAGATAGAGGTTGACCATCAGGCCCTGACTGTGGGCGTATTCGATTTCGGCGGCGACATCGTCGAAGTGGCGGGCGGGCGTTTTCTTCAACTGGACCCGGCAGTGCTCCTCCGAACCTTTGGCCAGCATGTTGATCACTTTGCCGCCGACGCTTTTGATCCAGTCGACCGAAGCGTGGTTGTCCACAAAGCCGAGAATCTCCATCTGCTCCAGACAGCCGCGATGCTCCGCCCACGCGAGGATCGCTCGGACCGCCTCCTTTTCCCCCTCCGAAACCCGGGCGGAGGCGATCTCCAGCCGGTCCACCTTCACGCGGGTCAGCAGCAGCCGGGCGATTTCCAGCTTTTCGGCGGGAGTGAACGCCACGCCGGGAGTCTGTTCGCCGTCGCGCAACGTGGTATCCATCACTTCAACGAATTGATCGGTCTTTTTCGATTTCATTTTGTTTCATCCAGCATCAGAATTTGTCCAACAAAAAAGCCATGCGTACCATCCGGGCGTGTCCGGAAGCTGCATGGCGCGTCGAAAAAAACGCTTTTATTTCAAGGAAACAAGCCTTCCGGATACGTTCAATTACGGGCCATCCCGGCAAAGCTGCCGACATGACCCTTACTAATGCCGATGGTGACGAGCATGACTCGCTTTTTCGGAACGTACCGGGCTACTCGCATTTGTTCAAACCGTCCTTATTGATTGATAACTTTTCTTAAAATAACATCTTTCCTTCAAAAATCAACCCCGAAAATCAAAAAGCACGTAAAACAGATCGTCCGGCAACGGAAGAAGTTACTTCCGCCGCCGGACGAAAAAAGCGGGACCGCTCCCCGGTCAGGGAACCGGCACCAGCTGAATATAGTCGAGGTTCAGCGGGGAACCGTCGGCATTGCCGATCTTCAAATCGGATTTGCCCGCTTTCAGCGGCAATATCAGGTTGCCCTTGTTGCGTTCGAGCGTATAACTCTGCCAGTCCGCGGCGCTTTCGCCGAAACCGCCGGTGGAGGGCAGCTCGAAGACGCCGAGCGATTCGCCGTTCAGCGTGAAGCCGCGCTTCGCATCGTCGTTGGCCGCATAGCGGACCAGCAGCTGATACTTGCCGTCCTTCGGAACATCCAGCTTCCACGCCAGTTCATGCCCCTCCTTGTCCCAGTGCGAAAAGCACTTCTTATGCACGCCGATCTTGTCGGAGCGGATCACGACCTTGCCGCCGGCCTGAGCGGTGAAATCCTCGGCTTCGGTGATGATCCCCTCGACTTTGGGCTGCGGCGGCAGCTTCACGCCGGTCGGAACCTGACCGCGCAATACGGCGCCGTCCTCCAGCGTCAGTTCCGCCCGGATCGGGGCGACGGTCTCGAACGGCTTCGTCACCTTCACCTGCGCCACCTCCAGCGCGCCGGGCTTCAGGTCGACCGCCCACTCCGACGGCGTCAGCCGGATTCCGTTGGAACCGAAAAGTTTCAGGGTTCCTTTCAGCGGCTGCTCCAGCGGCGCGCTGACCACGACCTCCAGCTCCGGCGCATTCAATTTGTCCTTGAAGTTCAAATTGAGGTTCGGCGACACGTCGGTCGGCAGATAGGTCAGGGCCGGATCGTAGATGTAGCCCATCGAATTGGCGGCGACCGTCTGCCGGTAGTTGGGGTCCTGCATCAGGCAGACCCGCCGGTCCATCGCCGGAATCGTGGTCGAATAGATCCGCAGTTCCCCGTTCGTGACCGTCAGCGCCTCCTCGCGCCAGTCGCCGAGCACGTCGGCCTGCATGATGAAACTCCCCTCGTAACCGCCGCCGGAAGCGCCGCCGCTGAAGTCGGTGATCACCGGCGAAACATGTTCGCGCTGCAGGTCGGCGTCCCAGTAGATGAAGTGTTCGGTCCCCTTGTACGGCGCATCGTCGCCGGAGCGCAGCAGCTCGCCGTCGGGAGAGTAATGGCGGCTGATCGCCGAAGTTTTCTTCTCGCCGCCGGAGGTATCCGAGCCGCCGACCTCCCACCCCCGGTAACGCGGATCGATATCGCCCGCGTAACCGTAGTGGATATGGGTGCTCGGCTTGTCCAGCTCCCAGATCACCTTGCCGGTCTTCGCATCGGCGCAGGTGAAGCCGCCCTTCACCTTGCAGGCGGTTTCATAGATCGTGACCACCTCCATGCCCGGATTGCGATTGGTGATATTGGTCACATAGACGTAGTCGGGATGGCCGTGGCCGGTGCTCCACAGCGGCTGGCCGTCGTCGTCCAGCACCGCGCCGCCGAGGACGATCTCGTCGCGGCCGTCGCCGTCAAGGTCGACGGTCCGGGTGGAGTGCGCCCCCTGCCCGTGAAATTCCCGGCCGTAGTCGCCGCTGTTGTACTTCCACAGCGGTTCGAGCCTGCCGTCCTTCAGCTGCCACGCTTCGGCCAGCATCAGGCTGTAGGTGCCGCGAAGCGCGATGATGCAGGGGGTCCTGCCGTCCAGATAGCCGATCGCGAGCTGGTTGCGCGAATAATAGTTATAGGCCATGTTCATCCCGTTGAACAGCTCCCGCGAAGGCCACGGCGCACGGGCGATCTCCCTGCCGGTCATGCCGTCGAGCACCATCACGTACTCCTCGCCGGTCATCACCTTGCCTTTGTCCTTGCCCTCCTTCTCCCGCAGGTCGCCGGCTTCGGGGTCGAACGCTTTCAGGACCACTTCGGCTTTGCCGTCGCCGTTCACGTCGTAGACGATGTAAGGGCTGTACCAGATGCCGCTTTCGATATTCCAGCCGAGATTTCTGGTCCACAGGATCGTGCCGTCACTTTTGATCGCCTCCAGCACGAACGGATGCTTCGAAGGCTTCCAGAAGAGATACCACGGATCGACATTCGCATTGCCGTAGCGCACCACGAAGTCATATTTGCCGTCGCCGTCAAGATCGCCGATGCCGATTTTGTTGACCCGCGCTTTCGGATCACTGAGCTTGTAGGAAATATAGGGGTTGCGCTCGAACTTTCCGGCGTACACCTCCGCCTCTCCCGCAGTCCCGGAGAAACCGGCGGCGGGACGCACCAGATACTTCGCCCCCGGAACCGGATTCTTCACCAGAAAATCGGTGGTCTGCATCACCGGAGCCGCATTGAGCTTCTGCTCTTTGCCATCCGCTGCGCAGAACACGTCGAAGCCGATTTTCGGGTTGTCGGAGGCGAGCAGCCGCCACGACAGATAGACCCCCTCTTCCACCGGAAGCGCCACCAGACCGCGATCCGGCTTTTCCGCCACCCGTTCTTTCGCAAAGCCCTGCACCGGGCGGTGTTCCCGCTTCGGCGGCGCAGGCGGCGCAGGAAGTTTTTCCAGCCGGAAATCATCGACGGCCAGATCGCAGTTTCCGTCCCCGATCACCCGGATGCCGATCCCGTCCCGGCCGGCGGGAACGGTCGCCACGGTCGAAAATTCTTTCCACTTTTCGGAAAGCCCGTTCAGCCCCATCCCGGCAAAGCCGTAATCGACCAGCTTCCCTTTGGTGAAGCCCATCAGCTGGACCGTCGCACCGCCGGTGCCGTCGCCGGTCTTCCGGGCCTTGCAGGAGATGCGGACCGCCTGTCCCGGAGTCACCGGAACGGTGCCGCGCAGTGTGAACGCCCAGTCCCGCTCTCCGGCGGAACGCAGCCGCGCGGTCCGGTTGCCCTGCGCCGCGTCACCGGTCACTTCCGCCGAGAAAGTCACGCCCTCGCGCGCCCAGCGGTTCCAGTTTTTCGGAGCCTGCCCGACTGCATCCTCCTCAAAGTCGGCGCCGGGGAGCTTCACCGCTTCCGGCTTCCCGGCGCGGTTGCCCTTTGAAGCCAGCTTGAAATCATCCAGAGCGAGATCGCACACGCCGTCCCCGATCACCCGGATGCTGATCCGGTCCACTCCGACGGGAATCACGAATTCGCGCTTGAACTCGCGCCACTCCTTCCCGGCGCTTCCCAGCGGAACCGACACCATCGAGAAGTCGGCCACCTTGCCGTTTTTGTAGGAAACGACCTGCAAATGGGCGTCCGGCGCCGCAGCGCCGTTGTTTTTGACCCATGCGGCCAGTTCAAAGGCATCCCCGGCTTTCACCGGCAGCGAAAGGGTGTTGTTGAACGCCCAATCCTTCACGCCGGAGGAGACGATCCGCCCCGCCTGCCTGCCGGAACGGGCGTCTTCCGTGACCGTCGCTTCGGCGCCGCCCTTTTCACGCGTCCAGAGCGTCCAGCCCTCCGGGGCCCTGCCGACCGGCGAAGCCTCGAAACCGGCGTTTTTCAGTTCCGCACTCTGCACGGCGGCGGGTATCAGTGTGAAATAATCGATATAGGGAGCCCCGGCCCCGTTCGGGTCCCGGTAATCCCCGGCGATCAGCAGCTCGATCACCTCCCCGGCTTTCAGGGCGCGGTTCGAGAAAACCGTGCCGGGGCCGGTTCTCTTTGTCCAGTTCTTCCCGCCGTCCTGAGAAATCCCGACGGTACGGGTGACCTGCGCTTTCAAATCATAATTCCCATCCTGTGCGACCGGAATCCGAAACTTCAGCACCGGCACATTCGTCCCCGGCGCGGCGTCCTCCGAAATCACATTCCCCTGCAGCACCACGCCGCCGGACCACTTTTTCATCGCATCGACATCGGTGCTCCACAGATTCCAGCGGCCCTTCTGCTGACTGTTCCGCACTACCGCTTCCGGGTTCGCCAGCACTTTTTCCGCCTCGAACCGCTGTTCGACCGGCGCAGCGGCGGCCCCGATTCCGGCGATCGCCGCAAGCGACGCCACTCCCATCCATTTTTTCATCGTTATCCTCCTCTCAATATTCACAGACCAGTTTGTCTGCTTCCCATTTGCCGTTGGTCGCTTTACATTTACGGATGTGCGAAGAACTCGCGACATTCCCGCCCAGCATCAGCAGATTGGCCCGCCCGCCGTGGCGATATCCGATCCGGCACGGATTCTCCTGTTTGGTGGTCAAATTTCCCGGATAAGTAGCAGGATTTAAGTGAGAATCGTCATTGGCATGGAATCCGCCTATATAAATCCCATCGCTGATCAGGATCACCTGGGAAGGGTTGCGGATTTTCGTAAATTTCCGAATCCGGGGATCGGAACCGTCAAATCCATCCATCGCTTTTTGCGTCCAAGTCACGCAGTAATTGGCGGCATAACTATCCCGCCGCAGCGGCGAACCGCCCCATTGCCCCTGAGTTACATCCCCGTCTCCCACCGACGGACAGCCGTTTATTCCCTTGCCGGACTCCCACTTCTCCCGTCCGGGGCTCCAAGTTGAAATTGCCCCCTGATCGATCGAGCAGACCAGCCAGCTCCCCGCCTGATTCCAGTTGAAGCCGTCCGTCTTATTCGTTCCATCCCCCGATCCCATCCCGCCATACGGGAAGATGAAGTCGTCGAATGCGGCATAATAGTTGTGCACCGCCAGTCCCCACTGCTTCAGATTGCTGACGCACGAAATCGATCTCGCCTTCTCCCGCGCCTGATTCAGCGCCGGCAGCAGCATCGCCGCCAGAATCGCGATAATCGCTATCACAACGAGCAGCTCAATAAGGGTAAAATTCCGACGCATAATGCCAAGTATGTTAAGCGGCAAGGTGCCGCCGCCGGGTGCGCACGCCAATGCCCCTTCGGGGGGCGTGCGGCTGCTGACACTGGCAGGCCTTGGTTGGTCTCCAAGACCATTTACGCGGCGCACAATAAGCGCGGTCAGCGCCGCGAACGAATGTGAGGGAATTACTTGCGGCAGCAAGTAACGAGGAACGATAGTGACGAAGCC
>NZ_QEKH01000015.1 GCF_003096415.1 Victivallis vadensis | reverse complement strand
GAGCCTCCTTGTGGTTTAGGCAACCGTAATATACTATTACGGACAAGTTGGCTCCACTTTTTTCACCCCTTCAAAAGTTTGTTAGGACAGGTGTGGGAGAAACTGAAACTTTCACCGGGAATCACTGATGATGAAGCATAAGACGGCAGGCGGCGTTTCCGCATGGCGGGAGCTGCTTCTGGCGGCCCTGATCGGCATGGCGGGGGCGTGGAGCTTGCTTTTCCTGTATTTCTGGATGCTTTTCATCAACCAGATTCACTATCTGGTGGAAAATTCTCCGATACCGGCGGAAATCTCGGCGGTTACGCTGGCGCTCGGGGCGCTGATCCTGCCGGGAGCGGCATGGTTCAGCCGCGATTTCTTTCCGAAACTGCGCCTGCTGAACCGGGCGCTGTTTCCGTTGCTGGTTCCGGTTCCGGCGCTGCTGCTGTGGCCGGAATCCTATTTCTGTCTGCTGCTGCCGGTTCTGGCGGGCGGAATCGCATTCTACCGGCTCGGCGCGGCGTTTCCGCCGGAGAATTACCGCCGGTGGCGCCGTTTGCCGCCGCGTTGCGGAGTTGTGCTGGCCGGGCTGGGATTCGCCGCCGCGGTCTGGTGGTATTTCGGAATCCAGTGCCGCGCTTACGACAGATTTTTTCTTTTCTTCAGCGACTGGGGGGAGTATTCGGAAAATTACCTGCGGCTTGCTTTCGGCGAAAACCGCTCCTGGAGTGATTTTCTCGCCGTCGCCGGCCACTGGAACCCGGTGCCGAATGTGGTCATGGCGCTGTTTTTCCGGCTTCACCCGGCCGCAGTCACCGTCTTTGCCGTGAATGCGCTGCTGCTCGGTTCGGCGGTGCCGCTGACCTATGCGCTGGCGCGCTCGGCGCGGCTGCCGGTCGCCGCCGCGCTTGCTTTCGGCGCGGCCGCCTTCCTGAATCCGGTGCTGAATGGGCAGGTGCTGTCGCTGTTTTACGGATACCATCCTATCAACTTTCTGGTGCCGGTCCTGCTGGGATTCTTCGTGTGCCGCGCCCGGAAGAACCGGATGGGGATGGCCGTTCTTTTTCTCCTCTCCTTTCTGGTTCAGGAGACGGCGGCGGTCTTCTGGGCCGGCTATGCGCTCTATTGGCTGGCGGAACGGCGTTGGCTGGCGGGAACGGCGCTCTTCCTCGGCTGCGCGGCGTTCTTTCTGGTGATCTCCTCGGTGGTGATGCCGAATTTGTTCGCCCATGCGAGCTACGCGCAGATGTTCCACTACTCCGCGTTGGGCAGTACGCCGCTGGAAGTGCTCTGTTCGCCGTTCCTGCGTCCGGCTGCGTTCTGGCGGACGGTATTCGAGTGGCAGAACTTCGCTTTCGTGTGTTCGCTGCTGCTGCCGCTGGCGCTGCCGGTGCTGATGAATCCGAAACTTGCCGTGACGGCCCTGCCGCTGCTGGCCGGAGTATGTCTGCAAAGTTCCCCGGATGTGAAGAATATCGTAATGCAGTACGGAGTGGAGGTTTCGGTTCTGCTGCTGGCCGTTGCGGTTCTGAATGCCGCGCGGCTCAACCGGGGGCGCGGTTCGGCCCTGCTGGGCTTCATCGGCCGGGGCATTCCCCGGAACCGGCATGCTTCGATCCAACTGTGGGGGCTTTGCTTCGGAACGCTGGCCCTGACCGCCGGCAGCTACTTCCTGATCGGCCGGTACGCGGTGACCAAGATGAACTGGCGGCCCGATGTCGGCAGTGTGATCGAAGAGCTTCGCCGGGAGGTGCCGCGCGAGAGCCGGGTGATCGCCACTTCGCGGCAGCGCGTTCACTTTCTGTTCCGCAATTCAACGGCGGGGCTTGACGCGAAGCCGCAGACGGGCGACACCGTGATTCTGGCGCTGGACGACGGTGCCACCGGGGCGGGCGAGCTGGAGCGGTTCCGGGCGGAACTTGCCGCGAATCCGGCAGCGGTGCCGCTGGGAAGCATTCCGTGCGGCGGAGACCAGCTGGTGGTGTTCCGGCTCGTTCCGCCGGGGACTCCGTCCGGCGGCCTGCCGTTTCTGGTGCCGATGTCGGCCGGGCAGTTTGCCGGAAGCGGGCCGCTGCTGGAGCAGGAGAATCCCGATTTTGAGGTGCGGGCGGGCTCGCGCGGCGGAACCGTTCCGCTGCTGATGGTCCGGCCGCTGCGCCCGGTCGATTATGACGTCAACATTGAAATCGGGCCCGGCGGGGGGAAAGCGGGGCGGGTGCGCCTTGTTCCTTTCGCCAACGGGCTGGTTCCCGCTTATGCGGCGCAGGTGGGGCAAGTCTTTATCGCGCCGTTGCCGGAGGCGGCCGCCGGACCGGTTGCGGTGCGGATTCTTCGCCGCCCCGAATCGGGCCCGCTCGCTTCACGGAAAAAATGAATTTCAGGAAAGGTATTCCATGATGATGCTTTCGTCAACGCCCGTTCCGGGGGCTGTCGTGCCGGAGGGCTGTTTTGCGGTCTATGAAGCCGGAGTCGTCGCGGTCGGCAACCGCCGGTTCGAACGGCGCTGGCTGGTGCTCCCGGAGGGGCTTTCGCCGTTGTCGGTCCGGCTGGACGGCCGGGAGCTGCTGGTTCCGGCGGATATCGCCGCCGGAATTTCCGATGCGCGGTGGGAGACGTTCGCCGCGCCGCTGACCTGTACCGGCGCTCCGGCGCTGCACGCCCGGCTGGAGCTTGGAACCGCCCGCTATCATTTCGCGGTGACCGCCGGGGCCGCCGCAATCACGGTGGAACGGGAGTCCGAATTGGCGGCCGCCGCCGTGGCGGAAGCCGCCGGCCCGACCGGGCTGGAGATCGATCCGGCCCCGGAAGCGGAGAGGTCCGCCGCTTTCGAATGCTGCGAAAATCTGGAAGCAGCCTCGCCGCATCTGCGGCTGCTGGAATTCCGCTTTGCGGACCAGACCGACCGGCACGACAATCTGCTCGATATTCGCGAATACCGGCTCGGGCCGGTCGAACCGTTGCGGCTGCGGGGGGTATTGTGGGCGGTGGAGAGCCCGCTTTCCGGGGAGGGGATCGCGCTGCTGAAGCTGGCGCCGCTGCCGGAATCCCGTCCGATTGCCGACCCGGTCGATTTTGAATGGGATTGCCGGAGTTTGCGTCTGCACGGCGACCGTTATCCGTGGGCGGCGATCGGCTATTCCGGCGGCCGCTGCGGCCTGACGCGCGCGCTGCAGGAGTTTCAGCGGGAGCTTCGCCCGCCGCGCTGCGGCCGGGACGGAATCGCGATCAGCAACACCTGGGGCGACCGCAACCGGGATCAGGCGCTGAATGAGAAGTTCATGCTCCGGGAATTGGAAATCGCCGCCGGGATCGGCCTCGACGCCTGTCAGATCGACGACGGCTGGCAGAGCGGCGTCACGGTCAATTCCAGCGCGGCGCAGCAGGCCGGAGGCGGCGTCTGGGAGGGGTATCACGCGGTGAACCCGGATTTCTGGAAGGTGCATCCGGGGCGTTTCCCGAACGGTCTTGCTCCCTTGACGGAGAGAGCCTCGAAACTGGGCGTCGGCATCGGCCTCTGGTTTTCCCCCGACTCCGCCGACGATTTCGCGAACTGGGAGAAGGATGTGGAAACCGTCTGCCGCTTCGAGCGGGAGTTCGGAGTGGAATGGATCAAGATCGACGGCGTCAAATCACGCACCCGCAAAGGCGAAGCCAACCTGCGCCGCTTTTTCCGGAGCGCGATGGAGCGCAGCGGCGCAAAGCTGACCTTCGACCTCGACGTGACCGCCGAAGTGCGCCCCGGCTACTTCGGCATGCCGGAATTCGGGACGCTGTTCGTGGAGAACCGCTATTCCGACTGGCGCCGCTGGTGGCCCTACGCCACGTTCCGCAACCTGTGGCAGCTGGCGCAGGCGATTCCGCCGGTGCGGCTGCGCTTCGAATGCCTGAATCCGGAACGGAACCAGGAGAAGTACGCCGCTGACCCGCTCGCTCCGGTCCACTATCCGATGGATTGGATTTTCTGTTCGGTGATGGCGGCTTCCCCCCTGATCTGGTGCGAACTCGGCTCGCTGTCGGAAACGTGCCGCAAGGCGCTGAAAAAAATCGTGCCGGTCTGGAAAGCGTACCGCGAAGAGCTGTACAGTGGGGTCACGCTGCCGGTCGGCCCCTGCCCTGACGGTACGACCACATCCGGTTTTTTCACGGTCGGGGCGGGTGAATCCGTCTGTCACCTGATCCTGCTGCGCGACCTCGACAGCCGATCCGGGCATGAGTTCGAGCTGCCGGTCGATCCGCGGGAATATACAATCCGCCGGATCGCCGGAGACGGAGAATTCGAAGTCACCGGAATTGATCGCCTCACCTGCACTCTCCCCGCCGAGCGCAGTTATCTCTGGCTTCGTTTCTCTCGCTCCTGACTGGCGGGATTTTGCCTTTGGTCGCCAAAGGCAAAATCCCCATGTTATTTCGAAATCAGCGCGGGGGAGGTGACGACCATGCCGGAGGTGTCGCTGCACTGCTGGAAGACGCGCAGGTCGAAGACCGGCAGGATGGCCAGCAGATGGTCGAAGATATCCGACTGGATTTTTTCATAGACGGCCCAGCGGGTGTCATTGGTGAAACAGTAGACTTCAAGTGGAATACCGGTGGCTCCGGGCTGGAGCTGGCGCACCAGCAGCGTCATCTCCTGATGGATGCCGGGATGATTGCGCAAATACTGTTCGACATAGGCGCGGAAGGTGCCGAGGTTGGTGACCCGTCGTTCGTTGATCGGCTTGGCGCCGCGTCTGGCGAGTTCGGCGTTCCAGTCGGCCAATTCCTTCTTTTTGTGTTCGAGATAGTCGTCGAGCAGCACGAAATCTTCGAGCCGCCGGATCTCCGCGTCATCGAGGAAGCGCACGCTGCGCTGATCCAGATAGAGGGCGCGCTTGATGCGCCGCCCGCCGGTTTCCTGCATGCCGCGCCAGTTTTTGAAGGAGTCGGTGATCAGCTTGCGGACCGGGATGGTGGTGATGGTTTTGTCCCAGTTGCGCACCTTGACGGTGTGCAGCGCAACTTCGATCACGTCGCCGTCGGCGTTCTGGCTGGGCATTTCGATCCAGTCGCCGATACGGACCATGTCGTTGGTGCCGAGCTGCACGCCGGCGACCACCGACAGGATGGTATCCTGAAAAATCAGCATCAGCACCGCCGCCATCGCGCCGAGCCCCGACAGCAGGATCAGCGGGTTGCGGTTGATCAGCGTCGCGACGATCAGGATCACCGCTACCGCGAAGATGAAAATTTTCAGCAGCTGCAGATACCCTTTGATCGGCTTGGCGGCGGCATCGGGACGGCGGCTGTAGGTGATTTCGACCAGGTCGAGGATTTTCGCGAGCGCCAGTGAAACCGTCAGCACGATAAAGGCGCTGCACACGTTGCGGATCACGATTTCCAGCGGTTCATGCACATCCGGTATTGCCGCCGCACCGTAGGCGAGCACCAGCGCCGGGACGATGTTGGCCAGCCGGGAGATGATCGCCAGCCGCACTTTGTTCTCGGCGCTGTCGTGGGCGGGGAGTGTGCTCAGCAGCCGCTGCAGGCCGCGCAGCAGGATGCGCTTGGTGATCCAGTTCACCAGAAATGCGACCAGGATCAGCACTCCGGCTACGATTGCGCTGTAGGCCCATGGGTAGGGCTTCAGGGCTTCCTGTAAAGTATCCAGCCATTCGATCATCGTCTCTCCTCCTCCGGGTAATCGGGTTTTATTCTTCTTCATATAATATAACCCGATTGCGCGTTTTTTGAAAGCCGGAGAGCCGAAATCAGTCGGTCAGCGGTCCGACCGGCGGCATTTTCCAGGAGGTTCCGGCCGGTATTGCGCCGATGTCGGCATGGGAAGCCGGGTGGATCGCGGTAGTTCCCGCATTCCGGGCCGGACTGTTTTCGAGCGGGGAGAAATCGTAATCGGCGGGGGCCTTCAATTGCAGCGCCTCCACACTGTCGAGCACGCTGCCGCCTTCTCCGGCGAGCAGCTTCGACTGTTCGGCGCTGCCGGGCGAGACGACCAGATTGTTGTAGAACTCCATCAGGCTTCCCCGGTATTTGGCGTTTTTGTGGAATGCGGCGGTCACGATGATATTGTTGAAGAAGCGGAAGTTCACCAGTTCGCATTCCAGCGGGCCGGGCTTGTTGAAGAAGTTGCCGTGCTCGTGGAAAATGGTGTTGTTGAAAGCGAGGAAGCCCGCTCCGGGGGCGAAGGCGAACCGCTTGGAAACCGGCCCGCGCATTTCATGTTCTTTCAAAGCGCCCATGCGGGGCTTGGACCAGTTGCGGTTTTCCGCACCGCTTTCTCTCCCCTCAACTCCTCTCTTTTGCGCAGAACGTCATACGAAAACTGATTGCATATTTCATAAATAATGTTCACGAACAGCTCAATCAATGTAAATCCTATGGCAGTCAGCCTGCAATCATGGGATGCGGGGGGCGTGTCCGCCTCGTGCCGTGCCTCCCGCATCCGGCAGGAGGCCGAGAGCGGGTGCGGAAAACATTGGCGCGGGGGGCGGCGGGGAAAAGGCGCTGTGTTCGATTTGGTTCTCATACGGATATCCTTCTTTTTCAGTGTTGCAATGGAGTAAGGGGACCGGTGGATTCACCGACGATCAGATTGCCGACGCCGGCGCGGTACATCAGTTTGACCGGTTCGCCGACGCCGGAATCCATCACATCGCGGATCATCTCCTCCGCGACTTCCACCGGCGGCGGCCGATCGGTCACCGTGATCGACGGCACCTGCATTCGCGCCATCTCCGGTTGGCCGAAAGAGCAGACCGACAGCTCGCGCCCGCCCGTGATTCCCTGTTCATGGCAGTAGCGGTTCAGCCCGATCGCCAGCTCCTGCGCCGTGCAGAACACTGCCGGCGGGCGCGGCGACGCGTCCACGATTCGCGCGGCCCGTTCGTAGGCCGGAATCAGCGTGTAGCTGGTATGGCGGCAGGCCACATCAGTTATAACGAATCGGATTCCGTTTGTCAAGAGGAAAACGCAAAATTTACCGGAAAACCACACATGCCTCCGGTGGCGGGATGCGCTTCACCTGCCGGACGTGATCCAACGGCGAAACCGTTGACTGTCCGAGACTGTCACGGCGCATCTCATTTCCGGCGGCCGGGACTGTTTTTGGGCATATCGCTTGAAAACAACGCAGTTGCGTGATATCTTCAATACCAGGTTAACGGCTGAGTGCTCCGCCGTGAAACAATGCCTGGGGAGTATGCCTGCGGAATGCGGGAATTCAGAGGAGGGTGTGTGATATGAAGAAGGTCATTTGGCTGCTGGTGGTTGTGGTGGCGGCCGGAGCGGGATACTATTTTTACCAATCGTACCGGGAAGCGGAGCGGAACGGCAACGCCCATCTGGTTTCCGGGAACGGCCGTCTGGAGGCCACGGAGGTCAGCATTGCGACGAAACTGGCTGGCCGGATCGAGACGATCATGGTCAACGAGGGGGACTTCGTGACCGAAGGGCAGAAGCTCGCGCTGATGCAGACCAATGTGCTGGAGGCGCAGCTGGAGCAGGCGAAAGCGCAGCGCCGGCAGGCGGTGACGGCGGAGGCCAGCGCCAAAGCGATGGTGGAGGTCCGGGTCAGTGAGTTGGAGGCGGCCAAAGCCGGTGTGCTGCAAAAGGAAAGCACCCTCGACGGAGCGCGCAAGCGTTACGAGCGTTCCAAGCGCCTGAGTCAGGCGGATGCGGCCTCCAAGCAGCAGTATGAAGATGACGAAACCTCGTTCCTTGCGGCGAAAGCCGAGCTGGCGGCGGCGCAGGCCGGGGTGAAGCAGGCGGAGGCGGCGATCAGCGCGGCGAAAGCCGAAGCCGACGGCGCGGCCGCTTCGATTCAGGCGGCGGACGCCGATATCGCGCGCATTCAGGCCGACATCGACGACAGCCTTCTGGTGGCGCCCCGCGAGGGGCGGATTCAGTACCGGATCGCCCAGCCCGGCGAGGTGCTTTCCTCGGGCGGCCGCGTGTTGAATCTGGTGGACCTGACCGACGTGTACATGACCTTCTTCCTGCCGGAGGAGGTTGCGGGCAAAGTTCCGATCGGGGCGGAAGTCCGGCTGGTGCTTGACGCGGTGCCGGATATTCCGATTCCGGCGGAGGTTTCCTATGTCGCGAGCGTCGCGCAGTTCACGCCGAAAACGGTGGAAACCCAGGTGGAACGGCAGAAGCTGATGTTCCGGGTCAAGGCGCGGATCGATCCGGCGCTTCTGAAAAAATATGTGGAAATGGTCAAGACCGGGATTCCGGGCGTTGCATGGGTGAAGCTTGATTCGGAGGCGAAATGGCCCGCGTTTCTGGAACTCAAGAGGCTGCCGTGAGCGAACGGAAGCCGGAATATCCCCGAAGCGGGGAGCCGGTGGTCCGGATCACGGAACTGAGCCTGCGTTACGGAAAGACTCTGGCGCTGGACCGGGTGTCGGTGGAGATCCGCCCGCGGCTGCTGGTCGGACTGATCGGGCCGGACGGCGTCGGCAAATCCAGTTTGCTGTCGCTGGTCACCGGGGCGCATGCGATGCAGACCGGGGAATTGATCGTCCTCGGGGGCGATATGCGCAGCAAAGCGCACCGGAACCGGATCTGTCCGCGCATTGCCTATATGCCGCAGGGATTGGGAAAGAACCTCTATTTCACGCTGACGGTGGAGGAGAATCTGCAATTCTTCGCCCGCCTCTTCGGACATGACGCGGCGGAACGTCGCCGCCGGATCGACCGGCTCACGCGCAGTACCGGGCTGTATCCCTTTCTGAACCGTCCCGCGGGCAAACTTTCCGGCGGCATGAAGCAGAAGCTCGGCCTCTGCTGCGCGCTGATTCACGACCCCGACCTGCTGGTGCTGGACGAACCGACCACCGGCGTCGATCCTCTGGCGCGCCGCCAGTTCTGGGACCTGATCGACCATGTCCGGGCGGAGCAGCCGCAGATGGGCGTGATGGTCGCGACCGCCTATATGGATGAAGCGCAGCGGTTCGACTGGCTGATCGCGATGGACGACGGCAGAATCCTCGACACCGGCACCCCGCGCGAGCTGCTGGAGAAAACCGGCAGCGACTCCCTGGACAGCGCGTTTATCCGGCTTCTGCCGGAGAGCAAGCGCGCGGCTCACAAGGAGCTGGTCGTGCCGCCCCTGCCCGGTGGTGACGGGGAGGAGATCGCGATTGAAGCGCGCGAACTGACCAAACGGTTCGGTTCGTTCACCGCCGTGGATCATGTCAGTTTCCGGATCCGGCGCGGTGAAATTTTCGGTTTCCTCGGCTCCAACGGCTGCGGCAAGACCACGACCATGCGGATGCTGACCGGCCTGCTGCCGGCCACCGAAGGCGAAGCGTGGCTTTTCGGCAAGCCGATCGGCAACGACAATATGGCGGTGCGCCGCCAACTGGGTTATATGACCCAGACGTTTTCTTTGTACAGCGAACTGAGCGTGCGGCAGAACCTGCTGCTGTACGCCCGGCTGTTCCGGATTCCGGAAAAGGATGTGGTTCCGCGCGTCGGGGAGATGCTGGACCGGTTTCAGCTGCAGAGCGTGGCGGATAGCTTCCCCGATGACCTGCCGCTCGGAATCCGGCAGCGGCTCTCGCTGGCGGCGGCGGTGGTGCACCGGCCGCAGATCCTGATTCTGGACGAACCGACTTCGGGCGTCGATCCGGTGGCGCGGGACGGCTTCTGGGAGCTGATCATCGAGCTGTCGCGGCGCGACCGGGTCACGATTTTCATCACCACCCACTTTATGAACGAGGCCGAACGCTGCGACCGCATTTCGCTGATGCACGCCGGGAAATCGCTCGCCTGCGACACTCCGGCGGCGCTGGTCAAGGCGCGCGGTGCGGAAACACTTGAGGACGCGTTCATCGGCTACCTGCGCGACGCGGACCCGGAATCCGGGGCGGAGGCGGAGGAAAAGGCGGTGCTGACTGCGGTGGAGCCGAAGAAGGAGCCGTCGAAATTCGCGCGCTTTTTTTCCTCGATCTTCAGCTTTCAGCGCTGGTACAGCTGCTGCTGGCGGGAGAATCTGGAGCTGGGCCGCGATCCGATCCGGGCGACGCTGGCGCTGTTCGGCGCGCTGCTGCTGATGCTGGTGATGGGATACGGCATCAGCATGGACGTGGAGAACCTCTCCTTTGCGGTTCTGGACCGCGATCAGAGCGAAATGAGCCGGAACTATGCGCTGAATATCGCCGGATCGCGCTACTTCGTGGAGAAGCCGCCGGTCCGGGATTACAGGGACCTCGATCACCGTATGCGGAACGGCGAGCTCAGTCTGGTCGTGGAGTTTCCGCCGGGATTCGGGAAGATGGTCGATCAGGGCTATTCGCCGGAGGTCGCGTTCTGGATCGACGGTGCGATGCCGATGCGGGCGGAGACGGTTCAGGGCTATGTGAAAGCGATGCACGCCGAATGGCTGGCGAACCGGGCGAAATATCACTCCGGCATTGAGAATCCGGCTCTGGCCTCCGTCGAGACGCGCTACCGGTACAACCCGGATGTGAAGAGCCTGCCGGCGATGGTTCCGGCGGTGATTCCGATCCTGCTGATGATGATCCCGGCGATTCTCGCGGCGCTGGCGGTGGTCCGGGAAAAGGAGATGGGGTCGATCATCAACTTGTATGTGACGCCGCTGACCCGGGCGGAATTCCTGTTGGGCAAACAGCTGCCGTACGTGCTGTTTTCGATGCTCAGCTCCCTGCTGCTGCTGGTGATGGCCGTGACGATATTCGACGTGCCGATCAAGGGAAGCCTTCCGACGCTGGTGCTGGCGCTGCTGGCTTACTGCATCATCTCGACCGGCATGGGGCTTCTGGCCTCCTCGGTCACGCGCAGCCAGATCGCGGTGATGTTCCTGACCATGATCGGCACGCTGCTGCCGGCTGTCCAGTTCTGCGGCCTGATCAACCCGGTCACGACGCTGGAGGGATTCGGGCGCGTGATCGGCAACGTGTATCCGACCACACACATGCTGCTGGTCAGCCGCGGAGTATTCAACAAGGCGCTCGCCTTTTCCGATTTGCACATGCCGCTTTTTTACCTGTTCCTGACGATTCCCGTGATTCTCGGGCTGGGCATTGTGCTGCAGAAGAAACAGGCTTCATGACGGCGAGAGGAGACGCGCGGCGATGATGCAGAAAATAAAAAATATCGTTCAGCTCGGCTTCAAGGAGCTGCGGGGACTGATGCGGGACCCGCTGCTGCTGGGGCTGATCCTCTATACTTTCACAGTGGGAGTCTACGTCGCGGCCACCGCGACGCCGGACTCCATTTCCAACGCGGCGCTGGCGATCGTCGACGAAGATAATTCGCAGCTTTCGCAGCGCATTGCCGACGCTTTTTTCCCGCCGCGTTTTCTGCGGCCGATTCCGATTTCACGCCCTGAAATCGACCCGGGCATGGACCGCGGCGACTACACGTTCGTACTGGTGATCCCATACGATTTCCAGAAGGACGTGCTGGCCGGAAACCGTCCGGAACTTCAGTTGAACGTCGATGCGACGCGCATGTCGCAGGCGTTCACCGGGAGCGGCTATATCCAGCAGATCGTGACGGATGAAATCAACACGTTTGTAAACCGCGGCGAGGGTTCTTCCTCACTGCCCGCCGAAATCGTAACCCGGAACCGGTTCAACCCGAATCTGACCCAGGCCTGGTTCGGTTCGGTGATGGAGCTGATCAACAATATCACGATGCTCGCGATCATCCTGACCGGCGCGGCGCTGATCCGGGAGCGCGAACACGGCACGCTGGAACATCTGCTGGTGATGCCGGTGACCTCGTTTGAAATCATGGCCTCCAAGGTTTGGTCGATGGCGCTGGTGGTGATGGCGGCGGCGGGGCTGTCGCTGCTGTTCGTGATCCGGGGGATGCTCGGAGTTCCGGCGGAAGGGTCGTTTGCGCTGTTCATGCTGGGAATGGCGCTGCATTTGTTTGCGGTCACTTCGCTGGGGATTTTCCTGGCCTGTACCGCGCAGAATATGCCCCAGCTCGGAATGCTGCTGATTCTGGTATTGATGCCGATGCAGATGCTGTCGGGCGGCATGACGCCGCAGGAGAGCATGCCGGAAGGTGTCCGTCTGGTGATGCAGCTGGCGCCCACCACCCATTTCGTGGAATTCAGCCAGGCGATCCTGTACCGCGGAGCGGGGCTGGATGTGGTCTGGAAACCGTTCCTGTGGCTGACGGTGATCGGTACGGTGCTGTTCGTGATCTCCTGGATCCGTTTCCGCCGCACGATGACCTGATGTCAGGAACCGTTTTCAGGAAGATAGCCGGCGTACTTCTGAAGAATCGGCCCAAGCTGCCGGATCAGGGCCGCGATCGTTTCACGGAGCGAGGCGCTGGCGATGTTCCGCTTCGGATCGGCGCCGTGGATGGCGAAAAATACCCGGTCCTTTCCCGGTATTTCAACAAAACCGACATACCATGACTCCAGAAAATTGGTGTTGTGGTTGCGCCCGGTCCCGGTTTTGCCGTACATCTTGAAATCACCGACGGTTCCGGCGTCCATGCAGTCCCGGAGAATCGCGACGTGCTCCGGCCTGAACCCGGCGCCGCCGGAAAAGATGTCGGCCAAGACCGCTACCTGTTCCTCCGGGGAGATCAGCAGGCTCGACTCGATCCAGAACACATTGTGCCCGTTGCGGTTCCAGACGCTGATGTCGGCGTTGCCGTAATGAAGGCGGTCGAGGGTGCGCTGCACATAGGATTTGTCGAGTTTTCCAACCAGCTTTTTATAATACCAGACACAGGAGGCCTGAAAGGCTTCCTGCAGGGTGACGTCCCTGTTCCACGCTTCATATTCATGTTTTTGTCCGTCATAGCCGAGCCGGGCGGATTTGCCGGAAACCGCGCCGGAATCCAACCCCATCAGGGTTGATACGATTTTGAAAGTGGAACACGGGATAAAGCGTTCCCGAGCCAACGCGCAATCGCCGAACACCAGCAACTCCGAAGCTCCCGGAGTGTAGAACACCGCCACCGTTTCCGGCGGCGTCTCAATTGATTCCGGAAATTGATCGCATCTGTATTCCGGCACCGACCGGCATCCGGCAACGGCGAAGACCAGCACCAGACATGCCGCCAATACAACTACTTTTCGTAAAACTAAGTTCATGTCGTTCGACTGGAGACGTAAACACTTCTAAAATAAAACCGGTTTCAGTCATACATCCCTGCTTTCCTCCTGCAAGAAAGAGTCGAGTGGAATCCCGGAACGGTAAAGAGAGCGAAGGAAACGCTCCACAATCTGCTATTCAGAATCGACCAATCGCGGTGCACAACCGAATACATATTTATTTGGTCGGGAGTATTTCAAGCCAGTAGTCGTCGGGATCCTGAATGAAGTAGATGCCCATCTCCTTATTCTCAAAGGCGACGCAGCCCATGGCCTTGTGTTTGGCGAGGGCTCCGGCGTAGTCGTCGGTCTCGAAGGCGAGGTGGAACTCCTCATCGCCGAGGTCGTACGGCTCGGTACGGTCGCGCATCCAGGTCAGCTCCAGCAGGTGTTTGCTGCTGCCGTCGGAGAGGTAGACGATGATGAATTCACCACTCGCCGGAGCGATCCGCCGCACCTCCTTAAGTTTCAGCGCCTCCGCGTAAAACTTCAGGCTTCTTTCGAGATCAAGAACGTTGAAATTGTTGTGAACGAATTTGAATTCCATGATCCCTCCGTTATTTTTGAGCAGCTTCGATGAACGGCACGATGCACTGCTGCCAGAATCCCTTCGGGGCGATTTTCTGCAGGTCGGGAGTATATTCCCGGCTCATCATCCGGAAATAGAATTCCGAATTGCTGATTTTCAGCCAACGGTCAAGGCGGCTGAAAAGCATCTGGCGAATCCGGGCGTCCTTCAGGTCAAGGTTGTGGATGGTGCCGTTGGACAGCCGGTACTGCACCACTCCCGGAGCGACTTTCACAATGTCGAGGATATTGTTGCCCGGCTGGATGCTGAAGAAGTTCTTCGTAGTGATCTTTCCGAAATCAGCGATGATCCTGCGCAGTTTTTCCGCCTCCTTCGGCAGCTCCCGGCGGAAACTTTCCATCTGGGCGATCAGCCGTTTCTCTTCCGCGGAATCCGATACCGAAGGAATCAGCGCCTCACGGCTGACCTGAATCGCCCGCTTCAGCGCTTCCGGGTCGTTGTCGAACACCTGACGGTTGAAGCCGGCCACCATCGCCGGGTAGTAACCGGCCAGATTCGCCTTCAGCCTCGCGGTGCGTTCCTGCACCATGCGCCGATTCTCTTCGGCTTGTTGCCGGAGTCGGGCTTCCTGCTCGCGGGCGGCTCTTTCCGCTTCTTCGCGCTGCCTTCTGGCTTCCGCTTCCGCTTCCGCGCTGGCGTTGCGCGCTTCCGCATCGGCCTGGCGGCGCGCTTCGATCTGCGCCTCGTGTTTTGCCCGGGCGGCGTCACGGGCGGGCTGGACGCGGCAGACCTCGTCAAAACGCCCGTACATCGGCAACAGGGTATCGTAAGCCTTGCGTTCCGCATCATTGCGGGGAGCCGGATAGCGGTCGAACAACTCCTCCGCCAGTTTTACGAAGTTTTCCGGCTGATCCGGATTGCTGCGCAATGCGGAGAAGGCCGCCTCCACGCCGTCCAGATAAGCCTGCCGGGGCTTGGCGGCTTCGGCCGCCGCGAGCCGTTCTTTTTCCGCCGCTTCCTCCTGCTCCTTCTTTCTGGCGTTTTCCGCCATTTCCTCTTTGGCGGCATCCACCTTGCCGTCGATGAACGCCCGGAATTTCTCCCCGGTCGGCTTCAGCGATTCCGGCAGTTTGCCCGCGCCCGCCATCCAGTAAAGGGTGATGCTCAGAGCGATCGCCAGAATCAGCAGAACTCCGACGGCAATTCCGGCGATCTTGAGTTTCTTGCCGATCTTCTTCTCTTCCCAGCGCTGGCGGCGGGCTTCCCGTTTCCGGATCTTTTCCGCCTGTTTGGCGATTTTGGCCAATTCAGCGGCGTCCTTCTGCATAAACGGCGGTTTTTGCACGTCGTCCTGAGGCGCTTCTTCCGCTTTCGGTTCCGCTGGTTTTTCTTCCGGCTTATTGAGTCCCAAGCTCAAAGTGGCGGAATTTTCCGTCATTTGCGGCGCTGCCGGGACAGCGGGAGCCGCCGGTTTATCCTCCTTGAGCCCAAAGCTCAGGGAAGGAGCGGGAGCGGAGGAAAGTGACGGAATCACCGGGGCCGACGAAGCTGCCGGGGCGGCCGGCGCAGCAGGAGCCGCCGGTTTCTCATTGCCGAAGCCGAGCGGTTTCATCTGTCCAAAATCGAACGGCTTCGGGGCCGCCATTTGTGGAGCAGAGACGCCATCCGTCACTTTTCCGTTATTTGGAGCCGTCTGTGTGGAAACCGGCCGGGAAGCGGTTTTCTGCCCGAAATTCAGATTGAGCGACGGCACTTTGCTTTTGCCGGACTGATAGTTGCGCAGGAATATGTCGAGCGCTTTCATCAGAGGCTGCGGGGTCTGGTAGCGGTCTTCCGGGTAACGGGCCATCATTTTCATGATGATATCATTGAGTTCATCCGGAATTTCCGGATTGATCTCCTTCGGCGGCGTCAGGTTGCCGGCGACGTGCATCTTGGCGATCTCCTCCGCCGTATCGGCGACATAGGGAAACCGGCCGGTCACGAACTGATAGAACGTGGCGCCGAGGCTGTAGATATCGCTGCGCACATCGGTCGGAATTCCGGTCAGCTGCTCGGGACTGATATATTGCGGAGTTCCCATGACCTCGTCGCCGACTTCCTCATCCTGGTCGGTGCTGGCGACCCGGGCGAGGCCGAGGTCCGCCAGTTTGGCGAAGCCGTTGCCGTCGAGCATGATGTTGTCCGGCTTGATGTCCTGATGGACGAGCTTCTGTTCGCGCCATGCGGCATCAAGCGCTCCGGCTATTTCGCGGATGATACGGGCGGCCATGGTGAATTCAAGCTTCTTTTCGCGCTTCAGAATCTGCTTGAGTGTTTCACCGCGAATGAACTCCATCGCGAAATAGAAGATGCCGTCCTCTTCGCCGACCGCATAGGCCTGCACGATATTCGGGTGGCTGATCTTGCCGGCGGCACGGGCTTCGCGGAACAGGCTGTCGACATACTCCTTGTCATCCAGAAACTTATCCTGCAGCACCTTCAGCGCCACCGGGCGGTCCAGAGAAATCTGTTTGGCCAGAAAAACCTCGCCCATGCCGCCCTTGCTCAAGGCGCGCTCAATCACGAAGTCACCGATTACAGTGCCGGGACCAAGTTTGTTTTCCGGAAATTTAACCGGAGCACCGCATTTCGGGCAGGGGACGGAATCCCCATCCGCCGGAACTTCCGCGCTGAATACATGATTACACTTGGCGCAGTAAATTTTCATCGTCAGTCTCGTATTTGGTCAAAGGTTCACGATTGCTCGTCGTCATCATAACGTAAAAAACAACAGATTTAAGAATATAATGTCCGGGAGGGGATTTATCAACCCCATCCCGGCCAATTAAAAGAAATAACGGATGATTGCATTCTGACGCAACTGCTTCACATACTCATCTCTGATTTTTTCCCGCTTGTCCTGTTCGATGCGGCGGCGGATTTCCGGCGTCAGCTTCCGGAATTCCCGACGCTCCGCCGGATTGTGATTCAATACCTTCAGAAAGGAAACGCCGTCTCCGGTTCTGATCGGGCCGCAGACCTTCCCTTTTTCCGGCGAGGGGATGGCCGCTGCAAATTCGGGCCGCAGGCGGCGACGTTCGATCAGCCCCAGATTGCCGCCGTTTTCCGCATCCGGTCCGGAAGAGTACTGCCGGGCCAATGCCGCAAAGTTTTCCGGATCGGCGGCCAGCTTTTTGCTGATTTCCGCAGTCACCGCTTCCAGATCCTTGCGGTCGGGGGAGAGCAGCAAAAGGCCCAGCTCAATGGTTTCCGGCTTCACAAACTCTTCGGAATGGGCTTTGTAATATTCGTAGATTTCCTTTGGAGTCACGTTTTCCGCCACATGAATCCGGCGGAAAATCATCAGTTGTACAATCAGGCTTTCCTCCACATTTTTACGGATCTTTTCCAGAGAGCTGCCCGCTTCACGCGCTTCGCGGATGAATTCGCTGCGGGCCCGGTATCCCATCCGTTCCGCGATATTGTCGAGTTCGGCCTCGATTTCCTGATTGGAGATCTCGAAAGGCTTGTCGCGGTAATCCGCGATCAGGAGCTTCCGGTCGATCAGGTCGTCGACCGTCTTGCGCCGGATCTGCCGGATCGCTTCGTAAAGCCGGTCGCCTGAATAAGCCGCATAAGCCTGATATTCCTGCTGCCGGGTTGCGGGCAGGACATCCCACAGGCTGATCGGTTCGCCGTTGACGGAAGCCAGCACTGAGTTGACTTCCAGCTGATTGTCGGGTTTGAGTTCGTACGGCTGTTCAGCTCCGCAGAGCGTCGCTGCCGCCATGACCGCCGTCCCCGCAACAATTGCCCGAAATCTGTTCATAGTACCTTATGCCGACTGAATATATTGATAACCTTACCGTTGTAATATAGTGCCTCTTTTCCCGTATGGCAAGAGTGCCGGAACTTTTGTCCATTTTTTTTGGAAAACTCCCGGAGGTGTCGGAGGGGGCAGCCCCGGAGGCGAGGGAGGTCATGCCGTTGCCGTGATTGTCTCCGACGGCCAACGGTTTTGCCGTTGGATCACGACCGGCAACGTGCCGGTGCGGAGTTCCGCCGATAGAGCGAATAAACTGATAGAGAATAACCCCGATGCCGGCATCTTGCCGGTCAGGGGGGGCGAAACGCCACCGGCCGTTGGTGGCGAGTTGCGGGGGAGGCCATGCCGCTTTCGCGGCAGGCGGCAGACCTTGTGCGCTACGCGGCCTGATTTACAATCAGGCTCCGGTAGCTGGGCGCTGTAGCGCACAGGCGTCTCCGATGGCCAACGGTTTCGCCGTTGGATCACGATCGGGTAGCACCCGGAGGCGAGTTCCGCCGATAGAGCAAATAAACAGTATAGATACTGATTCCGGCACCGGCACTTTGCCGGTCGGGAGTCTCGGGGGCGCCCCGAGCCGCCGGAGGCATCTCCCGAGTCAGTCGAAGATCAGTTGGCCGAAGCAGTCGGGCAAATGGAAGTTCAGGCGGCTGACCGGCCGCCAGCTCAGCCAGTGAGGATGGCTGGTCTGGTCGCCGCACTTGTAGGCGTTGGCGTGCCAGACGGTTCCCTTGACCGGAACCGGTGCATGATTGGTCCGGCGGAACAGGGAGAACGGCAGGAAGAATCCGACCCGGTACTCGACCGGCCCCGGCAACTCTTCGGGAAGGGAGTCAGGCATGGTATGGAAGACCCGGATGCCTTCGCGTTCCTGTTCGGTCAGAAAGCGGGCCTGGGCGAGTCCCCGCTGGTCGCGGCGCGAATTGTCCACGTGCATTGCCAGCATGGTTCCGCAGGCGTTGATTTCAAAATTGTTGTAACCGGTGCCGCCGGCAGGCTGCACGAAAAACTCGACGCAGGAGTCGCAGCAGACCGGGTCGTTCCATTTGGTTGCGACACATCTCACATAGCGGTCGCGAACCTGAAAAAGACCGTAGATTCCGGTCGCGTCATACTGAAGTTTCAGGGCGGCTTCGGGGACATGATCGCTGCCTTCCGGGCGGACGCAGGCGATGGGCATTGCCGGAGCGGCGCTCCAGCCGGGTGAATCGAATCCGCCGGCGAGATCGGGCGGTTGCGCCGCACGATTGACGATATAACACATGGGAACGGCTCCTGTCAGTTGTTGTAAGTGGCAAGTTTGGAGTACGGGAACGACCGGCTGTTGGTTCCGTGCGGCAGCGGGTTGTTCCTGCCGGCGGGGCGGATGGTGTTGATGTACATGGTCCGGTCCAGCTCCGCCGTGGGCGGCAGGAAGGTATAGGAGGCCGCCGCGCCCGGATAACCGCGCACTGTCAGCAAATTGCGGGTGAATTCCTCAATGCTGCGGGCATTGCCGAGGCCGATGGCGAGCAGCTTCAGCGAGTCATACCCCTGCGCTTCACAACTGCCCGGCTCGTGGGAATATTTTTCTCGGAAGCTGTCGTGGAACAACTGGTATTCGCGGGTTTTGTTCTTTTCATTGTAAAAGGCGATATAGGCGCAATCCCCCGGCCGGTCGCCGCAGTTGCGCATGAAGCTCTCTTCATCCCAGCTGTCGGGGCCCAGCAGCAGCCCCTGATAGCCGAGCGCGCGCAGCTCTTTTACAATGGCTGCGGCCATCGCCGTTTCCGTCGGGACGACGATCGCCTGAGGCCCGGCGGTGAGCAGCGAACGCAGCGTCGGCACGAGATCCTTGCTTTCCCCGGAAAATTCGACGGTGCGGACCACCGTGCCGCCGAGGTCCTTGAACGCCTGTGCGGTTTCGCGGGCGACGCTGCGGGAATACTCGTCGTCGGGTTCCATATTCATGATCACGCCGAGGCGGAGCAGCTTGCGCCAATACCAGGCATAGGCGGCAAGTGCATGGCCCTGCTGGGAATCGGTGAACGAGCTGCGGAACAGGAACGGATTCTGTTCCGTCAGTCCGTCGATTGTGGCCATCGGGGTGATGGCGGGCAGGCGGCGGCGGCGAAGGACCCCATCCATCGCGTCCAGTTCAGTGGAGTTGTAGCCGGCGACCGCTGCAACGGCGCCGTCGCGGACCGCCTCCCGGACCCGTTCCGCCGCGGTATCCGGATTGCTCTGCGTATCATAGGTCAGCAGTTCGACGGTGCGGCCATCGATACCGGGCCCGTTGTTCAATTCGTCGGCCGCAAGCGCCACACCGTCGAGAATCCGCCTGCCGTAGGCCTGATTCGAGCCGGAGAGCGGCAGGATCACGGCGATCTTCACCGCATCCTGCCCCGCCGGGTCGTAGTGGAGGCGCGAAGTCGGGGCGATGCAGCCGGCAGCCAGACAAAGCGCCGCCGCCAGTATGGCCATCGGAAAAAATACACGGGTTTTCATGGTTTCGAATCCTGTTCTTCGGTTGGTTCTTCGGCATCCGCGTGATGCTTGCCGAGGGCGGCCAGCTCGGGATCGCCGGGCATGATGCCGCGCTCGGTGGTACGGATGAAGTGCACGAAATGCTCCAGCTCCGGCATTTTCTCCGGCATCGCTTCGATTTCGGCCAGTGCATTGGCGGCGTTGAGGCCGTGGAAGAAAAAGCTCTTGATCGCCTTGCGGATCGCCATGCGCTGCGCGCTTTCATAGCCGGCGCGCCGCAGGCCGATGGTGTTGGGGCCGCAGATGCATTCGTTTTCGGCCAGCATGCAGAAAGGAGGAATATCCTGCCGCACGATCGTACGGCCGCCGACCATCGCCAGCGCACCGATCCGGCAGAACTGGTGGATCAGGATGTAGCCGGAGAGCACCGCGCCGTCCTCGATGATCACATGTCCGGAGATCGCGGTCTGGTTCGCCACCGTGACCCGGCTGCCGATCCGGGCGTCGTGCCCGACATGCACGAAAGCCATCAGCAGCGTGCGGTCGCCGACCGATGTCGTGCCGCCTTCGAACGGAGAGCGGTGGATGGTCACATATTCGCGCAGCGTGGTTTCCGCGCCGATCACCGTGCTCGCCCTGGTGCCGGGGCGGAAGCGGTGATCCTGCGGCTCTTCGCCGATCAGCGCGCCGAAGTAGACCCGGCAGCGGGGGCCGAGGGTGGTCTGGTCGGAGATTTTCACATGCGCGTCGATCCAGCAGTCGTCGCCGATCACGGTATCTTCGCCGATCACCGAATAGGGGCCGATATGCACATCGCGGCCGATACGGGCCGACGGCGCGATTACTGCGGTGGGATGGATCGCCATAAAACCTCCGGCGTTGTTTCTGCTAACTGACTATGGTTCCGGCGGAGGTGTCTCCGGCCAGGATGCGTTCGAAGCTGCCTTCTTCGCCGAAATTGAACACGATGATCGGCAGGTCGTTGTCGCGGCACATCGAGAATGCGGTCGAATCCATCACCTTGAGCTGGCGGGCCAGCGCCTCGTCGAAGGAAAGCTCCGCAAACCGCTGGGCCGACGGGTCCTTGACCGGGTCGGCGGTGTAGACGCCGTCCACCTTGGTCGCCTTGAGCACCGCGTCGCAATCGGTTTCGAGCGCGCGCAGCACGGCGGTGGTGTCGGTGGTGAAGAAGGGACTGCCGGTGCCGCCGGCGAAGATCACCAGCTGGCCGGATTCCAGCGCCTTGACCGCCGCGTCGCGGTTGATGCCGGAGGCGATCGGCTCCATCTTGATCGCGCTCTGCACGACGGCGGGGATTCCGGCGGCGGTGAAAAAGTCGCGCAGGCAGAGGGCGTTCATCACGGTCGCGAGCATGCCCATATAGTCGGCGTTGACCCGGTCCATGCCGCCGGAGCGGCCCATCACGCCGCGCCAGATGTTGCCGGCGCCGACTACGAGCGCGACTTCGACGCCCTGGTCCATGATTTTCTTGACCTGCCGGACCACCTTGCGGACGGCTTCGGCATCGTAGCCGTGATCCTGCGCGCCCTTGAGCGCTTCGCCGCTGATCTTGAGCAACACCCGGTTGAAGCGGAATTTCTGATTCATGCCGTGACCCTTTCTGCGAAATTGAACTGTACACGCTTTGAATATACCATGAAAAGCCCGATTTCGCCAAGAAAAACAGCGATTGCGGCGTGTTTTTATCGAAAAAACGTGTATATTACCCCATGATGAACGTGGAATCACTTTTCAAGGATCTTTTTCAACATGGAAATTGACAGCAAGCTGAAGGTCGGAGTCATCGGAGTAGGCGCGCTCGGCCGCCACCATGCCAGATTGTACGCGCAGAGCCCGAATGCCGAAATGGTCGGCATTTTCGACGTGCAGAGCGAAACCGCGAAGCGGGTCGGTGAGGAATTCAACCTGAAGATTTTTTCCGATTGGCGCGAGCTGGCGGAACAGTGCGATGCCTTGAGCGTCGCAGTTCCGGCGAATTATCATGCGACCACCACGATCCCGCTTCTGGAAATGGGCAAACATGTGCTGGTCGAAAAGCCGATCGCCGCCAGCGTCCCTGAAGCCGAGGCGATGGTCGAAGCCGCGAAAAAGAACAACGTGGTGCTCGGCGTCGGCCATGTGGAACGCTTCAACCCGGCGATGGATTTCCTGGAAAAATATGCGGCGAACACCCGCTTTATCGAAGCGCACCGCCTGGCGCAGTATCCGCCGCCGCGTCCGGGCCTGCCCCGCCGCGGCACCGAGGTCAGCGTGGTGGTGGACCTGATGATCCACGATATCGACCTGGTGCTGACGATGGTGGATTCGGAGGTCGAGCACTTCGACGTGGTCGGTATTCCGGTGCTGAGCAAGACCGAGGATATCGTGAACGCCCGCATCAAGTTCAGGAACGGCAGCTGCGCAAGCCTGACCGCGAGCCGGGTCAGCCAGGAACCGCTGCGCCGGTTCCGGGTGTTTCAGGAGGACTGCTACATTTCGATGGACTACGGCAAGCATTTCGGCATGGTGCTCAAGCGCAACCGGATCGGCCTTGCCCGCAAGGACGTGAACCTCGACGAAAAGAACGCGCTGGCCGCCGAGCTGGAGGATTTCATCCTCGCGGTGAACCGGAGCAGGATGACCGGCACGCTGTGCCAGCCGAAAGTGCCGGGCGAACAGGGCCTGCGCGCGCTGAAGCTCGCGGTCGCGATCGAAACCGAAGCGCGCCGCTACAACGACCAGTACGGTTTCAAGTTTGCGCCGTGTACTCCGGACGAACTGAACTGAAGCGGGAAGCGGCGGAAGGAATGGAAAGATGATCGAGCGTGAATTCTCTCAATCGAAGCTCAATCTGTTCCTGAAAGTTACCGCCCGCCGTCCCGACGGTTATCACGAACTGGAAACCTTGTTCCTGCCGCTGCCGTATCCGGCGGATGTGATCACCGTCGATTATGACGGTGCGCCGGGAATCCGGGTCACAAGTTCGCTGCCGGGATTGCCGGAAAATCTGGAAAACCTGGCCGGACGGGCCGCGCTGGCCTATGCTGAAGCCGCCGGAATTCTGCCCTCCTGGACGATTCATATTGAAAAAGTGATTCCGGTGGCCGCCGGAATGGGCGGCGGCAGTTCCGATGCCGGGGCGGTGCTGCGGCGGCTGAACGGGCACTTCAAGGCGCTGCCGGAAAACGAACTGGCGCGGCTGGCGCTGACGCTCGGGGCAGACGTGCCGTTTTTCCTATATCCGCACGTGTCGGTCGCGACGGGAGTGGGGGAGGTGTTCCGGCCGGTGGAGGGGATGGTTTCGCCGCCGCCGCTGCTGGTGGTGAACCCGAATTTCCCGGTCAGCGCCAAGTGGGCGTATACTCACCTTGACCCGGCGCGGATCGGGAACGGCGATCGGGAGAAGCTGGAAAAACTGCTCCGGGGCCTGCGGGAAGGCGACGCGGCGATGGTCGCCGGAAATCTGCATAACGATCTGGCGTTTGCGCTGTACGAAAAGTTTCCGCTGCTGCGGATGCTGCGCGACACGATGAAGGAGGCGGGGGCGCTGAATGCGGAGATCACCGGGTCGGGGCCGACGCTGTACGCCGTATGCGAAACGGTGGAGATCAGGCGGCAGGTGGCGCAGAGGGTGCGGGAGCGGTTCGCGAAAGAAACCGCGACGGTGTTTGAAAACATCCCGCTCTCTCCCATAAAATAGAACCGCAATGCGGCAGTACCGCCCGGCGGAGCGGCGGCAGGAGATTGTAATTGCAGATGCGGCCTTGAGGAGGCGGGAGCTTTCCGGGACGCAAAGCGTCTTTGGAGTGCGGAACTTCAGTTCCGCTTTCAAGTCGGACGCCGTCTTGCAGATTGACCGATTGGGAATATGTGTCTAAATAGAGCCGGAAAGCGATTCGCACTCCAAGAGGCGACAGGGTAATTTCGACGGCGGAGGCAGTTTTAAGTGCGGGAGGCGGAACGCCTGCCGTTTTGAAAGCAGGCGGGTCTGTCCATCCCGACGGCCGGCGACGTGCCGGTGCGGAATATTTTTGATACGGGCTACTTTTGAGCGAGTGATTCTATGAACAAAGCATTTTTCCTCGACCGCGACGGCGTGGTCAACGTTGAAGTGGACTACCTCTCCGATCCCGGTCAGGTCGTCATTATCCCCGGAGTTCCCGAAGCGTTGAAGCTGCTCAAACAACACGGATTCAAAACCATCGTCGTCACCAACCAGTCCGGCGTCGCCCGCGGCATGTACTCCGAAGCGGATGTCCTCGCCGTTCACCGGCGCATCCGCGAACTGCTTGCCGGCGACGGCGCGGAGATCGACGATTTTTTCTACTGCCTGCACCATGAGAAGTATTCCGGCCCGTGCAACTGCCGGAAGCCCGCCCCCGGCATGCTGCTCGAAGCCGCGAAGAAATATGAGATCGACTGTCCGCACTCCGTGATGGTCGGCGACCGGCTCAGCGATATCGCCGCCGGGCGTGCCGCCGGGTGCGGCAAAGTCTATCTGGTGAAAACCGGCTACGGCTGCGAAGTGATCCGCAACTCCGACGTGAGCGGCATTCCGGTGGCGGAGGACCTGCTGGATGCGGTCCGGCAATACCTGGGGAGTCCCGAACCGTGAACATGGCGTATTTCCGCAATCTCGCACTGTTCGGCGCGTTCATCGTCGGCTACTTCTGCCCGTGGGCGTCGCACCTGAACTGGATGATCCGATGGCTGATCGTCGGTATGATGTTCATGGTGATGCTGCAGGTGCGTTTTTCCATGCGGTCGATCAAATGGAACCACCTTTATATCCTGCTGGCCAATGTCGCGGTCGGCATGGGCGGCTGGGGGATTTTCATGCTGTTCGGCCAGAGGGAACTGGCGGAGGTCGCGTTCTTCACCGGAATCACTCCGACGGCAACCGCCGCGCCGGTGATCGTCGGATTGCTCGGCGAACGGATCGATTTCGCGGTCAGCGCGTTTCTGGCCACGAACTTCGGGATGGCCTGCCTGTTTCCGTTCCTGATTCCGGTCGCAATCGGCGACCCGGCGCCGACGGTGTTTTTCGACGTGATCAAAAGTTTGCTGATCGTGGTCGGCATCCCGCTGCTGCTGGCGATACCGGTGCGTAAATTCTATAAGAATTACCGGGAACTGCCCAAAAAATTGAAGAACGTCTCCTTTTTCGCATGGGTGATCGCGATCTTCCTGATCATCGCGAATGCGTCGCAATTCCTGCGCGGCCAGCAAGGGTCGATCGACACGCATCTGTTGTGGAAGATTGCGCTGCTGTCGGCGGCGATCTGTTTCGTGAACTTCTACTTCGGCCGGTTCATCGGCGGCAGGCGCTACCGCCGCGAAGCCAGCCAGGTGCTCGGGCAGAAAAACACCACATTGACCATTTTTCTGGCGCTCACCTATGCGAATCCGCTGGTCGCGCTGGGACCGACTTTCTACGTGATCTGGCACAACGCCTGGAACGCCTGCCAGCTTCAGATGCGGGCCGTCCGGGAAAAACGCAAGCGGCTCCGGGCGGAACTCCTGTTACGGCCGCACGGAGGACGACACTGATGGAGTATCTGCACGCGCTGTTGCTCACCTTTCTGGAGCTCACATTCATCTTCGTCGGACTGGCATTGCTTTACAGCCAGCGGCGCGCGATCGGCAAGGCTCCGTTTTTCATGTCGCTGGGCCTGCTGCTGCTCTTTTCACATTTCATCGGGGCGGCGGATCTGCGGGTCACGCTGATCGGCACTCTGGATTTCCAGGTCGGCAACACGATCATCTTCCTGCCGATTCTGGCGGCGCTGCTGATGGTCTACATCACGGAGGGAACGCTGGCGGCGCAGCGGACCATCATCGGCATTGTGGTATTGTACGGGCTTTATCTCTACATCGGGGAGATCACCAGACTGGAGTGCAACTGGCTCGGATTTTCCATCACTTCGGGACTGCCGGCCGCCGCGCTGGACCACCTGCTCGGCGAAAGCCGCAATTCGATGAATCTGGTGGCGTTGTCCCATCTGCTCGACCTGTTCGTGCTGCCGATCGCCTACACCCGGCTGAAAAACTTCGGGTTGAACCGTTTTTTCTGCGTCTGCGGAGGGTTTCTGGTTACCCAGCTGATCGGGACTGCGCTTTTTCTGGGAATCGCGACCGCCATCGGTCTGGAGCGCACCGTCCTTGACGGCAATTTCATCGCGCGGCTGATCGCCTCCGTCTGGCTGGCTGTGATGACCACGATCTATCTGGAAAAACTGGAAGTCGATATCCGCTCCGGCGAAAAGAGTCCGCTGGACATCCTGTTCGCGTTCATCGGCAGCTACGGCCGCTCCAAGGAACTGGAGGCCAACCTGCGCGAATGGGAGGACCGCTACCGGATGGTGCTGGAGAATGCCGGCGAGCTGATCATCATGCTGAATCCCGCCGGCCGGATCATCGACGCCAACATCGCGGCGGGAAAGCTGCTCGGCGTGGAGAATCCGGCCCAGTTGATCAACCAGCTGCTCTATCCGCGCATCCGGCTTCTCGACAGCGGGATCGTGCATCTCGGCAGTGTGCCGGAGCAGCCGGTGCAGTTCCGGTGTGTGCTGGATGAAAAATCCCCCCGTCGCATTGTGCTCTCCTGCACCCTTTCCCCGATCCGGATGCGCGGGCAGATTCTGCTGGTGCTGATCGGCCGCGACATCACCGAAGAGACCCGGCTCGCGGAAGAGAAGGCCCGCCTCAGCGAACAGCTCGCCCACTCCCAGCGGATCGAAGCGCTCGGTATGCTGGCCGGAGGCATCGCCCACGACTTCAACAACTACATTCATGCGATCCTCGGCCATATCGACGTAATCACGCTGCTGCATCCGCCGGAGGACCCCGAGGTGACCCGCCATCTGGAAAAAGTGACCACCATCGCCGAACAGGCCGGACACCTGACCAGCCAGCTGCTCGGTTTCGCCCGGAAGGGCAAGTATCAGGTGGTTGATCTGGATATCCAGCCGGTGATCGAAAACAGTCTCGCGCTGCTCGGCCCGCGGAAACGGCAGGATCTGGAGATTTCCCTGCATGTCCTGCCGCAGGTCGGCAAAGTGCGGGCGGATACGCTGCAGCTCCAGCAGGTGCTGCTGAACCTGATGATCAACGCCATCGACGCGATGGAGAACAACACCGGCGAAAAACGCCTGACGCTCTTCGCCGGCCCCGCTTCCGAGGCCCCGCTGCCTTTCACTCCGCCGCCGGAACACGCGGATGCAAAGCCCTCCGACTACGTGTTCATCCAGGTGGCGGACAACGGCTGCGGCATGTCCGAAGCAATCCGCCGGAAACTGTTCGAGCCGTTTTTCACCACCAAACCTGTCGGGCGCGGCACCGGTATGGGGCTCGCGATGGTCTACGGTACCGTGACCAACCATCAGGGCTGGATTCAGTTGGAAACCGCTCCGGGCAAAGGCTCGAATTTCTGCCTCTTCCTGCCGCGCGCCAGATACGGCAGGAAGAAAAGTGAATGATGCGAATCGAAACCGTCGACCTCCATCATCAGGTGCTGACAGCCTGGGCCTCGTACCGAAGCACCCTTGCCGAAGCCCCGGCAGTGGTCACTTTCGACCACCACACCGACACGCTGCCCGCTTTCGGCCGGGCCGCCGCCGATGAAGCGGAGCGCCGGAAATGGATCGCGGCGGTCGACTTCCGCGAACCGGCGGCGGTGAAAGCCGCGATCAGCCGGTTGTGCCACGACGAGCACCTCGACCTTGCGGTCAAGGCCGGAATCGCATCACGTTCGATTGTGGTTGCGCACGCCGACCATCCCGGCTGCGCCGACAGCCGGATTCAGGTAACGGCGGACGCTTCATGGCCGGACCTGAACCTTCTGCTGAACGATCCGGACCGTTTCCGGCCGCTGGCGGACCGGGTGTTCGAGGAGGAATGGCTCGCCGCGCGGCTGGCCGCCGCCGGATTCATTCCGGAAGAGCATCCCGGCTTTATTTTCGATCTTGATCTCGATTACGTACTGACGGAAAAAGCCCTCCGGCCCGACCGTCCCGGCCTGCTTCGCCGGCTGCTGGCGAATGCCGGGCTGATCACGCTCTCCCGGGAGGATGACTGGCTCCGGCTGCTCCGCATCGACCCGGTCACTCCGGACTCTCTGATCCGGCAGCTTATGCAGACCGTCTCTGGTGAAATCACGGAGCCGGTAAGGCGCACTTGCAACGGTTTTTGATTCTCACCGATATAAAAATTTGCTTTTCGTAAAACTCCATTTATATTATGCTTTGTCGCAATAAAAATGTTTTAGTTATCTTTGTTTTTACAGTCTGGATGAGGTGACGAATGAGTAACTGGCAGCCGGTGATTGAACGTTATGAACGGGAACTGACGCAAAGCGTGATACCCTTTTGGGAAAAGCACTGTGTGGATCGGGAATGTGGCGGTTATTTCACCTGCCTCGACCGGGACGGGTCGGTTTATGATCCTGCGAAATATATGTGGATGCAGTGGCGGATCGTGTATGTATTCGCCGAACTGCACCTGTCGCGCTTCAGTCGGTCCGGCTATCTGGAGATCGCGGAAAAAGGATTTGATTTCCTGTACAGGAACGGGCGTGATCCGAATGGCTGGTACTATTTCGCGCTGAACCGCAAGGGGGAGCCGTCGATGGCTCCGTACAGCGTTTTTTCGGATTGTTTTGCCGCGATGGGGGCGGCGGTGCTCTACAAAGCGACGCGGGAACCGGTTTACCGCCAGGCTGCCGAGGAGGCGATGAACTCCTACATCACGCGCATTGAATCCGGAAACCCGGCGGGGCAGTGGAATAAATCCCTTCCCGGCAAGCAGTCTTATCTGTCGCTTGGTCACTATATGATGCTGGCCAATCTCGGTTTGATTCTCGACGACGCTCTCGGCGGCGACCGTTACAGCGCCGAGCTTGACCGGGCCGTCGATCTGGTGCTGAATAAATTCTGGCAGCCGGACCGGAAGCTGGTCTTTGAAAACATCCTGCCCGACGGCTCGCTTGATCTCGAAAGCTGTCAGGGGCGGATGCTCAACCCCGGCCACGTGCTTGAAGCGATGTGGTTTCTGCTCAACGCTCTCGCCCGTCGCGGCGGCGATCCGGATAAGGAGCGGCAAATCTGCGAAATCATCTCCTCCACCCTTGAATTCGGCTGGGACAGGAGCCATGGCGGCATCTTCTACTTCATGGATGCATTGGGCAAGCCGCATATTGAGCTTCAGCACGACATGAAACTGTGGTGGGTTCATAACGAAGCGCTGATCGCCTGTCTGTATGCGTACCGTTCCAGCGGCGACGAACACTTTGCAGAGTGGTTCCACAAGGTGGATGAATGGACGTGGAAGCGTTTCCCCGATCCGGAATACGGCGAATGGTTCGCCTACCTGAACCGGCAGGGTGAGCCGACGCATATGCTCAAGGGCGGCAAATGGAAAACCTTCTTCCACCTGCCGCGCTGTCTGATGGTCTGCTCCGACCTGATGCGCCAATTCTAGGGAAAGGCCTCCGGCGGCCGGAGAAAGAGGATCGCCTCCCCTCTCCGGTCGCTGCAGGAAAGCAGGCCCCGCGATGCCGCTGATCGCGGGACCTGCTGTTTTTACGGTTCCGTCACCGCCGGCTGTCAGGCGGCTTTATCCTTGCGGCGGTTGCCGAAGTAAATCGCCAGCAGCGCGACCGCGATGATGCCGAAGATCATATAGACCGCCGAACGCCTGGCGCCGTCACTCTGTTTCGGCTGTTCAATGACCTCCTCCTTGAGTTTCTGACCGCTGACCTCCTCGGCCTTTTTCCGCTCTTCGGCGAGCTGACGCTGCCGTTCGAGAGTCTTGGCGACCTGCTTTTCATACTCCTTGCGCAATTCCGGGTCCTTGAGCTGCTCTTTGATCATTTCGCGGAGCTTCTCGTTGCGGGTCGGAGGCAGGTCGAACTTCTTCATCAGCTCGACATGGGTTTTCGCGATCTGCTGAATGGTTTCCGCATCGGCTTTCCAGTAACCTTTGCGGACGGTTTCGAGCATCACGGCGGTCATCTCCTGCAGCGCGGCCGGATTGTTCTTTTCAAAGTACTCCCGGATGTCAAGGTTGAGCTTGTCGTCGACATAGACCTCCTTGTACTCCTGCCACAGGTGGTCTTCGAGCATATCCGGCTTCATCACTTCCCACCCGAAGGTGTTGTGGAAAACCTCCACGAAGCTGCCGGTCGCGGAAGCCCCTTCCTTCATCATCTCCTTGATATATTTCGGATTCAGCACGGTGCTGCGCGCTTCGACCATCGCGGCCTCGCCCGCTTCCTGGATTCTGGCGCGTCCGGGCGTGCGCAGATCGTTGAAATAGGCGTCGGGGTCCTTGCCGGTCACATGCCGCGCCGCGAGGCTGAGGCCGCCGGTGAACTCATAGACATGGTCCAGCGACAGCGGTCCCCAGCTGTTGGAGGAACGGGACTGCACCACCGTGTCGGTGTTGGTCAATGCCGCCTTGAAAACGCCGGGCACATGTTCGCCCCAGTGCTCGTCGGTATAGAGCGCGCCCATGTTGTTGAGATAGACCTCGGCGATGCCTTTGGTATCCTCCCACTGGCCGCTGTTCTGCACCATTCCGGTCACGCCGGTGCCGAAGTTGCCGTTCACGCCGCCGAAGAGCCGGGCGTTGCCGAGCGATTTGGCCTGTTCCGGCGACATGCCGCCGGCGATCAGGGCCTTCACGATTTCGAGCGAACCCTCGCGCACGAAGTTGCCGAATTCCCCGTCCGGATCAGTCGCGGCCAGACGGACCGCCTTGTCGATCAGCCGCATCCGGCTGGTCGCCGCACCCCGGAACTGGCCGGAGGTCTGCACCACCACGTCGATGCGGGGACGCTTCAGCTCCGACATCGGAATCAGCCGCACATCCTGCACCCGGCCGCGCGAATCCCAGATCGGTTCGACGCCGAGCAGGTAGAAGATTTCACCGATGTTGGTCCCCTGCGTCCGGATGAACTCGCCGCCCCACAGCGAGAAGCCGACCTTCTTCGGATATTCGCCGGTCGATTTGAGCTTGGCCTGAATCAGCGCCTCGGCGAGCTGTCTGCCGACGGCGTAGCTCTCTTTGGTCGGAGTGCGTTCCGGGTCGATGCCGTAGAGGTTTTTGCCGGTCGGGACGGTGTCGGGATTCAGCACCGGGTCGCCGCCGGGCGACGGGTAGAGGTAGCCGCCGTTGAACGCATTCACGATGGAGGCCAGTTCCGCTTCGGTGGATTTGAGCAGGTCCGCCTTGGCCTGGAACGTGATCTCCTCCGGGGCCGGTTTCGGTTTCGGCGCCTGCTGCTGCATGCGGCCCGGCATTCCCATCCCGCGCGGCGGGCCGGCGGGACGCGACTGCTTCATCTGCCCGGCCATCTGCTGCATCGCGGCGGCCATCTCCGGCGGAATCGCGCGGCCGTCGGGCAGCTTGCCGGACTCCATCATCCTGCGCATATCGTCAGCGGAAGCGGACATCCCCTGCGGATGGCCCTGCGGACGCGCCGGAGCGGCCTGCTTCTTTTTGAACTTCTCCGGGTTGACCAGCGCCTCCTTCGCCCGGGCGTGGGCTTTGGCAAGGTAGTTTTCGGTGAAGAAATGCAGGTCCTTGCGCTGTTCCTCTCTGACCTTGCCCGCTTCGAGGTCGGCCTTGAAAAGCGCGTCGGCGATCGCGTCGACGGTCATCAGCCGGGCAGTCTCATTCGCCTCGTCCTCGGAGTAGGGGCGGCCGATCACGTACAGACCGCGGTTGACCTTGGCATCCTGAATCTCATGCAGGAAGTTGTGCAGCTTGCCGAGGTCCTCCTCGTTCAGCTTGCCCGCCGCAAAGTCAGGCGAGAGCTTGAGGTCACGGTCGTAGTGCTCTTTCGTCGCGATTTCGACGATCGTCTTGGCGTATTCGGACTTGAGCATCGGATTTTCCGCAACCTCGTAGTTTTCGAGCTTTTCATGGAGCTGCGTGACCGCGCCGTAGCCGTCGGCCTGCATGAAAGGGGCAGTCAGGTGGCTGACCATCGTCGCGTAACTGCGGCGCTTCGCGATCTGCGCCTCGCCGACATTGTTGATGATGTACAAGTAGTAGTGCGGCATCTCGCCGACCAGCACGTCCGGCCAGTCGTAGCTGGAGAGCGCCACCTGCTTCCACGGGGTGAATTCGAGGCTGCCGTGGGTGCCGAAGTGCATCATCGCGTCCGCCTTGAAGCCATGGCGCAAGTAGAGGTAGGTCGCGATATAGGTGTGCGGCGGGGCCATCTTGACGCCGTGGACGAGCTTGTTCTCGTCGCTGCCCTCGCCGGGAAGCGACTGCGGCATCAGGATCACGTTGCCGAACTGAATCCGCCCGATGGCCATATTGCCTTCGGGAGTCCGGAAGGATTTGCCGGGAAATTCGCCGTACCGCTCCGTGACGGTCTCGTAGAGGTCGGCGGGCATGCTCTTTTTGACCCACGCCAGATAGTCGGCCGGCGTGATGGTGACGGTCTGCACGCGCGGCACGGCCCGGGCCGCCGCGGCATTGCCGGCGTTGGTGCCGAAAGCGGCGTTGCTCGCCTCGATCTCATTGTTCAGCTCCTCGGCGGTTTCCGGGAGGGGGCCGGTGGTGTAGCCGGCCTGCCGCAGCCGCCTGAGCACATTCAAAATGGACTGGGACACGCCGAGCCCGCCGGTCGCGGCCTCCTTGCCGATGGAGCCGTAGTAGATGATCGCGATCTTCTTGTCGGCATTGGGCTTGCGCTTCAGGTCGGTGGTCTTTCTGACCAGTTCGGCGAAGCGTTCGAGCCGGTCGGGAATGGTGCGGAACTCAAGCAGGCCGCGCTTGTTCCGGTAGAGCGCCGAAAGCACGAAAGGAACCGCGCCGCCGTCCAGTTCCGGCATGGTCACGCTCTGGCTCAGCATGCCGCCGGTCATGCCGCGCTGGTCCTTCAGGTACTCCTCATAGGGCTGGCTGACCTTGATCGGACAGAAAAGCGGAATATTGTATTTCTGCAGCAATTCAACCGCCTTTTCGCCGAGGCGGCCGTGGGGCTGGTAGATCACAAGGTCAGGTCTGACCTGCTCGAACATCGGCAGCAGATTCCACATGCCGTTGGCGGCGACGACGTTCATTCCCTTCTGTTCCAGTGCGCCGATCAGGTCCTCCAGCGCGCCGCCGCCGTTGCCGGAGAGCACGCAGACGGTCGCGGCGTTCTCCTTGTACCGCCCGGTCTTCTTATACCAGTCGAGGTATTCCTGATAGGTCTTGAACGAATCCTCCTCGGCGATATGGAAGAAGGGCCGCCGTTCGAGTTTCTTGGGCGGCTCCGGCTTCGGCGCGTTGATGCGCTTGCCGTCGATGTCGTAGCGGATGAAGTCGAGCATCCGGCGGAAGTTCTCCTTGCCGCCGCCGAGGTACTGCTGAAGTTTGTCGAGCTGCTCGTCGGTCAGCGTATTGAGCGCGGTCTCCTTGCGGGTGGAGGCGGTGGTGTAGATGGGCTTTTTCAGCTTGGAGAGAATCTCCTGCTGCTTTTCGGTGAAGTTGAGTCCCATCCCGAAGAAGATGATGCAGTCGTAGTTCTTCAGCTCCTCGCCGTTTTTCTCGGTCCATTTGAGCGGAACCACCTCGACCGACGAATTGATCGGCTGGTCCAGCATCGGAGCGAGGATGTATTCGGGGTAGTTCACGAACGCCACCCGGGTCGGCGAGCCGTAGAACTGCCACAGGGCGGCGAGTACGGCGACCAGCACCGCGCCGAGGATGATGAACAGATACTTCCGGGGAATTTTTCGCATGATCTGATTTTCTCCTTCCGGAACGCCGCCGCTCCCGTCCGGTTGCGGCATCGGTTCCGGGTCGTTGATTGTGTTTCTTTTTTCCGGATTTCCCATAATATAATTAGTCATGTCTAATTTTGCAACTGTCTTGATCCGGAAAAAGTGATTTTTCGCGGCAGAAAGAAAGACGCCGGTGCGGCGTCAGGGGGATTCGGGCGCATGTCAACGCTTCAGCCGGATTTCATAGAGTCTGTTTCCGATCCGCCGTGCCGCGTCGATCATCGGCTGGTTGGGGGTGTCGCAGCCGTCGACGAAGCCGACCTGCATATTTTCGTCGTCCCCGGTGCGCCCGGAGACCGGCTGGTCCGCGTAGCGGAAATAGTGAACGCCGACGCAGTTGGGATTGTAGAGTGCGCTTTCGCAGTAGCGGGTGAACGCTTTGGCGCACTCCTCGCGGCCGGACGCCTCCTGCAGGCCGGGGCTGCCGGAGCCGGCAACCGTCGTGCCGAAGTGGAACTCCCCGACCAGCAGCGGCTTGTCCGCAACGCCGGTGTAGTGGGCAATCGACCGGTAGTAGAGGTTGGCGCTGACCACATCGGCGTATTCAGCTTCGGCTTCGGCGGCGTCGAGTGTCTGGAAACCCGCGAAACGGCTGCCGAGGTAGAGCTTGCGCGGCGCGGCGTTCCGGACGGCGTCCCGGCAGCTCCGGTAATACCGCTCCAGGGCCAGCCGGTTGAAGTCGCGGCAGTCGGCCTCCGGAATCCGCTTCCCGGCGGGGAGCCTGCCGAGGCCGTCCCAGCCGGGATAACCGGTCCCCCACGCCCGGTTCAGCGCGTCGATGGTGCGGTATTTTTCCTTCAGCCGGGCGGCAAGCGCGCGGCGGGCAGGCGTTTCCGCGGGCATCGCGATCACATGTTCGGCAAGCCGGGGCAGTTTGTCCCATCGGACCTCGTTGTCCACGAAAAAGCCGATGCAGTACGGATCGTCGAGCGCGGCGCGGAACTCCCGCTTCATATTCGCTTCGATCGCAGCCTGGAAGCCCGGCTCGAATACGTCGTAGAGGTTGTAGGGCGCGGTGCCGAGCAACGGCGAACCGGCGGCCTTCGCCTGCACCACATAGGGCATCCGGCAGATGCGGCGCACTTCGGCGGTATTCCAGTTGCCCACGGTATTGAAGCCCCAGGAGGGAAGGCGGCGGGCGGCGATCCGGGCAAACTGTTCCGGGCTGCAGTCGCCGTATTTGCGCAGCAGGTTTGCGAGATGGAAATCGAAGGTCCGCGGAGTTTCGATCCCTTTCTTCCGGTAGAATGCGGAGCTTCTGCGGTTCACGCCGTACAGGCCGCCGAACTTCGGGTCGTCCCGTTCGGGCAGCCATTCAAAATACTCCCGCCTGCCGTCCACGCAGGTCGGATTGGCCGGATAGAGGCAGTCGATTCCGAACGACCAGAAAAGTTTCCCGGCCGGATCGACGAAAAACCACTTCCCCCGGTATTTCTCCACCCGGAAGTGTCCGGTCGCTTTCAGCGTCGGCCCGTCGGCCCAGCCGCCGTAAACGGTGCGTCCGGCTGTTCCAAGCGGATGGGCGGCGAGATCGCTCTCCTCGCGTTCCCGCGCGGCCGTGAAGTCCGCCTCCCGCCGGATTTTACCCGGCCAGTCGGCGTGACGGTACTGGCCGAAGCGGTCGATGCAGGGATAGAAAGCGGCGGGCGAAGCCAGTGCGGCGGCAGGCCGTTCCGGCGGAGCTTCCGCGACGAAAGGCGAAACCGCGAACCGGAATTCACGCATCGGACGGCGGCACATCAGCACGATCCGGGTAATCCTCGCCGGGTCGGGACGGCGCGGATTCGGGAAACCGGGAAAAGGGTCGAAAACTCCGCCCGGCGCGAAAGACGTGTTCACCACCGGCGAAAAACGGTGGCGCAGCACGCTCTTTTCCCCCGCATTCAGCGCGATGCCGCTTTTCGAGAGCGCCTTGCGCCCGTCAGGCAGCTCCCCCTGAATTTCCAGCACAATGTCGATCGGATACGGCGACAGGTTCTCCACCTCCGCCGCCAGCACGCCCGCCTCTGAAAAATCGAAATATTTCCCGTTCCGCGGCGCGAAGCGGATATTCGGGAACAACCCCTTTTCCGCATACAGCCCGGAAGCCGCCGGCACCGTCAGCTCCAGTCTGCCGTTTCGGGGACAACTGCCGATGTTTTCCTCCACTTTGACGGCTCCGGCGGCGGTCAGGTCCAGCACCGTCGGGGATGCCCCGCACAGCGCACCGGCCAGCAGGCCCGGAAACAGAATCGCAATTCGACGGAATCTCATGGTATTTCTCCCTTACCGGCGGAATGTATAGTTGTAAACCTGTTCCTGCGCCGCTTCGGAGTACCGCTTCCCCGCCGCGTGCAGGTCGCCGTACAGCACGTTCGCCTTATCTCCGTGCCGGATCGCAAGGTTCTTGCCGGTCCCGGAATCCACCGCCACACCCCGGCCGTAGCCGATGTAGTAGATTTCATACGTGGTGTTGACCGTGGCCCGGGTCGAATCCGCGCAAAGCAGGTCGCCGCTCCCGAACCGGGTCTCCCGCCGGGCGTAAAAAAGTTCGCCCCCGCCGGTTTTCCACGTCAGGCCGCATCCCGGCAGCTCCGCCTTTCCCATCTGCATGCCGTAGCTGTTCTCGTTGCTGATCAGGTAATCGAGGTTCTTCGGGCAGTTCCCGAAGCTCCGTTTCCCCTCCTCCCACTCCGGCATGAATCCGAGTTGCCCCAGCGCCACCCGCCACGGCAAACTGATCCCCGGCCGGTCCGGCAGCGCGAACTTCGCGGCAGGCATCCAGCCGTTGTTCGCATCGGCATAAAATGCGAACACCACTCCGCACTGTTTCTGGTTGTTCAGGCACTGCACCTCCCTCGCCCGTTCCCGCGCCTGCTGCAGTGCCGGCAGCAGCATCGCCGCTAATATCGCTATGATTGCGATCACCACGAGCAGCTCAATGAGGGTAAACGGCCTTAAGCGGCGGTATGCGGGGGGCGTGTCCGCCGCCCCCCGCACCCCCTGCGTTCGGCAAGGTGCCGGTGCCGGGTACGGGACGGTCGACAGGCGGTGGCGCGTTCGGCCGGCGGGGAAGGAAGATCCGCAATAACGTGAAGTTGTCTTCCCGCTTTTCTGCGGAAAAACAACTTCACGTTTTTGCTCCGACTTGCCGCTTGCAGAGCATTGGCGGAGGCGTGAGAGCTTGCCGGAAACAAAAGAGATGTTCGGATTGGTTGGTACGGGGAGAGACGCGGCGCAAGCCGCCGCTTTCTCTCCCCCGAACCCCTCTCTTTTACGCAGAGCGGGAACAGGAGAGACAACGAGGGGCCGGGGGAGCGAAACTCCCCAGCGGGATAAGTAGGAGGAACGTAGTGACGACGCACATCCCGTTACCCGGCTGCGGCACCTTGCCGCCTCTCTTTTACGCAGAGCGGGAACAAGTGTGTGGGTATGGGGGTGAGTGTTCTGCTGTATTGCGCTCATGCCGGTACTCCTTTTGATTAATTCTCAAATCACAGTTATATTATATCTGAAAATCTGCAGAAATCCAACAGGATAAGTGTGTATAAACGTATAAAATATTATCAGAATCGTTAGGAATACTTTCATCATGCTCAGAAGAAGAAAAATGCACTTGACCGTGGGGACGTCGGAGCTTGACGGCTTCGATGTCGGGAAGTATCCCCTGCATCATTTCGTGCCGGGGCCGGGCTGCGGCGGCGAACTGCGGAACCGGCTGCCGGTCTACATCCGCTCCGCCGGACGGGACGAGTGGGTGAAAGGGTGTTTCCGCCATCGCCGCAACTCCGATATCTTCGCGGTCGAATTCGTGGTTTCCGGGGAGTTCGCGTTTACCCGGCACGGCCGCCGCCACCTGATCGGCCCCGGCGGCATATTCCTCGGCCATCCGGACGGCGGTGAAAGCTGCATGGAAGTCACCTCCGACTATGCCGAAAAACGTACCGTGATCATCCGCGGCGCGGCGCTGGAGGGCGTGACCGGCGCGCTGAATCTCGATGAAGTCGACCTGCTGCGCCCGGCGGCCCCGGAGGAGTTCAACCGCTGGCTGGACCGGGCGGATGCGTTCTGTCCCAACGGCGACCCGCACGAGGCTTCGGCCTTCACCTATGAATTTCTGCTCTATCTCTCCAAGCTGGCCGGACGGGCCGGGCTGTCGGCGGAAATCCAGCAGGCGCAGGATTACCTGCGCGCCCGTCTGGACCGTCCGCTGCGGCTGGAGGAGCTGTGCCGGGCGCTGGCGCTCAGCCCCGCCTCCGTCTACCGGCTCTTCGCCCGCGAACTCGGCACGACGCCGATCGAGTACCATGCGAAGCTCCGCACCGAACGCGCGGCGGAAATCCTCGCCTCCGGCAGCCATTCGGTCAAGGAGGTCGCGGCGATGCTCGGCTACTCCTCGCCGCAATATTTCGCGACGGAATTCAGGAAACGGCGGGGCTTTTCGCCCTCCTGCCGCCATTCGGATTGAATCCGGGTTGAAAATCGGCGCGGGAAGTGCTATTGTTATGCTTCAGCATCCATTATTTCAGGACGGAACCACGATGACCGGCAACCGAAAAAAGAACGCCGTACGGGAACGGTGCAGCATCCGCGACTTGGCGGAATACGTCGGGCTGAGCACCTGCACCGTCTCAAAGGTGCTCAACGGGCGCACCGGCACCAAAATTCCGGAGGCGACCCGCGAGCGGGTGCTCGCCGCCGCGCGGGAGCTGGATTACGTCCCCAATGTGAACGCCCAGCGGCTTTTCCGCCGCCGCGCCGGAGTGATCGGGCTTCTGGTGCCGTCTCAGCTGGACACCGAAGACCATGTGTTCACCGACCTGCATTTCGTGGACATCCTCGCCGGAATGGAGGAGATGCTGCAGGGCAGCGGCAGCAACCTGCTGCTGCTCTTCGGTGAAAAGCGCGACGCGAACTGCCGCTACTGGCCGCTCTTCCGCGCCGGAACCGTCGACGGGCTGCTGGTCTGGGGCGAACACCGCGAGGCCGGCTACCTCGGCGAACTGCTGGAAAACCGCGCTCCGGCCCTGTTTATCACCAGCGTGCCTGATTCCGCGGCCCCCGGGCGGCTCAGCTTCGTGACCGCATCCTACCGGCGGACGGCGGCGGAACTGACCGGCGTACTGTGCGCCCGGAATCCGCGCCGGCTGCTGTTCCTGTGCGGCCCCGGCGGCCATTCGGTGGTGGAGGCGATCCGCGCCGGAGTCGAAGACGCGCTGGCCGGAACCGGCGTCGAATGCACCGCGCTCGTTTCGCGGTATGCGCGCGAAAGCGCCCGCGAAACCCTGCTCGGCGCACTTCGCCGCGAGAAGTTCGACGGCCTGATCGTGATGAGCCGGAGCATGGAGAGCGGCGTGCAGGATGCGCTGCGCGAGCTGGAAATTGCGCCGGAGCAGTTGCCGATGGTGCTCCTCGACGGGGACCGCCGGACCGGGCTTGCCGCCGGAGTGCTCGGCGCCGCCCGGCTGGACGACCGCGAAATCGGCCGTCTGGCCATTCAGGGAATCCGGCAGCTGATCGACCGGGAAACGGAGTGCTTCCGCCGGGAGGTCCGACCGGAGCTGCTGATCGCCGGAAGCGGCTGATCCAGGTATGGAAAAACGGTTGATTTTCGGATTCTCCACTTGAAAAAACAGGCAAATGATAATATTTTCAACAAATGATTTTATAATTTGAAATAGAACAGGAGTGTTTTCTTGCTATGCCGCACATTGACGCTTTTCTGAACTTCATGCTGGAGCACAAGGCATCGGATATGCACCTCTCCAGCGGCTGCCCGGTCGCGTACCGCATCGACGGTGAAATGGTATTCACCAACTCGGACCCGTTCGACAGCGACTACATCGAGGCGCTGGTCTTCGAGATCATGAGCGAACGCAACCAGAATCAGTTCCGCGAATGCAACGATACCGACCTCGCGTATTCGCTGCCGACCGGCGACCGTTTCCGCGTGAACGTGTTCCGCGACCTGCACGGCGTCGGCGTGGTGGCCCGTGTGATTCCCGCGAACATCCTGACCTTCGAACAGCTGGGGCTGTCGCCCGCGATCCGCGACCTCTGCACCCTGAACAAGGGGCTGGTGCTGGTCACCGGGCCGACCGGTTCGGGTAAATCGACCACGCTGGCCGCGATGATCGACTACATCAACCGGACCCGCACCGACCACATCATCACGGTTGAAGACCCGGTGGAATTCGTGCACCCCAACAAGAAGTGCCTGATCAACCACCGCGAAGTCGGCCGCCATACCCGTTCGTTCGCCGCCGCGCTGCGCGCCGCCCTCCGTGAAGACCCGGACATCGTGCTCGTCGGCGAAATGCGCGACCTCGAAACCATGGAAATTGCGCTGGAAACGGCGGAAACCGGCCACCTGGTGTTCGGCACGCTGCACACCACCACCGCCGCCCGTACCGCGGTGCGTATCATCCAGCAGTTCCCGGCGAACCGTCAGGACCAGATCCGCATGATGCTCGCGGAATCGCTGAAGGGCATCGTGTCGCAGACCCTCTGCAAAAAGATCGGCAAGGGGCGTGTCGCCGCGCTGGAAATTCTGCTCGTCACCCACGCGATCAGCAACCTGATCCGCGAAAACAAGGTGCACATGATCGAGTCGAGCATCCAGACCGGCTACAAGCTCGGCATGCGCACGCTGAACGGCGCGCTGATGGAGCTGGTGCGGGACGAAAAAATTTCGTCGGAGGAAGCGTTCTTCCGCGCGATCGACCGCGACGACCTGCGCAAGATGATGATCGAAGCTGAAATGCCGCTTCCCGCCAACGCGCAGGACGACGCGCTCTGAGTTTCGGTTTTTCCCGAAAGGCTCCCGGAATTTCCGGGGGCTTTTTTATGCCCCGCAAATTGACTGAGTCAAATCCGGGATAAAATTTTTTTCGATTTTTTATTGGAAGCCTATTGACTTAGTCAGAAAGATGTATCATAATTAATGCGGAACCGAAAATTCAGGAGAACGGGATGTGAAAGACAAATTGTCACAGGGCAGGGAGTTCCTGCTGGACGGGATCGAATCCGGGCGCTTTCCGGCGGGAAGCAAACTGCCCGGAGCGCGGGATCTCGCCGCGGAGCTGCATATCTCGTTTCTGGTCGCGCAGCATGTGGTCTCGTCGCTGGAACAGGACGGCGTGATCGAATGTGTTTCCCGGCGCGGCGCCTATGTCCGGCACGGTTGGGAAAACCGGCTGATCCGCAACCATCTGGTGATCTTCCAGCCGTTCCGGGAGTGGATTCCGGGCATGCTGGGATTTCTGGCCGAAGAACTGCCGGAGCTGCGGTTCAGCCGGGGATTCAGGCGCGGCATGTTCGAACTGCGCACCACCTTTGAATTGCAGGAGCACCGCGACGACTACATGGACCTCTCGCGCTTCCTGCCGGAGTGCATCCATGACGAAGGGCGTTTCTTCAGCCGTCCGTTCCGCGGCTTCAGCGAACCGGACGGACGGCTGTTCGGAATTCCCTTCATCTTCTCGCCCCGGGTGATCTTCTTCAACCGCGGCATGCTGGCGGCCCACCGTCTCCCCGCCCCCCGCAAAAACTGGACCTGGGAGGAGTTCATCGGGCTGATCCGCACCCTGCGGCGGCACTACCCGGCGGAGCGGGTTTTCACCTATTTCGACCGCCCTTATTTCTGGATGAACTTCATCTTCCGGGCCGGCGGCAAGCTGATCGACCGCCTGCCGGACGGCTCCACCAGAGTCTGCATCGACTCCCCGGAAACAATCCGGGGCATGGCGCTGCTGCGCGAGCTGTGCACAACCGTCTACGGTTTCGTCAGCCGGGGCGCGGAAGTCGAGTGCCCCTTTCACAACGGCGACATCGCGCTGGCGATGGCCGACCGCGAGTTGTACAGCGTGATTCACCACAGCGGCTTCGACGACTGGGGCACGGTGCCGCTGCCGGAGATCCCGGGCGGCCGGAATGTGACCACGCAGGCGACCGACCTGATCTGCGTGCGCCGCGAGTGCGCCGACAATGCGCTGGCGGGAAAGTATATCCGCTTCCTGCTCGGAGAGCGAATGCAGCAGTACATCGGCCAACGGCGTTACGGGATTCCGATCCTGAAGCAGGCGGCGCAGGCGAGCATCGACTCCGAAGATCCGCGCGACCTGCTGTTCCTGAACGAGATGAACACGATGTCCGCCGAATACAACGTGGACTCTCCGCCGCTGACTGAAATCATTTACGGCGGGGTTTCCGACATCATCCACTCCGACCGCCCATTGGAACCGGCAGCAGCCGAGCTGGCTTCGGCGCTGCGCACCATATTGAAAGTCCGTGATGAAATCCGTCGTAAAAAGAATTGACAGGAGGCTGCCATGAAACGAAATTTCACCCTGATTGAACTGCTCGTGAATATTACTTGTAAAATATACACTCGGTTCCCGTATACCGCTCTGCGCGAAAGAGAGGGGTTCGGGGGAGAGAAAGCGGCGACTTGCGCCGCGTCTCTCCCCGTACCAAGCAATCTCAACATCTCCCTGATGTCCGGCAAGCTCTTACGCCTCTGCCAATGCTCTGCAAGCGGCAAGTCGGAGCAAAAACGTGAAGTTGTCTTTCCGCAGAAAAGCGGGAAGACAACTTCACGTTATTGCGGCTCTTTCTTCCCTGCCGAACGACCGTTGCCCCGCCTGTCCACCGCCCCGTACACGGCACCGGCACCTTGCCGGTCTGGGTGCAGGGGCGAAGCGCCCTGCTCGCCGAAGGCGAAATCCCGATATCGCAATAGTTTTACGCTGATTGAGCTGCTCGTAGTGATCGCGATCATCGCCATTCTCGCGTCGATGCTGCTCCCGGCACTGAACAAAGCGCGCGCGGCGGGGCATGCCGCCAAGTGCCTCGGCAACCTGAAGCAGATCGCGACGGCTTCCGCGCTGTATTCCGACGACAACAACGGCAGCATCATGTGGAAAGACGACGCCGGCTGGACCGCGCGCTTCCTGTTCGGGCCGGCCGCGCCCAATTTCCAGCAGTCCACGCTGGTGCCTTACCTCGGCGGCAGCCCGGTGGCTTCCGTGACGGAAGCCAATATGTTTGAGAATGATGTGATGCCCGTGGCGCTCTGCCCGGGAGGCCGGCGCGACGGCCAGAACGTCAAACCTGATCATGACCCGAAGGGCATGAACAACAGCTATGCGTTCAACACCTATTTGACCAGCACCGCGAAACAGGCGGGCAAGGAAAACTCCAATCCGCAGCGATGGCATGAATTCCGGTCGATCCGCAAGCCGTCGCTCCGGCTGCTGGCTGGCGATATCGCCTACAACTGCTACGACGGCTCCACGGACGGCTCCCGGGTGGAAATCTGGCAGCAGAAGGTGTTGTCGCGGCGGCACAGTCAGGCGGTCAATATCGCATTTGCGGACCTGCACGCGGCCAAAGTATCCCACGCGGAACTGATGGCCCGCAAGGACGGGAGTTATTCCGCCGAAAAGCACAACTATTTCTGGTTCGATCATATCTGGTAAGAGAGGATATTCACCATGCGGAAACTTCAATCGGTCATCGGCGGCGTGCTGGCGGTGCTGGCCGTTGCGGCGGAACCGCTTCCGCTCCCGCAGGAAGCGTGGCGGAATCAGAACCGCAACGAGCTTTCCCTCTCCGAAGAAAACGGTGCCTTGCAGCTCAAGGTGGAAAAGCAGAGCCGGTTCGACGGCTCCGCGATCAGGACGCTGCGAAAACTTCCGGAAGTGCCGCTGGTATTCTGCGGGACCGTCAGCGGCAGCAAACCGGGCATGGCCTATTTGCAGGTGAAACTGTACCGGGACGGCAAAGAGCTGAACCGGCTCGACTCCCGGCGCAGCCGGGTCCGCCCCGGAGAGCTTTGCGTCGAATTCGATCCGAAAGGAGCCGACCGGATCGAACTCCTGTGCCGCACCGTTTCCGCCTCGGAATATGTCGGTGCGATGGCACGTTTCAGCAACTTCCGCCTGCTTCCGGAGGCGGAGTACCGCCGGGAGCTGCCGCCTGTAAAGCTGGTTCCCGGCTACGAAGCGTGCAGCATCGAACTCAACCACCGCCGCGCTTCGGACCTCGACGGCTTCCGCTGCGAGGTCAGCTTCCGCCCGGAAGGAACGCAAAGGTGGATTCCGGCGCTGCCGCTGGCCTACCAGCCGCCGGAAAAAAGCGCGCGCGGCAGTCTGCTGAACCTGAAGGAAGATACCCCCTATCAGTTGCGGCTCACCGTCGATGACGCCGGGAAAAAAGAGGTGATCGAGCGGAATTTCCGCACGCTTTCCAGCCGCGTCCCGGTCGGCCGGACCATCGAACTCGGCCCCGGCACCGAACTGCCGCTGATCATCCGCGACTCCGGCGCTCCCGACGGGTATGTGCGCTACACGGCCAAGCCCGGCTTCGTGCTGGACGGCGGCACGGCGGCGGACGACGTGATCCGGCTCGACCAGGCGGAATACGTGATTCTGGACGGGCTGACCATCCGCGGCGGCCGGATCAACGGCATCCGGCTGGATGACGCCGCCCATATCCGGATCCTGAACTGCGACATCTCCGGCTTCGGCCGGATCGGCGTGCGCCGCCCCGAACTTGACGGCAAATTCTACGAAGCGGGGCGCGCGCTCAACAACGACGCCGGAATCCGCATTCAGGACTGCCGGGATATCCTCGTCGAACGCAACTACATCCACGATCCGCGCGGCACCGCGAACAGCTGGTTCTATTCGCACCCGGCCGGACCCAACGGCATTTTCGTCGGAGGCACGGAACAGGCGGTATTCCGCTATAACGATTTCATCGGCAGCGACCGGCACCGCTGGAATGATGCGGTCGAGGGTATGAACAACGGTTCCGTGAACGGCAGCGTCTGTCGCGACGCCGAAATCGTCGGCAATTATTTCGCCTTCGGCAACGACGACGGCATGGAACTGGACGGCGGCCAGCAGAACTGCCGTTTCCTGTTCAACAAGAGCGAAGGCGTCCTGTGCGGCGTCAGCACTGCCCCCTGCCTGGCCGGTCCCTCCTACCTGGTCGGCAATCTTTTCTGCAAACCGGGCGATGAACTCGGCTTCACCAACACCGCGATCAAGAACAACTACAGTGTCGCGGGACGCGGGAAGCTCTATTTCCTGCACAACACCATGGTCGGCGACTGGTCGGCCCTGAGCAGCTACGGCGGGAAAAAGGAGGAGAATGAGGCGCTCAAGCGGATTTTCAAAGGGTATGGCCGCAACAACCTTGCGGCAGTCTCCGGCAGTCTGGCGGTGGTCGGAATCTTCCGCGCCATCGCGGATTTCGACTACGACCTGCTGCTCACGAATCAGAAAGGATTGATCGGCACTTTGCAGCGGCAGTACAATCAGGAGCGCCACGGCATCGCCAAGCCGCCGGTTTTCGTCGACGCGGCGCGCGGCAACTACACGCTGGCCGCCGGCTCGCCGGGCATCGGAGCGGGCGAACCGGTCCCCGGCCTGACGACCGGCGCCGGAGCGCCTTCGGTCGGTGTGCTTCACTCCGACCTGCCGTTCCGCCCGGTGCCGATCCACGTCGACGCGGCGCGGATCGAATTCGCAGCGGTTCCGGCGGAACCTGCCGAAGTCACGGTCACGGTCACCGACCCGGCTTTCCGTTCCGAATTCCGGATCGTGCGCAACGCGGCGGGCCGCTTCATCCGGGTCACTCCTGAAACCGGAACGCTGGCTTACGGCAAACCGGTCAAGCTGACCGTTTCCATAGACCGGTCGGAAATCACGTCGGCACGGCTGAATGCGGGGGCGTTCCTGATCCGGCTGCCGGACGGCTTCTCCCGCCCGGTCTCCGTCTACGCCGATTCGACCGGAGACGCGGCGCTGCTTGCGAAAGACCGGGCCAATGTGATCCGCGGCACGACTGGTCCGGCCGAAAAGGAGGGGACGAAACTTACGGCGGATGTTCCGAAAGCCGGGAATTACTATCTCTTTTTGCGTACGGCGGGGCCGGAACGCAAAATTCCGGTCAGCATCGACGGCGGAGAAACATCGGAACTGATCCTGCTCGGCCAGCCCGGCCCGCAGGAAAAATGGCGCGTTCTCGGCGCCCACACCTACACCGGCAGGCCTAACCGCCCCATTCCGTTTTCAGCCGGACGGCACACGGTGACGCTGCGCGGCTTCACCGGAAAAATCGCCGGATTCGCACTGGCGGAAAAGCCGGAAGAGCTGCTGCTCGCTCCGCTGCGCCCCTGAGAGCTCCGAATCAGAGCTTCCAAAGGGTATAGCCGGGTTTGCGGGTGAAACCGAGCTCTTCATAGAAATGCTCGGTTCCGGGTTCTCCGACCAGTCCGATCCAGTCGATGCCGCGGGCCCGCAGCGCGGCAACGATATGGCGGACGATTTCGCCGCCGATGCCCCGTTTGCGGTAATCCGGCGAAACGGCGATATCCTGAATATAGGCATCCGACACGCCGTCGGAAACCGCACGCCCCATCCCGATCAGCCGGGAGCCGTCGAAAACTCCCAGCGCAACCGTGGAACCTGCCATGGCGCGCGGAATGAATGCTCCTGATTCTTCCGGGGCCAGCCAGCCGGCCTGACGGTAGAGTTCCGTCATCTCTTCCGTCATTTCCGGAGAAATGACGGAAAGCTCGCGGTATTCGACGGAATTGCTGTTCATATCATCCCTGGCAATACAAATAGTAGCGCACGATGATATAGATGGAGGCGAGCACCATGCTGCCGAGAGTCACCGGCACTCCGTAAACCAGGAACTGCGAGAAGCTCACCTTGTATCCGTTCTTTTCGGCAATGCCGACCGTCACCAGGTTGGCCGCGGCTCCGACCAGCGAAGCATTGCCGCCGAGACAGACGGAGAGGGCGAGTCCCCACCACAGCAGATGCTGGCATTCGACGCTGTCGCGGAAGGCCGGAGTCGCCGCGATGAACGAAGCGACCACGGTGACCATCGCGGCTGTAAAGGAGACGTTGTTCATCACCGCCGCCGCCAGCGCACTGCCCCACATGATCACCAATACGATGGTCAATACCGACCAGCCGCCCATCAGCTGCAGCACATTGTCGATCTTGGCCATCAGCCCGCACTGCTCCGCGCCGCAGACCAGAATGAACAACGCCATGAAGAAAAACAGCGTGCTCCACTCGATCTTTTCGAGGGCGTGGTCCACATCCACCTTACACAGCGCCAGCGCCAGCGCCGCGCCGGCCATCGCCACTACGCAGGGCTGAAGCCCGACCGCGCCGTGGACCAGAAAACCGATGATCGTCAACAGCATCACGATGCCGCCGCGCCGCAGGTTGTGGCGGTCGGTGATCGCGGCGTTTTCATCAAGTTCCATGATCAGCGCCCGTTTTTCGACCGTCACTTTCATCCGTTTGGAGTAGTAGACCCAGAGGCAGATGCTGTACAGGATCATCACCACGACGATGAACGGCGCCAGATTGATCAGGAAGGCCGCGAAGTCGAGCTGGGCGACCGAACCGATGATCAGGTTCGGAGGATCGCCGATCAATGTGGCGGTTCCGCCGATATTGGAGGCCATCGTTTCCGCCATCAGGAACGGAATCGGCGGCACACCGAGTTCATTGGCCACCAGCAAAGTGACGGGTGCAACCAGCAGAATGGTCGTCACATTGTCCAGAAACGCCGACAGAACGGCGGTTGCGAACACCAGCAGGATCATGGTACGGATCGGCAGCCCCTTCGCGAGCTTCGCGCACTTGATCGCGACATACTGGAACAGGCCGGTTCCGGAAAGCAGGTTGACCAGCAGCATCATTCCCGCCAGTGTGAAAACCACGTCGAAATTGGAATAGCGGGCGAAAGTATCCAGCTTGTCATATCTGCCGGCTTTTTCCGCCATATTGCCGTCAGCATGGGATATCGCATCCTCAACTTTTTGAAGCGCAGACGGTTGCGAATCCGCAGGCGATTCCGTCATTTTCGCCTGTTCCGCCGTTTCCACATCGGAAACGGCCTGCTCCGTCACCACGTTTTCCCGCGACTCATGTCCTTCGCCGGAATGCGAAGGTCCCGGCAGGATGAAAAACATCATCAGCGACGCTCCGAGAAGCGCCGCCACGGTCTTATGCACTTTTTCGGAAGCGATCAGGACATAAGTGCCGACAAAAACGATCGTTCCGACCCAGAACCACAGGGTTTCCATATCAACCACGCAATACCTTTTTCACAATATCTTTCACCATGATCTCCCCGAAATACTTCTGGTCGCTGTCCACCACGAAGCAGGTGCTGACGTTGTTCTTGGTCATTTTGACCGTGAACTGGATCAGCGGAGTATCCGGTTTGACCACCAGCTCCGGCTGACGCATGTAGTCGCCGACGATATGCTCGTTCTCTTCCTTGAAAATCCGGTTGAACGGCTCGAAACTGTTCACGAAATCAAGGTTGTCCAGCCGGAAGATATATTCGGGAATAAAGCGGTGGAGCACTTCGGTGGCGGAGAGTTCGCCGACCAGCTTGCCCTGATCGTTCACCACCGGCAGCTTGTCGCGGTCGTCGCGGCTGAACATATCCAGAGCGGTGGAAAGCTTGTCGTCCGTCTTCAACGCGGTGACCTTGCGGACCAGCACATCCTCCGCGGTCAGGGTGCTCCGGATCTTCACATCCGCCAAACGCAGAATGTCGAGGAATTCCCGCGCATTCGCCGCAGAACAGAGCGTCTGCCGGTTCTTGCCGGTGCCGAGAAACCGGATCAGCGCGGAAAGCGCCTTCAAATAGAGATCGCTGGTTTCGGAGGAGATCAGCGACATGATCACCAGCTGGCACTGTTCGGGATCGATGCTCTGCAGCTGGACCGGCTTGGGCAGAAGACCGATGATGATATACAGATCATCGATCTCCTCGGTACGCATATGAGGCAGCGCAACCCCCTCATACGGAATTTCAAGGGTGTCTTCGCGCTCGATCATGCCGGAAACCAGCCGGTCGGGATCGACCGGAAGCTGGAGAGCATCTTTGGCCCGACGCAGCATATCCGTGTAAATCCCGGAACGGCTGACCCCTTTGACATTGGTGAATACGAGCTCTTCATTCAGAATGGAAACCAGCTTCATATTACTGACCTCAGTTTTAAATATTTTCCGCCGCGCCCGGCAACTCCTCATTCCCGGACTGCAAAACGGCAGTTTCTCACATCCGTTCAACCACGGCCTTCGCGAAGTCGGAGCAGCCGACTTCCGTCGCATTTTCCATCATCCGCGCGAAATCATAGGTGACCACACGGTCGGAAATCGCCTTTTCGATTCCCTGGTTGATCAGCTCGGCCGCTTCGGTCCAGCCGAGGTGACGCAGCAGCATCTCGCCGGACAGGGCCAGTGAACACGGGTTGACCTTATCCAGCCCCGCATATTTCGGCGCGGTGCCGTGGGTCGCCTCGAACAGCGCATGACCGGTCGTATAGTTGATGTTCGCTCCCGGCGCGATGCCGATGCCGCCCACGCAGGCCGCCAGCGCATCGGAGACATAATCGCCGTTGAGATTCATGGTCGCAATCACATCGTATTCTTCGGGACGGGTCAGGATCTGCTGCAGAAACGCATCGCAGATGCAGTCCTTGACCAGCAGTTTGCCGGCCGGTGGATTCCAGTCGCAGTCAGCCGCGACCGCCGCCACGTCGGCGTATTCGCGCCGCACCAGATCGTATCCCCAGTTCTTGAAGCCGCCTTCGGTGAACTTCATGATGTTGCCCTTGTGGACCAGCGTCACGCTGCGGCGGTTGTTCTTGAGCGCATATTCGATCGCGGCGCGGATCAGCCGCTCGCTGCCCTCGACGGAAACCGGCTTCACGCCGATGCTGGAGGTTTCAGGGAAGCGGATCTTCTTCACGCCCATCTCATTCTGCAGGAAGTCGATCACCTTCTTCACTTCGGGGGTGCCGGCGTTCCATTCGATTCCGGCGTAGATATCCTCGGTGTTTTCACGGAAAACCACCATATCGGTTTTTTCCGGAGATTTCACCGGAGAAGGAACACCCGCATAGTACCGGACCGGACGCAGGCAGACATAAAGGTCGAGCTGCTGGCGCAGCGCCACATTCAGCGAACGGATGCCGCCGCCGATCGGGGTGGTCAGCGGTCCCTTGATCGCCACCAGATATTCACGGATCGCATCGACGGTTTCACCGGGCAGCCACAGCGGTTCACCGTAGACCTCATTGGCCTTTTCTCCGGCGAAAAGCTCCATCCAGGCGATGGCGCGCTTGCCGCCGTAGGCTTTTTCCACTGCGCGGTTCCAGATCATCATCGAGGCTTTCGTGATATCCGGACCGATGCCGTCTCCCTCGATAAAACCGACAACGGGACGGTCGGAGACCTGAAGTTTGCCGTCTTTTCCGGCAAGAATGCGGTCCCCGGCGGGAATCTTGATTTTCTGATATGACATAGTGACTGTTTCCTGATTCAGCCGCGAAACGGCCGGATGTTATATACAAAATTCTCAGGTAATATAACACCCGAACCGCAGACGTGCAAGACGCAAGTCGGCGGTTTGGCGAAAAAACAGTCGTTTCAAGCTCCGGCGGCGAAGACCCGCCGCCGGAGCCGCTTACCACTGATGGATATAACGGAGGAACAGATAGACCATGCTGATGAAGACGCTCAATACCATGATCGGAGCGCCGTAACAGGTGAAGTCCTTGAACGAAAGTTTGTAATTGTTCTTGTGGGCGATCTGGCTGATCACCACGTTGGCGGAAGCGCCGATCAGCGTACCGTTGCCTCCGAGACAGGCGCCGAGGGCCAGCGACCAGAACAGCGGTTCGCTGATCTGCTGGCGGATCGCTTCGGTATCGGCTTCGATTCCCATCTGCCTGGCGAAAACCGGCACGATCGAGTTGATCAGCGGGATCATCGAAATCACCAGCGGGATGTTGTCGATGATCGCCGACAGGATCGCGGAACCCCACAGGATGATCATCATCGTCAGCGCGAAATTGCCCCTGGTCAGTGAAACCATGTGTTCGCCGAGCAGGGTGAAAACGCCGTCGATTTCAAGGGCGCCGACCATCATGAACAGCCCGCAGAAGAACAGGATCGTGTTCCACTCCACCTTTTCGAGCATGTGGGCCAGTTCAAGCCGGCAGACCGGCACCATCACGAAAGCTCCGCAGATCGCGATCAAACCCGGCTCCAGATGGATCAGGCGGCTGGTGAAGAAGCCGAGCAGCACCAGCGCGAAGACGATCAGCGAACGTTTCAGCCGGGCCGGATCCAGGATCGCCCGCCGGGGCTGGGTCAGCTGCACCTGGACGACTGAATCAGGGTTGCTCTGAAGTTTTTTACGCATCAGCAGCACCACGGCTCCGAGGCAGACCACCATGATCAGCAGCACCACCGGGGCCAAATTGATGATGAAGTCGTTGAAGCTCAGGTTGCAACTCGCGCCGATCAGGATGTTCGGCGGGTCGCCGACCAGCGTCGCCGTACCGCCGATGTTGGAAAACAGCGCTTCGAGAATCAGCACCGGCACCGTAGGCAGTCCGAGCAGCTGGGTGATCAGAATGGTGATCGGCGCCATCAGAATGATCGTGGTCACATTGTCCATGAATGCCGAGATAATCGCTGTCGCCAGCAGAAACTCGACGGTCACCAGCACGCCGTTGCCCCGGGTCTGCCGGGCGATCAGCACCGCCAGATATTCAAAGACGCCGGTGGTCGCCATCACGTTCACGATGATCATCATGCCGATCAGCAGCCCGAGCACGTTGAGGTCGACTTTCCCCAGCATTTCGGTGAAGTCGGCGACGTGAAACGCCACCATCAGCCCTGCGCCGATCATGGCGGCGATGGTTTTATCCACCTTTTCCGACGCGATCGCGATGTAGGCGAGGATGAAGATTGTAATTCCTGTCCACATAATAAAACGGTACCTTGGTTAAAGATTGATGATTCGCCCGAGCAGTTGCGCCTGGCTGATGACTCCCTGCAACTCCTGTTTATGATTGGTCACATAAATTACCGGCTGTTTGAGAACGCTGATCGCGAACACCACTTCGATCAGAGTGGCGTCCGGATGAAATGACGGAAGTTCGCGATTCATCACATCTTCCACGCGGGAAGCGGCTTCCACCGCGAAATATTTTTCGAACGGGTCGAAATAACGGATAAATCCGACACTTTTCAACTGGCTGAAGAAATCCGGAATGCCCAGTTTGAACAGCTCGACGCTGCTGAGTTCGCCGACCAGTTTTTTGCCGTCCAGCACGGGGATGATCTCCTGGTGGCTTTCCGCCATCAGCCGGGTTGCTTCCTTAAGCTGCATGCCGGGCGTCGCGAATACCCGGGCGGGAATCATGATATCCGCGGCTACCAGCGTGTGGGTCTGTGTGCGCTGTTCGGCCAGCACTTCCCGAAGCTCATCGGCATCTTGTGCCGCAAAAAGCCGGGTGCGCTTTGCCGGAGTGCGGATGCAGCCGCCGAGATCGGCCATGAACCGGAGGCCCTCCACTGGATTTTCTTCCGGCACCAGCAGCAGACAGGCGATATCGAGCGGTATTTCATCGGGAGTTTCACAGCCGGCGAACGGTTCGGCGAACCGGCCGAACACGACGACCAGCTGTTCGAGTCCGGCCAGCCGGATATGAGGCAGCATCAGGCCGCCGCCCACCGCGGTGGAAGACTGCTCTTCACGGGCCTTGATCAGCTCAAAGATTTTTTCCGCCGGCACGCCGCATTTGGCGGCGTGCGCATCTTTGACGGCAACTTCCGACAGCCGCTTGAGCAACTCATCGCAGCCGGAAGCGGTAAGGTCGGGCAGAATCGTAATGGAAGCGGGATATTGAACAACGGTATTCATATGATAAACATTCCTGAACGAAAACGGTGATTGAACAGTATGATTCTGGAAAATAAACTTCCCCCGCCGCAAACAGCGGGGTATCCGGGATTTCTCCTTCGGCGACCAGGGCGCTCCGGCCCTCGACCGGCAAGGTGCCGGTGCCGTATAGGGAATTGTTTTTCGCATCGTGAAAAACAATTCCGTGACTTTTAAAAGTCACCCCAAAGGCGGGGTATTGAACCTGATTGGAATAAATCAACAGGAGATTCGATGAATTCAAAACACTCTCCGACTGCGGAAGACACTGCAAAAACATTCCGGGAGCACTCACTCCGAATGTTTTTGAAATGCCTCCGCTTTTTCCGGACATGACGCGGAAACGGAGAAAGAGGAAAGCACAGAAATTCCGGGAGATTCAGCAGCAGGAAAACGGCGGAGCCCGCCCCTCGGGGAGCTGACAATAAGAGTCTGGAGGCAGTTTCTCCTCAAAAACCTCCCGGGTTCCGGAATGTTCCGGCAGGAAAAAGAAAGCGCTGCTTCGGACCTGAATCTCCACTTGTTCCGACGAGGAACCGAGCCGGCGGAGCAGATTGGTTTCCGTGACTTCTGTTTCTGAAAACAGGATGGAACTGCCGTAGAAATCGAATTGGCGCAGCCGGGCGCTCTCCATCCCTTCCTGCATGGTTTCGTCGCAGACCGTATAATTGCGCAACCGGGCACATTCCGCCTTTTCGGCTGCAACGGTTGTCCCGCCGTAGCCGATTCCGCAGATCAGAAAAAGCACTGCGGTGCAGAGAAATGTGAGCCGCCTCAGATTCATTGCCGGAAACCAATACAGAATTATTAATAAAAGGTCTTTATAAAATAGCGCATGAATCCGTATTTTGCAAGCAGTTTCATTCGGAAAGCATCACTTTACCGGCGGAAAAGTTCCCGCCCGGGGATTTGCCGAGCGGTTCGGCATTCGGATAGCCGGCGCTGTTTTTTTGAAAAATTCGATGATTTTTCCGTTTCCCTCTTGACAATCTGGCTCTCTTATGTCATACTATTAAGAGATGAAACGTTTAGTCTTTCGTTTTTCGCGGTTATATTTCAAGGAGACGGCAGACTGTCGCATTTCTTCATGGTATCAATGATGAAACGTTCGTTTTTTATCTGGTGGAACAAAATTTGGAGAAGACGGATCATGAAAGTGCTGAAGAAATTTACGCTGATCGAATTGTTGATTGTGATCGCCATCATTGCGGTTTTAGCGGCGCTGCTGCTGCCCGCCCTCAACAGGGCGCGGGCCTCGGCGCATAACTCCAACTGCCGGTCGAACCTCAAGCAGATCGGCACTTACCACTCGTTCTATCAGGGGGATTTCAACGACAGGATCGTTCAGGTTCGAAGTGTTTCCGGTTCTGCGGGGGATTACTGGTATATGACTTTGCTGAAACTCTATGTGACCCGCCAGAATCATTATGAGAACAACCAGGCCGCACTGATGAAAGGCGTATTCAGCTGCCGGCAATATGTGCAGAGAAACAGCAACGCTCCGGGCTATGCGCAGAACCGCCGGGTCGCCGATTACGCGGTTCTGGACGGGAAGGGCGAATGGAGCGACACGATCTGCGCCAGCGCCCCGGTCTCCCGGGTCAGAAAGCCCGCGCAGACCAACCTCGCGACGGACAACACCAACTGGCACTACAACGACTCCGGGTATGAAGGGATCGACTTCACCCGCCACGGCAGCCTGAGAGTCAACGTCTTGTATGTGGATTCGCACGTCGCTGCGGAGTCGAAAGCAACATTGATCCCCCTGTGGAAGATTTACCAATAAAAGAAGGCTTATTCATGAAATTCCTGATTGTCGCTCTTGGTTGTCTGTGCATTTCGCTTTCCGGTCTGGAAATCGACACCTCATTTTCCCCGGATATGAAAGGCCGGCAACTGATCCGGACCCGTTTCAATGCGGCGGAGAACCGCGTCGAATTCCGCAAAGACGGCGCCTCCTATTATCAGGCGGCCCGGACAGTTCCGGCGGAGATTCCTCCGGGAAGCGCAGTCACGGTCACGGCCGGCATCGATTTCGACGATCCGGCCGGAACGGATGCGAAACACACGCAGCTCCGCCTCGTCTTTCTTGATGCCGCGGGGAAGACTGTTTTCAGTCAGGGCGAAAACGGCAAGGGAATCCCGCTGCGTCACACGGCGGGCAAGAGCGAAAACTTTTCCTGCTCCTACCGCGCCCCGGCAAACGTCCATTCCCTCAAAGTGCTGATCAAGAGCCATGTTCCGGTCACGATGGATGTCCACAATATCCGCATTTCCGTAAAGGAACCGGCGGAAGCGGCGGGCGTTCCATTCACGATCCGCTCCATCGAGCCGGATTCCATCGCGAACCACAGTTTCCTGAACCATAAACCGGCCGGGAAATTCGGCTGGGCGGAAGTCCGGGACGGTGATTTCGTGTTTCCGAACGGTGAAACGGTCCGCTGGTTCGGGATCAATCTGGTCGCCTCGCGCGTATTTGACTGGAAGAGCCATGCGGAGGCGGACGCCCTCGCGGCAAAGCTCGCGGCCCTCGGCGTCAACATGGTTCGGCTGCATCACCTCGCTCCCGGCTGGCAGCAGTGCGAACCGCTGTTCACTGACGGCACGAAAAGCACCCTGGAATTCAGCGACAGGGCGCTGGAAAAGCTGGATTACCTGCTGGCGGCGTTGAAAAAACAGGGAATTTACGTGACCAACGAGATCGTGGACGCCTCTTTGTGCCCCGCCGAAGGCGAGATTCCGTACTGGTCCAAAGGGAAAAGCATTCATCAACTGAAACTTCTGATGATGTTCGACCCGGACGTCAAAGAGTATGTGAAGCGGTGGGTCCGCGGTTTCTACTGCCGGCCCAACCGTTACACCGGCATTCCGCTGATCCGGGACCCGCAGCTCGCCTGCCTCGGCATTGTCAACGAGATCAGCATCGGCTATCACAACGGCTCGCTGGCGCGCAACCTTCCCGACAGAGCCAGGGCAATCCTCAATCGACAGTATCAGGCCGACCGGAAACGGCGGGGGCTGCTGGAACAGGCGTTCGATTTCGAACTTCGCGAACCGGATTCCGTGCGCTATTTCCACGACATGCTTCAGGGGGCGTTCGCCGAATGGAAGCAATTCGTGCAAGGCCTCGGCTATGGGGGAGTGTTTTCCGGTTCGAATTTCGGAGAGAATTTTTACCACCATTCCGCCTCCGCCGGTTCCGGCATGGACTTCATGGATGCGCATCTGTACTGGGGTTTCGCCGGGTATATGGACGGCGTGGACGCCAAAACGCGCCTCCTCCCCGGCGACCGCTGGAACGACCTCGTGAAACCGCCGTACAACGAAAACGCCTATACCAAAGAGCTTTTCGCCCGCTTCTCGATGTCGTCCCTCTCCGATATGCCGCTGGTCTCCAGCGAGCACCGCACCTCCATCGCCGATTTTCAGCGGTCGAAGTACCGGACGGCGGGACTGCCGTTTTTCGCGACGATCCACGCTTTCCAGGAGTGGGACGGCTTCTATGTCTTCGCTTCGCAGGGCGGCAACGACAACCGGATCGGCCATCGCCTCGACGTCAGGTTCGACACCGCGTATCTGGCGACGTTCCCGCTCGCGGCCTACCTGCTGCGCGCGGGAGTGATCCGCCCCGCCGTGCAGACGGTCTATTACCGGCTTGCGGAGGAAGACATTTTCGGCAAACCGCGTTCGCCCGGCTTTTACCATGACGGAATGTTTTCCGTTCCCGAACAGCACAAACTGCGCATGCTGTATCCGCAGCGGGAAGCGGGGAAAAAATATCCCGGCGAGATTCCGTTCGCCGACGCGAAAAAGCTCCCGCGCTATACCGGGGACACCATCGGAGGGGATACCGGAGAATTCGTCCGCAACTGGAAAAAAGGCAGCTTCCTGATCCGGACCGCCCGGGTGCAGGGCGTGGAAGGCTTTTTCGACGCCGGTGAACGGTTCGAACTGCCCGACTGCGCCTTCCGCATGGAATCGCCGTTCGGAGTCTGCTTTCTTTCGGCGGGAGAGAGCGAATTCCTCGCGAAAGCGCCGCGGTTGCTGCTTACCGCCGTCAACAGCAGCATAAATTCCGGCGACATAAACGCCAGAAGAAAGGGCTGGAGCCTGCCGGGAACCGCCCCCGCGCGGATTCTTCCCGTCAGGGGCCGGCTGGAACTGAAGAACGGCCGCTACGATGTGTGGAGCCTCGATGAGAATGGAAAACGGAACAGGCGGATCGCCCGGAACGCCGCCGGATTCGACTTCGATACGGGCCGCGACAGGACCGTCTGGTATGAACTGGCCCGCTGCCCCTGACCGGACTCTCCGGTAAAAAACGAGGCGGCTCTTTTTTCCGCCGCTTCCATTGACTTTTCCTCCCCGACCGGCTATACTTAACGCGGACCGGCAAACCGGACCGAAGGCGGAGCTTATGCACAAGAAAAACAATGTTACACTGAAGACGGTGGCGGAGACGGCGGGTTGTTCGATCGCCGTCGTCTCCACCGTGCTGAACGGCGCGCGCGGTAATACGAAATTCAGTGCCTCCGTGAGGCAGAGGATTCTGGATGTCGCCGCTGAACTGGGATATCACCCGAATTTCGCGAGCCGGAGCCTGAAGACGCGCCGCTCCATGACGCTCGGAATTTACGTCCAGCCCAAACGCTGGCGCAGCCTCAGTAATGATTATGAGATGGCGATCTTCCGCGGCGCCGAACAGGCGGCGCGCGACCGCCGCTACAATCTGCTGGTATTGAACATCAGCAGCCGGGAACTGCCGGAAAGCTGCGCCGAAAAGATTGCGGAAGCCCGCATCGACGGCGTGATCCTGATCCATTCCGATTCCAATGCGGAGTGGATCGACCGGCTGCTCCAGGTCAGCACGAACATCGTGGCGATCGACCAGCCGGACGCGCAAACCGGCCTGAGCCGGGTGGTGTTCGACAACCGCGCCGCGATCGAGCTGGCCGTCAAAGAGCTGGTGAAGGCGGGACACCGCCGGATCGGCTTCGCCGGCGGCTGCCTGGCGGAACTTCCCCGCGATTCCTTTCTGCGCGAGGAGGCCTTCCGCGCCTGCCAGCGGAACGGGTTGTGCGACTCCGATCCCGCATTGCTCTTCAATGGGGAAACGTGCGTGCCGCGACCAACCGTCGATGAGCGTTACTGTGAGCTTGAAGGAGAACGCTCCTTCCGTTACTTCATGGCGCTGCCGCAACCGCCGACCGCGATCGTCGCCTACAATTCGCTGGTGGGAATTTCAATTTTGCGGGAGGCGCGCCGAAGCGGTGTCGAAATACCGCGCGACCTGAGCGTAATCGGACTGGATTACCTTGAACTCATCAACTTCACTGATCCGACGCTGAGCGTCATCGACCATGTGCTGACCGAAATGGGACGTGCCGGGACGGAAATGCTGATCGACCTGATCGAGCAAAAACTCTCCGCACCGGCCTTGCGCTGTTTTATGCCGGTCTACCGGCCGGGAAAAACCGTCGCGTCCCCCCGGACAGCCGGAGGGGAATAACACTGCCGACTTTTCGAAAGGGGAAGCCGTGTCGCTTTCACGGCAGGCGCTGTAGCAGCGGCAAGGTGCTTTACCCCCCCCCACCAGAGACGAGTCGTCGGGGAAAGCCTGCCATTTTGAAGACAGGCGGGTCTTGCGGCCTCCAGACCTTGTGCGCTACGCGGCGGCAAGGTGCCGCTGCCGTGACTGTCTCCGACGGGCAAGGCGCTTCACCCTTGCAACTCGACCGGGTAGCACCCGGTGGCAGATATCGCTTATAGACCTATCATACCCCTATATTAATAACTCCGGTTTTGAGATTTTTGCGCAGCAAAGATCTCAAAACCGTACCCGGCGCCGGCATCTTGCCGGTCGGAGGGACCGGGGGGCGAAGCGCCCCCGGCCGCCGGAGGCCCTCCCTTACGGTGTCAGGATGATGCGGTCGACGGTCTGGTTGTCGTTGCCGCGCAAATAGAGCCGGTCGAACCGTTTGAAATCCGGATCGGCGGCGGTGACCACCGGTTTGCCGTCCACCCTGACGGTCAGTTTGTCGCCATTGCGCAGGAATTCAAACCGGGCGGGCGTTTCCGATACCGCCGGATGGCCGGAATCGGCGGCGGCCAGCACTTTGCCGCTGTTGTTCCAGTCGAGCGGCGTATCGCTGTCGAGCTTCACGATCTGCACGACGCCGGAGCCTCCGGCCTGATCGGGTTTGGCCGAATCCCACGCGACGCCGTAACCGTGCTTTCCGGCGGCATCGGTGAGCCAGACGATCATCTTGCGCTGGTAGCTGCTGTGGTTCGCATCGAAAGTGAGGTGGAAGCCGCCCCGGTCCAGCGCGGGCTTGAGGTCGCGGTGAACGAGTGAGTTGGCGATCCGCAATTGTCCGGAGAGTTGCTTTTGTTCGACGGTTTCCACTTTCACGCTGCCTCCCTTCCAGTTACCGGCGCGGCTGCAGTTGTCGGCGAGGATCGCACCGGGAACCTGAAGCTCCGGCTCCTGCGGCACGGCGGCACGGGCTTCGCGGTCGAAGAACTCATAGTTCGGCACCGCGTAAAGCACCGGGCTGCCCCAGTTTCCGGCGGCGTCGCGGGCGCGCAGCCACAGGAAGTGCGCCCCCGGAGCGGCGAGGATTTCATCGGGAAGCGTGATGTGGAACTTCTTGATCTTCCCCTCGGAGTCAACCGCTTCGCCGTTGGTAAACGTGCGTTCGTCGCGCGGCGCTCCGAGCAGTGAAACCAGTCCGAGCTTCACGCCGTTGGCCTGAAGTTTCAGCGGCCGGGAGAGGTCGGCGGGGCGGGGGATCAGGGCGGCCCCGACCTGCCAGCCGTTCCAGTTCTCGGCGGGAAGCGCGCCGGAACGCGGATAGGGGGTGAAGTCCAGCGTCATTTCGTTTCGGACGCCGCCTTTGGGCTCGCGCAGCTTGACCGGGATGCGGTTCGAGAGAACCGCCTGAACCGGCTGCAGCGGCTTTTCCGGGTTGAACGCCCAGGCGACGCCGACCGCGAACTCGTCCGGCAGTTCCGCGCCGCCGGGCAGCCGGAATTCGATGCTCGGCTCCTTGACCGGCACCGCCCGTCCCGGCGTGAAGCCGAATACGTTGGCGAGCTGAACCGGCGCGGAAAATTTCGGGGCCTGCAAAGTACCCGAGGCGCTGCCGCCGGGAGTCTGCGGCGCTTTCCAGAAGAGATCCCCCTCCGGCACCGCCTCCAGAGCGGTCACTTCGCCGGCGCTGTCCCGCACCGTCACGGTCAGCGCGCCGCCGCGGACGTGGGAACGGTCGATCCGTTCGATCAGCGGCCCGGCCCCGTCGCCGTAGCCGAGCTTCTCCCAGACTGCCGGATGCACCGCCTCTTTGGGCGGCGGCGGCGGCGGTACGAATTCAACTCCTTTCAGGTGGGCGATTACCTTGCAGTAGGTGTAGGGATCGCCCGCGAAACCGTCGAAATCCCAGCCCGGCTCAAAGTTGGCCCCCTCCTCCCAGTCGTTCCAGCTGGAGAGCATGATGAAATCCGGTTTTGCCTTCAGGCTGTCGAGCAGGGTGGTTTCGAGCATCCTGCCATCCATGCCGTACTGGGCGACGCCGGTCTGCCGCCACGGCTGGCCGGTGCCGTCGAACTTCGGGTACTGCATATCGGCGATCTTCTTGCCGAATTTGCGGCCGTTGGCGAAAATCACCGCCGGGTCCTGCTCCTTAAGCCGCCACTCCCGGGTGGTGCGGTCGCGGCGGTGGATGCTGGCGCCGTCCACGATCATCGAAAGCTGCGGAACCTTGCCGAACCGGGTCACCGGGCCGAACATCGCCCAATAGACGCCGCCGGTGGCGCGGTCGACTTCGGCGCACATCCGCTCGATTTCCGGTGCGGACACCTTCCAGCCGTAGGTCTGGAAATAGTAGAACGGCTTGCCGTCGACTTTGTAGAAACCGGGATGGCTGCCGTATTTTTTGATGAAATCGGTGATCCGCTTGACCGACACATCGATCTTCTGCGCGGCGCTCCCGTGCCGGAATGCGACCTCGTCCATAAAGAAAATCGGGAAGTTCTCCTCGGCGGCAATGTCGAGCGCCGTCTGGATGATGTTGGCCTGTTCCTCCTGAATGAAGCCGATGCCGGTATTCCATTCCGGGTGAATCATCAACGCGACCGAGGTGAGTCCGGCGGCTTTCATGCACCGGATCTGCCAGCGCATGATCTCGGGATTCGCCGCGTCATACAGCCCGACCAGCGGATAGCCGTTGCGGTTCCAGTTCAGCCGCCACGGTTCGCGCTCGGCGGTCAGCGTCGAACTCATGTGCGAAAAGGGCTGCTGCCGGTCCGGGTAGGGGAAGCCCCACCAGACGTGCCACTCCTGAATATAGACCGGCATATCTTTCAGCGCCCCGAACGACTTCGGATTCATCTGCGTTCCGCCGAATACGGAGCCGGCCAGCGCCGCACATGCGGCCAATCCCAGTGTTTTCCAGTTCATAGTCATTTTCTTTTTGCACCTTCTTTATTTTTACCACTCGTTCCCGAAAGATAAATCCGGGGCGGCGCCCCAAGCCGCCGAAAGTCAAACCTTCAAAGCCTGCGGATGCTTTCGCGTTCGACCAGTTCTCCGTCAATCACGATTTCCCGCGCCGAGAGCCTGCCGCCGATCAGGTCGAGGGCGGCGGCCACCAGGTTTTCGTGCGCGATCATCACCGACGAAAGCCGGGGAACGCAGTACTCCTCAAGCCCGGCGTGGGAAAGCGCGGTGACCACGCTGACGTCTTCCGGGCAGCGGCGGCCGCATTCGTGCAGGGCCCGCAGCGCGCCGATCGCGCCGAGCATGGTGTCGACCACCAGCCCGGTGATGTCCGGCGATTTTTTCAGCACCTCATGGGTCAGCACATAGCCGCCGTGCATCGGGTCTTCCCAGAAGCGGATGCTGCTTTCGGAGATGATCAGGTCGTGCCACCGCAATTTATAGCTGTGGACGGCCTCCTTCATGCCCCGCATCGTCTCCTGAATCGTCGGCGAAGGGGGTTCGTTCAGCACCACGCCGATCCGGCGGTGCCCGTTGCGGAGCAGCGCTTCCACCTTGAGGTAGCCGGACTGGACATGGTTGCTGTGGACACAGTGGATATTGCGGTAAATGCCGCCGTTCTCCAGCTTTCCGAGCAGTACGACCGGCACGCCGAGTTTGTCGAGTTCCCGCAGCAGCGGCCGTCCGAGCGGCGTGCCTCCGAGCAGCACGATGCCGGTCAGCCGCCGGCAGTTTTCGGCAAGATTGAGCACCGTCTCCGAATCCGACTCCGGGTGGAGCCGCAGGTTGACCAGATGCAAATTGGCGTGCATCGCGGCGATTTCGAGTTCGTGGACCGTGTGCCAGAACTCGTAGGAAAAAAAGTCGGGATAGGCGACCAGCAGTTCGCCGCTGTTCTGCGACGGCAGGCGCGACGGCAGCACTTCGGTGTTCCGGGGCGAAACATAGGTGCCGCTGCCGACCTTGCGGGCCAGATATCCCTCGTTGACCAGTTCGGTCAGGATTTTGCTCATTGTGGAGCGGCTGACCTGATACTCTTCGGCCAGCCGGCGCTCCGGCGTCAGCCGGGAACCGACCGGAAGAGTGCGGAGCCGGTCGAGCAGTCCCGCTTTCACTTTGTGTCCGATGGTGCTTGGCAAGGTTCTTTTCATGGGTGCGATCAATCCGGCATCTGGATGGTGAGTTGGGGAGCGGAAAGCAGCCGTCCGTAATTCAGTACGTGGTATTTGCGGCGGTCGGCTTTGGCGTGGCCGTCGTGGAACAGGATCGAACCGCGCCCGTTATGGAGCAGTCCGAAACAGTCGAACGCCGCGTAAACCAGTTGGCGGTAGTTGCCGTTGTCGTTCTGGCAGCTGTCGAACGTGGTCACGAATTCCGACGGCGGAGTATTGCGCACCGTTTCTTCGGCGGTGTCATCCCGTTCCTTCATTGTGGAATCCGGAACGCCGCCATTCATGCCGATGTAGCGAAATTTGCCGGAAAATGTCCAGAAACAATCCTTGTTCTGATTATATCCCGTTTGCAGCCCGCGCTTGGCATATCCCATATTTTCATGTTCGAACGTACCGAAGGGATAAATGCTCGGACAGACCGGCAGCCATCTTTTCCCTTTCCGACCGGTATGGTACATCGGCAGGTAGCCGAGATTTGCCATGGAAATGGTCCAACGGTCCATGGTCAACGCGCCGCTCACTCCGGTCGGCTGGGGAACTTTCAGATTGGGGCCGTAAAGCCAGCCTGCGTAATCAAGTCCGTATTGAGCGTCCGCCAGTCCGATCTGCTTCATATTATTCAGGCAGGTTGTCGCCTTGGCTTTTTCCCGCGCCTGATTCAGAGCCGGCAGGAGCATGCTTGCCAGAATGGCGATGATCGCAATTACGACCAGCAGCTCAATCAAAGTGAAGAATCTGGTTGTCTTGCTCTGTTGTTTGATATGCAACTCTTTATTGCTCATTGAGTTAACCTCCGTTATAAATGGGTTGCGGTTATTTTTCAGGCCGTTACCGGCAACAACTCAAATGTCATGTCTGCTTACTTGTCGGGCTACGCCCGCCAACTCCTCACCGTTCGCTGCGCTCACTATGCCGGAGGGGCTTCGTTCACTACGTTCGGCTTCGTCACTATCGTTCCTCGTTATTTTGCGGCCGCAAAATAATTCCCTCACATTCGTTCGCGGCGCTGACCGCGCTTGTTGTGCGCCACGTAAATGGCAATGTAGCTTTACTTGTGCGCCACGTAGATGGTTTTGTCGACCAACCACGGCTCGCCTGTACCAGCCGTCGCACGCCCCCCGTAGGGGCATTGGCGTGCGCACCCGGCCGCGGCACCTTGCCGTCCGTTTTATGGCATTTGCTGTTTTCAGCAAAAGGCCTACTCCAATTATACCAAAGTCGGATGCGATTGTCAATAGGTGCGACAGAATTTTTTACGATTTTTTTAAGCTGATCCGGGGCAGGCGGGGAAATTCAGCTTTTGCGGGCGGCGCGGAAAGCGGAGGGAGAGACTCCGTAACAAGCGTGAAACTGGCGGTTGAAGTTCGACAGCGACTGGTAGCCGCAACGCAGCGCGATCTCCAGAACCGGCAGTGAACCGGTTTCGAGCATCACCGCCGCGCTTTTCAGCCGCATCCGGCCGAGGTAGACCTTGGGGGCGCAGCCGAAGGAGCGGTGAAAGAGCTTGCGGAAGTTGGATTCGCTGGTGCTGCAGAGCGCCGCGAGGCGCGGGATTTCCACCGGGCGGTCGATATGGCGGGCGATATGGTGCAGCGCGGGCATCAGTCGCGAAACTCCCGGCGGGGGGGACGACTGGGTTTCAAAGTGGAAAGCCCGGTGCAGCCGCACCAGCAGCAGCCAGACCAGGGAACGGATCTCGGAGCTGAAGCCGGCCGGTTCCCGCACTCTTGTTTCGATGATCTCCCGCACAGGCTGCACCAGTTCGGGATATTCCGCTTCGCTGATCACGTTCGGGAAACGGTTGCCGCAGAAAGAGGCGGTTTCCAGCCGCTCCTCCCGTTCGGTCACATAGCCGGCGAGCAGCGCGGCCGGATCGAGATTCAGGAAGGACCAGTTGGTTTTTCCTCCCGGACTGCTCACCATCACATGCACTTCGCGGTGGTTGATGATGGCGGCGTCCCCCGCGCGAAACGGCAGGATTTTATCCTCCACCAGAAAAAGGCCTTCGCCGGAATAACAGTATCCCAGCTCAAAACAGTCGTGAATATGGGGGGGAATAGGAGGAATTTCGCCGCGTATGTTCACATCCACGCCGGAAACCGGAAAATCCGACGGCAGGCGGATCGGCGCGTACTGCGTTTCCGATATTTCTCCTGTTTTTGATTGAAAACGCATAGTATCTTTCCTGTTTTGCGGAAGAATGTTTCTTTTCGATGTAATATAATAATACCGGAACAGGAAATCAAACGGCTTGTGCGCTTTTCGGGAAGGAGGAATCCGGCATGGCATTGAAAATCGGTCTGGTCGGCGCCGGCAGCATGGCGCAGTATCATATCGCCGGTTACCGGCGGGCGGGAGCGGAGATTGCCGCCGTCGCCGACCGCTGCGGCGAACGCGGCCGCGCTCTGGCTCGGGAGCTGGGCGCGGCTTATTTTCCAGACCTGACTTCGATGCTGGCTTCCGGGAAGGCTGATGCGGTCGCGATTCTGGCGCCGAACCGGTTTCATGCCCCGATGACTCTGGAGGCATTGGCCGCCGGTGTGCATGTGTTCTGCGAAAAGCCGCCCGCGGTTACCGCCGCGGAGGCGGTGGCGATGCGCGATGCCGCCCGGCGTTCCGGCAGGATTCTGATGTTCAACCTGAACAACCGGGCCCGCGCCGATGTGCGCGCGATTGTCGACTTCCTGAAGCAGGGCAAAGCGGGGCGGGTCAACTCCGCGCAGGCGGTCTGGATGCGGCGGACCGGCATTCCCGGCTTCGGCGGCTGGTTCACCAACCGGGAACTGGCCGGCGGGGGGCCGCTGATCGACCTGCTCCACATGATCGATCTGGCGCTCTGCTTCCTCGGGGAGCCGGAGCCGGATTGCGTGCTGGCGCAGACCTTCGACGATTTTATCTCGAACCCGGATTTCAAGGGGCCGTGGGGAGTCGCGCAGCCCGGCGGCGTCACCGATGTGGAAAACGCCTGCCACGGATTCGTGCGGTTCAGGACGGGGCAGGTACTGACGCTGCGCTGTTCCTGGGCTGAAATGATCCGCTCCGAGGAGGTCTCGGTCGCGTTTCAGGGGACGAAGGCGGGCGGGATGCTGCGCCGCACTTTCGAGGTGGACGGCGACGAAAGCACCACCGAGGACCTCTGCGAGTTGTACTGGCAGCGCGGGGCGGAGCCGGTCAACCGGGAGATCGAGTTCGTAAAGGATGAATCGATGGGGCGGGTCGAATCTGCCGAGAATTTCATCCGGGTCCTGAAAGGGGAGGACGAACCGCTGAACACGCCGGACGACGCGGTCTGGCTGATGAAGATCATCGATGCCGCCTACCGTTCCGCCGCCGCCGGCGCTCCGGTATTCGTGGAGAGAACATAAATTCAACAGGGAGATTGCGATGAAACAGGTTGTAATGGTCGGGCCGCGGAAAAGTGAAGTGGTCGATGTGCCGATTCCGGAAATCACCGACGACCAGCTGCTGGTGAAGGTCACCTACACCGGCATGTGCCATTCGGAGTGGTATCCGTGGACCGTCGCGCAGCCGGGCGAACTCTTCGGCCACGAATCGGTCGGCGTGGTCGCCCGCTGCGGCCGGAATGTGACCGGCTTCAAAGAGGGCGACCGGGTCACCGGCCTCGGCGGCGGCGGCCTCCGGGAATTTATCGTGATGGAGCCGGAAAAGGTCGTCCATGTGCCGGACAACCTGAAGGACGAGGACGCGATCGTCGAACCTCTCGCCTGTCTGCTGAGCGCCGCGGTGAAGATGCCGCTGACCACGCTCGGAGATTCCGTCGCGGTGGTCGGTTGCGGCTATATGGGACTGGGGATGATTTCGCTGTTCAAGGCGATGGGATACGGCGACATCGTCGCGGTGGATATCCGTAAGGAGGCGCTCGACAACGCCCGGAGGTTCGGCGCGACCGAGACCTATCTGCCGGAGGAGCTGCCGCAGGAGTACATCCTCGACTGGAAGGCGATCGGCGCTCCCGACCTGAAGCGCGACGGCCACAAGACCGACATTTTCGGGATCGGCTTCCCGAATGTGATGGAGTTCACCGGCACCGAAAGCGGCCTGCAGCTCGCCGGCGAGATGGTCTGCGCCCACGGCCGCATGGGAATCGGCGGCTACCACAACGATTCGCTGCGCACGATCGACTACAAGCTCTGGAACTTCAAGGCGATGGACACCATCAATTGTCATGAGCGCCGGATCATGTATGAGGCCGGGCTCTGCGGCCGGATCATGATGCTGCTGTCCCGCGGCATCTGGAACTTCACCGGCGTCACGAACCACATCTATTCGCTTGAGGAATTCGACAAAGGCATGGAGGAGATGGAAAAGCACGCGAACGGCTTCATCAAAGGCGCGGTCAGGTGCGATTGAACTGACGGAACGAAAATCATCAGGTTTGCTTCGGCGCGGAGTTCTCTGTCCCGGAATTCCGGAGTGCATGGAACTGGCGGTTCCCCCAATTTTTTGACCCGCTGTTCTTCCCCGGCACTTCCCCCCGGGTTCCGGGGCGGGGAACTCCGCGCCGAGGCAAACTGCGGATGGATTTTTCCGCAATTCCGGTGTATCTTATGATGAAAGAAAGGAATTGCGGGGCCATCATGGACAAAAGTGAATTTCATCCGTCGGAAATACCGGCCAAACCGGGCGTGTACGTCTATCGCGACCGGTTCGGCAAGGTGATCTACGTCGGCAAGGCGGCCAACCTGCGGCGGCGGATGAGTTCGTATTTCCAGCCCTCCCGGGTGGTGCGCGCCGACGCGAAGCTGCGGTCGCTGATCAATTCGATTTCCGACTGGTCCTACGAGGTGGTCCGCACCGAAGACGAGGCGCTGATCCTCGAATCCCGGCTGATCAAGGATTTCGCGCCGCATTACAATGTGCTGATGCGCGACGACAAGCGATATCTGCTGCTCAAGATCGACTGGCATGAGAAGTTTCCGACTCTGAAGCTGGCACGGCTGAAGAAAAACGACGGCGCGCAGTATTTCGGGCCGTTCCCGAAAGGGGGCGCGCTGAAGATGACCCTTGAATTCCTGCTCGCCCATTTCGGGCTGCGCGCCTGCCGCGATTCCGAACCCGATGAGGAGACCCGCAAACGCTGCCTGAAACGGATCGTGAAGGATTGCTGCGCCCCCTGCACCGGCGCGGTGACGCCGGAGGAATACCGGGAGCGGGTGGAGCAGGCGGTCGCGGTGTTGAACGGCGACATCGCCGAACTGACCGCCGCGATCAGGGAGAAGATGACGGCGGCGGCGATGGAGCAGCGGTTTGAAAAAGCCGCCCATCTGCGCGATGTGCTGACCAATCTGGAAGCGGTATTCGGGAAAAGGAACCGCATATTCGAGCGTCCCGAACTGCCGGGCACCGCCCCCGGCATGGCCGCCGTCCGGGCGCTCGGCGAGGCGCTCGGGCTGGAGAAGCTCCCCAGCCGGATCATCGGTTTTGACATCTCCAACATCCTCGGCAAACTGGCGGTGGCGAGCCTGGTGGCCTTCAAGGAGGGCAGGCCGGACCGGGACAACTACCGCCGCTTCAAAATCCGCACCGTCCACCAGAGCGACGATTTCGCGATGATGCACGAAGTGCTGGTCCGCCATTTCGGGCGGCTGCTGGAGGAGAAGCGGCCGCTGCCCGACCTGGTGATGGTCGACGGCGGCAAGGGGCAGCTCTCCAGTGCGATCGACGCGCTGGTGGAAATCGGCTGCCCGCCGCTGCCGGTGATCGGCCTTGCGAAGCGGAACGAGGAGATCTATCTGCCCGGCCGCAGCGAACCGGTGGTGCTGGACCGTCACAATCCGGCGCTGCGGATGCTGCAGGCGCTTCGCGATGAAGCGCACCGTTTCGCGATCACCTATCACCGCGAACTGCGGAACAAGCGGATCGAGCAGTCCCGCCTTGATGAAATTCAGGGAATCGGCGACACCCGCAAGAAGCAACTGCTGCGCGCATTCGGCTCTTTGCGCGCCCTGAAAAAGGCCACGCCGGACGAAATTGCCGAAAAAGTTCCGGGAATCGGCGAGGCGCTGGCGGAAAAGATTCTCGCCGCTCTCGGTTAGCGGCTTGGAATTTCGCAAAGTTGATGTATTGTAATAACATCGACACAATGAAAGAGGAGATTTTACCATGAACGACAGATCTTATGAACGCGCTCCCGCCGCCATCGGTCAGGAAGCGCAACTGACCCAGGCCGGTTTCGTGAACCGAGTATTCGGCTGGATGACCGGAGGTCTTGCGTTGACCGCCGGGATCAGTTACGCGATCGCCAACTCCACCATGCAGGATTTCGTGATCCAGAACCGCGGTGCGTTCCTGGGACTGCTGATCGTGGAAGTCCTGCTGGTGATCGGCCTTTCCGCCGCGATCAACAAGATTTCAAGTTTCGTCGCCGGTCTCGGATTCGCGCTGTTCGCCGCGCTCAACGGCGTGACCCTGTCATGGATTTTCATGGCCTATGAACCGGCTGCAATCTACCGCACGTTTTTCACGACCAGCCTGATGTTCGGCGGCGTCGGCGCCTTCGGTTATGTGACGAAGAAAGATCTCTCCGGAATCGGCGGCATGTGCGGCATGGCGTTGTGGGGGTTGATCGTCGCGATGCTGATCAATATGTTCTGGGCGAATTCGACGTTTTCGTTGCTGATCAGCATTTGCGGCGTGGTTCTGTTCACCGGCCTCACCGCCTGGGATATGCAGAAGATCAAACTGATGTCGCTCGCCGTCGGCGAGGGGCAGTTTGATGCCGAAACCGGTAAAAAAGTCGCGATCTTCGGCGCGCTCGAGCTTTACCTCGACTTCATCAACCTGTTCCTTTTCCTGCTCCGCATTTTCGGAAACCGCCGCTGACCGGCATTCGCAGAGCTTGCTCCCGCGACGCAAAGCGTCTTTGGAGTGCGGAGATTCATCTCCGCTTTCCAGTCGCACGTGAGTGTTATACCCGGCTTTGCATTGCATCAAGAACAGGCAGGGGGCCCGGAGGGTAGTGAGTACCGCACCTCCGGCCTGCGGATGGCTCCGGGGGACGTCGCGCACGTCCCCCGGACCCCCTCGCCGGTGGCTGAGGCCGGTCCGGTTGCGGAGCACTTCCGCTCGCGGGCGCGGCTTCGCCGCTTACTTGTCCGCCTGCGGCGGCCAACTCCTCAGCGTTCGCTGCGCTCACTACGCCGGAGGGGCTTCGCTCTCTACGTTCGGCTTCGTCACTATCGTTCCTCGTTATTTTGCGGCAGCAAAATAATTCCCTCACATTCGTTCGCGGCGCTGACCGCGCTTGTTGTGCGCCGCGAAAACGGCGATTCGGCCTTATTTGTGCATCGCGTAAGGTGATATGCCGACCAACCACGGCTCACCAGTGCCAGCCGCCGCACGCCCCCCGTAGGGGCATTGGCGTGCGCACCCGGCAGCGGCACCTTGCCGCCGCGGCGCTGACCGCGCTTGTTGTGCGCCGCGAAAACGGCGATTCGGCCTTATTTGTGCGCCGCGTAAGGTGATATGCCGACCAACCACGGCTCACCAGTGCCAGCCGCCGCACGCCCCCCGTAGGGGCATTGGCGTGCGCCCCCGGCAGCGGCACCTTGCCGCCGCGGCGCTGACCGCGCTTGTTGTGCGCCGCGAAAACGGCGATTCGGCCTTATTTGTGCATCGCGTAAGGTGATATGCCGACCAACCACGGCTCACCAGTGCCAGCCGCCGCACGCCCCCCGTAGGGGCATTGGCGTGCGCCCCCGGCAGCGGCACCCGGCAGCGGCACCTTGCCGCCACCTTGCCGCCCGGCTGCCCGCCGGTCTGCATTATTGCCGGTCGAGCAGGTACTGATTGAAAAAGTAGTGATTGCGTCCGCCCGCATCGGCGGTGCGGGTGCGGATGGAGCGGATCAGCTTGTCATATTCCTCCGGCGAGATACTTTCGGGGTAGACATATTCGCACTGGGCGGCGACGACGAGCTGCGATTTGCGGGTGGACTCGGATTCCACCTGAAAGAGGTATCCGAGGCCGGGGATATCCTTCAGGTAGGGAACGCCGGTGGAGCCGCGTACTACTTCCCGCTTTTCGAGTCCGCCGATCACGAACTCGTTCCGCTTGGTGGAAATCATCACACTGTTGCGGATGGTGTTTCCCTTTTGGATGCGCGGCGCGCCGCTGGACTGGTAGCCGATCAGCGAGGAGTTGTCGAGGCTGATCTGCAGAATGGCGGCTTCCGGCGCGATCGAGCCGGCTTTGACGGTCATGATGAAACCAAAGGATTGCGGGGCTCTGGTCACATTCTGCTGATTGTCCTTGCCGATCCGGATATCGTTGCCGGGTGACTCCCTGCCAAGGGCCTGCAGCGCATTGTCGAGCGGGCGGGTGAACCAGTTGTCGATGGTTTCCTGCGTGTCGTCCGGCGGGACGGTGGTGTCGGTGTAGAAAATCTGGGTGGTGCGCGACAGCGTGGAGGTGGTGTTCTGCCGGACGGTCACTTCGCCGGAATAGGCGATTTTCGCCTTTCCCTTCGAGGTCAGGAAGTCGAGGTAACGGGTGTTCCACTTCGGGTTGAAGTTGTAGAAACTGGTCCGTTCGGAGCCTTGCGGCCGGGCCATGGTGCCGCCGTAGGTGGCCGCCCAGTTGTCGCGGAAGCGGCCGCCGACGCTGAAGAAATCGGTGCCTTCGTTGTTTTTCCACGCCTGAAAGTCGACGCCGAGCTTGTCGTCGTTTTCCGAATAAAGCTCATAGACGTTCAGCTTGATTTTGATTTCGGGGAGGGGGACGTCGTATTTGCGGAGCATCTCCTCGATGTTTTTGCGCGAATAATTGGCGGTGTTGAAGAAAAGGCAGTTCAGGTCGGGATCGAGCTTGACCTTGTCCTTGCCGCCGATCAGTTCGGCTTCGTCGTCCTTCACGTTCATGCCGACCTTTTCGATCATCGGCATCAGGGTCGCGGCCGGGACGTTGGCCGGAAAATATACAAATTTGGGCTGCCCGGAACTGTTCAACATGCCGGGCTGGTCGAGCCTGGCGACCAGCGAATCGATCCCCATGCCGTTTTCATGGTCCTTGAACCGGTATTCTTCGGCGGAAACGAACAGCAGCGCGGTGCCGTCTTCAAACAGGATGGTTTCCACGCCGGTGTAGCTGGCGTCGACCCGTTTGGTGGTGATCGCGTCCCGCAGCAGCGAACGCACCGCATACGGATGCACGTGCTTGAGCAGATAGGTTTTGGTGATCACCCTTGGATCGTTGTTGTCGCGGATGAAGTGAACTGCATCGGTGTCCCTGTCGAGATCGACCCGCAACTGGGCCTGCACCTGCGAATCCATGTAGCTGGCGGTCGGCGCGTTGTTCTTGTCGCGCGGGATGCCCGGCGACGGCGTGAAGGTGTTGCTGGTGTAGAGCGGAGCCGAGGCGGAATCGCCCGGCGCGGCGGCGGTGGCGATGGCGATGAGGCCGGAGAGGGGAAGCAGAAGAATCTTTTTCATGGTTGAAGCACCTTACAGTTGGTTGGAGCTGACCGCCGCGGCCGCCGGAGAGATGGATTCAAACGCCTGAAGCTGGCCGCCGTAAGCCGGAGGGAGGCTTTCCGGGTGGGCGAGCACGGTACGGACGGTCACAAAATACCAGGTTTTTTCCCGGTTGATGGTCGTGGTGGAAAAGAGATGCTTCAGGATCGGGATTTCGGAGAGGAACGGAACTCCGATGGTCTGTTCCACCTCGCTTTCCTTATGCCACATGGTCAGAATCTTTTCCTCGCCGGAGAGCAGGTTGCAGTCGCCGGAAAGCTGGTCGATCTCGGCCAGTTCGGCACCGTAGTTGTTGCGTTCCACGACGTCGGCGACCTGAATCTTATAATTGAATGTGACCAGGGCGTTGACCGTGGTATTGTAGTCGGAAAGCCGGTAAGGAACCTGTCCGGTTCTGGCATCGGCCTCGCCGCGGAAGCAGATGCGCGGTGCGGTGACCGACAGCGCCAGCGGCGGCGGAGGGGCGGAGCCGGTGAGAAGCGGATTTTCGGCTCCGGTCGAAGATTCAGGCGGCTTGACTCCCCCCTGCATGCCGAGTCCGGAGACGCCGACCTGAAGCTGATCATTGTCCCGCTTGAAGATCGCCTGCGATTCCGGGTGGAAGCCGATGCTGTAGACGGCCGAGTCGCTGTTGGCGACGGTCAGGCTCGCGGTGTTCGCGATGTTCGCCAAACCGTCCTGCTGGAGAATCCGGATGAAACTGGCGTCGAACTGCGGCGCGAAAAAGAATCCGCCGAAAGCGCCGCTGGCCGCATTGACCGCGCTGCTGCCGCCTGAGGAGAGCGACAGCGCGTCCATGCCTGCCTGAAAGAGGTTGAGGCCCGGCCCGTTGCGCCAGCCGAGATAGTCGATCCCGAGATCGCGCAGGATGCTGTCGCGCACCTCATAGACGGTGAAGGAGAGATTCGCCATCGGAATCGGCCGGTCGAGCCAGGCGAGATATTTCAGCATATCGTCGCTTTTGTTGAGGTCGTCTTTCCAGTAGATCAGGTTGGTCGTCGGATCGTAGCCGACATAGGAATCTTTGCCGCTGTTGATGCCGCTGCCGGTCATGATGTCGACCATCACCTGAGCGGCGCGGAATTTCGCCGGATAGACGGCGCGGGTGGAGCCGGTGCCCCGGATCGGATCGCCCGGCGCTTTGCCCGCGATCCGGGACGGCCGGTCGAGGAGCCGGATCATCTCGTCGACGTAAGGCATCATTCTGACCGGGCAGCTGACGGCGAGAAGCTGCTGTTTCCCCGCTTTGTAGTTGATCCGGGTGACGGTGGAGAGGTGGTTGTAGCGTTTGACGATGCCGAGCACGAATGGAGTCACATCATTGGCCATCAGGTATTTCAGCTCGAAAATCTTGGAAACCATGTAATCCTGGGCGTCATCCTGGATCAGGCGGATGGTTCGGACGTTTTCCGCCGGGGCGGCGCAGACGGCCTGCAGGAGGCCGGCTCCCAGCAGGAGGGCCGCGGCTGTTCGGTTCATATCAATATCCTTTCTGTTGGTGGACTCGGGGACTGCCTGTTTTGATTTCGCTTTCTAATATAGGAGTGGATTGTTTGAATATTGTAAGGATTTCGTGAGATGTCTTTATTAAACCCGGGGGCTTGTAAAAACGGAATCAACGGTTTAAATTAAAAGGTGTTTTTGACGGTTTTTCCGGAATATGTGCAAGGAGATGGAAGATGAAAATCACGGGAATCGGGAGACGGTTCGGGCTTTTCTGCATGATTGCGCTGGTATTCGCCGGCGGCTGTACGACGTCGGTGATGCAGAGCACTCCGGCGCTTCCCGGGCAGCAGAGTGAGGGCGGCAACCCGGTGGTGACCAACCTGAAAGCGGCCAACACCGGATTTTATTTGCTGTACTGGATTCCGCTGTGGAGCGGTTCCGTCTCATTTCCGAACCATGGCGCCTACAATCTGTTTTCCGATAATCTGGAAGATAAATACATGTTCCGGATGCTCGACCGGCAGTGCGCGAAGGACAATGCGGACGGCGTAGAGGATGTCCGGCTCCGGGAAGATGTATCCGGCTGGATCGGGCTGGGAATCGTGTGGAAAAAGACGTTGAACGCCTCCGCCGTCACGGTGAAACGGCAATAGGGGGGATGCCGTCCGGTCAGTTTTTTTGCCGATTGTTTCAACCGGAATAAGCAGCGGATTTGCAAAATAAGTTTTTTGGTGATATGTTCTCCGATGGCGATCAAGCGCCAGAACTGATTATCTTTTTACTAATTTTCGAGAGGAATCATAGAAATGAGCCGTAAAGTAATTATCGCCGGTAACTGGAAAATGAATAAAACCGCCGCCGAAGGCAAGGCGCTGGTGGATGCCCTGAAGCCGCTGGTCGCCGATGTCTGCCCGGATGTCGCCGACATCGTGGTCTGCCCGACCTTCACCACGCTGGCCGCCGTGATCGATGCGGTCAAGGGCAGCAATATCAAGGTCGGCGCGCAGAACGTCCACTGGGCGGAAAGCGGCGCGTTCACCGGCGAAATTTCCGCGGCGATGCTGAAGGAACTCGGTGTGGAATATGTGATTCTCGGCCACAGCGAGCGCCGCCAGTATTTCGGCGAAACCGACGAAACCGTCAATAAACGCCTGAAGGCCGCCCTGGCCGCCGGCCTCAAGCCGATCGTCTGCGTCGGCGAGCTTCTGGAAGAGCGCGAAACCGGCAAGACCGAAAAGGTCCTGTTCACCCAGCTCGAAGGCGGACTGGCCGGTTTGAGCAAGGAAGATATGGCCAAGGTCGTGATCGCCTATGAGCCGGTCTGGGCGATCGGCACCGGCAAGACCGCGACTCCGGAAATTGCGGAAGAAACCCACAACTACATCCGTTGTACCCTGAACGATATGTTCGGTAAAGAGATCGGTGAAGGCGTCCGGATCCAGTACGGCGGCAGCATGAAGGCCGAAAATGCGAAGGAACTGGTCGCTCAGCCGAACATCGACGGCGGCCTGATCGGCGGCGCCGCTCTGAAGGCGGATAGCTTCTCCGCGCTGATTCACAACGCGATTGCCGGGTAATTTCGCAAAAATATCGATAATATTGACGCATTGGCGGCAGTTGGGGGTTGACTTTTGCTGCGGCTGGCGTTAATATTATCAAAGTTTTGCAAATGCAACCGGAGCCGTCGACGGGCGGCTTCGGGAAACGACAAGTTTTAAAGGGCCTTTATATGTCGACTTTAACCGTTTTGTTGTATGCGCTGGTCGTAGTGGTAGCGCTGCTTCTGATTGGGATCATTCTGGTCCAGCCTTCCAAATCCGGTGGAATGGGCGCCGCGTTCGGCGGTGTGGGAGAGTCTGTGTTCGGCGCTCAGGCCGGGAGTCATCTGACCAAGGCCACCGTGATCATGACGGCTGTATTTTTTCTGGTGACGCTGGTTTTGGCGTCATTGATCGGGCATGGCGTAAACAAGGGAACCACGGATGGAGTGACTGCCGCGCTGGAGAGTACCGCCGTATCCGCTTCCGCGGTTGCACCGGAGGCGCAGCCTGAAGCGCCCGCAGCACAGAGTGCCGCTCCGCAAGCGGCGGAGCAAAAGTAATTTTCGGAGGAGCTTCTCGACGATGAAGAAAAAACTGCTCATGTCCGTGATGGCTGCTGTATTTGTCGGAATGACGGTTTGGGCTGCACCCGGAGTCTTGCCGGATGAGTTTCTCTTCACGAAAATGAAGCTGACCTATTCCCGCGAGAGCACGCCTTCGGTTCGCGGAGACAGTTCCAGGAGCGTGGCTTCGGTCAGCGGTGCGCTTCGCAACCGCTGGGTTGTGTTTTATGTGGAATATTATCCCAAAATCTCCAAATTGCGCAATGCGTGGATCGATGACATCACCCTGACGCTGACCGTGATATTTGACGCCCAGAGCCAGGGGCGCATGGTGCCGTGCGTTTTCACCGGCAAGACAGAGTTCATGACGATTCCGGTCGACGGCCGCCGGCATGTCGCCCTGATGATGATCCCTCCCCATCTTCTGGACCGTTATCTGCCGGTGAGCGGCAGCAGCAGTACGGCTTCCTCGAGTACTTTCTGGGCGGAGGCGGTTTTCACTGATCGCAGCAACAATATCCTCGGAATCGCTTATTGCAATGTCAAGGGGTCCACTCTGGCCCTGCAGCGGCAGGAGTTCGCGAAGATGCTGCAGGTCAAGCCCAATATCGTCCGGGATGGAGTGATTCTTTCCAAGGATGAGTCGCCGTGGCGCTGGACCGATTTTTCCGATTACGACTATATAAAACCGGCACGTGCAAAATAAGTTTATTATTTTATAAAATCCGGCGCCGGAAATTGCCCTCGGTGCTGAACATTCGGAACAAACAGTAAAATGGCAAAAGAAAACACGGTTTTAACGATTGACGTCGGCGGAGACAATCTGAAGATGGCTGAGTTCGTCTTCCCGCCCGGCGGAGCGATCATGCTGAGGAAATTCGCTTTCCGCAAGCTGGAAGAACAGGAAGGGATGACTCCGGAGGAGGTTTTCGCGCGGAACTATCGCGAAATGCTGGCGGAGGGCGGTTTTGTCGCCAAAAGTGTGCGGCTTTCGCTTTCCGGCCAGTCGTCGTTTTCCCGGTTGAGCAAGCTGCCGCCGTTGATGGGCAACAAGAGCGCAATCAATAAAATCGTGGAATATGAAGCCAGGCAGACGGTCCCTTACCCGATGAACGAGGTGGTGTGGGATTATCAGTTGATCCGGCACGAGTGGGAAGACACCCGCGTTGAAACCCAGGAGGACGGTTCCACGTTGGAAATCGCGGATTCCCATGAAGAATATGAGGCGCTGTTCGTTGCGGTCAAAACGGACCAGATCACCTGTTATACGGATGTGATCGAGGATTCCGGCAAGGAAATTCTGTCGGTGGAGATTGCTCCCGTCGCGCTGTTCAACGCCGCCAAGGGTACTCAGTGCCGGGACGATGAATGCGTGTTGATCCTGAATATCGGAGGACGCGGCACCAACCTGATGATCGCCGACCATCAGCGGGCGTTCATCCGCAGCATTCCGATCGCGGGCGACGCGATCACCCAGCAGGTTGCCAAAGAGTACAATATCGGTTTCGCGGAAGCGGAAGACCTGAAGCACCGTCACGGTTTCGTCGCTCTGGGCGGCGCCTATGAAGAGCCGGAGTCCGAGGTCGCCGCGACGATTTCGAAGATTGCGCGAAATGTGATGACCCGCCTTCACGGTGAGGTCAGCCGTTCAATCAATGTGTGGCGCGCGCAGCATGGCGGCAACGCTCCGTCCCGGGTGTTGCTGGCCGGCGGCGGTTCCACGATGATGTATATCACCGACTTCTTCCAGGAAAAGCTGCGGTTGCCGGTTGAATATCTGAATACGTTCGGCGCCATCACCATAGCGGAGCAGGTGGACAAGGAAGAACTTCAGGCGGTCGCTCCGATGTTCCAGGAGTTGATCGGCATGAGCTTGCGCAGCATCACGCAGTGTCCGATCGATATTTCGCTGGTTCCGGCTTCCATCCGGAATCAGAAGGAGTTGGACCGCAAGAAACCGTACTTCTATATTTCGGCGGCTTCGTTGCTGGTCTGTCTGGGGATCTTCTATATCGGCGTGTACAAGCGTCTCAACTTCGACAAGTCCCGCGTGGATCGTGTGCAGGTGCGTGTGGAGGAGACGAACAAGAAGATGAAGGAAGTCACGAATCTGATGAATCAGATGAATTCCGCCAAATCCCGCTATGAGAATGCCAAAGCTTTTGTGGATGCGCGCGGGAAATGGACCGGGATGCTGACGGAGCTTCAGGAGTTGATCCCGGATACGATGTGGCTGACGACCCTGGAGGGAATCGGTGATGAAATCGCTCCCGCCGCCGGCAGCGAAAGCGACCGTCCCGGCATGGGGATGGATATGGGAGGAGGGCCGTTTGGTGGAGGGCCGTTTGGAGGCGGGCCGTTCGGCGGTGGAGGCCGCCGTTCTTCGGCCAATCCGGCGGAGCCGGTGGCAAGGGTTTACCGGGACATCGGCGAAGTGAAACAGCTTCGGCTGGTCGGCTATACTCTGGTATTGAAAAATCGCGACCTGCTGGAAAGGGAGTTGCGCAATCGGTTCAAGACTTCGAAGTATTTTTCGGATGCGGAAGACGGTACGGTGCTTGATAAGTATGAACCCAATACCGAAGCATTGAATATGACCTCGTTCGAGATGCGTGTGACGCTAAAAGAACCGATCAAGAAATAGTACGGAGAACGACAGTGAATCGATTTGTCAAGAAAAATATGATCCTGATCATTGTGATCAGTCTGTCATCGGTTGCGGCGATCGCGCTTCTGGTTTGGACCGCAATCGAACACAGCCGGATGAGCGCTTATATCAATCAGGTGAATAAACTTCGTGAAGATATCGGAGTTCTGGTTTCCAAGAAGCCTGCGCCGGTGGATGAAAACAAGCCCCGGATCCGGCAGGATATCGAAACTTACTCCAAGGCGGCCGATGCGATTGAACGGGCATTCAACGATCCGCTCCTGCCGGCGCTGGAGGAATTCATCAAGGTTGTGCGGTATAGGGATCCGGAAAAGAAGGCGAACAGGCCCATTTCTCTGGCCGAGTTCAAAACTCTCTTTTTCGAGGAATGGAACAAAGTTGATGCGGCCAACGTTGCTCAGCAGGGAATTACATTCAAGGTATTTCAGCAGCGCTTTCCGAACTGGCGTGATGCGATGCTTGAGTTCAAGAAGCTGGCGGAAAAGGCAACGACGGAACCGATTACGGATCAGTCGGTGGATGAGGTTTTTCTGACCGCCCTTGGCGTGCCGCGGACCATGCAGGGCAAGCCGGAGCTTCTCTCGCGGTTCATGACGGATTACCGGTACAAATTGCTTGATATGCTTTCTGCCGGCAAGATCACCGTCGGCAATGTGGAGGCCGGTAATTTTTCCTTTACGCAACAGGATGTTTTCCAGCCGGAAGAGTATCCGCAGGTGGCCCGCAACTGGGATATCATCGGCGATATCGTCTCCAAGATGGTGGAAGCCAAGGTGAAGAGTCTGAATGGCTTCTACAAGCGTACCGTCGCCGGCGAAGCGGTCGGCGATTATCAGGTTTATAACTTCACATTTGAAGTGGAAGGCTCGCTGGAGAGCATTCGCAAGCTGGTTTCCCTGCTGGATCAGTCCTACCTCAAGGGGAATCGTGTCTATGTGGTGCGCGCCGTATTTCTATATGCGGTGGAGGATCAGGCTAAATTGTTGTTCATGCCCGCTTCGGCAGTGCCGGGAATGGAGGGACAGAATGGCGAGGATGGTTTCATGCCGCCCGGTATGCAGCCGCCCGGTATGCCGGGGATGCCCGACATGAGGCAGCCGGGCATGCCCGGTATGCAGCAGCCCCAATTCCAGGGGCGCGGCCGCGGCCGCCGCGGCAATATTCAGCGGCCGATGGAATCCGACCGGCAGATGACGGAAGAGGAGCAGCGCGCCCAGCTCGAAGAAGCGCGCAAAAAGTGGCTCGAAGCGGAGAAGAAGAAGCCTTTTTACGAGCGTATCGGTTACGGCAACACACTGGTTGGCGCCAACAGCGATTGTCAGGCGCAGATTACAGTTGAATATGTGATCCTGAATAAAAATTAGAGAACGGCGCGGAGGCTCATTTTGGAATTCTTGAAGCGACATTATGAAAAGCTGATACTGCTTGTGCTGCTGTTGGCTTTTATTCTTTCGATGGTATATGTTCTGCGGATTATCGACCAGACCAAGGAGATTACGGAGGAAAGTCTGCAGATTCCGACCCGTGCTGCGGATTATGAAGTCCATGACCCGAAGGCGGCGGAGTTTGAAATTGCGGATTACTGGCAGTCCCGGAATGCGAACTGGCCGGCTTCGCAGGCAAGGAATAAGGCGAATCCGTTTTTCTCCGATCTGGTGGTGACTTTTCCGATGGCCCGTTGTCCCGGCGAGGATAAGAAGCCTTGTGGAAAAATCATTCCTCTCTATTATTTCACGGAGGAGCAGCCGTGTCCGTTCTGCGGCTTGGAACTGAAGAAACCGCCGAAGCGTACTGCGGAAGAAGGGCAGCTCTTCCTGAATAATATTCAGTTGACGCAGGAGGAGGCGACACGATTCAGATTGAATGTGGAGGATGCTCTGCTGGATCGCGACAATGACGGTTTCAGCAATATCTTTGAAATCCGGGTTGCCAAGACCAGTCCGGTTGATCCCCGCAGCCACTCTCCGATGTGGTACCGGTTGCGGTTGCAGGAAATCCGGCGCGTTGAATTGCCGATCAAATTCATGGCGGTCAATACCAATAACAGCGACGATAAATCGCGTTGGGACCTTCAGTTGAACATGGTGAACAAGCGCAACCGGGAAATCACCAGTATTGAAGCTGTGGGAAATACCATTGAGCTGGATAATAAAACTTACAAGATCGCGGATGTCAAACTGGTGAAAAGGGAGATCCCCGCCGAAACCAAGGGAGGAACGCCCAGGATCAGCGATGAATCCGTGATGTATCTGGAGCAGGTGGAGGGGACGGACAAACTGGAGCTTCAGGTCGGCAAAAAGGTTTTCTCCTCGCGTCCGAAGGCGATCATGAAAGATGTCGGCGTGCGGGACGGCATGATTATCTGCGACATCGGCGAACGGTTCCGGATGGGGCTTCGTACCACCGGTTTCGCCAACTATCGGGTAAAGGCGATCGACGCCAAGGCGATGACGGTGACTTTGGAGAATCCGTCCGCCGTGGAAGGGGATACGACTCTGGACCCCGCCGGTCGTAAGATGGTGGTGACCAAGAAGGGAATGATTCCTGACGAAATGCTGGTGAACTTCGAAAATGAGCAGCTGCGCGAGGACGGCATGGGGATGGCCCCGCGCGGCGGGTATTGATTCCGACTCAGGTAAAGTAAACAGAATTTTGAATATTTCCGATCAAAAATAAGGTAGAAAAGAGCATGGAAATCTCCAACCGTAAACTTTTATCGCGTGGAGTGGTCGCGATCGGTCTGGTGGTTGCTGTTTCCGGAGTTCCCGGTGAGGGGGTTGCCGGGGAGCGGCCGGATTTGTCGCCAGTGACTTGGGGGGCTGAGGCCAATCCTTTGACCGAGCAGAAGATTTCGACGGCCGATAAACAGTTTGCCCTTCAGGATGAGTTACTGGGCAAGGCCCGGAAATTCCGCAGTGAGGAAAAGTTCAAAGAGGCGGTTGAACTCTATGAGCAGATCATGGAGAGCCTGAACGGTCTGGAAGGATCTCTTGCCGATACCCGTCGTGAAACGTTCGGCAGGGAGCTGGCGGAAACGCGGCGCGCCTGGGCGGACAATTTGATTGCCCGTGCTTATTCCGCGATGTCGGACAAGCGGTATAATGATGCGCTGGCGTTTGCCACCGAGATTCGGACTGTTGATCCGGCTCTGCAGGCGAAGGCGGAGGCGATGATCGAAGAGTTTCAGAAGAAACGGCGCAATGCCGAAGTGCAGCGCGATGTTTCTCTGGAAACGGCGGCTCCTTCCCATGCCAGCGACAAAGCGAAGATCAGCCTTTTGCTTCGGGAAGCCCAGGTTTTCTATGACAACAATAAATTTGATGAAGCCCGCAACCGCGCGGAACAGGTGTTCCTGATCGATCCCTACGATGTCGATGCGATCGCTCTGCTGAATAAGATTTATCGGCAGCTCTACTCTTATGGGTTGGCGCGCCACGAAGCGGATACCGCCGGCATGGTTGCGTACTCGGATTGGTCGTGGGCTGAGCCGGTTTTCTCCGCAACGCTTTCGCAGGGACCGAGCGATTCGATTCAGAAACAGGCCTCCAATCAGGGGGTTTATGCGAAGATGGAACGGATTGTTTTTCCGACCATCGCATTTGACGACGCCGATATCATGGCGGTGATCCGTTTCCTGAATAACCGGAGCAAAACCTTCGATCCGGATAAGGAGGGAGTGAATATTGCGACCGGTATGAATTCCAAAACGATCGAGCAGCTCGGCCGGGTTACGATGAATTTCACGCGGATTCCGATGAGCGAGGTGCTGCGCTACATCTGTCAGGATACCGGATTGAAGTACCGGATCGACGGGGACAATGTTTTTATCGGGCCGGAAGTTGACGAAATGCAGGTGCGTAATTTCCAGATTCGCGGAGATTTGATTTCCAGCATCACCGACGGCGCGGATGCGGCCGGTGACGGTATGGATATGGGCGGCGGCCCGATGGGCGGCGCTCCGGCGGGAGCCGCCGGCGGCGGCGGTGGTGCCGGCGCTGAATTGGGCGTGGCGGGCGCTGCGACGGATGCCAAGACCTTTTTGACGGATGCTTCGGCGGGACAGGTCCGCAAGCGCGTTACGGAAGCGGCTCTGAAAAAGTACTTCGGAGATCGCGGCGTGATGTTTTTCGACGGTTCTTCGATCAGTTATGACAAACGTTCCGGCCGCCTGAGCGTGAAGAACACTCCGGAGAATCTGAGGCGGCTGGATGAGTTGATCCGCCAGCTTGACGCAATTGAGAAACCGTTGATCATGGTGGAGATCAAAGGCATCGAAGTAAGCGAAGAAGACCTTCAGGAGCTTGGTTTCGACTGGTCGATGAGCGCGATCGGCAGTGTGAAGACGGATGCTTCCGGCAATATGGTCAGCGGTTGGCTGTTCGGGCAGGGGGGAGGACAGTCGAATCCGGCGACGCGGACGGTGCGCGAAGGCATTACCGGCGTCAATACCGCTTTGATCGACGGCTGGAATTTCTTCCCCTCGCTGTTCGGAAATGTCCATCCGTTCGGTTCGGATGTGCCGTTGAATATCTCGCTGACGATCAATGCCTTGAGTCGTAATACCAGGACGGAAACGCTGGCGGCCCCCAAGGTGATGACTTCAAATGACCGGATGGCGTCAGTCCGGATGGTGAAGAGCTATCAATTCCCGGAAGACTGGGATGCTTACGAGATTGAAGACGACGACGGCAACTACACGATCACGGCGCCGGTGCCCTCCTTCGGAGATGAAACCGATATCGGTATTATCTTTGACGTGACCCCCAAGGTGAATGCCGACAATTACACGATCACTCTGGAAGTCAATCCGACCGTGACGAACTATATCGGCCGCGATGAATACAATATTCAGGTGAAGGGTATTCTCACGGAATATGTGCGTGCCACCGATCCGAGTACCGGGGCATTTACCGGAGGAACGACCTTGAAACAGACCAAGACGACCGACCGGTTCAACGTCTGGAAGCCGATCATTTCGCGCCGGAACGTGAAAGTGAACGTGAATGTGTACGATGGTGAGACGATCATATTGGGCGGCATGATTGATGCGACGACAACAACCCGCACGGATAAATGGCCGATCCTCGGCGATCTCCCTCTGGTGGGACGTTTCTTCCAGTCGCAATCTGAAAACATAACGCGCAATAATTTGCTTTTGTTTGTGACGACTCGTCTGGTCGGCAATGACGGTGTGCCGATTCGCCGGAACAGGGCATTGGGTGCGCCGGACTTCAACCGCTAAATTAACGCCGGAGGCATAAAAATATGTTGAATCGTGAAAAGAAATTATGGGGGTTGGCTTTTGCGCTGGGCGTAGGCTTGACACCGGTACTGGCCGCAGAGAAAGCGCCGGCGGCGATCTCTCCGGATATGCGCGTGGATATCAGCAGAATTGACCAGGGCAAGCAGGAAAACGAAATCCGGGCGGGCCGTCTGGTTTCCGAAGCCAACAAACTTCTGATCGACAGCAAATATCTGGAGGCGCGGGATAAATATCTGGCTGCAATCAAGATCTTTGAGAGCTTTCCTTCTCCCGAGTTCCAGAAGCGTGCGGAAATGTGTCGGTCCCAGGTCGTCACCTGCTATAAATATATGGCGGAGGAGGCGATGAGCAAGGCGGAGGAGCGGGCGGCTCTGCGCGATTTTGAAGAGGCGATCCGGATTTGCAAGGAAGCCCTGAAGTATTGTCCGGAATTAAAGGGAAAGCTGCAGTCCCGGATTGATCTTTATGAGAAGCGTCAGGCTCATCTTGCCGCCAATCCGGAAGCCCGTGTGGAAACCCTGCTGCCGAATCAGAAAAATCAGGAATACCAGATACAGGTATTGATGGAGCAGGGGCGCCAGCTGGTGGCCGCAGGGGAGTATACCCGTGCGCTTCGCAAATTCGACAATGTCCTGCTGATTGATCCGTATAATGCGGATGCGATTCAGAACATCAAGGCGACCTACTGGCGGGTCGATAAAGCCGGTTTGGCGCGCTATGCGAACGAGCATCGCAAATTGATTGCGGAAACGGAGTGGAAGTTCGCGATCCCGGTTGTGCCGGAAAGCAACAGCGCGGATGCGGTCAACATGCTGGGAGTCGAGCCCAAAGTCAAGGAGGAGCGGGAGGTCAGTGCGCTTCAGAAGAAGCTGGATTCGATTCGGATTCCGCGGATCGACTTTGAGGATGTGACGATCTCCGCCGCGATCAAAAACCTTCGTGAGCAGAGTCGCCAGCAGGATCCGGAACAGGTCGGAGTCAATATCTTCCTGCGGCGTGACGATGGCTCCGCGGCGGCGTTGTATGCCAAGCTGAATGCCCAGAATGATATGATGGGTGGTCCGGATGGCATGGGAATGGGCGGTCCCGGCATGCCTCCGCAAATGCGGCCCCAGCCGGCTCCGGTGCCGGCGGCTGACGGCGCGGAACCGTTGCTGGATGAAAACGGCCTGCCGATCGATAATGAGCAGCGGATTTCGCTGTTGATTCAGAATCAGACCCTGATGGACGCGATCAAGCGGCTTTGCGATACGGCCAAGCTCCGCTACCGGGTTGAGAAATACGCGGTGGTGATCGCTCCGCAGAGTGTGGCGATCGACGATATGGAAACCCGGCTTTTCCCGCTGGACCGTTCGCCGGTCGACGATCCCAACAATGAGCAGGAGCTGAAAAACTATTTCATCGGCAACGGTGTTGAATTCCCGACCGGCTCCAAGATCGTTTACGACCCGAAAATCACCCGTTTGATTGTTTACAACACGGTCGACAACCTTCAGAAAATCGATACTGTGATTCACGAACTGCTTGACCAGCAGGAACCGATGGTGCAGATTCTCTGCAAGTTCATCGAAATTTCCCAGGATGACCTGAAGGAGCTGGCGTTCAATTATCAATTGACGGTCAATGGCGGCGCCGAGGCCAACGTGATGGAGAACGGCAAGTATCCCCGGGATGTCAAATTCGGTCCGAATTCCAACGAACTGTTGCGTTATTACCGGGATGAGACCAACAGCAGCGGCGATTCCAGCACCGGCAATCCGACTTATAATTCGACTTTCAGCTATGTCTGGCAGAATGCGGATGGTACTGCCATTGTGGCGAACCTGTTCGCCTTGAATCAGGCCGACAGCATGGATGTGCTGGGGGCGCCCCGGGTTACGACTCTTCCGGGACAGCCGGCGCATATCGAAATGGTGACGGAGCGTTATTTCCCGGAGGACTGGGAAATTGTGGATTTGCCGAACAACAACACCGGCGGTTCCGGCGACGGTTCCAATGAGGGAACCTCCTACTGGCGCGGCATTTCCGCCGATCCCCAGCCGAACTTTGAATCCGAGCCGACCAAATTGGGCATTGTGTTCGACATTCAGCCGGAAATCGACAAGGAACGCCGCACGATTACGGCGCATGTGCTGCTGCCGGTCCAGACGCTTTCGGGCTGGATGATCTTCGACGCCCGTACTTATGACTCCGACGGCAATACCGACGGTGAATACTATCAGATGCCGATCTTCGACAAACGCAGCATTGAAACCGACATCACCGTATATGACGGCGAAACGGTCGTGCTCGGCGGCGTGGCGCAGGATAAGGTGGAGATTGTCAATGACAAGATTCCGGTGCTCGGCGACCTGCCGATCGTCGGGCGGCTTTTCCAGTCGAAGTACACTGATTCCCAGAAGCGTAATCTGCTGGTGTTCCTGACCTGCCGGCTGGTGAAGCCGGACGGCTCCGCGTTCTTCCCGAACGAAACCCGTTCGCGCGGAATCCCGGAATTCGGCCGCAATCGCTGATTCCGGCATCGTTCAGGCCCTCTCCTGATCAGGAGAGGGCTTTTTTATGCGGTTTTGTATCAGTATCGGCTTGACAAAACCAGAGTTACGGAGTATTTTAAAGACCTGTATTCATTCTGGAGCCGGGCCCCAATTTTATTGAAGGCTTGACACCCGGCTTCAGGCAGTAAGCATCATTGTTTAAAGAAAGGGATTGGTTATGCCAACCGCAAGTCGAGCGAAGCACAAATTCTGTCGCCGGATCGGCCAGTGCATCTGGGGTGATCCGAAATGTCCGAGCGTCAAGCGCCCGTATGCCGCGGGACCGCACGGCAAGGGCCGTCGCGTCAAGCTCTCCACCTATGGCGAGCTGCTGATGGAGAAGCAGAAACTCAAGAACTACTATGCGATCAGCGAGAAACAGCTCCAGATCGCTTACGCCAAGGCGAAGGCCGGTACCGGCCAGACCCACGAAAAGCTGTTCCGCAGCCTCGAACAGCGTCTGGATGCGATGGTGTTCCGCGCCGGCTTTGCGCCGACCATCTTCGCGGCCAAGCAGTTCGTGAACCACGGTCACATCCTGGTCGACGGCAAGCGGATCGACCGCAGCAGCTGTCTGGTCAAGGAAGGCCAGGTCATCTCGATCGACGCGGCCAAGTCGCCGGCGATCGCTGAAATCGCCAAGAAGGGCAACTCCACGATTCCGGCTTATATGGAAGTCGATCTCGAGAACCTGAAGGCCACTTTGACCCGCGCTCCGCAGCTGGAAGAGATTCCGGTCAGCGTGAAGATCATGAGCGTGATCGAATACTACGCCCGCTGATCCGATTCCGTCGGATTTATTTCGGAAGACGCCGCCCCGTTTGGTGCGGCGTCTTTTGTCTTTCGGATGTATCTGCATGAGATGCACCGGAACCCTGCTCAAGGGGGCGCACAGCTACTGCTGCGATGCGTGGAGCGGCTGCTCAGGCTGAAGCTCTACGAGTTGCCGGAGGCTGTATTCGGGCAGATACGCCGGGAACTCTGTTCCGATGATATCGGGGCGCTGGAAAGGGTTATTTCTTCTGCAGGGCTTTGATCTGGTCGCGGAGATCGGCGGCGCGTTCGAATTCGAGGGCTTCGGCGGCGGCGAGCATCTCTCCGGTCAGCTCCGCGATCAGCGCCTCCTGGTCGGCGGCGGAAAGCCCGAGTGAGCCAAGGTCGGTCGAATCGGTGAACATGGTGTCGGCTAGCTTCGGCATTCTGAGCTTGGATTTTTGCTTGTCGCTGCCGGTCGAAACGATTTCGCCGATGGTCAGGCTGCGCCCCTTGCGGATGGTTTCCGGGGTGATGTTGTGGAGCTTGTTGTACTCCATTTGCTTTTTGCGCCGGGCGTTGGTCTGGTCGATCAGCCCCTTCATGCTGGGGGTCAGATTGTCGGCGTAGAGGATTACCCGGCCGTCCTTGTTGCGGGCGGCCCGCCCGGCGGTCTGCACCAGAGAACGCTCGGAGCGCAGGAAGCCCTCCTTATCCGCATCCAGAATAGCGACCAGCGCGACTTCCGGCAGGTCGATGCCTTCACGCAACAGGTTGATGCCGATCACGCAGTCGAAATCGCCGTCCCGCAGCTTGTTCAGCACACGCACCCGTTCCAGGGCATCGAGTTCGGAGTGCAGATAGCTGGCCTTTACGCCGAGTTCGGCCAGATAATCGGCCAGCCGCTCCGAACTCTTCTTGGTCAGGGTGGTGACTAAAGTCCGCTCTCCGGCGGCGGTGGCGCGGCGGATTTCTCCGATCACATCGTCAACCTGGCCTTCCAGCGGGCGCACTTCGATGACCGGGTCCAGCAGGCCGGTCGGCCGCACGATCAGCTCCACGGGCTTGTCGCTGTGCTTAAGCTCGTATTCTCCCGGCGTCGCCGAAACGAACACTGTATCGCCGGTGAGCTGCTCGAACTCTTCGAACTGCAGCGGCCGGTTTTCCAGCGCGGTCGGCAGCCGGAAGCCGTGGTCGATCAGCACCATTTTGCGGTTGCGGTCGGCCTTGTACATCGCTTGAAGCTGCGGCAGCGTCACGTGGGACTCGTCGATGACCGTCAGGAAATCCGGCGGGAAGAAGTCGAACAGGCAGTAGGGGCGCGAGCCGGGGCGGCGGTTGGAGAGGTACATCGAATAGTTTTCGATCCCGCTGCAGTACCCGATCTCCTTCATCATTTCGATATCGTAGGTTACGCGCTGATAGAGGCGCTGCGCCTCGACCAGCAGGTTGTTCTTTTCGAACCACGCCACTCGTTCGGCCATTTCGGCGAGAATCCGGTCGGCGGCGCCGTTGATCCGTTCCTGCGGCAGCACGAAGTGCTTACAGGGAAACAGCGTCACGAATTTGGGGCGGGTCTTGACTTTGCCGGAAACGACGTCGCGCCGTTCCAGGGATTCGACCTCATCGCCGAAAAAGGAGATGCGGATGAAATCGTCCCGCTGGGGTTCGTACACATCCACCACGTCGCCGCGGACACGGAATTCTCCTTTTTCGGGGGACATGTCGTTGCGTCCGTACTGGATGTCCACCAGACGGCGCAGGATTTCGTCGCGGTCGAGGGTGTCGCCGACTTCGACGCGGACGCAGAGATCGGCGTAGTCGTCCGGTGAACCCAACCCGTAGATGCAGGAGACGCTGGCGACCACGATCACGTCGCGCCGTTCGACGAGGCTGGCGGTGGCGGAGAGACGGAGTTTCTCGATGTTTTCGTTGATCGACGCGTCTTTGGCGATGTAGGTATCGGTCTGCGGAATGTAGGATTCCGGCAGGTAGTAGTCGTAATAGCTGATGAAATACTCGACGGCGTTTTCCGGGAAGAATGCCTTGAATTCGCTGTAGAGCTGCGCCGCGAGGGTCTTGTTATGGGAAAGTACGAGGACCGGGCGGTCGAGTTTTTCGATCGCGTTGGCCAGAGTGAACGTCTTGCCGGAACCGGTGACGCCGAGCAGGGTCTGATAGCGCTGCTGCCGCTTGAAGTTGTCGAGCAGTTGCGCGATGGCCTGCGGCTGGTCGCCGGCGGGGGCGTACGGTGCATGAAGTTTGAAAATTCCCATACACATAACATGCCACGAAAAAAAATATTTTCAATAAGAAAACAAAAAAAGTAAAGCCGCGCAGCGGCGTCGCCACCGGCAGCTTGCCGGACGCGGTCCAGCGGCGGAACGCTGGTCGCTTGTCGCCGGGCTGCGCAGGCGCAGCCCAGAGGCAAGCGAAATGTAAGGTCGGCGGATGCCGACCGCAATACAGCAGTACCACTCGGCGGAGCGCGCGGCAGCTCAAAGAAGCGAAGCGCCTTTGAGCTGCCGGTTCGAAGCGCGGAGCCGCCGCGAGGGGCGTCGGAAGCGGATTATAATTGCAGACGCAACCATGCAGGTGCGAGAGCGCCCCAGCTGCGCGAAGCGCCTTGGGAGTGCAGAATTTCAGTTCCGCTTTCAAGTCGCACATAACCTCGGCTGATTAAGCAAGTTGGACTGCCGTACCGGTAAAAGCCGGGCGCGATTGGAAAGCAGAGATAAATCTCCGCACTCCAAGGTTGTTGTGTGATCGGCAAGGCGGCAGAATTTTGCAACGGTTTTCGGTGGCCGTAAGGGTGATGTCAGGCGGCAACGCGCTTACGCGCCGGTCAAAATGCGCATTGCTTATTTTGACCGGCGCAAGCGCTTTTGCCCGGAAGGTACTGTTGCGGTTGCAGTCGGCATTCGCCGACCTTACATTTCGCTTCGCTCCGGAGCCGCGCCTGCGCGCCCCTGCGCAAAGCGACCAGCGTTCCGCCGCTGGACCGCGTCCGGCAAGTTGCCGGCGGCGACGGCGGCAGCTTGCCGCCTGTTCTTCTTGGTTTTTCTTTATTGGGGGAAGGAACAGAGCTTTGCAAGGGTTTTCGGTGGCCGTAAGGGTGATGTCAGGCGGCAACGCGCTTACCGCCGGAAACAAAAATTCGCGTCGCTTATTTTTGATTCCGGCAAGCGCTTTTGCTCGGTAGGTACTGTTGCGGTTGCGGTCGGCATCCGCCGACCTTACATTTCGCTTCGCTCCGGGGCCGCGCCTGCGCGCCCCTGCGCAAAGCGACCAGCGTTCCGCCGCTAGACCGCGTCCGGCAAGCTGCCGGCGGCGATGCCGCTGAAGCGGCTTCCTTTTTGATTTTTTTCTTTTTTTCAGCAGGGAGAAGCCGTACTGCCTCTCACCACCAGCTCCGTCGGGATCAGCACTTCCCGCTCTCCTCCGTCCAGCGCCAGCTTCACCGCCGTTTCACCCATCCGGTCGAACGGCTGGTGGATCGTGGTCAGCTCCGGTTCGCACGCCACCCCGAAACTCAGGTCACTGTATCCGATCACCGAAACCTCCTCCGGCATCCGGATCCCCTGCCGCTCCAGCGCCGTCATCACCCGCAGCGCGATCAGGTCATTGCCGCAGCTCACCGCCGTCGGCCGATCCGGCTCCGAAAACAGCCGCTCCAGAAACGGCACCAGCGGCCCGCCGCTTCGGAAGCATTCATCCCGGTAAATCCATTCCGTTTTCACCGGCAGGCTGCGCTTCGCCATCTCCGCCAGAAACGCCTCTGCGCGTTCGTCGCCGAAGCGTTCCCCTTTGAAGGTCGTCACGTGCGCGATCCGGCGGTGTCCGAGCGCGTACAGATGCTCCACCGCCTGCGCGATTCCGGCCCGGTCGTCGGTGCGCACGCTGCCGGAACCGATCGTTTCGGAGAAGTCCAGAAACACCACCGGCACGCCGCACTCCCGCGCCGCACTCATCAGATAATCGCCGCGTTCGCCCGCCTTGCCCCAGTGCAGCAGCGCCGCCGGACATTGGCTCAGCACGGAATCCAGACGGGTGATGAAGTCCTCTTTGCCGTTTGCGGCGATGATCTTCATGAAACAGCCGTGCTTTTCCGCTTCGACCGTTGCGGCGGTCGCGGCGCGCATCACGAATTCCGGGGTGCCGCCTTCGGGCAGGATCATCGCAAGCGTGTTGGCCTGCCCCGATTTCATCTGCGCGGCGATCGCGTTGCGGCGATAGCGCATCCGGGCGGCGGTGCGCTGAACCAGCTTCCGGGTCTCCGGCTTGATGCCCAGCTTCTCGGCGCGGTTGCCCAGTACCGCCGAAACTGTCGAGCAACTGACACCGGCGGCCTTTGCCACATCTTTCAGCGTAACCATTTGAACAATGCTTTCTTATAAAAGTGACGGATGAATGACGGAAAAATAACGGAGCCGAAAAAAGGGCCGGAGTAGTTTGCTCCGGCCCCGGAATATCGGCTTTACCGATTACCGGTAAAGCGGCCCGAAGTTGGCGCAGGCGCGGTAATCGGCGCCCTCTTTGTCCATGCCGAACGCGGCCCATGCGTTCGGGCGGAAAATCTGATCTTCCGGCACGTTGTGCATGCAGACCGGAATCCGCAGCATCGCGGCCATGGTGATCAGGTCCGCGCCGATATGGCCGTAGTTGAACGCGCCGTGGTTGGCGCCCCAGTTGGCCATCACGCTGTACACGTCCTTGAACGCGCCTTCGCCGGTCAGGTTCGGCACAAACCAGGTGGTCGGCCAGCCCGGATCGGTCCGCTTGTCAAGCTGGTCGTGAATCTCCTTCGGCGGCTCGTAGGTGTAGCCTTCCGCAATCTGGAGCACCGGCCCGAGCCCCTTCACCAGGTTGATGCGGCTCATCGTGACCGGCATGCCGCCTCGGGTCAGGAAGCGGCTGGAGAAGCCGCCGCCGCGGAAGTAGCCGAGGTTCGCCGGGACCCAGCTGGTCGCGTCGAGGCAGGCCTTGGCTTCGTCGGCGCTGATCTCCCAGAAGGGCTTCATCGCCGGTTTGCCGTCGGCGCTCTGGCGTCCGGTCGCGTCCATCGTGGTCGCGCCGGAGTTGATCAGGTGGATCATGCCGGGGACGTCGAGATCGAAGCCGGTCGCCTTCTTGACGGCTTCCGGGCTCCAGTAGGTGCGCACGTCGCTGAAACCGGAGGCGGTGCCGGTCAGCAGGTGGCCGAAGAGCATCGCCAGACCGTTCAGCGCGTCGTTTTCCGTCGCGACCACGAAAGCCTCGCGGATGCCGTTCCAGTCGAAGGAGGAGTTCAGGATGGTTTCCATGAAGTCGCCGTTCGGCATGTGGTCGGTCCACTGCCGCTGGCCTTGGAAGCCCGCCGCGATCGCGTTGTGGCCGAGCGCCTCCTCGCCGAAACCGAGTTCGGCCAGCTTCGGATTGCCGATCATCAGGTCGCGGGCGATGATCACCATCTTGGCGACGTACTCCCAGATCGCCTGCTGCTGTTCCGGGGTCTTGCCGTCCTTGCCGTTGTAGATGTCCTCGTACTGCTTGCAGTTGGCCTTGATCCAGGCCATCGCGCGCTCGAACTCTTCGGGATCGTAGATGTTCTCGTTCACGCGGCGGATGAATTCGGACATGTCGACCGAAATGCAGCGCATGTTGAAGTAATCCTCGAAGAATTCGGGATCGACGATCGAACCGGCGATGCCCATTGCGACCGAACCCATCGACAGATAGGATTTGCCGCGCAGCGTCGCCGCCGCGATGCCGGCGCGGGCGAAACGCAGAATCTTTTCGCTGACGTCGGCCGGGATTGTGGTGTCGGCGGCGTCCTGCACGTCATGGCCGTAGATGCCGAAAGCGGGCAAGCCCTTCTGGGCATGGGCGGCGAGCACGGCGGCGAGATAGACCGCGCCGGGACGCTCGGTGCCGTTGAAGCCCCAGACCGCCTTCTGGGTCAGCGGGTCCATATCCATCGTTTCGGAGCCGTAGCACCAGCAGGGGGTCACGGTCAGGGTGACCATCACATTGGAGTTCTTGAACTTCTCGGCGCACATCGCGGCTTCGGCCGCGCCGCCGATGGTCTGGTCGGCGATCACGCATTCGACCGGCATGCCGTTGGGGTAGCGCAGGTTTGAGGAGATCAGTTCGGCGGCGGCCTTCGCCATGTTCATAGTCTGGACTTCGAGCGATTCACGCACTCCGCGGCGGCGGCCGTCGATGGTGGGGCGAATGCCGATCCGGGGCATTTCGCCATGCAGACGGTTGACGGGAGAGGTGACCTTGAAAGCATCCGGTGTACTCATTTGTTGACAACTCCTGAAAATTGATTTAGGGTTTCCGGTTACACGATTTAGCATATACCCTTCCCGGCAAAAATCAATGGTTCAAACCTGTTTTTTTCAAAAAAAAGTGTTTCTGAAACGATATAGAAATAGAAATATAAAATAGTTATTATTTTGTAATAAATTCAATTGCAATAAGTTACATATATTGTGCCGTCGCGGCGGATGGCGGGGCGGGTTGACAAAAACGGAATATGATGATGGATTGTTTTCAACGGAATTTCATAACCAGCGGAGGTACAGGATGATCATTCAGAATCGGAGCTTCGGAACTTACAGCATCGATAAAAACGGCAACTTTTCCGTCGGCGCCGAATGGCGGCTGCGGCAGGAAGCGCCTGAGGAGGGAGCGGCTGCGCTTTATGAGGCCGCCAGAGTGTGGGCGGGAAACGTCGGCGAACCGTTCAGGGTGCCGACTCCCGAAGGCGGTTTCACCCTCAGTGAGGAGCTGAAAGTCTCCTCGGTCTCATTCAAGGAGCTGGAGGGCGGAGGATTGGTCGTCGCCTATCAGGCGGAACCGGCGACCGGCCCCGAACTGTTGGGCGAGGTCACGGAAAAGATCGACCGGGACGGCGTGCGTACCCGCAGCGCAAGCTGGAGCGTCCCGCTGGTCTCCGCCGACCCGGAGAATCCGGAGGAACCGGAGCTGCCGGCCTCCGGAGAGCCGGAGGAATCTTTGCTCTGGCCCGTTCCCGGCACGGTGCTGGATTGGGAGGGCGGAGCGTTCGTGTGCGAAAGCTGCGAAATCAAAACGAACCGGCTTGGGCAACAGGCGGAGGTTACGGTTTCCGCGCGGGAAGTCAGCATCCTTCAACTCGGCGGCATCACCGATTCCCGAAGCGCGGACGGGGAGCGGCAGAGGAGTGTGAAATTTTTCGTCACCGATGCGGAACTCGAAACATTCCTCAGGAAGTATCCGCTCGGCTTCCAGGCGGAGTGGGCCGGCGGACGCTTTTACTGCGACAAGATCGACACGTCGCCTTACGGAGTGATCGGCAATGAAGTCACGCTGACCGCCCGGGAGATTTACACGCATCTGGTGTCGGCTTCGCGCAGCGAGGAGTTTGTGAGCTTCAGCCGTTCCGGCGGCGTCCGGCGGCAGATCGTCTGGACCGGAGTGTACCAGGTGATGGCGACCGAGGTGTTCAAATTCTACAAATTGACCGGAACTGACGCTTCCGGCTGGAGCGAACCGAACTGCATCGTGACCCGCGTGACCCCGGTTCGGAAATCCGATATCGAATATCAGGTGACGGTGGAGGCGCAGCACCGGAACAATCCCGGATTGTTCGAGAACTACACCGCCAGCGACCGTTCCGACCTGGGCGGGCGCAGGGATATCCGGGCGGATATGTGCGAATTCCGCGTGACGCCGGAGCAGGCCGGATACCAGCTCGCCGCCAACGGCGGACGGGAAGCGATTCCCGGCTGGAGTGCATCAAGCCGCTGCCCGTTCCGGAGTTCGGGCAAGCTGGCGGAAAATCTGGTCGGCGCCATTCTGCACACTCTGGTGGTGACCGTGACCACTTACCACCGGGGCAGTGCTTCGGGAGTGCTTGAGGATATGGCCGGCTGGACCGGCAGCCGGGTTCTGACCGGCGAAGTCGCCGGTTATACCGGCAGCTACCTGAAGGTCTGGCAGAACTGCGATGAAACCTGCGACGATGCAGGCGATCAGTATACGCGGCTGACCCGCAGCTACCAGCTGGCGCCGAACGGCTTTGAATGGAATCCGGGCTATTGGGACCGGCACTGATGAAACGGGCCTTCGTGAAGACCGCGGCCCAGCAGCGGGCAATCCGGCTGCTGTCGGGGCCGAGCCGGTTCGTGATGCTCTACGGAGGTTCACGTTCCGGCAAAACATTCATTCTGGTTTACGCGATTCTGGTGCGGGCGCTGCGGGCGGCGGGCAGCCGCCACGCGATCCTGCGGCTTCACGCCAACACGGTCCGGCAGAGCATCCGGTTCGACACGCTGCCGAAGGTGGTGAAGCTGGCGTTCCCGGGGCTGGGGCTGTCGGAGTCGAAGGTTGACCAGCTGATCCGGCTGCCGAACGGCTCCGAACTCTGGTTCGGCGGGCTGGATACCGAGGAACGGGCGGACAAGATTCTCGGCAAGGAGTTCGCGACGATCTATTTCAACGAGTGCTCCGAACTCGGATTCGAGGCGGTCAGCACCGCGCTGACCCGGCTGGCCCAGCGGACGGCGCTGAAGAACCGGGCGTGGTTCGACTGCAACCCCGCCGGTAAATCGCACTGGAGCTACCGGCTCTTCATCGAACGGCGCGATCCGGTTTCCGGGTTGCCGCTGTCCTTTCCGGACAACTACGCCTCGATGCTGCTGAACCCGGCGGAAAACCGGGAGAATCTCCCGGAGGGCTACCTCGAAGAGACGCTGGCCGGACTGACCGAGCGCCAGCGGCTCCGGTTTCAGGAGGGGGCGTGGCTGGACGATCTTTCCGGCGCGCTCTGGTCGACGGCGATGATCGAACGCAGCCGGGTCGAAGCCGCACCGTCGCTGGAGCGCATTGTGATCGGCGTGGACCCGGCGGTGACTTCGGGGAAGGATTCCGACGAAACCGGCATCGTGACCGCCGGACGCGGGGCGGACGGCCACTACTATGTGCTCGCCGACGCCAGCTGCCGGGAGCGTCCCGCCGGATGGGCGGCGCGGGTGCGCGACGAGTATCGCCGCTTCCGGGCCGACCGGGTGGTGGCGGAGGTCAACAACGGCGGCGATCTGGTCGAAACCGTGCTGCGCAGCCAGGAGCTGGATCTGCCGTTCCGTCAGGTGCGGGCGATGCGCGGCAAGATCGCCCGCGCCGAACCGGTCGCCGCCTTATACGAACAGGGAAAGGTGCACCATGTCGGCTGTTTCCGGGAGCTGGAGGAGCAGATGACCTCCTTTACGCCGCAGACCGGAACCGGCAGCCCGGACCGGCTTGACGCGCTGGTCTGGGCGATGACCGTGCTGATGGAACCGGCTTCGCCGCGCTTCATTCCGGCGTGACGGCGGGGGCGAATGCGAGATTCGCCGCCCGGATCTGTTCCACCTCCGCCCGGTCGAAGCCGATGTCGCCGAGGAATCCGGCGATCAGGTCGCTTTTGGAGGCGCAGTAGGCATCGACATCGTCGGGAAAACGGGCGGCCAGCTCCCGCTTGAGTTCTCCGTAACGCCGGGCCGCTTCGGGATGGCTGCGCAGGTAGTCGCGCAGTTCCAGATGGTTGCGCAACGGAGCGGCGCCGGGCAGGCAGACGTAGAAGTTGTGCGGGAAATCGAGCCGCAGCGATTCGGTGAACATCTCGCGCCCCGGCAGGCCGAGGTCGCCGCGGCTGCCGAAGCCGAGCGGTTCGAGCCGGGCTTTCAATTCGCCGAGCCGCTCCGGCGCATTCAGGATCAGATCGGCGTCGATCACCGGCTTGGCGGCAAGTCCGGGGACGGACGTGCTGCCGACATGCTCCAGGCGGCAATCGAAGTCGTTCAGCACCGGCGCAAGCAGCTCCTTGAGTCGGTTGAACCGTTCCGGCCACTTGGGATTGTATGGTTCGACCGTGATCAGCGGGGTGCGTTTGAGATAGATCCGGTGCGGCATCGCCTTGCCGTAAACCTGCTTGACCACAAGCTGGGCCGGGTCCATGCCGAGCCGCTGCGCCACGCGGATCGAAGAGAGGTTCTCCGGCCGGATGTCGGCGATCACCCGCCGGACGCCGAGGCGGCGGAACGCATGGTCCAGACAGGCCCGCGCTCCCTCGGTCGCATATCCTCGGCCGCAACCGGCATGGCTCAGGATGTAGCCGACGCCGACGTGGGAATTGCCCTCAAACTCCTCCTTGAGCAGTCCGATCTGGCCGATCACCGCGCCGGAGGCTTTCTCGACGGCGGCCCAGTAGGCGAAGCCGTCCTCCCGGTAACGTTTCCGCATCCGGGCGATCCAGTTGCGGACTTCATCGTCGGAAAAGGTGCGTTCCCAGGCATACATCACGCGCGGATCCTGCAGCATGGCGCGAAGGGCGTCGAAATCATTGTCGTTGAGTTCGCGCAGCATCAGGCGCTCGGTTTCAAGAATCGTCTGAATCATGGTAAGGCTCTCTCCTTTTGGCCGCAATAATATACCCGGAAAATTGTGCCGGATCAAGCCGTTTCTCTTGAAATGGAATTTTTTCCGCTTATCTTGTCTGTAAAGGGCAGGAGGAAAGAGATGAGTGACGGTCTGGTCAATCTGCTGCTTGATCTTTTGGTCGGAATCATTGATGCTGTCGATAGGGTATCTGAGAAAACGGAGTCGGGCAGGCGGCTGACGACCAGTGTGCTTTTCGTGGTGATCGGGTTGATCGTGATTCTGGGGCTGATCGTTGTGTGGTGGTGGATCAGGGAGGAAGGGTGAGGTTTTTGGGGCCGCCGGAGGCGATTCGCGCAGGGGAAAGCCTGCCGTTTTGAAGGCAGGCGGGTCTGCAACCCTGCGGTTTGCAGACCTTGTGCGCTACGCGGCCTGATTTTCAATCAGGCACCGGTAGCTGGGCGCTGTAGCGCACAAATTACCTCCGGCGGCCAACGGTTTCGCCGTTGGATCACGACCGGGTAGCACCCGGTGGCAGATACCGCCCATAGAGCGAATAAACTGATAGATAGTACCCCCCGGTTTTGAGATTTTTGCGTAGCAAAAAGCTCGAAACCGTACCCGGCGCCGGCACCTTGCCGGTCGGGGGGCCCGGGGGGCGAAGCGCCCCCGGCCGCCGGAGGCAAAGCTCCGGGCAGAGTTACGGCTGCGGGAACGGGGACGCTGTGATCCGGGCTGCGGGAATCCACTGGTCGCTGTAGGCGCAGGAGTCCATTGAGCGCGGCGGGCCGAAACCGACCTTGTCGACTTCGTTGTACGGATTGCGGGGCTGGTCGGTGAGCTTGCCCAGCGCCCAGATCATCCAGCCGACCCGTTCGCGGGCGCAGAGCGTTAGCATTCCGGCCTGAAACTCGCGGCAGACGGTTTCGCCCTTGTCCCAGTGGGTTGCGCCGAACTCGGTACACATCACCGGCACCTGATGGGTGTCGCGGAATTTCACGATGTGCTTCTGCACGATCCACGGATGATTGTCCAGCGGATAGTCGTGGAATGCGAAAACGAGGTTGTTATAGGGAGCGTCGGCGGTGGACGCGACCGGTCCCCAGGTCTGTTCGAGGGAGCGGCTGTGCGACCAGTCAGCGGAACCGACGAGGATGATGTGTCTGGTGTCGACCTTGCGGATTTCGCGGATCGCGCGCATATACCATTCGCGGGCCAGTTCGGGACGGATGTCGTGCGGCTCGTTCATCAGCTCATAACCGAGCACGTGCGGTTCATTCTTGTAGCGTTCGGCGACCTTGCGCCAGCGGTTGGTCCACTCCGTCACTCCGGCTTCGTCCCACAGTGAAACGGCCTGCTTGCTGCGGGCTTTGGCTTCGTCGATCTTCTCGCTGAAATACCCGTGGTCGTCGAGAATCACATACATGTCGTGTCGTTTTGCGGCCTGAACCACCGGGTCGATGAAGTCGCGGATATGGGCGTCGAGGTCGATCGGTTCGTTGACGTTGTTGTTGAAGTAGCGGGTGTAGAAAGGCAGGCGGATGGTGTTGAGGCCGCGCGCCTTGGCGTACTCCATGACCGCGTCGTCCTGATTGCTGATGATCACGTCGCGGCAGTAGCCGATTCCGGCGGGCAGGAACTCCTTGCCGTCGGCGGTGACGATCTGCGGACCTTTCACCTTGAGCCACGCGAAATCGTAGTCAGGGCGATAACCGAAAACTGCGAGCGGCAGCGATTCGCCGCTTTGGGGGCCGGAAACGGTGACGAAGTTGTATTTCTGAATGGACAGGGGCGGATTTTTCCAGGCGTACTCGAACCGGCCATCTTTGACGGGAACCTTCCGGGCGGTCTTTTTGCCGGAGGCGTCGCGGAGCTTGATCGTCACTTCGGAATCGCCGCCGGAGACCCGGCCCTGCAGGCGCAGTTCCGTGGCGGCCTTTTCCGGTTCGTTCGCAAATTCGACGGAGAGTTTGCGGGCTTCGCCGAGCCGGACTTCGGCGACGTCAAAGTCGGCGATCCGGTTCAGGCGGAACGCCAGCATCCGGGCCTTGCTGCCGCTCGGGCGGCGCGGCACCGGGAACTCCAGCGTCTGCCACTCCGGGCCGCCCTTGAAAGTGACCATCCGCCCCATCGAACCGCGCGGATCGGTGAGATACCAATGGGCTTCCAGCTGGTATTCCTGACCGGGTTCTCCGCCGCGCAGCCGGATTTTCAGTGGCGCGGCTTCCGGGAACTCCGCGAGGTCGAGCTGCGGCTTGAACTGGAAGTTCCACCGGATTCCCGGCTGCTGTGTGAATTCCGTGCGCCGGATCGTCAGGATGCCGTCCCGGATGGAGGCAACGGCCTTCTGTTCTCCCTGACAGGTAATTTCCGGCTCGCTCCCGGGTTTTGCCGGGAAGATGGAAAGTTCCCGTTCCGGAGACGCCATTCCGGCGAAAAGCGGTGTCGCGGAGACAAATGCCGCCATGCCGAGTGAAAGCAGTTTCTTCTGTATCATCTGTGAACCTTTCAATTTGGATCAATGCGCTTTGAAATACCAGTCCGGCTTGATGTTCTTGCCATCGCTTTTGCCGTTGTTCATTTCAACGAGCGACTTCCACGCGGCGTGTCCATCCGCCCAGAGGTAGTTGCCGCCGTTGCTGTGACGGGAGGCGATTCGCGTCGGGACACCGTCTCCCGCGCGAGCGATACGGTACTTTCAGAGAAAACCAGAGCGGCTGGACCTCGCCGGGATTCAGCTCCATTTTTTCCGGTACCGGATAAAGCGGATCGGGGTAATCACCAGCTCCACGTACCGTCGGATAGCCGACAGGCAGGGCATGCGCACTTCCTTCTTTATAAACGCGAAATGCTTCTGCGGAAATTTCATTGCCTCGCGCATTACACAATGCAGAAACTTTGAGTGTAATATTTTTTACATGCTCCTTGCCGGCAAATAAAACCAGCTGAAAATTTTCAAATTCATTGCGGGCAGCTTCGAGTTTGATTTCACAACTTTCGCCATAATACGGCAAATCGGCAAACACTCGCTCGAAACTTCCGGTTGCCGAAACCCCGAGGCCATTCACCTGCATTTGTTTTTCACGCAAAGCTTTGTATCTGGAAGCCAAATTTTCCGGAAAATTCCAGCGATTCTTCAAAAGCACATCGGTCCCGTCCGTAAGCAGAAGTTCAAGCGAGCGGATTCCTTTCGGAATCGAGGCGGAAAATATGCCGTTCCGATTCGATACCGTAGTCGTTTCGTTATCATTCACGGTCATGCGTAATTCAGCAGAAGCGGAAGCGGTCAATTCAAAGCCATCCATGTTGAACTTCCGCATTTTCACCGGAGTTCCGCTGTGTTCCTTCAACTTCAGCTCCGGAAATTCCAGCGGCTTTTGAAACTGTCCCAGAATTGGTGCAAAGCTGGAAAATTCCGGAGCTCTTCCGTCTTCTTTGCTGGTCATATCATGATTAAATGTTCTATGGCAACTGGCTTTCCAACCGGACGAGCGGAAAAATCCGGAAAGATCGTAGGCGGCGGCGGGCAACGCCGCTTCAAGCATCCAATTGTCGCTGTTCACCGTTGTTCTGTATTGAATGTCGACCGGACTGCGTAGCATGCCACCATATTCAGAATCAACAAAATTGAAAGTCGCTTTGCCGCGAGAATAGAATAACCAGTGGTAGATATTTTGATTGAAGGGAGTCATTATGAAAAACTCCACACAATCGTCATAGTCATATTTACTCCGATTCAGAATCTTTGTATTGCTGTCTGCAGCAATCGCCGCGATATACAGATGCTCCTTGTCATATTTCAAAAATATACGAGTATTCTCTTTGGCCAAACCTTGGCCGGTTGAGAGTTGTAACCCTGTGATTTCCAAAGCATCATGCCATTCTTCCGCATTGACTTTGCCATCAATTACCGGCGGGATCAATGTTTCCGGCATGGTCAAAACCGGCGATTCGGCAGAGACGCTCAGCATCGCCAGACCAAGGAGCGCTCCAGTTATTTTTTTCTTCATCGTAATATCCTCCTACCTGCTTAATTTGCCGGGGATATTGAAGCTCGCCTCGCCGCTTTCCGAACGGACGACCTGGAGTGTACCGGCATCTTCCCGGATCAGGAACGGTACTGCCGAGAAGGCCAGTGTGACGATTGCCGCAAGGAACAAAAGAGAGGTCCCGAGCGGACTGCGCAATTTCTTGAAGAATTCCCGCAAATTCATGATGTCACCTTCACCTTATCACATCCAATTGATAAGAAAAGCCAGATTCGACGGAAACTCCGAAAAGTCCCACCACTCGATCTTCTCCGGTGTTTCCGGGAGTTTCCCGGCGTTCTCCTCTTCAGCAGGTTCTGCCGCCGGCGCGGGAACGGCCTGCTGTACCAACAGCTTCTCCACGGAATCCGTGAGCTTTTCGAGATGTCGGTCCATCTTCGCTTCGGCCCGGTCCGGCTGTTCCGGCACCACCGTAAGCGGTGCCGTTTCCATATACTGTGCCGTTACTCCGACTTTGAAATCGTTGTCCGGGGCCAGATTGTTCCGGCGTCCCTCCGGCGTGCCGGTGACGGTGAAGAACGCATAGGTGGCACTCTGCGGCGGCATCACGCCGGTGGCGTCGGCGGCGCTCATCGGATAAGTCCGATTCCCCGCCTGAACCGAAAAGCTGAACTTGTCATAGAGAATCTCCTCATCTGTATCATTGTGCAGCAAGACCTTGAAAACGAGGGTGTCCTCATGGTGGAACCGGATCACCTCCAGCAGCTCCAGCCGGAATTTTTCAAACTGAAACACCGCCCTGGCGGTCGAGCGTTTCGTATCCCGCAGCTCGGTCGGATAGCGCTGCATAAGCAGATCGTATGCCTTGGCCATATCGATCAGCGAGAGCAGCCTTGCCGGTGTTACGCCGCCGGAGCGGCCGACGGCCTCCGGACCGCCGCCGGAGCCGCCGGTGAAGTTGACGGCGGCGAACGCTTTGGCGTTGTCCTGCACCAGATACAGGATGTAGGTCTTGCGGTTGAATACGACGGTCAAAGTTCCCGCCGCGCCTTCCTTCAGCGCCGCCAGATTGAAGTAATAGCCGCCCGGCTGCGCGGAAATCTGAAAATCGGTGCTTCCATCGGTGGAGACGTTCACCCCGGCGATCTTGGAGATGGCGGACGGAAACGTCACAGTCGTCACGCCGTCGTCCTTTTTGACATAGATCTTGTAGACTTCCCCCTGCGCCAGCACATACTCCTGAAACTGGTTCATCTCCCGGATCTGCCTTTCCGGGCTTTCCCCGGCGGAACAGAACATCGGCCCGCCAAGGGCAAGCAGGAATCCGAACCGGCGGAACATGTTACTTCTCAACATCATGTGTTACCTCTACTTTCTGATTGATTGCTGATTGAAATTGATATCGGAAACGACAAACGGATAAACCGTATTTTTTCCGAGGTCGTAGTTGACCACGAGATTCATCGACAGCTCGAACTGCAGAATTTCTGCGGAAGCGTTGAGGTTCCTGCCGGAGTTGCGGAGCAGCTGTCCTGAGATTTTCAAAAACGAGGTGCGGCTGTCGGCCTCCAATACCTGAATTCCGAGAATCTCCGCTTTCTGGTGGAGCTCCTGTTTCCCGAAATTCTCCGCCTCGGCCTTGAGCAGATCGAGCGCCTTCTGCCGGGCCTGTCCCACATACATCTCATCGAAGAGTTCCGGCCGGTCCAGCCCCGCCGGGTTCCGCATCAGCAGCGCATCGGTCCCCAGCCTTGCCATATATTCATAGAGCCGGACCAGTTGTTCCTGTGAGGCGTATTTCGTGACATGGTATGAATTGCGCCCGTCGATCACGATCAGACGATTGTTGTCCCGGAACTGGTACATCAGCAGCGGAGTCAGGAAAGAGAGCGGCACATAGACCAGCACTCCCCGGAGCAGCCACCGGTTCCAGTTGCGATAACTCGGATCATTCATCCTGATGTTCCTCCTCATACAGTTTCAGTCCTTCCACCCGGAACGGCAGCTCGAAATCCGAAGCCGAGCGTTCCAGCCGCATCAGCAGCGCGAAGTCGCGTTTCTGAATGTGCGGATAGCCGAAATAGATGCCGCTCAGGTTCAGGATTCCCTTGACCAGAGCGAAATATCCGCCGCCGGAACTGACGTATTCGACCGAACAGTGTTCGATCTCCTGCATCAGCATCCGCCGCTCGAACAACTCCCGGGTACTGTCCAGATAGTTGCGCGCCCGCCCGAGGCCGCGCTTCGTACAGACCATTTCCAGCAGCCGGTCGTCCCGGGAATCGTACCGGCGCGACAGCAGTGCATAGGCCGCCCGCAGTGCGATGTCCTCAATTACGATCCGGGACTCCACCGGTGCGGAATTGCCCAGGTAGATATTGCGGTCGCGTCCCAGGACCAGCACCCGGTCCGGCATGGTCATATACTGGACCGCGAAAAACGCGCCCAATGCAATGGCAATCCAGATGACGGCATGATAAACGATCCAGAAAACGAGTAACCGACGTTCCCGGCAAACCAGTTCACAGGCAGTGGGATGATAAATTTCAGCAGACATATATTGCCTTTCCGGTCTGCCCGTTCTGATCAGTGAACGGGCAGACCCGTTTGTAACAACTTTTCCAAAGAAAGGAACTGCTATGAAGAAATTCCTGATCCTCGGAGCCTGCCTTGCGGGTTTCGTTTTCACCGGCTGCGGCGAATCGGAGGAAACCCGAGCGAACATCAAACGCCAGACCGAGCTTATGGAAAAGCAGGCCGAGGCTGACCGCCGGAAAGCGGCGAGACGCCGGCAGGCGATCAAAGACGCCCGGGAAATCCACCGGATTCAACGGGAAAATATCCGCAAGCACTCCACGCCCGCGCCGGAAACATTGTTCTTCAACGAGAATCCGGCCGGGAAAGACAAAGAGTGACCGTTTCATGCTTCCTCCTTTCCGGCCGGGGAGCGTCCCGCCCCGGCGGCTCCGGCCGGATTGGCTGCAGCGCTTCTGGCGTGTAATGCCTTTGAAACGGTTCCAAGCCCTCCCGGCGCCGATCTGGCGGCAGTCTGGCCGGTTCTGACCACCGCCATCACATTGGAGGCGGTATTGAGCGACATCGCCAGCGCATTGCCGATTCCCGCTCCGCGGAAAAGCGAAATGCAGGCCCACGGAATTCCCACATACATCACCACGCACAACAGGACAAACACGCAAACGAAAGCGATCAGCGCCCCGGCTGCTCCGGCGGCAACCGTGATGGCTCCGGGCGGTGAACTCGCCAGCACCGTCAGGCTTCCGCCGACCGCGCCGCCGGCCAGGCTTCCGGTTGCAGCCGTGACGGCGGCAAGCATCCCGGTCTGCTCCCACATCTGGGCCGCAACCCAGATCATCGCAAGGTCGCCGAACAACATGCAAAGAGGCGTCATTACCAATCCGAACGCCACGGTCAGGAAATTGATCGCAACGCTTTTGGTTTCCGGCACGGCAAGCATCGCAATGAAGATCGGCGACAGGGTTTTCAGGATCAGGAACAAACCGCACAGCACGATGACCATGATCTCCCGGATAAAACGGCCGATCCAGATGCCCCCTTTGTACATCACGCTCGAAATCCCCACGACGATCGAGTCATACCAGGCTCCGTCGATTTCAATATCGAACAGGACCTTCATCACCGCCTCCGCTTCGGCAGTGACCTGCCGCCCCCACTTCAACATGGCCCGGAAGAGGTAATCCGAGACTTCCGGGAACAGCCCGATCAGGACGATCGTCAGCAGTACGCCCGCCATGTATTTCAATCCGAGGAACTCCCCGAATTGCGAATACTGCCGGTAGACGGAGAGCAGGATCAGCAGCAGGGCGAACGCCAGACAGACCATGTGCATCTTGTCCAGAATATCGACCATCACCTGCATGATGTTTTGCAATGCCATTTCCGGTTTCATTCGTCATCTCCCAGAATTGCGTCGATGAAATTGCCGGATATGGCCCCTTTGGACTCAAGCGCCGCTTTCCCGGCTTCCGTCAGATTCCGGTTGTCATAGATCGCTTTGGCACGGTCGTAGTCCGCCTGATCCGTGCGCACATTTTCCATGTAGAGCTGCTGCGCCACCATCGCGGAGTGGGCGGTCTGCGCCGCGAACATCTGTCCGAGCGTGTTGGACTGCCAGATGCCGTTCCGGTAAGCTGCGTACTGCATTTCCGTCAGCGAGGATTCGCGCGGATTGTATTTCTGGTCCTCCCGGTTCAGATCGGCCAGTTGAATCAGCGCCTTCGGCCCCCATTCCGACATGAACTTGTGAACCGCAATCGCCCCTTTCTGAGTTTCCGCCAGATTCTCCGACTGCTTCAATTGAACGTCGGCGACCGCGTAATCGACCTGATGCAGCATCGATTCGATTTCGCCGGTATAGGCGACATCGCCGTCGGCCATTTCCATCGCGTCGCGGGTGATGTTCAGCGCGGCGGAGATCTCGTTCTCGTGCCAGAAGCGCGAGTTCAGGTAGGAAGTCAGCTTCATCGGATCACCGATGTAGCCGGAGATATCCATAGCGGTATCGTAGGTGTCCTTGCAGACATCGAAGGTATCTTTGGTGACTTTCAACGTGTCCACGCTGGTTTTCAGGATTTCGCCGGTCGTTCCGAGCTGGTCGGCGCCGATATCCAATGCCATCTGCTGATAAGCTTCGTCCTGAATCGCCTTGATCGTGTTGTGCACATAGATCACGCTGTCATGCACTTCCTGCAGAAACGCCATCGCCGGCGGCGGGGCACAGAGAAGCGCGGCAAACAGGACTGCAGCGGTATATTTCGCCATTTTCATCGTTGCATCTCCTACTTGACGACCGGCAGATAGACCGTATCCGGGACATACTTCGCGCCATCGGCCGGGTACTGCACCGGCAGTTCATACATCTGCATCTGCGGCTGATCGCCATCCTGCGCACGGTGAAGCTGTTGCGTCAGCCAGTACAGTTCCTTGATGGAGTTCGCCCGGCCGAGGTCGTAACCGGCCCGGTACTCTTTGGCCTTCTCTTCCTTGAAGTCGTTCTCAATGAACTGGCCGAGCAGGAAAGCTCCCGCTGCCGCCGCACCGGTTGCCGCCAGCTGCGTGCCGACATCCTCGTCCTCGGTCGCATACAATCCGGCAAGTCCGCCGCCAAGGCCGAGGGCCGGGGCCAGCAGGCCGGAAGCTGACGTATTCGCCAACTGGCTCGACGAACAGCCGCACAATGCCGCCGCTCCGATCGCTCCCGCACATATCATCATCACAATTCGTTTCATACTCAGTTCCTTCCATTAAAAATTTTCCATTTCAAGAGTTTTATCGGGACTTACCCGAAGATCGCGATTATCCGCCGGCACTTCTTCTGATTCGATGTTCGGCAGTTGATAAGAACTACGCTCGTAAAAGCCTCCGTTGGAGTATCGCTGCTGCAGCGCAAGATCGCTTATCGTTGTCCGGAGATTGTCGTACTGCTTGTCCTGCTGAACCTTCAGTTCCTCCAGACGGTCCGCGAATTGCTGTTCCAACTTCGCCAGCAACTCTTTGTGGGAGGCGTCCAATTCCTCAATCAGTTGTTTCAAGGCGTCGTCGCCTCCGGTCTGGCCGGCCTGCAGTTTTTCAATCAATTCGAGAACTTGTTCCTTGAACGCTTCCAGCTCCTGCCGGAGTTCCTGATCCTCGCCTGCGGCGCCGGCCTTGATTTCCTCGATCAACGCCAGCAGTTTCTTCTCCGTATTGATCAACTGCTGCTGCAGATCCTTGATCAGAGCGTCAGTCGAATTTCGCAACGCAGCCAGTTCTTTCTTCAGTTGCAGGATTTCAGCCTCGTGAACCGCAAATTCTGACTCATCGTTGCGAATTACGATCGCAAATTCGATATCCTTGAGTTCATTCCGCAGCTTTTCGAGTTCCGTGAGCGCCTGGTTGCGCTGTTCGAGCAACAACGCAACGTCCTGACCGGCCGCCTGCTGTTTTCTGATTTCGATATCCAGCGCGGCGATTTCCGCTTCCTTTTCCCGGACTTTCTGTTCGTATTCTTTCTTCAGTTCGGCCAACCTCTCATCCGAATAGACGGAGTAGCGAATCCGGTTTTCAAGGTTGGCCAGCCGCTCGTTGATCGCCTCATCCAGCAGGGAAATCTGTTGTTGAATACGGTCTATCGCCTGAACCACTTCCTGTTTATGAATTTCCATCGCCTCTTTCTGCGCCGCCAGTTCCTGATAGAGAGTTTTGATTTCCTCATTGAGTCCCTGCGCGGCCTCATCGATTTCCGCGCGGATAGCCGCAACATCCGCCTCGTGCTTCTCACGAAGCCCTACAATATCGGTTTCGATGTCGGCAATCCGGGAATCGAGTTCCGCCTTGTCGGCCTGATATTTGGCGTCAAGTTCGCGGTATTGTTCCTCAAGAGCGGCGATGTCCCGTTCATGGGCGGCCTTGACCGCTTCCAGTTCTGCCTGATGCCCCGCCAGCTTTTCGCGCAGAGCGGCGATCTCCTTATACAGCTCCCGATCGGCGTCGCTCAGGCGATCGACTTTGGCGTCCAATTTCGATTCCAGACCGGCAAGGCGGTCATTCAGCTCCCGGACCTGCTCCCGATACCGGTTTTCGGCGGCAAGCTGCTCCTGACGCAGATCGGCCACGGCGCTGTCGATTTTGTCGTTCAACGCCGCATTCTTCTCGTTGATCTGCGACTGCAGCGAGGAAACATCACGCGAATGCGCCGCTTCCAGATTCGCAATCCGGTTGGACAGCGACAGTTGATCCAGCTTCAGAGCATTGATCTCGCTTTCAAGCTCCTTGTTGCCGGCCGCATACGCCTTTTCCAGTTCTGCCAGCCGGTCGTTGGTCCTCTCCAGTTCCGAACTGAGCCGTCCGGACTCTGCGGTGTATTTGGAATCTAGGTTGGAAATCGACTGTTCGAGCAGTTTGATATCCGCCTCATGCGCGGCTTTCAGCGTGGCGGTTTCCGAATCGATCCGGCTTCGGATCGACGCGATATCGCTGTCATGCCTGATCTTCGCAAGCTCCAGTTCCTGCCGGAGTTGATTCTGCTGTTTGCTCAGCTCGGAAATCTCGCTGCGAAGCGCCTCCGTTTCCTCATCCAGCCTGTTTTCCAACTCCTGCTGCTGTTTTTCAAGTGTGTCAAGTCTGGCGTTGAGTTCAGGATTGCCTTCGGCGATCTCCTGCCGAATTTCTTGTTGCTCCTTTTCAAGCTGTTCGATTTTATCTTTCAGTTCCTCGTCGGTCGCGGAAAAGCGATCTTCAAGTTGTTCCATGTTCTGCGTGAGCTGCGTGATCATGTTCTGAATCTTGGATATCTCGGCTCCGAACTTGGAATCCAGTTCATTGATCCGGGCATTCAGTGCCGCAATATCCTTTTCATGATCCGCACGAAGCTGATCCTGTTCCGCCTGCAACTCGCCTTTGGCTTTTTCCAATTCTGCAATTCTGGCTTTCAGCTCCGTTTCCAAGGTGGAAATCTCTTTTTGAAACTCTTCGATCTTTTTCAGGATCGCCGCCTGATCCGCATCGTGTTTGGAAATCGCGTCATTCAACTGTTTTTGCAGCTCTGTGATTTTACCCTGCAATTCTGCGGTCCGGGAATCCAGCTCGCCGCTCAGTTCATCCTTGAGATCGTCAAGCATCTGATTCCACTCCTCCTGCAGATTGCCGATATCGTCGCCGGGGGCGTCCCAGTCGATCGCCGTCGCCATCACCATCTCGCCCCTGGTGGGATCGTCGCCGTTGCCGGTTTCTGCAAGGACGTAATTTCCCTCAATCAGCTGCGTCGTCTTGATCAGGCTGATGCTCGCCGTCACTTTCGTGTCGAGGATCGTCTGGCCGAGCCGGGTTCCCTCCGGATCAGTCAGGTAGATCACGATGTGCAGATAATTGTCGTTGAACCGCTGGGCGCATCCGAGAAAAGTGGCCGTATGGCCGACCTGATCCGCCGTCACCGGAATCTGGTAGCTCCGTGCCGCCTCCTCGGACTGGTAAAATACTCTGGCTCCATGGCTGCAGAGCATGATTCCGGTAAGAGCTGTCGCAAGCAGTGAGTGTTTTAACATAATGCCTCCTGTAAACTGATTGATATTTTGATGCCTTCATTGAGAACTGGAATTTTCATTTCAAGCTCCGGCGATTGTCTTGGTCGTTCTTCATATCATTGTTCCTTTCTGTAAAGTTTTGAACTCAATTCTGGCATCGATCACCAGAGATTTGATCTGTTCATTGCCGAGTTTTTCGATCCGGTCGAGGATCGCAAACAGCGTGTTGTCGACCGTCGCGATCTCCATTGCCCTCAAAAGCAGTTCGGCAAACGGCAAGCCCGCATTCTGCGCCTGAAGTTCCTTCATCAGCCGTTCCAGCCGGCTGTGCAGCCCTCCCGAGGTCGCCGCGGCCGCCAGAACCGCCGAAGAAGCGTAATTCCGTCCGACGCCGCACAGCGGCCAGCCGGCCCGTTGCGCAACCAGCAGGAACGAGGAAAACTTCCTGCCCGGCGGCAGATGTTCCGGCGTCGGGAAATTCCGGATGTTCTGTTGAGCATCCTCCGAAAGCGGCACATAATTCGTGATCAGCCGCAGTTCGGCCGCATCGGTATTGCGCAAAAACAGAAACTGCTTGCTCTGCGTCATCACGATCTGCCCCACACCGCTCTGCGTCATCTGGGCGGCGGACTGCGTGATCGTGACCGCTACGCACTTGTATTTCCGCAACTGGGCATAAGACTGTTTGACGATCTCCGCCGCTCCGGGAACCGTGGCGAGCAATCGGGCCAGCTCCTCAAACAAATACAGTTTGGCGCTGCCGCGCGGCATATTGATGATCTGGTTCATCACCAGATTGTTGATCACGATCCCGACCAGATTCCGCAGTACGGAACCGCTCTGCGCGATTTTTCCGAGTTCGATATGAACCCAGCGTCTGCCGAGATCCACCGTCGTTTCTCCGTCGAACAGACTGCCTTTGCCGCTTTCAACGGAATAGACCGCCAGCCGGGCCGCGACCCGGTTCAGGTCGGAGCGATCCAGATGCAGCAGCGAAGTTTCGCGCAGCGCCTCCACCAGCTGACTGTGATAGGGCATATCCGACTTCGCCATATACGCATACGAAATATTGCGCAGCATCTCCGGATCCTCGATGATATAGTCATTGAGCTCCCGGATCGTCCACGATTTGTAAAGTTCCTTCAGTCGGCGCCGGGCCTCATCCGGACTCTCCGCCGGGGCTGCCAGCGCATCCCGCAGTTCGATCCAGGCGTCCAGCGCAGTATTCCGGTCGATCGGCATGGACGGAATCAGTTTTTCCACGGACAACGCCATCCGGGCAGCCTGTTCGAGTCCTTCGCGGTTCCGGTTGCGCCATTCGACATACGCATCCGTATAGACTGCCGCGACGAACGGGCTGATGAGAGCGGTCCGGTCCTGAATCACCTCCAGGTCGCTGCTCTCGCCGCACATGGCGGTCAGGAACGCCGTCACAAATTCAAGTTGTCCCGGAGTCAGCGGCAGGCCGCCGGTGTCAAAGTAGTTCAACGTCTGGTTGGCATTCGGGTCGATCACAATATATTGTGCTTCATTCCCGTGAATCCGCGTCAGGTTGTAGTAACTGCCGCCTTCTTCGATGATCACGACCTTGGCAAACTGGTAGTATGCCTGCGAGAGAATCGATACGAAATTGACCGACTTCCCCGATCCGGTCTGGCCCAGGCACAATGTATGTTGCGGCGTGTCGCCGTCGAAAAACGAAAAGGTCATCAGATTGCAGTGATCACCTCCGAACAGAATATTTCCCTCCGCGCCTTTTCCGACAAACGAACAGGAAAACGGCAGCATGGCCGCCAGCGGGCGGTGCATGCAGTCCAGTGCCGCATCATGCCGCTTATACCAGGTGTACCCCGGCAGCGTCTTCAGGAAATTGTGCATGGACTGCAGACCGAGTTCATAGGAGTCCAGCGAGGTCAGCATTGAAGTCGCAGCCTGCCGCAGAATCATGCTGTCGCTCTGAAGTTCAGCGGCATCCTTATTCCAGGTATGGATCACATACTCAATCCGGAAAGGCGAATCCTCTCCCTTGCCGAGCCGGTAAATGTGCTCGGTCAGCTCATCCAGCCCGGCGGAGGCCGCAACTTCGCTCTCTTCTTCCAGCAGGTCCGCACGCACCCGGCGCCAGTGCTTCTGTTTCTGTTCAATGACCTTTTCCGTGTCCAGCGGTTCAATATTGACTGCTATCGTCAAATTCTGAATATCGTTTCCCAGCAGGCGGTTGCCGGCGAACGGCGTCAGGTCGCTTTTCGGAAAGTCATGGAGTGTGAAGATATTGTGGAAATAGCCGTCCGAGTGAAAACTCACCGCACCAGGTTCGGAAGAAGTTTTCGCATAGCCGCAACGGTAGATTCCGGCGAGATCCGCCTCAAAATCCTCCTCGTAATCGATATCCAGATCGAACGCCGATTTATTGACCGCGCGGTAGTATTCCTTGTACAGTCCGATGTGATCCAACGGAGTTACCGGCTGATTCAAAAATTGCTGCAGTTCCGTCCGGTCTGCTTCAAAGGCGGTCGTCACTTCCCGTTCAAACTGGCGCCTGTCCTGTTCCTGTTCCGGTATGAAATCCGAACCGATAAACTGACGCAGCTCCCTGCTGAAATATACGGAAACATACTCCCGGTACAGTCTGCGTTCCGCAATTCGCCGCATGAAATCATCATAATTCTCAGAGCGGATTTTCCGGCTCCAGAGATCGGCGGCATACTGTTCCGTGTCCTCTTTGTACCGTTCCAGAATATCCCGGTAGTCCGCATCCCGCGTATAGCGGATCTGGATGCGCTTATCGAGGCTCTGCGAAGCCAGCCAGCCCGATAGGCGCATGAACAGATCGTTCTTCAGCGCATTGCCCGCATTGTCGAGATTCGGCACCTCAAGCCGGTAGCCTTTCGCTGCAAATCCCCTGGAGTTGAGTTCCCCGTAGACCAGAAAACTCTCCTGCGGATTCGCTGTCTGTACGATGTACGCATTAGGCAGACGCATGGTTACCTCCTGCTTTCTGCGGCGGATTGAGTTTGGAACCGCGAAAACGTTCCTCAAGCCAGAAGCCGAAATAACCGCGCGGTTTGTTGGCCACGAACATCCGGATGAAAACGACCGCAGCAGCTGCCGGCGCAACCAGCAACATCGCCGCCAGCAGAATGCTGACCTGATAAGCCGCCATGGCCAGCAGCACCCCGGCGAGCAGGCCGCCGAAAAAGATGTAGACGCTGTTGCCCCGAATGCGGATGCCGAACAGTTTCACGACCGAGTGAACCGCCTGGCCGGGATTGCGGTTGATTACGATCAAAATTTCCTCGTTCATATCCGGCTCCTCACAGATTGGAAATGAAATCCAGGTCGATGTTCAGGATATTTTTGAAGATCCAATAGACCACCGCCAGAAACACCGGGGTCAGTACGCCGCCGGCAATCGTCATTTTGCCGCGTCCGGAATCCTGGCTGAGCTGATACCCACCGACTCCGATCAGAATCAGGCTCGTCAGCATGATCATCCCGATTATGAAATACCCCACAAAACCGAGACCCTGGTCCAGCGTCACCTGCTGAATTGAGGCGTCCGACCGCCACGACATTCCCAGGATCACAACGGAAATCACGAAGCCTTTCACTTTGTCGGAGAGCTGATGGTACATTTTCATCTTATCCGCTCCTTGTTTTTTATCGTTATTATTTACTATTATTTTATCGTTATTATCGTAACGATAAATAACCGTGATATACAATGGTTATATATGATTCATTTTTATCGATTTTTATTTGATTTATTTTTGCTATGCGCTTGAAATAAAGATGATATGTGTTTAATTTAATTTTAGAATAGATCTCCTTTATGCGATATCAATAAAGCATCTCGGATTCAAAACATCAAGAGCAAATCTCAACAAAATTTCAAATTTTTATGAGTTAATTAACCATGAGAAACCTGAACAGAGATTCAAAAGACACCATGCGGGAAGTCGTCGAGAAAAGCCGTCGTCTGGAAACTTTTCTGCGCCGGCAGATCATCGGACAGGAGACCGTCATCGGGTCGTTTTCCGACTGCATCAAATACGGCTGGTGCCAACTCAGCACTCCCAACCGGCCGCGCGGAACCCTGTTTCTGCTCGGCCCCACCGGTGTGGGGAAAACGGAATCCGTCCGGGCCGCGGCAGAGTTCATGTACGGTTCGCCCGATGCGCGGCTGCTGCGGCTCGATATGTCGGAGTTTTCACGCCAGGCCGGAGAGGAGGCGCTGGTCAACCTGCTCGGTACTCCCGGCGGAAAATCTCCGGGCCGTCTTGAGCGCTTCCTCGAAGAGAACGACGAGGGCATCATCCTTTATGATGAAATCGAAAAGGCGCATCCGCAGCTTTTCACGATCCTTCTGCAGCAGCTGGATGCCGCGCGGATCACGCTCAACAACAATCGCACCTACAATCTCGAACGCTTTTTCCTGATCGCCACCTCCAATATCGGCGCTCACCTTTTCCAAAGCGCAAAACACCTCAGCGAACGCCGGCTGCAGCAGAGTCTGGAGATGCAGTTGAAAGAGCGGTTTTCTCCCGAATTCGTCGCCCGTTTCGGCAAATTCAACCATGAAATCCTGATCTTCCGGCCGCTCAAGCCGGAACACCTGCGGCTGATCGCCCGTAAATTCTATGCGCAGCTGCTTCCGGTCTACCGGGGAACGCACCGGATCGATATCAGGGGCTTTTCGGCCGATCTGATCGAGGAAACGATCCGCTCCATCGACAATACGCGCAACGGCGCGCGCGAGCTTCGCAGCTCCGTCGAGAGAACCATCCGAGAATTTATGTTCGAACTGTTGTGCTCCCCGGAAAAAGAACGAACCGGCTGGCTCGATCTTGCTCCCGGCGGATCGCGGCAGTTGATTTTGCTTCCCAAACCCAATCAAACAAAGGAGTTCCATTCATGTTACTGATCAACGACTGTTTCCAGACCCACGTGTTCGACCACAGGCTGCAGGGGTTCCTGCTGATGCTCAAGCGCAAGGCCGTCCACGCGAAGCTCACCGGCAAAGGATGCCGCACCGCCGTTCTGGACGAGCTGTACGGCATCACGCCGCCATTCAAGATCGTCTGGCACCTGGCTGCCGACAAAGAGTACCACCGTACCATCAAAGAGTGGGGGCTGGCCGGCGTCATGGAGTTGACAAGCGAATGGGATCGGCTTCACCTGAAGTTCTGGCAGTGCGCCGGAAAATTTCACTGCGTCTTCTTCAAGTTCCTGAACCTCGAACTGGAGATGCAGACGGAGCCGGGATTCCTGCCGGAGAGATTCATCGAAATCTTCCAACTGGCGGACAGGCGCCTGCGGCTGATCCGTTCCGCGCTCTCCAACCCGGTTCTGAAAAGCGCCGGCGTCCGGAATTACATCTGCGATTTTCTCCAGCAGGAGCCGGATGTCGAAAAACGCTATTTTCTGATGGAACTGTTCGTCACGCTCCTCGAACTCTCCCTAATCCGAGAGGAAGAAACCAATCAGGAGATTTTCCGGAATCGGGCGCATCACTATCTCCGGAATATCATCCTCGCGCGAGCGGAAGCCGAAGCCGGTGAATCGCGGCGGGCCATGGCCGGCTCTCTCGCATTGCGCGGCTGCGGCAAGGTGGAAGCCGAGCTGGCAACGCCCATTTCGATGGTGTGGGGCTTCCTCGCCAATCAGAAACATTTCACATCTGAAATCGAAAAATCCCCCGAACCCGCGCGTTACTGCGAACGGTATTTTTCCGACGGTCGGGTGGAGATCGGCGAGATCACGCCGGCCGCCCGAGGCGAGAAGTCGGAGATGATTTCGCTTCCCCGCTACGACCTGTACGCTCAGGTCTTTCCCGATTACGAAACCGCCATGATGTCGCGGAACGCCGCTCTCGACATTCTGCGCAACAGTCAAATCAAATAAGAAAGGCATTTCAATGATGGAACATTACCGGAAACTCATCGACAAACTCACCTGTGAAATCGGAATGCACCGTCAGGAGGACGGGTTTCAGTCCGCGCCGCTGCGTGAAAAAATCCTGTCGGAACTTCGTCAACTTTCTGTGCCGGAAGCTCCGGCGGAGACAGCCGCCGCTGCCGCCCATCCGCAAATGGATGCCGACTCCCGCAACCGCCTCGATTTTCTGATCCGGGCCCGCCGGATCGGCGGCGCTATCGCCCGCGCTCAAATTCAGGAGGAACTGCCGCTGCCGGCTTCGCATTATCTTTACGATATGGTGCTGGCCGGGGCCGATGCCCTCGGCCGGGAGATCGCGCGCGGCTATGCCGTCGAACTCTACCCGGAGCTGGTGCGGCTGCGCGAGCAGAAGATCGAACTCCCACTCGCAGTACCCGGCCGGGAGCCGGAACCACCCGCAAAGCCCAGGTTCGGTTTCACAGTTGAAACCGCGCCCTTCTTCGTACAGCTCAACGATATCGAACCATTTCCGCCTGAAACCGGATGGGAAATCACTCACGACGAACTCAGGGAAAACTACCGGGAGCGATTCACTTTCGACACCGAAGAAGAAGCGGAACGCGACTATCGGCTCTGGGAGAAATTCCGGGACGGTGATTCTGCTACACCACCGGTCAGGTATGCCATTTGTGTTCGGGCGGCCGGTGATATCGGCGAAATCTTTCACCTCACCGATGAAGTGGAAAAAAGTGCCGAAACGGGGCTTTTGCGTTTCGCCACACTCGGCGAAGCGGTGGAACAGCGCCGCAAACTTGAAGAGGAGCGGCTTTATCCTCCGGAACTCCCGCAGGAAATCATTCCGGGATTCGATATGCCGGAAGATGATATGATCGAACTCGGCAGTGTCCTCGATACCCGCTCGGTTCTGGAAAAAGAAACCAAAGCGCCGGTTATCGGCAAATAGTCCCCCCCGCCCCGCGGCAGTGGTACGGCTGCAGCGGGGCCAATTCCGGAGTATTGAATATGAAGCATGAAAAACTGTTGCCTGTGCTGGAAGCGGGCTGTTTCGGGCTGCTCCTGATTATACTCGCTGGAAGCGATACTCGTAAAGACTCTTCCGAACCGCTGGCATTCTCGATGTTGATCATGGGAATTTTGTTGATCGCCGCGATCTTCCTGATTCTTCTTGAGGCCTGCTTTTTCCGGACTCCGAAAAAACGGATGCTGACTTTGATCAGTTTCAAAGATGGGCACCCTTATCATGTCTATGAGATCGCGGATGAGGATCTGTTTTTATTCTGTACCTCGAAATTCGACCTCAATTACCTGATAATAGATAAGGCGTTCCGGGAAACCATAAATCAGTTGTCGAAACCTGATAAAAACAGCCGAGTGACAGTCGAAAAATGGCGGCGGCAACTCCGTATGTATTCACAAAACGATTCTGCGGAGCTGGTTTTTCTCAGCTTCAACTTTCCTGGCGGGAATCAGGCGGATGTCCTGCCGCTCGCTGCCGTTCCCGATTTTACTGATGCCGCGATTCGAACAATGCAGGCCAATTGTCCGGAAATAAAAATATTTCGCTCCCGGCATGAACTGGAACAATGGCAGGACAGTCTCGACGACACGTTATGGGAAGAGGTTCAGGGAAAAATCCAAAATCTCGAACGAAAGCGCAGGAGAATGTGGAAATTCCACTCCAAACAGAACCGGCCGATGTCATGAAAACTATCTGTAAAAATATTTTCCCTTCTATCCTATCTCTTGTTGTTCTGCGCGCTCTGCGATTGAGCGCGCAGAACCAAAAGGACAGGAGGTATCATGAGAAGATGCGAGGTATACGAAGCGATGAGCCGGGAACGGATTATCTTGTTCCCGACGCTCATACTCAAGCTCGACAGACTGTCGGAAAGCGATCTGATTGCTCGTTGGCGGGGGACGGTCGATCTGACGATGGATTACTGCCCGGAGAACCGCCCGGGCTGGATGTCCAAAGTGTTCTGGACGTCCACGGCATTGGAAACCGGCAGAATGATTCTTGCCAAAGAACGGTCTCATCGGGAACGTGTCCGGCTGCGCTTGCAAAAGCTGGCCCGCTTAAACAATCTCAAACTCCGAAAATGGGCTTCATGGCAACGATGTGCAGACAAACGAAAACTGATTGAAACCCACCTCGCAACTCAGGGCCATGATCCATTCTACTGCCACTGTATCCGGACACAATTCCTGAATTCCGGTGTCAATCTTGAAACGCTGCCGGCCGCATATGTCACCCTCTGGTTATGGGAGGCGCTGCCGCCGCCGGAACAGTCCCTGCCGCTTTCCCGGCAGAAAGCAGCCGTCATGCCGGAGGCTGTATGAAGAACGAGCGCCGAACCATCGTCATGGCTCATGTCGATCTCAAGGCAGGCAGAATCGAATTCCTGGTCAAAAAACAACTCATCCTTCCCGGCAAGGGACAGCGTCCTGAATTCATGTCATTCAGTTCCGAGGAATGCCGAACCATCGGTATGGATTCCATTGAATACTGCCTCAACTGCTATGATGATGACGTTGTCTATATCTGGCCGACCTACTTCGCCCACATTGCTTCAATCCGGCAACCGGAAGAGACTTTGAAACAAATCCTGATCAATGAATTGAGCTGCCGTGTGGAGATCGAATTGACACGAACACTGGAAAACCTGTGCATCTGTGATTTGAGAGAGCAATTGATCGGCAAGAACCGGAACATTTTTGAGCAGGTGGAGGAGCCGGAAAATCATGAGGTCGATTTCTTCAAGGGAGTACGATATGAATCCGTTTACCTCTTCATGCTGCCGCAGGAAGCGAAGATGCAGTTATGCAGGTTTGAGCCCCCACACCTGCCGGTCAACCGGAACATGGTTCAGTTGCGGTTCGATCGGTCGCTGCCGAAAGTCCGAAGCGTGGTTCCCGACAACAGAACTTCTCCGGAGGTTCATTTTATCAGTTCAGTTTCACTTCACGGTCAGCCGCTGATCTCTTACCTCTTCGATGAGATTCTGGCTGATAACGGCAAACGGCAGACAAAATATCAGGATCAGTACCAATGGCTGCGGCAGATTTATCACACCATACGGACAAACTGCCAATGAAAATACGAAAAGTGTTTTATCACTTTTACCTGCTCAAGTCTGAAAAAGGAAAATCATCCCGGAAGTTTCATTCCGAATCTTGATTTTTCAGCAATGAAGAATCATATTTTACACCGAACAAGAGGAAAAAGAAATGCTGCCGGCAATTACCAAACCAACGGAACTTATCATCGATATTCAATTGGAACAACGCAAAAATCCTGACGAAACCATTCAGATTTTCTACCGCAAATCGGACGGCGTGCTATACGCCGTCAACGGTTCAGCGGCAAAATTACAGGATGGAGAAGCTATCGCAATCTGCAGCGAGTCCGCCCAGATCGCAGCTGCCGACATTGCTGCGGAAGCATTTGCCCGCCTCAAACGAATATCCGCGTAATTCGGGCCGGTATCATTTGTAAATATAATTGCAAATGTTATATTGAAGTACCACAGTTTGCGATATATGGAAAAACAGGTTGCGACAATGATTGTCTATCACGGCGGTTACAGTGAAATCCGGACTCCGGAAGTCAAACCGAGTCGAAATAATAAAGATTTCGGACCGGGTTTCTACTGTACGAAACTATTGCCTCAAGCAGAGCGCTGGTCAAGACGTTTCGATACTCCGGTCGTCAACACCTACGAATACACTCCGAATCTCCAACTGGATATCCTTGCTTTCGACCAGATGACGGAAGAATGGCTGGATTTCATCGTGGCCTGCCGTAACGGCAAACCGCATCCGCATGATATTGTGATTGGAGCAATGGCCAATGACCAGATCTGGAACTATGTGGCGGATTTCATCAGCGGTATTCTGACACGCGAACAATTCTGGATTCTGGCAAAATTCAAGCATCCGACTCATCAGATCGCTTTCTGTTCAGAAAAGGCCTTGAGCTGTTTGAGCTTTCAAAGCAGTCAGGAGGTTGCCAAATGACCGGACGTGAAGATCAGCGGGAAAACGATCTGTTTTTCGTATGTTCTCTGCTCGAATATATCGGACGTAAAACCAGAAACCACCGACGTGTCGTAGTCAATGCTCTCGGAATTGAAAAGATACGGCATCTGCTGGAGCTGGCCGATATTTACCATAATGAGAATATGGATAAATTATTGGATGAGCTGGTGGAAAAATGCCACATTCAGCCGGGAACATTCGACAATGTCGCAATGTGCCGCTATTCGTTACCGTCCCACTTCGACATCGGCAAAGTTTACAAACGTCTGATTGCTGCGGTAGCCCGGGAAAAAGGCATTGATTTTGCAGACGCCTTGGTCGAGGTTTATAATTCGTGGATCGCTGATAAACTGGATGACTACAACAGCAGCATGTTCTTCGAGAACCCGGATTATATTTTCCAATCCTATCTGGCTGGGCAGCCGCTGATCTTTTGATCCCGGAAATTTGCTTTTGCAAAAGCTGAAACTTCCAATCAAGCAGTTTGTCCAAACGAGGGAAATTAATCTATTTTTCTGCTTTCGTTCTTCCTGCGGACTTTCACAAATTTCCAAACATTCGACGGTGATGTTTCGATGCCTTGTTTATGCAACTCCTCGGCAATCGCTCTGGCACTCATGTGCTGCTCATTCCAAGCTTTCAGTATCCACTTTTCATGCGCTGCCAGCTTGCTGTGCCCGGGGCCATTCCGTTTATGGCGGGAAAATCTGCGAAATCCCAGTTCATAAAGCTGTGCCGGACTGTAATGCCAGACTTTGGTCTCCTCTCTTTCCAGTTGCTTATACAGGGAAGAGCGATAGAACAGAAGCAATGCCTCTTTCAACGGCATTCCGGTATTCTTTGAAATCAGGCCGGCAACTCCCGCAGCTTTCCCGGGAATCAGCAAGCGCAAATTCTGCTGGTTTATTTCCTGCATCGGATCACCTCGCTGCCCGTAAAATTCAAAATCAAAAGAGACTTTTCCGTATGAAACAAAATCTGATCGACCAACCGGCGGACTTTCAGCCGTTCCAATAATTCCGTTTTCGAGATCAGGTCATTTTCATACAGAGCAAAACTGGCGTACACCTGATCATTCGCAACCGGCCCCGCAACAATATCATAATCATGGCAAAAATCCGGTTGCCGCCGATTCTTCAAAACAAAATCAACCCATTCTTCATCCGCAGCTTTGAATGTCCGAACTCGGAGAAAGTCATTGTGCAGAAAATCATCCGGCACATCATAGATCGAAAGACATCCTTCGGCTACATTTTGCCGGGCAGCTTTGCTTTGGACAAAACGTCGGGCCTGCTCTTCGCTTGAGGTCGTGTAAAACCCGATGCCGAAATCTCCGATCCTGTCGGCCGATAAAATTTTCGGCTCCTTGACTGGAACGAGGCCGCCGTGGAATAATTTCATGCCTGCTCCCTCCGATTGCGAATGAAGGCTTCAATTTCCTCCAAAATGGCGCGTGCTCCCATCGAGTGCAACACCTCATAATGCTCCAGCAGATATTCAATCACTCCATAGCGATTGAAAAAATCGATCACCTTCTGACCGGAACACCCCATCTTTGCCTTGTACTCTTCCACGCAGAAAGAAACAAATGCAAGCTTTTTTTCTTCCGATGTACTCATTGAAGTCCTCCATCATTTACTATAAGTCTATTATGCCAAAAAACAAGCTGAAAATATGGAATCATATCAACTCTTGTTTCTTCTTTTGAAACAGTGCGAAAAATATTAATTTTCGGCCGGGATTTGCGGTGAGGAATTTCCCGGCCACTCAGAGTGAGCCGGGAAATTCCCGAAGCGAAAATCATTACTTTGAAGGAATGAAAATGAATCAAATGCAGCTTATTCAGCGAAAAGAGGAACTGATCGGTAAAACAAATTTAGATTTCCTCGATCAGGTATATAAATACATATTCCTCAAACATTGCTTTTGAAAACCGTTTTTTGTCGACGCGTCAGTCAAGTGAGCGCGCCGACAAAAACAACCTTCAAAGTTGCTATGGTAAAAGTAATGAAGTAGCGCATGTGAAATAAAAGAGGCTGATTCTCAAAGATGTGATACTGTAAATAAGGCATCGGCTCTGACGGTCAGAGTCATGCAGACAGTTAAAACATCCCAAAGGAGACATCAGCCATGAAAGAATGTAGCACGGTATCGTTCAAAGGTCAAGTGATTTATTGCGGAATAGATGTACACAAGAAGAGCTGGCATGTGACAATCAGACATTGTTGTCACCAAATAGAAAACTTCAGCATGAACCCGGACCCAGTTGAACTGGCGAACCATTTGAAGCGGAATTATCCGGAGGCTGAATATCGGAGTGTATATGAAGCGGGCTTCAGTGGTTATGAGGCGCATCGTACGCTCTGTTGCCTCGGCGTGAAAAATATTGTTATCAATCCGGCCGACGTTCCGACCAGCGGAAAGGAGAGGGTTAACTCCATACGAGATAATCGTGAATTTCTTCAATACGTCGACACCAGGGCCGGAATAGAATTCCTGGCCGTTTACTGCGCAGGTGAGCACACCGGCTTTTTGTTCAAATGTATATGTTAGCATCGCCTCATCCTGGAAATCAGCCCCCAGTTGCTCTATCTGCCGGGGAAAATATTTGTCGTCGAGAGTCTTTACTTCCCAGATTTTCTCACGATTATTACTGATAGTGAGAAGCCGATCATCAGCAGCAGTAAGTTGGAACGAACAGAATTTCCCTTTGGCCGGCACTTCGCCAAGGCGACGCATCTTGACGGAAATATTGAAATCCTTCAGGGACGGTACCTCCAGTTCCGCTCCCGGCAAACCGAAGCTTTTCGTTTCCAGTCGCCCATCCTCCGTAACAAACCATAGTGCAGGCCGGTACTTCAGTAACTTGGTATTGGCAGCTTTTACCTGAACAGCAGTCCCTTCTACGCCCGGAACAAATGAAACACGGCTGCTTTGCTCCGGCAAAATCGCTTTCCCCTTATCATCGACTGCCGTTGTATTCTGATTGAAATCAGCAGAAAATACAGGAGAAGTGATTTCGTCTTTTTTCTCCTCTTTCACCGTTTCGATCGTCAAATCATCAACTTCATATTCATAATTATAGCGTTTTACAAGGTTGTAGTTCCTAAACGAATTATAGTTCGCCAGCGCCTGAAGACGTAAATCCCCCAACCAAAGACGACGGTCTCGCTTGGGGCCGTCCTCAAAGCTTTCCTGCATACAGGATGCAAGTGTCGTCAAGCCAATCCGGTAAATTGCATGATCCAATTCGTCATACCGTTCTCCAAGCGGTTGAATCACTGACCAGTCCGCTGCAGATACCGTGTCGCATCGAACATTGCGGAGAATCACCTTGTAAGTGAAATTTCCCACGACTCTCAGTTTCAGATACCGGAATGCATAGCGGCGTGGCAAACGGATTGTGGATACCGCAACATCTTCCACAATCAAAGCTTCTTGAAGCCAACTTCGGCCGAGGTCGCCATGGTATGATGAGAAGTCACGTGCCAATTCGCAAGGAGTTTCCGCCATTTTGATTTCCAATCGAAACGGAGCATCAAACAATCCAATAAATTCAAAGTCCAACACGGGAAAACCAACGCAGAAACGACCGAAGTCAAATGTGTATTCCCAAGTGTGCGGCAACTCCCGATTGAAAATATCTTCTGGAGAAGCAATCGGTCTGATTTTCCAGCCTTGCCATACCGCAGAATCTTCTTCGGTCCGTACTACCGAGACAGTTGAAATCATCTCATGAATCAAGTGCGGCTTCAATGCTTCCGCTTCTCTTGCCCAACGCAGTTCTTCCTGATAAAACATGGTTTATAATTCCGCAACAGATTTCTCCGTTGCGCTTCCTTTTTTCTTATTGCTGTTTTTCTACCAAAACAAGCATTCCAAATGCGTCTGGATTCCATGCCGGGAGTAACCCTCCCCCCCAAACCATCGATGCCAGTTTACGCGTTCCATCTCCATCGTTCAGAGCAAGCGAGAGTCCCAGTTTCGTGCCGAATTCACCACGAATTCCGCCGAGATCACTCCACGGCATGGCGAGTTCATAGGTGGTTCTGTTTCCCTGCCGCCGTACGGAGATGTCGTAGACGGAAGAGTCTTTGGCCAAGGAGCCGGATTTCAAGCCGCCGCAGTAACGGTCCGGGCGGTAGATCGTATGTCTCCCGCTCCCGCCCGGAGCGACCGAACTCACCTGAAAGAGCAGTGCCTTGTTCTCTTCACCCGGCAGACGGTTCTGCGGATGAATCGCGATTTCGATGCTGTCGCCTTTGACGCACTCCTCCTCCCGGGGGCCGGGGATGTGTTCGCGGTCGATCACTTCGACCCCGACGTAGAGATTCTGCGCATCCCAGTTGAAGTAGGCGACACCGCTGAAGCGCTGCGGACTCCAATCGTATCCGGCCGCTTCCACCCGCAGCTGACTCTTCCCCAGCAGCGGCACCGGCGAGGAACGGTCGAAATCATTCAGTTCCCCATCGATGGAAATCGAACGGCTCCGCGGAGCGAATCCGACATACTCCGTGCCTTCGTAAAGGGTGAAGACCGCGTTGTCGATCATCGACCAGCCGTTGCCGAAACAGACAGGAACGCAGGAGATCTTCTCGGTCTTCTCCGGCACCTCCACTACCGCCGAGAAGAGCTCCCAGTGCGGCTGGGTCACCGGCGACTGGAAAATCTGGAGCCAGTGGCGTTGGATGCTCCGGCCGCCCGGGGCGATAGCGGAGTAGTTGCTGCCGGTCTGGAGCGAATCGGACTTGATCCAGAAGCTGTAGAGATATTTGCCCGGCAGGAAGGAGCCCTCCAGATTCTGGAACATCGAAACATACTGTTTTTCGATTCCCTGAAAGCGGAATACCCACTCCCCGTGCCCCAGCTCATCCGGCGACTGAAACCGGAAACGCCTCCCGGCGTCGCCGGGCGTCGGATACCAGAAGGCCGGCAGAGTTTCCTCCCCGCCCCGCGCCTGTTCGAACCCGGGATTTTTCAGCAGGTTGCCGACGGCATCCGGCTGAATGACGCTGATGGAAACGCGTTTTTTCACCTCCGGAAATTCCGGTGTTTGAAAGTCCACTCGAAGGATGGCAGTGAATTTGCCGCTCCGCTCCGGCAGAAACTGAAAACTTTTCTGCAACGTTTCGCCCGGAGCCAGATCAGTGATGACGATCGGTGCGGTTTTGCCGGGAATGCCGGCAAGTTCGATTCGGCAATTCAGCGGCCTGTCGATGAGATTGGCAATCGTGACCGGCAGTTCCGCCGTGTGCCCCTGCACGAAATTCCGATTCGGAGCGCCACTCCCCGCAGTGGTGGGGCGCACCATCAGCTGCGCTTTGAGCACGTCGATTTCACCGCCTTCGACAAAACAGGGGGAGGTGGTCAATTCGAGCGTGTGGCGTTCCGCTTCCGGAAGGTGCCGCTCGTTGCCCTGCTGATCGGTGAGGATGAGTTTGCCTTTGCCCGCCGGCAGCTGGATGGTCTCGCCTTCCCGTTCGACGGTGGAGACCACCATGACCGCCCGTTTACCTGGGGCTTCAAAGAGTTTGATCGAGTCTCCGCGGCCGAGGGAGAACTCTCCGACCGGCCTGGTGTTCCAGAGCTTGGAGATCAAAACCGCCAGCGCCGCCGCGGAGGGGCGGGGACTCATGTCTCCCCAGAAAAGGGACCAGTTCCCGGCCGGATCCGGCTCGCCGCCGAAGAGCACGATCCTTCGGCAGCCGGCAAGCAGTTCCGCCGGGAAACGGGTGAAGAAGTAGTCGCTCTGGCTCCGGTCTTTCAGGGCGGTTTCCAGCGGCATGCTCCAGGTGGAAAGGCCGCGTCCGGTTTCATTGTCGATGACCGGGAGAGTCGCTCCGTGGTTCTTCAGATCCTCCGTCGCCAGCTGCACGGAATTGGAGTCGCCGTAGTGAATGGGCAGAATGTCGACATGGTTCGCGAGTCCCGCGGCCAGCAGCGATTTCCGGTAGGAGCGGGGCCACAATCCGCCCGCGGCCTGAATTTCGAACGACGGATTTACCGCTTTGGCGGTCTGCGTCGCGACCCGGCAGAAACGGAGGTAGTCGTCCACCGGATTGCTGCTGAGTTTCCCAGGGCAGATCTCGTTCAGCCATTCGAAGCCGATTACCTGTTCCTTGAAAGTTTCGGCAAGCCGACGGACGACGTTTTCCAGCTGCCGCTCCCGGAACGGGAACGGAAAGAATCCGGCGGACCACCCTTCCGGATTGTCGATCGCCCAGGCCGGCGGATCGTAGATCACCAGCCACGGACGGATGTCGTTCGCATTCAGCTGTGCGACCGACTCTTTCAATTCATTGAGATAGGCATCGTTCCACACCTCCGGAGCGGGCTGCAGCGAGTTCCACTTCACCCAGGTGCGGCAGAACCGCAGGCCGAGCAGCCGGGCGGCGGCAACCGCCTCCGGATTTCCGGCAAACTTCTGGCCGCCGAACGGCGTGGCGGCCCCCCCGGTCATCGCCTCGATGTCCGGAATTCTGGCAAATGTCGTCTCTCTGGCTTCCCAGCCGTCCACCGCGGCACGGATGCGGAAGGTGCCCCGTTTTTCCGGCGGAATTTGCGGGAAAATGTGCAGCGGCTCCGCTGCGGCAGAGAGGGATTGCTTCCCTGTGGCAACCCGGCTGCCATCGATCTGGAAAACCTGCCAGACAAGTTCGCGCGTTTCCCCCGATTTCGCCGCCAGCGTGCCGGGCGTTACAATGATCTCGACTGGTTTCGGACCGGGGAAGAGGTTGCCCGGCATCGGAGTGCTCAAGTCGAAAAAGCTCTCCCCGCGCTGGAAATTCCCGAGTTCCGTGCGGACCTGCCAGGGCCATGTTCCCCCGTCGTTTCCGCGGAACTGGAAAATCAGCAGCAGACTGTCGCCGAGCACCCCCGCTTCCGGAGGACGGGCGGAAAATAGTTTCGGTACCCGGATTTTGATCTTCTCCTGCACCTCTTCGCCGATTCGGCAGCGGAGTGGAGAGATTGCGAGCGGATACATCATGTGGCGCTGATGCTTCGAATAGACGCCATCCGGACAGTCGATCCAGGGGCCGACACCGAGGATCGTCAACTCCGTTCCGCCCCAGTCGTCCGACGGATCGACGTAGTAGCGGACCGGGAGCAGAAACTCCTCCCCCTCCCGCAACGGACAGGAGGAGAGCGGTCTGCCGTCGGCGCGTTCCGCCCTGCCGGTCGTAATCCAGCTCTTCTTGAGCGAAGCGGAAGCCGGGCGTTTCGTATTGGCCCCTTCGACTTTGATCCGCGGCGAGGAAACGTCCTTCACCCGTTCCGCCCAGCCGCTTTTCGTCAGGAAATAGTGGATAATCACCGTATCTGACCCGTTTTTCATCTCAGGCATACGATATTGAAATTCCATCACGTTTCCGGAAGCAGCGTCCCGGGGCGTTCCTCCCCAAGCGCCGAACCCGAGATAGGTGCCGTCTTGTTTCAGCAGGTGGATGTCGCCGCCGAGCTTCAACCCGGCGGGTGCCCCCTGTTTCAGGAAGACTTTGACGGAAAAGTTTTCCTGCACCTTGACCGAATCCGGCGCTTCAATTCTGCACCAGTCTGTTTCCACCACCGCCGCCTGCAGCAGCACCGGCAGCAGGAGGGATGACAACGCGATCGCTATATTCCGCATGAAGACACCTATTTGACGGCAATGAGCTCGCTCGGCTGATCCTTGACTTTTTCTTGCCAAGTCGAGGGGGTAGTGTCAAAAGTAATATGAAAAAATGAAAGTTTTGTTTTTGCGGCGGGTAATACATCCGAACCCGTCCGCGTTCAAGCGAAAATCCGGCATA